>NZ_WACR01000007.1 GCF_008806325.1 Salibacter halophilus
ATAACAGACGGCAGCAACAATGTGTCAACATCGACAGCTATTGTTACAGTTGAAGACACAATAGCGCCTAATATCCAAACTCAAAGTGTAACACTTTACCTCGATAGTTTAGGACAGGCGAGTACAACAGCTATGAGTATAGATGCTGGCAGCAGTGATAATTGTGCTATTGACACCATGTTCTTAAGTGAAAACAACTTTGATTGTTCACACATCGGCACAAACACGGTACAGTTGATTGCTACTGATGTTAATGGTAATACAGATTCATCAAGTGCTGTTGTAACAGTTGAAGATACTATTGCTCCCGAGGTAATAACTCAGGGCGTAACCCTTTATCTGGATAGTACAGGAACGGCAGTACTAACGCCATCGGTATTTGATAATGGTTCTAATGATAATTGTTCAATAGACAGTATGAGCTTGAGTCAGGATACATTCACATGCTCTGATTTAGGCTTGCATGTTGTTGATTTACATGTAACAGATCAGAGTGGTAACGGTGCAACATCAAATGCTCTTGTTTCTGTTACAGACACCATAGCTCCCCTGTTGAGATCTTTCTCCAACATAACAGTTTATCTTGACAGCTCTGGCACTGCTTCAATTGATGCGGGCATGCTCGATAGTAACTCAGTAGATAACTGTAGTTTAGATACTATTTATCTATCTCGCACAACGTTGGGATGTAACGATCTTGGAAGTACAACAGTGGAGTTGATCGGAAAAGACGGATCCATGAATGAATCGCGAATATTGGTAAACTTAACGGTAGAAGACACACTAGCTCCAACGATCGAATGCCCATCAAGTTTTGATGCATGTGCCGGTATAGTGAACTTTCCTGATGCTGTAAGCAACGATAACTGTACCAGTACAGTAACTAATACAGGGAATGTTTTTTCAGGAGACAGTTTAACAGAAGGTGAATATGTAACATCATTTGAGGCTGTGGATGGATCAGGTAATGTGGCTAGCTGTACAACAAGTTTTAGTGTCAATGCTATTCCAGAAGTGGATCTTGGAGCAGACACAGCAGTTGGTCCAGGTCATGTTGTGAGTTTTTCAGTAAATGATACAGTCAGCGAATACCTTTGGAGTACAGGAGATACAACCAGATCTCTTGATCTAAAAGTATTGACAGACACAACCGTTTGGATTAGTGTAACAGACAGCAATAGCTGTACAGGATCAGATACAGCAACTGTAACCACCCTCACAAGTATAAAGAGATCTAAAAAAACTGTTAATGTGAGTGTTTATCCAAACCCAACCAGAGGTGAAGTAAAAGTTGAATTGCTTGGGGTAGAAAACTTGAACTACCATTTAATTGACATGGCAGGTAGAATACTTCAAAGCGGTAATATGCAAAATGGCTTGAATCGAATAGACTTGAGTCGATATGCAACATCAGTTTATTATCTTCAGCTTCAAAATGAACAAGGAGAAGGTATAAAGGTTATGCGATTGGTTAAGCAGTAATTTCCAGGGTTTAGTTAAGTTTAACTATGTTTGTTAGGTAGAGCAGGCTTGATTTTTTTCAAGCCTGCTTTTTTTTAACTCAGGAGCAAAATCCAGTTAATCCAAGATCTTGCTAAGTAAAAATCATTCATTTGTTATAATTTAGCTAACTAAAGAAATTATAAACAATTTGAAATTTAAATTAAGCAAAATAAAGCCTCAGGATATGGGGTTTTACGAAAAATTATTCAATTATTTCGAAAAGCCTGGCAAGGAGGTGTTTTGTTTTTTAGCGTTTGATTTAGAAGAATATGTGTTTTCTAACAAAATTAAAAGCCATCTAAACCTAGATAATGAACAAATCACAGCTATACTAAATCAAAGTATTGACCCGGTTTATGAGGGTTACGTAGAGAGTGTGGGTAAATTCGGTATTGGAGAAAGAAGGAGGTTTCCACGTGTAGATTTAAATTTGAATCAAGAAACTAAACCATTTGTTACAACAAAATTAATTGACTTTACTGCTATTGGCCTAGATTTTGTGTTATTCCTGCTATTCCCTTCAGATTTGATTTTACCTGAAAAAATCAATGAGAATATTATTGAGTTGATATACGAACCCTCTTACTCTGTGGGCTTATTGAACAAAGAGACTATCACTCTTTCAAATTCAACGAAATTAAAACTTGAAGATGTTAAAGTAAAGGCCGAGGCGGGGTATAAAGGAAAAAAAATACTGTTTTTTCAAAACCCAAATTCAACTTATTTCAACGAGTTTATTAAAGATTTTAGTGAAGTCCTCAAAAGTAGAGACGAGCAAATTCACTACAGAGAGTTGCTGACAGAGTCGATTTTCTCCGGTTTTTGGGATTGGAACATCACGACAAATTATGAGTATCTAAGCCCACAATTTAAAGCCATGTTTGGATACAATGTCGATGAAATGGAAAACACTCCAGAATCATGGCAAAAAATTGCTTACAAAGAAGACTTACCTTCATTATTTAATGAATTTAACAAGCATATTGAATCTAAAGGTGTAAAACCTTTTTCTTCGATTACCAGATTTTATCATAAAGAAGGATATACCAAATACGTTTTATGTAGTGGGAGGGTGGTTGACTGGGATGAAGATTGGAATCCCAAAAGAGCTATTGGAACTCATGTAGATTTAACAGAACAATTTGAAACTAGAAAAAAGCTAGATCAAAAAACAGAGGAAGCGGATAATATTTTCAGTTTTTCAAACTCATTATTCTTTTTAATTGATAAGGAAGGAGAAATAGTTTGGAACTCACCTAATATCAAGGAAAAACTCAAAACTTCTGAAGATGACTTAACTGGTCAATCTGTTTTAACACTACTAAATCGAAAACCAGGCACGATAAACTCCTTTTTAGAAGATAAAATTGAAATCAAAACTTCACAAAATGAAAGGTGGTATGAAGTCTTTGCAACTGAAATTAGGCAGCATCTAGAAAATGAGAATGTTGATAGTGCAAAATATTTTTTTCAACTCCAAGATATTACTGAAAGAAAAAAAGCTGAAGATATTTATAAGAAAAATTTAGAAAAGGAAGAGAAAATTATAGAGCAGCAAAAAGTTTTTCTTTCTGCGAGTTCTCATATTTTGAGAACCCCACTTTCTGTAATTAACACCAATATTGAAATTATAAATGAGAAGGTCAAGGCTTTAGAACTATCTAAAAAGTTCACAAACATAGAGGTAATTCAAAATCAAGTTAAAAAGATCAATGGGCTGATCTCTGATATGACAGAGTATACCAATGTTAAAGAAAGAGAAAAATCAAAAGTTAATGCAGAAGAGTTAATCGACTTAATAGTTGAGGAAGCTAGAGATCATAAAATAGATTTCTCCGTAGAAAAAAAGACTTCTTTGAAAAACTACTATACTAAATCAAATAAGGTTAACCTGACAAATTTATTAAACTCATATTTTACTTTAATAAATGCAGGCGGAGAACAAAGTTATTCATATGAAATATACAAGTCTGGAAATGAGATTTATGTTGTTTACACTGGCGGGATAATTGAAGGGTTTCACAATATTGTAAAGAACCACTTTAATGGAGATAGTACTTTTGATATAGATCATATGTCCAGTAAAATAATAGAGTTACAGTTTAAATTTGAATTTTTTATAGAATTAGTCAATATTGAGCTATTAAAATTCAAATTTAAAGAGGCTGACGATAATTCAATCTCTTACACAATAGCATTTAATCTATATGAAAACTAGAAATATTTTAGTCATAGAAGACGAACTGGATCTTTTAAACTCTATTAAAGATATATTAGAACTCAAAGGATATCATGTGTTTGACTTTTCTAAACCACAAAGTGCTCTAAATTATATCAACGAAAACAAAAATCAAATTGATCTCATTTTAAGTGATATAATGATGCCTGAAATGAGTGGTTTTGAATTATTGAGAGAAATAAGGTCTAACTCTCAGCTTGACCTAATTCCATTTGTTTTCTTAACTGCTAAAATTAAAGAGGATGATGTGAGACATGGATTTGCCCTGGGGGCTGATGATTACATTAAGAAACCCTTTGAAATATCTGTTTTATCGAATTCAATTTCTGCTCAGCTAAAGAAAAGAGACTCTTTTCTAGCGCTACTTGAAGAGAATAGTAAAAAAGTAAAAGTTGCCACAAACACATTTGATCAATTGTCTTTTTTTAACAGTCATGTCTTGCGCGCACCACTTGCTAATATTTTAACCATTTTAGAAGAAAAAAAACCTTTAAATGAAGAAGAAACATACTACATAAAGGAACAAGCAAAGAGAATTGATAGAGCAGTCATGTTATTGACCTCAAAAATGAGTAGGTTCAAGGGCGAAATTGATTACCAAATTAAAAAGTTGCCTGACTTTAACTTACTTGAGGAGGTAGTATTTGTAGATGATGACAACTTCCAGGTGCAACACATTAAAATGTTGTTTGAAAGGTTTTTCCCTCACATAAAACTCAATTGTTTTTCAAACCCTTTAGAAGTAATCAATATCAAACATGAACCCCAGCTGCTGATTACAGATATCAATATGCCTGAAATGTCTGGTTTTGAGCTAATAGAAACGCTGTCCTCAAAAGAGTTTTTTCCTCCTACAGTAATACTTACCAGTAGCATTGATTTAGAAGATTTGGAAAAAGCTATGTCATTTGACAATGTCTTTCAATTTCTAAGAAAGCCTTTTACTCCTTCAGACTTTAAAAAGGCATTCATCAACAACAAAGGAGAACCAGGCAGTATAAATTAAAAATCAAATTTATTTTTTGAATATAACAGAGCAGGTAGTACCCTTGTTGAGTTTTGACTTTATCATAATTTCAGCATCTTGCATGTTAGCTGCTTTTTTACAGATCAATAGCCCTAATCCGGTACCTTCATAATCTTTCGTGTTAGACCCTCTAAAAAAGGGTGTAAAAAGAGAAGCTTTATCTTTTTTGGGTATTCCTATTCCATTATCTGTAACACTTAATTTGATGAATTTCTCTTCTTTTTTGCAGTTGATTTTAACTTCATCTGTGGAGTATTTTAACGAGTTGTCAATGAAGTTTGTAAGGATTGTGGTTGTTAAATCAATATCCATTCTAACTTTTACCTCAATACATAAGTCGAACTTGAGGCGCTTAAACTGATCCTCGTTGTTGAGAAAATAACTCTTTAGTGATTGCTCTAATTTTTTTAATGGAATTTTTTTCAAATGTGAAGCTCTGAAGTTATCGCTGTCCAACTTACTATTCTCTAAAAGGTTGGCAATTATGTCGAGAAGTTTATTCAGCTGTTTTTTTATTCGTAAAAAGTATTTGCTTTTGTCAATGTTTTTGAAAGATGAATTGAGTAATTCAAGGTTCGTTAAGATAGTTGAAATAGGGGTTTTAAGCTGATGGCTTCCCATATCAATTATAGACTTCTCTAAATTAATTAACTCTTGTGATTTACGAAGCACCTCCACTTTTTCTTTTTCGAGTTCTCTTCGCTTCGAGATGTCCCTGGATGTTGAAACTATTTCGATTAGCCTCCCATCTTCATATATTCCTTTAGCATTAGTTTCAAGAATTATTTTATCACCATTTTTTCTAAACATTTCAATCTCACCTTCATAATGTGTGATCTCTTTATTTATCAATTTGACTAGCAAAGAATCCAATACTTCTCTTTGGGTCGAAGTGGTCAGTTCAAATGGGTTTTTACCAATCAGCTCTTCTGGTTCATAACCTAGTACATTTTTGGCTGATGCTCCAATAAATTTTATGTTAGCATTTGGTTTATGTAAACATATTATATCTGAATTATATTTAGAAATAGAGTTCAGTAATTTTGATTGATATTCCTTTTCTCTATTAAGCTTATACTCTTTTGTGATATCAATAAGTATGATCTCAAAGCTTTTTTCTGTTTTAGTTTCAAACTTATCTGCATATACTTGTAGCCATTTGTTTTCAACTTTTGATCTGGCTTTGAATTTAATTCTTTCGTGTTGAGAGTTATTTTCAAAGAATTTGCAAATCTTATTTTTATCAAAGTCTGTTATTAAATCTTTTAACTTGTCTCCTTCAAGTTCACAATTATTTAAAATTTTATAAGCACCTCTATTGGCATAGTTGATTGTACAATTTTCATCTAATTGAAGAAGCCCAACTGATGTTGTCTCGATTAATCTTTGATATTTTTTACGTAGTTTTTCTTCTCTTTCTTTAGAGTTTCTCAACTCAGTTACATTTTCAGAAACTGCAAAAATCATCCTTTCACCCCGGAAATTGAAAGGCGCTTTAGTTGTACGGTATATGCGATTTTCTCCCTTGTAGGTGGTGAAATCCTCATACTTGGTTAACGACTTGTTTTTGCTCAGAACCTCTCTTTCAAAGCTATCAAATTGATCCAGTTCACTTTTAACTTTATGAACTTCACTGTTACTAAAGTTTTCTATTTCTTCCTTATCTTTTCCAAACAGATCAGCAACAGCTTGATTTACTTTTATAAAGTCACCATTTGAATTCTTGACAAAAATCAAAGATGGACTTAGATCAAAAATGTTGTTTAAAAATTGAGCAGTTTCCCTCTGCAATTTATAATTTCTGTGTTCCTCATCAACGTTTCTCATTAAACCAACTACATATACAGGCTTATTATTCTCAAATTTTGCCTTACCCTGGTGTTCAGTATAAATGATGGTTCCATCTTTTTTGACCATCCTGTATATTGTTTTCTCGAAGTAGTCACTTTGTTTTTTCAAATGCTCATTGACGGGCTTTAAGGCTTTCTCTAAATCTTCAGGAACAACGTGAGATTTATATGTTTCGAAAGTAGCTTCAAGTTCTGAAGAATCTTCATAACCCAGTAGTTGACACCAACTCTTAGAATAATAAACTGTGTCGGTACACAAATCCCACTTCCATATTCCAATGTTTTGTTTTTCAGTTAGCAGATCAAATAATTCTTTTTCGTAAAGCATATTAAATCAGTTCTTTTGGCTAAACTTCTTAGGTGAAACTCTGTATTTGTCCTTAAAGCACTTTGAAAAATAAGATAGTGAGTTATATCCTACCATTGAGCTTATTTCTGAGATAGTGTTTGAATTCTGCTTAATCAAATGTGCAGCTCTTTCTAGTTTAAAGTTGTTAATAAACTCAGAGTAGTTTTGACCTGTCACGCGTTTAATTTTTTTCTGAACAGCTGAAGGGCTTAAGCTCAGTAGATCAGCCATTTTATCTAGACCAAAATCAGGATCATTACTGTGTTTTTGTACCTGATTTTTAACTTCTTCAAGGAATGAGATATCCTTATCTTTATGGTATTCGTGATCAGGGGTTTGTATTATCTTTTTTATTTGACCTCTTTTTCTTTCTATGATGTTATTAATAAGGTCAATGAATACTTCGTTATCAAAGGGCTTGTTCAAAAAATAGTCACTCCCTTTTTTAAGGGAGCTGCTGTAATCTTTATCTAATTTTCTAGCAGTAATGATAATAATTGATATATGATCGTATTGCTTTTTTGACCTTATTCGATCAAGTAGTGTTAAACCATCCATCTCAGGCATCATGATGTCTGAGATGATGATGTCTGGCTGATTGTGCTTAATTTCTTCAAGCACCTTGTTTGCCGAATCGAATAATGATACGTCAATATTCCTTAAGAGGAGTAATTCTTTTAAAGATTCTCCAAAACCTTTGTCGTCTTCGACTAAAATCACTTTTGACATTATTGTACCAGAATTAATTGAATATTGCTCAAATTTTGAAATTTGGGCTTAGCCTTTCGGTATTTGCTTTAAATTTGATTTATTTTACTTCAAAATGAAAGCAGTTTTAAATTATACGGAATTTATAAAACTAATACTGAAATAACTTTAGGAAAGGGATATTGTTCGAGCCAATGGGAGCTTTTCGTTAATATGAATTAAGAATAAATAAAAAAGAGCAAGTGAAAACTTGCTCTTTTTTGTTGTACCCAGGGCGGGAATCGAACCCGCACGGTATTGCTACCACTGGATTTTGAATCCAGCGCGTCTACCAATTCCGCCACCCGGGCAGATGTATTTCAACACTTCTTTTAATGAAGTGGAGCGCGAATTTATCAAAAAAATAAAACTGCAAGTCCTTTTTTACAGATTGATTTACCTTTGCATTATCAAAACCACTCAATTTCATACGGTTAAAGTTTTGGATAAATAGTATTTATTTGGTTAATTTGCAGCCCTTTTTGGCAAAGGAGGTCTAAGGCATGGATAACAAAAGAGTTAAAATTTTCACAGGGTCTGCAAGTCCCGAGCTGGCAAAGAAAATTGCCGCTTCATTCGGTTCTGAACTGGGTAACCTCACTATTCAAAAGTTTAGTGACGGTGAATTTACAGCCAGTTTTGAGGAAACTGTTCGAGGTCAGGATGTATTTCTCATCCAACCTACTTTCCCTCCTGTTGACAATCTTTTTGAGCTCTTACTCATGATCGATGCAGCCAAGAGAGCATCAGCGAGACAAATTGTTGCCGTGATGCCTTATTTTGGTTTTGCCCGTCAGGATAGAAAAGACAAACCTCGTGTGGCAATTGGTTCCAAAATGGTGGCTAACATGCTCACAGCTGCAGGTGTAACGCGGATCATGACGATGGATCTCCACGCTGATCAAATCCAGGGCTTCTTTGAAGTTCCGGTTGATCACTTATTTGCCTCAACGGTATTTCTGCCTTACATCAAAGAAAATTACGATCTCAGTAACCTCGTGATCGCAGCACCTGATACAGGTGGTACGAAAAGAGCAAATGCTTACGCCAAGTATTTTGATCTCGAAATGGCGATTTGTTACAAGCAAAGACGCGTTGCCAATGAGATTCAAAATATGATGGTGATTGGTGATGTAAAAGGGAAAGATGTTCTCCTTATAGATGATATCATTGATACAGCTGGCACGCTTTGTAAAGCTGCTGATTTGATGGTTGAAGAAGGAGCAAAATCTGTAAGTGCAATGTGTTCTCACCCTGTACTTTCAGGACCAGCTTACGACCGATTAGAAGATTCACAAATCAGTGAATTGGTTGTGACAGACACAATACCGCTTAAAAAGCAAATAGATAAAATAAAGACGCTTACTGTTTCTGAATTATTCGCTGATGTAATTGAGAACATTGAAGCGCACAAATCGATAAGTTCAAACTTTATTATTTAAAAGAAGATAAATAATCAACAGCCATGAAAACGGTTACAATAAAAGGATCAGTCCGCGAAAAAATTGGTACTAAACATGCCAAAGATCACAGAAGAAAAGGGTTTGTTCCCGCGGTTATCTACGGAGCTGATGAAAACACGCACATCATAATTGATGAGAGAGAATTCAACAAAATTGTTTACACTCCAGATGTTTACAATGTGAAAATTGATGTTGAAGGCAAAGAGTACAGCACAATTTTCCAGGATGCTCAATTCCACCCCGTAACAGATGATGTTTTGCATGCTGATTTCCTCATGGTTCAGGATGGAAAACCTGTAAAACTCAAGATGCCGGTTAAGCTTACAGGAAGTGCAATTGGTGTTCGCAATGGTGGTAAACTTGCTCAACCAATGCGTAGAGTGGCAGTTAAAGGTATGATCGATGCACTTCCTGACGGAATTGAAATCGACATCACTAAACTCCGTATCGGTCAGTCAATCAAAGTTGGTACTTTGAAAATTGACGGTGTTGAATTCCTCGATCCTGAATCTAGTGTGATGGTTGCTGTAAGAGCTGCTCGTGGTGCTGTTGATGAGGATCTCGATGGTGAAGAAGACGAAGAAGGAGATGATGAAGAATCTTCTGAAGAAGGAGAGGAAAAGAAAGAAGAAGCTTCTTCTGAAGAGTAAATTTTAGATTATGAAGTATCTCATTGCGGGCCTCGGTAATATTGGTTCGGAATACGAGAATACGCGACATAATATAGGTTTTAAGATACTCGATGAGTTAGCAGACTCATCGGGTATTTTTTTTGAACAGGACCGCTACGCGTATAAAGCCGAATACAAGTTCAAAGGACGCACTTTTGTTCTCATCAAGCCCACTACATACATGAATTTGAGTGGCAAGGCGGTCAACTACTGGCTCCAAAAGGAAAAGATTCCCACTGAGCGCGCTCTCGTCATTACTGATGATATTAACCTGCCATTTGGTAAGGTCAGGATCAGAGCCAAGGGAAGTGACGGAGGACATAATGGGTTAAAAGACATCCAAAAAATTCTCAATACCAGCAAGTATCCCAGACTCAGGTTTGGCGTGGGTGATGAATTCTCAAAAGGCAGCCAGGTGAATTATGTACTCGGGAAATGGTCTGCTGAGGAGGAAAAGGATCTGACTGAGAGAATCGATCTCTGCATTTCTGCGATTAAATCTTTTGGCACAATCGGACTGGCCAGAACGATGAACGAATTTAACAATAAGTAATTACGGCACGGACCACATGATCACCCGGTCGTTGTCAATGTATTTTTGCCAGTCATCTGTGACGAGAATAGCGACAATATCGCTAAGTGGTAAAAACCCGAGTCCGCCACCGAGTGTGAGCGTGTAGATCAACGGAACTTTTGTGGCTGTTCCCAAATAAAGCCGATGTACTCCAAATGGTCCGAGGGCAACTGCCAAAACCACAGCATAAAACTTCTTGTGTTTTGTCTCCGGGTTCTGAATTTTTGACTGTAAAAACGTTCCTATCTTAGCTTTCAGCCCTTTTACTTCCTGACTATCATTTAAGGTCACATTTACAGAGTTGTCAAAAGAATAACTCATTGTTGATCCGGCACATAAATAGCCGGTTAACAAAAGCGAAATGACAAGCGTAAGTGTGAATCGAATCATGCAGCGAAGTTATAATCTATTTCTCAATCTAAACCAACATTCAGTAATTTCAAAACATTGTGAAAATTGGCTTGTTTCACCAATAGAAAGGAATAGGTATGAAACGTGATAATGAGTTAATGAGGATTAGGGGAATTGAAAGTGATGACAGTCAAAAGGACCTGGAAAGTTTTATCGAAATGAGGCTCAGGCCAACCATCGTATTTCAAAAACCGATACTGATTTCTTTAATCAGGCACTACGTGAAAGAGCGAAAAACAAATTTCAACGCATTCAATCAAAAAGTTCAAAAGAACATTGTCAAAGAATTTTTTCAGGGTGAAAAGGAGCTCAGGAAAATGCTCATTCAATCCGTGATCGGGCTTTTTACAATCAATGAACTCGAAACGTATTATAAATACTCAACGCGTCTCGACACCGAGATCAATGATTATATTAAGACCGAAATCGTGAATAACATTGAACAGCTGTATTGATTACAACGATTCAATATTTTCGAGGTAGTACTCTGCTTGTTTGAGGTATTCTGTTTTTCGGTCAGATCCCATTTTGTCCCAGGTCCTGTACATCATTCCAACCCTGTGGTTGTCTCTGAGTTTATCTCGATGACGTTCATAGAATTGCCAGTACAAACTGTTAAACGGACACGCCTTTTCTCCCGTCTTTTTTGATTGGCTATAATGACACAATTTACAATAATCACTCATCTTATTGATGTAACTAGCCGATGAAACATAAGGCTTTGTGCCAATGACACCACCATCAGCAAACTGGCTCATTCCGCGCGTGTTTGTGATCTCTACCCATTGAATTGCATCGATGTAAATTCCGAGATACCAGTCATCCAGTTCGTCAGGATTGACACCAGCTAAAAGAGCAAAGTTACCCGTAATCATGAGTCGCTGAATGTGATGAGCGTAAGCGTGATCAAGGCTCTGATTGATAGCATGACTCATGCATTTCATTTTGGTTTCACCTGTCCAGTACCACGATGGCAAAGAGTTATCATGGTCAAAGAAATTGAGCGATTCGTAGTCAGGCATCTTTGTCCAATAGATACCGCGCATGAATTCTCGCCAACCCAAAATTTGGCGTACAAAACCTTCGAGTTGAGCAATGCTGATTTCGTCTTTTCTGTTTTCCCACTCTTCAATTGAGCGGTCAACAACTTCTTGCGGACTCAGCATTTTAGTGTTAAGTGAAAATGAGAGTCGGGAGTGGAAGAGACTCCAATCGCGATCAGTCAAAGCATCCTGATATTTCCCGAAAAGCGGCAAACAATCAGTCATAAAATGATCGAGCAATTCAAGTGACTGATTGCGGTTTATTGGCCAAACTAATTTTTCAGCATCAATATTTCCAAAGTAATCGATTTCTTTTTCATCGATCATTTTCACTATCTCATCGACATTGTTGTCAAAAGACTTTGGAGCTGGGATTTGTTGATCTTTTGGAAGTTTTTTGCGGTTTTCCTTGTCGTAATTCCACTTTCCGGTTATCGGTTCACTTCCGTTCATCAACACATCGTGTTTTTTGCGCATGTGACGATAAAAGCTCTCCAGCAGGTATTGTTTTTTGCCTTTGAAAAAGTCCTCTAGCTCTGTGCGGGATGTGTAGAAATGCTCGGTATCGAAAACTTCGGTCTCTATGTTGAGGTTCTGACAGAAATCTTTGAGCTGTTCATCCAGTCGGTATTCATCAGGAAGTTGATATTCAAACCTTTTTATTTTTTCCTTTTTGATGATTTTCTCGATCAGCTTGTTGAAATCATGTAAGTTTTCAGGATCACTGAGTTCGTAATATTTAACGGAGTGTCCTTCAGATGTAAGCCAATTTGAAAACGCTCTCATGGCAGCAAAAAAGGAAGTAATCTTTTGAATGTGATGGCGAACGTAGTTGGTTTCCTGTTTTACTTCTGCCATCAGGTAGATGACGTCATCATCAACCTTTTGAAACCAGGAATGGTTGTAATTGAGCTGATCGCCAAGAATTAGCCGGAGTGTTTTCATAAAAACAAAACACGCTTTTAAATTTGTTGTTCACAATGGTAATGGTTGGAATAGATTTAGGTTCACAGCTCGCGGGTACAACCGCAATAGCTTTCTTGAATGGTGATGAAGTCATCATTAGGCAATCCAATAAAGGAAAATCTGCTGATGATTTCGTTCAGAACCAATTAAAGGAATTGCCCGTGGGTTCGCTCATTGGTATAGACGCACCGCTCAGCTTACCAGAGGTTTACAGCAAAGAAGCCCTGGATTTGACGGAAGAGCCTGATTTTCACTATCGGGAATGCGACAAGGAGGTAAAAGCGATGTCGCCCATGTTCTTGGGCGGACTCACAGCAAGGGCGATGAAGTTATCGCATCATCTACAGCAAGAGGGACTCAAAATATTTGAGGTTTACCCGAAGATGGTTTTTCAAAACTCCATTCAGAACCGAGGAGGCTACAAGAAAAAGTGGAATCGTGAGTTGGCGCTAAATTGGGTGAAAGAATTAGAAGATAAATTCGGTTTTCACTTACAATCAGATTTGGAAAACTGGCACCAGTTTGATGCTATTTTGGCTCTGACCGCTACGCTCAAAATTTACAGGGGAGATGCACAAAAAGTTGGAGACGAAAATGAAGGGGTCATTTATTTTTAGGAACGTACCATTTTTCTTTAAAAGCCTCAAACAACCACACATTCATCATGATGAGTAGCATTCCGTAAAATAAATCTTCAAACGGAATTGTGCCCATTCTAAGGCCAATAAATTCTCGGGCATTGTACCATACAACCTCTTCTTCAATTCCGGTTCCGGTTAAAACTCCGTTAATTGCGAAAAACCCGATTAATGCTACCAGGTAAGCTCTGTAGAAATTCCCCAGCCATTCTACCTTTGCGAAGTAGTGCATATAGGCGATAAAAGCAGCTAAAAAGATAAAAGTCCAAAAAGTGTAATTGAGATCGTGATAGTAGATACCAACAACAATACTCACCGAAATAAGAATTAAACTGATATTTTCACTTTTATCATTGAACCAACTGTTCTTGGGCCAAAAGTAGTTGAGCACTTCATAGATAAATACACAGGCATAAGGAATTGTAATGAAAAAAAGCCATTCCCCTAAAGGCAAATGCATCAATTCAATTCCGGTCAAATAGCGATCATTGAAACCCCAAACGCCTTTTTGGGTAAAGATGGAATCCCAGGTTATAAAGAAAACACCCACAGCCAAAATAGCAGGGAAAAGCGCTTTCCATTTGCCCGCAAAATCGATTCTTGGTTCAAAACTCCTTATCAGGGGAATTGAAATGGTAGCGAGGTTCAATAGCAAATACAGGTAAGGAGTGTCGAGCATAATCAAGCTACTTTAGCGCGTTTCTTTTTGTGCCGTTGATAGGCGTCTTTAAAAAATTCCCACGGCACAACGAGCATTCCAAACGACTCACCGTCTTTTTTTCCCTTGTGTTTATGGTGGGCGTTATGTCCTTTGCGCAAAGCGTTAAAGTACGGATTTTTTATTCCTCTAAACCATTTAAAACGCTGGTGAATCAATACATCGTGCACTAAAAAGTAGCACACTCCGTATACGAAAATTCCAATTCCAACAAAGAGCTTCCAGTCGTAACCGTGCATCATGCCAAACATAGTAAAGAGCCAGCTTGGAACGGCAAAGATTAGAAAGAACACATCATTTTTCTCGAAAAAACCGGGCTCTTTTTGGTGATGATCTTTGTGGAAATACCACATGAAGCCATGCATCACATATTTGTGCGTGAACCATGCCATGAACTCCATGAAAAAGAAAGTTGCAATGACAATCAATATGGCTAAAACGGCATTCATTACTGTAAAGATAAATTTAAAATTAAGAAGAAAACCAGCATAATACTATACAAAGACAATCCTAATTTGTTTGAACGCGAAACGTCAAGTTTTTGATACACAAAGTGCATCAAAAAGCCGATGAACCACCAGGCCAGGTAGTTTTCGGTCGGAACCGTAGCTGAACTGAATTCCCAAAAATCGAGCAGTGGAGCAACCGGCTCAATTGCGGCATCCAGCATAACCATCAAAGTAGCTCCAACAATAGAGCGAACGAGTTTTGTAGCAAAGAGCATTTGAGCAATTGAAGCTGTTGAAACAACAAGTATCAACCAATTGACCCCGATCAATGGAGGCGTTCCCAAAATCTCAGGACCAAGAGCTGAGAGGTATTCATATTCTCCAAAGATGACACCGGTATTGATTCCGGCCACTTCAACGAGGAATCCTGCAACGTATATCCCGATTGCAGCCAACCACCATTTTGTGTTTTTTTCATGATGAACAATAAGCAGGATCAATGACAGAATAAGATTCACTGGAGTCAAAGTGATAAAAAGATCTCGATAAGGTGTTTGAAAGCCTATCAAGCCAATAAGGTGGAAAATGATCAATATAGCAATGCTGTGTTTGTAGCTGTACTTTTTCATTACTCAATGAGTTCATCAACAATTTTAGCTGATAACAGGCAGAGTGGAATTCCGCCACCAGGGTGAACACTTCCTCCACAAAAGTAGAGGTTTTCGATGCGGTTACTGAAATTTGGATGGCGGATGAATGCTGCGAGCGGATTGTTTGATGCTGCTCCGTAAAGCGCTCCGCGATAAGAGGATGTTTGCGATTGAATGAGTCTAGGGTCTAAAACCGATTCATTCTCGATCAATGGTTTTATGTCAATGCCAAGGGAGGTGTGAATTTTATCGTAAATCATTTTACGCGCTTTGTCGATCAACTGATCCCAGTCCTGGTCGTAATCGGCAGGTGCATTGATCATCACAAACCAGTTTTCGCAACCTTTAGGTGCGTCAGTAGGATTGTATTTTGACGAAATGTTGATGTACACCGTGGGATCTGACTGTAGTGATTTTTTATTGAAAATCGAGTCGAACTCACCTTTGTAATCATTTGAAAAAAGGATATTGTGAAGATTGAGTTCTTTGAATTCACCCTTTACACCCCAATAAAAAATCAGAGCGGAACTTGAGCGTTCTTGTTTGAGCGTTCGTTCAGGCGCTTTTTGAGTGGGCATTAGTTTGCGGTAAGTTGGTACGACATCCATGTTTGAAACGACCAAATCTGCAAATTCCTCTTTTCCTGTATCGAGCCTTACACCAGTTGCTTTATGATCATCGACAATGATTTCATCGATGTATGATTCAAATTGAAATTCAACGCCAATATCCTTTGCGAGTTTGAAAATAGATTGTGTGATTTCATGCATTCCGCCTTTTGGAAAAAAGGTGCCTATTCCGTGTTCCAAATGCGGAATCATAGTCATAACTCCGGGGGCTTTGTAAGGGTTACTTCCATTGTAAGTCGCGTAGCGATCAAAAAGCTGAACCAGCTTTTTGCTGGAAAACTTTTGAGCATTAACCCTGTGCATGGATTTACCGAGGTTGAATTGCCATATTCTCAATAGAGCTTTTCCTACATGACTTTTTAAATAGTTCTTGATTTTGTGTAATGATTGCTCGAGGAAAACAGGTGAGTTGTATTCGTACAGCTTGTGAGAATACTTCAGATAATCGAGGACTTCAACTTCAGGAACTGAAAATACTTTTGCCGCTTCTTTTGCAAATTCTTTTGGGTTTGTAGAAGCATTGAAAATAGTGAGGTCATCCCAAAAGTAGTGGCAGGCGGTATCCAATTTAATGTAGTCAAAGTAGTCTTTAGGGTTTTTGCCACTTAACTCAAATAGCTCATCAACTAAATAAGGCAAAGTGAATAATGAAGGTCCTGCATCGAAACGATAACCTCCCTGTTGGAAGGCTGTAAGCTTACCTCCGGGGTAGTTATTGGCTTCGTGGACTTTTACTTCATAACCTTTAACTCTTAACCTGATAGCAGTGGCGAGTCCGGCTATACCTGCACCTATTACAATCGATTTCAAGAAACAGCTTTTCTGATTTGGGTTTTTGCAAGATTTAAATAATCTGGACGATCAGATGCGTATTTGTGGATGAATTTTGAAATAACTTCACCATCATGTATCACGAAAACTCCCGGCATTTGCCAGCCATCACCCTGCTCTTTACCTACGAGGTGACCCTTAAATATTCCTGCTACAATTGCTCTCCACCATACTTTAAAGCCAAATAGCTGACTCCAGCTACCCTTTTTCAAATGGAAGTAATCGTAAAGGTGTAATCCGGGGTCGCTTATTCGCTGTAGGTCATCCATGTGGTAAATTTTGAGGATTTGATCAGCATATTCATCATTCATTTGATGAACCAGTACAATCTCTGTATCCTCATTTTCTATTTCTTCTCTAATGTTGAGTAATTCTGTGAGCGTTTCACGACAAAAAGTACAGCCAAAATGTCTTAGAAAGACCAGTAGCACTTTTCTGCCTTCAGATAGCTCGAGCAATGAAACGCCCTTATTTGTCATCATATTTTCCATTCTGCACCTCTCTTCTCAATACCTTTTCTTTCAAACTGTAAGAATCCTTACTTATGAATAAGCAAGTGTCAACTTTTTTTGTTCAAAATTTTTGAAAGTTTGTTTCAGAGACAAGTTTTATTCATGAAGTTGCTTTTAAACAAGCTCTATAGAGATTTGTTTTTTTAAATATGTTGAGAAACAAAAATAAGCTTCGATTTCTTTTTATAGGCTGGTTTTTAACAATGCTTGTTCTATTGATTATCTTTTTTCCTGAAGATAGACCTATCAGGTTAGATAAGGTGAATTTTCATGTAGCTGAACCTGAAGAACTTTTTTTTAAAAACGTGCGCAGCTATTATTACGATTTCGAAAAGAGAGAGGATGCAAATTTTCATCTCTACAGAATAAAAACCCGCAATAAGGATACAACCAAACCGGGCATTACTTTTTTCATTGCAAACAATTGGCTCAATGACGAAGCATATATCATGGTTGAACCCAATAGTGCGGTAGATACTACAAAATCGCTTGAGTTGCGGTACGCGGTTTCCGGATCTGACTGGGATACTATTTCACTAAACACGCCAAATAGCTACAACAACTATCTGTTTGCGGGGAAGATTTACCTGGCAATGACTGAGGATGCTCGTTTTGAAATTCTCAACGGTGGAGAAACACGAGAGATTTTTGGTCCAGAAAACCGGCCGAGTGTGAAGAAAACACTAAAAGATTATTTCAAGCTGGTAGGCAAAATGCCCTAGCGCCAATATTCACTTTGGTAAATCATTTTTGGGTAATCAGGGGCCATTTCTTTTTGGTCAGATCCGGAATAATTGTGCCAGGTGAGAATGTTTTCGGCATCCAGGTGGCTGATCTCAGGAACCCAAAGCTTGATGTAATCTGCGTTTTTGTCGTATTTCTGAGCTTGCAGAGCTATGTTGAAACGTCTTTCTTTCCTCGGGTCAGATCCAACTCCTGAAACGTAATTCCAGTTTCCCCAATTTGAATAAACATCGTAATCGATGAGTTGAGACTCAAACCAGTCTGCTCCGTATCGCCAGTCGATTTTGAGGTCTTTCGTTAAAAACGATGCAACGTTTTGTCTCCCTCTGTTGCTCATGAATCCGGTGTAGAGCAATTCGCGCATATTGGCATCGATAAACGGAATGCCTGTTTGTCCAAGTTTCCATTTTTCAAACAACTCATTTGGCTTTTCCCATTCTTTGCGGACATTCCACAACCCTGTTATTTTGAAGATAGATGTTTTGTGCTTGACCATTAAAAAACGGAAGAAATCACGCCACATCAATTCAAAGATAAGCCAATAGGTGCTGGAGTTACTCTTTACTTCCTGCTCAAACTTTTTGACTTCATGGTAGATCTTACGCGGAGAAATACAACCGGCAGCCAGATAAGGAGAAAATTTAGAGCTGTAATCTGCACCGATTAAGCCATTCCTTTTTTGCTTGTAATGAAGGAGTTCACGTGTTTCCCAAAAATAATGGTGTAGCCTTTCAAGCGCTGCGTTTTCACCACCATTAAAAGCAAGAGCCGTTCGGTCATCAGTTTTAGGCTCTTCTAAGCCTAGCTCTTCAAACTGTGGAACATTACCCGGATTGGTAAAAAGAGGGGTTTTTATTTCAGAAGGAGCTTGATGAGGTTCTCTTACTTCAATTTTTTTATCCACTTTTTTCCTAAAAGGAGTGAAAACATCAGGCATTTCATTTGAGTTGAACGGGAGATCATGAGGATGAAAAAGTGATGCCTGATGATAAAAATGAGTTTCGATGTCTAGATCTGAAAGTTGGTTCTGAAGGGTTTTTTCTTCCTGAGCTACTTCTGCTGAGGTATAGATTGCTGAGACTTCAAATTCATGGATGAGGTTTTTGATGATGTCGATCGGGTTTCCGGATCTGACCATGAGCTCACCACCTTTAGACCTGAGGTTTTGACGCAGATTTTCAACGCTTTCTATGATAAATCGCGTTCTGAATGAACCCGTTCTCACGTGCCCAAATTTTGATTGATCCCAGTATTTATCATCAAAAATGAAAACAGGCAAAACCTGGTCGCTATTGTTAATCGCTGAAACTAATACTTCGTTGTCGTGTAACCTGAGGTCGTTCCTAAACCAAACTAGTGATGTTTTCATATTGTGAAAAGTACAAAAGGAAGCAAAATGTTTAAAAAGTCAGGGTTTGTAATTGTTTAGTCAAAAGCAATTGCCTGAGAAACAAACCCTGTATTTTGCTTTGTGGTTAATAAGCAAAATATTATTTTGGTTGCGTGTGTTTATGAGAAGTTCAATTTTAATATTATTTGCTTTGATTGCAACAGGTGCGTGTTACGGTCAGAGCCAAAACAGCCATAGCATCGCCAGAGTGTGGAACGATGCATTAATCGAATCTATTCGAAACGATTTTGCGCGTCCAACAGTGCATGCTCGAAACCTTTATCATTTGTCTGTGGCTTCATACGATGCCTGGGCGGCCTATGATCCAGCAAAAGAAACTGTATTTTTAGATAAATCATTTTTTGGCTATCAGGTTGATTTTAGTGGTGTTGTGATCCCGCAAGACACTCATTCAGCCAGGGTTGAGGCCATTTCTTTTGCATGTTACAGGTTGCTGATGCACAGGTTTCAAAACTCTCCCGGCTACACTGGAGTTGTTAACAGGTCAGATAGCATCATGCAATCATTGAACTTTGATGTTTCTAATACCTCGACTGATTACGTGAATGGTGGTCCTGCAGAGTTTGGGAATTATCTTGCCCAGGAAATCATTAACTATGGACATCAGGACGGTTCTAACGAGCAGAATGGTTACGCCAATAATTATTACCAGCAGGCCAATCCGCCCATTGCCGTTGAGCAACCCGGGAACCCCAACATTAATGACCCTAACAGATGGCAGGCAATTTCATTAACTGTGGCAATCGACCAGGCGGGTAATCCGGTTCAATCTACTCCACCGCATCTCTCTCCCGAATGGGGAGATGTTGATCCATTTGCATTACCTGATACTTTGATTACGGTCAAAACCCGCAATAACAACGACTACAATGTTTACATGGATCCTGGAGGTCCGTCTTTAATTGACACTACTGATACGGCAGGACTTAGCTCATTGTACAAATGGAATTTTTGCATGGTTTCAGTTTGGCAATCACACAATGATCCAAATGACACAACTATGTGGGATATTTCTCCTGCATCGAGAGGGAATATTTCAGGATATCCTTTGAACAACGATAGTTTACCTAATTTCTATAATTTTTTTGACGGGGGAGTTAACGATCCCAATCAGGGTTACTCTGTAAATCCCAAGACTGGACAGCCGTACACACCTCAAATTGTTCCCAGGGGGGATTATGTAAGAGTTTTAGCTGAGTTTTGGGCCGATGGTATCGATTCAGAAACGCCACCGGGTCACTGGTTTGAGATTATGAAACACACGATGGACGACACCCTTTTTCAGCGAAAGTGGATGGGGCAGGGTCCTGTTCTTTCAGATTTAGAATTTGATGTAAAAGCCTTTTTAGCACTTGGTGGAGCCGTGCACGATGCAGCTGTTGTTTCGTGGTCAATTAAAGGATGGTATGATTTCATCAGGCCAGTTTCAGCTATTCGCTACATGGCTGAGAAAGGTCAATGTACAGATACCACTTTATCAAACTTTCACCCTGCCGGAATTCCTTTAATTCCCGGTTACATTGAAGTTGTTCAGCCAGGAGATTCACTCGCTGGTCAGAACCAACAACATGTAGGTAAAATCAAGCTGTATACATGGAGAGGGCCAGATCATATTGGAGATCCTAATGTTGATATTGCGGGAGTGGGCTGGATATTAGCAGAAAACTGGTGGCCCTACCAGCGTCCAACATTTGTTACCCCACCTTTTGCTGGTTATGTCTCTGGACACTCTACGTTTTCGAGTGCTGCTGCTGAGGTTCTGACACAAATGACTGGAGATCCTTTTTTCCCGGGAGGAATGGGAACTTTTGATGCTCCTCAAAACGACTTTTTACATTTTGAGGAAGGTCCGAGTGTAGATATTCAGCTAGAATGGGCCACTTACAAGGATGCGGCTGATGAATGTAGTTTGTCAAGGATTTGGGGAGGTATTCATCCACCGGTTGACGATATTGATGGTCGCAAAATGGGAATGGATATTGGCGATTTGGCTATTACAAAAGCAGATGAGTATGTTTCGAGGAAAAGGCCTGCTGCTGTGGCTATCACTTCTTCAGATCTTTATGTTTCAAGGAGTGACATTGGTACGTCACTGGCGTGTCAGGTAACATTTGATGAGAAAATGGATACCACAAAGCTTCCTACAATTAACTATTTAACAGATAACCCACTAACGGTTGCTCTCGACTCAGTAAATTATTCATGGATTGATACAAATATTGTCGAGCTCAATTACCACGTGAATAATAGCATGACAGAACTCGATAGTATTACGGTTGAGGTTTCCGGTGCTGAGGATCATGATGGAGTTAAACAAACTCCGCGTTTATTTAGGAGTCCGTTCAGGGTTGATACTAAAAAGCCAGAAGTGGTTTCAGTATCGGTGGCTGATTCAATATTAAACAGCAAATCAGGACCGAATAAAACTATTGAAATAGTTTTTTCTGAACCGATGAATACTTCGTCTATGGTGCAAACTGGTTTTGTTTTTCCATCAAACATTCAGCAGGATTTAAGTTACTCATCAGGACCGAGCTATTGGGCTGATTCCCTTCATTTCATTGCTCATTTCAATACGCAGGATTTGAATAACGAGTATTACCAAACCATGTTTGTTGTTAGTTCCGGATCTGACCAATTTGGAAATCCCTTAAAAATTGATACAACCAATAATGTGGTTATTGTTGACACCAGGGAGCCGGTATTAGTTGAAAACACGATTAATGACACAGCACTTATAAAATCAGATATCGGTCAGAATGCTCTTACCATCAACCTCGTTTTTGATGAAGTGATGGATACTTCAATAAAACCGGCACTAAGTTTTTCTGATTCGGCAGCACAAAACGCACTGACTCAATTATACCCGCTATGTGAATGGCTCAATGACTCTACTTACAAAGTTTCTTTTAGTTTAAATAATACGAGTTATGAATCCCACAACCTATCAGTTGTTATTGATTCAGTAGTTGATTTTGCAGCTAACTCTCCTCAACAACAATATGTTCCCCAACCTATTCATGTCGATACAAAGCAACCAACCATAGTTTTTACTGGGGTCACAGCTGATACAATCTTTGATACTCATAAAGGGTTGGCCAATTATGAAATGGAATTTGGTTTTGATGAATCGATGGATACAACCCAATTACCGGCAATTTCTACTTCTGTTAGTTCTGTAGATGCAGGTTCTATGGTTTATAATCCTTTTGAAAGTCAATGGCTCAACGATTCTATTTTGATTGCCCGGTTTAATATTCAAGATCATGACATTGAAGTAGAGCATGTAGATGTCACGGTCAATTACGCTAAAGATTTGTTGGGTAATAGTCAGAGCCAGGGGGCTTTTTATGATCAGTTCTACTTTGACACACGCAATCCGCATGTTTTGTCAGCTATGACAAACACTTCTATTGTCAATAATGGAACAGATAAGTTGTCTGCCATTATTGTATTTGATGAGGATATGAGTTCATCTGTGATACCTGAGCTTTCATTTAGTGATACATCAGTCAACAGTGCGTTCAGTATAGATTATAATGCTTCAATGTGGTTAAATAACACAACTTACAAGCTTGAGTACTCTATAAATCAGCAAACATTGTGGAGAAATAACTTAGAAATATACCTTGAAAAGGGATCAGATCTCGCAGGAAACACGGTCGTGATAGATACTGTTATGTCAGAGTTTGAAGTTGATTTAGCAGCAACAGGAATAAATATGAATAATCCTAGCGGTGATATAAGAGTTTATCCAAATCCCGTTAAAAATGGACAAGAAGTTATTGTTGAGTTACATTCTAATATCAGCAGAACAGGGGTAGCACTTAAAAATGTAGCAGGTAAAACGATTTTAAATCAGACTTTGGTTTTTGAAAATAGTCGTTCTGGCCTCAAGATGAGCAATATAGACTCGGGAATTTACTTTTTGACTTTATATCTTGAAAACGGCCCTGTTACCTTAAAACTAGTAATTGTTGATTAAGTTTAAAATTTACATATTAATAGTAGTCTTTTTAGCCACATCACTATTGACTTTTTCCCAGTCCTTTAATGATGTTGCAGGAGTACAGAATATTCATACCGGACTTGTTTCAGGTGATCGATGGGGTAGTGGTGTTAGTTTTTACGATGTGAATAATGATGGTTGGGATGACTTGACCTTCGCTATGGAAAATGACAGCTTGCTACTTTACACTAATAAAAATGGAAGTTATGTAAAAAGAGATCTTTCTATTTATTGTAATGGGCCTGTTAAGATGGTGTTGTGGGTTGATTACGATAATGATGGCGATAATGATTTATTCATGACCACTTTTGCTGGTCAATACGAACTTTATGAAAATGATGGTAATTTAAACCTAACTAATGTAACTGTTCAAGCAGGAATTCATAGTCTCAGTTCTGGCTCTTATGGAGCCTCATTTGGGGATTTCAACCGGGATGGTTACTTGGATTTTTATGTATGCAAGTATGAACATAATGCAAACGCTAGTTCTAACCCAACAAATGAGTTATACAAGAATAATGGTGATGGTACTTTCACAAATATTACTCAAAGTGCAGGAGTAGCCGATGGAATTAAAACTACTTTTCAAAGTGTATGGATAGACTACAATAATGATGATTGGCCTGACTTGTTTGTGATGAATGACAGGCTACCCTTTAACAACAGGCTATTCATCAATAATCAGGATGAAACTTTTACTGACATAGCAGATAGTGTTGGAGTTGAGCAACCCCAACAATATCCTATGACATCAACATTTGGTGACTTTGATAACGATGAAGATCAGGATTTATATTTAACTAATACCGGGAACGGTTTTTTTTCAGAGTTCTATGTAAAGGATGCTTCTGGATATCAGGAAATGGGTAGTCAATTTGGTGTTACAATTAATGAGTATTCCTGGGGAGCTACATGGGTAGATTTTGATAATGATATGTGGCGAGATCTTTATGTTGCTACAGCTCATACAGATGATCCTAATTCTGTGCCTCAGCTAAGCAGTTACTTTTTTATTAATAATGGTGGTCAGAGCTTTAGTAATGGGAATTCAGTTTTTAATAATTCAACAATAGCTGCTTCTCATGCTGTTGCCAGAGGTGATATCAATAATGATGGTTTTTATGATGTAGTAGCACATAATAGTATCAATAGTGACCCTTTCCTTTGGCAAAACACTGGGAATCAAAATAACTGGATCAAAATAACTCCAGAAGGAACAGCTTCCAATAAACAGGCTGTAGGCACTCTGGTTAAGGTTTATGCCGACACCAACGTTTTTACAGAATATACTTTTTGCGGTGAACAATATGTAAGTCAGAATTCACAGCATTTAATTTTTGGACTTGGACAGTTAACAACGGTTGATTCAGTCAAGCTTCGCTACCTCAGCGGACACACTGATACATATTACAACCCTTCAATAAATACACATCATTACTTTAAAGAGGGAGAGACATTGTCAGAAAATGTTCAGATTATTGGCGATACAACAACATGTTTGGGTAATGATTACACTAAACTCGTTTTAGATGGTCAGGAATACCAATCTATTGTTTGGAGTAATGGGTTTCATTCTGATACTTTGTTAGTTACTAATACAGGTAGTTATTACGCTGAAATAACAACTTCTCATGGCGTTACTTTTACAACAGATACAATATCGGTTAATTATTATTCTCCTCCCTTTTTAACTGAAGCGGTTACTGATGTAAGTTGTTACGGGGACTCCACAGGAGAAGCAGTAGTAGAGCCTTATGATTCTAGCTTTTCAACTCCCTATGAGATAATTTGGTCAACCGGAGATACTGGTAACTCTGTAGCAAACGTTGATGAGGGTGAATACGAGTACTATTATTCTGATATTTACGGGTGTTCAGATACAGGCTCAATTATAATAGACGAGCCGGAAGAGTTGTTTGTTCAGTCTTTAATCCAGGATGAGGTTGATGGAAATGATGGCTATGTAAATTTAATGGTTTACGGAGGAACACCGCCTTACAGCTATTTATGGAATGGTAATAGTCAGAGCCCACCATATGACAGCTTAAGTGCGGGACAGTTTTATTTAGAGGTGATTGATGCAAACTTCTGTTCAATGCTTGATACCATCACAATTGATTCGGTTGAATCCGGTCCTTCAACAGGATTAGCTGATGAAATAATAAATAGTGACGCATTGATCTATCCCAATCCTGTAACTAACGATTTTGTTAATGTCAATATTCCTAAGTACTGGGAAGTGAGCCGCGTTGAGGTATTGGACCCAACCGGCAGGCTTATTGTTGAAAAGCAAGCTGGCTCTGACCGAAAAATGAGTATCGATATTTCACAAGTTGGGAACGGGTTGTATTTCATCCGTTTTTATGATGGCCGTGATATACTAACTACTAAGAAATTAATCAGGCATTGAGCCTAACTCTTTTCCGCAATTTCTTCGTGACATTATTAAAACGCCAAATCAAAAGAATTGCGCTTACGGTCAACCCGCTCGCGAGTCCATACCAAATTCCATCAACACCAAACGGACCAACAATACCGGCTAAATAACCAACCGGCAACCCAAAAACCCAATAGGCGATAAGCGTTATAAACGTGGGGATTTTAACATCTTCTAAGCCGCGTAAGGCGCCTAGTCCAATGACCTGAATTCCATCGCTAAGTTGAAAGAAAACTGCTACAATCAATAAACTGCTGGCAATTTGAATAACCGATTCATCAGTGACGTAAAGTTTGGGAAGAAGGTCTTTCCCTGCAAACAAGAGAACTCCAGCAATGAGCATGATCCAAATCACCATTTTAATACCGGTAAATCCGGCTGTGCGGAGGCTCTGAATATCTCGCCTTCCCAGTTGATTTCCAACTCTCACAGTTGTAGCGGCAGCCAATCCGGTAGCTACCATATAACTGATTGATGCAAGATTAATAGCAATGTTATGAGCGGCTTGAGCTTGAGGAGATATCCACCCGGCCATCACTGCTGCTCCTGCAAAAGCACCAACCTCAAAAACCATTTGCATGCCGCTTGGTACACCAATTTTCAATATCCGATTGAAGGTTTCCCACTGAATTCGCTTCCACTTGATCGCTTTCCAGTATTTTCTGAACGGATTATTTGCTATTACAAGCCATGCAATACCAGCCATCATTAAAACCCTTGCGATGAGGGTTGCGTAACCGGCTCCGTCAAGTCCCATAGCCGGGAGACCAAATTTTCCGTAAATCAGCAGGTAATTGAGAAAAATGTTGAGTGCATTGGTAACCAACGTGATAATCATTGCGGGCTTTGTACTCGAAAGTCCTTCAGCAAACTGCTTAAAAGCAAAAAACAGCATGGTAGGCAATAGAGACATGTTGATGATAAACATGTAACTGATAGCTGATTTTTCGACTCGTATATCCTGATCAAACCAGTGAAGGTTGAAGTTGAATATTAAAACAATACCGGTCAGAACCAATCCTAGCGCAGCATTTATGTAAACCGCGTGTTTGAGTAGAGAGCTTATCCGTTGAGCGTTTTTCTCGCCATCAGCATTTGCCACGAGCGGACTCACAGCATAGCTAATACCGATCCCAAAAACGAAGACGATCAAAAAGATACTGTTGGCAAGAGTTGAAGCGGCTAAAGGAATAGTGCCAACCCGGCCAACCATTATGCTATCTGCCGTTGCAACCATGATTTGGCCAAACTGGCTAAGCATAACTGGGTAAGCCAGTCGCCACGTTTTGATTCTATGCCAGGTGTTCCTTTTCATTTTCCGCGGCAAAAGTACAGAGGTGTGTTTTACCGCGGTGGCTCTGACCGTAATATTTTACTTTAGAGATTGAGTTTGCGCAATTCTTCTTCCAGACTTTGGTTGTGGTCGAGGTTGAGCTTCTTCCTGAGGTTAGAACGCAGATTGTTAACATATGAAGCTTTGCGGTTCAACGTAACAGCTATTTCTTTTGATGACATTCCTGATGTTATGAGGCGAGCAATCCTAATCTCTCTATCTGTAAGTTCAAGCTTATCTTTTGAAAGTAAAGACTCCTCTTGTGTAGTAACATCACTATTTACTTTTTCCTTTAAGTTGAGAAGTTTTTTAAGCCTTTCAAGGTTTTCCTGAAATGTGAGGTACTTTATTTTCGTTGATTTAGGAAGCTCAGGGAGCATTTCTTTGGTGTTTTGATTGAGTTCATCAAAGAATGGAAGCAACTCCTTGAAAACGTTATTCTTGATTGAAACGAGCTCTTCTTTTGTTTTAGCTTCTTTGCTCTTGGCTTCAGCGAGTCGTTTTTGTTTTACAAGACTGGCTTCTCTTGCTTCATTGAGTTTGAACTTGTAAGAAGTTTGTTTTCTGTAGAGGATGAAGACTGTTGAGATAAGGCCAACAATTAAGGCTAAACTGATTATTGCAATAATTAAAAGCTGGTTTTCTCTTTCTGATTTTTTGACCTTTTTATCGAGAGATGAAATTTGAAACTCTTTCTTTTTAATGTCATTGTAAATGGAATAGTCTCGTTTTACTAGTGAATCATTAGAGCTAATGAAGTCTGAAACTTTATTGTGATATTGAGCGAATAGCTTCTCTTCAGGTTTAACCCAGTGGTCATTTTTGATCATGTAATGAATTATAGACTCAAACTTTGAGAAGCTTGAATTATTGGCATAATCAAAAAGCTTTTTAAGACTTTGATCACTGAGCTTTAGAGTGTCTATATTGCTGTATAGCTCTATGACAAAATCGAGAAATAATGCAGTGTCTTTCATCATACTGTTTTCATTTGACAGTATGAGGTTTAAAGCTTTATCACGTTGATTATTATCGTAATAATATTTAGCAACCTCAGTAATCATTGCGTTCTGATACGGGTTTGGCTCATTCATGTACTTTTCAAGATAATTGTAGGAAATGGTCCTGATAGAGTCAGGTATTTTTGATGAATGGCAGCGCAATGAATTTAGGCATATTAAAGTATTTATATCAGAGAACTTTACTCGCTCATTTTTTTGCGGAAACTGTTCGAGAATATAAGATGCAGCTTCATCGTACTCTTCTATTGTAATGAGTATTGCAGACATGTTATTTTTCACATAACGGGTATCAAAGTCTGTGTAATGTTTGCTTACCTCAAGTGCTTCCTGGAAATAATAAAGAGCTGTACGGTAGGCACCTAAGCCATGATATGAGCTACCAATATTTACATTATTGGTGATAATTGAAACGGTGTCTTTTCTTTTAGATGAGATGTCTATAGCTTCCCTGAAATAGTAGATTGCAGAATCGTACCGTTGCAAGTAGTAATTACCAGACCCTATTGCCTGGAGTAATATGTAGTGTTGCTTATCTGTTTTGCATTCTTTGGTGTTGATGAGTTTTCTAGCTCTGTTAATTCCTTTATTGATTTTACCTTTATCAATGGTGTCCTGAACCTGGAAAATTTCAACATGTAACCAATCTTCACAATCACCAACCTTTGATCGCAGGATTTTAGTGGTTTTTTCCAGTGAAACGTTGGGGTAGTTTTTGGCTTTGAAGAACACCTTCAACGTTGGAGTAAGAAACTTTTCATCAGCGCTATTCAGAGCCTGGTTGAATTGCTCAATTTGTGATTGAGTCAATGAATCGGTTTTTTGGATAGACTTTAAAAGCGAGTCAAGGCTTGTTTCAGCTATCATTGATGAAAGTGTGATGAACTGAAAGATGAAAAGTATGAATGTGAGCTTTTTAAACAAAATGTCGATTATTAGTTGAAGAGTTGGGTTATTATATCACAAAGATAATCACTTCTCACATTTTCTCACATTACAGTATTAATCTTTGATGAGAGAGGGATTAAAAAAATGATATCATTAGATTTGGAGCGTCTAAGGTTTATTGTTTTGGTTAAAGCAATGGTTAATTAGCTTTACTAGCAACGTACTTTAAATCTAACAGCTTGAATGTTTGAGTGCAAAGGGGGTACGTTGTCATAAAAAGGAGGCAGTTTTACTGCTTCCTTTTTTTATTTTAAGAAAGGTTTCATCAAATCTGCCAGCTCACGATTATCTGATAATCGGGGTATTTTATTTTGCCCACCGAGTTTCCCCCTTTTTTTCATCATTTCATTAAAACCACCTTTTTCAACTCTTGAAATAACCAGAGGTCTCAATATATTTCCCTGGATTAAGTCTTTGTAGTATGGATTCCGATCCTGAAGTGCCTTGTCGAGCTTTAGTCTAAAAGCATCTAGATTATGTGGTTCATCATCAAACTCGAAAAACCACTCGTGGTAAGGCAAACCATCTTCAGGATTGATTTGTGGAGCTAAATGGAATTCTTTCACCTGAGCATCAAAATGTGCAATCACTTCTTCTAAACTGCTTTCAACCTCTTCAGCAATAACATGCTCACCAAAAGCAGAAATGAAGTGTTTGATTCTACCCGTGACAACAATCCTGTATGGGTCGAGAGATACAAATTTTACTGTATCGCCAATGTTGTAACCCCAAAGACCGGCATTTGTACTGAGAATAATAGCGTAGTTTTTATTCAGCTCCACTTCACCTAAATGATAGCGGGGTGGGTTTTCTTCGAAAAATTGATCGGCCGGAATAAACTCGAAAAACATTCCGGCATTGATGTTGAGTCGTAATCCCGGCTCTGACTGTGAGTCCTGATAAGCGATGAACCCTTCACTGGCCGGATAGGTTTCTACAGAGTCGATGTCCTCGCCAATGAGCTTATCAAAAACAGGTTTGTATGGTGCGTAATTGAGTCCGCCATAAACGAATAGTGAAAAGTTTGGAAAAACCTCTTTTACATTATTTGCGCCTGTTTTTTCTAAAAGTTGCTCAAAATACATTTGAACCCAGCTAGGAATTCCGCTAATGAGGCGCATATCCTCAACTCGGGTTTCTTTGATTACTTTGTCAACTTTCGTTTCCCAGTCATCAATACAATTGGTTTTCCAGGTTGGCATTCTGTTTTTTTGCAGGTAATTGGGCACCCAGTGAGCTGTTATTCCACTCAACCTCCCAAGTGGGATGTCACCAATCTTCTCGAGCTCAGGGCTGCCCTGAAGAAAAATCATTTTTCCATCTAAGAATGAACTGTTACCAGTTTCGGCAATGTAGCTGAGCAGCGCATTTTTAGCAGCATTTACATGGTAAGGAACCGAGTCTTTTGTCAAAGGAATATACTTCGCACCTGAAGTAGTTCCTGACGTTTTGCAAAAATATGCCGGTTTTCCAGGCCACAACACATCGTTTTCTCCTTTGATAATGCGGTCAATGTATGGCTTGTGCCCTTCGTAGTCGTGGATGGGAACTCTGTTCTTAAAATCGGTGTGTGTTTCAATATTGGCAAAGTCATGGTCAGATCCAAAAGCCGTTTTTCGGGCTTTAGTCACCAAACTACGCATTATTTTATGCTGTAAATCAACACCTCGTTTAGCATCGCGTTTAAGTGCGTTGCTAATTAAATGAGCGTATGGCTTGCTTAGAGTTCCTTTGATGCCCATCGTTAAAATTGAATAAGAGAACTGATGTTACTCGTGAATAACTTGACCGATATTGCGAGAATAATCACTCCAAAAATCTTCCTGATAATATCAATTCCTGAAGGCCCCAGGAAACGTTGCATCTTAGCTGATGACTTGAGAACCGTGTAAACAAACGCAATGTTGATTATTATTGCGACAATAATATTTTCAGTTTCATACTCGGCTCTGAGCGAGAGAATAGTTGTCAAAGTTCCTGCCCCTGCAATTAATGGAAATGCAAGAGGAAATACAGCAGCCGTTTTGGGAGCATCATGTTTAAAAAGCTCAATGCCTAAAACCATCTCAAGCGCCATGAAAAACAGGACAAATGAGCCGGCAACAGCAAAAGAGTTGACATCTATACCGATGAACTTTAAAAGTGTTTCACCTACAAAAACAAAAACGATCATGATAATCGCAGCCACGATACTCGCTTTTTCACTTTGAATATGGCCCAGCCTTTCTCTTAGATCAAGAACTATTGGAATATTTCCAATAGGATCGACAACGGCAAATAAAACTAATGTTACAGTGATAATCTCCTTTAAACTCAATTCCATTTAGAGTGACCTTACAAGTTTTTGAATGATTTTAGGAAAATGTTCATGCTCGAGTTTTTGCACTCTCATCGCGAGAGATTCTGGAGTATCGGTTTGTTTAACCGGGACACTTTCCTGAAAGAGAATTTTCCCTTCATCGTATTCCTCATTAACAAGGTGAATCGTAATTCCCGATTCTTTTTCGCCAGCCTCAATAACAGCCTCATGAACTTTTTTGCCATACATGCCTTTTCCGCCAAATTTTGGCAAGAGAGCAGGATGGATATTGACAATTCTATCCTCAAACTCTTCCAGTAAAAAAGTAGGAACTTTACGCATAAAGCCAGCGAGAACGATTAGGTCTATTCCGCGGAGCATATTGAGCATGAACTCCTCGTCATTCAGTTGATCATTGGTGAAAACTGCGGTAGGTACACCGCGTTCAACAGCTTCATCGAGAACTCCTGCAGTTTCTTTGTTGCTGGCAACCAGCGAAACAAAAACTTCAGGGTTTCCTATAAAATGATCCATTATTTTAGCAGCATTGGTGCCTGTTCCTGAGGCTAAGATGGCAATGTTCTTCATAATTATAAGTTTTGTTTTCGGTCAGATCCAAAAACAAGCTTTTCGTAATTTATTAATATACAGCTAATTGATTAACTTTCGGCAAAATTAGTATTAATCAATTGGTTTGTTCTCAAATTCAACATTAAACTTAGAACATGGCAAAAGATTTCATACCCTATAATATACAGACGTTTTCAGAAGAGAAAATGTTGGAAAGATCACACGACTTTGCAGAATGGCTATCGACAAGGCGAACAGTTAGGCACTTTGCTAAAAAGCCGGTTCCGATCGAAGTAATCGAGAATATTATTTCGGCTGCCAATACTGCTCCATCAGGTGCAAACCTCCAGCCCTGGACATTTTGTGTTGTTTCGGATCCGACCATTAAAAAGGAAATAAGAGAGGCTGCAGAAAAAGAAGAGTACGAAAATTATAAAGATCGAATGAGTGATGAGTGGCTCGAGGATATTGATCATCTTGGTACAGATCACAACAAACCTTTTCTCGAAGAAGCTTCTCACCTTATAGTTTTAATGAAGCAATCGCACGGCTACAATAAAGACGGAAGCCGAAAGCGACATTATTACGTAAACGAAAGTGTGGGAATTGCCTGTGGAATGCTTTTGAGCGCTATCCATAATGCCGGTTTAGTAGCCGTTACTCATACTCCAAGTCCCATGGGTTTCTTGAAGAAAATACTCAACAGACCACGTAATGAACAGCCATTTTTACTCATTCCAGTGGGATTTCCAGCGGATAATGTGGAGGTGCCAAACATCACCAGAAAGAGCTTAAGAGAGGTAATGAGCTGTTATTGAGATAGTAACAAAAATTTGTACCAATTAAAGGTTTTACTTTTCTTTGCAGCGTTTCTAAACTCTAAAATCAAGGAAAATGTCTGACATCAAAAGTAAAGTTACTTCTATCATTGTTGACAAATTAGGCGTTGACGAAAGTGAAGTTACTCCTGAATCTTCATTCACTAATGATCTGGGAGCTGATTCATTAGACACTGTTGAACTCATCATGGAATTTGAGAAGGAATTTAATATCGCTATTCCAGATGATCAAGCTGAAAACATCTCAACTGTAGGAGAAGCTGTAAAGTACATCGAAGAGAACGCGGATAAGTAAACATCATCTTGCCAATTTTTAATACTACTGTGGCATGCAATTGAAACGAGTTGTAGTTACGGGTTTAGGTGCGCTTACACCCATTGGAAATTCTACTCAGGAGTACTGGGAAGGACTTATTAATGGAAAAAGTGGAAGTGCTCCAATCTCTAAGTTTGACGCTTCTAACTTTAAAACACAGTTTGCCTGTGAAGTTAAAGGCTTTGATCCTAAAGATCATTTTGACCGCAGAGATGCGCGAAGAATGGACTTGTTCTCCCAGTATGCTATGGTGGTAGCTGATGAGGCAGTGAAAAATGCTAATCTGCTCGATAATGATGATATTGATATCGGCCGTGTAGGAGTCATTTGGGGCTCCGGAATCGGTGGTATTCAAACATTTCAGGATGAAGTGCAGGGTTTTTACAGAAATGATGGAAACCCTCGCTTCAATCCGTTCTTTATTCCAAAAATGATCGCTGATATTGCAGCTGGTAATATCTCGATCAAGTATGGCTTTCGCGGACCAAATTACTCTACAGTATCTGCATGCGCATCTGCTACCAATGCATTGATCGATGCTTTTAATCTCATTCGATTGGGGAAAGCTGATGTCATTGTTTCCGGTGGATCTGAAGCGGCAGTGAATGAAAGTGGAGTTGGTGGATTCAATGCTCTACAGGCATTGTCTACACGAAATGATTCTCCCGAAACTGCTTCAAGACCCTTCGACAAAGACCGAGATGGTTTTGTGTTAGGTGAAGGTGCTGGAGCTATTATTCTGGAAGAATACGAACACGCAGTAGCAAGAGGTGCCACGATTTATGCAGAAATTGCCGGTGGCGGACTCAGCGCTGATGCTCATCACCTTACGGCCCCACACCCTGAAGGATTAGGTGCTACAAGTGTGATGGAAAATGCTCTCAATGACTTCAGTGATATCAAGAAAGAAGATATCGATTATGTGAATGTTCACGGTACATCTACCCCATTGGGTGACGTAGCTGAAGTCAAGGCAATCAAAAAAGTATTTGGTGATCACGCTTACAAGATGAATATTTCATCAACAAAGTCAATGACAGGTCACCTGCTTGGAGCTGCCGGAGCTATTGAAGCGATTGCTTCTATTATGGCGGTAAAAGAAAACATTGTTCCGCCAACAATCAATCACTTTACCGATGATGAAGAGATTGACGATAAGCTCAATCTTACATTCAACAAAGCAGAAGAAAGAGAAGTAAAAGCGGCTCTGTCAAATACATTTGGTTTTGGTGGCCACAACGCTTCTGTGATCTTCCGCAAATTTGTGAAGTAGCACCTTGGCACTCAGTCGGTTTATCAAGAACTTTTTAGGGATTTCACCGTCAGAGCCTGAATTACAAAAGGTTGGTGAAATATTCGGTTATGTTCCTGAAAATGTTGAGCTTTTCAAATTAGCTTTTAGGCACAAGTCTGTTTTTGAAGAGCGAAATTCCAACAACGAACGACTCGAGTTTTTGGGTGATTCAGTCCTTGATGCTATCGTAGCAGACTATCTCTACAAGCATTATCCCGAAAAAGATGAGGGGTTTTTAACCAAGATGCGCTCCAAAATCGTGAGCCGCAACACGCTCAATAAAATGGCGAGAGACCTTGGAATAAACTCGTTGATTGTAGCCCGCGTTGAGCGTTCCAGGCATGAAACATCTCTGGGTGGAAATGCAATGGAAGCATTGATTGGAGCTGTTTACCTCGATCGTGGTTTTGATGTCGCCAATCAATTGATCCAGGAAAGGTTACTGCTGAAGTTTGTCGAGCTGTCAAAATTTGAAAAACTCGATTTTGACCCCAAAAGCAATTTGATCGAATATTCTCAAAAATCACGTTTCAAGCTTGTCTTTGAAACAATAGAAAACTCCCAAGAGGGCGATACATTTAGAACTTACAAATCAACCGTTAAAATTGACGGGCGAAATGTTAGTGAGGGAACAGGAAGATCTAAGAAAAAGGCAGAACAAGCTGCTGCTAAAATTGCCCTTAATCAAATCGCAAAGGAGAAATAATATTCAGTATTACCTCTTAATCCTATCAGAGTAGTAATTTCGAAGCCTGAAATGGCTAAGAAAAAGTTAGTTCTCGATACGGGTGATCAACAAGATTACTTTTTGGCAGGAATCAGCTGTCACCAAAAAGAGTTTCGGTTTGTTTGGGGACTCGATCAGGTACTGGAAAGCAAATTTGAAAAAGAACCCGACTACCAAATCAAAACCTCTTCAGGGGAGGATGCTTCATTTCCCTTTTATATTTGGGAAGAGCCTGAAGGACACTTTACTTACTTTGTTCTCGGGAATAGAAGTCCGGCCGGTACATTGATTCCTGAATTTAAACACGCTGATTATATCTTTGCAATTACCGGCCTTTACGGTCAGCTAGATACGGATGCTATTTGTGAACAAATAGGTTCGCTAAAAATGGTTCTGACCGTTTTTGAGATTGACCCACAAAAAACAAAGTCGACAAAAAATTTGATATTAGAATGAATAGATTGAGGAATAAAACAAAAATTGTAGCAACTCTTGGACCTGCTTCAGATTCAAAGGAACAGATAAAAGGGTTGATCGAAAATGGGGTCAACGTGTGTCGATTGAATTTTTCGCACGGTGAACACGAGCATGTAGCTAAAATAATTGATAGAATTCGAGAGGTAGATCGTGAATTGGGGTCGTTTACCGCTATTTTGGCTGATTTACAGGGGCCAAAAATCAGGATTGGAGAAGTTGAGAATGGGAAGGTGAATCTCAAAGATGGCGCTGAAGTAACATTTACCGTAAAGGAGCAACTGAGTAATGCCGATAAGATTTACATCAATTACGAGCAGTTTCCAACTGATGTTAGCAGAGGTGAGCGAATTTTGATCGATGATGGAAAACTGATGTTTGAAATTGTTGATACTGATGGAAAACAAGATGTGAAAGCTAAAGTTTTACACGGTGGCGAGCTCTCATCAAAAAAAGGAGTGAACTTACCCAATACGCTTATCTCGCTTCCCTGCCTAACAGAAAAGGATCGCAAAGATCTCGATTTTATCCTCACGTGTGACGTGGATTGGATAGCACTTTCATTCGTGCGCAAAGCGAGTGATATTGATGAGTTGAGAGACTTGATTAAAGATGCGGGGCAAGACATCAGGATAATTGCGAAAATCGAAAAACCTCAGGCAATCGATAATTTAGATGGTATAATCGATACTACTGATGGCGTCATGGTTGCTCGCGGAGATCTTGGTGTGGAAATCCCCATGCAGGAAGTGCCGCTCATTCAAAAAGAAATTGTGCGCAAGTGTCAGCTTCAGGCTAAGCCGGTGATCATCGCAACGCAAATGATGGAAACGATGATCGAGAATATTACGCCAACACGAGCCGAGGTAAACGATGTGGCAAATGCAGTGATGGACGGAGCTGATGCGGTAATGCTCAGCGGAGAAACTTCTGTAGGGAAACATCCTGATGAAGTGATCAAAGCGATGTACAAGATTCTCATTGAAGTTGAATCTTTTGAAGGCATTTACTACAAAGAGTTTGAGCCAGATATCAACCAGGATCGGTTTATCTCAGATAACGTTTGTTTTTCGGCAGTTCGGTTGTCTAAAAGGACAGGCGCATCAGGCATTGTGACCATGACCTTTAGTGGTTATACAGCTTTCAAAATTTCATCTTTCAGACCCAAATCTCACGTGTTTGTGTTTACAGGAAACATCAAGCTACTCAACACACTCAGCTTGCTTTGGGGAACGCGCGCTTTCTTCTACGACAAGTTTGTGAGTACAGATCAAACAATCGATGACATCAAGTTTGAACTCAAGAAAAAAGGCTATCTCGATGAAGATGATCTCGTCATCAACATTGCGAGCATGCCTATTGCGAATAAAGGCATGTCAAACATGCTTCGCCTTAGTTATGCTTAAATAATTTACTGTCAGAGCCGGGCGAAAGTCCGGCTTTTTTATTGCCGCGGAACTGTAATCTCAACTCGCGTGAACTCGTTCGGTTCTGACTGTAAAGTGAGTTTTCCTCCCATGTTCTCTATTATTCCTCTAGCGATGTAGAGGCCGATTCCAGCTCCCGTACTTTTTGGATTTCCGCGGTAGAAAAGATCAAAGATTTTGTCTTTAATTTCTTTGTCAATTCCTTCTCCATTGTCTTCTATGGACATAATTAAAGAGTTGTTGTCTATATCGATGTCAACAGAAACTCTGTTCTCTCCCTCATCCTTTTGATAGATAACGGCATTGGATAAAATTGACCTCAAAACAACATTGAGTTTTTTGGAATCTCCAATGAATAATTGGTCAGATCCGGTTATTGTCAACTCAACATTATTTTCGTGCATGAACCTGAGCTGTTTCCACAAGTTGTCGATCAACTGTTTAGGATTGAACTCCTCTACTTCAATTTCCTTTTCCCAATAAATGGAATAACTGTTCATGTCGTTGAGAAGGTTATCAAACCTGTTGAGGCTGCCATTCATCTCTTTGTACAAGACATCGAGCTGCTGTTTGTCGTCAGTTGATCTCACCAGTTCGAGCAGCCCGCGAAGGTTGACGAGCGGAGTTTTAAAATCATGAGACAAGCTGTAAACAAGCCTGTTCATTTCATCATTCGACTTTCTCAGCTTTTTTGTTCGTTCGTTAACTGTTTCTTCCAGATCGTCATTAATACGTTCTATTTCTTCTTTAGCAGCGTGGAGTTCTTTTGTTTGTTGTTCCAGTTTTTCTTTTTGTTCAGCATTAATGCGCAAGTTTTCTTTTAGTCCCAGCCTTGCTTTGATCTCCAACTTACGTAATCGGTAGCGTGCCTGAACGAGGAGAATCGTGAAAATAGCACCGGTAGAAAGCAATAGACCTCCTTCTCTGGCAAATTCATTCAAATCGAGTGCTGGGTTCTGGAGGACAAAAATGACTGTAGCAATAAACGATGCCCCAACAGCTATAATCGAAAATATTGCCGGCCAAACAAGAAATAGAGCGGCTCCCATGAAAAGCGCCAGGTAGTTTAGGTTGTGCGTCATTAAATTCGATGTTTCTAACAACGAATAGGTAAATGCATTTTGGAAAGAGATGAGAGCAAACGGAATAGCAACTAATGTGTAAACCGAGATATTTCCGCGCTTAAATTGCCACAGCGTTATGAGGGAAAGAACTGAAACCGACAACCTGAATATCATGATGTAGTGCCAGTCATCAGGGAAATTAAGATAATCTGTAAATCCAAAAACTGGGTCAAACAAAATGGCGACCCATACCCCTATAACATGAAAGTTTTTAGCTCCGGCTTTTAGTTCCTCCTCAATTGCCTTTTTGGTAGGGATATGTTGTTGATTGTCGGTTAGACTTTCCATTAATAGTTATTGCTTTTGGAGGTGGGAGTATAAGTATTAAAAATCGGGAACGCTAATTGTTTAACCAATAGTGATATTCCAGCGTATAAAAAGAGAACAAATATGTTACTATAAAAACTATGATGCTCAAAAAAAGAGCAATTCTAGCTTTATCACCTGAAAAAGACAGTATTTGTTTTACTTGTTTTGAATATACTCCTGAAGTTCACTTATTGAAGACTCAAACGAAAAGGCATTATTCAATTTAAAGTAATTGTCAATGTCGTAAGTGTGTTCGTAAGCAAATTTTGCAAATTCAAGTTTGGTGTCTTCAAAACTGAATTGATTCATCAAGCCTTTTACCTGATCTACTGTCAAGCATTTTGAAGTAGCAAACTGCTTTGCTGTATTGAGTTTTGTGTCAGAGAATGACTGATTCTCAATTGTGCTGATAATACTCGAATATTCCTGGTCAGATGCCGGCCAATCACAACCAATAGCTCCAGTGTAACCGGGCATTTGGTAATGAGTTGGTTCTTGTGGTTCTGAATATGTAGGCTCTGGAACATCAGCAGTTGATCCTGTCGATTGCAAGAAAGTTAATAGTGATTCTCTTTTGCTTTTGGAGTCAAAGGTATTTACTACCACCATGTAGTCTTCAGTGTTGAAAGTGCTCCTGTAACCAAGACGGGCTATTCTCATGTTATCAACTGTGCTGTATTCAAGTTTGAGAAGAGCAGCGATTTGCTCAGCTAGAAAACACTGATGATCAAAAGCATTTTCAATAGCATCTTCCCGCTTAAACATGTTTTCCTCTTCCAGGTTGTATTTGAAATCCATAAACTCTTTAGCGTTCATCGAAGGTGAAGAGCACATAGTTCCGTTTGCAACAAACTGACCGTTATAGCTTTGCGCAGAATGTTTTACCTCCGTTTTTTCAACACTTTTATCTATTCGTTGAGCATTATCGATACGTCTAAACCCGGTTTTTACTTCACCTTCTCTGTGTGCTGGCTCCGTTATATCAGGCTCAGTTTGAAAGCTTGTAACTTTTTCTTCACCAACTGGCATCCCCGTTAAAGAGGATTCGCTATGCCAGCGCATAACATACCTCCCGTTATTTTTCATTTTTATGGCATAAACTGATACCATACCGGGTTTCAGGAATACGTTTTTATCAATGACTCCCTTGCTCTTGTCTTTAAACTCAATCTTGACAGAATATCGCGGCTGGTTGAGATTTTTAATCTTTACATTAGATTGAGCCGAGTCGGTTTTTTGAATGCCATTTATCGTGAGATGAAATAACTCTCCTGATTCTGAAAAGACAATGAGGTCGCTTTTTTGACCGTAAGTGGATAACACCAGAAAGAGGCCTAAAATCATCGAAGCTAAATATTTCATAATTGTTGTTTTTGAATAAGGAGATCACAAAAGTACTGCCAAAATATTTAAATATCTAGAAATCAGGCGGGTGTTGTTTTGTTCTTTTTATCGAAAAAGGTTGAGTATTAAAAATGAATTGAGACTCTGGCTTTATTCTTTAAATAGTAAGTTATTTAAACCAAATAAGAGTGGCTCCGTTTCTTCAATAGTCAATCTGAATATTAAATTTGTCCTTCTTAGCAAAAACACGACATGTCTAAAAACAAAGCATACATTCCCATTATCATATCACTTGCTGTAGCAGTAGGATTTCTTTTGGGCATCAATCTCAATTCCGGGTCTTCTTCAATTTCATTTCAAAAGATCAATCCGGGAGAGAGTAAGAACTTCAATATACTCAATGAAGTAATCGGATACATAGAAAGTGAGTACGTGGATACAGTCCAGCGTCAAAAGCTCGTTGACGAAACTGTTCAGTACCTGCTCCAGGAACTCGATCCGCATTCATATTACATCAGTGCCAAAGAGCTCCAGGCAATGAATGAGCCACTCGAAGGAAATTTCGAGGGAATCGGGATACAGTTCAATATTCAAAAAGATACAGTTGTTGTGATCAATCCCTTGCAGGGTGGCCCATCAGAGAAAGTTGGGGTGAAAGCCGGAGATCGTATCATAAAAGTAGAAGAAGAGTTAATTGCCGGGAATGGAATCACCAACAGTAAAGTCCTAAAGCTTTTAAAAGGTGATAAAGGAACTAAAGTGGATATCACAGTAAAGCGAAATGCTCAAAAGCTCGACTTTACAATTACACGCGATAAAATTCCAATTCACAGCGTTGATGTGGCTTACATGATGACCGGTAAAACAGGTTACATCAAAGTAATTCGCTTTGCAAAAACGACTTATCAGGAGTTCATGGATGTAGCAAATGAGCTCAAGTCAAAAGGAATGGAAAACCTGATAATCGATTTGCGCGGTAATGGAGGAGGTTTTCTCGATGCCGCTGTAGACATGAGCGATGAACTTCTCGAAAGTGGAAAAATGATCGTTTACACAAAAGGAAGGGCGAGACCAAAAGAAGTTTACAAATCAGGATCTGACAATTCACTTACAGAGACTTCGCTGGCTGTTTTAATCGATGAAAGCTCGGCCAGTGCCAGTGAAATTTTGGCGGGAGCTGTTCAGGATAATGACCGCGGACTCGTAATCGGGCGTAGGTCATTTGGTAAAGGTCTTGTACAGGAACAAACAATGTGGCCTGATGGTAGCGCTACGCGATTGACTGTTGCTCGCTATTACACGCCAACGGGAAGGTGCATTCAGCGCCCTTACGATGAAGGTGTTGAAGCTTATCGCGAAGAGATCTATGACCGCTACAAGCATGGTGAAATGATGCATCCTGATAGCACGAATTTTCCCGATTCATTGAAATACGAAACACCTGAGGGGAAAACTGTTTACGGAGGTGGCGGAATTTTCCCTGATATTTTTGTTCCCTACGACACGGTTGGTGGTTCAGCTTTTTTAAACAGGCTCGTTTACCGCGGAGTTGTTTATCAGTGGGCATTTGATTATGCTGATACGCACCGTGAGCAACTCAATGGAAACTATGAAACCGCAAGAGAGTTTCAGGAAAAATTCAGTATCGGTCAGAGCCTAATCGATGATTTCGTCAGCTTTGCTAAAAGCGAAGGAGTTGAACCGGCTGATGGTGAGCTCGAAGAGTCAAAAGCAGAAATCAAACACCGATTAAAAGCCTACGTAGCTCGTAATATCTGGAATAATGAAGGTTTCTACCCTATTTGGAACAAGAACGATAACGTGGTAAACAAAGCGCTTGAAAGTTTGGAAAGTGGAAAACCACTATCGGCCTTGAGAGCAAAGTGAGTTTTTGGTTCGTAATTTCAGGATCTGACATAAACCAAATTTCAAAAAAGTTTGGTAGTCAATAAAAACCGCGTTTAAAGGGAAAAATCGTTTATCTGGCATCTAATTTGCCTAACTTTGTCGCCAGGCAAAAGAAAAACGTTTTATCACTCCTTTGTTATGAAGTATCCAGAGAGTTTGAGTTCCAAATTACCCAAAGTTAGCACCACTATTTTTACAGTGATGTCTCAGTTGGCAAAGGAGCACAATGCGATTAACCTCTCTCAGGGATTCCCTGATTTTCCGGTTGCTGAAAGCCTTGTTGACAAGGTATATGAATACATGAAAAAAGGGTTTAATCAGTATGCTCCCATGCAGGGTGAAATGGCTTTGCGTGAGGCGGTAGCTGAAAAAATGGAAAACATGTATTCTCAGCCTTACAATCCCGATACTGAAATTACCATAACTGCCGGAGGAACACAGGCAATTTTCTCAGCGATTACGGCTCTGATCAAGGAAGAGGATGAAGTGATTATTTTCACTCCGGCCTATGATTGCTACGCGCCAACCGTTGAGTTGAGCGGGGGAAAAGCAATTTATTTTCCTTTACGTGCTCCCAACTACGATATCGACTGGAATGAGGTGAAAAAACTGATCACGCGCAGAACGAGGATGATCATTATCAATACGCCTCACAATCCAACAGGTCAGGTTTTGAGTGCGGGAGATATGCAACAACTCGAGCGAATTACGAAAGACAATGAAATTGTCATTTTGAGTGATGAGGTTTACGAGCACATTATTTTTGATGGTTATGAACACCAGAGCGTTGCGCGCTATCCAAAACTCGCAGAGCGATCGTTCATCGTTGGCTCATTTGGGAAAACATTTCACGCTACGGGTTGGAAAGTAGGATATTGTGCTGCTCCTGAAAACTTAATGAAGGAATTCAGAAAAGTTCACCAGTACAACGTATTTGCTGTAAACAGGCCCGTTCAATTAGCACTGGCTGATCATCTAAAAGATCCGTCAAACTATCTTGAAGTGAGCGAGATGTATCAGGAAAAACGAAATGTGTTTGTTTCATCGCTCAAGGGGAGTAGATTCAAAATAAATCGCTCAGCGGGAACATATTTCCAGCTTTTAGATTACAGCGAGATTACGGATGAAAAGGATACTGATTTTTCTGTTCGATTGACAAAGGAACACGGGGTAGCTTCCATTCCCGTATCTGTTTTCTACAACAATCCTGTTCACGATAATATGTTGCGCTTTTGCTTCGCCAAGGAAGAAGAAACATTGAAGCGAGCTGCAGAAATTCTCGTAAAACTGTAAAACCTTGCAGATATCAGAATATAGAAAAAAAGCGAATAGTTTATTAAAACAGTTTCTCGTTTGGCGAGCTAAACACATAAAAGATCGCCAGTTTATCTATATTTTGAGTGTTGTCACGGGGTTGCTTTCAGGATTGGCTGCAGTTGTCATCAAAAACACCGTTCATCTCGTAGAAATTCTATTGACAGAGGGAATCAGCGGAGTTCACTCATTTCTTTATTTCGTTTACCCGCTCGTTGGTATTTTACTCTCAGTTGCATTTGTACTGTTTGTTATTCGCAAGCCGGTTGGGCACGGTATTCCAAATGCCCTTTATGCGATATCCCGTGGAAATGGTAATATACACAAGCGAGATACCTGGACTTCAGTAGTCACATCAGCATTGACTGTTGGGCTCGGAGGTTCTGTAGGTTTGGAGGGTCCAACAGTTGCAACATCAGCAGCATTGGGATCAAATCTCGGACAGAGGTTCAAAATGACCCGCAAGACAAAAGTCTTGCTCATAGCATGTGCTTCATCAGGTGCGCTATCAGCCATTTTCAATGCGCCTGTAGCGGCAATTGTATTTGCCCTGGAAGTAATAATGATTGACCTTACAGCCGTCTCACTGGCTCCAGTATTATTGGCAAGTATTTCAGCAGTTCTCACTTCACGGCTGTTTTTAGGAGAGGAAACACTTTTTCATTTCAATCTGTCAGATCCATTTATTGTAGGCGATACATTATTCTATGTGTTGTTGGGAGTTGTTTGCGGGTTGCTATCGGTATACTTCACGAGAGTCTATTTTTTCGTTGAAAAATACATGCAAAAAATCAGCAATAAACTGTGGAGAGCCATTTTGGGTGGTGCCATAGTTGGCGGACTCATTTTTCTTATGCCGCAACTTTACGGTGAAGGTTACGGACTCATAAACGCATTGATTGAGGGCGATGAGGAAAAGGCTCTGATAGGAACATTTCTCAAAACAATTGGAGAAAATGCCTGGAGCATAATTCTCTTCCTGGCTGTACTCGTTCTGGTAAAGGCTTTTGCAACCTCTGTGACACTTCAAAGTGGAGGTGTGGGAGGAATCTTTGCTCCAACACTTTTCATGGGAACAACTGTTGGATACCTATACGCCAAGTTTTTTCGCGAATCAGGAATCGCAGATCTGTCATCGAGTAATTTTACGCTTGTCGCAATGGGCGGAATGATGGCCGGAATTCTGCACGCACCGCTCACAGGAGTCTTCTTAATTGCAGAAATCACGGGTGGATATGAACTTTTTCTTCCACTCATGATCACAGCGGCTATCGCTTTTATCACGGTGAAATACGGGGTAAAAAACTCTGTCTATACAATGCAGCTCGCAAAACGCGGAGACTTGCTTACTCACCACAAAGATCAGGCAGTTCTCACGCTCATGAACCTGAAAGAGGAAATAGAACAAGACTTTGTGAAAGTTCATCCTTACGACAAGCTCGAAGGCCTTGTAAAAGCCGTTGCTGATTCTTCCCGAAACCTTTTCCCAGTGGTAGATGAAGACAACACTTTCCTGGGTGTAATCACACTCAATGACATTAGGCAAATCATGTTTGACCGCGACCAGTATGACAAAGTGCTCGTTCACGAACTCATGACCTCGGCTCCGGAGTATATTTACTATACCGATTCCATGGAGTCTGTAATGAATAAATTTGATCGTAGCGGAGCCTGGAATTTACCCGTAATCGATGCTGATAATCACTACGTGGGCTTTGTTTCCAAGTCAAAATTATTCTCCGGCTACCGCAGCCGACTAAAAGATTTCTACGATGAAGATGATTGATATATTATCGGTCAGAACCGATAGCGCCTGAGGATGTAGGATCTGACCGGTAAACCTTGATAGCGAGCAGGATTCCATGCCGGCATTTGCGATAAATACGCGATAACGGCTTTGTCAACAGCCGGATGCACAGACCGAATGATATCCACTTCATCGATGATTCCAAATTCATCAACGGCAAACCGAACCAGGACAGAACCTCGAATGTTTTCCTCTAAGGCTACTTCAGGAACGAGCTGATTTACTTCAAAGTAATCCCTCTCGTTTCCCGGGAATTTGGGTTTCACAAAAACAGGTTCATAGGTGAAATCTCTGTCCCGATAATCTGGGTCTAGTTCTACTTCACTGTCGTAAAAATCAAAACCTCTTTCGAGTAGTTCTGTACCTGCAATTTTTGGGATGAAATACGCTCCGGTTATAAATTGATTGAGCGTATCATTTATTGGGTCGTTGATGACAAAATTGAGGCTATCTGTCGTTACCGGAATGAAATTCTGTGGAACATTATTGAAAGGCTCATTGAGCTTTATTTCATTGTTGAAGCTCTGCTCGTAAACTGTTTGCCCCATTTGGTTGAAGTATTTCCAGGTACCTGTTTTTGAACCGTTTTTGTATTCACCTAGAATGCGAGTAGATGTTGAATTTGGCTGATAGGTTTTCACTTTTCCATTTAATAATCCCTTTTCATAATTGAATTCAACATTCTTTTGGCCATATGGGTTTTTTTGAATCCACTTTCCGGTTCGGTATCCATTTGATAATCTTCCTTCTTCAACCTCCTGATCACTTGGTGATAGCGACTTTGAAACAAAGGCTCCTTTAGCATCAAACTGGAAAGTAGCTATCTTATTAAAATACTCTGACTTTACTGTCCAGTTGCCTGCCGGCTTGTCGTTGTTGTACTTTCCTGTTACATAAAGCCGATCTCCTGATCGAGAGGAATAAGAGCCGTTTTTGAGGCCATTTTCGTATTCTGTTTGAGAGTATAACAATCCGGTTGAAAAGTATTTCCTTACGCTTCCGTTTCCGTTTTTATAACTTCCAATATTCCTCGGTTGGCCCTGATCACTCCGCATGATGTTTACGCTAATGAGTTGATCATCTAGATAAGTGAAATGTTCCCAGGCTGCGCCAGTTCTGTGGTAATAGTTGACGCGTCCGTTTAGCTCCTGGTTTTTCAGCTCTTTATAGCTGTGGATTTTTTCGTTTTCGTAATAGTAGGATCTGAACGTTAAAGTGTCCTTGTTTTTGATCTCTTTTTCAGTGTTTACACGAATTCTGCCCGATGCATCGTAAAGAACTGTTTGCATGGGCAATCCTTTGTTTGAAAACACGATGTCGAGTCTGTTTTCCCCGGCTACGTAAGTTGTCCAGTGACTAATAGCCGTGTCGTTTCGGAAGTACCACTCGGCTTTGAGCTCCTGGTTCTGACCGTAATACCGCCATTTTCCGTGCTTTTTGCCATGGATGTACCTTCCTGTAACTCTCGGATTTCCTTTGTTGTTAAACAGCGTCCATTTTCCGTGACGGAGCCCGTTTTCATTGTTGCCTTCTACCCGAAGCCTGTTGTTGAAATAGAGCTTGTAATAGCCGTTTGGGACTTTGGAATCTTCAGATTTGTATTCAGCAACGAGCCTTACTGCATCGTTGAACTCTGTGCTCACTCTTTTTTGAGCCAGGGTTTGCAGAAATAGGGCTGATAAAAATAATGTTACGAGCGTTTTATTGATCATAAAAAAGCCGTGCTTGATTAAAACACGGCTTTAAAGTACAAAATGTTTTGTTATGCCGCCTGATTAAAGCGTTCCGCGGAGTTCCTGCTCGCGCTCAATCGCTTCAAACAGAGCTTTAAAGTTTCCTTTACCAAATGATTGCGCACCTTTACGCTGGATGATTTCGATAAACATCGTTGGTCGGTTTTGCAATGGCTTGGTAAACAGTTGAAGTAAGTATCCTTCATCATCGCGATCCACAAGGATTCCGAGCTTTTTAAGCGGCTCTAAATCCTCATCAATTTTACCAACGCGCTCTTCGAGGTCATCGTAATAAGTTGATGGAACCTGAAGGAATTCAACACCACGATCTTTTAATTTACTTACCGTATCGATGATGTCATCAGTTGCTACAGCAATGTGCTGAACGCCTGAGTCGTGATAGAAATCGAGGTATTCCTCAACCTGAGATTTTTTAACGCCTTCAGCCGGTTCGTTAATCGGGAATTTGATGCGGCCATTTCCGTTCGTCATCACTTTACTCATGAGAGCAGTGTACTTGGTTGAAATGTCTTTATCATCAAATGAGAGCAGCTGAGCAAAGCCCATTACATTTTTGTAGAAATCAACCCATTTGTCCATTTCATTCCAGCCAACATTACCAACCATGTGGTCGATGTATTTTAATCCAACCGGATCTGGCTTGTAATCAGTTTTGTGTTCTACGAATCCGGGTAAGAAAATACCGTTGTAGTTCTTGCGCTCAATAAATACGTGAACTGTTTCACCGTAAGTGTAAATACCCGATCTCATGATGTGACCGTGCTTATCTTCCACTTTTTCTGGCTCCATGTAACTTTTGGCGCCACGCTTTGTCGTTTCTTCCCACGCTTTAGTAGCGTCATCAACCCAAAGAGCAACAGTTTTAACACCGTCACCGTGTTTGTTGATGTGTTCGTTCATCCAACCATCAGGACTCATAGGGCTGGTCAGAACCAGGCGAATTTTGCCTTGTTGAAGAACGTAAGAATTGCTGTCTTTCATTCCGGTTTCAAGTCCGGCATAAGCCATGTCCTGAAATCCGAATGCTGATTTATAAAAATGAGCTGCCTGTTTTGCATTACCCACGATTAATTCAACGTAATCAGTTCCATTAATCGGGAGAAAATCTTCAGCTTTAGGGTAAACCTTGTCGAGCTCTAGTGAAGTTTTGTCTTTTACAGTTGCCATAACTTTATCTGTTTTGAGCAAAGTTCAAAAAATAATTCAAATAGCGGCCTTACTTGTCTTCGTCTTCAAGCCATGAACGGTAATAATCCTGATCGGCAATTTTCATTGCGTCTTCAGTTAGCATGAGTGGCTTGAATGTGTCAACCATAACAGCCATCTCTTCAGTTTCTTTTTTACCAACACTTCTCTCATAAGCGCCCGGATGTGGTCCGTGTGGAATTCCAGCCGGGTGTAAAGAAATGTGTCCTTTATCGATGTCATTTCTACTCATGAAGTCTCCGTCAACATAGTACAGTACCTCGTCAGAATCGATGTTACTGTGGTTGTACGGAGCAGGAATTGCCTCGGGATGGTAATCGTAGAGGCGCGGACAGAAAGAACAAATCACAAATCCTGCTGCTTCAAAAGTTTGATGAACCGGTGGCGGTTGGTGTACACGACCGGTAATCGGTTCAAAATCCTGAATGTTGAAAGCGTACGGATAGTTATAGCCATCCCAGCCAACAACATCAAAAGGATGTCGCGTGTAGATGAGTTCGTGGATCTCATCCTGTTTTTTGATCTTGAAAAGGAACTCGCCTTTTTCATCGTGAACCTCTAATTCTTCAGGTCTTCTGATGTCGCGCTCGCAATACGGAGAATGCTCGAGAAGCTGTCCAAAGTAGTTGCGATAGCGTTTAGGCGTGTAAATAGGGCTGCTGCTTTCCACGATAAACAGGCGATTGTCAGATCCGTCAAAATGCATTTGGTAGATCATTCCTCTCGGGATCACTAAATAATCGCCATAACCGAACTTGATGTTCCCGAGTTGAGTTTTGAGCGTACCCGATCCACGGTGTACGAAGATAACCTCGTCAGAGTCGGTGTTTTTATAAAAATAATCTGTGTTCGATTCTTTTGGTGCAGCTAAAGCAATACTCGCGTCACTGTTCGTCATGACTACCTTGCGGCTGTCGAGAAAATCGTTTTCGGGTTTTACATTGAATCCGTGAAAACGAAAAGATTGCATATTATTTTCAACAGCAATTTTTGGCTTTACACTGTATTGCTTCACGATTTTCTTAACCTGTGTGGGTCTGTGAAGATGATACATCAATGACGACATACCGTCAAAACCGATAGTTCCAAAAAGTTGCTCGTAATGCAATGAACCATCAGGCTTCTTGAATGTGGTGTGTCGCTTATGCGGTATTTTTCCTAATTTGTGATATATCGGCATAATACTGAAATTTCGTTCAAATATACAGTCGTGATCTGACCAAAAAAATGACGATCATCAGCTTTCCTTTTGCTTGAGCGGGCTCTCGATGATTTCGCCATTTTGCACAAATTCATCGAGATGTGGGCGCAAGCGTCCTTTTTTGTAAACGTTTCGCTGTTCGCCAGTTTTGTTTTGGTTCTTCCTTAGCTTACGTTGTTCTTCTACAGGAAGTTTTATAATGTCAGAGCACGTTTTAGAGCAGCAACCGTCATATTTCTCAGCACACTCTTCACACTGGATGAAAAGTAGGTGACAATCATCATTTTTGCAGTTGGTATGCGTGTCGCAAGGCTTGCCACACTGGTGACAATGAGCAATTACTTCATTTGAAATTCGCTCTCCGAGTCTTTCGTCAAACACAAAGTTTTTCCCGATGAATTTATTGTCGAGTCCCTCAGCATCAATTTGTCGCTTGTAGTCGATTATTCCGCCAAGCAATTGGTTGACATCATTGTATCCGTGATGTTTGAGGTAAGCGCTGGCCTTTTCACACCGAATTCCGCCCGTGCAATAGAGAAGTACTTTCTTATCTTTTTTGTCTTCCAGCTCTTTCAGAACCATAGGAAGTTCCTCGCGGAAGGTGTCGCAATCTGGAGTGACGGCACCTTTAAAGTGGCCCACTTCACTCTCGTAGTGGTTGCGCATGTCGATCACTACGGTGTCTTCGTTGTCCATCGCCTCGTTCCATTCTTTAGCAGAAAGATGCTTCCCGATGTTCGTTACATCGTAATCCTCGGGCTTTAAGCCATCAGCTACGATATTCTTGCGGACCTTTATGATGAGTTTGTAAAATGACTTCCCGTCATCTTCAACGGCAACTTTGAACGGAATATCTTTAAACTCTTTGCGGGCGTAGAGTTTTTCTTTGAATTCTTCCCAGTTGTGCTCGGGAACGCTCATTTGGGCGTTGATTCCTTCTTTTGCCAGGTAGATGCGGCCAAAACAATTGAGATCTGACCATTCGAGGAATAATTCATCCCTGAGTTCTTCAGGGTTGTCGATAATGATGTAACGATAGAACGACAGGGTGACGCGTTTGAAGTCTTCCTGCATCAAGCGCTCTTTGAGCACTTTTTTGTCTACCTTATTATACAGTTGCATGCTATACAATTTAAGGTTTTACAATTGAGAAATTTGAACTGCAAAGGTAGCGTTTTTGAACAATGTTGGTTTCCCGTCAGATTAGTAGAGTTGTTATATTTGATGAGGTTAATTGCTTCTACTGATGAAAACATACCTTTTACTCAGCCTTATTCTACTGCCATTTTTTTGTCTCAGTCAGCAGGTTTGTGTATTAAATTCTGCAGATAGTGCCGCGATAAAAAACGTCCATATTTACTGTGAAAATTATGGTGAAATCACCGGACCTGATGGCATGGTTGACCTTGCAAAACTCAAAACATGTGATTCTATCGAGTTTAGCAAAGTAGGGTATGAGTCAGTGAAACTGGAATTAATGAAAATTCCAGATACTGTTTTTCTCGAGAAAGAAGTTGTGGATTTGAACGAGTTTGCTCTCAAAGCTGAAGATGAGAAAGAATGGATTGGTTTCACCCAAAGAAGATGGCTTCCCGGTCAAATTGGGAATATGATTGGCCATACTAACGGGTTGATACAAAAAAATATTCCCAGGGGAAGATTATCCAAAGTCGAAGTATTTGTCAAGAATAGCTGCGATCATCCTGAAAATAAATTGTTTTTAAAAGTGATGAGTTTGGATTCGTCTTTTACACCTAAAGATGATTTACTTTCCAATCAAGTTGAAATTCCTGCTGAAAAAAGAGGATGGGTTACCATCGATATACAAGATGAGTTTATACTAGTCAGGGACAAAATATTTCTAGGTGTCCAAGTTACGAGAAATTCCGGGTTAAAAGAAAATGAAAATAGTTGCTTTAACATGATAGGGATGCAATTTGTAGAGGTAGACTCTAATTACAAAAGGTGTTGGAAGAATGACTCTATTGGTTGGATCATAAGGGCTCATGAAGAAAAACCTATCAAGGATAAGCTATCGATTCCCATGATTCGAGCTGAGGTGCTTCATTGAGATTTTTTTTATCTTAGCGGATACGCAAATGATTCATTTTATGAAAGGTAAACGGGTTGTGCGAGATGTAATGTTGTTGTCAATCTCATTTTTGACAATTCTTGTTTTTATTTCCTGCGAAAAGCTGTGTATTGAAAAGAGAAACAAGGATTGCGCTTGTTTTATGATTTATGACCCTGTTTGTGGTTGCAATGACCAGACTTACAGTAATCCTTGTAAAGCTGAATGTGCCGGGATAACTGAATATTCTGAAGGCGCTTGTGAGTGATTGAGGCAAACCTGAAGTTCAACCTTACCTGATTCAACTATCACTTTTTTGAGAAATACCTATCTTAGCACAAACCCCACGATATGAAACTACATATTTTTCGTCCTGAAAATGACTTGTATTGGCTCCGCAGAATGCACGTAAAAGCCAATGGCAAAACAATTTCAAAGTTACATCCCGAAGGTGTCGATAATGTTGAGATTGAGGAAGAAACTCTAAAGATCAGTTGTAGAATAGATATTTATTCCGGTAAATCGTTGCAGTTGAAAAGCAATGAAGAAGATGTTTATTTGATCGTTTACCACGAGACAAAATCTGTTTTACAATCGATCAATCCATTGTGGTGGTTTCGCTTTACGCATGTAGCAGAAGTTAGTAAGCTTGAGTTTGAAAACGCTGTAGCTAATGGTGGATCTGATTATTGCTTTAAGCCACAGCCTGTTTCCAGAGAACATGAAATAGCTTACAAGCTTTTAGGCGCAAATTATTTGATGTGGTGTTTCGCGCTTATCTATTATTTCAATTACTACGAGATTTCAGGAATTATGGCGTCAGACTGGTTTTTGGCTGCTATTACTTTGAGTTGCGGGCTCAGTGGTTTGAGCATCTTGAGTAGAAAAATCAATTCTCGCGATAAGGTTTTGGATCAGGCACTGTTGTCAATGGTTGGGGGAGTATTTTTCTACTCTCAATATGATGGTCAGAGCCCTGTTCTATTCTTATTTTCGGCAATTTTCTCAGCCCTGGTTTTTATGGGTTATCGTTTTTTGAAAAATAGAAATGTAGAAGTGCTGAATGGGTGAGAGTTTAATGTTTTCTACTAAAAAATCCCTCAGCACGAATTGTGTGAGGGATTCTGAAATTTGTTTGGCTCTGACCGAGACGAACTAACGATTACACAATCTCGTCATAAGCTGCTTTGAGGTTTTCAGCGATTGCTTCAGCCGGGCGACCTTCAATGTGGTGACGCTCGAGCATGTGAGCTAATTTTCCGCCCTTGAAAACAGCAATTGCCGGAGATGATGGCGGATAAGGTAGCATGTACTTGCGCGCCTGATCTGTCGCCTCTTTGTCAACACCTGCAAAAACGGTTACCAGTTTGCCTGGTTTTTTGTCGTTTTCGAGCGACATCTTAACTCCCGGGCGAGCATTTCCTGCTGCACAGCCGCAAACTGAGTTTACAACTACTAATACCGTTTCGTCTTTATCTTTGAGCACCTCATCAACCTGATCTGGAGTTGTGAGTTCATCAAATCCCACGCTTGTGAGATCTTCTTTCATCGGTGCTACTACTTCTGCTGGATACATATTATCTTGTTTTATTAAGTCTTGATTATTTTACAAATGTATTAAGTTAATTTACTTCCAAATTAGCGTTTTGTTGCAAAAAAGGACTTTAAAAGTTCACTGCATTCTTCCTCTAAAACACCACCTTTAACTTTTGTTTTAGGATGGAGGAGTCCGCCAAACTTCGAATAACCGCGTTTTGGATCCGGAGCTCCGTAAACGATCTTGCCGATGTGACTCCAAAACGAAGCTCCTGCGCACATCACACACGGTTCAAGCGTGACGTAGAGCGTACAATCTTTGAGGTATTTTCCGCCCAAGGCTTCAGCTGCTGAGGTGAAAGCCTGCATCTCTGCGTGGGCAGTAACATCGTTCAATCGTTCAGTGAGGTTGTGAGCACGAGCAATAATTCTTTTGTTTCCCACAATGACAGCTCCCACCGGAACTTCATCGAGTTCGAGTGCGCGGTGTGCTTCTTTCAGAGCCTGCTTCATGAAATGCTCATCACTGTGAACGCTCAATGTCATTTTATCCTCTTTTGGTTCTGATAACAAATCTACTCATTTCCTTTTGCCACTTTTAAACGAGGTGCCAATAAAAAGCTCGTTGCCGATACACAAATCGATAAGATTCCAACCCAATTGTAGTTGTGAAACAGCCCATCATCACCAATAACCATAATTGCACCACTCACGAGCGAAGCAAGCGCTGCACTGAGCTGTTGAATACTCGATTTAAAACTCATGAAACTACCGCGTGTCTCAGGACTCACAGCAGCAGTAATCATCGTGTTGGCCGGAATCATACGTCCGTTTACCATCATGAAGAATATCGTTGTTAAAATGAGGGCGATGTAGATCGGTACTTTTGGTAAATTGGTAATGGTCAGAACCAGTACAAATGAACTCAAAAGGAATATTGTAAACACTTTCAATGGTCCTATCCTGTCAGTCAGCCTACCCACGAGTGGAGCCGAAAACACTACTGCGCCACCGCCAAACAGGTAAATCAATGTCACGGTTTCTTCGCTGAATCCCACGTTACGCATCATGTAAGGTGTGAGAAACGGAACGAGTAAGAATTGTCCTAAAATAATTGTCATTCCCATTAAAAGTGCGTAAACCTGATTGCGATCGCTGATGACGTTTTTGATAACCTGCAAAGGTTTTGGTTTGGGCAATGAGCTGATGTGCCCCTTCATCTTTGGAAAGACGAAAGCAGTCACAATAGTAAAGACAGACGCGAGTCCGCCCACCATGAAAAATGGAGCGTGCCAGGAGAATTGGCTGGCTAGATACAGTCCAATTGGAACTCCGATAACTGATGCCAGAGCAAAAGCTGCACTCACAACTCCCATTGCTTTTCCGCGCTCACGGTAGCTGTACAAATCGCTCACGACAGACAAGACCAGTGCTGCAACCAGTCCGCCAAAAATTCCGGTGAGTGACCTTGCCGCCACGAGTAGTAAATACGAGTTCGCTAGTCCCACCAACACGGTTCCGACCGAGAAGCCTGTAAACGTAAAGATCAAAGCAGTTTTACGATCGAATCGATCGATTAGGAATGCGGCAAAAAAGCTCGAAATACCTGCGCTAAACGTGTAAGCCGATACGATTACACTAAATTCACCCGGACCAATATTGAATGAATTCATTAGATAATCACCCAGTGGCATCATGATCATGAAGTCCACAATGTGTGAAAAGTTCATTGCAGCAAGCAGGTAGAGGAGAAGATCGCGCTTTTCGAATTCCCGGTTCCTTATTTTTAAAATTGGATTGGTCATTCTATTGGTCTCCTCTTTTGAAACCTTCTGTTGTAGAGGTTTTTATAATAGAGCTATATGTTGTTATTCGTCCTGTTAAAATCACGGCACAAAATTGCCTTCATTTGTTTGTATATACAATCAAATGAGTGATAAAGTTTTAATAGAATGATAAAGAAAAGTGATTAGCTCTTATTTCACTGTGAATTTCGTTTTCTTCGAATTACCGTTTTGAAGGGTTATGACACTGATGTAAAATCCTGCTTGTTGGATTTTAGGTGTATATATTTTCTTGTTTTGAGTTGAGTTAAACACCTCTTTTCCCTGTACATCATAAATATTGACTTGCTCTATTGTACTCGAAGTGTTGTTTTGCACGACAAGGTTGCTTCTCGAATAAAAAACTTTTAGATTGGATTCAATTTTTTCGTTTAGTCCATTGATTACAGATGAATCCTCGCTAGTTTCAGCATCGATTTCAGAAAATCTGGTATTGAGAATAATGCTAAAACGAGCGTTGTATTTGCCTGAGTCGAGTGTTGTGGTGTAGCTGTTTGTCTTAATGTCAATCAACGAATCGAGTTGTCGATCTTTGAGCAGTATTTTCGTGTTTTCATCGATGAGTTCGATAGAGTCGAGTTGGAAGCTCACTTCGCTCATTTTATCGAGTTCAACTAGTAATGCTATTTCTTTTTCATCATTAACTCCAACCGTTTCCATTCCCTGAATGACCATTGCAGAAGAATCAGCAGGTAGTTGAGACGAGATGTTCAGGTGGTTCTGACCGTAATAGCGAGGAGCATCGTAATTTTTTTCAAATTCATCTGATGCATCACCAGGAAATGCGATCAACAATTGACTTGAGATGCGGTTGTCGTTGAGCGATAACCAAAAGCGCGGCAATGACTGACTACTTCTAAACTGGTCGTTTCCGGTTGTGCGCATCGAGTTTGTGAATGTAATATTTCCGCCAGATCCCGTTCCCTGAACAAAGAATCCCTGCGTTGAAGCGATATTTCCGTTTGTTATGTTGCTTCCATTTACTGCTCCTGTTGAACCTGAGGAATTGACAGTTATATAATCAGATTCAGTGTACCCCGATCCTGAAGTGCCGTCATCTGACCAAACGTAAACTGCACTAGTTGTGAGGTTTGAAGAGTTTGCAGTTAAGAAACTACTCACGTCAATTGCGCTGGGATATGGATTACCGATGAGGTTCCAGTAATCATCAGACCAATTTGAGAGCGGGTCGTTTGGGTTCGTGCCAGTTCCCAGCGAATAAGTAAAATCTCCATTATTTATTGTGTTTCCGCTAAATGATCTTGTTGAAGTGGCGTTTCCGGGGATCAGGTATCCACGAGCTGCATCCATATTTCCATCGGCTCCCGAAATAAGAAACTGACTAGTGAACGTAACTCCGTTACCATTGCACGTTGTGCTGTAGTTCGTTGGGAAATCGTATTTCCAGCTTTGGTCAGATCCATCAAAAGCAAAAATATCGCAAGGATTTGAGCTGCTGAACACTCCGCTGTTATCGTGAAGACTCACTCCGTCTATTGGCGTTGACCAGCCGTTGTAGGCTGATGCTGAGCTTCCACCAGTTCGTTCTACGGTGTATGTGCCAATTCCAGTGTTGTTGTCAGTTGATCCTGTTTGAATGATTGCGGCATCATCTCTTACCATTACATTTCCATTGTTTTCAATGAATGTGTTAACGGTGAGGGCATTGCCAGCTATTTCCAGGGTAGCCTCTTTTTTAACTACAATTTGATCAATTGTAGCATTTGAATTGATTGTTGCTGTGTTTTCTAAAACAGCTGCATTGTCAGATCCGGTGGTGCCATCAGGAGGGTTAGGTGTCCATGAGTTATTCACGTAAATGAGTCCGTTTGGTGTACCCAACAATTTAAAGCTGTCAAAAGCAAAGTCTTCATCTCCAGAATTGACAGCAACTGTAATTCTTAAGTCTAATCGATCTCCAGTGGCAGGAATAGATTTATTGAATTTCTTCGCATAAGAAGTTAATCTTCTGCCATCACCTGTGCCATTGAAGTCAGTATCTTCCAGGAAGTATGTATTAAATGTTGATCCTTCATTTCTAAAGAACAATAAATTGTTCCATCCACCACCATCAATTTGGTATTCTATATTTACGTAATCACTGTTGTCAATAAAGTTTTGACTACTCGAGGCAAAAAGACCTGAGAATGTTAGATCAGAGAATGCAGTAATGTTGATATTTGACCAGGTTAATGTTGAAGGGTTGGCACTTCCTGTCCAGCCTCCATCGTCTACATCCTGAGCCGCGTAAAAGTCTCCTGTAAACCCGTTGTAGGAAATATTGATATTTGATCCATCAGTTCTTTGGAAGTAATCTGCCGTACCATCATTTCCTTCACCTCCTGCAGTAACAGAGTATTGGGTGTTATCGTCAAACGGTTCATCAAAAAAAGAATAGAGCTCAATAGGCGTTTCATTGAGCGATACCCCTGAACTCCAGGAAGTCCCTTTTCTGGCAAATATTTTGAAGTAGAATGTTGTGTTATTCGTCAATCCGGTAATGGTTGTTTCATTTAATGACCCTTTGTAAACAGCGTATTCATTGGTTCCAATATCAGTTCCTGATCCAAATGTTTGGTTTGCTGTAATTGAGCTTCCATCACCAGAAGGGGTTGCCGTAACTGATGATCCGGCTTTGGCAACAACTAAGATTTCATCGTAGCACAGTCCGTTTTCCCAATACAATTCTACTTCCTGGTTTCCCGGAAAGCTAAATTCACCACTGATATCAGTTGGTGTTGTGCAGGGAACCCTTCCAAAATCCTCTAGACCTCCAGCTGAAGTTGGGCTCGTTGAAACAGTCTCGTATCGTGTGCTCGGATCTGACCAGCCAGTTGTGTCACCATTTGAAATTGAAGTGAGAAGTTTGATGTTTTGGTCAGAAGTTGATACACCGTTTCCATCCCAGCTCGATCCCGGGTCAACACCGGGAGTTCCAAAAATATCGGTTGTGTCACCGTTATAAATTACCTGGAGTGCATCATCTCCGTTAAAAGTAAATGGCTTTTCTACGAAGAAAAATTCATTTTGACCAAAGGTATTAGTGAGGTATGTTTCAATATCAGAAGAGCCAATCACCATCACTTCATCTACTCCAAGTGTGCCGCTACTCACCGTTATATCTACTGAAGGCGCTGCTCCGTTAGTTCCTTTTTCAATTATGAGATTATTTGAGGAGAAGTCAAGATCAGATCCCGTGTTATTCCATATCTCTATCCCTTTTGGCGTTGTTCCGCTATCAGTATCTACATACTGACTAATGATTTGGGAACTGGAAATTAATGGGGAAAATAAGAGAGCAATGAGAATAGGGAAATAGTACATTTTGGTCGAGAGCATAGCGCTATTTATTTGGGGTCTTTGCTAATTTACAAAAAATTATGACCAAATAATTATAGCATAGCGTTTTAAGCTTGAAGAATGACTGTTTTCCCTATTTGAATTTGAGAGTAAATTCAAATAAAAAAGGCTCTGAGAAATGGAGGTAAACCACTAATCAGAGCCTAGTTAAAGGGAGGCATATATGTTTTAATGAATGATGAACTTCACCTGGTAATGTTTCTTGTCTTTAAATGTGAAGTCAACGAAGTACATTCCATTTGAGAGGTTTGGTGTGTAGTAAGCAGATTTATTTTTTGAAGAATAAAATACAACTTTACCACTTACGTCATAGACCTTGCATTCATCAATCGTTTTAGAGCTGTTGTTTTGTATGTGAATAGCCTGATTTGCATAGTAGCTCTTGAAGTTGTTTTCTATTTCTTCAATTCCTGTTTGGCCACCATTTCCAGAGTCTGAGCCGTCATCTATCCTCGAATCGAGGACGATGCTAAATCTAGATCTGTACTTGCCGGAGTCGAGAGTTGTTATATAGCTATTTTTTCTGATGTCGGTCAATGAATCGTGTAGTTGATCTTTGAGGTAGATTTTAATATCCTCATCAATGAGTTCGATTGAGTCTAAATCAAAAACAACTTCTTTTGTTGTATCAACTTCAACTAGCAAGTTGATTTCCTTAATAGTATCTGCTCCTATCATTTCCATCCCCTGTATAACCATTGCCGTTGAATCGGAAGGGAGTTGTGACGAGATATTTAAGTGGTTCTGACCGTAATAGCGTGGTGCATCGTACATTTTTTCAAATTCGTCAGTTGCGCCTCCCGGAAAAGCAATCAGCATTTGACTTGAAATGCGGTTGTCGTTGAGCGACAGCCAAAAACGCGGTAATGATTGACTACTTCTAAACTGGTCGTTTCCGGTTGTGCGCATGGAGTTTGTAAATGTGATATTTCCGCCAGACCCAGTTCCCTGAACAAAGAATCCTTGAGTAGAAGCGATGTTTCCGTTTGTGATATTGCTACCGTTTACCGCTCCCGTTGAACCAGATCCATTGATGGTGATATAATCAGATTCAGTATAACCAGAGCCGGAAGTGCCATCATCTGACCAAACGTAAACCGCACTTGTTGTGAGATTTGATGAGTTGGCTGTAAGGAAGTCACTCACGCTAATTGCACTTGGATATGGATTACCAACGAGGTTCCAGTAATCATCTGACCAGTTAGTTGATCCTCCCGGATTCATGCCTGTTCCCAGTGAATGAGTGTGATTTCCATTATTGATTGTGCTTCCGCTAAATACTCGCGTTGCTGTTGAGTTTCCCGGCACTAAATAACCTCGACCAGCATCCATGTTTCCGTCAGCTCCTGATATGAGGTACTGGCTTGAAAAAGTAACGCCATTTCCATTGCAGGTTGTGCTGTAGTTTGTCGCAAAGTCGTATTTCCAACTTTGGTCAGATCCGTCAAATGCGAATATGTCACATGGATTTGAGCTGCTGAACACACCGCTGTTATCGTGAATGCTCACTCCGTCTATAGGTGTTGACCAGCCATCATAAGCTGATGAAGAATTACCCCCTGTACGTTCTACTGTGTAAGATCCGGAACCACAGTTGTTATCTGAAGAAGCTGTTTGAATCAATGCTCCGTCATCTTCAATGGTTACCGTTCCGTTGTTTACGAATATTCCATTAACTGTTAAAGAATTGCCTGAGCTTACGGTTAGAGAAGCTCCTGAGTTTAAAACAAGTGTATCGCAGGTAAAATCTCCGTCAATTGTGAGATCGTTCTTGACGGCAATATCATTTGTGCTCGTTGGGAGAGTCCCTGCAATCCATGTGCTTGTTGAGCTCCAGTTGCCGTTTTGAGTAGTGGAGGATTGGGCAGCACCACCTGGTTGATCCCAGGTTAGGTCATCCATAGCGACTCTGTCACCGTTTCCTTGATTGTCAATGACTAACGTGAAATTTCCTGATACATTAATGTTGTTAATCGTTGATGTTTGAGAGCTTCCACTATAAGGAATAGTACCTACGGTGCTGCCGTTAACCTTTACAGTTAAATTACCTGATCCTCCTGAAAACTGCCTTTCTGTTGTTAGTGTTAGATTATCGATCCCCCCTGAAATTGTTGGACTTGTTAGTTCTCCGTTTTCTACAGTAATAGCTGCTCCGTTAATTGTTCTATCGGTTCTTGCGTCAGTGGCGGTCCATGTTCCAAACCCGTTGTCACCACTCCATGTTTCAGTTTGGTAACCACCATATGGGCCTAAATTAGAGAAGGTCTCGGTGTAAGTGGCTCCCCCACCACCAGAAATTTCTTTAGTTGCAGTTGTTGCATCATCGCTCAACTCTGAAGAGTAATCATCATTGCTGTCAAAAGACCATATTTGATAAAAGTATTGTTGATCACCATCGAGACACTCATCAATATAAGATGTAGCACCGCCTTTGTAAATGATTTCAGCACCGCCTAATGTATTTCCCACAGAGTAGCTCGTTCCATCTGAAGGAGTTCCAAAAGAGTTACTTGTATTTTTCGCAATGATAACATCATTATTATCGCTGTTTTTCGTCCAGTCGAGTGAGGTGGTAGAGATGTTGGTTGAATTGGCTTCAAAGGTTGAGGGAGGAGCAATGCCTGTCCCTCCATTATGTGTTACTTCAATGTTGTCAAAATAAAGCCCCTCATCACTTGACGTGCAATTGATCGCTGTTAACCGTATATTTAATATACTGCTACCACTCAATCCAGTTATTGTGGTGGAGAAAGTTGCAAAATCACTTGAGCTTGTTGAGCATCCAGAAGAGCCAGTTGTTAATGCTGGAAGAGTTCCTGCTCCACAGTCCCCAATGCCATCAAAGTCTGTGTCTAGAGAAGGGAGCTCATTATATGTTCCCCCATTGTTTCTAACGTGCATTAAAGGAGTGTAAGGACCACCATCTATACTGTAGTCAATTTCAAATGCATCAGAATTATCCCAGTCATTATAATGGTGAGCAACCATGTCAATTGAAAAGGTGAACTCAGTACCACCGGTAATATTTATTTGATCGAGATTCATAACCTTATTACCAGATGTCATATCCTCAAACCCCCAGAAATAACCATCTTCATTATTGCAGCTGGGTAGATTTGAATTAGTCCTATTAAAAAAGTCTTCATAACCAGAACCATAATCATCAGATGTAGAATATCCATCATTTGCTGTTTCGAAGTCAATGGATATTGTCGTCTGCCCTAAAGCAATTCCGTTAAGAATACTCAAAACCGCAATTGCGAAAAAACTGAAATACGTTTTCATAACTATATATATTAGTAGTTAATTGTATGTTTTAAAAATATTTCAACTAACGGAATAGAAAACGAGTATAAGGATATTTCAAAAGTATTAGTAAGTAGTTTGTGTTTCCGCTTAGTTCGATTTACGGTTTTGTTACGATAACATTATGAACCCTTTTTTAAGCTTCAGGAGGATTTTAACTATCTCAGATTAAAATTTTGTTGAGAATCGGTTACGCCATAATTTCATTTTAAGAGTTATCTCATGACCTCCGCGTTGATATGGTTGAAGCTGTGAAGTAGGTAGGTCATAGGCATAGTAGAGCTCAGCTGTTTTACCAAGGTAGACACCTGCCCAAAATGCCATCGCGTTGTTCATGCGCCAGGTTGTACCTATTTTCAATCGCTGTTCAAAGTCCACTTCTAAGCTGAGGTCAAGATTTACAGGGGCACCAGCTTTATAGCGGATCATTGCTCCGGGATGCAATACGATATTGCGGGATTCGAGATCGTCAAAGTCTTTGGCGTGGTAAACGATGTAGCTGTAGCCTAACATCAATTGGTGATGGGCTAGCATTTTAGCTTCTTTCGATACATCGGCAGGGGTGAGGTTATTGGGGATTAGCTGAATCATAGAGTAACCGGCATAGAGCCTGTCAGAGTAGAACCATAAACCCAAATCCAAGTCAAAGCTGTTTTTGTTTTCTCCCTGTGCTAAAAAGTACTGGTAAGTGGGGTCGTCCTGAATCTTGAGTGAAACTTTTCTGTCGTCAATTGCGGTACCACTCCATCCAACACGAGGAGAAAAGGAAATGCGATAAGGACCTGTTACGGGAAGATGAAAAGCGTAAGATGCCTGAACTCTTGTTTTTTGAAATGCACCAAACTCATCCTTGGACACCATTATACCAATGCCGTGATGTTGCTTGTATTTGTTGTTAGAATAGTAAAATTGTCTGGCTCTTTTATTTTTGAATGTTTTGTTTTTCTGCTTGTTGATGGGGATGTTCGCTGTTAAGTAGAAGCTTTCGGGAGCGCCCTCTAAATCCAGCCACATTTGTCTGTATCCTGATACTATTTCAGTGTGATCGTCAACTCCGCTCGCAGCCGGGTTGAGCAGATATCGGTTTACCTGGTATTGGGTGAACTGGTAAACTTGCTGGCTCATGGATCTGACCGATAATAATAGCAGAAGAAGGAATAGTATATGTTTCATCATCGCCTGATTAAATTGATGTAACCACTAATTTTTTCAGCGCGTTCATCCTTTGGATCTATTACATAGTAATAAGCTCCTACAGGAAGGGGTGTTCCGTTCCATGTACCATCCCACGGATTGGAATAGCCTGTTGATTTGTAAATGACATCTCCCCAGCGGTTGTAGATTTCAACTAATGCATTGGGGTAATACTCGATTTTATCAATCTCAAATTTATCGTTGATGCCATCACCGTCAGGGGTAAAGGTGTTGTATGGAATGAGGTTTCGGCATTCGCCAACGGTTACTGAATCAAAAGCTTCGCATCCATCCAAATATGCAGTAACTTCATAAGTTCCATTTTTGGTGACTTTTTGCCTGCTTCCCCAGCCCAGAGAAGACCAGAAATACTCTGTTGCATCTCCGCTCGCTACTATCTGAGTTTGCTCACCTTCACAGATGAATTTTTTCCCGTTAATTTCAATACTAAAAACAGGTTTAGGTTTTACAGTAATGCCATAATTTGTGGCATCATTACCGCATTTTGTATTGCTAACAACTGAATAAGTTTGTGAAGTAGTAGGGTTTATTGTTACAACCGCACCAGTATCACCTGTGTTCCACACATAATCGATTCCACCACTAGCGGTGAGTTGAGCTGTGTCGCCTTCGCAAACTCTTTTTGGTCCGCTTATTTGGAGGTTTGGAGGATCAATGATCAGAACCTGAGCATACTGAGTGTCGCCAATACAACCATTAGCACTTGTTTCCACCACGCTGATCGGATAAGTTCCAGGAGTTGAGTTCCATGTGACTGAGATTGAATCAGAACCTGAGCCACGAGTGATCTGACCATCAGGTACAATCCATTCAAATGTACTTCCCGGCCAGCCGTCAACGTGATAGTCACCTGTAGGGTCAGAAACGCAAAGCGTATCAACCACCTGGGCTAATACACTTTGCGATCCAACTATACAGATGAAAAGTATCAGGAGTTTATATTGGCAACTTTTCATTCAGGTTGTTAGCTCCGGTTCCTAGTTGTGGAATATTGGAGATGTTGTCGGTTTAGCATTGATTGTAATTGTCATGGTATCAGTTGCGTCACCGCAAGATCCGTTTCCGGTTGCTGTAAGTGTCAATGTAACTGATCCGTTAGCGATGTCATTTGGACCCGGAGTGTAAATCGGGTTCAAAGTGTTGGCATTATTGAATGATCCATCACCTGAAGTTGTCCATGTTAAACCAGCGTTATTACTTGCTGATGGAGTTGTTCCAGAAGTGCTGAGGTCAACTGTTTCGCCTTCACAAATTGTTTGGTCAGATCCTGCATCAGCAGTAGCTGCCGGGGTAACTTCGATGGTTCCGGTCTCTGTAACTGATCCACAACCGCCCGTCAAAGTGATTGTGTAGTTGAATGTACCCGTAGCTGTTGGAGTACCACTGATTGTGATATTTCCTCCGGAGAAGTTACCTGTTACACCAGTAGGAAGACCAGAGAAAGTAGCTCCGGTAGCCCCTGTAGTGCTGTAAGTAATATTTGTAATCGCTGAGCTTTCACAAACCGTTTGGTTATCTGTTCCGGCAGCTGATGTCAATGAAATTGTGTTGTCAGGAGTAACATCAATAGTTCCTGTTTCAGTAACGGTTCCACAGCCTCCAGTCAAAGTAATTGTGTAGTTGAATGTACCTGTTGCTGTTGGAGTACCACTGATTGTGATATTTCCTCCAGAGAAGTTACCTGTAACACCTGCAGGAAGTCCTGAGAAAGTAGCCCCGGTAGCACCAGTAGTGCTGTAAGTGATATTTGTAATAGCGGTGTTTTCGCAGACTGTTTGGTTATCGGTTCCCGCTGCCGATGTAAGCGAGATTGTATTTGCTGGTTGGATTTCAACATCGAGGAAGACAGAATCTCCCACACAGCTACCTGCTGAGTCTTCGATTACAAAGAGTTCGTAAGTGCCAACGGGAGTTGTAGACCAGTCGAGGCTGATTTCACTTCCCGAGGCGTTCGTTGGAGTAATTGTTCCGGCAAAGCCTGATGTTGTTACACCCCAGGTGTAGTTTGAACCTGTAGTTCCTGTTGTGTCTACACGATAAGGCTCTACTGATCCTGCACAAATTTGATGAGGATTAGCACTGCTCGATTGCGCTTTTGCATTGATTGATACTACTAACGCGAAAAGGAAAAACGTAATTTTTGCAATTGATTTCATGATTTAGTCTGGATTTAGTTGTGAAATATGTTTGTTGTTATTGGACCCGGTTGAATTTTTAGTTGAACAGCAACTGAGAATACCTCACAGCTGCCGTTTGTTATTTTACAGTAGAACTGGTAGTTGTTTTGGCTGTATGGAATATTACTAAGTGATAAAGTATTTGTTGAAGCTCCTGATGTGTTTGCTCCGTTAGAAACAGCGTTCCAGTTTGTTCCGCTTTTTGGATGAACATACCATTGAAATGTATTTCCTGAGTTAGCTGTATTGACTGAGAATGTTGCGGATTCTCCCTCACAAATTATTTCGTCTGTTGGTTGTTGTGTGATTGTAATGGAAGGACCAAAAGAAGTGGTGTGACTACCGATGTCGGTGTAGGTTTCAAGGCTAAAAGCCTGCCATTCTGAAAGCGTGAATGTTGTATTTGGCCCCGTTACTGTTCCTTTTCTTCGATATGTATATCCAGCATTTCCTCCAACTACCCAGCTAGATCCTGAGCAATCTCCCCAAATATCGATGATAGAGCTATTCTTAAGGAGCTTTATACAGTCGTTTGTGTTGACTCCTCCGCAAGTATTGAAATAGGCATCTGCTAATCCACCATTTGAACCTGTGCTGATGACATAAACATCATTATTGGTCAAGGTTCCGCTGAGTGTTATGTTACAGGTTGGTGAACCATTTCCATTGTTATACTGAGCAATTGAATAATTACTGAGGTTTACCGAAGATCCTGTTCCGTTAAAGATTTCAATGTAAGAAAGGCTTCCGCTTGAAGCGTCTGTTACTTCAGTGATAAAGAGTTCTGTAGGCGATCCGCTACCTCCACCGCAACCTGAAGTTTCAGTAAGCGTGAAGCTTGAATACGTCTCCGGACAATTATCTGTTGTAATTTCAATTGTGTTTCCGGCTCCTGCCGGCACGTAAGCTTCAATTTGAGTGTTGGATAGAACGATGAACGAATCTGCAGCTACGGAGCCAAATTCGACAGCGGATGTTCCGGTTCCGACTGTAAACCCACTGCCTTGTATCAGTACTCGAGTTCCAACAGGCCCGTTATTTGGTTGAATCGAACTGATGCTTGGTGGAGTGCACGAGCTTGTCGCGTAAATTTCAATGTGATCAATCGCTATGTCTTCATCTCCTGAGTTGAGGTTGAACTCAACCTGAATATCAAGCGAGCTACCGGTTCCTGAAATGGGAGCTGTGAATTGTGTAAAGGCGTCTGTGATGATTGCACCATCACCTGTACCATCAAAGTCTGTATCGATTTGCGGAGCTGTGTTGTAAGTGCTCCCGTCATTCTCAAGCCACAAAAGATTGTTGTAGCCTGCATTATCAATTTGGTAGTTGAAGTGAACATAGTCAGAGTTATCCCAGTCTTCGTTAGAACCGTCATCATCTTCAGCTAAGAAAACTCTTAATTCGAGGTTTGTATAACCCGAAATGTTGATTCCGGTTATTGTAAGAGTTTGATTTGGTGAAGCTCCTTCTCCATCTATGTCTTGCGCTCCAAAATAGTAGGCTCCCTGAATATTTGTGTAGTTTACTCCACCAGATATCGTTCCTCCATTTGTGCGAATAAAATAATCTTCAGAACTATCTGTGAACTCTGGAATTGAAGTTGAGTATCCTCCTGCCGACTCAAAGTCCTGTAAATATACCTGTGTTTGACCAATTGCTGAAACAATAGCTAGCGAAAAAATGAATGTTACTACTATATTAGTTAAGGAACATTCAACTTTTTTAGGGGCTTTATTTGAGTTTAGATATAGCTTCAAAACAGCAATTTGCATGAACAGCAAACCTACTGTCTGGTTGTTAACAAGAATTTACAAGCTTATTATTTGCTTGTTGAATTAATGTTAAGCTCTACGGTTATCTAGTAAATAACTGAACTGTTTCGATGAAAGACTTATCGTTGTAAGAGACCTTTAGAATATAAACTCCGTCAGCGCAAACCGTACCTCTTTTCTTTCCGTCCCAGCTATCCTGAATATCTGTCCATCGAGCCATCTCTTCTCCCCAACGGTTAAATACAATAGCTTCAAAGAGCTGAGGTGTTTCCCCTTCAATTTTCAGTCGATCATTAATGCCATCACCATTTGGTGTAAAAGCATTTGGAATGAAAACATTTCCAATGTTTTGTAGTTCAATCAATACCGTATCAGAAGCATAACAGCCATTTTTGGTTTTGGCCTCAACAATTACTTCGTGTTCACCTGGGTCAGAAAAAAGGTGTCTAAAATCCGGGTAGGTTTCAACGAGAATATCATCGATGAACCAGCTGTACTCATCATAATTTGACGGCATCGCTTCAAAGTCGTATTCTTTGAGTTTAACAGAATTATATTTTATACGAACTTCTGGAGATTCAACTTTTAAAACAGCTTGTTTACTCGTTGATCCACACTCATTTGTAACTGTTGCAGTGTACTCGCCCGGTTGATAAACGATTATTTGATTTCCGGAAACGCCATTAGACCAGCTTATATCATTGATGTTTGAGCTTGCAGTAATAACAGCTTCTTCACCTTTACAGATCGTGATTGAGCTTTCATCAAGTGAGAGTTGCGGGTCGTCATAATAACTGAATGAAACTTCTTTTCTTTCAGATCCGCAGTAATTTTTTCGCTCTGCCCAGTAAGTTCCGGATGTTGAGGCTGTAATTGAGCCTGAATTTGATCCGGTGTTCCACGTGAGCCTGCCATTTCCTGATGCTGTCAATTGAGCCGGGCTGCTGTTACAACGAACAGTATCTCCTGAAAACTGAATGTCTACCGATGGATCACCTTCAATGTAAACGATTTGTGTGTCACTCGCATTACAAAAAGAAGAGCCTAAGTTATAGACGAGAGTATAAGAACTATCCACATTCAGGTTGCTAATATTAATAGAGTCATCAGCAAGTTGAACGCCATTTAGATAATAATTACCTCCCTGAGGAGAAGCACCACCAATGTAGATTTGGTTCTGACCGAAACACAGTGTATCAGGGACAGACCAGTTGACTTGGGGATTGTTGATCACGGAAATGGTTTGGTAAGTTGTATCAGCACAGTTCCCGTTGCTCACTGCATAACCGATCGAGTGATTTCCGATTCCGGCTGTAGAAGGATTAAAAGTGTTATTTGTTACACCGCTCCCGAAAAAAGTTCCTCCACCAGAGTTGTTAAGGCTAATTGGGGAGGCGTTTGCGCAAAAACTAGTTGAAGGGAGTGAAAACTGAGCATTTGGACTGTTTTGAACTGTTATTGATGCCTGGTCAGATCCTCCGCATGCACCGCTTACAGTGTAGGTCAAGTTATGTGTACCTACTCCGGCTGATTGTGGATCAAATGTATTGGAAGAAACACCATTTCCGCTCCAGGAGCCACCCGCAGGTGAGCCGCCCGGTAGCGCGAAAGGCTGTTGGTTTGAACAAACTGAGTTGAGTGATGGGGCTGTTACTGTTCCTCCCCCTGTGATTGATATTGGGATTGTTCTCTGAATAGAACAACCTGATGGTGTTCCTATTGTTAACACAGCATTGAAGCTTCCCGTTGTGGTGTAAGCGTGACTGGTCGTTGAGCCATTTCCAGAGTTATTATCTCCAAAATCCCAGGAGTATGTATAACCTGGAACATTTGAGTTTGTTGTAAAGTTGACACTCAAAGGTGCGCAACCTTGTGTTGTGTCAGCATTTACGGTCAGAGCCATGCTGGCCAACCAGTTAGCATTAGCCGTATTGTTTGGGCTACCCGGACTATCGTTTGAAGATGCATTTCCTGAGCTCCAGTTAGCTTGTAGATTCCATTGATCATTTGTCGTATTGACAAAGCTGTAATTTGTTCCACTTCCTGACCCGTTGAAGTAAATAGCTGGATTTGGACCACTGATTCCCCCATAACCAACAGCGTGATAAGCAGTAGAAGTATTAGATGGATCGATTACCTGAGCTGCATCAGCCCCATTTCCTAAAGCAATGATGCTCCAGCTGCTGGGCGTTGAATAAGGGCCGGTAAATGAGTTACAACTCGAACTCGATGGAGTACTGTTGTTTCCTTCAAGGTAAGTTCCGGTTGTTATGGGTAAAACATAAACACCATCATTGTTACTGTCAGTAGGGTCATTTGTGAGCGTAATTGAAGTATTGACATCAGATGGGTTGTAGAGTAAAATAATACTGCCTGCCGGAACACATTGCCAATTTTGATGGTTGGCAAATTTAAGGTGTCCGTTAGCTATACCATTACCGCCTCCACATCCATAAAATCCACTGTGGTCATCAATGATCCAGTTTCTTATATCCTGAAAAGAACCGGGGCTGCCTACAACAGCTAACTCGAAAAACTCTTTTGAGCCAGAGGACCCATTGCTAAACTCATTGATTATGAGCTGAGAGTAGCTGTTGAAACACAACAAAATTGAGCCGATGAAAACGATTATTCGCATGTGATAGAGTGACTAAATTTTGGTGCGAAAATCGTTCTTCAATATTTTGCTAATGTCCCTAAATAATTAAGGTTCTGTTATCAGAAAGTAAAAACCCCGCTATCCTTTGATAGCAGGGTTCTGAAAATTGTGTTTTATTTGAAAACTACTCTGTAGTAAAGCTCGCTTTTAAGTATTCCTGATTCATTCTCGCAATATTTTTGAGAGAAATTCCTTTAGGACACTCAACTTCGCAAGCTCCGGTATTGGTGCAGTTACCAAATCCTTCTTCATCCATTTGTTTCACCATGTTCTTAACACGTCTGTTACGCTCAACATCACCTTGTGGCAATAGCGAGAGCTGTGTTACCTTGGCTGATACAAACAACATGGCTGATGAGTTCTTACAGGAAGCTACACATGCTCCACAACCAATGCAGGTAGCGGCATCAAAAGCCCAGTCTGCATTTTCTTTTGGAATAGGAATAGCATTACCATCCTGCGTATTACCGGAAGTGTTTACACTTACATAACCACCTGCCTGCATGATTCTATCAAATGAAGATCTGTCTGTAACGAGATCTTTCACAATTGGGAAAGCTTTAGATCTCCATGGCTCAATATAAATTGTTTCACCATCGTTGAATTCACGCATGTGCAACTGGCAAGTTGTAACACCTCTTCCTGGTCCGTGTGCTTCACCATTGATGTACATTGAGCACATTCCGCAAATACCTTCGCGGCAATCGTGATCAAATGCAACCGGACCATAATTCCCTTTATCGTCAATGGAGCCATCAATGATACCTTCATTGAGAACATCGATCATTTCGAGAAACGACATGTCTTCACTGATGTCGCTCACTTGATAATCAACCATTTCACCCTTTTCTTCAGGGCCGTTTTGTCTCCAAATTTTAAGCGTTAGTTTCATATCGCTCTGTTTTTTATTCACGTTCAGATCCAAAATGAATCCTACTTATAACTTCTTGTTTTAAGTTCAATATTATCGAATATAAGCTCTTCTTTATGGAGCTTAGCTTCAGAAGGTTCGCCAGTGTATTCCCATGCAGCTACGTATCTGTAGTTGTCATCATCACGTTTTGCTTCACCTTCTTCAGTTTGATATTCTTCTCTAAAGTGACCTCCTGCAGATTCTTCTCTGTTCAAAGCATCTACGCACATCAACTCACCGAGTTCTAAGAAATCAGCTACACGACCAGCTTTATCGAGCTCGGGGTTGTACTGATCAGCTTTACCGGGAACTTTAACGTCTTTCCAGAATTCTTCGCGGAGTTCGCGAATTTCTTTAATCGCTTCTTTAAGTCCTTCAGCATTACGAGCCATTCCGCATTTGTTCCACATGATTTTACCTAATCGCTTGTGGAATTGATCAACAGAGTATTTACCATTGTTGTTGATCAGTTTATCGATGCGTTCTTTCACTTCTTTCTCAGCTTCTTCAAACTCTTTAGTGTTTGTGTCGATAGCACCGGTTCTAATATCATCAGCGAGATAATCGCCAATTGTGTAAGGAAGAACGAAGTAACCATCGGCTAGTCCCTGCATCAATGCAGATGCACCCAGTCTGTTTGCTCCGTGATCTGAGAAGTTTGCTTCACCTGCTGCATACAATCCTGGAACTGAAGTCATCAGGTTGTAGTCAACCCAAATACCGCCCATCGTGTAGTGAACAGCCGGGTAGATTTTCATTGGTGTGTAGTAAGGATTATCACCGGTAATCTTTTCATACATCTGGAAAAGGTTACCGTATTTAGCTTCTACAACTTTCTCACCAAGATCTTTGATTTTCGCTTTGCTCGGGTTGTCGATTCCCTGAACGTTAGCTTCTTCATTACCGTAACGCTCAATTGCTGATGAGAAATCGAGGAAAACAGCTTCACCTGTTTTATTCACTCCAAATCCTGCATCACAACGTTCTTTAGCAGCACGTGAAGCAACATCACGAGGTACCAGGTTACCGAATGAAGGATATCTTCTTTCTAAGTAGTAATCGCGATTTTCTTCAGCGATTTCTGTCGGTTTGAGCGTTCCTTTGCGAACTGCTTCTGCGTCTTCTTTCTTTTTCGGAACCCAGATTCGGCCGTCATTACGGAGCGACTCAGACATTAGGGTCAACTTAGACTGATAATCACCTGAAACCGGGATGCATGTCGGGTGGATCTGAGTGTAACATGGATTTGCAAAGTGTGCGCCTTTACGGTGAGCTTTCCATGCAGCAGATCCGTTAGATCCCATCGCATTGGTAGAGAGGAAGAAAACGTTTCCGTAACCACCCGATGCTAGAACAACAGCATGACCACCATGGCGTTCGATTTCTCCGGTCACTAGATTTTTGGCGATAATTCCGCGAGCTTTCCCGTCAACTTTTACAACCTCCATCATTTCGTGGCGGTTATACAACTTCACTTTCCCTTTGGAAATTTGACGTGAAAGTGCAGAGTATGCACCTAATAATAACTGCTGACCTGTTTGTCCTTTTGCATAAAAGGTACGGCTAACCTGAACACCACCAAATGAGCGGTTGTCGAGTAATCCACCGTAATCTCTTGCAAAAGGAACACCTTGTGCAACACACTGGTCAATAATATTTGTAGAAACTTCAGCAAGGCGATAAACATTCGCTTCTCTAGAGCGGTAGTCACCACCTTTTACAGTATCGTAGAAAAGGCGATAAACTGAATCGCCATCATTTTGGTAGTTCTTTGCTGCGTTGATACCACCCTGAGCTGCAATTGAGTGCGCTCTACGAGGTGAATCCTGAAAACAAAATGATTTAACGTTGTATCCCATCTCGGCCAGGGAAGCTGCTGCTGAAGCACCTGCGAGCCCTGTACCCACTACAATAACATCGATATTACGTTTGTTAGCCGGGTTTACCAGCTTGATGTTATTTTTATGATTTTGCCATTTTTTATCTAATGGACCTTCTGGAATTCTTGAATTTAAACTCATAACTCTTTCGTTTTCCAATTACTTCAAATAAATAATCACAGGAATGATGGCAAATAGAAGTGGAATCACAACTGCAAAGGCATATCCTGCTTTTTTAATGATTGGTGTGTATTTGTCATGATTGATTCCTATCGACTGGAAAGCACTTGAGAACCCATGCCACAAGTGGAATGCGATCGCGATCATACTGATTACATAAACAATGACAATCCATGGAACCTGAAATGCTTCCATAACTTCCTCGTGTAAATCCTTCATCGCAAGACCAGCAACTTCACCGTTTTTCATCACTTTGGCAGATTCAGAATTGATAACACCATCAACAACCACTTCTCCTGATTTAGTGATTGGATGCCCTTGTTCTGAAACCATGTAAGGAATTTCGCCAAACTTGTATTCGTACCAAAAGTCCTGCATGTGAAATACGATGAATACAAGGATAATTGTTCCTAAAATCCCCATGTTGCGCGATGACCAAATGCTGTTACGCTGAGGTTTGTTGTAAACATACCCTTGCGGACGAGCTTTTTTGTTAGCTCTCGTCAACAAGATGCCATCAATAACATGGAAAAGAATTGAAAAGTAAGTGACATAGGAGAGAACTTTGACAGCCGGATTCGTAGTCATGAAAACTGCATATTCGTTAAATTGCAACTTTCCTTCATATCCGGGAATTAACAATTGTAAGTTCCCTGAAACGTGTCCCACTAAAAATAAACACAAAAACAACCCTGTGGCTGCCATCCAATACTTCTTGACTAGTGAACGATTTAGAAATCCACTCATTTTAATTTGGTTTTGAATTGTTTCGAATAACAAATGTAAAACACCCGACTAAACACGGATAACGATTACTTTAATTAGATTGATTCTTAATAATATTTAAGGGTCTTTTGATATGAGAACAAGTTATTTTTGTTTTAGTTTGAAAAAAATCAATTTGAATTGAAAATATGAGATACGAACAAATTCCAAACGAACTGTTCATCCACAATAGAAAACGTTTCATGGATAAAATGGAATCAGGGTCTATTGCGGTTTTTAACTCCAATGATATTTTTCCATTGAGTGCTGATAGCACAATGCCGTTTAAACAGCACACTGATATTTTTCACTTGAGTGGAGCAGATCAGGAAGAGTCGATTTTGTTGCTTTTTCCAGATGCACCGGATCCAAAACATCGCGAAGTGTTGTTTGTGATAGAAACGAATCCTGAGATTGCTGTATGGGAAGGGGCTAAGCTCACGAAGGAAAAGGCCACTGAAGTAAGCGGAATTAAAACTGTTTACTGGTTGAAAGACTTTCATAAAATATTCAATCAACTAATGGCTGATGCTGAAAATGTATACCTTAATACGAATGAGCATCTCAGAGCTAATACTGAAGTTGAAACGCGTGAAGATCGTTTCATTAAGTGGTGCAAGGAAAACTTCCCTGCTCATTCTTACAAACGCTCTTCTCCAATCATGCATGAGATAAGAGCTGTCAAGCATCCTGTAGAGTTAGATCTGATGCAAAAAGCCTGTAAGATCACAGAGAAAGGTTTCCGCAGGTTGCTCGACTTCATTAAGCCGGGAGTTTGGGAACATGAAATTGAAGCTGAGCTATGGCACGAGTTTATTCGGAACCGTAGCTATGGATTCGCATATACGCCAATTGTAGCTTCTGGCGGAAATGCCTGCGTGCTTCACTACACTGAAAATGATCAGGAAGTGAATGACGGAGATTTGATCCTGATGGACTTTGGTGCAGAATATGCAAATTATTCAAGTGACATGACGCGTACAATTCCGGCAAATGGAAAGTACACAGCTCGTCAAAAAGAAGTTTACAGTTCGGTTCTGAAAGTGAAAAAGATGGCAAACGATATTCTCAAGCCGGGTATCACTTTAAATGAGTACCACAAAGAAGTGGGCAAAATGATGGAGAGCGAGTTGATCGATCTCAAGCTTCTTGACAAAACTGATATCAAGAATCAGAACCCAGATTGGCCGGCTTACAAGAAATTCTTCATGCACGGAACTTCTCACTATATTGGCTTGGATACTCATGATTACGGTTCCTGGTCTAAACCGATTCCGGAAAACAGTGTGTTCACTATTGAGCCTGGTATTTACATTCCCGATGAGAAGATTGGTATTCGTCTTGAAGACGATTACGTACTCAAATCTGACAAAGAGAATTTCAATTTAATGGGTGATATCCCAATCGAAATTGATGAAATTGAGGATTTAATGAACAGCTAATGCCTTTTGCTGATTTTAAAAAAGGAAAGATCCATTACTCTGATGATGGAAATGGCCGTGCAGTAGTTTTACTGCACGGCTTTTTAGAATCATCAAAAATGTGGGAGAATTATCTACCGCATTTTGTGGGTAAAACGAGACGTGTAGTTTGTATCGACTTGCCCGGTCATGGCGAGAGTGACACATTTGGTTATGTCCACGATATGGAGTTGATGGCTGGAGCTATTAAAGCGGTTCTGAAAGAGCTGAATTTACGGAGGGTAGTCCTTGTGGGACATTCAATGGGGGGCTACGCGGCTATGGCTTTTGCCGAATTTTTCCCCGATAACGTGAAAGGGATTTGTCTTTTTTGTTCAACAGCTCGTAATGATTCTGATCTTAGAAAAATAGCTCGTGAGGAGGCCATCAAATTGGTTAAACAGGATCACAAATCATTCATTCGTAAGAGTATTCCGCTTTTGTTCAGACCCGAAAACCGCAAAATTTTCAAGCCTGAAATTAATGCGTTGAAAAAGGAGGCATTAAAAATGTCGCCTCGTGCAATTGTGGCAGCTTTAAAGGGAATGAAAAACAGAAAAGACCGAGAGATAATTTTAAGGTTTAACCCTTATCCGGTTCATTTTATAATCGGAAAGGAAGACAGCGTTTTGTTATGGTCAGATCTCATTGCGCAAACAAAACACAGTGATAACGTCACTTATTCACTTTTTGAAGAAAGCGGTCACATGGGTTTTTTGGAAGATGAACGAGCTTGCAGAGATGATTTAGTCAAGTTTTTCAACTCTCTACATCAATAACTTTAATTTCAGTCGCCATTTTATCGTTTGTGTAGGCTATTTGAACGGGGTCAAACTCCACTGTATCATTTGTTTTTATTGATTTGTTTGAAGGATCGTCAAGATCGAAACCGTAAATAAAGCCATTTTCATTCTCAATGTACCCAATACCTGACTCACGATCAATTTTCTTACATTTACCTATCATTTTTACTCACATTTTACTGACAATACTACTTAAGGTTATTGCCCTACAAAGAAATGGTTTATTTTGGTGATTCCTTCGTTGCACTCATTATGATTAAAAGAATTATAGCCCTATCGGTTCTTTGTATATTATTTTTTCCTGTTATTGGTCAGGAGGGTTTGAATAGTTTGTATCAAAAACTTGAAAACTCGAAAACAGACACAGGAAAAGTAGAGGCTTTGACCGATATTACGATATACCTCTATCGTCACAATCAATTTCAAAAAACTATCTCCTATGCCGATAGTGCTATTGCGATAGGCAAAAAACTTGATAACAGTAAATATATTGTAATCCCTTTATCCTTTAAGTCTTCAGCTTATTACGACCTGGGACAACGCGAAAAAGCAGTAATGGCAGCTAAAGAGGCCATGGCAGTTGCTGAAAAATGTGAATGTCCAGATGAAAAAGGAAGAAGCCTTATTACGTATGCTGACATCCTGAATAAAGACACACGTTATGATTCATCAATAATTTACTACGAAAAAGCGCTTGAAGCATTAGAGGAAGGTTCTATCGATAAGGCTCATGCTTACAACAATATTTCGATTGCCTATGCTGAGAAAGGGTTTTATTACAAATCACTGGATTATTTATTGAAAGCTCTTGAGTTTTATCGTGAAAAAGAAATGGAGTATGCCCAGGCAACAGCTCTCAATAATCTAGGTGAAAAATACAGGCAAAATGATGATCACACGAATGCTATCAAATACTTGAAAAAGTCGATTAGCATTTCACGAAATGTTGGGGATACTGTTCAAATGGGGCGAGCGATGGGAAACCTTGGTCTGGCTTACAGTGAAATTCATAAAAACGACAGTGCATTTAAATATTTGAATGAAGCCCTTGATGTCAATAAGAGTATCAACAGGCTATACGGGAAAACAGTGGCTCATAGTAACCTGGCTTCTTTTTATTCTGATACTGATCAACCTGATAAAGCTTTCCCGCATTTAGAGAAGGTTCTTGAATACTCTCAAAAGTTAGGCGTGAAAAGAGGGCTTTACTATGGTAATTTAGGTTTAGGCAGAGCCTATTACATGAAAGAACAATATGATTCAGCACTAAAATATATCAATAAAGCTAAACAAGTTATTCAAGGCTCTACCGATGATGGTGTTAAAATGGGGCTGTATGATGGCTATCACGATATCTACAAAAAGCTAGGTCAATTTGATAGTTCTCTTTTTTACTACGAAAAGTATGTAACAATCAAAGACAGCTTAGATGATGCCAGCAGGCAAAGCAGAATTGATGAGCTGTCAATGAAGTTTGAAGCTGAGCAAAAAGAAAAAGAAAATGCTGTTTTAAGAGCTGAGAACTTGAAAGCTCAAAAAGAGTCGAATTATAAAACTTTGATCATATGGGTTTCAGTTGTATTAGTAGCTGGCCTTATTGTTATGGTGGTTTTGCAGTTTCGATACAATAAGTCAAAAAGTGATTTAAACGAAAGGCTTCTTGCCACAAACACTAAAATTGCCCAAAAGAATGAGGAGCTAAAAAAGCTTAATGAGGTCAAAAACCGAATGCTTTCTATTGTAGGACATGATGTGAAAGGTCCGCTCAGTTCAATTTCCTCCTTGTTGAAACTCATCAACTCCGGTGAGCTGACTGCTGATCAGGAAAAAGAGTTTTTGCAGGATTTGGAATCTGAAACTTCAAAAACTTCAATGCTCCTCGAAAACTTACTACATTGGACAAAGTCACAGTTTGACGGGCTCGAAGTTCATCTCGATGAAAGAGAGTTAAAAGGTGCCGTTGATCACATTGTCTCTCTTTACGAAAATCCTATTCGCAAAAAGAATATTGTAATTGAAAACACGATTGATCCAAACGACAAAGCAGTAGTTGATAAGCAACTTCTCGATCTTATTTTGAGAAATCTGCTATCAAATGCTATCAAATATGTGTATGAAGGAGGGAAAATCAGATTTGATTGTGAAAAAGAGGACGGTAAAGTACGCTTGAAGGTTACCGACAACGGTATGGGAATGTCACAGGAGAAAATCGATACGCTTTTTGCTAAAAGCTCATCAACGCTTGGAGCAAACAACGAAAAAGGAACAGGACTCGGTTTGGTTCTGACCAAAGACGCTGTGGAACAATGTGGTGGAAGTCTTAAAGTTGAAAGTGAAAGAGGCAAAGGAAGCACGTTCATTCTCGAACTCCCTTTGCCTGGAAATAATTAATCCTTCCCTTCAAACCATTTTTTTACATCTTCTAATTGAAGAGCTGGAATGTCGAGCTTGTTTTTCTTTCTGAAACCATTCAGTTTTTGATGAACCTGAGTTGATTTCATTTCGAGTAGTTCTTCAACTTTCTTGAAACCTGCTTTTACAATTGTCTCAGCCCATTCTTTTGTGATGTCGAGTTTTTCCTGAAACTCTTCAGGTGTAGCCTGAGTCGGCTTTTTCTCAGGGCGCATTTGCGGGAAGAATAATACTTCCTGAATGCTTTCCTGGTTTGTGAGAAGCATGATCAACCTGTCCATTCCAATTCCCATGCCTGATGTTGGAGGCATTCCGTATTCCAGTGCACGAAGGAAATCCTGATCGATAAACATGGCTTCATCATCACCTTTCTCGCTCAGGCGAAGCTGTTCTTCAAAGCGCTCGCGTTGATCTATTGGATCATTGAGCTCAGAATAAGCGTTTGCAATTTCTTTCCCGTTTACAATAAGTTCAAATCTTTCGGTCAGATCCGGGTTTTCGCGGTGCTTTTTACAAAGTGGCGACATCTCTACCGGGTAATCTGTAATGAAAGTTGGCTGAACGTAATTAGCTTCACATTTTTCGCCAAAGATTTCATCAATGAGCTTTCCTTTTCCAAAACACTCATCAACTTCAATGTCGAGTTTCTTGCACACTTCTCTCAATTCGGCTGCATCCATTCCGCGAACATCAATGCCTGTATGCTCGAAAATAGCTTCCAGAATTGGAACTCTTTTAAAAGGAGCTGTAAAGTCGATTTCTTTATCACCAACTTTTACTTTTGAAGAGCCATTCACTTTGTTCACAACAAACTCCAACATTTTTTCAGTGAAGTCCATCATCCAGATGTAATCTTTGTAAGCCACGTAGATTTCCATCACTGTAAACTCAGGGTTATGTGTGCGGTCCATTCCCTCGTTACGGAAGTCTTTGGCAAATTCATAAACTCCGTCAAATCCACCAACGATAAGGCGTTTTAAGTACAGCTCATTAGCGATTCTCAAATACAATGGAATATCGAGTGCGTTGTGATGAGTAACAAAAGGCCGTGCTGCTGCACCACCCGGAATTGGTTGAAGAATAGGCGTTTCAACCTCCATGTATCCTTTGCCATTGAAGAATTCACGCATTGCAGCAAAAGTTTGCGTGCGCTTCACGAAAGTGTCTTTCACTTCACGGTTCACTACCAGGTCAACATAGCGCTGGCGGTGACGCAATTCCGGATCGACAAAAGCATCGTGCGTGTTTCCTTCAGAATCTGTCTTTACGATTGGCAATGGGCGAAGTGATTTTGACAGTATAGTTAATTCATTAACGTGAACTGTAGTCTCGCCCATTTTCGTTTTAAATACTTTTCCGCGAATACCTATAAAGTCACCAATATCGAGCAGTCGCTTGAAAACTTCATTGTAAAAAGTGGTGTCTTCACCTTCGCAAATATCGTCACGGGTGATGTAGAGCTGAATGCGGCCACTGCTGTCCTGTAGCTCAGCAAAAGAAGCTTTTCCCATGATGCGCTTGCTCATGATTCGGCCTGCTATTACCACATTTTCCAGCTCTTCGCCATCTTCAAACTTCTTCTTGATCTCGCTGGATGTTGTGTTTACATAAAACTGCTCTGCCGGATAAGGATCTATCCCTAACTCGCGCATTCTTTTTAAACCTTCTCTTCTTACCTGTTCCTGCTCAGATAGTTGTTGACTCATTATCTGTTTTTTTATCTGTGAAAATTCAGGCCGCAAAGGTAGTGAAAGCATTGATTTTACGTTCGCCATTTATCGATTAGTGGATTGCTCGTTTTTTGGCTCTGACCGTAGTGGAACTAACTTGAGCTATTTTACTGATCTTTTTAAGAATTGAACTTTTTGGTTGCAGCTTGCTAAAATGGCCTATACTTGCACGCAAAAATTTGCTATGAAAACCCCCGTTATAGCTTCTATTGGTTTGTTAATTAGTTCTTTTAGTCTTGGGCAAACTAATGATACGACTCAGCTAAAAGAGTTTACAATAACCGAAAAACGCTCAGCAAAACAGTTTGATCAATCTGCACGGGTTGTCACGACAATTGATAAAAAGGAGATAGAGCAGGCACCTGTTCAAACGGTTGATGAGTTGCTGGAATTCGCTCTCAATGTGGATGTCAAGCAACGTGGACCGTACAACGTTCAAAATGACATTAGTTTGAGGGGAGCAACTTTTGAGCAAACGCTCATTTTGCTCAACGGAGTTAAACTGTCAGATCCGCAAACCGGTCACCACAATATGAATTTGCCGGTTCGTTTAGAGGATATTTCGCGGATTGAAATTCTGCATGGTGGAGCTAGCCGAATTTACGGAACATCAGCCTTTGCCGGGGCGATCAACATTATCACTGAAAATGCTGAAGAGAACACCGTTTCAGGGTCTGTAACGGGCGGTGAGTACGGCTTTTATCAGGCAGGAGTGACTGCTACGACAGCTTTTGAAAATCACTCGCACAGGATATCGGCTAGTAAATCCGGTTCTGACGGATATATTGACAATACTGATTTTGAGCGAACCAATCTTTTTTGGCAGAGTGAAATCGATTTGAATCGCCTCAGTTTAATGGCGAATGCAGGTTTCATGGATAAAGGGTTTGGAGCTCAAAACTTTTATACATCTGCTTTTCCTCGCCAGTTTGAGAAAACAAGGACTTATTTTTCTTCACTAACAGCAGAGTACGACTTTGATAAAACACACATCCGTTTGAGATCATACTATCGCCAGCATCACGATCGTTTCGAGCTCTACCGTGAAGGAATTGACTATTACCAAAGAACAGGAAACGGAAGGTTTGTGATGGGAAATGACACTGTTCCCTCGTGGTACAACGGGCACAATTATCACCAAACGGCTGCTTATGGATCTGACCTAAATGTGGCGCATACCTGGAAACTCGGGGAAACAAGTGTGGGTGTTGAATACCGAAAAGAAGAGATTTACAGCAATGTGTTGGGGCATGATTTGGCTGAGCCAAAACCTGTTCCGCGTGAACCTTCATACGCGCAATTCACACAATTTGACGAGCGCGAAAATTACAGTGCTTATATCGAACACAATTTTAAATGGAAAGATCTTTTCATGTCGATGGGTACAATGTACAACATCAACTCACAGTTTGATGATGAGTGGTTCCCGGGAGTGGACGTGAGCTATGAAATCAATAAACATTTTCAGCCTTACGCTTCATGGAGCCGGAGTTTGCGTTTTCCATCGTTTACGAACCTCTACTACGAAGGAGGGAATTCTGTTGGAAGCCTCACTCTTGAGCCTGAGAAAAGCGTGAATTACGAACTCGGGACCAAGTTTGTGTCATCGTGGTTTCGCGGTCACGTGGCGGCATTCCGCAGAGAGGGGAAAAACCTGATCGATTGGATTCGCTACAACAACTCTGACACAGCATACGCGGCAAATATTACTGAGGTAAATATCAACGGAGCTGAGCTCAACGGGTTTTTCAATATTCACAAGCTATTGGGAGAAGATTTTCCTGTTTTTTCGGTCAGAGCCGGATACACCTACCTCATGGCAGATACTACCAGTCGTAACTTTGAGTCCAGTTACGTGCTCGATTTTCTCCAGCACAAAGCTGATCTTGCTTTGACATCTAAAGAGTATTCCGGATTTCAGTTGACCGCAAACGCAAGCTATCAGGATCGTGTTGGTGGTTACAGAAACGCTGAAGAAATGAGAGAAACGCCATTTGATCCAGTATTTTTAACGAATTTAAGATTGCGGTATCGCTATAAGCAAATCTCGCTTTACAGTGAGATTTCAAATCTGTTTGATCAGGATTATGTGGATATTGGTAATGTTCAACTTCCCGGGAGATGGGTGAAAATAGGCTTCAGGTTTATTATTCGTTAGTTGGAGGTGGTTTGATTTTAGCCGGTTTGCGTTGTATTTGATGAATTCATACATTTACATTCTAAAATCAAACCTCATGAATATCAAATCACTAATCAGACTTTCATCAATTCTTTTGATTGTAGCCCTTATTGCCAGCTGCAAAGATGATGACGATTCCCCTCAACCAATACAAACAAATCAATTAGTTACCGATACAGTATCATTCGAAAGAATCACATCTGACACTACTCTTGTCAATAGAGGAGAGGGGATTGATTACATTATTTCGAAGAAGGTCAACATTTACAGAAAACTCACAATTGAGCCCGGTGTAAGGATTGCCTTTACTAATGAAGGTGGCCTGAGTATGAAAGTAAACAGGAACACTTTAGATTCGGGAATTATTCATGCTGTAGGAACTCCTTCAGACTCTATTTGGTTTCAGGGGTTAAATGGAGCAAAATGGGAAAGTATCGATATAGGGACCCCTTCTCCTTTGAACAAACTTCACTATTGTGTGGTAAAAGATGCTGCAGGAACCGGAGCTATTACTACTTATGGTGATGGAATGTTTGGTGATTTAGAATTAAAATATTCCTCAATAAGGAACAATGAAGATTATGGGTTGTATAGTTTTTATCTCAGCTCAATTGAAGGCTTTGAAAAAAATACATTTCATTCTAATGGAGGCTATCCAATTCACATAGGTTTTAGCTCTCTACCTCATCTTGATGGGCAGCAGAGCAGCTATTACAACAATGGATCGGGAAATGACCCTAAAGACATGATTTATGTGAGCTCTGATAATCTTTATGATAGACATTTAGTAGGTGGTGATTTTGTGATTAAGAACCCGGGAGTTCCAATCCTTGTAAAGGATCATGTTTATCTAAGGGATGATGCTAAATTGACAGTTGAGGCAGGAAACGAGATGGTTTTTGATAATTATGAAATTCGTACCGATGGAGCAAATTCGAGCGTTTCAATTGAAGGTACGGCAAATAATCCTGTAATATTCAGATCCATTGATGATTACCATCATTGGGGTGGGTTTCTTATCACAACAGATAATTCTAACAATAAAATTGAACACACAAAAATCATTGATGGCGGAGATCTTGCATTGGGAGATCACAACAGCGGAGCCAGTATAAGTTTGGGGTCGTCATCAGGTCGTGCTCAACTCACACTAAACAATGTGGAAATAATCAGCAGTAAAGGATGTGGCATATCTGAATTTGGCCCGACAACACTCGACACGAGTAATGTTACATTCGTCAATAATAACGGATCAGACTATTGTGATTGATAGGAGTTCATTTTTTTAGTTGTTTTTTAGTCTGATAAATAATATATTACTTTGTTGTTAATCCTTCCTCTGAACATTTGATGTTCAAACCTTCAATACCCGAAAGTTAATTAGCGAACCATAATTAACCAAAACATTAAAAATTAAACATTATGAAAAAGGCTAGTATTGCAATAGCGGGAATTTCGCTATTTGTCATGGGAGGAATTTCATCGTGCAAAAAAGATGACGATGATAATTCTAATCAACAACCAGTAGCTCAAACTGTAACGCTTGATTGTTCTACAATCTCTGAACCTAAAACATTAAAGGATTTGGGGTCAGGAGTTGATTATATCGTTCCATGTTACATCGATGTAGAAGCGAGTTTAACTATTCAGCCGGGTGTGACCATTGAGTTTAAACAGGATGCCGGTTTTGAGATAAATGATTACAGCGATGCTGAAGGAGCTATTCAGGCTGAAGGGACAAAGAGTAAGCCAATAAGATTTACAGGATCTATAAAAGAAAAAGGAGCATGGGAAGGAATCATTATGTATTCTGAAGATCTTCGTAATAAGATGAATTACTGCATCATTGAATATGCAGGTGGACAAGACAATAGCGGTCAGGCGATTTGGATGGATAATGAGACTAAACTTGAATTAAAGAATTCTGTTATCCGTAAAAACAAAGGTCATGGCATGTACATTAAATCAACTTCAAATATTGAAGGCTTTGCCAATAATAAGTTCACTGAAAACACAGACTATCCTCTCAATATAGCAGCAAGACAAGTTACACATCTTGATGGCGATAATAGTGAATATGAAGGGAACTTAAATGGTGATGGAGATAGCATGGACGAGATCTATGTTTTCTCAAAATCGATTTATAATAGGGGCCGTGTAATTGGCAGTTCAGTACATGAGTGGCATGATCCAGGAGTGCCTTTTTATGTTAACGAACTCGTTTATGTTGGTGAAACTCAAGAAGGAGCTCTACAAATTCATGAAGGCTGTACTTTGAGGTTTGGCCAGAACTACGGTTTTTGGGTTGATGAGTACAATGCTTCATTTGAGGTTTTAGGAACATCAGACAATAAAGTTGTTATGGAAGGAAGAGAAGGGAAAGGATCGTGGAACGGTGTGTACATCAATACCAACAACGTTAACAACAAGATAGAGAATGCCATAATTAGAGATGGGGGACAGGCGAAAGCTGGTCACTGGCATGATAATCCAGCTAATTTAAGTTTGGGATATTATGGTGATGAAGTTCAACTCACACTAAAAAATGTTGAGATTAACAATAGCGCAGGGTGTGGAATATCAGAAACAGGAGATGTAAGTCTCACAACCAGTAATGTTACTTATAGTGGCAATAGTGGTGCAGATATTTGCAACTAGTGTCATTTACCTTAATAAAAATTAGTATAAATTTAAAAGCCCGGATCTGGAAGGAGTCCGGGCTTTTTGGTTTTATTCAACAATCAACTTGTAAGAATGCTCTTCATTGTTTCTTGAAGTAACTTCAATAATATACATGCCAGAACTCCATGAAGAACAACTGATGTTTTGAGCTCTTGAGGATTCAAAAATCAAAGCTCCATTCATATTGTAAACGTTTATTCGTTTAGTCTCATTCACATTTTTAATAGAAAAATTACTTTTTGCAGGGTTTGGATATGGTGAAAACTCGGTAGATTTTTGAGTTGATTCATCAAATCCAGGAATTGGAACAGTATACGCTGAGCGTCTAACAACCATGAAGCTTCTTCCAGATCTTAATGGTCTGTCGATGTATGTTCCAACGTTATTTCCACCAAAAGAAATAGCATTAGTAATCAAGCTTTCTGAAGTTTTAAAGTCACCTCCAAAGTAATCGATCATTGCTGTAGAGGTATTGTTGTCTTCAAATAAAGTTTGGCTGCCATAGAGCTCAACGTATATAAGCCCATTTAATAAATTGTAGTGGTTGTTATTAAAGTCTGTAAAAGAACTGATATCACCTGTTAAACTCATGTTTCCTTGATAAACTTCCAGGTCACTGAAGATTCCTCCTTCATTATCGTAATTAAAGAATCGTGTTGTGCCAATTAAAAAGGTAGTATCGAGCATCAGGTTAACATTATAGACAGATCCAACAGCATGTTGATGACTACCTTCTTCTGTAAAGGCTACAAATAGATCATCTTCGGTAGGGTGAGCCTCCATTTTAAAGGAAGTGATTTGAGTCAGGGAGCTTGTTTCCTGTGTTTGAACTCTAGTCACAGTATCTGTTAAAGTCAGCGAATTTCGATCATATTTAAGTATATGAGCTTGAGTACCAAACATAGGGCCCTCTTCTTTGGTCGCAACATAAATAGAAGATCCCCTAAAAGTTAATCCTGGAACATCTATTGTTGGGCCAACATTGAATATTGTAGTATCCATCGTGTTGAGGTCATATGAAATCCACGCGCTGTTTCCACCGGCAATATTAGTTGCTCCGTAGATATAAATTCGCTCATTAAAACGGTCGTATTTTGCCAGGTTCCCAGTTGTCATCCAGGTAAAAAGAGTGTCACGGTTACCGGTGTTTAGGTTCATAGCTACGTAGTATTGACCTCCTCCGGGAAATCGAACTCTTCCAAATAGCGTATCACCATCAACGTGCTTTTGCTCAATGTCACTTACGTCATGATTGTAGTCAGCTAAAGTGTTGTTAAGTATGTTATAGAGTAAATTGTTAGCTACAGGAGAACCCAGTTTTTCGAGGTTCTGACCAATAAGAAATGTGTCAGATCCAAAAACTGTGTAGTGTTTTAAAAGCGAGAATTCACCACTCCAAGAAGGGAGCGTTTTAAGCGGGTTTGAAGCGAGATCTGTCAACACTGGAGACTCGGCCGCGTTTCCGTTCCACATTGTAAAATCACCAAGAAATTCAATAGTTGAATCGAGCGAATTAATCGTAGTGATTTCGCCATCAGTCTCAATGTTAAGATCCTGAAAAACACCGTTGGTCAGATCCAGTTTTACGACCTGTGTTGAGTCGTTGTTGAGTTCAAAACGACCAGCTAAATAAGCACTTGAGGAGTCTTTTTTAGTTAGCTCAGTGATTGAGCCGGCAATTGTGAAGGTGTTGAGCACAGAGTCGTGATTGATCATGTGGAGTTTTGTTGAATCTGAGCTTGTTGTTTCGGCATAGAGATAGACTGAATCAATAACGTTTATCGCTTTGTGGAAATTAGCCAGCGGTGCATTTTGAAGCGTATCCATCGGGTAGCCGTTTTGTCTGTAAAAATAGACAGTTGGGACTTGCCCGGTCATGTGAAAAAGGGCCAGTTCATCATCGTTTCCGGCATAAATATCAGGGCTGAAATTTGCGGGATAATTATCACTCCACTGAACGTCTTTTACAAAGTTGTCAAGTTCAAAGCGTTTGATTTCATTTCCTGAGTAGCCTGAGTAAGAAAGTCTGTTATCGTTGAATTCAACTTTAAGTGGTGGAATATCAGGAGCTAAAAAACTCTCTTCATCAATTTCAATTAGCGTTTTGCTTTGGGAGCTCCCATCAGTAACATTTAGTTTATTGATGAGGATTTTCGTTTTAGTTGCAGTTATGTAATAAATGAAATTCCCTTTTTTATATACTTCACTTCTTGTAGTGTGAATCCTAGGGTTGTTTTGATAATCCGCTCCACTTTGGTTCAAATGCCAAATAGTTGCATTTTGTTCTACTGTGTGTGTTTGGGTTCCGGTTAATATCAGATTACCATTCCAGGGTGTGATGGAGTTGATTGTACCGTTAAAGTCTGGAACCGAATCATGAAACCAGTTTTGACTTTGAGAATAAACAGAGCCTCCAAAGCAAATTGCAATAGCGATAATAAGAGTGGTAATAGTTTTCATAAATGAAGTGTTTTCTCTTTGTTGTGCAACGATTAATCCAAATATAGTGTTTTAATTTCCTGTTTGAAAATCAATTTGTTGTAAAGGTTTCGTGATGCGGGGTGAATTCTAATGATGGGAAACTTTTTCAAATTGAAACAGGTTTGTTCGTGCCTGTTTTCTAGTTTAATAAAACATTAGAAATATGCTATCTATGAGTACAGATGCACGATTTTGTCGATATATTTTTCGGTTCTGACCGTAAAAACATTTTCTTTGCTTTAATCAAAAAACAAAAATCAAGATGGAATCCTTAATAGCCGGCTTCAACGATCAATTGAAAGAGGCTTTAGCAATTGGACAAAACGCGAGTTTAACACCTTCACAAAAACCTATTGAAAACGTACTAATCACAGGTCTTGGTGGATCAGGTATTGGCGGAACTATAATTAAAGACTGGCTGAGCGACTCATGCCAGGCTCCAATAATTGTGAATAAAGGCTACGGTGTACCGGGCTTTGTCAACGAAAACACATTAGTCATAGCTTCTTCTTACTCAGGAAATACTGAAGAAACACTTTCGGCAACTGAAAAAGCGATTGCTAAAGGTGCTCAAATCGCTGCTATAACGAGTGGTGGTGAACTGGAGCAAATGGTTGAAAACGTTGATGGAAATATTATAAAAGTTCCCGGTGGAAATCCGCCACGTGCTATGCTGGCTTACTCGCTAGTTCAGCAGCTTTTCCTTTTCAATCACTACGGCTTGGCCAATGTAGATATTGAAAAAGAGATCAATACAACACGTGACATTCTCGAGTTCAACGAAAAAGAAATCAAGCGTGAAGCAAAAGATGTTGCTAAAGGATTAAAGAATACTTCACCTTACATCTACTCACTTGATGGTTACGCAGGAATTGGGACAAGAATGCGCCAACAACTCAACGAAAACAGTAAAATGTTGTGCAATAGCCAGGTGATTCCAGAAATGAACCACAACGAACTAGTAGGCTGGGCAGGCGCGAAAGGTGAAATATCGGTAGTTTTCTTACGCAACGAGGATGAGCTCGATCGCAACAGAACCAGGCTTGATATCAACGAGGAAATTATTCAAAAATACACGTCAAACATTCACCATATTTGGAGTAAAGGCGATACGCGTATTCAGCGTTCACTTTATCACATCCACCTCGAAGATTGGTGCTCTCTTTATTTGTCAGAACTAAACGGTGTTGATCCCGTTGAAATAGAAGTGATCAACCATCTTAAAGGTGAACTTTCAAAGTTGTAATGACAAAAAAAGTCTTATTCAAAAATCTGGAACAAATCGATTTTAAAGATGCCTGGGATTTCCAGGAGGGCCTTTTCAAAAAGGCGATCGATTTGAAAATGTACAACCGTAAACACGAAAGTGATTCTGCAGGTCAATTACCTGAGAATCACTTTTTGTTTTGCGAGCATCCGCATGTTTACACGCTCGGCAAAAGCGGTTCGGCAGATAATTTACTCATCGATGATGAAGGCTTAAAACAAAAACAGGCCACTTATTATAAAATCAACAGAGGCGGAGATATTACATATCACGGTCCGGGACAAATTGTTGGCTATCCTATTCTAGATCTCGACCAGTTTTTTACAGATATTCATCGCTATTTGCGTACCCTGGAAGAAGTGATCATTAAAACCATGGCTGAGTACGGCCTCAAAGGAGAACGCTACCCCGGCTTTACCGGTGTTTGGTTAGATCCCGAATCAGAAAGGGCTCGTAAAATTTGCGCTATGGGTGTGCGAACCTCTCGGTGGGTTACCATGCACGGTTTTGCGTTTAATGTGAATACAGATTTGAATTATTTCAAGAATATTGTGCCGTGCGGAATTGACGATAAGGATGTCACCTCTATGGAACGCGAGCTCGGTGAAAAACTCCCACTAAACGAAGTGCAACAAAAAGTCAAAAAACACTTTTCTCAATTATTTGAGGTTGAGTTTGTAGAATAACCAATACCAATCAAATCCTTTTTTACCTTTACCCAAAACCTGTCATTTCAAGAAAATGAAAAAGCTCATTATTATCGTTTTGGTGTTGGTTGCAGCGCATTTCACGCTAGTGCTAACAAATAACACCTACATCTATACCGTTCTTAAAATGACGGTTTTTAAAGGACAAATGAGTCCGTCAATTGATGAATATCCCGAGTTTGTCAACGATACAGTTCGCAATACTAACGGTCAGATCCAAAAGTGGCCGCTTGCCCGTGATTATAATTCGAACGAATTAGGAGAGGAATATGCCGAGGCTCACAATAGACTGGGCAGTGTTGCTTATCTAATAATCAGGAACGATTCCATTTGCCATGAGCAATACTGGGATGGTTTTGGACCCACTTCACATTCCAATTCATTTAGCATGGCCAAATCAATTGTGGGTGCCCTCACAGGGATAGCAATTGAAGAAGGTTTTATTGAGGGTGTTGATCAAAAAGTGTGTGACTTTTTTCCGAAATATTGTGAAGGAAAAGCTGCGGATCTGACCATTGAACATTTGCTGACAATGAGTGCCGGAATCAACTTTGATGAGAGCTACATCAACCCGTTTTCTTACCCGGGAAGAGCCAATTACGGCCAAGATCTTTGGGAACTCAACAAGAAGTATGAGGTGACACAAAATCCCGGTGAAGTTTTCAGCTATCAAAGTGGTGTTTCGCAACTTTTAGCTTTTGTTGTAGAGGAAGCTGTAGGGAAAAGCCTCAGCGAATACGCTGAAGAAAAACTCTGGACACCAATGGGGGCCAAAAACTTTGCTTTGTGGAGTAAAGATCATGAAGGCGGACACGTAAAAGCCTTTTGCTGTTTTAACTCTAATGCTCGAGATTTTGCCCGGTTTGGGAAGCTATATGAGCACAATGGAGTTTGGGATGGCGATACGCTTATTCCGCCACAATATGTCTCAAAATCAGTAAAACCGGCAGATTGGCTCAACGAAACGAATGGCGAACCTAATTACCGATACGGTTATCAATGGTGGACACATCTCAACTACAAAGAAAGCTTTGACTTTTTCTACATGCGCGGACTAAAAGGTCAATATGTTATCGTCATCCCAGATAAAAACCTGATGGTTGTTAGACTTGGTAGAGAGCGTCAAAAGCGTGGAAAGTTTGAGTTACCAAAAGATGTTGAATACTGGATTGATTTTGCCTTGGAGAACTACAGTTCCTCGGGCTCCAGTAAGTCATAGATTTCAAAATGCTTCCCGGTATAAGCTTTACTGTAGTTGTACTCAGTTGACGAAAGATGCTTGTCTATGATGAGTTTTTGAGCTCCAAGAGATCTTAATGAGTCGATATTTCCATTTTTGTTGATCAACCTGGTTGGCGCTGTCCAGCCGGTTCTGTCAGTGAAGTAAATAAGCTGCGGATTATAGCCGCCATTGATGAGAATGAGTTCATCTTCTTCAATGTGTTCAGCTGCAATATTTTCTATCTCTAACTTGTAGAGTTGATCCTCATCGATAAAGAAATCATGTTGTTGATTGGCAATAGACTCAGCAATAATCAAAACTGCAATTATTACAGCATACTTTATTGGTATTTGGCTCATTCCATAGCCTGCTACAACGGCCATTATAGGAACAAATGGAACGATGTAATAATTATGCGTTGGGAAGATAGCTCCAGTTTTAATGATAAACACAGCAAAGATCACGACAGATGCAACAAAACCAGATAGAACCAATTTTTTTCGCTCCTTAATAAGGAAAAACAAACCGGTAAGGAAAATACCAAACCCAACGAATGAAGAAAGAGCATTGAAATAAAATTGTGAGAGGAGCTCTGGAATATAACCCTTAATCTCGTTTAGACCTTCTGTGAAACTTTTGGGATAGAAAAGTCTGAATCCATAAGTATCGATTAAATGTGGAACCCAGTAGAAGTACCATACACCAATTGCGCAAACAATCAATGCTGTGGCGATTGAAATTGAAACCTTTATTCTGAGCTTTAGAGGCAAAAGGACAGGAACAATCAACAGTGATAAAAGCGTGAGTGCCGGTATTTTACTCAAACACCCAACCGAGGCAAATAAAAAGAAGAGAATTAAGTTGATTAACTTCTCTGTTTTGATATAGCGATAAATGAAGTAAAGGCCAATCATGACAAGCGATACACTAAAAGTATCAGGCATTATCTTTCTCGAAAAAGCGAACCATATAGAACTGAGGAGAATTAAAGTAGAAAAATATGCTGTCTTGTAATTAAAAAGTGACTTGAGAACTTTATAGAAAAAATATATTCCAATTGAACTAACTGTCAGGTTAATCAGCCTGCCATACCAGTGGTCAAAACCAAATAGCTCAAAAAACAAATAAACGATAAAGTTGAAGATCGGGAATTCAGAACCAATGATTCCAGTGAGCGTGCCAGCAACATCAACTTTTGGATAAAGAATAGAAGGATTTCCCTGATAAAAGTTGCGGGCAATCATGTTGGTCAGAGTCTGGCGCCAATTGTGACCAATTTCCAGTGGAGGGTTTGTAATACCAACCAGCCTGATAAGAAAAAATACTAAAATTATCCCTTCGCCCTTTTTGATAAACGAAGAAAGACTGCCAAAAAGGTTTTTCATATTTTTAATCTGTTGCCGGAGACTAGCAAAGGCAAATCTAAGTTAAAATGAAATTGAAAGAACATTTCGTTTCCTATGGATTTCACTTAACAGATTAATCCATTAGTTTTGATCTATATGCTACACCTGATAGTTAATTGAGATGAAAAAAGACATTCACTTTCCAAAAGATGATGAAGTACACATGGCTATTGTCAGTGAAAAAGACGAAGGAGAAAATGTGTGGAACGCTTACGTCATTAATACCCGAAACTCAAAAATCGATACGCTTCTACTTACATCTAAAGGCTACAGCACCAGGCAGGATGAAGATGTCAAAACATCAGTGCTGCGCAGGCAGCTATTGAATATGGAGCCCAACACAGCTCAAAAAGTAGAAGAAATACCTGAAGAACTTCACAAACTCACCAATGAATTTTGGTTGAGCTTTTACGATGGAAACACGCTTTACGATAAAAAATTCACCTTTTCGAGTCACACATTTGAAAGTGATGAGCGAGTAAAAGTACCCGTTCTCGAAAAAGAAGGTATCCTCATCAAATAACCGCTTATGTTAGAAAATGTCGACATTACAAACATCCTGTTTCTCGATATTGAAACAGTTCCACAAGAAAAAACATTCGATTCACTGTCAGATTCGGCAAAAGCACTGTGGACCAAAAAAGCAAACAGACTCAAAACCGATGAAGAAACACCAGATGAGCTTTACGATAGAGCCGGAATTTACGCAGAGTTCGGGAAAATTGTATGCATCTCTGTTGGTTTTATGCGCAACACAACAAACGGGAAACGTTTGAGAATAACTTCATTCTCTGGCGATTCAGAGACAGATTTTCTACAAAACTTTGCCGATTTGTTAAACAGTCACTTCAACGAGCCACAACATTTACTGTGCGCCCACAACGGAAAGGAATTCGATTTCCCTTACATCGCCAGGAGAATGCTCGTCAATGGCGTAAAGCTTCCCAACCTGCTCGATATTGCAGGAAAAAAGCCCTGGGAAGTTCGCCATCTCGATACTATGGAACTCTGGAAGTTTGGCGATTGGAAAAGCTACACTTCACTGGAATTGTTGGCGCATATTTTCAATATCCCAACTCCAAAAGACGATATTGACGGAAGCGAAGTGAGAGGCGTTTATTACGAGGAAAATAACCTCGATAGAATTGTGGAATACTGCCAAAAAGATGTGGTAACAACAGTTCAGTTGTTTCTGAGATTCAAGGGAGAAAACCTTATAGAGGAAGAAAACATCGACTTCGTTTAGCGGTCTCCGCGTTTTGCAGCGTCATAATCAGGTCGATCGATGTACGAGTCGTAATTTGGCGGGTAATTGTCGTGCCAAAAAACAGCCTTGTACGCCTCTTTTGTCATGCCATCCCAGTGAATAATCCCTTTCCTGTATTGATAAGTTTGCCACTGGTTGAGACCAATTCCAATAACAATTAATGCGTAAAAATTTACGGTCAGAACCGTTTTCCTCTGGTTCAGTACCCAATGGATAGCAGCTGCCAGCCCAAGAGCTAAAAACGGATACATGTCAATCATTGCCCGCATTCCAAAAGAGCCGCCATACCACCAGCACCACCAACTGAATATCACATACATGTAAATCGGTAAAATCACGATGGTTGGAACAGCCAATGCTCTGTGCTTTTTGTAGAGCGGTATCAAGCCGATTAACCCTAAAATCATCAATGGCGTGTAAATGAGCCAGCCCTTTCTAAAGCTGAATAGACCTTTTAAGAACTGGGGATCTGACAGGAAAAAACCTTCTTCGTTATAAGAGTAATAGATCCAATCTCCGGTTGCTGCTTTCCAGTAAATGAGTTGAGGTAGTATTCCCAAAAAACCACCCAGAAAAGCAGGGAAAAGCACTTTGGGTTCCAGTAGTGAATCAAAAGACTGCTTAATACCTCCTGATTTGACCATGAAATAGAGAATTGGGAAAAGAACCACGAGACCATTTATGGGTCTGACCAAAACGGCCAGGCCGCAAAGCAAGCCGGTTAAAAAAGTGCGTTTGATGTTAATTGAGTCGCTCCATTTGAGGGTTGAGTAGATGATAAGTGTAATGATGAAAACGCTGTAATTGTGACTCATTGCGCTTTCGTTCATGATGTAATAAAAGAGATTTGTACCGGCATAGAGAATTGCTATGGTAGTGGCCGAGGTTGTATCGCTGAAAAATCTCAAAAGGATTGCGCGCATGACAAACATGCTTAGAATAGCATAAAAAACGGAGGATAATGTTAACGCGAGTTGGTAAGGAGGAGAATACCCATTTGGGTCGTAACCGAATGACCCTGCGGTGGCGTGTGCCACAAAAAAGAAGGGTGAGTAAAGAAGCGCTAATCCGCTCGACATTTTTTGAACCGGTTCTCCATCAGCTGTTTCGAGATACCAGAGATTGTTTTTGACTACATCTGGAGTGTCTTCCTCGTACTTGTACTGAAATGAGAGGTCATCGTAGATGAAGATTGCCGGTAGATAAGAATAGTACGATTGAATATCAGAAACAATGACACCGCCACGCTTCCAGTGCCCGATGTTGAGTACTGTGAATACAAGAAGAATACTCATGATCAGAACCACTGAAAATGAGCGGGGAGCTTTACTGATGTTTGAAAACTTTCTTGTCAAATATGTTGTATTTTAAGATGCAGTAGATTGCTCTAAAGCCGTCTTTCCATCCTATTTTTTTCCCTTCTTCGTAAGTCCTACCGTAATAAGAAATTCCCACTTCGTAAATTCTGATTTTAGGAACTCTCGATATTTTAGCTGTCACTTCAGGTTCAAAGCCAAAACGCTTTTCTGTGAGGTTTAATTGCTTGATCGTTGAAGCTTTAAAAACTTTGTAACACGTTTCCATATCTGTTAGATTGAGATTGGTGAACATGTTTGAGAGGAAAGTGAGAAACTGATTTCCAAGTGAGTGCCAAAAGAACAGAATACGATGAGGTTGGCCTCCCATAAATCTGGACCCGTAAACAACATCAGCAAAACCACTTAGTATGGGTTTTAGTAAAATATTGTATTCTTCAGGATCGTATTCTAAATCAGCGTCCTGAATGACAACATAGTCGCCCTGTGCTTCATCAATAGCTCTGTGAATCGCGGCACCTTTACCCATATTGTAAGGCTGGTTGTAAAGCTTGATGTCAAAGTCTGTATGTTTTTCGATATACGCCTCAACAACATCAGCAGTGTTGTCCTTTGAAGCATCATTCACAATAACGATTTCCTTTTCAACATCACCTTTTAGTTTCACTTCTCTAACCTTGTCGAGAATGATGTGGATCGTTGCGGCCTCGTTATATGCGGGAATTAAAACGCTTAATTTCACAGGGTAATTTTAAAGGTTAAACGGCAAAGAAAATAAAAAAGGTGTATTTCGAAATACACCTTAATCAAATTCAATTTTTTGTGGGGATCTATACTTTCATTTCAGGAATGTCTCCTTCAACAATTAGCTTGCCTTCAGTAGCTTCCTGAATTTCCTCTACTGATACACCTGGAGCTCTTTCTACAAGCTTGAAACCACCTTCAACAATATCGATTACAGCTAAGTTGGTAACAATTCTATTCACGCAACCTACACCGGTAATAGGAAGAGTACAAGCTTTGAGAAGTTTTGAATCGCCTCGTTTATTGGTATGCATCATCGCAACAATGATGTTTTTAGCTGAAGCTACTAAATCCATAGCTCCACCCATACCTTTAACCATTTTTCCGGGGATTTTCCAATTTGAGATATCGCCATTCTCAGCGACTTCCATAGCTCCCAAAACCGTAAGGTTCACGTGCTGACCTCTAATCATCGCAAAACTCGTTGCAGAATCAAAAAATACAGCTCCGGGTTTTGTCGTAATGGTTTGTTTACCGGCATTGATTAAATCAGCATCAACTTCCTCTTCAGTGGGGAAACGCCCCATTCCTAAAACACCATTTTCTGATTGAAATTCCACGTTGATTTCATCAGGTACGTAATTGGCTACCAGGGTAGGAATACCAATTCCCAGGTTGACATACATTCCGTTTTCGAGCTCTTGTGAAATTCGTTTAGCTATACCGTGTTTATCTAAAGACATAAGTTTTTTGCTTTTCTGTTGCGAACTACGAATTTACGCAATTTCGCCTATTGAGCATGAATATTTTCAGTTTCGTTTAAGGTGTAAAGAGAAGCTTTGAGGTCAACGATTTCAAAACTTCTTTTGTCTTTGTTGAGAATGTAAAAACCGCTTTTGGTCGGATCCGTGACCTGCGGAATGTACATGCTTAACCTAACCGTTTTACCATTCTGCATTTCACCAGCGGTGAGGTCGAATGGAAGACCTTCAAAATAGCTGATTTCTCCACTGGGTTTTTGTGCACTTGCAATTACTTGTAAATCTGTTGGGAAAGTGTTTGTTTTCAATGTGATTTCTGCTTCCAATAACACGGCTTTGCCGAGCGTTGTACTGTCAATTCCCTTGAAAATATCAGTGTAAATTTCCTCGCGTTTTACATTTGAATAGGTAGTATCCTGTACAAATGATTTAGCAAGAGGCTCGGTTCGTTTGAGAAAAGATAAACCTGATATTGAATCGTGATCAATAACAGAGTAGTGATCAAGAACAGACGGGTACTCATTTGTATCGGCAAGTTGATAAGTTGCAACTGAGTCTGGATAAAGTCCCATATTTCCCGATTGTAAATCTGTGACATATTTAGTGTTTTGTGGAGCTGAAATAGACCAAACAGTAGCTAAAATTGACTTCCCTCCAATTGAAGGTGGAAAACCGTCATTCTCAATAGAATTGTCAACTATTTTATGAAATGAAGGCTTAATTCTTTCCTGTTTCCAAAAAAGTGAATGAGTTGTATTCATATTCACGATTAATGAAAGAGGAAATAAAAGAGAAGTAGTAAAAATCGAGATGTTTAAAATGTTGTAGCTGAATTTCTGTGCAATAAAAAATAAACTTCCGGTGAATAACGGGAAGAAATAAAGCAAAGCACGATCAGAGGGTAGTTTTACATCGAGTATTAGGTTAGCTAAAAGAATTGAAATCACTGCTCCTCCTAACAAAACCGGTAATGCTACAGTTGGCAGGCTTTTCAGGTTCTGACCGATATTCCCTTTCAACAAATGTGCTACAGCGAAGATGAAAACAGCTGTAAATAAGATGACAAAAATCCACAACACAACTGGATCATTTGTGAATGCAATTAGCTCGCTCAATGATCTCAGGCTGTTATCCACAAAACCTTTTGTGTAGCCGTAGTAGAGCTTTTCAATGTTTTTTAATTGAAGACTGTACCAAATAGCCCATCCGGTTGTAACCCCGAATATCATAAACTGTAAGAAAAGTTGTGAGTGGCGTTCTTTTTTTGAGGCAAACCATTGAAAGGCGATGAGTCCAAATGCAATGATGACAATGAAAATTAGTGTGAGGTTTGAGTAAAGCGCTAGGGTTAAAAAAAGCAGTGAGAGATACGATTGATGGATTTGAAAATGACGTAAAAATTGGAGCAGGTAAAAAATACCGGCTATGAGAAATGCCATCGATAATCCGTATCCTCTACCAAGAGCAAAGAACTCAATGAAATAAGGTGCAGTGGCGAGCGGAATTATGAAAAGCCATCGGTTAAAAACTGATCCACCAAAGCACTTTGCAATTTTCCATGTGTAAATTGCAAGGACAGGAAATGCTAGCAGAGATGGTATTCGTGGAGTAAGTGGGAGTTGATGACCAATAATTGAGGAAAATAAATTCCCCAGTGCTGAAAAAAGCAAGTGGTTATTAGCATCCACGTATCCTTTGAATGGCCACCAGCTTCCATGATGCATGTAAATGAAATAGGTCACCACTTCATCGTGGACCAGTTGAACATTCACAGCCCGAATAATCAGGTAAACGAAAACCGATGCAAATAGAGCAAATGCTAAATAGCGCTCAATCTTTGATATGCTTTGCATTTGCTTGCGTTATTTTTCTCTTACAGTCCTTTGCTCAATACGTTTTTCGTAATTAGTTCCTTCAAAAATGCGTTGTACGAAAATTCCGGGAGTGTGAATTTCATTAGGATCGAGTTCACCCGGTTCAACGAGTTCTTCTACTTCAGCGACAGTGATTTTTCCTGCCATTGCCATAATTGGGTTGAAGTTACGAGCAGTTGCCTTGAAAATCAAGTTTCCTGCTTTGTCACCTTTCCATGCTTTAACAAAGGCGAAATCTGCGGTCAGAGCCGATTCCAGTATATGCGGTTTTCCGTCAAACCAGCGAACTTCTTTGCCTTCAGCTATCTCTGTTCCGTATCCGGTTGGAGTGAAAAAGGCCGGAATTCCGGCACCTCCTGCTCTTGTGCGTTCAGCTAGAGAACCTTGCGGAACGAGATCTACTTCGAGTTCGCCACTCAACATTTGTTTTTCAAATAAGTCATTCTCGCCTACGTAAGAAGAAACCATTTTCTTGATTTGCTTGCTCTGCAACAAAAGTCCGAGGCCAAAATCGTCAACACCCGCATTATTTGAAATACAGGTAAGATCCTTGACTCCCTCTTTTTTGAGTGCGGTAATTGCATTTTCCGGAATTCCGCAGAGTCCAAAACCTCCGAGCATGAGCGTCATTCCGTCCTTGATTCCTTTTACTCCTTCTTCAGCGTCTTTAACAACTTTATTGATCATACACTATTTATTGAATCCTTGATTATCTGAATCACCAAATATATCGACATTTGATTGATTGTACTTATCACAATCCAAAATCATGTCATAATTATCGGGTTTTTTAAAATCTCCTGTGCTTATTCCAAGTGCAGAATCGGCCCAAACCTTATTCATATAATAACCCCAAATTGGAAGAGCAGTATTTGCTCCCTGACCTTTTGAAGTGTACCTGAAGTGAACACTTCTGTCTTCAGCACCAACCCAAACGCCTGTAACTAAATCAGGAGTTGAGCCCATGAACCAACCGTCAGAGTTGTTTTGAGTGGTACCTGTTTTTCCGGCTATCGGTCGATCCCACGGGATATTTGCATAAGGTCGGTCAAAGTGAAGCCTGATTCCTGTACCTCTTCTGCGGCCATCTGGAGCTTCGGCTCCCATTGTTACACCTTTCATCAACTCGAGCATCGTATAAGCGTTTTGTTCGCTCATGGCTTCTCGTGTTTTGGGCATGAACTCTTTGATTACGGCTCCGCTCTTGTTCTCGATTCGCGTAATGTAAAGCGGCTTTTGCCAAATACCTTCATTCACGAATGTGGCGTGGGCTCCCACCATTTCATAAAGTGAAATATCAGCAACCCCTAGTGCAAGTGAAGGAACTGTATCGAGCGGACTCGTAATGCCGAGTCTTCTACAGTATTCAATTACTGCTACAGGGCCGTATTGTTTCATTACCCATGCGGTAATGTTGTTCATGGAATTTGCCAACCCGAATTTGAGGGTTACCATTTCTCCTTTGTAAGTTGTATCAGAGTTGGAAGGTGTCCAATCACTGAGCATATTCCAGGTTCCCTTTTTGAAGGTTACGGGAATATCAGGAACTTTTTTACACGGACTCAAGCCATTTTCAATCGCAAGAGCGTAAACGAAAGGCTTGAATGTGGAGCCAACCTGGCGCCTTCCCTGAACCACATGGTCATAAGCGAAATAGTTGTGATTGATTCCGCCAACCCAGGCTCTCACTTCGCCTGATTGTGGATCGAGGCTCATGAGCCCGGCATGGAGGAAACTTTTGTGGTAACGGATCGAGTCCATAGGAGTCATGATTGTGTCGATTGGGCCATCCCAGCTGAACACTGTCATTTCAACGGGTTGGTTGAAATACCATTCGATAGAGTCTTTTTCAACACCGCGCTGATTCAAATGATAATAGCGATCACTCCAGCGCACACCTTGTTGAAGAATCCTGTTGATTTGGCTCTCGCTTACATTATTGGCAAAAGGAGCTCTTTTCACTCTTTTCAAATCATTCCAAAAATCAGGTTGTAACTCTCCGCTCAAATGCTCTTCAACAGCCCACTCAGCATATTCCTGAAGTCTGCTGTGGAGCGTTGTGTAAATTTTTAATCCATCGCTGTAAATGCTGTATGGATCTCCGTTTGGCTTTGCTATTTTGTAGTTGCCATCTTCATTTTTTTCGTTGAATAGTTCTTTGAGCTTTAACCTCAGAACCTCTCTGAAATACGGAGCCATACCCTCAGAGTGATCGACACGTTTGAATCTCAATCCCAGAGGGAGCTGAGCCAATGAATCGAATTGTTGTTGAGTAATAGCATTATTACGGAGCATTTGACCAAAAACAACATTTCTCCTGAAAACAGTTGTGTCAGGTCTGCGATTTGGATTGAAAAGTGATGGGTTTTTGGCCATTCCCACAAGTGTGGCTGCCTCGGGCAATGAGAGGGAATCTGCTGAGGTGTCGAAATAAACTTCAGCGGCCGACTCAACGCCAACTGCATTATTCACGAAGTCGAATTTGTTGAGGTACATCGTGATGATTTCCTCTTTTGTGTATTGGCGTTCCAGCTGGGTTGCAATAACCCACTCCATTGTTTTTTGCTTGAGACGCTCTATGATAGTTGCTGCCGGCTCATGGTAGAGAAGCTTTGCTAACTGTTGCGAAATAGTTGATGCACCACCTCGTGTCCCGAGGAATGCTACGGCTCTGACCGTACCTCTTACATCAATTCCTGAATGTTCGTAGAAACGTTCATCTTCAGTTGAGATTAGGGCCTCAACCATGTGATCGGGAATGTTTTCAAAGTCGATGCGTGTTCTGTTCTCTCTAAAATATTTCCCGATAAGCTCACCATCAGTGGAGATAATTTCACTGGCGAGGTTTGTCTGCGGGTTTTCGAGTTCTTCAAAAGAGGGAAGTTCCCAAATCATGTCTCGACTCAAGGCGAGGAAATACCCGGCTGTTACGGCAAAACCTGTAAAATAGATCAACCAAAAAGCGAGGATGTATTTCCCGTAACTACTTTTCTTTTTTTCTTTCTTTTTCTCTGTCATAACGCGTGTTGAACTCGTAACCCAATACTGTGAACTGCTTTCAAATTATCGTTTCTCATCCCGTGCCTGATTGAAACTTTGTAATCACCAGCTTTGGGAAAACGGACGTCTTGCTTGAACATCACGAGATTGTCCACAACATCACCAATTCCCGATCCTATCCATTCGCCATTTGAGTAAGCGAGCGGGCATTCAACTGTATCAGTAAACACGGAATCGTTAGGATACTCATAAGTGACAAATAGCCACATATTGTTATAAGCGTAATCTGTTCCGTTCCTAATGTTCACCAACATATCATAATGGTTGATGGAGTCTTTCATAGAAAACTCAAATTCAGCAGGTTCATTGTAGTGCCAAACGGTTTTTTTCATTTCAACACTATCCTGAAAAACAACATTATCGTTACAGCTCGTAATGGACAGAGCCAAAACAACACTGAGCAAGCTTAATACCTTATTTCTTGTTCTCACCATTTGGTTTGTTGTTGCGGCTTTTTCCTTTCGGGTTATTGCCTCGGCCTTTGTTGTAGGGCTTCTTACCGCCCTTTTTGCGATTTTCGGGTGGCTTATTGCCGCCTTTATTTTGTTTTGGGTTTCCCTTTGCTTTTTGTTGAGGCTTGCCTCCTTTTCGGTTTCCTTTTTTTCTCCTGTTTTTGCCTCCGCGTTTTTTGTTTTTATCGAAGCGAGTAAGGCTGTCTTGTCCAACAACATTTGCGTAATCAACCTCTGAGGTCTTTTCCTCAACAACTAATTCAAAGTCGGTTAAATCAGCAGGTTTTTCACCTTTTTTGTTGAGTTGAATAATTTCCTTTACGCGTTCTTTGGTGAGGCAGTAAAACTTTCCCGGATCATCTGGATAATTGTACCACATGATGCCTTTGAAGATGTCGCTTTTTTGGTGTTCAGCGAGTCCTCTTTGTGTTTCGAGTTTTGTCTCTGTTGAAGGAAAATCTTTGAGAGCATCGAGGTAAGCGTCAAGTTCGTAATTGAGGCAGCACTTGAGTTTACCACACTGGCCCGCCAACTTCATCGGGTTGATGGATAATTGCTGGTAACGCGCTGCATTTGTCGATACACTTCTAAAGTCTGTAAGCCATGTTGAGCAACACAGTTCGCGTCCGCATGATCCAATTCCGCCCAAACGGCCGGCTTCCTGCCTGGCTCCAATTTGGCGCATTTCTATACGTAGCTTGAATTGATCAGCTAAAATTTTGATCAACTCGCGAAAATCGACACGATCGTCAGCGGTGTAAAAGAAAGTCGCTTTAGAACGATCAGCCTGGTACTCGACATCACTGATTTTCATTTGAAGCTTGAGCTCTTTGGCGATTGAGCGCGACCTCAACATTGTTGGACGCTCTTCTTTTTGAGCTTCTGTCCATTTGTCTAAATCGGCCTGGCTTGGCTTTCTTATCACGTTTTTGACATCGCGCGAATCAGGCTTAATGCCTTTCTTCTGCATTTGAATGCGAACGAGTTCGCCCGTCAATGAAACTGTACCTATATCGTATCCTGATGCAGCTTCCACCACAACAGGCTCTCCGTAACTGAGCTCTAACTGCTTCGAGTTCCTGATGAACTCTTTGCGTGTGTTTTTGAATTTTACTTCAATTATATCGAATTGGTTCTGACCATTAGGCAACTCCATTCCTGAGAGCCAGTCAAAAACCTCTAATTTTCCGCAACTTCCGGTAACACACGAACCATTGCTTCCACAACCTGCCGGAGTTCCTCCGCCAGATGAACAACTTCCACATCCCATAATGAGTTCGTATTTTATTAATCGTAATCAAAGGTAAGGCATTCGGTTTTTACACCAAATCTAAGCCTTCACTCTTATTAGTTTCATCGACTTTAACGATAGGTCGGTGAAAACTATTTTGGCATTCACATTTCGCTCAATGTGATAAATAGCCTCTTCAAATTCTGATGCAAACGACAGTGCATTTCCTGCATGAATAAAGGGAGAGAACTTTTCAACGAAGTTGGCTTCATCACCACTTGTGCGAACTAATTCTTTGGTGGCGTAGTTCGTCATTAAGCTCTCTCGAAAAATGTGTAATCCGTATGTTAAAAAATGTTTTTGTCTCTCGCGACCCACTCGTGCTATTTGCTCAACGAAGTCCATCACCTCGTAAATGTCTTTCGTGTAAAGCGAGCGCATCCAGTTTTGAAAAGTCGTTTTAAACGACATCTCTTCTTTGTTGCTGTTGAGGATCCTCAATGCTTCCAAATAGTTTCCCTCAGAGAGAAAAGCAGCACTTTGAGCACTTGCTTCATCCATGTTGTGACGCTTTATGAGAGCATCTTTGAGTTCCTCAGAACTTAGCCTGGGAACGCGTGTAATTTGCGTCCGGGATATAATTGTTGGCAAGAGCAACTCTGCATTTTCACTAACGAGGATGAAAAGAGTTTTTTGGGGTGGTTCTTCAATGATTTTGAGCAACTTGTTAGCCGCTTTTTCGTGGAGCTTTTCCGGCATCCACAAAATCATGATTTTATAACTCGCCTCAAAAGCTTTGAGTGCCAAATCCTGCTGAATTTCTTCAGCTTGCCTAACAGCGATGATCCCCTGTTTATTTTCAATCCCCAACTTGTTCAACCACTGGTAAAGGTTGAGGTACGGATTTGTCAATAAAGCCTCACGCCATTCTTTCAGAAAATGACTCGACCTGGGATCTTTTTTAACACTTTTAGTCGTGTTTACAGGAAAGCAAAAATGTAAATCGGGGTGTGTGAGTTTTTCGCATTTTTTGCGCGTTGCTTCAGGGTTTTGACTGTTTTCGGTCAGAACCTGACAGGCATACGCTACAGCCATCGGTAATGCTCCGCTTCCTTCAGGCCCAACAAAAAGTTGAGCATGACTGATTCGGTTTTCACGTACCGATTTTTGAAGGCGTTCCTTCAACTCACTTTGCCCGATTATCGCATCGTATTGCATGGGGTCAAAAGTAACATTTTAGAAGAGCTTAATAACTCAAAGATTTTTGCAATTTTTGCCCCCACAATTTTGTACGCTATGCAAACAATGGACTCTTTCAATTTTTCAGGTAAAAAGGCACTCATACGTGTCGATTTTAACGTTCCACTCAACGATCAGTTCAAAATCACTGATGACACCCGAATTCAGGCTGCATTGCCAACAATCAAAAAGATTTTGAGCGATGGCGGATCGGCAATTTTGATGTCACACCTGGGCAGACCAAAAGACCAGGAAGAGAAATTCTCGCTAAGACATTTAGTAAATCACCTCGAAGAATTGCTGGATACAAATGTTCATTTTGCTAGTGATTGCCTCGGTTCTGAAGCTGAAGAAAAAGCAGCTCAACTGAAATCGGGCGAGGTTTTGTTACTCGAGAATTTGCGTTTTCACGATGGTGAGAAAAAAGGATCTGACCAAATGGCTGAGCAACTTTCAAAACTTGGTGATGTTTATGTCAATGATGCTTTTGGAACAGCTCATCGCGCACACGCTTCTACAGCGATTATCGCAAAGTATTTTGACGACAAGCTCTTTGGTTATCTGATGGACAGGGAGCTCAAAAGCGTGGCGAAAGTCATGAAAGAGCCGAAAAAACCATTTACCGCTGTTATTGGAGGAGCTAAAGTTTCTTCAAAAATCGGGATAATCGAGAATCTCATGAATCGTGTCGATAACCTGATTATCGGTGGTGGAATGGCTTACACTTTTGCTGTGGCTCAGGGCGGAAATGTAGGGAATTCGCTCGTTGAAAAAGACTACATTTATACTGCTAAAAAGATTTTTGATTTAGCTGATGAAAAAGGTGTGAGAATTATCATTCCGGAAGATACGGTTGCTGGAGATGATTTCTCAAATGACGCCAACAAGAAAACGGTTCCTACAAATAATATTCCTGATGGTTTCATGGGGCTCGATATCGGCCCGGAGGCAATTGAAGATTGTAAACTTTGCCTTGAAGAATCGAAAACAATCCTCTGGAATGGCCCAATGGGCGTTTTTGAGTTTGAAAACTTCAGCGAAGGAACGAAGCAGGTTGCTTACGCGATCGTTACGGCCAGTGAGCGAGGTGCTTTTTCGCTCGTGGGCGGTGGAGATTCCGTTGCAGCAGTGAATAAATTCAAATTGAAGGAACACGTGAGCTACGTTTCTACCGGGGGCGGAGCTTTACTCGAGCTTATCGAAGGAAAAGAACTGCCGGGCGTAAAAGCGATCAGAGGCTAGTTTCTTCCTCAACTTTTTCTTTTGCATCATCAATTTTGCCGGTCAGATCCAGATCTCTGTACCAGGAACTTTCGGTGATAATTGGCATTATCGTAGGTCCAACTGTGGCTACGGGTCCGTATAAATACGATTCAGATTTGGTTTCTTTTGGCAACACCCCCAGCAAAGATGAGTTGAGGAAAACGAGAATGAAACTCATAATAATAGTGGCTTTAAGCAGTCCAAAAACAGCTCCTGCAATTCGGTTTATGAGTCCGAGTGCTGCCATTTTCAAAATACCCTGAATCACTCTTGCCAAAAGATGAATCCCCACAACAATCCCGAGGAAAGTAACCGCAAAAGCTGCAAGAGGCAAGTAGCTCTCATCTAAATTTGTTTGATCTTTTAGCAGTCCCTCCACGTAAAATGAGAACTCAATTGCTCCGTAAATTCCAAGTACAAGCGCCAGGATAGAGGCCATTTCAATGATCAATCCGCGTTTGAAACCCTTGAATCCCATGAATGCTAAAATGATGAGAATAATGATGTCGAGAAAATTCATGTTTCAAAAATAGACTTAAAGCGAGGCAGGTTTTATTGTGAGCGTTAGTTTTGTGAACGCAAAAATGTGAATTAGATGAGTGACTTAATGCAAGAATGGCAAGGTGTTGTTGATTTTTTTGAAAAGCGGTTTGGTGGCGGACTCGACATCGATGCTATTATCTTTTTAATTGGCATACAGGAATTGGGAATGGGACATCGCAAACTTTCAAAAGATGAAAAGGTTGATGTGATGCATATCTCAGTTTGCACACTCCTTGAGCCATATGGTTACTACGAGTTCATGGGTAGAGACGAGGACGGTTGGCCTCATTTTGAGCGCAAAAAAAAGCTCCCCCACTTGAAAGCGGGAGAGCAAAATAAATTAATGCGTGAGGCTATTGTTAATTACATTCGTAAAGAACAATTGACTGACGACTCTTTTCGTTGGCGATAATCGAAATATACGCTTCACCACAAATTGAATCATACGTTACCGTAACATTTGTATCGGGGAAAACACCCGTTACCTGAGTGTCTGAAAGTACTTTGTAAGCATTCACTTTCAATACTTTTGGTAATTCAAACTCTCTGGTGTAAATACCATTTTGATTCGTTTTTCCTTCAATTTCAATATCACATGGACGGTTTACAGAACTTTCACAAGTAAGTAATACTGTTGCATCAGCTACAGCCTCACCGTCAGTATTGAGCGTACGGATTTCAGCAATTGTGGGAGCATCATCCTCATCGTCATCATTTTCGCAGGCTACAAATCCAATCAAAAGCGCCATCGCAAAGATTGAAGCTAACCAGTTTTTTGCTATTTTCACTGCCATTCTTTTCATAATTAGAAATCCAAATTTATAAATAATGCGCACATCTAATCTAAAATATTTTTATCTGCTCATTTTTTTAGCTGTTTCGGTCAGATCCATGGCTCAGGAACAGCGATTGGTTCTGATCGAAACTACCATGGGTAACATGAAAGTTGCTTTGTACAATGAAACGCCAAAACACCGCGATAATTTTATTGCGCTCGTTAAAGACGGATTTTACGACAGTACGTTGTTTCATCGTGTTATTGATGATTTTATGATTCAGGGCGGAGATCCTGAAAGTATCAATGCAAAACCGGGTAAGAAATTAGGTGATGGCGGACCCGGTTACAAGATTGAGGCTGAATTTGTGGATTCAATTTTTCACAGGAAAGGTGTGTTGGCTGCTGCCAGGGAAGGAGACAGAATCAATCCGGAACGTAAGAGTTCAGGTTCTCAATTTTACCTCGTTGAAGGAAAAGTTTTCACTAAAGAAGAACTCGACAAAATGGAGCAGATGCGCATGAAAAAAGCCTTTAATAATGCTATTACGAATTATTTGGCAAAACCTGAGAACGATAGCTTGCGGATGAAGTACAAATCTATTCAGCGCTCGCAAAATAGGGAAATGATGAAATCTTTTTACGATACGCTCAAACTACAGGTTGAAGATAAAGTTGCACATTTTCGCTACAGTGAAAAGCAGATTGAAACCTACACAACGGTTGGTGGAACTCCCCACCTCGATGATATGTACACGGTTTACGGGAAAATTGTAGAAGGTATAGAAGTACTGGAAAAAATCGCATCTGTTGAGGTTGATGGAAATAATCGGCCAAAAAAAGACATTTGGATGCGCATGAAAATGCTGAATTAAAAGGGGAATATTAATTTCGCGCAAAGCTTTTGTCCATGATCGAGAAAATTGACGAGTATTTAGAAGAAATAAAATCGTTTGAAACCCAAAGCCCAGAGGAGCTGGAAAAGTTCCGCATCAGGTTTTTGGGGTCAAAAGGTCTTATCAAAGAGTTGTTTGGAGAATTTAAAAATGTGCCAAACGATCAAAAAAAGGCTTTTGGACAAAAGCTGAACGGACTCAAGCAAGCGGCTCAGGAAAAGTTCGATTCGTTGAAAAGCGGTTTAGCTTCAGGTGGATCTGACCGAAAAGCAAAGGAAGATTACACGAGACCGGGGTATCCTTTTGAATTGGGAGCGAGACATCCAATTTCTGTTATTCGGAATGAGATTGTCGATATTTTTTCGAGAATCGGGTTTACAGTAGCTGAAGGGCCTGAGGTAGAGGATGACTGGCACAATTTCACTGCTTTGAACTTTCCTGAAGAACATCCGGCTCGCGATATGCAGGATACTTTTTTCGTTGAAAACGAAGGTGATGAGAAGTTGGCATTGCGGACGCACACATCATCGGTTCAGGTGCGAGTGATGGAAAATCAAAAGCCACCTATCAGAATCATCGCTCCGGGTAGAGTTTTTCGAAATGAAGCTATTTCATCTAGGGCGCACTGTATTTTTCACCAAATTGAAGGTTTGTACATTGATGAGAATGTCTCTTTTGCCGATATGAAGCAAACGCTCCAGTATTTTACGAAAGAGTTTTTTGGTAAAACGAAGATCAGGTTGCGACCTTCTTATTTTCCGTTTACTGAGCCAAGCGCTGAGATGGATGTTTACTGGGGGCTGGAAACGGAAGCTGATTACCGCATGACAAAAGGAACCGGATGGCTCGAAATTATGGGCTGTGGAATGGTTGATCCTAATGTTCTTGAAAACTGCGGAATCGATTCTAAGAAATACTCTGGCTTTGCCTTTGGAATGGGCATCGAGCGAATTGCAGCTCAACGATACGGAATTGGTGATTTACGTTATTTCTTTGAAAATGATGTGCGTTTTCTGAAGCAGTTTAAGGCGGCTTATTAATTCAATAATACCTCAAGTCTCTTTTTTAAATCCGGGCCAAAACGGTTTTTATCGATGATCATTCCGTTCTCATCTATGAGGAAATTAGCCGGAATACTCGAAATATTGTAATCTTTTGCTGTTTTTGATTTATACCCTTTTAAGTCAGAAAGTTGAGCCCAGTCTAAACTGTCTTGTTCGATGGCGCTAATCCAAAGGTTTTTGCGAGTGTTAAGCGACACAGAAACAATGTTTAAGCCTTTGTTTTTATAGTTTTTATAAACTTCCACTAATTCTGGGTTGAATCGCCTACACGGTCCGCACCAACTCGCCCAGAATTCAATCAATGTATACTTTCCTTTTAGTTTATTAAGCGTGTGGATTTTTCCATATTGATCAGGTAATTCAATGAAAGGTGTTTTTTGACCGATTGCAACTCGTTCAAAATTTTTGATGCGTTCATCAAGTGCTTCTAATGACGGATTTCGAGGATATCGCCCCGCTAATTTATCGCGCAGTTTTTTGATGTTTTTCAATTCTTCGTCTCCTTTCCACCTCAATGCAGCATAATAAATGGCAATAGAACTGTCTAACTCGTTGAGCGCAAACTGAATGAGTTTCTTTTTATGACTGTCATAAGCGTTTTGCTCTTTCACGGTCAGAGCCACCGCAAGCGAATCGTTTTCATTTCTGAAAGCCTCTGCTGCCCGCTTGCGAAGAGGTTTTACATGCTGCTCAAAATCGTTTTCTCTATACGATTCATAAGCCTGCATTTTACTTGTCCCATTACTACCATAAACGGTCACTTTTCCTCCTCGCTCATGAATAACGAGAGAATCACCTCGATCGAGAGCGACTTGTAATTTTGTGTTCCCTCCAATTTTGATCAGATAGAGAAATGGAGATAAGTTGAGTTGATTATCGGCTTTTCCTTCAGAGTTGAGTGAAAAAGAAACTTCTATTTCTTTGGTTTGATTGAGAACATCCCAGCGCTGGATTTGAACTTTGGCATTTGGTTGTGACGGAATGTCGGCTTTGAAGTGGATCTGACCGAAAATGAAATGAGAAATAAATAATGTGAGAAAAGTCAATATTGCTTTCATGCTTCAAAATTGACAAAAGCAGCTGAAAGCAAATGTTAACTAGTTGACAAATGTGGTTTAGCTAACCTTCATGAGGTTGAATTCTTCCACAAGCTTTTCGAATAAGTGATCGGTTTCGAGGATGAGATCTTCTTCAGGATCGGGTTTGATCTTTGGTAGTTTTTGGAACAACTCCTCGTGATTTACGAGTTTCCATGTGTTTTCATGGTATTCGAGAGCAGAGAGGTTTTCGATCCAATCACCGCTGTTGAGGTAATTTACTGCTCCTTTTTCGTTTTCGATTACCCGTTTTTGAGGTTGGTGGATGTGTCCGCAAATTACGTATTCGTAGTTGTTGTCAATAGCGATATCAGCAGCGGTTTGCTCAAAATCATCGATGAATTTTATAGCACCTTTTACGCTGTTCTTAATCTTTTTGGACAGTGAAATACGGCCTTTCCCCAGTTTTTTCAAACACCAGTTGACGAAGATGTTGATCATGATTAGCGTGTCATAACCGACAGCTCCAAGCTTTGCAAGCCATTTTGAATATTTCATCGTTACATCGAATACATCTCCGTGAAAAATCCAGGCCTTGCCATCAGGAAGGTTGAGCATGACTTTATTGCAAATTTTGAATGAGCCCAGCTCAAATCCATTGAATTTGCGGAGCATCTCATCGTGGTTTCCCGTGATGTAATCTACCTGAACGCCATCAGCAATCCAACTCATGAGCTGCTTGACCACTTTCATGTGTGTTTTGGGGAAGTAGCTTTTCTTGAATTGCCAAATGTCAATAATGTCTCCGTTTAGAATGACGCGTTTCGGTTTCACGCTTTTCATGTATTGGAGTAGTTCCTGGGCTCTGCAACCGTAAGTGCCCAGGTGGAGATCAGAAAGAACGATTAGGTCAACTTCTCTTGTGTGTTTAGGCATATCATCTTGGTTTGCACAAAGATGATATGTTGCTTTTAGCGCAGTATTAGATCACTCTTAAGTTGGTGTGAATGAATGACGGGGAATATTAACTGTGGTTTATTTGAGTGTGAACTATGAAGTTTCAGTTTTTAAAGCCTCTTCGATCAGATCCTCGGCCTTTCCACTTGGCCTGGGAGCATTAGCGTCAATGATATTGCCTTCAGAATCGATCATGATGAAACGCGGGATACCTCTTATTTTGTATTCTTCCACAAATTTAGATTTCCACGCTTTTTCGTTGTGGATCTGAATACCTTGCAGATTTTCATCTTCAACGTAGCTGCGCCAATCTATCTTGTTATCGTCAATCGAGATACTGAGGAAGTGAATGTCATCTCTGTATTTTCGTTCGAGTTTTTTGAGGGAAGGAATTTCCTCTTTACACGGACCACACCATGTTGCCCATACATCAATATAGACTGGCTTCCCACTCAAATCTGAAAGAGCAATTTCTTTACCTATTGTGTCAACGCCCTTAATGTTTGGAGCTACTTTCCCTTTTGTGAGTCGTTGCCAATCGGTATAGGTTTCATCAAATGCTTTTGCGTAAGCTTTGTCTGTAATGTTTTTGCGAATGACGGTAAGTGTTGAATCGCTTATATCAGGACCTATGAACATAAAAGCCTGGCGCCCTATAGCGTAGCTCATGTAGCTTTTTGTTTCAGGAGCATCGAGCATTTTCTCGATCATGTAAAATTGAACGGGTACTATTTGCTCTGGCTGAACTTTACCTTCAATATTCTGCAGACTGTCATTCACTTTTAGACTCACTGCAGATTGAACAAATTCAAGGTATTCCTTATTGTTAGCCGCTCTGTCATTATTGATATCAATTTTATCAAGCATCTTTTTGGTTGATGGTTTTAGCTCGTCAGCAGTTTCGCGGTATTCGTGAAAACGGATGTAGTCTAAAAGTAGATTTGAGGCATAATAATAAGCTGTAAACTGTTCATCCTCAAGGAAAGTCTTGTCAAAAGAGGGCTTGTTTGTGATGAACTCCACAACATTGGTGTCGAGTGATTTTCTTGCACTGTCTAAAAAGCCTAAAAACAAGCTGTCAGGAGCTCCCAAAAGCGAGTTGGCCTGTTGTTGAATTTTGCTCTGTAAGTTTCTTCGCTCTTTTAAAAATACGTTTGGTTTTTTGGAAGAACCTGAAAACTTGAGCGATTCACGAGGCGATTGAGCGTTGAAGTTGATATTCAGTGTTTTGCCTTCTTGCATGTAAATCGGGACCTCAAAATCGTTGTATTCGAATACGTACATCCCGCTATCGAAAACAGCGTCAGACAGGAAAAGACCTTTTTGATCAAAGTGAACGGTATCGAAAGGCGTTTGGCTCTGACCGAGAATCGCTTCTTTGGGAGTTGGGCGTTTCCAAACAATCGCAAATGAATCGCGCGCATTGAAGATTTGTCCGCCAAGCTGAATCTTGTGATCAATTCCGGTATCAATACAGCTCGTAATGGTCAGAGCCATATATAGCCCAGCCAGAAGGTTCAAAAATGATCTCGTTTTCATAGCAGAACTTTTGCTCAAAGTTAGCAGATTATTCTTCTTTTTTTTCTTCGATTTTGAGGTGCAATTCTTCGAGCTGATCTGTTGAAACTATTGAAGGAGAATCGATCATCAAATCGCGACCAGCATTGTTTTTTGGGAAGGCAATGAACTCGCGAATATTGTCACGACCACCGGCAAGTGCTGCCAGTCGATCAAATCCGAATGCGATTCCACCGTGCGGAGGAGCTCCGTATTTAAAGGCATCGAGCAGGAATCCAAATTGCTTTTGCGCTTCTTCTTTTGTGAAACCGAGCGCATCAAACATTTTTTGCTGGAGCTCATTGTCGTGAATACGAATTGATCCGCCACCAATTTCAACTCCGTTGATTACCATGTCGTAAGCATTTGCGCGGACTTTCTCAGGAGCTGATGTGATCATTTCCATATCTTCTTCGATTGGAGAGGTGAACGGGTGATGCATCGCGTGGTAGCGCTCTGTTTCTTCGTCCCATTCGAGGAGCGGGAAGTCCACAACCCAAAGTGGTACAAACTTTTTAGGGTCGCGAAGTCCAAGTCGATTTCCCATTTCAAGTCTCAACTCGTTCATCGCTTTGCGCGTGTGATTGGTTTCGCCACTCAAGATGAGGAGTAAGTCGCCCGGTTGAGCATCTGCTTTTTCGAGCATTTTTTTGAGATCATCTTCGCTGTAAAATTTATCAACTGCCGATTTTACTGAGCCATCTTCATTGTACTTGACCCAAACCATTCCTTTAGCACCGATTTGTGGACGCTTCACGAAATCAGTGAGTTTGTCGAGGTCTTTACGTGAATAATTCGCACATCCTTTTGCACAAATCCCTACAACCAACTCGGCAGAGTCGAATACTTTAAATCCTTTGTTTTGCGTGAGCTCGTTGAGCTCGATGAACTCCATTCCAAAACGCAAGTCGGGTTTGTCAGATCCGTACAGACGCATGGCATCATCATAGGTCATGCGCTTGAAATCAGGGAGTTTGACGTCAATCGTGTTCTGAAAGAGACTTTTTGTCAAACCTTCAAATGTGTTGAGAACATCCTCGCGATCGACAAACGTCATTTCGCAGTCTATTTGGGTAAACTCCGGCTGTCTGTCTGCACGCAGATCTTCATCTCTAAAACACCTCACGATTTGGAAATACTTATCGTATCCCGAAACCATCAAAAGTTGTTTAAAAGTTTGTGGAGACTGGGGTAGCGCATAGAATTGGCCTTCGTGCATTCTCGATGGAACAACAAAATCTCTTGCTCCTTCAGGCGTAGACTTGATGAGGTAAGGCGTTTCAATTTCTAAAAAGCCCTGATCATCGAGATACTTGCGGGTTTCAATCGCCAACTTGTGGCGGAGCATCATGTTGTTTTTGAGCGGGTTTCTCCTCAGATCCAAATAGCGATACTTCATGCGGAGCTCTTCTCCGCCATCAGTGTCGTCTTCAATCGTGAATGGAGGCACTTCGCTTTTACTCAAAACGTTGAGAGAAGAAACGCTGATTTCCACAGCACCGGTTGGAATGTTGTCGTTTTTACTGCTGCGCTCAATGACTTTTCCTTCGATCTGGATCACAAACTCCCGACCCATTTTGCGTGCTTTTTCGCATAAATCAGCATTTTGTTCCATGCTAAACGCGAGTTGGGTAACCCCGTAGCGATCGCGTAGATCGATGAATGTCATTCCGCCCAGGTTACGAGTGCGCTGTACCCATCCGGCCAGTTTTACTGTTTGGTCAATGTGTTCGCTTCTTAGTTCTCCGCAAGTATGAGATCTGTACATTTTCGTGCTTTTTTCAGAGCCGCGAAGTTATGTTTTTTTGAAGGTATTTATTGAATACGGGAAGATTGTAATTTGCTATTTAACCACTCTTCCTTCAAAGTAATCATGAACATATTCACCTACATCAGGTGGAATGTAGGAAAAGTCGACAAAGACAGAGTCGCCCTCGACATAACCATACGCTTGAAGGCCGTGACAGTTCCTGTCTCCTGCACTCTCCCTTGCATCTGTGAAAAAGAAGTAATTGTAACCATATGAAGTTATGCCAGTTGGACGAAATTCACAATAAGGATGGATTCCAATCCATGATTTATTTGATGTCATGTAAAAGGTGACAGTGTCATTTGGGTTGCTCTCTCTAAATCCTTTGTATTTTTTTTCAGAGTAAGGTCGTTCACTAGCACTGTAAAAAGTTTTAACTACGCTATCAACATGTGATGCATTTGGGAAGCATTCTCCATTTGGCTTTTTGTAAACATAGAGCTTGATAGAGACATTTTGATTGGGAGGAAAACCCTTTCTTCTAACAGTGCGGGTCCTCAGTGTTTCAGCTCCCACAATCCATTTTAAGCTGTCGTAACTTTCCTGAACTGGAGTAAATTCAATAAAGTCATGGCGATACGCTGTATCTACTTCAATTAGAGTATCTACTTTTTCAGGCTTTGCAGTCACTATTTGGTGAACCTCTGAAATAGTGAAATCTGCATTGGCTTTAGAAATAAATAAGCAAGGGTTAAAGTTGACACAACCGGATTTTTTAGGGTCATAACAATCAGGGAAGTCTTTAGTACAGCTTGACCCAACTATAACTAAGAAAACTAAAAGAGAAGTAAGTTTATTCATGTGTTAGTTGGTTTGTGAAATTACTTTTGGGGATTGAACTACTAAAGTAGAAAAAAAGAAATTACACATGCCAGATAACGTTAAATCATATCTTTTCATTTCAATACAATTTGCCTGTATTGGCTATCTGCTATTTTCAGGACCGCTGTTCGCGAACAACAGTTGGTTGTTTTTATTAGAAATCCTGGGAATTGGGTTAGCATTTTGGGCTGTTGTGTCGATGAGCCAATCAAAACTCAATGTTCTTCCGGATGTTAAAAACGGAGCTACCTTAATTCAAAGCGGTCCTTATAAAAAGGTTCGTCACCCGATGTATTCTGCATTGATCGTAATCTTTTTGACTCTGATTGTTGATGAATTCTCGGTTGTGAGGTTGTTGGTTTACTTGGCTTTGACTGTGACACTTGTTGCCAAGCAATTCTACGAGGAAGGGCTGCTCAAAAAGGAATTTGGGCAATACAAATATTATCAGGAAAACACCTGGCGGATTATTCCATTCGTTTTTTGAACTTTACACTTAACAAAAATTGATCAAGATGGATTTCAAAGTCATATCAGAAAAGCTGAAATACGATTCTTTCTTAAAAATCAAAGAAGGTACAATTGAAATGATTGATTCAGGGAAAAGGCACAATCGTGAACGTGTCGACAGGCCCGATGCATCAGTAGTTTTGATCAGGAATATTGACCAAAATACAATTGTTTTAGTGGAGCAGTTTCGTTATCCAACGGGTAAAAAGATCCTGGAGGCTATGGCAGGGAAGGTCGATAAAGGTGAGAGTCCGCTCGATGCTGCAATTCGAGAAACACGCGAGGAATGTGGTTACAAAGTGAAGCCTAAAAACATCAAACATCTACATTCCAGCTTTTCTACTCCGGGTTATTCCAGTGAGAAATTTCACCTATTTTATGCCGAGGTAACGAATAGCGATAAACTCAAAAATGAAGGTGGCGGACTCGATGATGAAAATGAATACATCAATGTGGTGGAGTTGCCCGTTGAAGTTTTTAAGGAAAAAGTCGACAATCTCGAATTAGAAGATACCAAGACCTTGTTGTTAGGGATGTTTTTGAAGAGTAATCACTTCTCCTCTTTGTTGTAAATCCTGAAAGACACACCCAGATTGCCGTAAACGGATCTGAATGAAGTGAGCACATCGTCAAATCCAAAATCAAAATCGAATTGTAGGTTGGGCGTTGCCTGGTAATAAAAGCCGACCTCGGCAATTCCGCGCCATTTATCTTCGATGTCATTATAACCTGCAGCACCAAGGAAAATACCTCCTTTGGTCAGAACCGGAATCGTGAAGTTTAATGATCCTTTCAGATTTGGAGTTTCATAGAGACTGGTGTAGAAAACAGATATGGTTGGGTTCAGACTGTATTTTCCGGCAACGGAGTGGTTACTGGTAATGATAAGTTCGGGCAGGTTGTCAGTGTATTCAAAGCCGTCAGATACCCACGGAGTGTGGTATATTAATCCTACAGCTAAGTCTGGTCGCCAACCTTTTTGTTCGAGAATATTTGCCCTTACTCCAATTCGCCATGCGCTGAGTGAATTTGTTAAATCAGTGGTTTCGGCTGTGCTCGTTTTGTTGGTTTGACGGTAAGTGACTTCGTTCCTCAGCAGTGAGAAATCGGTAGAGACTTCAACTCGTTCAGCAATGCCGAAACGGATAGAACTGACAAAGCCCGTTTTTTGATCGCGGTTTCCAAGGAAGTTTTCATAACCCGGCTCTTCGTACATGGAGCCAAAAAGACCAGATTCAAACTGAAAAACATTTTTACCAACTGTAAGGGCGTTATAAGACTGACCGGGTCTGTCAGTTTGAATTGATTCCCGGAATTGAGCCTTTACTTCAGTTATGGCGATAAGTAAGAAAATTACAGTGAGTAGTTTTTTTATCATTTTTTATCTCCTTTAGGCACAGTGCTTTCATTTCCGTCTCTCATAGCACGATAATGAGGCGACAGGATTTCTACATCGGCTTCGTTGAATGAGTCGAGGATGTTTTGATGCAGGTTGCTGTAGGTCACAGCCATTTTTTTGGGTTCATCAGTGTAGGCGTTGAGTTCATAGTGAATATAAAAGTCATCGAGCTTTGTTTGTAGCACAAATGGTGCTCTGTCCTCCATTATTCCGTCCGTTTTTTCAGCGGCAGCTATCAGCAATTGATGTACTTTTTCCCAGGGGATGTCATATCCAATACTCACAGTCGTGTGGAGTAGTAGCCCCATCTCATCAGTATTTTGAGTGTAATTTACTGTATGGCTTGCCAAAATACTTGAGTTTGGAACTGTGATAATCTCATTTTTGATCGTTTTAATTCGGGTTACGAGCATGTTTTTTTCATACACATCGCCTGATATTTCACCGGTTTTGATTCGGTCTCCTACGCGGAACGGACGCATGTAAGTAATAACCAATCCGGCTACCATGTTGGAAATCGCACTACCGGATCCGATCGAAACTAAAAGTCCTAAAAATACAGAAACGCCCTTGAAAACAAGACTGTCGCTTCCCGGTAAGTACGGGAATATAACCACGACAGCAAATGCGAGTAAAAGTATGCGAATGATGTTGAAAGTTGGTTTGGCCCAATCTGGATAAAAACCCGGAATTTTGAGGTGTTCCTGTTTTACTTCATCAGCCAGATATTTGATTCCTTTGAGGATGTAATGTGTGAAAATCACAATCACAATCACAGTCAATAAGTCTGGAATATAGCTAATGATTGATGAAAAAATATCTTTGATTGGAGTGAGTGTCCACTCGATTAGCGAATCGGCAATGCCCTTGGTCCAGGGGAAAATTGCGAAAATGGCGGGCAGTGATATGTAGAGTCCAACAATGATAACGACATAGCGAAACAAACTAGTGACTTTTGCCAGGGCTCGAATAGCCTGCGAGGCATCTAAAAGTTGGTAATTCTTAATTTTTAAACCGTTAGCGAGTTTATCATGCGATTTTCGCAGTTTCAAAACCACTTTTGAGTAACCTAAATTTACGAGTTTTATGAACCCGTACAACAATCCTAGCACGAGTAAAGCCCACAAAATACGAAGTGAAATTGCCCAAATATTGTGTGATTTGTGATGTTCAGCTGTTGAGCGTGCTATGATTTGGTAGTACTCCTGAGCTAATGCGCCCATTTCAGCTTTAGCCCAAAGTGCATCTTCATCAGTAACGGAGAAAATAATGAAATCGCGGTAGTAAATGTGAATTGAAGCTTCATTGGTATCGAGGGAAAAAAGGTTTTCGCTGAACTGCCAGTCTTCAACAACTTTGTTCAACTCTTCTTCAGTTCGTTTGGCTCTGTCTGATGCTGAAAAAGGACCAATATCAGCGTAAATCGTAAATAGCGTATCGTGGTTCAATACAACCGGGGCACCATCATTACTCTCACGAAGCGATTCAATTTCCTGGATATGTCCATTTATTCGGGCAGAGTCTGCTCGTTTAAGTGCTTTGAGTTCCTGAACGAGTTCTTTGGTATTCGTGTCTTTCGTCCTTTTTAATTGCTCGATCTCTCTTTGCAGCTCAACCATTCTAAGCGAGTCTGAAAGTCGCTGGCGTTCTTGCTTCACAAGCAATTGAAAAGCATTCCTCAAAGAAGAATCAGAAGGCTGGTTACTCTGTGAGAAAACAGGCTTCACAAAAATCAAAGCCAAAACAAAAACGCAAATGAAATTTTTCATTTCAATATCTTGACGAGAAATTAACAATTCAAACTAATCCTAACTTCATTTGTTTCCCGTGGGATTGCTAATTTAGCCCACTTTGGAATCAAAGGTGGTAAAATTCGTCTTTTGTAACGAGAAAACATAACGGTTTCAATAGCTGACGAAATCAATCATAAACATATGAAAAAATTAATCTTTTTCTCTCTGGTCATTTTTGCACAATCTATTTTCGGTCAGAACCCGGAGTGGGACGCGGCACGCATCAGGCATGAAATGGAAAAGCTGAATACTGTTGGCAATGTCCTGTATTTGGCAGCACATCCCGATGATGAAAATACACGCCTTATCACCTGGTTGGCCAATGAGAAAAAAGTGCGAGCAGCATACCTTTCGCTTACCAGAGGAGATGGCGGCCAAAACCTAATCGGTGATGAAAAAGGACCGCTCATGGGCTTGGTCAGAACCCAGGAGCTGATGGAAGCCCGCAACAACGATGGAGGAGAACAGTTTTTTACACGAGCACTCGATTTCGGATACAGCAAAACAGCCGAGGAAACATTTGAAAAATGGAACCGAGATAGTATTCTGGCAGATGTCGTTTACACTATTCGCCAGTTTAAGCCTGATGTGATTGTGACGCGTTTCCCACCAAACGGATATGCCGGTCACGGACACCACACAGCATCGGCAATGTTGGCAGATGAAGCTTTTAAAGCAGCAGCTGATCCAACTCAGTTTTCGGCATCGGCTGAGAAGTTTGGAGCCTGGCAGGTGACACGCCTATTCTTCAACGCGAGTTCGTGGTGGGATGAAGACATCGCAGATCGAGCTGATGAATACGTGACCGTTAATGTTGGAAAATACAATCCGCTTCTCGGGAAAGAATACACTGTGATTGCAGCTGAAAGTCGAAGTCAGCACCGTAGCCAGGGGTTTGGCGATGCGCGTGATCGCGGTGAGTCGATCGAGTACCTCGAATTGCGCAAAGGCGAAGAAGTAAAATCAAACTCGATGTTCGATGGTATTGACTTAACCTGGGATAGAGTAAAAGGGAGCAGACAGGTTCAAAAAATGCTCAATAAAGCGCTTGCCAGCTACGATCCGCAAAACCCTGATGCCAGCATTTCGGCTCTGATCGATATTTATTTTGCGATTAAAGAATTACCGGATTTTTATCAAAAAGAATACAAACTCAATCAGTGCAAAGAACTCATTGCTGCTTGTGGTGGATTTTGGTTTGAATTCCTGGCTGAAGAAGACAAAGTCGCAGCAAACACGGAGGTCCCCGTTAAGTTTGAAGCTATTTCACAGCTTAACACACAACAAAAGCTCAAAGAAATCAAGGTTGGCGAAAAGTCGTGGACTGTCAACGAAGAACTCGGCAATGAGGTCACGGCTCTGAACGATACACTCAAAGTAGCAGATCAAAAAACAGTGCCTTATTGGCTTTGGTCAGACCCCGAGCACAACATGTTCCCCATTCCTGTTCCGGAGTGGCGCAACATGCCTGAGACTCCGGCAGTTTTTCAGGCAGATTTCATCATTGAAACCGAAAAAGGCGATATCCCATTTACGCGTGATATCCGCTACAAGTGGGTGAGCCGAAAGGACGGAGAACTTTACAAACCGTTTCATATCATTCCGCAGGTTACCGTTACGCCCGATGAAAAAACAGTGCTTTTTGGCAGCATGGAGCCAAAAGAGGTAACGGTAAAAGTGAAAACGTACAATGCATCTAAAGAAAAGGTGATTGTAAAACCACAATTACTTAAAGGCTGGACTGCAGAGCCGGAATACGTTGAAAAGAAAAACGTTGAAAAAGGACATACTTTCTTCGCAACTTTCACTCTTTTCCCAACTGAGGATCAGGGTAATTTTGAAATGAACTTTTTGGTGAATGGCGAAAAAGCGCACGATATCAAAGAAATCGATTACCGACACATCGAAAATCAACTCGTGACACCAAAAGCTTCAATCAATCTTGTGAGAGCTGATATCAAAACTGTAGGTGATAGAATTGGTTACATCATGGGATCTGGTGATGAGGTGCCAACTGCCCTTGAACAAATGGGATACAGTGTAGATATCCTCGACCCCGAGCGACTAACATTCGATGTGTTGAATGATTACAGCTCAATCGTGTTGGGAGTTCGTGTTTACAATACCACACCGGCTATTGTCGATCTTCACGGAACGTTGAACAAGTATGTGAAACAAGGTGGAAACCTGGTTGTGCAGTACAACAAGAGTTATGGATTAATCAGTGACAAAATTGGTCCTTATGACTTAAAAATTGGTCGTTCTCGCGTCACAGTTGAAGAAGCTCCGGTAGCTTTTCTGAATCGCGAACACGAGTTATTCAATACGCCAAACAAAATCACCGAAAACGATTTTGACGGCTGGGTGCAGGAACGCGGACTTTACTTCCCTGAAGAATGGAGCGATGATTACGAAGCTTTAATCGGGTGGAACGATCCCGGAGAAGATATGAAAAAGGGAGCGTTACTCGCTGCCGAATATGGGAAAGGCCGCTTCGTTTATACCGGAATTAGCTTCTTTAGAGAGCTGCCGGCTGGAGTTCCGGGAGCATTTAGGCTTTTCGCGAATATCGTGAGTTATGCTCCGCAAAATACTAATGGTCAGAACCAAACGAGCGATGAATAAACCCGACATTGAAGATAAGGTTAAATCACCACCGGTTTTCAAAAGCTGGAAGGGACTGTACATTTTTGTACTTGCTTTTCTTCTGGTTCAGATTGTAGCGTACTGGTTCATTTCAAATATTTGGTAAAACACTTTGCATGACACTCACCGATTGGATTGTACTCGCAGGAACTCTTTTGCTCATCGTTGGATACGGTGCGTGGAAAACGCGGAAAAACGAGAGTATTTCCGGGTTTTTGAAAGGAGATAACCAGCAAAACTGGTGGACAATCGGGTTGTCGATAATGGCCACACAAGCCAGTGCGATTACTTTTTTGAGTACGCCCGGGCAGGCATTTGAAAGTGGGATGGGATTCGTCCAGTTTTATTTTGGATTGCCCATTGCAGCTGTGATTATCTCGGCAGTTTTTATTCCCATTTACTACAAACTCAATGTTTACACAGCTTACGAATATCTCGAGAGTCGTTTCGGATTGCCGACCCGGCTTTTCACGGCTATGCTGTTTTTGATTTCACGTGGGTTAGCGGCCGGAATCACCATTTACGCTCCGGCAATTATTCTTTCGACTTTGCTCGGTTGGAATCTCTATCTCACTAATATTCTCGTTGGTGTTTTAGTTATCGTTTACGTTGTTTCGGGAGGTACACGTGCCGTGAGTCTCACACAAAAGTGGCAAATGGGTGTGATCATGGGTGGGATGTTCCTCGCATTCGGTTTAATCATTTCCTATCTACCTGACGAACTCGATTTTGGCGAAGCCGTCAATCTTGCCGGGGAAATGGGGAAAATGGAAATTGTTGATACTTCTTTTAATCTCGAAAACCGCTACACCTTGTGGACCGGTCTTTTGGGAGGTTTCTTCCTGGCGCTCTCGTATTTTGGAACAGATCAGTCTCAGGTTCAGCGTTATTTGGGTGGGAAATCAGTTGCTGAATCCCGGTTTGGGTTGTTGTTTAACGGTCTTTTAAAAGTCCCGATGCAACTTTTCATCCTGTTTGTGGGAATTATGGTTTTCGTGTTTTTCCAGTTCAATGAGCCACCTGCATTTTTCAATCGACCCGGGATGAAAGAAGCTCTTCAAACTGAGCACGCACAAAAGATCAAAGATTTGGAAAGCGAGTACAGTTCACTCTATTCTGAAAAAGAAACTGCGCTTACAACTTACATGCTTGAAGAAGGATCTGAAAAAGAGCAGGCCTTAGAGAAAGCGAAAAATATTCAGAACCAATCGGATGAGGTGCGGTCAGAACTCAAGCAAACCCTCAAAAAAGCTGACCCGCTAATCGAGACCAAAGACACCGATTATGTTTTCCTTACATTCATTTTAGGCTACATGCCGCAGGGAGTTGTGGGGCTCTTGCTCGCGGTGATTTTATCTGCAGCCATGTCGAGTACAGCCGGAGAAATCAATGCGCTTTGCTCCACGACAATGGTGGATTATTACAAGCGATTGTCGGGTAAAACGAGCAGTGAAGTGAATGAAGTTCGCATGTCGCGATTGTTCACCTTGATTTGGGGTGTTTTGGCGATAACCGTTGCGCTCTCGGCAAGTTTGTTTGAGAATTTGATTCAGCTCGTGAATTTGCTCGGTAGTTTATTTTACGGAACGATTCTCGGGATTTTCCTTGTAGCTTTTTTCCTGAAAAAAATTGGAGGAAAGCCAACACTTTGGGCCGGAATTTTGGGTGAAATCGTTGTGCTGACCTGTCACTTTTTAACTGTTTACGAAGTCATCGAGATCGGATATTTGTGGTACAATCTCATCGGTTGCGGAGCAGTGATTATTTTTGCTGTATTATTCAATCAAATATTTCCATCCGATGAGCGACCAAAAGTACAACACCAGTAAAGCACCCAAGCCTGTTGGCTTATATCCTCACGCACGCAAAGCAGGGAACTTGTTATTCCTTTCGGGAGTTGGTCCGCGCACAGCCGGATCTGACCAAAACGACAGCGGTGTTCCCGGTTTGAAACTCGACCACAACGGAAACTTTGAAGAGTTCGACTTTGAGGCTCAGGTTCACAGCGTGTTCAACAATGTGAAAGAGATTTTGGAAGCCTCAGGATCTGACTGGAATCAACTGGTTGATGTAACGGTTTTTTTAACGAACATGAAGCGCGACTTCAAGACGTTCAATAAGATTTACGCTGAGTATTTTAAGGATAATCAGCCATGCCGCACAACAGTGGAAATAAGCTCTTTGCCAACGCCAATCGCAATCGAATTGAAGTGCGTGGCGAGTTTGGAAGATTAATTTGATGCCTCATGACACAGTTTAAAAATAAAAATGTCCTCATTACCGGAGGAGCCGGAGTGCTTGGCGGTTTGTTTGCAAAGCACGCTATTGAGCGAGGAGCTCAAAAAGTTGTGTTGTGGGATGTTGATGAAAAAGGACTTGAGAACAAGCAAAAAGAAATTCCAGCTGTTCTGATCAAAAAAGTGGATCTATCTGACAGAAGTAAAATTGAAAACGCTGCTTCGGAACTTTTGAAAGAGTTGGGCTCAGTTGATATCGTTTTCAATAATGCAGGAATTGTTGCCGGAAAACCATTTGAAGAGTGTAGTCAGGACGAAATTGAAAAAGTGATTCAGGTCAATGTGCTCGCTGTAATGCATGTTACGCGTGCTTTTTTACCGGAGATGGTCAAAAATAAAAACGGACACATCATCAATATTTCATCAGCTGCTTCGTTGATCGCAAATCCGCGAATGAGCGTTTATGCAGGGAGTAAGTGGGCTGTTACCGGCTGGAGTGAGTCGCTCAGGATTGAGCTTGAAAAAATGAAAAAGGGAGTGCAGGTGACAACTGTACAGCCCGGCTACATTGATACAGGCATGTTTGAAGGAATTAAGGCTCCGCTCATGACTCCAATTCTCAAACCGGAGAAAATAGCTTTGAAAATCATCAGAGCCGTAGAAAAAAACAAGGTCACGATCAGATCCCCATTCATGGTTAAGTTGACTCCATTTCTCAAAGGCGTTTTACCACAACGAACTTTCGACTTTGTAGCCGGAAAAATATTTGGTGTTTATTCTACGATGGATTCGTTCACAGGCAGAAAGTAGTCAACACTACTTCGCCATTTCAACCTCCCACTGCGGAGATTTTATTTGTTCAACGATGATAGGGTCTAAAGTCGATCTAAGCTCGCTCCCTTTTGGGAACATAAAGCTGTAATAATCAGTCTTGAGTGTTTTATCGACTATCACTAACTCGTCATTGTAGCCATTAGTTTTGATGAAGTGATTGAGGATAGGTTTGTCATAAACGAAGAAATCCAGTTCGTCATTTTTAAGCGCTTCCAAACCACTTTCAACATTTGCGTATTCTTCAAATGAAACTCCGTTTTGAGTCAGCGTTTTTGAAGTGCTTGTATTTTTAACAGTTCCCACTGAAAACTTTTTCAGATCGCTAAAGTTTTGAATTTGCGCATCGAGCGATTGTACGGTTAATGAACTGGCTATACTCGCTGTTAAACCACTGATGAGAATGATAGCAGCAAACATCCAAATAAACCCGATGATTCTACCACCAAAAGTGCGAGGTGCTTTATCTCCGTAACCAACTGTAGTCATCGTCACAGCACTCCACCAAAAACCATCGCCAATTCCTTTTGAACCTTTTCTAAACTCTTCGTTTTTGCCTTTTTCGAAGACCCAGATCAGCAGTCCGAATATGAAAATGACAACCACTAGCACGAGCGTAGCCGAAAAGAAATCGGCACTAAAAAGGTTTTTGATCATCTTGAGCATTTCGTTTTCATCGCGCTGAGCCAGGGTCGTTGATGAAATGTAGTAAGGCTGAGAGAAATCCAATTTCTGCATTCTTTGCGAGGTCACTGTTACGGGGTTTATACTCAAATCTACTTCGCCATTTGCTGTTGCGTCAATGAGCTCATCAATTGTTTCGTATTTGACGTACTCATATTCAGATCCGAGCTGGCCATCAACTAATTGCCAAAGCTCTACGCTCAACCCCTGAATGGTGCCCTGTTCTTCATACACAAACGGAGGAGCCGGCTTGATGCCAACCTTTATCGTTTGTTTTTTTGAATTGAGAGAATCAGCCTCCTGGCTGAATCCAACTGTTGAAAAAATAGCTAGAAGAGGAATCAATAATAACTTGAAGATTTTCATATGCTGCGTTTTGGATAACTCAAATCTAATAAAATGGATTATTTTGATGTTACGTCTATCACTTCATCGTTTGTCGTGACAAAAACGCGATCACCAGTCTTTGGCTTTAAAATATACTTTCCCGTTAAATCACTGAAAGCCGGCAAAATCCCATGGCTCTGACAGAAATAAAAACAAGGCAACTTAACGGATTGTTTTCCTTTTCCTTTAAGTCTTACACCCGGATGAATGTGTCCGTAAATATTGTAATGGTCAGATCCTGAGTCATCAGGCTCATGCGTGAATAACAGTTCATCAGTGCGTATTTCAGGAGTGGTTTTGATGTTGTATCGGGCATAATGATGCGGTTTTAGTATGTCGTGATTTCCCTCAATCAACGTGAATTCAACATTTTCAAATGCTGAGATGAACTTTCCAAACTCTTCCCACTCAAGGTTGTAAGTGCTGTGGAATAAATCTCCAAGAAACCAAACTTCTCGAGGTTGATGTTTTAAAATGAGTTTTTCAAGCTGAACCAAATTGTTAAATCGAGCAGAGCTTGGAATCCCGATTCCGTTTTTCCTAAAGTGACTGATTTTTCCAAGATGCAAGTCGCTGATGATTAGTGTCTTTTCACTTTTCCATAAAAGAGCTCTTTCGGGAAGCAGGTCAAAAGTTTGTGATGCAACAGTTACACGCATTTTACAAAGATTACAACATGTAATCAATTGATAATTATAAATGTTGAGTTTGAAGAATCAACAAAGCTGTGTGCATAAGTTGTGGTGTTCGTATAGATGAGTGATTTTAAGTAAGGTAAATTTGAAGAGTTAAAATAGGGAACTTATGGATAATCGTACAAAAAATTACGCGAGTTTATTTCTAACTCTTTCTTGCCTTTTTCTTTTATCTGGAGTTTTAAAATCTCAAACTCCTGGTGGTGTAGCAACAACAACTGAAGTTCGTTTTTGGTATGACGTTGCGGAGTTTTCTTCGGCTTCAAATAATACCTCAATCAGTACCTGGACCAACAAAGGAGGAAACTCTGAAGATGCAACTCAAAGTTCCGGTTCTGAGCAACCAACACTCAAAAACAATGCTTCAAACCAGGTTAATGGTTTTCCTGTGATTCGTTTCGATGGAAATAACGATGCATTAGGTATTGCAAATAATGGTGATCTCAATGATGGAGGCCCCTGGGACGAGAGAACTTTTAATCTTGTTTTTAAAACTGGAAGTAATACGTCAACACAGCAGGTTTTGTATGAGGAGGGTGGAACAACAAGAGGTTTTTCATTCATTATTGAAGGTGGACAATTGCATATAAACGCCTGGAATATGAATAATGATGGAGCTGCTTCTCCATGGGGTCTCGAATCAGAGAACTTCAATATATCATCAAATCAAGAGTATATTTTATCTGTTGTTTACGATGGTGGTACCAGTAGTTCAAACGGGACTATTGATTGTTATTTAAATAGTACTCAAACGAAACAACTCAATTCAATAGGTACTTTGTATAATCACACTGATAATGTTGAATTTGGAAACTCTTCATCTACGCTTGACCAAAATAGTTCAAGTGTGAACTCTGCCCCTTTTTCAGGAGATATTTTGGAGTTTATTGTTGCTGATTATGAAGTTTCAACAAGTGAAAGAAAAATCATTGAAAACTACCTTTCTTCAAAATATGACATCAACATTGGAGCAAATGACTACTATGCTTATGATGGTAGTGGCTATTATTTTGACTTAATTGGTATAGGTCAGGAATCAGGACTGTCGAGTCAATCTGCTCAGGGTGAAGGAATGATATCACTTTCAAACCCAACCGGACTTGGAAATTCTGAATACTTATTGATTGCTAATAATTCAGCTTCTACAAGCTCCTGGTCTACTTCAAATTCACCCGATGCTGCGAATATTGAACATCTCAATGAAGAGTGGAGAGTGTCTGAAATTGGCGAGGTTGGAGATGTTGATGTGACTGTTGATGGAACACAACTCCCTGGTTTGACAGCAGGGTATAAGGTGGGAATTCTGGTTGATGATGACGGAGACTTTACTTCTGGAGCTGAACTTTATGAGTTATCTAGCTCAGGAAGTGATTACACCGGAACTGTTAATTTGAATAATGCTGACTACATAAGAGTAGCACAATTTAGAGAGGTTGTGAGTTTTAACGATCAGAACCAGTCGAGCTCAGAGAGTGTGAATGCAACACCTACTGTATCTATTAACTACGTTCCAACTCAAAACACGACTTTCACAATCAATTACAGGACAAATGATGTTTCTGCTACGAGTGGATCTGACTACACTGCAGTTCCAAATGGAAGTTCTAGTGTTACGATTAATGCTGGAGCATCTGATGGGAGCTTACCGGCTGTAACGGTGAATAATGATGCAATTGATGAATCTGACGAAACTTTTGAAGTGATTTTGGAAAGTGGTTCAGGATATGTTTTGAATGCTGACTCTGTGCTCACTTACACGATTAACGATGATGATAGTCCCTACAAATTGTATTTTGACTCCGATACATCATCTGTTAATGAATCAACTTCGAGCATTTCAATTCCGGTTAAGCTAAGTGCTCAAAGTTCTTCTGCAGTGAGTGTTGATTACTCGGTTGTTGGCGGAATTGCCACGAGTGGATCTGACTATAACTTATCATCGGGGACTTTGAATTTTAGTGCCGGAGATACAGTAGAAAATATTTCAGTTTCTATTGTCAACAATACGAGTTACGAGCCTGATGAAACAGTAGAGATTCAATTATCTAATCCATCAGGAGCTGATTTGGATAACGGACCTTCGCCATCGGGAACGGGATTTGTAGAGCACGAGCTCACGATTAAAGATGACGATTTACCAGAAGTAGAGTTCGCTAGTTCATCAGCTACTGTTTCAGAATCTGATGGTTCTGTATCGCTTACAGTGAATTTGTCTTCAGCTTTTTCTCAAAACATTACGGTAGATTATTCAATTAATGCCGGCTCTGCTTCTCAGGGATCTGATTATACAGGCTCTTCAGGATCAGTAATTATTTTATCTGGGAGCAGTTCAAGTGATATTATAATACCAATTGTGAATGACTGTAACATTGAGAGCAGTGAAAACTTTACGGTTGATATCACAAATGTTTCTATTGGTACAATTGGTTCAACAAGTTCCTCAACAGTCACAATACAAGATGACGATGTTGGTGGTCCGGGAGGAGTAGGATGTGCTTTAAAATTATGGTATAGACCTGATGCCGGAATTACCGGAGGTGGTTCAGTTTCATCCTGGACAGACGACTCTCAGGGAGTTATTGCCAGCGCAGCAGCATCAAATAATGAGCCTCAATTCAATGGCGGAACCAGCGACACAACATTCAATTTTCAAAACTATTTGACATTTGATGGATCAAATGACAGACTGGGAATCGACTTGTCTTATAACTCTGTAAGCCTTTCTAAAATTTACACGTTCGTTGCATTTAGAACTAACGAAAGTGGTAATAGCTATAATAGCAATTGGGCATTTCTCGATTTTGATAGATCTGAGTTTTTCAATACTTATATAACAGGCGATGGAAAAGTAGCCCTTTCTTATAATAGTACAGATATTGAAGGAAGCCCGGGCTTTAATGATAATATGCCACACATAGGGGGATTTGTTTTTGACAATTCTTTAAGTGAAGACACAAAGCTCTTTGCTGATGGTGCAACTGAATACTCCAATGATGAAAAAGGAGGATCGTTCCAGGTAGGAGCTAATACTACTCGTTATGGCTACATTGGAGATGGATCTGAAGCTTCTTCATTGAATGGTTCCGGTAATAATATTTATTACAAAGGGGACATAGCTGAGATTATCTATGTTGAAGGGCAAACACTCAGCAGTGTAGAAATCAATCAAATACAGACTTACCTTGCACTCAAGTACGGTGTTACGTTAAACATGACGAATGATCCTGCTACTGGTTCAACTGATGAGCGCGATTATTTGAACTCAGCAGGAAATGCTGTTTGGGATTATTCTGCAAATAGTGGCAATAACTCTGCAATTGCAGGATTAATAAGAGATGATGATGCATCTTTGGAAGTTCTCAAGGCGAGATCAGTAAATGGAGGTGCAATTTTAACAGGTGAAGTATCGTCACTCAGCGATCAGGAGTCAATCGTTTGGGGCCACAACGGCCAGCCAGTTGAAACAGAAAAAAATGAAACAGGTACTTTAACAACCAAACTCAAAAGAGAATGGAAAGCAACTGAGGTTGGACAAACCGGAAACTTAACGCTTAAAGTAGATTTAAGTAATTTAGCTTCCATCCCGTCCAGCAGTAGTGATATTTATTTGCTTACTGATAGTGACGGTGACTTTTCAAATGCAACAACACTTGCTACTGCTACATCGATAAATGGATCTGAGGTTACATTCAGTAATGTTGATATCGATGATGGAGACTATTTCACAATCGGTTTTTACGAAGCGGTAATTTGGACAGGTTCAACATGGCAAAACGGGAGTGGATCAGCAAATAGACCAGCAGTAGCTGATTCTACTAGAAAACTCTTTATCAATGGAAGTGGAGCTAATATTCAATCTGATGCAATAGTTAGTTACGCTGAAATTGCCAGTGGAGCTGATGTCACAATCCTTACAGGAAACAGCCTAACAGTTCAAAATGAAATCATCAATGATGGAACTGTCACGGTCAACAATTTTGGCTCATTGGTTCAAACTCATTCCGGAGCTAATCAAAACTCAGGTTCAGGAAGCTATGAGGTTAAGAAAATAGGAATAGGAAACCCTAACTATTTTAACCTTTGGAGTTCACCTATTCAATCTGCCGATATTTTAAACACATTCAATGGAGCAAATCCATGTGATGTATTTGTGTTTGATCCGGCTACACAATTGTACAGCCATGACTACACTCAGGGCTTCAGTACAACATGTAATGGAAATCCGGTAACATTTCAGTCAAATCAGGTGATATCAGGCGGTGACGGAATTATGGATGTTGCAAGAGGGTATTACATTCCGGGTAAATCAGGAGGAACGAGAACATTCACCGGAGATGTGAATAACGGAGACTACAACATTTCAATTCAGCAAAACCCCAACCCATCAACACCACAGGCAAACTGGATGGGAGATGATTGGAATTTGATTGGAAACCCGTATCCATCATCAATTGATGCAGCAGCATTCGTCAATGAAAACTCAAGTGCTATTTCAGGGTCAATTTATTTTTGGGATGACGCGCAGAGTGGCAATTTTGATGACGGTGACTTTGCTGTTTGGAACACTATGGGCGGAACAAGCTCACCAAATAGTGCGACAAACCCCAACGGGAGCATCGGCTCCGGACAAGGCTTTTGGGTTGTTGCAAACTCAAACGGTAATGTCGTCTTCAATAACGCAATGCGCAATGACCAAAACGGTCAGTTCTTCAAAAATGACCCCCAGTCAGATCCAAAAGCATGGCTAACACTTGAAGACAGCGCAGGACTTACCAACCAAATTCTTGTTGGATTTCCTCAAGATGCAACAGATGGTTACGATGATGCCTATGATGCATACAAAGAAGAAGGCAATGCGCATATCGCCTTCGGTTCAGTGCTCGATACATTGGGTTATGCGATTCAGGGATTGGCTCCGATTAACCCGGGATCTGAAAAAGTTGTGGACCTTTATTTACGGTCAGAGCGCAGCGGTGAGCGAACCATTCGTCTTGACTCAGCACTGGCGATGGACGATCACATCATTTACCTGCTAGACCGAAAAACAGGCGAGGAGCACGATTTATCAAGTGGAGCATTTACTTTCAGTGAAGACTATTCAATTGATGATAAATCTCGATTTGCGATCGTGTTCAAGCGTTCACAGAGCACAGGTATAAAAATGGCTTATGAAAATAAGAGCGTAAAAATATTCACCAGGGAAAACTACATAATTGCACGGGTTGAAACAGGTGTAGAAACTATTAAAAAGATAAAAGTTTACGACCTTACAGGTAGAGCCATCATCGAGCAAAACACAAACGAGAACACCGTTAGAATTAATTCAAGTAACTTACCTACCGGTGTTTATGTTATTGGGGTTGATACAGGTGACTCACAAGCGATTAAGCAAAAAGTAGTTATACACTAACCAATATACAAACTAATAATTCGGGGAAATCATGAACAAAAAACTACAACAACATCAAATTGCTGTGCTTTTCACAACAGCGTTATTTTTTGTTTTCGGCCAAGACTCTTTTTCTCAAACTGGCCCTGGTGGAGTAAGTGACTCTGCTAATTTGGGCTTATGGCTCGATGCCAGTACGCTTTCATTGAGTGATAACGCCTCTGTTACTTCCTGGACTGACCAATCAGGAAATGGAAACAATGCAGGACAATCATCAAACTCAAATAAACCATCATTCAATGCTTCAAGTTCGCTTGGTGGTAGGCCTGCGGTACATTTTTCAGGAGGCACGAACAATTCAACATCTGACTACCTAACAGTTCCTGATGACGATAAACTTGATGGAACCTCAGGGTTGACTTTTTACGCTGTAGTTAGGCCTGATAATATGGGTAATCCAGATGTACAAGCAATTTACGGGAAAAGACCTAGTCAAAACTCAAGTAGTGATTGGGCTTATACCTGGTTCTTTTGGAATGGCAATAATTTATATCTGGATCTGGATAACAATAACAATCGATTTGGTACGCCTAATTCATATAGCAGTAACACAAACTATATGCTCAACATGACTTTTGATGGATCATTGAGTCAGAGCCAGAGAGCTAAAATTTATACTAACGGGAGTTTAAGTAAGACTAATTCTGAAAGCTCGACTAATATCCCTAATAGTAATGTGGACTTGTATATTGGCGTAATGGATGATGGTTATGGAAAGTACTTCAGTGGAGATATGGCTGAATTGATGATTTTCACAAAAGCTTTAAATCGAGCTGAGCGAATAATCATTGACAACTACCTTGGAGCCAAATACCAAATCTCAATTGCCAATGATCATTTTGCCTATGAGTCTGACTTTGGTTTAGGAGTTATCGGAATTGGTAGAGCTTCTGATGGTTCAAGCCATTCGGCTTCTCAGGGAAAAGGAATCTTGAAAATCGAAAATCCATCTTCGTTGAATAACAATGACTTTTTATTCATCGGTCACAACGATGATGAGCTCGCTACTGTTGATACTTGCGATGCTCCGGGACTTTATGGTAAGCGGATCAAGCGTGCATGGAAAGTTGGCGAATCCAATGAAGTGGGAACTGTTGATCTCACATTTGACATCAGCTCGTTTTCTGATTTTTCATCTTCAGGATCTGACTATGCGCTTCTCGTTAGTTCAAATGCAACTTTCAAAAATGCAACAACTATAACATCTGGTATTTCATTGAGCGGAAATGAGCTTACTATTTCAGGAGTCAATTTAAATGATGGCGATGTCATTACTCTGGCAACAACACAATCAGTTGTTTGGGATGGAGTTTCGTGGAGCAATGGAAGCGGATCTGCCGGATCCCCTTCAAGTGCTGATGCTTCTAAAAAGTTAATCATCAACGGTTCTTCAGCCTCGCTAAACAACGATGCTTCCTGTGAATGTTTGGAGGTTTTGAGTGGAAACGATTTTACCATTAATAACAGTCAAGACTTAACCGTTTCATCAGCAATTGATAATGAAGGAACGATTACTGTTGAGCATACTGGGTCACTGATTCAAACAAATACCGGATCTGACCAAAACACAGGAAACGGGAATTATATCATAGAAAAAGACGGACTAGCAAATGACGCTTATTTTAACCTTTGGAGTTCGCCAATTCAGTCTGCTGATATTTTAAACACATTCAATGGAGTAAATCCATGCGATGTTTTTGTGTTTGAATCTGACATACAGCTTTACAGCCACGATTTCACACCTGGTTTTAACACGACATGCAATGGCAATCCGGTAACCTTTCAATCTGGTGATGTTATTTCAGGCGGAGACGGAATTATGGATGTTGCAAGAGGGTATTATATACCTGGAGCAACTGGAGGAACAAGAACTTTTGATGGTCAGGTGAATAATGGAAACTTTTCAATCGCAATTACTCAACAGAGTAACCCAAATTCATCTAACGCAAACTGGACAGATGACAACTGGAACCTTATAGGAAATCCTTATCCGTCATCGATTGATGCCAATGCTTTTTGGACTGAGAATGCCATCAACAACAGTCGCATTTCAGGTGCAATCTACTATTGGGATGATGCACAAACGGGAAATTTTGATGATGGCGATTTTGCTCAGTGGAATACAATAGGAGCCACTTCTTCGCCAAATAGCAGCGTTTCACCGAACGGGAGCATCGCATCAGGTCAGGGTTTTTGGGTTGTTGCTGACGCCAACAGCTCAGTGCAGTTCACCAACTCCATGCGCAATGCTCAAAATGATCAGTTTTTTAAAACAAGTTCACAGTCAGAGCCCAAACTATGGCTAACCGTAGTGGACAGTGCCGGGCTCATGAACCAGTTGCTGATCGGGTTTCCACAAGACGCTACAGATGGTTTCGACAAAATTTACGATGCATACAAAGCTGAGGGAAATTCGCATATTGCTTTTGGTTCAGTGCTCGATACATTGGGTTACGCTATTCAGGGACTGGCTCCGGTAGTTCCGGGATCTGAGAAAGTTGTAGACCTGTATTTACGGTCAGAGCGCAGCGGGGAGCGAACCATTCGTCTTGACTCAGCACTGGCGATGGATGATCACACAATTTACCTTCTCGACAGGCAAACCGGCTCTGAAGTTGAAATTTCGGAATCGGATTACACTTTTACATCTGAAAATCGAATCGACTCAAAATCTCGATTTGCTCTCAAATTTGTTCGAGATGAAACAACCGGAATCGAGAATGTGAAAACTGACAAAGAGGATCAGGTAAAACTCTTTGCTCACGATAACTTGATTGAGGCATCTGTTAGAAGAGGTAATGCTAAAATCAATAAACTTCAGGTTTACGACATTGCAGGTCGCGAAGTATTAAATGTTAAAACGAATAGCCAATATATTCAACAACCCGTTTCAAAGCTGAATGTAGGGGTTTATATCGTTCGTGTTCAGCTCGATAATGGAGCTGATCACAAAAAGAAAATTGTCATTCAGTAATTGAATTTATGCCAGTTGGGTTTTCAAAACCCAACTGGTTTTTTACTCGTTCCTAAGCCACTAAATAACTTTTATCAATATCACTATAAACCCGCGTTATCGCTGGTGTTTAGAAAGGTTCTAAATTAGTTTGTCGTGACAATCACATGACAAAAACTCCATGATTACATAGCATTTTTGCAATGTAATTAAGAGGTGAGGTGAGTTTAGATCGGTTAAAAAGTATAGCATTTACGCATTCAGGAGTAGGACTTGACAAAGTTGCAAAGTTCTTTATTCCTGAAGATGAATATCAGGAGAGGTTTGTTCCACACATGGACGATGCCAATCTCGATGAGTTCATGTTCCTTGCTACATGCAACCGATCTGAGTTTTATTTCACTACTGACAAGCCGATCAATAATCACTTTTTACGCACTTTTTACCAATCTCTTTACTCAAACTGGAACGATGAAGACCTCGAATGGGCAATTGAAAACACCCAGGTTGTCGATGGTCTCGACTCTGTTCGTCACATGTTCAACGTTGCCAGCTCGCTCGATTCGCTCGTTGTGGGTGAGCGCGAAATCATCACCCAGTTTAGAAAAGCGTATGACAAGTTTCAACGCATGGGTCTGACAGGTGAATTCTTGCGCCTCGCAGAGCGGAAAACAATTGAAACTGCCAAGAAAGTATTCACAGAAACTGATATTGCTAACAGGCCTGTTTCTGTTGTCAATCTCGCTTACCGTGAACTCGCTGATCGTTTCCTCTCTTACGATGCCAAAATTGTAGTCATTGGAGCCGGAGTAACCAACAAAGCGATGCTTCACAAGATGAAGAAGCACGGTTATCACGACTTTCATGTGTACAACCGAACACTTGAAAATGCAGAAAAGCTCGTGAGTGAAGTTGGCGGAAAAGCATATTCACTTGACGACTTAGAAAAAAACGAAGGTTTTGATGCCCTCATTACTTGCACCGGAGCTCCTGATACAATTGTGACTTACGATGTCTATAAAAAGCTCCTTTCGGGAAGTGAAGAGATGAAGTACGTTGTGGATTTGGCGATTCCAAATGATTTTGATCTCAATATTCTGGACGACCACAAAGTTGACCTTATTGAAGTTGAAACGCTCAAGAAAATTGCGAAACAAAATCTAGAGCAACGGAAAAGTGCTATCGTTGACTGCGAAAAAATCATTGACGATAAACTCGCTGAGTTTGAAGAAGCTTTTGCCGAGCGTCAAATAGAACTGGCAATGCGTGAGGTTCCGCAACAAATAAAAGAAGTTAAGGAAAAGGCAGTTGCTGAGGTTTTTGCCAAACAACTCTCCTCACTCGATGACAGCAGCAAAGAAGTGATGAACGAAATGCTGAGCTACATGGAACGCAAAGTAAATGCGATCACCATGAAAAAGGCCAAGCAAATCATGATGACAAAGAATCGATAATGCCCAATATGGGTCAAGGCAAAGGTTAAGTCCCGCAGCAAGTGCGTAGATCTAAGTTCATCTAAGCTCAATGGCTAAGATTTACTAAGAGTTGAGGTCAAGATGTTTTGAGGTTTGACTGTTACTGTAGATTTGGAGCTACCTCTTATCTGTGTGAATCAGCTAAATCTGCGGCATCTGCGTTCAATCTAAAACAGAACTTAAAAGTCATTTGAAAATATCTAATTCTTCAATTTTGAATGATTATCTAACATAATCAACTGACTCATCTTCCTTCTCGAAGTCCATTTTGTACGATAACTTGATTAGAGCCTGCCAAAATGTGGGTCTTGAAGTAGCAGTACCTTGAATTTTGCCATTTGTTGGTGTGCCCTCGTATTCAAACTTCATTTCACTTTGATCCGTAAACCCGGTTGTATAGCCAAATTGAGTGCTCAGGCGCAGGACATCAAAAAGCCTGAATTGCGGACCAAAAGCTGTGAGAAATAACACATTCATGTCTCGCTTTTTGTTGATGTCATTAACCCAAAACCTGAAATCACTTTTAGTTTTGGGCCCTATTGGATCCTTTGAGCTTCGTCCAAGATAATAAGAAACAGAAGATCCAATGAAGCTAAACTCCATGCCACTGGTGAAAAGGAGCCTTACTTTATCGTTACTGCCAAGAGGGATTGAGTAATTTGCTCTGAGCGGAATGTTGTGAAGTTGATAAGGTTTAGCGCCTAAAGTGAAACTTAGTTCAGGGATAGTAGATTCAAATGTGATATTTTCTCTTCGGAAATTGTAACCGGTTTCAACGGAAAAATGCTCATTAAAAAAATACCCTACAGAAAATCCGATCATGCCATTGGGAGAAAAGGAATTATTAATGTATTTGCCGCTTTCATTAATTTGGATTTGAGGCTCACACAAAGCGGTTTCAATCGAGAAATTCAATCCTTTTTGAGCGTGAAGTGATACGCTCATTGCCAGGAAAGTGAAGAGGAGTATTTCTTGTATTCTCATTCTTGAAATTGTTTGTTTATGTAATAGTGAAATGTCAATACTAAGCCCAGTCTACCGGTAGAGATTTCGTTATTGTGAGACTTTGCCTTGTATCTGCTGATAACTTCTCCTTCAAGGTAATCACTGAATCGCAAAAAAGAAGAAATTCTCAACTCAATTGGCCTGGTATCTTGTTTATTGACCCACCAAACTTTACTTGCCGAAGCGGTAAGTGAAACAAGTGCCCGACCTTTAGCTTCGAGTTCATACCTCGAAGATCGAATAAAACTATTTGTACTGTTTACAGCTTGATGAGAAGTTAAACTTGAGCTCATCATCTTTTCAAAATTAACGCCAAATAAGAAGAAAGCATTTGACCAAAGCTCTTTTCTCAATTGAGCGCTAAAATTATAACCCGGGAAAGTAAATGTTTTAGGCATTGCAGTGTAGTCTATATCATTTTCATCATCCTTGTAAGTAAAACGGTGATTAAAAGAAAAACTTTTTAAAGCAACAGATAACTCAAGAAAGGTAGATTCATTAATCTTAAAGTTTTTTCCGTACCCTATTAATGGGGAAGGTGATGGGATTGCTGTATATTCATAAGGATCCTGATCAGATATTAAAACACGGGGCTCAAGGTTTAAACCTGTGTAAAAGTTTCCTCCATTTTGAGCAAAGGAAATTATCTGTAAAAAAAAGAATGAGAGTAAATAGAAGTGTCGTATTCTCATTCTTCAATTTGTTTGTTTAGATAAACGTGAAAAGAGAGCATAACCCCAAGCCTGCCGGTTGAAATATCATCAACATATTTCTTAGATTTGTTGATGCTGGTAGCCTGACCTTCAAAATGGTCGCTAAATCGCAAAAATGATGATAGCTCCAGTTCAATTGGCCTTGTATTTTGCTCATTAACCCACCATATTTTACTTGCAGCAGCATTGAGGGAAAACAGAGGCGCATTTCTGCTTCTTAAATCAAAGTTTGCGTTGATTGGATCAGGATCGTCAGATATTGTGTGAGTAGAAGAATATCCGGCACTGAGAAGTTTTTCAACTCCAATTCCAAAGGAAAAAAAGGTGTTTGCCCACAATTCTTTTTTGAGAGTCAAGCTTACTTCATATCCGGGAAAAGGCATCAATCCAGAGTAATCAAGAGAAGTGAATTCTTCACCTTCATCATCTGTATATTTAAATCTTTGAGCAAAAGGAAAGCTCTTTAATGACCCAGATAAGTCGATGAAAGTTTCATTATTGATTTGAAATACCTTCCCGTATCCAATTGATAAAGAGGGGGCAGGGTAAGCGGTGAATTCGAAAGGACCCTGATTGGGAATAAATGTGCGAGGTTCTAAACTAGTCCCAAACCTGAAATATCCACCTTTTTGAGCATTTGACTGATAGCACAGTAAACATAAAAGGAGAAAAGTAGTTAGCTTTAGAATTAAGTCTTTACGGGTAGGCATAGATGACCAAACTTAATAAAAACTCAAACGCTTTTCAATTTGCTTTATTATTCAGTAATTTGAACACTCAATATTGCAGCAATGAATAACCCCATAATAATAGGTAGTCGCGGTTCAGATTTAGCTCTTTGGCAAGCTCGTCACGTTCAGAGCCAGCTTGCAGAACTGGGCCACGAAGCGGAGATAAAAATCATCAAAACGCAGGGTGATAAAGTCCAGCACCTCAGTTTTGATAAAATGGAAGGCAAAGGCTTTTTCACCAAGGAAATTGAAAACGCTTTGCTGAGTAAAGAAATAGATCTTGCGGTTCACTCGCACAAAGATCTCGAAACAACCAATCCTGAAGGGCTTGTTATTGCTGCTGTCTCAGAGCGTGAAAATCCGGCAGACTTACTTCTCGTTCGCAAAGATTGTATCGATCAGAACCAAAAGTTCGACCTCAAAAAGGATGCAGTCGTAGGAACATCATCGGCTCGTAGGAAAGCTCAAATCCTGCATTTCAGGCCAGATGTATCGATAGAAGATATTCGCGGAAACGTCAATACACGTGTACAAAAACTGCGTGATGGAAAATTCGATGCAATTCTCATCGCTTTGGCCGGAATCAAGCGACTGGAATTCGATCTATCAGATTTACACGTGATAGAAATGGATCCAACCGAATTTGTGCCGGCTCCGGCTCAGGGAGTTCTCGGTTTGCAAGTCCGCGAAGATGATTCAGAAATCGTTGATGTGCTCAAGAAAATCGACAATGAAGAAGTTTCACAGCGCGTAAAAGTTGAACGCGGAGTACTCAAAATTTTTAATGGAGGTTGTCAACTTCCGCTCGGAGTTTATTGCGTGAGAAAAAACGGAAGGTTCGTAGTCGATGCAGCCATGGCTGAAGAATGGAACACGAAAGTTGCCAAATTGCACCTGGAGAGCGAAACAGCTGAAGGTATGTCGCAAAAAATAGTGGACGGACTCAAAAAACAATTATGAACAGAGTTCTGATTACGAGGTTGCTACAGCAGGCCGAAGAATTTACCCAGTTATTGAAAGATCAGGGATGCGAGGTGGAAACGATTCCGTTCATCGAAACAATCGATATTCCGTTAGAAACGATCCCACAAACTGATTGGGTGTTTTTCAATTCTCCCCGCTCTGTACAGCACTTCTTTCAGAACCTGAAAAAGCCGTTTTTTGCGAAATATGCCGCTCTTTCAAATGGAACGGCAAAAGCAATTCACGATCACAACCAAAAAGTGAGCTTCACCGGTGGAGACGACTCACAGCAAACCGTTGAGCAATTTGCCGGTATGCTTACGGAGAACGAAACTGTGCTCATCCCACGATCAGATAGAAGCGTGAGACGACTTCAGCGGGTACTCGGCTCTGACCGTTATGTTGAACTCATAGCTTATAAAACAAGGCTTCTCAACAAAAAACTGGACGCTGATTTTGAAGTTGTGGTTTTTACCAGTCCCAGCAATGTAATTGGATTTCTCGAGTCTGGTAACAGTCTTGAAAAATCAAAAGTTGTAGCAATAGGAGATACAACAGCCAGGGAGTTGGAAGAACATAATGTCTCGCCAATAACCGCTGATGGGTACACGCAAAAACACCTTGTCATGGCGACTATAAAAGCATTAGGTGAAAACTAGTGAGCTATATTTCAATATGTCAGGCACATATCCTATTTTTCCCTTACATTTGAACTGACTTTAAAAACTAAATCACATGAGGTATTCCCTACTCGTAACATTAGGCCTTTTGACGGGGTTAACATCTTTTGCGCAAAGCGAATCATACGAAAAAGTTAAGCAGGAAATAAAAACTGAAGAGCTTAATCGTTTTCATCAACATCTCAAAGATAAATTTGATAAGTACAAAGAGCAGGTTGAAGAGTATGCCCAAAAAAGTGGTAGAGCTCCCGTTTTGAGTATTGAAGATGACGGAACGATTTCTCAGTTAATTGGATTTGATAAAAGAGGATTTCCAATTTATTACATCACAGATAATGTAAATGCTGCTATTTCGATCAGAACCGATTCCGTGATGCCTGGTGTTCCCGGTTCCTATAATTTGACAGGAAATACGATAGTTATTGGCGAATGGGATGGGGGTAATGTGCTGGATACTCATCAGGAATTTGGAAGCAGAGTTAACAACAACGATAATGGTTCAACTAGTAGTCATGCCACACACGTTGCGGGGACGATGATCGCTTCAGGTGTGAACCCATCAGCAAAAGGCATGGCAACGGCAGCAAGTCTTGAAGCCTGGGACTTTAATGGAGATGAGCCTGAGATGACAGTGTTTGCCGGTAATGGAAATATTTTGAGTAACCACAGCTATGGTACAATTACTGGTTGGAGATACAACAGCTCTCAATCAATATGGCGCTGGTACGGTGACACGACTTTGAGTGCTAACGAAGACGATACTTTTGGTCGTTACAATGGCACCAGTGCAGACTGGGACAGTATAGCCGTTTTGAATCCGTATTATTTAATGGTGAAAAGTGCGGGAAACGACCGCAATGATGGACCAAATAACCAACCGGTTACGCATGAGATTTGGGATGGTTCAGCTTGGGTTACTTCCTCTACTGTTAGAGCACAAGATTGCCCAACAGGCTATGACTGTATGTCGTCTTCCAGTGTTTCGAAAAATGTTTTGACTATTGCTGCTGTACAGGATGTACCAAATTACACTGGTCCTTCAAGTGTGAATATGTCATCTTTTAGTGGCTGGGGCCCAACTGATGATGGTCGTATAAAGCCAGATATTTCAGCAAACGGTGTATCGCTTCTTTCATCTGATGACGATAATAATTCAGATTATTCGACCAAGACAGGGACTTCCATGTCTGCACCATCAGTGACAGGCTCAATTGCTTTATTGCAAGATTTGCAGGACAGTCTTTATAGCTCGTTTTTGAAGTCGGCTACAATGAAGGCTCTGATCATTGAAACAGCTCTTGAAGCTGGTTCTGCTCCCGGTCCGGATTACGAATACGGCTGGGGGCTTATGAATACGAAAAAAGCGGCTGACGTTATAGCCGGCTCTATTCATGATACTATTCTTGAAGAAAATTTGTCAAACACTTCAACTTACACACTCAATGTTTCATCTGATGGTCAGCAGCCATTGAGTGCAACTATCGCATGGACTGATGTTGTGGGTGATGTGACTTTTTCAAACCCTTTGAACAACCCGGCTTTAAAGCTGAAAAATGATTTGGATTTGAGAATTATTGGTCCAAACGGAACAGTAACGTATGACCCTTATATTCTAGATCCGTCAAATCCTTCTAATGCTGCAACTACAGGTGATAACATTAGAGATAACGTTGAAAAAGTTTTTATCTCAAACCCGGTTGCTGGAAACTACACAATTGAAGTTACGCACAAAGGGAATCTCATTAACGGAGCACAGGATTTTGGTCTTGTTGTAACAGGTAAAGCTCCATTTACCCCAAGTTCTGGAACTCCGCCAACAGCGGCTTACACTGTTTCAGATTCTACCGTTTGTGTTGGTGAATCGGTAACTTTTACTAATGCGAGTGCCGGAAATATTGCTTCTCAATCATGGACTTTTAACGGAGGAACGCCCGGTACTTCAACTGCAGCAAATCCACAGGTTTCTTACGCTGCTGCGGGAAGCTATGATGTTCAACTGATCGTGACGAATTCATCAGGTCTTTCTGATACTATCACAAAAGTGAATCACATAACAGTTGATACAGTTCCGCAAGTGAGTTTCACTTTCCTCAATGATCTTTGCGTCAATGCAGGAGATTATCCACTAACAGGAAACGCTACTCCTGCAGGTGGTACTTTTACAGGTCCAGGTGTTTCGGGTAACCTGATCGATCCGGTTGCTGCAGGTCTTGGATTTCACGATATCATTTACACGGTGACAAACGGAGGCTGCTCAGCATCGGATACTGCTACAACCGAAGTGATTTCGGTTCCGATCATCAGTCACCCTGATGTTGGCCCGGTTTGCGATAATTCAACTCCTTTTACGCCACAAGGTGGAACTCCGGCTAACGGAGATTACACAGGCCCAGGATTTACAAACAACATTTTTTACCCAGATTCAACATCAATTGGAGTTGACACAATTGCTTACAGTTTTACTGATTCAAATTCCTGTACAGTTGTCGATTCGTTTACAATTGAAATGGTTGCCGGACCTAATGTCGTGGTAAACGACACGCAAGTTTGCGAGAATGTTGGGTCGTTCGTGATGAACAATGCTTCGCCTGCTGGCGGAACATTCTGGGGATCTGGAATCGATAGCACCACAAATACATTTGATCCATCAGTAAACGGTGTGGATACTACGGTTTTTTATTACCTGGCAAATACCAGTGGCTGTACTGCACAGGATAGCGGCATTATCGTAGTTGATTCTGCGCCCAATGTGAGTTTTACTCTTCAGAGCCAGTATTGCCTTGGTACCGGAACGGTTGATCTCAGCGCTGTAGCATCACCTGCCGGAGGTACTTTCCAGGGACCCGGTATTACGGGAACTACTTTTGATCCTAATGCTGTTGGATCAGGTAGCTACACAATTCAATATTTACTTGCGAATCCAAATGGTTGTGCCGATAGCGTTTCGCAATCGTTTACGGTTACATCCTGCGGACCACAAGCTCAATTATTTGCATCTGATACAGGAATTTGCGTTGGTGAATCAATCGAATTTGAAGATGTAAGTTTAGCCGGAGCCATAGACAGAACGTGGTTCTTTGAAGGTGGAAATCCGACAAACAGTACCAATTCAATCGTCAATGTAACCTATGATACAGTTGGTGTTTTTGATGTAGTTCTAATCGCTGAAGACACAGCCGGAGACTTTGATACATTGACTCTTGTTGACTACATTCAGGTTGACTCAGTTGTTCAACCACAAATCAACTTCCTCAATGATGTTTGTATCAATGCAGGTCAAATTTTCATGAATGCCACTCCATCAGGAGGTGTATTCTCCGGATCATCTGTTTTCGGAAATTTCTTTGACCCGGATACGGCTGGAATTGGTTTTGATACAATTTACTACGAATATACGAATGGCGTTTGTGCAGCTTCAGATACACATGTGACTGAGGTGGTTCCGGTTCCGACCGTAACACATCCAAACCTCACTGCAATTTGCGAAGGAAGTGCGCCATTTAATCCAAACCTGGGAACTCCACAGGGAGGAGATTACTCAGGAGACGGCTTTTTTAATAATATTTTCTACCCAGATTCAATGGGCGTTGGAACCGATACAGCCGTTTACTCATACACTGATACGAACGCCTGCACGGTTGTCGATACTTTTGAGGTGACTGTTGTTCCGGGCGGAAGTGTTTCACTCGTTGACACATTGGGTATTTGCGATAATGCAACTCCATTCACATTGAATACGGGCTCGCCAGCCGGTGGTATTTACCTCGGTAGCGGAATCGATACTACAACCGGTGTTTTTGACCCGTCAATGGTCGGACCCGGAATTGTTTCGTACCAGTATTCAGCCAACGTGGGAGGTTGCGTAGCAACTGACACCGCGATTATTGAAGTTGTTGGTAGTCCGCAAGTGAGTTTGAGCCAGCAGGCACTCGTTTGTGCAGGAGCTGATACAATCGACCTCGATGGAGGATCTCCAATGGGAGGTGTTTACTCAGGAACCGGTGTAACGAATAATCAGTTTGATGCCTCAGCAGTAGGTGTTGGAAATTATTTGATCACATACACTTACACTGATTCCAACATGTGCTCAGCTCAGGATACAGCAACTTTGAGTGTTGTGAGCAACATTCAGGTCACTATGAGCGATTCGGCTGATATATGCTCAACATCTGAGAGTTTTGACCTGATGCTCGGTCAACCATTTGGAGGTATTTATAGTGGTCCCGGAATTGTGAATTCAGGTAAAAAGTTCAAGCCTCAAAATGTTGGAGCCGGTAGTTATGACATTGTTTACAGTTACGATACAAACGGATGTTCAGGAGTTGACACAGCAACGCTTGATGTTATTCAGGGGCCAACAGCTTCGTTAGATCCATTTGCTCCGGTTTGCGTGTCTCAGGATACACTTGAACTTACAGGCGGTAGTCCGGCTGGTGGAGTTTACGATGCACCCGGAATTGATAGTATTTATGTATTCCCATCGCTACTCGGAGAAGGAATTTACGATATCGATTACACCGTTACTGATACATCAACAGGATGCTTCTTAACAGTAACGGAACCGCTCGAAGTGACAGATGGAAATTCTGAAATTGGCGGACTCGATACTGCGTATTGCGAAAATGACGGACCTGTTACCATGTCTGGCTCTCCAGCAGGTGGAACATTTGCCGGTGTGGGTGTATTCGGAGTAACATTCGATCCCGATTTAGCTAATGACGGACTCCACAGAATTGAATACCGCGTAACACAAGGCTGTACTGATACTGCTACAAAATGGGTACGTGTTCATCCTGCTCCTTCAGTCGATTCAATTCAGGGATCTTTAGGAGCCGTTCAGGGAACTTCTTACACGTATTTCGTGGCAGCGAATAATGGAACAGGCTACAACTGGACAGCAACTGGCGGAACAATCACAAACGTGAACAACAATGTGATAACAGTTGAATGGGGTTCAGGATCTGTTGGTTCGTTGATGGTAACTCAAACAAACCGATTTGGATGTATGGATACAGCTACTTTAGATGTTGATCTGTTCCCACTGGGTGTTGCAGTTGCCAAACAAATCGACAAGATGTCTATCTATCCGAACCCTGTTCGCGATATGTTGACGATCAAAGGTTCGCTCGATGAAAGAGCTACAGCAACTTACCGCTTGATGAGTATTACAGGACAAACACTCAGAACCGGAAGATTTAACAACCCTCAAAATGTCAACGAAAGAATTGATGTTAGCGACTACGCGAGCGGTATTTACTTCGTGGTAATTCAATCTGAGAATTACACACGAACAGAGAAGGTTGTTGTGCAGTAGTAGGGTTTTGAAAATCAAAATATGAAAACATATTTTGTAATACTGATTATGTATTTTAGTTCCTTATTTGCATTTGGAAAATGCATAAGTAAAGATTATGAACTGTTATCTAATTCGGATACTATTTCGTTAGAGTCAAAGCTCTTTTTTAACGGATACACTTACCCATACAACTCATTAGTTGAAGATTATCCTTCAAAATCTGAATTTGTAATCATTGGCGAAAGTGATACGTTTAAGCTTGAATTAGTCTCTACTCAAAAGGGGTTTAATCAGCTTCAATCAATATTTGAAATGCCTCATGATATTTCAGAAGGGGAGTTTAAGATAGGTGTTATTCCAAAGGATAAAAATATACAGATGGCTTTGGGATGTATTGATTTAAAAAGCAAGAATTCGTGTAAGATTGTGGGGCAAATTACCATCTTAACCAAAACTAACAATTGTGATGTTTTACTAAGTGAGGGTTCTGGTATTATTACTTATCAAAATACAGTGAGTCAGTTATATGGTTGTGGAAACAAAGTTTACAGTGAATATCATTTTGCTGGATTCGATACTGAAAAGCTGATGTTTGAAATTGAACTCACTCAAAAATCAGACACCACTGTTAAAATGAAGGCTTTTGTTCTTGCGAGTGAGGACGGTGTTTTACGAGTTGGCCATGGGATGTGTTACGGTGAATTTGAAATCCCTTTAAACACAAAGTTTGATATAGTATTAAGGCCTTACTATCCTAAATGTGGTGAGTATCTAGATGAATATAAATCTGAATTATTTATAGCAGCACATTATTAGTTGTTTTAAGTATTTTGAGTTTGCAATGATATCTCTAAGAACTTTTAACTCTCAATCTCTTCTTCAACCAGGCATTCGCTAAAATGGTGCTGAGTATGAGAAGCGCTCCTCCATAAAAACCGAGTGACATACGTTCGTCATCGCCAAAGAATAAAAGAGCGAGCAGAATAGAATAAACGGGCTCCATGTTGATGCTGATGCTCACTGTAAAAGGAGACAATTCGCGCATCACATTCACGCTAACAACAAATGCGTAAGCTGTACACACAACTCCTAAAATGACGAGGTAAACCCAATCGCTGAATGTGGGATCGACTTGCCAGGGATATTGGTCTGTTCCAAAAAGTGAGAAGAGTGTAATACCGATAGTTCCGCCCAGCATTTCATACATCGTGATGTTGCGCGGCTTTTCTCCTTTCGATACGAGCTTTCCGTTGATCGTGGTGAAAAGAGATGCGGTAAATGCTGATACGAGCGCTGTGATGATTCCCCAGGTATATTCTGTCTCAAAGTTGAAGATCATCACTAAACCAGCCACTACGAGTCCGCCAAAGAGGATTTCATACCAAATGATTCTCCGCTTGAAAAAAAGAGGTTCTAGAAATGATGTGAAAAGCGTGGCAGTAGCAAGAGTTGCCAGAGCTACAGAAACGGTTGAAATCTTGATCGCGTGAAAAAACGTGATCCAGTGAATGGCGACAATAAACCCTACTCCAATGAACTGGAGCACGCGTTTCGGTTCGGTTCTGATCGAGAACTTTATGGCTTTCAAATACACAAAAAGCGACACAAACGCGATCAGCATTCTGATCCACACAATGCTAAAAGCATCAATTGAGATGAGCTTCCCTAAAATTCCGGTAAATCCCCAAAAGAGGATAACCATGTGTAAAAGGAGGTGATTTTTATACGGTAAGATCTTTTTCGTCATCTTCATCAAAGCTGGAAACACCACCTGAAACAATGAATTTCATCACATCAGAAGATTTGGCGTTTATCGGTTTTACATTCTTACTATCTACAATGAATACATTGCCAGAAAAGTTGTAAGAATGTGGCAAATAAACAGCTACTTTTTCTTTTGAGATGCCGAGAATTGATAAATCATCTTGCGTGACAAAACCGAGTCGCTGTAAGTTGCTTTCATCACTAAGTATTACGATAACGGGCTGACTAAACTTTTTCTTTTGACCAACGAAGGCTGTGAGTAGATCTGAGATGGACTGGTAAATTGTTTTGATGAGAGGAGCTCTGTTGAGCAATTGTTGAAATGCAGCTTTGATGGGACGAAAGATGATCGTGTTACCTAATAGTCCTAGAAGAGAAAGTAAAACAAAAATGATCAACAAGCCGGCTCCGGGAAATAGATCAAACGGGATTAAACCGTCAATCAACACGATGAGCTCGATTAATATATAAATGGTAATTGCTAGTGGAGTAACGAGCAAAAGGCCCTGAAGAAAATAGCTAAAAGCCTGTTTGAAAAATGGTTTCATTTGATTCCTAATTCGCGTCTGGTCTTCAAAGGTAGTTTTTGCGCGATTAATAAGTAGGAATCATCAATCCATTTTTTGAGAAGTTTGGTCGTGATGTTACCACCAAATTCAACCGTGTTCCAATGCTTCTTACTCATGTGATAACCCGGTTTTACTTCAGGGTATTGAGCCCTGAGTTCAATGGCTTCATCGGGATCACATTTGAGGTTGATGCTCTCGAATTTATTGATATTGACCAGAGCGAACATTTTACCGGCCACTTTGAAGACGAGCACCTCATCATCAAAAGGCATACCTTCAGATGTAGCCGGTTTTGCTAAACAATAGTCTCTTAGCTCTTCAATGTTCATTTTAAGCTGATCAGTAAAATTACAGAACAGATCATTAATGTCGTTCGAAATCAGCCCGTGAGAAGAAATCGAAAAACGCTGAACTTATTTTACCGGAATGCGCGATGAATCTTTCACAGTTGAAAGAATCACGCTGGATCGCATCTGACCAATTTCCTCAATTCGGCTCAGTTTGTCGTTTACGAGTTTGTCGTATTCAGCGATATCTTTTACTAACACCTTGATGTAGTAATCAAAATCACCGGTTACCTGCTCGCATTCAATGATCTCATCAATTTCATTGATTTGATCCAGGAACTTTTGAACTGCATTTTCGATTTGACGAACAAGGCTAACCTGAATAACGATTTTAAGTCCGTAGCCTAATTTTTCGTGGTTGAGCTTTGCGTGGAAACTATCTATAAAACCATTGCGCTCGAGCTTGCGAACACGTTCTAAGGTGGGTGCCGGAGACAACCCGATTTCCTTTGAAAGCTGAAGGTTTGTGATGCGGCCATTTTCCTGTAAAACCTTCAAAATCATTTTGTCAGTTTCGTCTAAGGCCATTTTTGTGTTAAAGTTAATCGTTGTCATACTATTCTACACGTAATTTATACAAGATTGGTTTGCTCGGTACGGCATCATTTTTAAATGCACTTACCATTAAATTCAAAAAATAAAGGCCATCACTTATAGAATCAGGTGCAAATATCATTTCAGTAATGGTGGCGTGAAAGCGCGTATTATTCGGATGTTGCCAAAATGTGTGGTGCCCTTTGAGGACTCCTCCGTCACTTTCTCTATCAACAGACGGTTGATCCACTAAAAGGTGGTCTATTTTGTTTTCAACAATATATTCCATTGCTTCTTTGCTGAAGTATGGCGGGTTTGTATTGCTGTGTGTTTTATGCGTTTTTTCAGTGCTGTTTGGTTTGGTTCTGACCACGAGTGCTTTAATTCCTTTCTCGATTTCCCCTTCTAACAAGTCTTTTTCTATAATCAAATCATCACCGTTTTGTTTTGGCTCAACTGTTATCAGTTGCGCTGCAAAAAAGAAGTTTTTGAGATGATCGTTGATCGAGTAAACGGTTTTGTCGATGTGGCCAACACATTCGGTGTGTGTCCCGTGCCCGTGCGGATTGAAGAAAATATTGTTGAAATTGACACTTCCGCCCTGGGCTACTGCACCAACAAAACCATCAGCTTTTACAGGTTCAATTTTTGGCGGATCAACATACCAGGCTCGCGGGCCGTCAGCTGAAATAGGAATGCTGATGTCAATCGGGTTGTCGAGATCAGCAATGTAGCGTTTGTCGTTGATTTTGAGCGAAAATTCCATCAATCATCTATTTTGAATAAGCTTGCCGCAATGTGGTCAGCGATAAACTTTCCTTTACGGGTTAACGTCAAAACTCCGGCTTTATGTTCTACTTCTTGTCTATTGAGGAAAGGTTTAACTTCTTTTAAGATTCGGTCAAGCTCATTCGAGCCAAAATGCTCTTCTATAAAATGAGAGTTCAGGCCCCAAATAGTTCTTAATCGGGTCAGGATATAATCGTTGAGCTTGTCTTGAATTGTGGTGTTTTCCCATTTAGCCGGGAGTTCACGTTTCCCAATCTTTTCGAGATAGAGTTTGTTGTCAGCAGGGTTGAAATATCGGTCAGAGCCATCATAACCATGTGCCGATGGGCCTACTCCCAAATATTTCTTGCCGAGCCAGTAGCTGCTGTTGTGCTTGCTGTACTCGCCTTCGCGAGCAAAGTTCGAGATTTCGTAGTGTACGTAATCATTGCTTTCCAGCTCATCCATCAAATAGGTGAATTGAGCGAGCACATTTTCGTCTTGCGGAATTTGAACTCTGTTTTTCTTCACTTGATAAGCGAGCGGAGTCCCCGGCTCAACTGTGAGGTTGTAAGCTGAAATATGCGGAATATCGAGAGCGATAGTTTTTTGCACATTCTCCTTCCATTGCTCCATGCTGAGCTTTGGCAATCCGTAAATCAGATCGAGCGTGATATTGGACAAACCGTAATCCTGAGCACGTTTTAAAGCGTTTTCTGCTTCCTGCGCAGAATGTGTCCTATTCATCCATTTCAAATGTTCATCAAAAAACGATTGCACACCAATGCTCAGCCTGTTGACTCCGGCTTTTTTGAGCTGTTGGAGTTTTTCGTCAGTCAGGTCATCGGGGTTTGCTTCGAGCGTAATTTCGGGATCATCGATCACATCAAAAATCTCGAAAACGTTGTCGATAAGTTGGCTGAGCTCCGGTTCAGACAGTAATGAAGGGGTTCCTCCGCCAAAGTAAATCGTTTCTACACGGTCAGATCCGAAAAAGTCACGCTGCAATTCGAGCTCTTTTTTGAGCGCTTCAACCAATTCCGGTTTATCCCGGAGATGTGTCACAAAATGAAAGTCGCAGTAATGACACGCCTTGTGGCAAAACGGTATATGGAGATAAACACCGGCCACGTCAGGAGTTTAAAATGATTCTGAATGTCGTTCCTTTTCCCGGTTCTGACTGTTTCACAAAAATTCGACCGCGATGATAGTTCTCGATGATTCGCTTGCTCAGTGACAGCCCGAGACCCCAACCGCGTTTTTTGGAAGTGTATCCCGGTTGAAATACTTCTTTTCTCTTATTGGCCGGAATTCCTTTACCGGTATCTTTTACATCGATGATGACGTTGTCTTCTTTAGCTTCAATCGTAATGTCAATGCTGCCATTTCCGCCCATCGCATCAACTGCATTTTTGCATAAGTTTTCAACTACCCAGCCAAAGAGTGCGCGGTTAACGGGAGCACGCGGCTCATCTTTTGAAGCATGGACTGTGAAATTGACTTTTTTAGAGAGTCTGGTTTCGAGGTATTCTACAAAATCCTCAATCAATAAGTTGATGTTTTCCTCTTTGAGATCAGGAGTGGAGCCAATTTTTGAGAAACGTTCAGTTATCACCTGTAGCCTGCCCACATCGCGTTCCATTTCACCGATGAGCTTTGGTGATACATCTTTGCTCCTGAGTACTTCTAACCATGCGAGCAACGAACTGAGAGGTGTTCCTAACTGGTGAGCTGTTTCCTTGCTCATACCAACCCAAACCTGGTTTTGTTCTGATTTTCGAGAAATACTGAACAACCAGTACCCGATCAAAATAAACAACCCGATGACAAAAAACTGAATGAATGGATAGTATTTCAATTGTGTGAGAAGCGCACTATCCTCGTAAAAAATCATGAATGTTTCATTGTCGCCTAGCTCAACAGAAATGGGTTTGTTTTGAGCTTCCATGTCTTTGAGTTGCTTGAGGAATTTATCGTGGTTTTCAATCACTGCTGAATCGATGTTGCCGGTTGCAATGACAGAGTCGCGCTCAACATTAGTGAAAATCACCGGAGTAGATGCTGAGTTTGTCACAACCTCACTGATGAACGAAACCTGCAGGTCGTTGAAAGTGCTTTTGAGCTCTTCAAAAAGCCGGGAGTCTTTATAATAAAGGTAGTTGACATCCTGTCCGTAATAATTGATGTCAATTTTTCTCCCTTCTTCTTTCATCTCAGTGAGCGTTTTGTGTACAACGCTGTCGTTATGCGCCTCGATGCTGGCCAGTTCGGGTTCTGAAAGAGTGTCTTTATCAAATTCTATGACTCCGCTAATATTGCGGTAAGTTGTGTAGTCTCCTTCACCATTAGTGAGGATAATGGGAATGGTTGTGTTTGACTCTACAACTCTCAGTGCTAGCTTGATCTCTTTTGCGTTGATGAGTGATTTGGTAGCATCACTCCACAGTTCGACTTTTTTGCGCTCCTCGGCCTGTAATTCCTTGAAAAGTTTGTTGGTGTATTTGACCAGATTGGCCTTTTTTTCAATCGCTCCGGCCCACAACTGAACTTGCTTACGCTCTTCTTTAGCGATTTTTTGAACCAGTCTGTTCGTGTACCAAAATGAGGAACCAACAATGAGCAGTGCCAGCACAAACAGGATTCTTTTCCACAGTATTTTTCGCGTGTAAATATTCAAGCTTAGAGATCTTCGTCTTCAATTTCCCAATCTTCAAATTTAGATTGAGTTGTGTCGCTAACGCCCAATTTATCGATAAATTTTTTGAAAACGCCCTTTTTCTCTTCTTTTTCGGGTTCACGGTCAGAGCCGGATTGAGCCGACTTCTCGTTTTTGTCCTTGTTAGCTGAAGGGTCAAACTCGAGTTCGTATTCCTGCTCAGTTGGTTCTTCTATCTCAGGGACTGTGGTATCGCCCTTGAACAGACCCAATTCATCTTTTAAAATGGCTTTTGTTGTTTGGACTTCGCGTTCAACAATCTGTTTCCTGTTTTGCTTACGAGCCGATTTATCAAAGTCGATTATTGGATCGTCAACATTTCCATGAATGTGAAGGAAGAGTTGCATATTTCCCGTTCCGTCATCAGCGATGTAGCCGAAATCTGATTGTTTCCATTTGTCATCTTTTTTCCGCAACACTTCTTTGAGGTTGAAGCTGAGCTTGTAGTCGATGTCATTGTTGAAATGGTGTTCGCCCGATAGATCAATGTTCAATGCCGATGAAGAAATTTGCATCCCCGGAATGGTAATAACTTCATTTTTAATGCGAAGGGTGTTTTGTAAGGTGTCAAATCTTACGTGTTTCAAGCGCTCTTCAAAATCATCTAGCTTGATGAAAAGTCTCAAAAATTTGTTTTCCTGTACAACATCAGTGACTCCTTGTAACGGTTTGTAGTCGATGAGTTCTCCGTTGGCGATTTGTAAATCTGCAACAGCATCGAGTTGTTTAAAAATGACATTGGCATTGCGATCGATCGGGATACTCAGTCTTGTGCTGCTGGTGAGCTTTCCGCGCAAGTGATTGGCTGTGATTTCCTGTTGACCAAAATTGTTAAAGGCCGTGAAAAGCTGTTGTACATCCAACTCATTCAACTGAGCTGAAGCAATCAATTTCACGTTTTCATTTCCGTCACGCAATAGGAATTTTCCGTTTAGATTTCCGCCATAAGCATCGGCCTGAAAACGCTTTGCTTCGATGAGTCCGGCTCTGACCGATACTCTTGAACGCACATTTTCGAACCGACTTTGATCGTAAATCAACTCATTTACGCTGAGGCTAATATCAGCTAATACGTTTTCGGGGAGTGTGAATGCTGAGCTATCTGATTTTTGTTTTTTCTGGAACTCGTTGTAATCAAATTTTTTGAGGAATACGTTCCCGAAAAAGCGAAATGGTTTTGTGTTTTCCTTTTGGAAAAAGGGAAGTGCATCGCGCCAGGTTCCGCTTATGTCGAGTGAGTCAGATCCCCATAACCCATTGAGTTTTTCAATTTTGATATCGTTGTTTGTGGAGTTGAGGTTCGTGGTCAGATCCGAAAACGCATAAGGCGAATTCTCGACTTTCAGCCCGGCTTTTGTAGCAGTGAGGTTGATTTCTTTTTCCCAGTTGACAAAATCGGTATAAGAAATGGAATCGGTATTCATGATGCGGCCGGCAATGGCTGCATCAATTTTAAGCGGAATATTCCAGTTGGAAATGGTATCGGGCTTGATGAGTTTATCGAACTGATTGATATTCCCCTCGGCTGTAAACTTTGATTCAAATAGTGGGTGAATGAAGTTTTGCATTCTGAACCGTCCGTTGATAACCGCTCCGTTGAGCTTCCCAGATAGCGAATCGAAATGAATCTGACTACTCTGCGCATTTTGGTTGCCGCCATTCGTGTAGCGTCCGCTGGTGTTGAGGTCAGCTAACTCAATTTTGTATTTGGAAAGATCGAGTGAGCCGTTTTCAATTTTGAATTCGCTATTGATGGAGGGCTTTTTGTTTTCATCTTTCCGCTCGATTTTTAGATCGAAGTTGAGCTTACCACTCCCTTTAAAATCGTTGAAAAATGTAGTTACTCTATCCGGCATCAGAGCTGAGAGCACGGCTATGTTGAGGTTCTGACCATCGATATTCCAGCTCAAGTCCCTCGCTGTGGTTTTGCCGGTTACGTGGAGGTCGTAGCGGTTGCGTAGCGTAACAGTTCCGCGCGAAACCTGGTAAAAATTGTTTTTGGGATTCATTTCCATTCCGGCATCGAGGCTGAGTTCCTCACCAGGCAAATAGTGAATATTGCCTATTTTGAGATCATCGACTTTCAGCTTGCCATATAGGGCGATGTTTTGATCAGTCGAGGAGAAATCTCCTTTGCCGGTGACTTTTTGAATATGAAAAGAGTAGTTTTCTTCACGTGGCTGATGCGCAAAACGGTAATGAATGTCATCGAGTGTGACTTTTTCCAGTGCGATAGAAAAATTAGATGATGAAGTGTCGTTTTGTGAATTCCAAAACTCGAAGTTTTGGCGGTTGTTTTGATCCACATCCATGTGCATAAAGCCGTTTTCAGCTTCGATCTCGCGCAGGGTGTAATTGCCTTTGTAGAGATCGATCAAACTAAAAGAGAGGTAGAGTCTTTTAACTTGAAAAAGTGTATCGAACTGGCTGTTTGGATTACTGCTGAGGCCAACAGCATTTTCAAACTCAACCGATGCCATAGGGAAATGCTTGAGGAAAGTGAGCTGAATGGTATCTACATGCACTTTCGTTTGCAGGTTTTTATTGAGCTGTTGCGTCACAACCGGAACGATCATTCCGCGGTAGTGATACCCCGCCCAAGTTGCGAGTCCCCCAATAATGACAGCCGCAATAAGAAGCGTTAAAAAAATGCGCTTGACCCACTTCATGCTTATCCTGTAAAGGTTTTTTATTTGGAGCTAAGCTACAGTTCGTTATAAAACGAAAAAAGCCCCCTGTCGAGGACTTTTAAACTATTTATTGGGTAAAAGATTGTCTAAAGCATTTTCAAAAACGAAACTTCTTTTTCGTTGAGGAATCTGTAATGGCCACGAGGAATATTCTTTTTGGTGAGTCCGGCAAAAGATACGCGGTCCAGCTTTACCACTTTGTACTCGAGTGCCTCAAACATTCTCCTGATCACGCGGTTTTTCCCTGAGTGCAATTCAACACCAATTTCTCTGCGGTCTTCTTTTCCTTCTACGAATGCTGCTTTATCGGCTTGTACTGTTCCGTCTTCGAGCTTGACGCCTTTGCAGAGTTGAACGAGGTCGTTGTTGCTCATCGGTTGGTCAGTTGTGACGTGGTAAATCTTGCGAACCTGGTGTTTTGGATGAGTTAGTTTTTTGGCGAGATCACCATCGTTGGTGAATAGTAAAACACCGGTTGTGTTGCGGTCGAGTCGGCCAACTGGATAGATGCGTTCTTTACAGGCTTTTCCAACAATGTCCATCACTGTTTTTCTACCCTGAGGATCGCTTACAGTTGTGATAAAGTCTTTGGGTTTGTTGAGCAATACATAAACAGGTTTTTCTCTGTTCACTTTAGAACCGCCACATTTTACGTCATCAGTTGGTTTAACGCGTGTTCCCAGCTTAGTGACAACTTCACCGTTGATCTCAACTGCTCCGGCTTCAATGAGGGTATCTGCTTCTCTGCGAGAACAAATTCCGGCATTAGCCAAATACTTATTCAGGCGAACACCTTCCTTTTTTTCTTTATCTGGTTTTGGTTGTGGCTCACCTTTGCGGCCGCGCTTCAAAAACTTGTCTTTTTCGAGTCGTTTCCCTTTGCTGTATCTCTTTGATGCAGAGCTTTTTAATTCGTTCGCTCTGCTTTTATTCTTCTCGCCTTTAGGCCCTTTGCCTTTTTTATTCGTCATACTATTCTCCAATTGGGCTGCAAAGGTAGTAAGAACTTTACCATTGGGGACCAAAAGCTTCTTCTATGTGATTGATTTTTTGGTATTTTGAGTTGAGAATGATGGCGATAACATCAAAACGCGTTTCCAAATCGAGGTCTTTTTCCTCGATGTAAGCATTGGCTGCTTTGATGAGCCTTTTTTGTTTTCCGGTAGAAACAAACTCTTCCGGGTCTCCAAAGTATTCGTTTATTCTCGTCTTCACTTCTACGATTATGAGCTCATCACTTTTCCTGGCTATGATATCAATTTCATCTTTTCCAAAACGCCAGTTGGTATCCAGAATTTCAAACCCGTTTTTCTCGAGATGTTGAAGCGCAATCTCTTCGCCTTTTTCGCCAAGTTCGTTGTGATCAGCCATAAGTAAGTGTGCATTTTTGGTCAGTAACGATCAGATCCGCTTCGCGACCAATGTACAGTGGTAAATTGCGTTTTTCGTGTCCGGCCGGGAAATCGAAGAGCACAGGGAAATCAAATTTTTTCACTTTTTCGAGAATGAGTTCCTGCCAGTTCATCCCAAATACATCAACTGATTGTTTGATGTCAGTAAAATCACCGATTATTAATCCTGCGAGCTGATCTAGTTTTCCTGCCTTTTTGAGTTGCCAAAGCATACGGTCAATTTTGTACCCGTATTCGCTGATTTCTTCGAGAAAAAGGATTTTGCCTTTTGTATCGATGTCACTGTTGGTGCCTGTCAGACTTGAAATGATGCTCAGATTTCCACCAACGACTTCACCTCTTATTGTTCCTGTTCTGTTGAATTTTGAGGGTTCAATCTCGTAGCTGATCTTTTCTCCAAAAAGTGTTTTGCGCAAAGTCTCAACCGATTCTTCGTCTTTGTTGTAGTTCAGCGGAACGGTACCATGAATGGTTTGAACATCAAAATTGGTGATAATATGCGAGTGAAAAACCGTAATATCGCTGAAACCCACAATCCACTTTGGGTTCTGACCGAAACCTGAAAAATCCAACTGATCAATAATACGAACCGAGCCGTAACCACCACGCGTGCAAATAACGGCTTTGCAATTTGGATCGTTGAGTGCCGATTGAAAATCGTCAATTCGCTCCTGGTCAGATCCGGAAAAATAGTAGTGTTCTCCGGCACAACCTCTCCCAAGCTGAACTTCAAGTCCCCACGACTGGAGGAGCTTGCGGGCATACAAAACCTTGTTGGCCTCGATTTTTTTAGCCGGTGAAACGATATAAACGAGATCTCCTTCTTTTAAAAAATCGGGTTGCATTGGTTCCGTTTTTAGTTGTTAATAGCCGAGTTCCTTTCTCAATCTGCTCAATACTGGTCGGCCAATTTCTCTTGCTCTTTTTGCGCCTTTTTCCAACTCCTGATCGATTTCGTGTTTGTTGTCCATGAGGTGCTGAAAACGTTCTCTTGGTTCACTGTAGCGATCGCGGAGTTTTTCATATAGTTCTTGCTTGGCGTGGCCGTATCCATAACCTCCGGCTTCGTAGTTTTTACGCATTGTTGCTACTTCTTCATCTGAAGCTACGAGCTTGTAGATTTTAAAAACGTTGCACGTATCAGGGTTTTTAGGTTTTTCGAGCGGAGTAGTATCCGTGACAATTTTCATCACGTTTTTACGTAGCTTTTTATCTGTTTGGAAAAGGTTGATAGTATTGCCGTAAGATTTACTCATCTTTTCGCCATCAATCCCGGGAACGATCATTACATTTTCATCAAAACTGGCTTCGGGTTGTTTTAAAGTTTCTTTGCCGAGATTGTGATTAATTGAACCCGCAATGTCGCGTGTCATTTCCAAATGTTGTTTTTGATCTTTTCCCACAGGAACGATATCAGCATCGTACATGAGAATGTCACAAGCCATGAGCACCGGATAGTCAAATAAGCCGGCATTCACATCGCTAAGTCTATCGCTTTTGTCCTTGAAACTGTGAGCATTAGCGAGCATTGGAAAAGGAGTGAAACAGTTGAGGTACCAGGTCATTTCTGTCACTTCCGGAATATCACTCTGACGGTAAAAAATTGTGCGTTCAGTGTTGAGTCCGAGAGCTAACCAGGCTGCTGCAACGGCATAAGTATTTTCGCGAATCACTTCAGGCTCTTTAATAGAAGTGAGTGTGTGGAGGTTTGCGATAAAGAGGAGCGATTCGTTTTTAGGGTCATTAGCAAGGTTGATTGCCGGTTCAATTGCTCCTAAAATATTTCCGAGATGCGGAACACCGGTTGCCTGTATGCCTGTTAATATTCGTGCCATTACTGCTCAACAAAATTTTGCTCAAAAGTAGTAATTCAAAAATTGGAGTGAGTACAATCTTTGAATTTGATAGTACACAATTAACGATTCGAAAGTTCGATATGATAACTTACTTTTGCCCAATCAAAATTTAGTGCAGTGGAAGTAAATGATGAATTAGTTGATAAGATCGCAGCATTGGCCAAGCTAGAATTTAAAGGCGAGGAAAAGGAAGCGATCAAGGGTGATATGCAGCGAATTCTCAACTTTATCGATAAGCTTGGAGAAGTCGATACTGAGGGTGTTGAGCCGCTCGTTTACATGACTGATGAAACGCTCAAACTCCGCGCTGATGAAGTCGATCAGGAGATTTCTCAGGACGAAGCGCTCAGGAATGCACCCGATAAGGACTCTGATTACTTCAAAGTTCCTAAAGTGCTCAAAAAGTAGGCAGGGCAGGGCTCTGAACGTAATCGTCTTTGAGTGACAAAAACGTCATACCGGCTCATTTAGCTCTTTTTGGAGCAAATTTGATCTACGGCCTCAATTACATTTTAGCAAAAGATGTAATGCCTAATTTCGTTGGGCCGTCTGGATTTATTTTCCTGCGAGTTGGTGGGGCTTTACTCTTGTTTTGGCTTTTTGCCTCACTCTTTAAAACCGGAGAAAAAGTCGACAAAAAAGACTTTCCCCGACTCATTATTTGCGCACTTTTTGGCGTGGCCGGCAATCAGCTTCTTTTCTTTGAAGGACTCAACATAACGACTCCCATCAATGCGAGTATCATTATGGTTAGTAATCCTATTCTCGTTTTGATCATGGCTTCGATAATCCTGAAAAATGCTATTAAACCAAAGAAAGTACTCGGAATTGGGCTGGGGATTACAGGGGCAGTATTGTTGATTTTATTCAGATCGCGGGGAGGTGAACTGACATTTAGTTCTGAGACAGCCTTTGGCGACTTGCTCGTTTTTCTCAATGCAGCTTGCTTTGGGATCTACCTTGTACTCGTAAAACCACTGATGGAAAAATACAAACCGATAACGGTTGTGAAATGGGCCTTTCTATTAGGTTTTCTGTTTGTTGTTCCTTTTGGTTTTGGACAATTCACCGAGATCAACTGGAGCGAGTTGCCCACAAAAATCTACCTTGAGATCTTGTATGTTGTTGTAGGAACAACATTTCTGGCTTACCTCTTCAACAACTTTGCGCTCAAGCGAGTACAGCCAACAGTTGTGAGTATTTACATCTATTCTCAACCATTGATCGCCAGCGTTTTTTCACTCTTGCTGGGGAAAGACGAAATAACGTGGATAAAAATCCTCTCAGCTATTCTGATCTTTTTTGGTGTTTACCTCGTGAGCAGACCTGATGTTCGAAAGACTTAATTCTTGACAATCCTCTTCGTGATCGTTCCCAGGTCTGTTTTGGTCAGAACCAAATAAAAGCCGGCCTTTAGTTGCGAAATATCGAGGCGTTTTTGTTGTTGACTTGTTTTTGTTTGGCGAATCAGCTTACCGGTACTACTGTAGATTGAAACAGTCATTTCAGTGCATTTTTCGCAAGTTACATTGAGTGTGCTTTTAGCCGGATTGGGAAAAACACTGATCTCTTGCGAAAGGTAAGAGTTCTCTCCAATTCCAACTTGATCTTCAAAGCATTCTCCGTTGTAATATTTATTTGAGAACTCCTTGTTCCCATGTTTCCAATAGCACAGGAGGTAGGGGTTTAAATTTACTGATGTCCTGTCCCTGTAGCGAAGACCAATATTGGATCCGATGCCTTCGATAAATTCCAACCTTTCATCACCTGCGTAATTCAATTCAAAGTCAAACCTGATGTGTTTCCTGTTATTTTGATTGTAGACAGAATCAACAACAGCAATAATAGAGTCACTTGACCAGGCAGCAGTGAAGCCAAAAGTGTCTCCTAAACTCAATGACAGGTCAATTGCTGTCTTAATAGTTGAGTCTGAACTGGAGAAATAGTCAATTTTTCCAGTTTTTGTATCTTCATTCATGAAGTAACGGGGCCCGAAGTTTTTAAACTTTACAACTTTATAATTAGTGGAGTTGATAATTGTGTCGCCAGAAACATGTAAAGTATCTGTTCTTGACCCCCATAAATTTGTCGATTTCAACGTCCACTCACTGGAGTTGGTGAGTGTTTGTTCGTAAGGTTGTGCAAGTAAACCTGATGTCAGTAGAAAGCTAGTCGTGAATAACGAAGCAATAGTTTTGAAGGTATTCATAGAGCATGACTGTTAGTACAATCGCTAAGTTAAAAAAAGTAGGAGGTTGCAGAGAATTTGGTTCTGACTGTAAGACAACCATTAAGACAAATTACCCAATTTAATCATGAAAAACTATGTATCTTCGCGCCAGAATTTAATACGGATTTAATCATTTCATCGCAAAAAAATTGTCATGGCGAATCAAACGGCAAAGCGTGATTACAGCACCAATCTAAACAATTGGTTAGAGCAGGAAAAAGCTGCTGTAAGCTTAATTAATTCTATTGGTAAACTGTTGTACGAAGACTCTGTGGAGCTTGTGCTTTTTCGCAATCATCTCGTTGATCAAAGTGTATCTGAGATCCTCAATATGCACGAGTACGCAAACAGCGTTGTGAAAAATCCGGTTACGATTTTTGACACCTCAAAAATTGCGGCTGAAATCCTCGAAATGGATTTGGCAGCATCGAAAATCGATATCGGGAAATTGGCTGTTGAGTTCCAAAAAGAAGGAGACAACTTCGATAGTTTAAATGCATTTCTCAAAGATCGCATCGGATCATTTGTAAAAGGATCTGGGTCAGAGCCTGAGCCGAGAGATGTTGTGCTTTTCGGTTTCGGTCGTATTGGTCGTCTAGCTGCTCGCGAACTCATCAAGCAGTTTGGTAAAGGACAACAGTTGCGTTTGCGTGCAATCGTAACACGTGACGACAGCGATAAAACAATCATCAAACGTGCAGCGCTATTGCGCAACGATTCTGTTCACGGACACTTCCCCGGAACTGTAAAAGAAGACCTCGATAAAAAAGAATTGGTTATTAATGGTCAGCGCGTTAAAATGATCGGAACCAACAATCCCGATCAGGTTGATTACACCGAGTACGGAATTGAAAACGCAATTCTCATCGACAACACCGGTGTTTTTAACAACAAAGAAGCATTGAGTATTCACCTCAAAGCAAACGGAATTTCAAAAGTAGTTTTGACTGCTCCGGGATCAGGTATTCCAAATATCGTTTACGGAATCAATCAGGGAGATATCGACATTGAAAACGATGATATTCTTTCAGCTGCATCGTGTACAACGAATGCTATTTCTCCGGTTCTGAAAGTTGTTCATGATAAATTAGGCGTAGAAAAAGGACACATTGAAACTGTACACGCTTACACGAACGATCAAAACCTACTCGACAACATGCACAAAAAACCGCGTAGAGGTCGTTCTGCAGCTATCAACATGGTGATCACTTCAACAGGTGCAGGTAAAGCTGTTTCAAAAGTAATTCCTGATTTAGATGGGAGATTGACAGCAAACGCTGTTCGTGTTCCCACTCCAAATGGTTCATTGGCTATTTTGAACCTTACAGTTGGAAAAGACACTTCACCTGAAGAGATCAACGAGATCATCCGTAAGTCTGCTCTTGAAGGAGACTTAGTAAATCAAATAAACTACCAGATGGATCCTGAGTTGGTATCGAATGACATAATTGGTAACACGTGCTGCTCTGTCTTTGACAGCAACGCAACGCTCGTTCACAACGACAAGCGTAATGTGGTGCTTTACACCTGGTACGATAATGAGTTTGGCTACACAAAGCAGGTTATCCGCCTTGCCAAGTACGTAGCAAAAGTGCGTAGATTACACTATTACTAGGATTGATTTTTACAATTCACTGAAAGCCTCTTCATGGATTTGAAGGGGCTTTTTTCTTGATTGTGATATTACTCCCAGAGGATAAGAGAGTTTCCATTTCATTCGCTACATTTGTGTAAATCACAAGAAGAGAGAATGTTTGCTGGTTATTGGGTTTTATCGGTTTCTTTTTTGGTGCTTTTAATGGCGTCCTGCAGCAATGGTCAGCAGAATAAAAGTGAGACTTCAGGAAAAAAGTCTAAAAAAACGGTTGTAGAGTCAGTCAAAACAACAAGTCAGAAACAAGCTCAAAAGCCTGATTCACTCAATTTACAATCAGAACCGAAAGTTGACGATCAGCCTGAGGTTGCACAGAAAAGTGAGCCTGATGGTGAAAAGCCTGAGGTTGAGTCGGGCACTGACCGTGAAACTGCTGATTCAACAGGTTCTTCTCAAATAGACTCACTTCCAGATCAATCGGCTCAAATTGACGATGAAATTGTAGTGCAAAGAGAGCAACTCGTTAGCAGGTCTGTTTTAAAGATCATTCCTGTTGAGGTTGAGGATACAGTTCTCACAACGCAGGATGATACGCTCATCCAAAAGCAGAGTTCTATAAAGCCGGTCAAAAAAACAACTATTACTGTTGAGTACTGGCAGTCGCCACTGAATTCAAAAGGCTACAAAATGGCGAATAACAAACTGCTACTTTTTGGAGTAGATGTGGATGAAGCGCACAAAGTTTATGAGTTGCAGGATTCACTCTATTTTAAGCATTTCAATAATCTTTATGCTGTAAAGCCTTCTTTTGAATTATTGCCGCTAAAACCGGTCACATCAAAATCTATTTTGCTACAATTGCAGCAATAATGAAAGTTACATTTTACAAATACCACGGAACGGGAAATGACTTTATCCTGATCGATGATCGTAAAAATGAATTTCCCGCTGATAATGCTGAATTAATTGACAAACTTTGCGAGCGCAGGTTTGGAATAGGAGCTGATGGTTTAATGCTTTTGCGCAATCATCCAGATCTCGACTTTGAGATGATCTATTTTAACTCTGACGGGCGATACAGCAGCATGTGCGGAAACGGAGGCCGCTGCATTGTCGCCTTTGCGAAATTCCTGGGTGTTATTGAAGATCGAACCACTTTTATGGCTGTTGACGGAGAGCACAAAGCTCAGTTCTCCGGTGATTGGGTAGAATTACAGATGAACGCTAAAAGTGCTGTTGAGGAAAGAAATGGTGATTATGTTCTCGATACCGGCTCACCTCACTTTATTCACTTTCAAAACGCAGAAATTTCAAATGCTGATCTCAATAAATACGTAGAGGAAATCCGGTTTGGGGCAGAGTTTAAAGAAGAGGGAATCAACATCAATTTAGTTCAGCCGGTTGGTGAAACTCTCCACATGCGTACTTACGAACGCGGTGTTGAAGATGAAACATTTTCTTGCGGAACTGGTGTAACAGCCGTGGCGATTAGCAATGCTTTCAAAAATGATCGCAATGGTGAAATCGATCAGCCGATTAAAGCTCGTGGTGGAGATTTGAGTGTTTCTTTTGAGAAAAAGGGAAATGAAATTTCAAACATCTGGTTGAAAGGTCCGGCTGAGCAGGTTTTCAAAGGAGAGATTGAAATATGAAAGGAGAAAAGGTAACACTCAGAGCCGTTGAGCCGGAAGATGTGGAGTTGCTTTACAACTGGGAAAACAAGCTCGAGAACTGGAAAGTGAGCAATACCCTTGCGCCATTTCCGCGAAATGTACTGGAGCAATACGCCCGGTCAGATCAGGATCTTTATGCTTTCAAGCAAGCGCGTTTCATGATCTGCGAAAAAGGAACTGAAGAAACTGTTGGCTGTGTCGATATTTTTGATCTCGATCTGGTGAATGACAGGGCCGGAGTTGGCGTGTTAATCGCGAGGCCTGAATTCCGCGAAAAAGGCTATGCAAAAGACGCACTCGAAATACTTATCAAATACGCTTTTGAGATATTAAATTTGCATCAACTTTACTGCAATATTCCGGCCGATAACGGAAAAAGCCTCAAACTTTTTGAGCAGCTCGGGTTTCAAAAAACCGGCACATTTCACGACTGGATCAAGCGCAGTAACGTTTTTGTGGATGAATACACTCTTCAATTAATCAATAAGTGAGTCAGCTTAAAAAAATCATCATCGCACTTGTGGTCCTCGTTTTGGTTGGTGTTGGTATTACAGCTTACCAACTCTACAAAACCATCAAGTCACCTAACGTCAACATACCAAAAACTGAGGATCAGTTTTTTTATATCAGAACCGGAGCCAGTTTTGACGATGTGAAGCAGCAACTAATGGATGAAGGATATATCATCAATGAAAACACATTTACGTGGGTTGCCGAAAAGAAAAAGTACATCCAAAACATAAAACCCGGCCGATATAGACTGGAGGACGGAATGAGCAACAATGAACTCGTCAACTTACTCCGTTCCGGGAGGCAGGTTCCCGTTCAGGTAACTTTTAACACGATCAGAACCCTCCACGAGCTGGCTGGAAAGGTGAGCAGCCAGCTCGAAGTGGACTCGCTCAGCCTGGATTCGGCTCTGACCGATAAAGAACTCATGGAGCATTACGGCTTTGATGATGCTACTTTTATTTCCATGTTTATTCCAAATACTTATGAGTTTTACTGGAACACAAATGGCAAAGAGTTTATCGAACGTATGGCTCAGGAATTTAAACGCTTTTGGACAGATGAACGCATTCGAAAAGCGAAAGAAATTGGGCTGTCGCAAAGTGAAGTGGCCACTTTAGCAAGCATTGTTCAGCAAGAAACATTCAGAGCCGATGAAATGCCAAAAGTGGCGGGTCTTTATTTGAACAGATTAGAGCGCGGTATGAAATTACAAGCTGATCCTACTGTGAAATACGCTGTTGGTGATCCATCTCTCAAGCGGATTTACTTCAAACATCTCAAAGTGGAGTCGCCATACAACACTTACGTTGTTACAGGATTACCTCCAGGGCCAATCGCAGTTCCTGAGCGAACAGCGCTCGATGCAGTCTTAAATGCTGTTGATCACAATTATTACTACATGTGTGCCAAGCCAGATTATTCAGGCTATCACGAGTTTGCCAGAACACTCGCTCAACACAACCGAAACAGGGCAAAATACATTCAATTTTTAAGAAGAGAAGGAGTTCGATAAGCGCTCCAACTTAAAGTGTTACCTTTGCCCGTCCTAAAAGGACGTATATGATCTATTCCATGACAGGCTTTGGAAAAGCCTCGGGCGAATTGGGGAACAAAAAATTTGTTGTTGAACTCAAGTCGCTCAACAGTAAGCAGGCCGATATCATCGTGCGGATGCCCAGCAATTACAAGGAAAAAGAAATGGAATTGCGCTCGCTTCTGTACAACACTCTCGAGCGTGGAAAAATCGAATTTTCACTTTTTGTAGAAAACAACGGAGCTGAATCGAGCCACGGAGTCAATCAGGCACTCGCTCGATCTTATTATTCTCAATTGCAAGAACTAGGTGAATCGATTGGCGAATCGAGTGATGATTACCTCGGTATCCTGATGCGAATGCCTGAAGTGTTGCGTCCTGAGCGTGAAGAACTCGATCCTGAAGAATGGCAATATATCGTTCATCTCACCAGGCAGGCTGCTGAAAAACTCATGGAATTCAGAGAGCAGGAAGGTGCTAAACTGGAAAAGGATTTCAGGGAACGCGTGAATGAGATTGTTTCTCTCTCAAAAATTGTTGAAGACAACGAAGATGACAGAATCAATTCAGTTAAAGAGCGCATTCAAAAAAGTTTGAATGAGCTCGCGACATCAGAAAAAAATATCGATTCAAACAGGCAGGAACAGGAGTTGATTTACTACCTCGAAAAGTTGGATATTACTGAGGAGAAAGTCCGCCTGAAGGCACATTGTGACTACTTTGTTGAGACTTTGGGTGGTGATAAATCTCAGGGTAAAAAGCTCTCGTTTATTACACAGGAAATAGGAAGAGAAATCAACACAATTGGTTCTAAAGCGAACAATGCACCCATTCAGCGTGCTGTAGTACAAATGAAAGATGAGCTCGAGAAAATAAAAGAGCAGATTTTAAATGTACTTTAATGAGCAATAAACTTGTTATTATATCAGCACCCAGCGGAGCCGGAAAAACAACAATCGTTCATGAGTTGTTAGAAGATACGCCCGGTTTGGAATTCAGCATTTCGGCTACTAGCAGGGAACAGCGAACAACTGAAATTCACGGAGAGGATTATTACTTTTTGGGAGTGAATGGCTTTAAAAATGCAATAGAAAAACAAGAGTTTCTAGAGTGGGAAGAAGTTTACCCTGATCAGTTTTACGGAACATTGAAGAAAGAAGTGAATCGCATTTGGGAAAAAGGAAATGCGGTCATTTTTGATATTGATGTTGAGGGTGGATTGAATTTAAAAAAGCAGTTTGGGGAAAAAGCGCTCGCTATTTTTATTGAGCCACCTTCAGAGAGTGCGCTCGAAGAGCGATTGAGAAAACGCAAAACAGAATCGGAAGAGAAAATTAAGATGCGCATTTCAAAAGCGCGTAATGAATTATCAAAAGCAAAACAATTTGATCAAGTCGTTGTGAACGATGACCTTGATATTGCTGTTGATAAAGTAAAAGAATTAGTACAGGCATTTTTGAATGCTGAAAACAATTGAAATAAAACGATGAAGGTAGGACTCTACTTCGGTACGTTTAATCCTATTCACGTAGGACACCTCATTATCGCCAATTACATGGCGCAATACACTGATCTGGATCAGGTTTGGATGGTTGTAACGCCACAAAATCCGATGAAAAAAAATCACAACCTGCTCGAAGATTATCACCGGCTTGAAATGGTGAGAATAGCAGTTGATGAGAACGATAAGCTCGATTACTGCGACATTGAATTTAAACTTCCTAAACCATCTTACACATCGAATACACTCGTTGCTTTGGAGGAAAAATATCCTCAGCACGATTTCAATCTGATTATGGGGGAAGATAATTTGCGCACTCTTCACAAGTGGCAAAACCACGAGCAGATTTTAGATAACCATGAAATCTATGTTTACCCCCGGGCTCTGACCGAAGAAGAACAACAAAAAATCAAAAACAAAAAGAGCCGCTACGCTGATCACAACAGGGTGAAACTCGTGAAAGCACCTATTATGAAAATTTCTTCATCGCTTATCCGCAGGGCAATTCACGAAGGTAAAGACGTTCAGTACCTGCTTACTGAGCCGGTTCACAAATATTGTGACGAGATGAATTTTTATAAATGATCCACTACTTTTGAATGCGTGAAACACACTAAAGCCGCATAAATTGAGATTGAAAAAAATACACAAAATTGGTTTATCAGTGCTTTCGGGTGTGTTGGCAGGCGTTTCGTGGCCTTCAACAGGCGGGCTTGTTCCGCTTATTTTTATCGCTTTTGTTCCGCTATTAATCGTAGCTCAATCGCAGCTCGAAAGCTCTCAACGTGGAGAAAAGAGCAGAGTCATTTGGTACGCATACATCGCTTTTTTAGTGTGGAATATCATTTCTACATGGTGGGTTTGGAATGCTTCCTCTTTTGGGGCAGTTGCAGCGATACTTTTTAACGCACTTTTTGTAGCAGTAATTTTTTCGCTATTCCAGGCTACTCGCAAAACTTTGGGCGATGTGCCGGGCTTTGCAGGGCTCATTATGTATTGGCTCGCCTGGGAATGGTTTCACATGGATTGGGATTTATCGTGGCCGTGGCTCACGTTAGGAAACGTATTTGCCGGGACTCCAAATTGGGTTCAATGGTACGAGTTTACAGGCGTTAACGGAGGAACTCTTTGGATTTGGCTCGTCAACATTGTTGTTTTTAGAGCGGTTCAAAAATACCTGGCTTTTTCAACGGTCAGAGCCTCAATCCGACCATTGATTACAACCATCATGCTCCTCTCGGTTCCGATTATTGCCGGATACAGCATTTTTAATATCTATGAACAACAGGGTGAAGAAGTTGAGGTTGTGGTTGTGCAGCCAAATGTCGATCCCTATAACGATAAGTTTGGTAATTTATCGAGCGAAGAACAGGTAGAAAAAATCACTGATCTCGCCCGGCAAATAATATCGAAAAATACACGTTATGTCGTAGCGCCAGAAACTGCTATTCCAAAGAGTTTTGACGAAGCAGAATTCAAGCAAACAAATGAGTATGCGGTTCTGAAAGAGCTACAAAATGACTTTCCAAAGACGAACATTGTAATCGGAGCTTCAACTTTTGTGATTTACGGAAGGATGAAGCCTGATAGCCCAACCGCTCGCTATGCAGACCGCAACCAGATTTACTACGATTACTGTAATACTGCTGTTCAAATCTCCGCACAAGACAGCATTGAGTTTTACCACAAGTCAAAGCTCGTCCCCGGAGTTGAAATGATGCCATTTCCATGGTTGTTTCAGCATTTTCAGGATTTAGCTTTTAATCTTGGTGGGACAACAGGAAGTTTAGGCCGACAGGATTACAGGGAGTCGTTTTCGAGTGAAGTTGGAAGCATCGCTCCTGTTATTTGTTATGAATCTGTTTATGGGGAATATGTTGGAGACTACATCCATGAAGGAGCTGAAGCGATTTTTATAATCACAAATGATGGTTGGTGGGGAAATACACCGGGCTATCATCAACATCTTAAATACGCTCAGCTCAGAGCCATTGAACATCGCAAATCAATTGCCCGATCTGCTAATACCGGAATTTCAGCATTCATCAATCAAAAAGGAGAAATCGAACAACACACCTCATGGTGGGAGCCGGATGTGATAAAAGCGAAAATTGCACTTAATCCCCAAAAAACCTTTTATACAAAACACGGTGATTACATGTCGCGAACTTCTTTAGCTTTTAGTGGGTTACTTCTATTGTTAGTTTTTGTTAGAAGACGACAATCCGAATCAAAAAAACAGGACAAGTAATGCAAAAGAAAGTAGGCGTACTTTTAGTTAATCTTGGCACGCCCGATAATCCGGGAGTAAGTGCTGTGAGAAAATACCTTTTTCAGTTTTTGAACGATCCGCGAGTGATCGATTTACCCTGGCTGGCAAGAGCCATTTTAGTGAACCTGATAATCGTGCCGTTCAGATCCTTTTCATCGTCAAAGATCTACAAAATGTTGTGGGATGACAGAGGCTCATCTCTTCTCTATTTGGGTGAGGATCTTCGCGATGAACTTCAGAAAAAAATGCCTGATCACATTGATGTTCATTTAGCAATGCGCTACCAATCTCCCAGCATGGAGAGTGTTTTGGAAAAAATGCGCATTAAGAATTATGATCAAATCATCATTTTGCCACTCTATCCGCAGTACGCTTCATCTACAACAGGCTCAACCCTTGAGAGAGCCATGAAGATTATGAAAAAATGGTATGTGATTCCCGAGGTTTCAATGGTGAGCCAGTACTGGGATCACCCTGGTTTTATTGATGCCTTTGTCGAGAGAGGAAAACAATTTAACATCGATGATTACGATCACGTAATTTTCAGCTATCACGGCTTACCGGTAAGGCAAGTTGATAAAGTTTACGATGACGGCTTGCCATGCGATGAACACGATTGCGAAACCAAAATAACAGAGCTCAACAAGTTTTGCTACAAAGCAACTTGTTTTGCAACTACGAGAGCATTAGTGTCTCGCCTGAATATTCCAGAATCAAAATATACAGTTGCTTTTCAAAGCCGATTAGACAAGAATTGGTTAGAACCATTCAGCGATAAAATCGTGGAAGAGCAGGCTAAAAAAGGAGCTAAAAAATTACTGGTTTTTAGTCCGGCCTTCACTGCCGATTGTCTTGAAACAACGGTTGAGATTGGTGATGAATATGTAGAAATCTTCGAAGAAAACGGAGGCGAGAAATTAGACCTTGTTCCCAGCTTAAACGTTCACCCAAAATGGGTTGAAACGCTTGAGAATATTGTGAAGAAGAGGGCTATCGCCTAGCCGATCCTTCACCGGTATTCAGTTTGATCAATTTTTTAAACGCTGCGTCACCATCCTCAAACTGTTTGGGATTAAAAGGGATCTCAAAATATTTTGTCAAAATACGGTTGATGTGTCGTCTCGAGCTGATGTCAAAAAACTTTGAAGCATTGTCCAGTTCTTCAGCATTTTTTGATCTTACGTATAAAGAGCCGTATTCATCGGGTTTGAGATTCAGGCAGTTTAGGTCCGTGTCGTAAATCTCGATTTCTCCGTCATTGAGTAATCGGTAAAACTTCTCGTCAAAAACGCGAAAAGTCGTTTGATCCAGGCCGTTGATAATGTTTAGGCACCCCTTTACAGTAACAGACTTTATCGAATCTACCGAATATGTTTCTGTCTCTTTTGGCGGAAATGATTGTGTGTATTGCACTTCATGTTTACTGACGAGTACAAAACCATTGAGTTCATCTCCATTTTCAATAACAAGCTGACCACTATACCAACCCGATATTTTCTGCTCTTCAGTTGATGAGCTGTACATGTAAGGATAATACAACAGGAATGTATTACAGTTTTGAGCACTTAGTTTCCCAAAACCTAAAACCACCAAACTGATCAATAAGAATAACTGCTTTATCATAAAACATAAATTTGTCCACTAAAAATACGCTGTTTTTGAAAAGAAGTCAAGTTGATATTGATGAGCGGCAGGATTTTATTTTAAAACTCCAAAAGCTTGCTGCAGGTCATGAGCACTACTGCTGTCTGGATTCAAATAGTCAGGCAGCGTACACTTATCCTGATGAAATGCGGTTTGATCACGTTATCGCTTTTGAGTCGATAGACTTCATCCAGCCGAAAAGTGATGCTTTTGCGGTTCTTAAAGAGTATCGGAATAAACATTCAGACTGGCTTTTTGGGCATTTTAGCTATGACCTCAAAAACGAAGTTGAAAAGCTGTCGTCAGGTAATCCTTCTTTTTCAGGGTTTCCTGAGTTATTTTTCTTCAGACCCAAATGGCTTTTTATCTGTGAGGGAGGAAAGTGGCGTGCTGAGGTTTTTGAAGAGCATTTACCGGAGCTCGATCAGCTATTGAGAGATATCGAATCAGTAGATATTACATCAAAGAAGTTTCCCAATGTTGATTTTGAGCCACAAATAACACATGCTCAATACATAAAAAGGGTGATGAGTCTCAAGCATCACATTCAAATTGGGGATATTTATGAAGCTAATTTTTGCCAAAACTTCGTATCTCCAAATACTGAAATTGACCTGGCTTCAATCTTTCAGAGGTTACAAAAAATCTCACCAACTCCATTTGCGGCACTTTATGGAGCTAGCGGACAACACTTGATTTGTGCCAGTCCGGAGCGATTCATTGCAAAGCGGGGTTCCACACTCACATCGCAACCGATCAAAGGCACTGCTAAACGTGGCTCTGACCGTGATGAAGATGAAAAGATAAAAGAGGTATTACGATCAGATCCCAAGGAGCAATCAGAAAATGTGATGATCGTGGATCTGGTGAGAAACGATTTGTCGCGGACTGCGCAAAAAGGCACAGTAAGGGTTGATGAGTTGTTTGGAGTGTATTCTTTTGAAACAGTTCACCAACTTATTTCAACGGTGAAAAGTGAGTTGCGCGATGATGTTGATTTTGTCGATGCACTCAAGTTGGCCTTCCCGATGGGTAGCATGACGGGAGCTCCAAAAGTAAAAGCTATGCAGTTGATCGAAGAACACGAATCTTTTAAAAGAGGGTTGTATTCTGGTAGTGTTGGCTATTTTGATCCAAAGGGAAATGCAGATTTTAATGTGGTAATAAGATCGATTTTGTACAACGCCCCCGAAAAAACTGTTTCCTTTGCTGTAGGTGGTGCCATAACATCACTTTGCGATCCTGAAAAAGAATACGAAGAAAGCCTGCTCAAGGCTCAGGGAATGATAAAAGCACTGAAAAATGCCTGACAAACAACTCGCTGAAGCGTTTTTAGAATATATCAACGAAGAAAAATTACTCACCCGAAACAACAAGCTGTTAGTTGGTGTGAGCGGAGGCATAGATAGTGTTACGCTGTGCGAGTTGCTGCACAGATCTAATATTTCATTTGCAATTGCGCATTGCAATTTCGGTTTACGAGGAGGTGAAAGCGATGCTGATGATATTTTTGTTCAGTCACTGGCTGATAATTATGAAGTCCCACATTTCAGGAAGTATTTTGAAACCAAAAAGTATGCTGAGGAAAACGGGGTTTCCATTCAAATGGCGGCCCGTGATTTGCGTTACGAGTGGTTTGAAGAAATAAGATCCAAAGAGCAATACGATTTTATTGCTGTCGCCACGAATTTGAACGATGATCTGGAAACGATGCTCATCAACTTCACTCGCGGGACAGGGATTAAGGGTCTGACCGGAATAAAACCCAAGAATGGGAAAGTAGTGAGGCCTCTACTTTTTGCCTCTCGCGATCAAATTGAGACGTTTGCCAGGCAGGAAGAAGTCAACTGGCGTGAAGATTCTTCAAACCAGAGCACAAAGTACTTGCGAAATGATATCAGGCACAATGTTGTCCCGGTACTAAAACGAGCTAACCCGTCATTGGAGAACACTTTTCGCGAAAATGTGATTCACTTCAAGCAGGCTGAAGAATTCATTCAGAACCGAATGGCCGATATTTACGAGCAAATTATAGAACAGCAAAAAGATGGTGTGGCGCTGGATAAAGAGTTTATCGTGAATGACCCTGATGGTCGTTTTATCCTCTTTAGAATTTTGCATCGGTATGCTTTTCACCGCGATCAAACGAATCAAATTTTTGAGTTGCTCAATCAGCAGCCCGGTAAGCAATTTTTCAGCAGTGCTTATGTGCTTACGATAGACAGAGGAAAGATTTTTATTCAACCGAGGGAGAAAGAAGGTCACGTTCAGAACCACCTGGAACCTACAGATATGGAAATATCGCGGCCGGTACCACTCCGCACGAAGGTTCTGACAATGGATGAATTTACGATGGATAAAAGTTTAGATGTAGCCTGCCTCGATTTTGATAAGTTGAACTTTCCGCTTACAGTGAGAACGTGGCAGGAAGGCGATTCTTTTGTTCCGCTCGGGATGAAAGGAAACAAAAAAGTATCTGATTTATTGGTCGATGAAAAAGTGCCACTCAACCAAAAGCAACATGTATCTGTTGTTGTTAGCGGAGATGAAATTGTGTGGGTTGTTGGAATCCGCATCTCTGATAAAGTGAAAGTAAACGAGGAAACGCAAAAGGTTTTCCTGATGGAGTTGATAATTTAGTTGCTCTTAAACTAGTACTTTGGCAATCATGAAACCCGGTAAAAAACGACAGGCAGATTTCTTTTTTCTGATTTTGGCAGCTCTGTTTGTGGCGGCTCTCGTGACAACCAATCTTATCGCCAATAAGTTTGTCACGGTAGATTTGGGTTTCAAAGTCTTCAAAATATCAGCCGGAGTTTTGCCGTACCCGGCAACATTTCTCATCACAGATATTCTCAGCGAGATCTATGGGAAAAAGAAAACACAGGCTGTTGTGTTTTCAGGTTTTTTCGCCTCAATTTTTGTGTTGGGCATTTTGTGGTTGGGGAATCAGTTTCCTTCAATTGATGGCTCTCCGGTGAATGATGATCAATACGCAACTGTGTTTTCTAATAGTTGGAGAGTTATTCTCTCTTCAATGATTGCTTACCTGGCAGCACAATTTGTCGATGTGCGGATTTATCACTTTTGGAAGAAACTCACAAACGGTCGTTTTTTGTGGTTGCGAAATAACGGCTCCACGATTGTTTCTCAGCTGACTGATACAACACTTGTTGTGCTGGTTCTTTTTGTGGGTGTAAAATCTTTTGACAATATCTTGTTACTGATTCTCGATGGCTGGTTTTTCAAGGTAATTATGGCAGCACTCGATACGCCATTACTCTATGCAGCAGTATATTTTATCCAGCGCCAATTTGGCCTTGAGCGCAATCAGGAGATTCTCGATTGATGGCTTTCAGTTAAAATGCAGTTAAGCTGACAAATTGATATAGTGAATTCGTTACATTTGAAGCTTTCAAATTGGAAATGATATGCTTAATAAACTGTCAGCTAGTGTGATTCAACGCGTTTTAGTCGTTTTATTTGCAATTACTGCAACCATTTCACAGGCTCAAATACACGATCCTGTAGAGTGGTCTTTTCGGTCAGAGCCGGTCGGTAATGGCGAGTTCGATCTCTATTTTGAGTCCACCATCGATGAAGGATGGCATCTTTACGGGAATGAAATCCCGGAGGGAGGTCCAATTCCAACAACCTTCATGTTTGAAGAAAACAGCGGGTTTGATCTGGTAGGCGAATTAGTTGAACCATCGAATAAAATCATGAAGGACGATCCTTTCTTCATGATGGAGCTTACCTATTTTGAAGAAAAAGCAGTTTTTAAGCATCGTGTTAAACTGAACGAAAAAACAGCAAAAATTAAAGGAGAACTTGAGTTCATGGTTTGTAATGAAACGCAATGTCTCCCTCCCGAGCTTGTTCCATTTGAATTTGATCTCAAAAAAAGCGATTCTCCAGCCAGTAAAGCAGCTAAGCAGGCAAAGCAAAAAAAGCCGGAAAAAGAAGCGAATGACAAAGGATCTGACAGTGAAAATGACGGAATATTAAAGCCTGTTACCTGGAAGTGGGAAATGAAATCACTGGGGGACAATGAGTTTGAGTTGATCGCTCATGCTAAAATCAAAGAGAACTGGCACCTTTACACGATGGACTTGCCTGAAGGTGATGGTCCGGTAGCTACAGAATTCACTATTCTCGATTCCAATGCTGTTGAACTGATTGGTGAACCACAGCAAATAGGTAAAAAAGTCAACGAGTACGATCCCAATTTCATGATGGATCTTTCCTTTTTCAAAAAGGAAGCAACGATCAAGCAGCGAGTAAAATTACTGAAGGAAAAAGCTGATGTGAGAGCTGAGGTTTACTTCATGACTTGCGATGATAAACGCTGCTTACCACCTGAAGGAATCGTGAATAAGTTTACGCTAGAAGCTACTGCTGATATTAAAAAATCTGAAAAGGCAGAAGTTGAGTCTGGTTCTGAAAAGAATGGTAAAAAAGAAGAGAAAGATGGCTCGTTATGGGGGATCTTCTTTTTGAGTTTTCTCGGTGGATTTGCAGCGTTGTTGACTCCATGTGTTTTCCCGATGATTCCAATGACAGTTAGCTTTTTCACCAAGCAGAGTAAAACGAGAGCGAAAGGAATCACGAATGCCATTATCTATGCACTTTTCATTATCGCAGTTTACACAATACTTGGGTTTTTAATTACCTGGATCTTTGGTGCTGATGCTCTCAACGCAATGTCGACCAATGAGTGGTTCAACCTGATTTTCTTTTTACTTCTCATAATATTCGCTGTTTCATTCCTGGGAGCTTTTGAAATTACGCTTCCATCATCCTGGGTAAATAAAGCAGATCAGGCATCGGATAAAGGTGGATTGATCGGGATATTCTTTATGGCACTGACACTTTCATTAGTGAGTTTTTCCTGTACAGGGCCAATAATTGGAACTCTGCTAGTAGACGCAGCTGTTTATGGTGGTGTTAGTGGCCCGCTAGTTGGAATGTTTGGTTTTTCACTTGCACTTGCTTTACCATTTGCGTTATTTGCTGCATTTCCGGGCTGGTTGAACTCAATGCCAAAATCTGGCGGTTGGTTGAACTCTGTAAAAGTTGTTCTGGGCTTTTTAGAATTGGGTTTGGCTTTTAAGTTTTTATCAAACGCTGACCTCGTTTTACAATTAGGCATTATAACCAGAGAAGTATTCATCGCTATTTGGATTGGCGTTTCAACAATGCTCACACTTTATTTACTTGGTTTTATAAGACTTCCGCACGATTCGCCAATTGAAAAACTTTCAGTTGGAAGAACATTATTAGGGACGCTGTTTTTGATGTTCACCATTTACTTAATTCCCGGAATGTGGGGAGCGCCATTGAAACTCATCAGTGGATTTCCGCCACCGCAATTCTACAGTGAATCGCCAGAGGGTGTTGGTAAAGAAAGCACGATTATGCAATCAGCTTCTGCCGGATCTGAAGATAGCGCTATTCCAGAAGGAGCAGATCCTGAGCATTGCCCACACAACCTAAATTGTTTCCACGACTATGAAACCGGAATGGAATACGCACAAGAAGTTGGAAAACCGGTAATGCTTGACTTCACTGGTTGGGCGTGCGTGAATTGCAGGAAAATGGAAGAGCAGGTTTGGTCAGATCCCAGAGTACTGGATCGACTCCGAAATGATTTTGTGTTGATTTCACTCTATGTTGATGAGCGCAAAAAACTCCCTGAAGAAGAGCGTTACACTTCTGAAACTACTGGAAAAAAAGTACGCACTGTAGGAAATAAATGGAGCGACTTCCAGGCATCAAAATTTGGAACAAACTCTCAGCCGTACTATGTTGTAATCGATCATGAAGGAAACCAGTTGATTGAGTCGGCAGCTTATGATCCTGATATTGAAAAATACATCAATTGGTTAGATAAAGGCAAGGAGGCTTTTGAAGCCGAAGGTGTTAAAAAATGAAAACATCTTTAAAATTCAGTGGTTTAGAAGAGGCAATGGTTTTTATCGTTGCCTTTTTTTATAAAGTTTGTATTTTAAGAAGCAAATTGAATTAAATGGATTTACTGAAAACAAAAGAAAAATTAGTTGAGGAAGCTTTAAAAGAACTCAATGAGTTACATGAAGGACTCATTCAAACTGCAGAAATGAAGATGCACTCTGGTGCAATTGATGATGAATCAATCATGCAGGGTTCTTTTGGTAGCGGAGACAGCGGAATGGAAGATATGTCCAAGGAAACTGCTGCGTTAAAAATGCAGGAAGCTGATCAGGTGAAAGAAGATATCAAGGTATACGAACAATACAAGTTTGAAAAACCACACGAGGTTATTGAGCCACTTGCTTTGGTGAAAACAAACAAGGGAAACTTCTTCATCACGAAACGACCGCTGAATAAGATTAAAGTAGATGGTGAATTGTATTTCATGATTGCTCCCACAGCCCCAATTTTTGGAGCTATGGAAGGCAAGAAAAAAGGTGATTCATTCAGCTTTAACGGGAATGAATTCAAAATAGAGGAGCTCGCTTAGTTTTTTACGAGCTCCATTTCATCTATTAATCTGTTTGCACCGGCATACTTGTCGATCACGAAAAGTACGTAGCGAATATCAACCATGATGTTTCGGCAAATCTCTGGATCGTACATGATATCGCTCATCGTGCTTTCCCAGGTTCTGTCAAAGTTGAGACCTATTAGTTGTCCTTCGCCATTGATTGCCGGGCTACCTGAGTTTCCGCCAGATGTGTGGTTCTGACCGATAAAACACACGCGCAGCTCCCCGTTTTCATCAGCGTATTGACCAAAATCTTTGCTTTGAATTAAGCTGTGGAGTTTTGAAGGAACATCGTATTCCTTTGATGTTGTGTCCATCTTTTGGATGATACCATCAGTAGTAGTGTAATAGCTGCAATTGATGCCGTCTTTTGGTTCGTAACCATTTATTTTTCCGTAAGACAGGCGGAGTGTGAAGTTGGCATCGGGATAGTATTTCTTGTAGTTTGGAAGAAGCGTTTGAAGCGCTTTCATGTAAACTCTGTTCGTAGAGTCGATTGCTTTATTCACCTCAGAATATGGCGGACGCACATTATTTGAGTACGAATTGAGTAATGATTGAGCGATTTTGAATGCATCATCTTTCAGAATCTTCTTGCGCTGTTTTGGAGTGTAATTTTCGATGAATTCTGTAAGTTTTTCTTCATCGTCAAACATCGAGTTTTTGTAGAGCTTTTCAGCAGGTTTTTTGCCGTTGAAGTATTCAATAATTTCATTGGGCCTAACTGATTCATTAAGGTTGTTGAGGTACATCGGCATGAGTTTCGCCATGATTTTTTGATCAGTAGGTTGGTGGTAGTCCTTGAAGAAACTTTTAGTGCGTTTGAGCATCTTTTCTTTTAAAGATGTAAGCGCAGAATCTGATAGGTTTTCTTTGGTCAGAGCCTCAAATCCATTTGCAAAACGCAACACCTCAGGGCCGTAGTAGTAAATTTCGATGAGCATAGCTCTGGCGAAATTGTATGGTTTGTAAACCTTGTATAGGCTATCATAAACAGTTGGGATGTTAGCCCAGTCAGATTTCCCTGTTTCTTTAGCACGAGTAACAAACTGCTTTTCCAATTCCTTCTTTTTTCCAACAGCATTCACGTTTTTGAGTCCGTTAGTTTGACCTTTCCACTTTTTCCAGGCATTGCTGATGCTCGATTGTTTAGCGGCATACTGGATGTTGATTTTTTTGTCATTCGCCATTGCGTTGCCGATTATTTCGAGTGAAGCATCGCGCATTTCAATTCTGGCCGGGTTGAGCTTATCGATAGTGTATTCAACCGCTGTAGCAGGTAAATATTCCTCAGTGCTTGCCGGAAAACCAAACACCATTGAAAAATCATTTTTTTCGTATCCGTTGAGCGAAATAGGGAAGTGGTGCTTTGGTTGATAAGGCACGTTGTCTTCGCTGTACTCGGCCGGTTTGTTGTTTTCATCAGCATAGATGCGAAACATTGAAAAATCTCCGGTGTGTCTTGGCCACATCCAGTTGTCAGAGTCGAAACCGAATTTACCAATCGATGAAGGTGGAGCGCCAACGAGCCTGATGTCTTTAAAAGTCTCTGTGATAAACATGAAGTATTGGTTACCATGGTAAAATGGTTTTATGTAAGCATCGTAGTGTGTGTCTTCAGTTGCCTTTTTCGTCAGATTCGAAATGCGAGCACTGATAATTGAGTCGCGTTTTGCTTCAACAAGAGAAGGTGAAATGTCAGCTAGCATTTTTCTTGAGACATCTTCAATGCGAACGATGAACGTTGCGGTAAGCCCGGTATTTGGGAGTTCATCTTTCAGCGACTGTGCCCAAAAGCCTTCGGTTAGGTAGTCGTTTTCTACGGTAGAGTGGCTTTGGATCTGACCGTAACCACAGTGATGGTTGGTCAATAATAAACCATTTGAAGAAATGATTTCACCGGTGCAGCCACCGCCAAATTTTACAACAGCATCTTTCATACTCGATTGATTAACGCTGTAAATGTCCTCAGCCGTTAACTTGTAACCCATTGATTGCATTTCGCTTTCGTTGAGTTGCTTGAGTAAGAGAGGAATCCACATCCCTTCTTTTGCAATTGCAGTTGAGCTGATAATTATGGCTGTAAAAAGAGTTAAAAATCGCATTGTCATAAATTTTGTGAGCGTCAAATTTACAATCAAACTTTCACAAATGAGTATCGTAAATTTGCTCCATGCATGATATTGAACCATATTGGCAATGGCGGGAGTATTACACAGCCGAAACAGATAGCAATTCTCCTTTTTTTGAGAGGGAGTATAACGAGTTTGAATTTGAGGATAATGTGTATGGGTATTTAATTCATCCTCAATGGGATAATATTGGTTCATCGACTCTGTTTATGAAAATTCTCTATGCAGATTATGATGATGGGTTCGCGATTATTGAGTTGATAGGGGAGTGGAATGATTGCCTTTACAATGATATTATGTATTTGAAGCGCAATATTATTGACCACATGTTGGATAAAGGAATCAATAAATTTATCTTAATTGGAGAAAATATTCTCAATTTTCATGCTTCAGATGATTGTTATTATGAGGAGTGGTTTGAAGATGTTGAAGAAGGTTGGATTTCACTGTTTAACTTTAGAGATCATCTTTTACAGGAGTTTGAAGCATATGGAATTGATTACTATTTTATTATGGGAGGAAGACTCACTGATATAGACTGGCGAACCAGAAATCCGAAAAGTTTATTTAGAGAGGTTAGTAGAATGGTAACAAAAAGAATTTCTTTGTACTGAAATTTTTGTACATTTATTTCTCTATTTTTGTTTTTAAACAATATTTTGTTGATTTAACTAACACTAGATTATGAAATTTACTTTCGTATTTTTTATATCGATTTTGTTTTCCATTTCTGTTCAATCTCAAGAGGTTATTGGGGTTACCGGAGACTTTGATACTACGACAACTACATCGACTTCTGTAGCCTGGACAATTGGAGAGCCAATTATCGAGACATTTGAGAGCCCTAATATTGATGTTGCTTTAACCCAGGGATTTCACCAAAGCGGGTTCCAAATTGTATTTGTTGAAGAAAAGCCTGCTAGAGATATCAATACAAAGATTTACCCAAATCCGGCTCTCGGTTATTTTAATATTGAATTTACAGGAATACTTCCTGATGAAGCTCAATACATGATGTATGATTTTACTGGAAAGCTAGTTCGTGAAGGAACAATTAATAGTCAGATCCAGAGGGTAGAACTTGGCAATCTCGCTAACGCACAGTATATATTGAAAATAAAATCTAACAAACTCGACTACGAAAAGACATATCGTCTTCAAAAAATTCAATAATTATGAAACGATTATTACTAGCATTGACCTTAATTTTATTTACCTCAATTTCATTTGCGCAATCTCCTGAAGCGATCAAGTATCAGGCAGTTGCACGTGATGCAAATGGGGATGTTTACGCTAATACGAATGTTTCGATGCGTATCAGTGTTTTGGAAACCAGTACAACTGGTCCGGCTGTTTATGTTGAAACACATAGCGTAACCTCGAATGATTACGGGTTAATCAACCTTGAGATCGGAACTGGAACACCTGTTACCGGTACTTTTGCCGCAATCGACTGGGGATCTGACCTCCACTATGTGAAAGTTGAAATAGACCCTGCTGGAGGAAATAATTACGAGGTAATGGGAACATCACAGATGCTTTCAGTTCCTTATGCCCTGTATGCTGAAAATGCTGGAAATACTGATGATGCAGATTCTGACCCTACAAATGAGCTTATTACAAACGCTCAGTTGAATGGTGCCGGACTTGAAATTGAAGAAGCTGGAAATGTTCAAACAGTTGATCTATCTTCATTAATCAACGACAATGATGCTAACCCGGGAAACGAGCTTATCAATAATGTGAGTTATCAAAATGATACAATTACAATTACTGAAGCTGGTATAGATCACATTATCGACTTGACTGGTTTGCAGGATAACGATTCTGATTCAACTAACGAAATTCAGGATTTACAGTTAGCCGGTAATATTTTGACGATTACTGATAATAGCTCTGCAACTGCAATTGATTTATCACCCTATTTAGATAATACAGATCAGCAGTCCCTCAGTATTTCAAATACAGGAACTGTTTTTACAGTTACAATCGCCAACGGAAACTCGATCTCGTTTGATGTTGCAGATAACGACAATGATCCAACTAATGAGATTCAATCTCTTTCAAAAACGGGTAATCAAATTTCTTTGAGTAATGGTGGGGGTACTATTACCGATGATGTTGATGATGCTGATAATGACCCAGCAAATGAAAGCTTGACGAATGCAACTCTTAACTCAACAGATTTGGAGATTACCGAATCAGGTAATCTTACAACAGTTGACATGAGTTCGCTTGTTGATGACGCTGATGCCGATCCAAACAATGAGATTCAGACTATATCCAAAACGGGTAATCAGATTTCATTGAGTAATGGTGGTGGTACTGTTACTGATGATGTAGATGATGCCGATGCGGATCCATCAAATGAATTTCAAACTATTTCCAAATCAGGTAATACTGTAACACTTAGTGATGGAGGGGGTAGTTTTACAGATGATGTAGACGATGCCGATGCCGATCCAGCAAATGAATCCTTGACGAATGCAACTCTAAATTTAACTGATTTGGAGATAACAGAATCTGGAAATTTAACTACAGTTGATTTGAGTTCATTAGTAGATGATGCTGATGCTGATCCATCTAATGAATCTGTTACAAATTTTGTGTTAAATGGTAATACTCTTGAATTGACAGAGTCAGGGAATTTAAATACAGTTGATTTATCATCACTTTCTGATGCAGATGCAGATCCAACGAACGAAATTCAAGATTTATCATTGACTAATGATACATTGACTATTACAAATAATGCTTCTGCAACTGATATTTCACTTCTCAACTATAAACCATTATGGGAAGTAAATGGTTCAGGCGATAAGTACACTTTTGACAGAGTTGGTATCAATACTAATTCTCCTGGTTTCCCTTTTGAAATAGAAGATACATTGAGTTCATCTAGGAATAGGAGTTTGAATATTTCAACTGTTTCATCGTCTTCATCCGGTAGTGGTGCTGCTAACTCACAATCAGCACTGTATATAAATATGTCTGGAAGTAATTCCTCATATTCTGGTATTAAATCAATTTCAAATGGAAATGCAACCAGAAATTTTGGAGGTTTTTTTGATGCTAATAATTCTACTAATACTAATACAGGTATCTATGTGACATCAGGGTTTGGTGGTGTTCAAGCTACAACATCTTATGGTACATTTACTAAAGCTGGTAATGCTACAAATTTGAATATTGGACTTGTTGGTCAAGCTGATGGAACAGCAGGACTAAATGTTGGAGTAGGAGGTCAAATTAATGGAAATACAGGCGCAGGTTCTAATTACGCATTTTATGGGTTTGGTGATGAAAGTGGCTCTGGTGATAATTACGGTATTTACTTAATTGCAGAAAACTCAACGGGAACAAATTATGGCGTTTACGCTGATGCTCCTGGTTCTACAGGTACTAGTTTTGCCGGGTATTTTGATGGAGATGTTGAGATCACTGGAGACCTAAATGTTACAGGTAATATCTCTAAAGGAGGAGGAACTTTTAAAATAGATCATCCACAAGATCCAACTAATAAATATTTAGTTCACTCTTTTGTTGAAAGTCCTGAGATGATGAATGTTTACAATGGTAACATAGAAACAGATGCAAATGGTTATGCCACTGTAGAGTTACCCGAGTATTTTGAGTCGGCAAATAAAGATTTCCGATATCAATTGACAGTAATTGGATCATTTGCCCAGGCAATAGTTAAAGAGAAAATTAGTGACAATAAGTTTATTATTCAGACAGATCAACCAAATGTTGAAGTTAGCTGGCAAGTAACTGGAATTAGAAATGATCCATACGCTCAGAAGAACAGAATTAAGCCTGTTCAAGAAAAACCAGTACAACACAAGGGAACTTACCTTCATCCTGATGCATACGATGCAGATGAGTCGAGGAGTCAGCATGAGAAATACGGACCAGATAAGGATAAGCAGCGTAAAGCTCAAAAGCAAATTGAAAAAGACTTAAGTGATAAATAGATCAAAAAAAGCGCAGGGAGTTTCTCTGCCTTTTTTCAAAAATCAATGATTTGAAAAAAAATTAACGTCTCTATTGTGCTATTTAACCAAATTTTTTTATCATTGCATTACTCCCCTCACAGGAACCTACCTCTTTAACTTAAAAAAAGCGCTACATGTAGCGCTTTTTTTTTACTATACCGCATTGTGGGTTTATTATAGAGCAAAATAATTTCTCTCTATATTATCCTAACAAGAATAGATTTTATAGAATCGATGTGAATCCGTAAACCAACAAAGAAGTAGGTGTGTCAGCTTGCTCCTATTTTCCTTTTTGAAATCTTTAGGTATTCACTGATCTACATACTCTAATTACATGGTATTTATTTCGTTAAGAATACTCATTGTATCAATTCACTTTATTGAATCTATCAGATTGATAGAACGAGAGATGGGCTTAGTTATTTATTAAGGTTTTCAAAGTGTTAAGATTACAAATTGACTTCTACAAGTACTTTTAGCCAGGATATTTAATAAGTAAACTATTCTTTAATTGTGATGAATATGGTATTTATTTATGACTTACCATTAACTCGTATCCTCTTAATTTAATATGATATTTACTCTAATCTGATGTTCGTACTTTTCTATTAATAGACGATGGAATTAAAAAAGGCACTGTAATCACTACAGTGCCTTTTTTTAATGGTATAGAACAAAAAATAATTACTTAATCATAATTACTTTTCCCTGTTTCTCTTTTCTTGTTCTCGATTCATCAAGTGCTGAAATGTAAGATATTCTCCATACATATGAATCCTGAGGTAATGGATTTCCATTCATCGTACCATCCCATCCAACTCTAATATCATTTGTTTTAAAGACTACTTCACCCCATCGGTTATAGATAACCATGGAGTATTCAATTAAGTCCTGACCTGTTTCTGCTTTAAATTCATCATTAACACCGTCACCATTAGGTGTAAAAGCGTCAGGAACAAATACTTGATAACAATTATCAAATACAACAGATATTTCATCTGTAATTGTACCGCATTGGTTAACAGCTTTAACGCGATATGTGCCACCACTTGTTACAGATATAGATCTTGATTGTATAGTATCTTGCCAATAATACTCTGTATTAGGGAATCCAGTTTGATCATTTAGTAGCTCTACTACCTGTCCCTCACATGCACGGATTTGGTTCCCAAGCTCTACAACTGGCTGTAGCGCTCTATCAAGAAGTATAGTATCTCTAATACCCTGACAAGTGCCGTTAATAGCATTTAATTCTACCCAGTATGATCCTTCACTGGTAACAGTGATAGTTCTAGTATTAGCTCCTGTACTCCATGTATAACTGTATCCTTCAGATTGAATGTTTGGGTTTAAAACAACTGCTTCACCTTCACAAATAAACCCATCATCTCCTAAGTCCGGCATAACTGTACCAAATGGAGTAAAATCAACACTTGCTGAATCTACGCATCCATTATTGGGGTTTGTAACAGTTACCGAATATGTACCAAAGTCATCAACCTGAATTGTGTCAGTAGTTTCTGATGTACTCCAGTTATAACCATATGCAGGACCAATAAGTGCTGGCGTAGCATCCAGTGTTATTGCAAAGTTACTATCCTCACAAAGCACTCTATTCCCTCCTAAATTAATTTGCGGAGAAGGTATAATGTTTATGTCTTTAGTATCATCGTTTACGCACCCATTAATATCAGTAACCGTTACAGTATAATTTCCTCCTTGAGTCACAAGGATTGATGAATTACCAGAACCAGTTGACCAGTTGTAATCTTCAAAACCACCAGGGGAGAGTACTATATTAAATGAAACACCAGAACAAATAGATGTATCTGCTCCTAAATTTGGTTGAGGTAATGGATTTTCAGTTACTCTTACATTATCATCATTAGAGCATCCATTAACATCAGTAACAGTTACAGAATAAGTACTGTCTGATGCTCCAACTGTAATGCTTTGAGAGGTTGCACCCGTGTTCCAGGAATATGCAGTAAATTGACCAGGGTTAAACACTGTCTGGAAATTATCACCAACACAATAAGCTGTATCGTTACCTAAATCAGGTTCCGGAAGTGGTGACACTACTAAAGTAAAAGTGTCACTATTTACACAGCCATTAGTATCAGTAACAGTAACAGAGTAGTCTGTACTCGATGTATTATTAATACTTGAATTAGTTGAAATATTAATAGATTGAGTGCTTTGATTATTAAAACTCCATTGATAGCTGACGATACTTCCACCAGCTGTACCAGCATTCAAAGCCTTAGACTGTCCAGCACAAATTGAGTCACTACCTCCAAGAGATAATGAAGGAATTGGATCCTCAATTACTTGTAATGTATCTGATCCTATACAGCCGAAACCATCAGTAATTTCAACCCATACAGTATCATCCTGTTCACTAATATTGTTAACTTGATTAGTTGATCCATCATACCATAAGTAACTACTATAGCCAAAACCAGGATCTACAGGTTGTGAAAAAGTTGTGTTTTCACAGTAGTATTGGTCAGATCCGATAGAGACTGTAGGTGGTGTTCTGAATGATATATTAATTGTATCGCTGGACGTGCAGCCGCGAGTATTTGTTACGGTTACAGAGAATGTGCCAGATTGAGCAAAAATGTTTTGTGTAGTATCACCTGTATTCCACGAATATGCTTGCTGATTTGCTGGTGCTGATAGCTGTATACTATCAGTTGGACAAATAGCAGTATCATTTCCAAGACTAAACTGTTCACCAGGATCAAAGTACACATTAACAGTATCAGATGACAAACATCCATTTTGATCAGTTGTAGTAACTGAATAATCATTTGACTGACTTACTGCTCTCACCTGATTAGTAGTTGCATCATCCCATGTGTAAGAGGTAAAGCCGCCACCAGCATCAAGAACAGAAGTTGCTCCGAGGCACAATGTGTCATCTGGCCCAAGGTCGACCTGGGTCACATTAAAGTACTGAACTTCTGTGCTATCACTGTATTGGCAACCTAAAGTATCAGTTCCTGTTACAGTGTAAACGCCTGCAGTGTCTGCAATGATACTTTGAGTAGTCTCATTCGTGCTCCAGTTATATGCCGTCAATACAGAATCACCTGTGATCTCTACAGAGTCTTCAGGACATATAATTTCTGTAGTAGGAACTATATTAACAATTCCAGAACTTGATACCAGGATCGAATCACTCTTTTGACATCCATTAGTATCTATAGCAGCCAGTGAATACTCACCAGGCCCGTAACTGATAGATGATCCAGTATCAGGTAACAGGTTCCAATTGTAAGTATCAAAACCGGGAGTTGAAGCATCAATAACTATTGTGTCATAGTAGCAAATTACAGTATCATTAGGTAGACTAAATGGAATGTCAGGGTAATTCCCTAATGTCAAGGTGTCTGTGAATTGACACCCGTTTGAGTCAGAAACTACTACTGAGTAGTCATCTGGTGTATTAACTGTAATAGAGCTATCGGTAGAACTGTTACTCCAGCTATATGTGTCATAGATTGAGGTAGCATTAATAGTTAAGCTATCATAAACACATATAGTATCATCCATTCCCAGATCAAGCGGTTGACTATTAAACTGAATAACATTTACACTGTCGTAGTTCTCACAACCTAACGAATCAGTAGCAGTTACAGAATAAACACCTGCTGCATCAACTGTTGTGGTTTGTGTTACGTCACCGTTACTCCAAAGATATTGAGTAAATGTTGGTGTAACTTGTAAATCGATTGAGTCGAGTGGACAAATAGAGTCTAACTGACTGAGTAAATCAAAAGTTAGAGAAGTGTCAATTGAAATAGTGTCGTATTTTACACATCCATTTGTATCAGTAGCTTCGACTGAAAATTCTCCATATCCAACTGAAGGTGATGAAGCTGTATCTGCTAAATGATTCCAGTAATAGGATTCAAAACCTGGATTAGTTGCATCAATAGCAACAGAGTCATAGTAGCAAATGAGTGTGTCATTTGGTAGTGAGTATGGAATATCAGGATAATGACTCAAGCTAAATGTATCAATGTAAGTACAAGTGTTGCTATCAGTAGCTGTAATTGAGTAGTCACCTGGAGTATAAACTGAAATAGAACTATCACTTGAACTAGTACTCCATGCATAATTATCAAAAGTATTACCGGGGCCTATCTCAACACTATCTTCAGCAACACAAATTGTATCATCTACAGGCAGGCCAAATGCTAACTGAGTATAGTTTGTGATATCAGCAGTATCTGCTGCTGTACACCCAAGACTGTCAGAAATAGTTACTTGATAATTGTTTCCTCCATATCCAAATATTGTTGGAGTGGTAGCTCCTGTATTCCATGCATAACTGTTAAACGAGCTAGAAACAGCTCCTAATTCAACAGAGTCATTATAACAAATAGCAGTATCACTAAGTATAGGGCTAAGTGTTATTAGATCTGATACAACAACGGTAAGGGTGTCTCGATTTCCACAACCGTTGAAATTATCTGAAACAACTTCATAAGTTGTAGTTTGACTTGGCTTAGCCCAAAAATTATTCCCTGTAACGGTAGCAGTATCGCTAAAGTTAACGCCAGGGTTGATTGCTTCACCAGAAAGCACATTCCAATTAAATTGATTACCACCAACAACTTCTATAAAAGTTGTATCAGTCTGAGAGCATAAAGTGTCAGGGTTACTCGTACTCGTTATTGTTGTTTTAGGTAAAACTGTTAAATCAAATTGCAAAATAGAAAGTGCAGGTACCGGACAGGCATCATCTTCTAACTGAACGGTAAAGCTTTTCATGCCTGCTTGAGTAGTTGGAATATTACCATTTACAGTGATAATGCTCGTGTCATCATTTATGACATTGACATTAGAGTTAGGGAATACGGCATCAACATTGGTGAATGAAATAACCGAATCTCCTGTTGGTTGCCCACCCAGTAGTGAATCAGTAAACATTAGCTGGAAGCTAAATGAGTCGCCAGCGCAAACCTCGAGAGAATTCGAATCTAATATTGTAGTTTGACTACCAACATTCATAAATCCTGGATCGATCATGTATGGAATAGCGTTGTTACAATTTTGCACAACAAATTGGAAATCACGGGTAACGCATCCAATCAATGAATCTCCACGATATTCACAGACTTCAATAGCAACAACCCAGTTCCCTGGTGCGTTTGCCATACTGGCATCAGGTACAAATGATAATTGTCCGTTTGTGTTGTTGAAAGTTACAGGAGATGCAGCTCCAAAAGGTTGTGTGGCAGAAAAACCAGCGTTGTAAGTAATAGGGTTTAAGTTATCGCCTAAAGGGGTTACTAGGTTATATGCTAATGAGTCACCATCTGATTCAACCACGCCCGGATTGAATTCTACATTTTGGCCAACACACACATACGGTATCCCACTATAAGAGAATGTTGGTGCACTATTCGGACAGGGAATGCTATTGTCTAATGTCGCTGTAACTGAAAAGTCTTCATTAAGCGAATTGGATATATTGTTTGAAGCATTTCTCGCGGCAAGTGAGTAAGCAAGCTGTAAACTATCACAACCAGCAGGTAGTGTAACTGTAGTTTGATAAACGTACTCAAGCATACCAGGTAAACCTCCTCCGGCACAATAGCTATTAGGGAGAGCTGTGGCACAAAGTTGAGATATTTCATTAGCGGGACCAGTACTGTTTAATGTGACTGTTTGATTAAAACCACAATTAGATGTGATATCAATATCTTCATTATTCCCTAGTGTAGCAGAACCAGAACAATCCTCAAATAATCTTAAAGTAATTTGAAATTGGTTTGGCCCTATACATTCGTACTCGATGTTACCACCAGATACGTGAGTAGCCTTCAAGGGGTTGTTGGCTAGTAAAATAAAAAGGGTTATGACAGGTGCAAGTAATAATCGTTTCATAATCTTCGTGTATCAACTCATTACTTTGGACGCAAAATAATGTTTAACGTTGCTATCTTAAAACTGCAAAATACTAAGAATTACTATTTTTTCATTCGATTCTATTGAAAATATTTGTTATCAATAGAATCTGATTCTTGAGTTAAACCAAAAATAAAAATATGAGTGAATATACAATCTATCACAACCCTAGATGTAAAAAAAGTAGAGAAACGCTCAAATTACTTGAGGACAAAGGCGTAAACTATGATGTGGTACAGTATTTAAAAGAGGTTCCGACCAAAGATGAACTCAAAAAAATCCTTGCTAAACTGAATGTTAAACCATTTAATTTAGTGAGAAAAGAGGAGAAAAAGTACAAAGAAGAATACAAAAACTTGGATCTGAACGATGAGGAATGGATCGAAGTTATGCACCAAAATCCAAAACTCATTCAGCGACCTGTTGTGGTAAAGGGAAACAAAGCAATCATTGGGCGACCACCAGAAAATGTAAATGAGCTATTTTAAGCTTCAGTCTTTTCTTCCTCTTTTTCCTCTTCTTCCTTCTCAGGTTTAGCTGCTAATGGAAGAGTTGTTCCAACTGCAAGAGGAACAAAGAATGCTGCGCTCGCGATAACGACAAAAACTAAAAATCCTAGAAACTTCATAATCTATTCATTATTTCGCCCACAAATGTAGAAAATAGCGCTAATGAAATGGCGATTCAGGATAGAAAAGTTTTATTTCGTATTCTGAAATCTCAAAAATAATTGTTCAATGGAATATAGAATTGAAAAAGATACCATCGGGGATGTGAAGGTTCCTGCCGATAAGTACTGGGGCGCTCAAACTGAACGTTCACGAAATAACTTTAAAATTGGTGAACCAGGAAGCATGCCAATTGAAATCGTACACGGTTTTGCTTACCTCAAAAAGGCTGCAGCTCATACTAATGCAGAGTTAGGCGCTCTCGAAGACGAGAAAAAAGAACTGATTAGTAATGTGTGTGATGAAATCCTAAAAGGAGATCTCGATGATCAGTTTCCACTCGTTATATGGCAAACGGGAAGTGGTACTCAATCAAACATGAACGTAAATGAAGTGGTAGCTAACCGCGCTCATGTTTTGCAGGGAAATAAACTGGGTGAAGGAGAGCGATTCATCCACCCAAATGATGATGTCAATAAATCTCAAAGCTCTAATGATACGTTCCCAACCGGAATGCATATCGCGGCTTACAAGAAAATTGTAGAAGTCACGATTCCGGGTGTTGAAAAATTGCGAGACACGCTCAGGAAGAAGTCTGACGAGCTGATGAAAGTCGTGAAAATTGGCCGTACTCACTTAATGGATGCAACGCCTTTGACACTCGGGCAAGAGTTTTCAGGCTATGTGTCCCAACTCGATCACGGACTCAAGGCTCTGAACAATAGTTTAGATCACCTGTCAGAACTCGCTTTGGGCGGAACTGCTGTCGGAACAGGGATCAACACTCCTGAGGGCTACGCTGAATTGGTTGCCAAAAAAATTGCAGAATTTACAGGTCTTCCATTCCGCTCAGCTGAGAATAAGTTTGAGGCCTTAGCTGCACACGATGCTTTAGTTGAAACACACGGAGCTTTAAAACAACTCGCTGTTTCACTCAATAAAATCGCCAATGATATTCGCTTGCTCGCATCTGGACCTAGAGCAGGAATTGGTGAAATCACGATCCCGGCAAATGAGCCCGGATCATCTATCATGCCGGGAAAAGTAAATCCAACTCAACCAGAGGCACTAACAATGGTTTGCGCACAGGTTATGGGGAACGATGTAGCAGTTACTGTTGGCGGTACACAGGGACATTATGAGCTAAATGTTTTCAAACCAGTAATGGCTTACAACGTTTTACAAAGTGCACAATTGATCGGAGATGCCTGCGTATCGTTTAACGATAATTGTGCAGTTGGAATTGAACCAAATGAATCGCGAATCAATGAGCACCTCAACAATTCATTGATGCTCGTGACAGCGCTCAACACCAAAATTGGTTATGAGAAAGCAGCGAAAATCGCTAAAACAGCTCACGAAAACGGGACAACACTCAAGGAAGAAGCTGTTAACCTCGGATTTTTAACAGAAGAACAATTCGAAGAATGGGTGAGACCAGAAGATATGGTAGGTTCACTCAAGAAATAACTTCGGTTTAATCAATAATGATCAGAGCCGAACTTCAATCATGGAGTTCGGCTTTTTTAATTCGTGGTTAAATGTGTTCATCACCAAACTGCTGACCCAATTTTGCGCGCAACGGCTTGATGTTTTGCTCACTCTTTTTCGATGAAATAAGTAAGGCATCTTTCGTTTCAACAATAATAAGATCCTGCACATCCTGTAATATCGCGACTTTTTCAGGAGTCAGATTAACCACGTTTCCTGATGCATTTTCTAAAAGTGTTTTCCCACTGATTACGACATTTTGATTAGCATCTTTTTCACTTACATCATAAACTGATCCCCATGTACCGAGATCGCTCCAGCCAATATCCGCTTCGATGACTTTCACATTGTCAGCTTTTTCCATGATGCCAAAGTCAATGGAAATAGCCGGGCAATCATTGTATAATTTATCGATTACTTCACCTTCAGAGTGATTCAAGAATTTATCACTATAAACATCAAAACACTTTTTCACGAGCGGAAGATGTTTTTCGAAAGCCTCTAAGATGGTCGACAAACTCCAAAAAAACATTCCGGAGTTCCACGCGAAATTTCCAGATTCTACAAACTCTTCAGCAGTTGGCAAATCGGGTTTTTCTCTAAACTGTTTAACAGTTTGTAATCGGTCAGAGCCAGCTTCATATTCTATGTAGCCGTATCCTGTATCGGGCCTGGTTGGCTTGATGCCTAGAGTTACCAGGTCATCGTATTTTGAAATATGTTCAAGCGCTGAATTGACAGTCGTTTCGAATTCCCTTTGCTTCAATATGAGGTGATCAGCCGGAGTAACGATTAGGTTTGCTTCTTCATTGTTAGCTGCAACTTTGTAGGCAGCGTAAGCGATACACGGAGCCGTGTTGCGCATCGTTGGTTCAGTTAACACCTGGTCTTCCTTTAGATCAGGAAGTTGTTCCATCACGAGCTCTTTATAATCTTCATTAGTGACCACGAGAAAACTGTCTGGCTCGCAAACGAACCTGAATCGCTCGTAAGTTTGCTGTATAAGTGTTTGACCGGTCCCCAGAATATCGAGAAACTGTTTGGGAGTTTTGCTTGTGCTGGCAGGCCAAAACCGACTTCCAACACCTCCGGCCATTATAATACAATAGGTTTTCATGAAACTTTTATTCTGTTTATTTCAGCAAATTCGTTGACTAAGTAATACTTTTCTTTTTGTAAATCTAAACACTTATAGCGCGTTCGCAATTTTTCTCCTTTTTGAAAAACGCGCTTTCCCAGTTTAAATACTTCTCCTGTATTAATGTCTCTGAGGTGAAGGACATCTTTGTTGTCGTACTTTTTCAGAACCGCAAACAACCCCGGATCTGAACAGCTTGACGCTTTTGGATTGCGCATATGTTTGGTGAGTTCTTTCAAAATATCCTGCGGAAACACTTTTTCATTGAGAAATGGATTCATCACATTCATAAATGCGATTTTCCACTGAACGCCATGGGGTTTTACCTTGTGTTTGTGATCGAGGTATACGAGGTAATGAGCAAACTCATGAATTAGCGTGATGAGGAATGCGTAGGGATTCAAATCGGCATTGATGGAAATGCGGTGGCCGTGTGTTCCACGAGGTGAGCGATAATCCCCAAACTTACTCTTACGAGCGCGTTGAATTTTTAGCTGGATCGGTTCTGACCGAAATAATTCTACAACTTGATTGACAGAAGCTGCTGGTATGTATTTTTCGATTACGCGCTTGAATTGATCAGCCGGCATTTTATTTCTTTTTATCCCAGGTTGGGCAAGGTGGATGGCAGTCTTTTTTGAATACTCCACACGATTGAAACAACAAACCCGCAACAAATATTGCAATTATGGCAAAAAGGGTTTTACTTTTCATTGGAATCTTTTGATTTTAGCGTTTGATTTTAGAATGGCTATTTTTACCCAAAATTAAGTAGAATGAAATTGTTGAGCCACATTGGCCGTTTTACACTTTTAATGCTCATTACATTTAAACGTCCTGAAAGCTGGAAGAGTTTTAGGAAGCGTATTGTAACTGAGATGAATGACCTGGGACTGGACAGTTTACCCATTATTGCGGTGATATCAGTTTTCATGGGTGCGGTGGTGACGATTCAAACTTCTACGAACATCGATAGCGGCTTTATTCCGTTATACACGGTTGGGTTTGCAGCGAGGCAGTCGGTGATTCTCGAATTTTCCCCCACTATTATCGCGCTTATTTTAGTTGGTAAAGTGGGGTCCAGTATTTCCAGTGAAATTGGAACAATGCGGGTGACAGAGCAAATTGACGCTTTGGAGATTATGGGAATCAACAGCGCCAATTTTTTGATTTTTCCAAAAATTATTGCTGCCGTATTGATCAATCCGTTTCTTATTACACTGAGTATGGCAATAGGAATTGCAGGTGGTTATGCCGTTGCTGTTGGTACTGGTTTAATTGGAGCGTCAGATTATGAATATGGGATTCAGCTCGATTTTAAAATGTATGATTATTACTATGCCATGATTAAAACGGTGGTGTTTGCTTTTGTGCTCACTTCAATACCAGCTTACTTTGGTTATTATACCAGTGGCGGTTCTGTAGAAGTAGGTAAATCGAGTACGACTGCCGTTGTGGTGAGCAGCATCGTTATTTTAATCCTCAATTATTTACTTACTCAACTTCTGTTAATATGATCAAAACAGTTGACCTCTACAAATCATTTGGAGAAACAGAAGTACTTACTGAGATCAACACAGAGTTTGAACGCGGTAAAACCAATCTGATTATTGGAGCCAGCGGATCGGGGAAGACGACTTTGACCAAATGTATTGTGGGATTGATAAAACCTACAAAAGGTAAAGTCCTTTATGAAGGCAAAGACTTTCACGCGATGGACTTTCAGGAAAAGAAAGAGATCCGCAAAAAAATCGGGTTTCTCTTTCAGGGTGGAGCTTTATTCGACTCACAAACAGTAGAAGAAAACCTGCAATTCCCACTCGATATGTTTACCAATCAAACGGCTAAAGAAAAATTAGATCGAGTCAATTTTTGCCTGGATCGTGTGAACCTCAAAGGTGTCAACAAGCTTTATCCAGCCGAATTATCGGGAGGGATGAAAAAGCGTGTAGGGATTGCTCGTGCAATTGCGATGAAGCCACAGTACCTTTTTTGCGATGAACCAAACTCAGGGTTAGATCCCAAGACTTCTATCCTCATCGATAACCTTATCAAAGAGATTACGCATGAATATGACATTACAACAATTGTCATCACGCACGATATGAACTCCGTTCTCGAAATTGGTGAAAACGTGATGTTCATCCACGAAGGAAGGAAATTGTGGGAAGGCTCTCGCAGAGAAATCCTGGAAACAAACAACCGCGAGGTCGTTGAATTCGTTTATGCTTCCAGTTTTATGCAAACCATCAGAGAAAAGGCTAATCTCAAATAATTACGTTTATTTGTGCGCCCGTTTTGAAACGAAGTAGTTTAACCATATTGCTTTTGGCAACATTTGCCATCTCTTATCTCGGCCCGTACCTGTGGATCGAATATCAGCGGTCTGAGGTCAAATCTGAGGTGAAGTGGCGCATGATTGACGGTATTGATCGTGAAGAACTGGTCTTGCTAAAGTTCTCAAAAAAACAAATCGAAAACGAACTGCATTGGGAGCACTCAAAAGAATTTGAGTACAAAGGTGAAATGTACGATATCGTAGAGCGAGAAACCCACGGAGATTCAATGTTTTACTGGTGTTGGTGGGATTACGAGGAAACGAAACTCAACAGCAAACTCGCTTCATTATTGCAGGATGTCTTTGGATCTGACCGTCACCAACAAAAAGAGCAATTGGTCACGCAATTTATCAAATCACTTTTTTGGTCAGATCCTCAAGTGAATCAACCGATTCCAAATAACATTGAAGTTGCTCAAAATAAACCCTACGATTTTTCACTCAAAACAGCTTTGGCAGATCCGCCCGAGCATCCTCCAAAATTCGTTTAAACATATTTTCAATTGCGAGCTCAACAGCTCAACAGGCTTTCTATGCCTTTAAAATAGTAAATGTTTAATCGAAAAATTAAATTCATGAAGCGATATTTAATCTTGTGGTTGCTCATGGGATTTTCGTATGCCGGTTTTTCTCAGGAAGTAACCGTTACGAGTGCCGCGAGCGACCAGCCAATTGAATTGGTAACTTTTAGTAGTCAGAACCCAAAGGTTTTTACCACAACAAATGCCGATGGGAGGGCTGATATTTCAAAATTCCAGGGATCAGAATTGATCGAGATAAGAATACTGGGCTACAAAACGCGCAGGATGAGTTACGAAAAACTCAAAGCTGAAGGATTCAGTATTCAACTGGAACCTTCAAACCTTAGCCTGGGAGAAGTGGTTGTTTCTGCTAACAGGTGGAACCAGTCATCATCAAAGGTTCCTTCCAAAATCACCAGTATTTCAAGTAGAGAAGTTGCGTTGCAAAACCCTCAAACAGCGGCTGATTTACTCGATGTATCTGGTGAAGTTTTTGTTCAAAAGAGTCAGCAAGGCGGAGGTAGCCCTATGATTCGCGGGTTTGCCACGAACAGACTCCTTTACACGGTTGACGGAGTACGAATGAACACAGCCATCTTTCGCGGTGGTAATATTCAAAACGTAATCTCTCTCGATCCTTTTGCAGTTGAGAATACTGAGGTTCTGTTTGGATCAGGATCTGTGATTTACGGTAGTGACGCGATAGGTGGTGTGATGAGCTTTCAAACGCTCAGCCCTCAGCTTTCTCTCACTGATGATCCTTTGATAAAAGGAAATGCTGTTGCGCGTTATTCGTCAGCGAATAATGAAAAAACAGGTCATTTTGATGTCAACATAGGATGGAAAAAGTGGGCACTGGTTACGAGCTTCAGTTCGAATGATTACGGAAATCTGAGAATGGGAACTGATGGCCCCAGCGAATACAAACTCCCTTATCATGTTGAACGCATAAGCGGAATTGATCAGGTCGTGGAGAACGAAGATCCGTTTGTTCAAAATCCATCGGGTTATGCACAGCAGAATTTGATGCAAAAAGTTCGGTTCAGACCAAATGAAAACTGGGACTTTGAATACGGATTTCATTATTCTGAAACGACAGAATACGGCCGATTTGATCGCCACTTGCGCACACGAAATGGAAGACCTCGCTATGCAAAATGGAGTTACGGTCCGCAAAAGTGGATGATGAATAACCTCAAAATCACGAACAGCAGTTCAAATGTACTTTACGATGAAATGACGATACGTTTAGCGCAGCAGTATTTTGAGGAAAGTAGAATAGACCGGTCATTCAACGATGATGAGGAGCGTAACCGCATTGAGCAAGTCGATGCTTATTCGGCAAACCTCGATTTTGCAAAGTCTGTTGGTGAGAAACACCAGCTTTACTACGGAGCGGAAGCGGTTCTGAACGATGTCACTTCAACAGCTTACAATGAAAACATCATTTCAGGCAATCGCTCAGCTATTGGTACAAGATATCCGCAATCGACATGGGCGTCTTATGCTGCTTATCTCACTGATCATTACCAGGTTTCTGAAAAAGTGATGTTGCAGGCAGGTGTTCGTTACAATCATTATGTAATTGAATCGGAGTTTGATACTGGTTTCTATGATTTCCCATTCACCGAAGCTAATATCAACAATGGCTCAGTAACCGGAAATCTTGGTTTGGTTTACAGACCAACAACTAGCTGGGTGATAAAAGCAAATGCCTCTACAGCATTCAGAGCCCCAAATGTTGACGACATTGGGAAGGTGTTTGACTCTGAGCCTGGAGCAGTCGTTGTTCCCAATCCAGACTTGGAAGCTGAGTATGCTTACAGTGCAGATTTAGGGATAGCGAAAAAATTCGGTGATGTCGTGAAAGTAGATGTAACTGCATTTTACACGCTGCTCGATAACGCACTTGTTAGGCGTGATTACACCCTTGATGGACAGGACAGCATTATGTATGACGGTATAATGAGTAGAGTTCAGTCTATTCAGAACGCAGCAACAGCTAACGTTTACGGGGTGCAAGCCGGTATTGAGATTCACTTGCCTGCCGGGTTTGAATTATCGAGTGACTTCAATTATCAAAAAGGTGAAGAAGAGCTCGATGATGGAAGTACAAGTGCGTCACGCCACGCTGCTCCATGGTTTGGAGTATCGCGCCTCACATATCGTGCAAACAATCTCTCGCTGCAACTATACAGCAGGTACAGCGGTAAGATAGAGTACGATGAACTGGCGGTTACAGAACAGGGAAAACCTGAGCTTTACGCAAATGATGGAAATGGTAATCATTACTCTCCATCGTGGTATACGGTTAATGTGAAAGCAAACTACCGTTTGACGGAAAACTTAAGTGTAAGTGGTGGAGTCGAGAATATAACCGACCAACTTTACAGGCCTTACAGTTCTGGAATAGCCGCTCCGGGAAGGAACTTTATTCTTTCGTTGAGAGCTAATTTCTAAGCAAAAAAAGAGGCTGCAATGGCAGCCTCTTTTTTGTTATTCCATCAATCCAGCTCTTCTCAAGAGTGCATCGGGATCGGGTTCCTGGCCTCTGAATCGTTTGTAGAGAATTGAAGGATGTTCAGATCCCCCGGCTTCCAGTACATTTTCTTTGAAACGTTTAGCTGTTTCTGCATCGAAAATGCCGTTTTCTTTAAAAAATTCAAAAGCATCAGCATCGAGAACCTCGGCCCATTTGTAGCTGTAATATCCTGCGCTGTAACCGCCCTGGAATAAGTGCCCAAATTGCGTACTCATAGCTGTTCCGTCTACATTAGGAAGCACATCAGTTTTCGAGAATGAATTTTTCTCTAAATCTGATACAGTTGTATTCTCAATTTGGCTTTCCTCTTTTACATCGTGCCAGTTCATGTCTAGCAATCCAAAACTCACTTGCCTGATTGTTTTGTAACCTTCATTGTAAGTAGCACTGGCTTTGAGTCTGTCAACTAATTCCTGTGGGATTTTCTCTCCGGTTTTATAGTGCTTTGCAAAAAGGTCTAGGCACTCTTTTTCGTAACACCAGTTTTCCATTAGCTGAGAAGGAAGTTCAACGAAATCCCAATACACATTTGGACCAGTGATACTCGGATAGCGACCTTTACCCAAAATACCGTGCAATGCGTGCCCAAACTCGTGGAACAAGGTGGTTACCTCATTAAAAGTTAGTAGAGAAGGCGTGTTGCCTGTGGGTTTGTTGAAGTTGCACACAATAGAAACATGTGGTCTTTTTTCTTCGCCATTTCGCTTTGATTGCGATCGGTAGATCGTCATCCAGGCTCCGGCACGTTTACCGGCACGCGGGAAGAAATCGGTATAGAAAATCGCGAGATGGTTCTGATCGTGATCCAGAACCTCATACGTGATGATATCTTTGTGGTATTTGGGAATATCAGTGCGTTCCTTAAATGAAATATCGTACAGCTTACCGGCTGTTTTGAAAACGCCATCAATCACATTTTCCAGTTTGAAATAAGGTTTCAGTTCCTCGTCATCAACTTCGTATTTAGCCTTTTTGAGTTTTTCGCTGTAATACGAAAAATCCCAGCGTTGAAGATCTTCCAGCCCGTCCTCTTTTTTGGCAAACTCAGCAACTTCTTTCACATCATTCTCGGCAGCTGGTTTAGCTTTATCGAGCAGGTAGTCGAGGAATTCATGAACCTTTTGTGGCGACTCTGCCATGCGTTTTTTCAGCGTGAGGTGAGCGTGTGACTCAAAGCCGAGTAGCTTCGCTTTTTTCAGACGGAGAAGCGCTATTTCTTTTACCGTTTCTTCGTTGTTGCGGTCGTTGTCTTTGTATGCCTTTTTGCCTGATGCCATGAACATTTCCTTGCGCAAATCACGGTTGGCAACATACGTCATAAACGGGAAAAAGCTGGGGAAATGCAGTGTGAAAACGAATCCGTCTTTGTTTCGCTCTTTTGCCTCTGCCTTAGCCGCTTCTTTGTAAGTATCGGGCAAGCCTTCGATTTTTGATTCATCGGTGATGTGCAGCTCGTAATCGTTGGTTTCTTTCAACAGATTCTCACCAAAGTTGAGCGATAACTTCGCCAGTTTGGTGTTGAGTTCGCGCAGGTCTTTTTGTTTTTCGGCAGGTAGCTCAGCACCGTTACGAACAAAGTCTTCATACGTGTTTTTGAGCAGCGTTTGCTGATCAGCATCAAGTGCCTTTTTATCAGTCGTTTCCCAAACTTTTTTGATGCGTTCAAAGAGTTCTTTGTTGAGCAGGATGTTATTCGAGTGCTCGGTCAGAACCGGGGAAACTTCCTGCGCAATAGCCTGCATTTCGTCATTTGTCTCGGCCGAGTTGAGATTGAAAAAGACCGATGTTACGCGATCTAATCGCTCACCGCTAAATTCGAGTGCTTCGATCGTATTTTCAAAAGTTGGATCGGCATCATTAGCCGTAATAGCATCGATTTCGTTTTTGTGTTCTTCAATTGCTTTTTCAATTGCCGGTTTGTAATCTTCCAGTTTTATTTGGTCAAAAGGAGCCGTTTGAAAAGGCGTATTGAAATCTGATAAAAGTATATTGCTCATGATTGTTGAATCGTTTTATGCGCGAAATTACAAACCTGTGTTCGATTTGCATTTGGATATTGGTAGTTTGTAAAGCTTTAACAATAAAATACAAGTTTAAAATGTGAACCGTACCTACGGCACTCACAAGCTTTTTTTGAAGTTTTAGACTCAGGCTGTCACCCTGAGATAGAAGTAAATCGTGCCTAACGGCACTAAGAGTGAATAAACATGCTCAAATCTTGAATTAAAGATGAGTCAATTTGATTATGTAGTTGTCCCTCTTATGTGAGTGCCATTAGGCACGGAACAATTATAACTCTGGGTTTTAGCCCAGAGTTTATGGACGCAATTTTTCCTGAGAGTGCTGTAGGCACGTTGCACGTAAATTAGTGTAAACTACTGAATTGTGACGTAAGCACAGTCCGGTTCTGACCGAAACAGAAAAATAGCTGATGGTGATAATAGTCACAGTAGCTTAGAAATGAGCTCTATAAATTCGCTCCAAACATTGTTAGCTATGAAAGAACATCAAATTGTCATTATTGGAGGTGGAACAGCCGGAATTACGGTTGCGGCACAGCTCCTCAAAAAGGATAAATCGCTTGATATTGCGATTATTGAGCCTAGTGAAAAGCATTATTACCAACCTGCGTGGACTTTAGTTGGTGCAGGTACTTTTGATATGAAAAAGACTGAACGAACTGAGGCTTCAGTCATGCCAGATGGTGTAAAATGGATTAAAGAATACGCTTCTGAAATTAATCCGGATGAAAACAAAGTTTCACTCAAAAACGGGGTCGTTGTAAAATACGAATACCTCATTGTTGCTCCCGGGTTGAGTATTGATTTAGATGGTGTTGAAGGATTGAGAGAGGCGATGGGGAAAGATGGCGTTTGTTCAAACTACATCGATCCCGAATATACCTGGGAGGTTCTTCAAAACTTTAAAGGAGGAAATGCACTTTTTACTCAACCTGCAACTCCTATTAAATGTGGTGGAGCTCCTCAAAAAATCATGTATCTGGCAGCTGAGTATTTCCAAAAACACGGACTGGCTGATAAAACCAATACCATTTTTGCGACTCCGGGGTCAGTGATTTTTGGGGTTAAAGAGTTTGCTAAAACGTTGATGAAAGTTGTGAATCGTCATAACATCGCGGTGAAGTATTTCCATAAGCTCTACAAGATTGACCCAAAAGAGAAAAAGGCATATTACAAACTCACGGCTACTGATGACAGCCAATGTGTATCGATCAATGATGATGACAACCGCGTAGGTGAAGAAGTGATTGGTGACGCTACTATGGTCATTAAATATGGCATGCTGCATTTAGCACCACCACAAAAGTCTCCTGACTTTGTTGCGAAATCAAAAATCGCGCATCAGGAAGGCGGAAATAAAGGTTGGGCTGAGGTTGATCATCACACCCTTCAGAACCCCAACTACCCGAATGTTTTCGCACTAGGTGATGTGGCTGCTTTGCCAACCGCCAAAACTGGAGCAGCAGTTCGCAAGCAGGCTCCGGTCGTTACTGAGAATATTTTACACATGATCAAAAAGGAAAAGAAACTGAGCGATGCTTACCAGGGCTACTCTAGTTGTCCGCTCGTTACCGGTTATGGAAAAATGGTTCTGGCAGAGTTTGGTTATGGAAATAAACGAATGAGCGACCCACTCATTTCTAAATTCGTTGACGTTACGAAAGAAAATTACAGTATGTGGTTATTGAAAAAGTACGGGTTACCCTACATGTACTGGAACTTGATGTTGAAAGGGAAAGCTTAAAACTGAAGCCTCCGTTTGGAGGCTTTTTTTTATTGTAATCGAAAAAAATGGATTATGGATGTTGAAATATTAGCAAGAATTCAATTCGCTTTCACAGTTGCTTTCCACTACATATATCCTCCGCTAAGTATAGGTTTAGGATTGTTGCTGGTGATTTTTGAAGGGATGTACATCAGAACCGGAAAGGATGTATATGAAAAACTCACCCGGTTTTGGATTAAGATTTTTGCATTGACATTTGGGATTGGTGTTGCTACCGGAATTGTCATGGAGTTTGAGTTTGGTACAAACTGGGCTACTTACTCGCGATATGTAGGTGATGTGTTTGGGAGTGCTCTCGCTGCTGAAGGTATTTTCGCTTTCGCTTTAGAGAGTGGTTTTTTAGGTATTTTATTATTCGGTTGGAATCGTGTAAAGCCATGGGTGCATATGGTTTCCACTGTTGGGGTGTTTTTGGGTTCGATGTTTTCAGCCGTTTGGATTGTTGTAGCAAATAGCTGGCAACAAACACCTGCCGGTTATCATATTGTAGGTAAAGGAATGAACGCCAGAGCTGAGATCACCGATTTTTGGGCGATGGTTTTCAATCCGTCATCAATGGACCGATTAACACATGTTTGGATTGGTGCCTTCCTGGCCGGAGCTTTTTTGGTTCTGAGTGTACATGGTTACTACATCGTTAAGGGAAGGTATGTTGAGCTATCTAAAAAGGCATTTAAGATTGCGCTTGTTGTTGCTACAGTCTTCAGTTTGGGGCAATTAGTTAGCGGCCACCAATCTGCTGATGGTGTAGCAGTCAATCAGCCCGCTAAATTGGCAGCTATGGAAGGGCATTTTGAAAAAGAAGCTCCGGCAGATATGTATTTGTTTGGCTGGGTTGATAAGGAGGCTCAAAAAGTGAGAGGAATTAAGGTTCCGGGCGGATTGTCATTTTTAGTTCATCAGGATTTTTCCGCACCGATTAAAGGCATGAACGCAATACCTGAGGACGAGCGACCTGGTCAAATAAATGCAATTTTTCAGTTTTATCACCTCATGGTTGCAATCGGGATGTTTTTAATCGCTTTAACGCTTTATGCATCTTTCCTGATGTGGCGCAAAAAGCTATTTGAGAAAAAATGGTTGATGGTTGTTTTTGTCTTTGCTGTTTTACTTCCTCAAATCGCGAATCAAATAGGCTGGTTTACTGCTGAGATGGGACGTCAACCCTGGGTAGTTTACGGACATCTAAAAACATCTGATGCACTTTCAAAGGCTGTAACAGCTAATCAGGTATTGTTTTCCCTGATTTTATTTTTCATCATTTATTTCATTCTGTTACTGCTGTTTTTGTACTTGCTCAATAAGAAAATTGTTCACGGTCCTTATGATGAAGAGGAACGTGACAACAGACCAAATCAAAGTGGAATGGCTAATACCTTAATGACAGAATAATTATGGAGACATTTATAGGAATAGATTACGCTACGTGGTGGTTTTTAGTAGTAGGCGGACTTTTTTCAGGATATGCAATTCTAGATGGGTTTGATTTTGGTGCCGGAGCCTGGCATCTTTTCTTCAAAAAAGAGAAGAGCAGGAGAATTGCGCTCAATGCGATAGGTCCGGTTTGGGATGGGAATGAAGTGTGGCTCGTTATTGGGGGAGGAGCACTTTTTGCCGGCTTTCCGGTACTTTACGCTTCTCTGTTTTCAGCCATGTATATTCCATTCATGCTCTTTTTGGTTTTCATCATATTCAGAGCCGTATCCATCGAATTTAGGAGTAAAGAGGAAATGACCTGGTGGCGTAAAATGTGGGATTATTCATACAGTATTTCCAGTATCCTACTCGCCTTTTTATTAGGTGTTGTGCTGGGGAATGTACTGCAGGGAATCGCGATAGGTGAAAATTTTGAGTACGTTGGTGTTGGACTTGTTGAGTTTCTCAATCCTTACGCGATTATGGTTGGTGTAACAACCCTGGCTCTTTTCATGACACACGGAGCAATTTATCTCTTGCTCAAAACAGAAGGCAGGCTTTACGCTAAGTTGACTATTTTGTTGAAAAGAGGAATGATCTTTTTCATCGTGAGTTTTGCTGTTACTACACTTTATACACTGCTGTACATTCCGCATTTGAGCGATAAATTCACCAATAACCCCGTTATGTTTGTGATTCCGCTTTTAGCCTTTTTGAGCATTGCAAACGTTCCGCGATTAGCAAGCAAGCGAAAGTATCAATGGGCTTTCTTTTTCTCATCGCTCACGATGAGTTTGCTTTTGATAGTCGTTGCAATTGAGTTGTATCCAAATATACTGTTATCCACAGTTGATTCGGCATGGAACATTACAGTTTACAATGCTGCAGCTTCAGAGAAATCACTGGGCATTATGCTCACAATTGCTGCAATTGGAACACCTCTAGTACTGTTGTACACAGCGTTTGTTTACCGTACCTTTAGAGGCAAGGTCAAACTTGATGAAACGAGTTATTAATGCAAGATGTAGGCAAAATCTTAATGATAGTAGCGGTGCTTCTCCTCATAGTGGGAGCACTGCTTTTCTTTTTGGGAGATAAATTGTCATGGCTTGGCAATTTGCCCGGTGATATTAGAATAGAAAGGGAAAATGTGAAAATCTACATTCCCATAACGACAATGATATTGCTGAGTGTTGTTCTATCTGCAATTATTTGGCTTTTAAGGAAGTTGGGGTAGTAGTAATCAAACTAAAAAAAGCAGGCTCTGGTCAGAGCCTGCTTACACAGCTAAACAACCCGGTTTTTAATGCGGCAATTTGTGACGCAATAAACCGTAAACGAATGTCCCTAATAATGCACCAAAAATCACGAGCAAGATGAGCCAGTAGCCTCTACCCAACAACAGGTACATCGGTCCAGGGCAGGCACCTGCCATCGCCCAGCCTAATCCAAAGAAGGTTCCGCCTATCAAATAGCGGGCAACACTTTTATTTTTTGGATTAAATGTGATGAGTTGGCCTTCTATACTCTTTACTTTTTTGCTTTTGATATATTGTACAATGATGATTCCCAGCACAACTGCAGATCCTATGATTCCATACATATGGAAAGAATCGAAATAGAACATTTCAATAATTCGGTACCAGGAAACAACCTGCCCTTTTGTGAGAGCAATTCCAAAAATGACTCCTATTCCTAAAAACTTCAAGTATTTCATAAATAGATTTTTATCCGATTAAAATGGTAAGATATGTGGTAGTATGTAGTACGTCATTGCCATACCGCCAATGAAGAATCCAATTACTGCAATGAGTGACGGCAGTTGGAGGTTGGCCAATCCGCTTATTGCGTGACCGGATGTACATCCACCGGCATAACGTGCTCCAAATCCAACGAGGAAACCGGCAACTATGAGGTAAGCTACGGTTCCGACCGTGATTTCTTCAGGATCAAAAATCTGTGACGGCAAGTAGGACTCTCCAATATTGGTCAGACCCATATCCCGCATGTTTTCAACGGTTGATGAAGCGAGAGCAACAGTGTGATCAGCCTCCAAGAACATGTAAGAAATAAAACCGCCAATAACACCACCTCCAACAAAGATGAGGTTCCATTTTTGCGAGCGCCAATCCCAGTGAAAAAACTCGGAGAATTTTTGTGCTCCTGCCGCGCTACAGGCAACCCTGAGCGTGTTTGAAACGCCAAATTCCTTCCCGAAATAAAGCAGGAGAAACATGGTTAAAGCAATTAGAGGGCCCACTACATACCAGGGCCATGGTTGCAAAATAAAATCCATAATTTGATTTGTTTGGTTTGTGAAATCAAAAGATAAGTGCTCCGCCACCAGAGCAGCAGAGCACTCATTTATTAACTAATCGAGTTAATGTACTATGTGAAAATTTGAAGTCCTTATTGGACTGCGACCTCTCCGCGCCAGCTCACAATTCCGCCTTGTAGATTCGTTACATCATCAAAGCCAGAGTTGGTCATGATGTTGCAGGCATTGAAGCTTCTCGCTCCACTGCGGCAATACACGAGGTACTTTTTAGATTTATCCAGTTTTTGTAATTCGCTTTGGAATGCGGGATCCTGCAAGTTGAGGTTCACCGCATTTGGTATGTGTCCTGACTCAAACTCGCCCGGGGTTCTGACATCGATCAGAACCGCATCGGGGTTGTTTTGAATCTCTTTTTCGAATGCATGTGCATTGATATTCTCAAACATGATATTTCCTCCTAATAATTTTTTTAAAAATCCTAACATGGCTTACAGCATTGTTGAAGGACAAACGTATTCGCTGGTTTTCATGCCTGCTTCCTGTATGGCGTCAAAACCACCTTCAATATTCACGAGATCATGATAACCTCTCGACTTGAGAATAGAAGCTGTGATCATTGAGCGGTATCCGCCAGCACAGTGTAAATACATTTCTTTTCCTTGTGAATATTCTTCCATTCTGTCGTTGATGAAATCGAGCGGAATATTGCGAACATTCTTTCCTTCAATGTGCTGTGATTTGTATTCGCTCTCTTTACGAACATCAACCACTTCTTCTACTTTTCCTTCTTCGAATGCTTTTTTGAATTCTTCAGCACTTACTGATTTTACACTGTCACATTCTTTTCCTGAAGCTTTCCAGTTTTCATAACCGCCTTTCAGGTATCCCAGTGTGTTGTCATAACCTACACGTGAAAGACGCGTAACGGCTTCCTCTTCACGACCTTTCTCTGTGATGAGAACAATTTTTTGGTTCAGATCCGGAATAAGCGTTCCTACCCAAACCGCAAAACTGCCGTCAAGCCCGATGAAAATAGAGTTTGGAACGTGTCCTTCAGCGTAAGCTTCAGGAGAACGTACATCTAACATGATAGCTCCTTCAGCATTTACTACATCTTCAAATGTGTCAGGATCTAGAGCTACGTTCCCTTTTTCGAGGACTTCATCAAAACTGCCGTACCCTTTTTTGTTCATTACAGCATTTTTAGGGAAGTACTGTGGTGGAGGCACCAGGCCTTCAGTAACCTGTTTTACAAACTCTTCTTTTGTCATATCTTGAAGAGCATAGTTCGTTTTCTTTTGGTTACCCAGTGTGTCAGTAGTTTCAGAACTCATGTTTTTACCACAAGCTGATCCTGCACCGTGACCCGGGTAAACAGTTAAGTTATCTTCCAGAGGAAGTATTTTGTTGTGAAGTGATTCGTACAGATGTCCTGCAAGATCTTCACGAGATAAATCTGTTTTCACAGCTAAGTCTGGTCGGCCAACATCTCCGATGAATAAAGTGTCACCGGTGAAAATAGCTTTGTTGTTGCCATCTTCATCAATGAGGAGGTAAGTTGTTGATTCCATCGTGTGCCCGGGTGTGTGGAGCACTTTGATCTTCACGTCACCAACTTCAAGGATCTCATCATCTTTAGCGATGTGCGCATCGTATTCCGGTTTAGCGTTTGGTCCAAATACAATCTCAGCTCCTGTTTTCTTTGCCAGGTCAAGGTGTCCTGAAACGAAATCTGCGTGGAAATGTGTTTCCAGTACGTATTTGATTTTTGCGCCTTCTTCTTCAGCTTTTTTGATGTAAGGCTCAGTCTCACGAAGCGGGTCAATAATTACTGCTTCGTCTTTTGATTGAATGTAATAAGCACCTTGTGCGAGACATCCTGTATAGATCTGTTCTACTTTCATAATTGTCTGATTTATTTGTTAATAATATTTTTAGTTATTTTTCTTACCCAAATGTGTCAATAGCTCGCTCAATCATGATGTAAACTCCCATGATGAGGACAAACCATCCAAAAGCAGGCTTCAGCTTTTCGCCTGATACTTTATTCGATAAAGCACTTCCTATGAAAATTCCGATTACTGCAATTCCCGAGAAAATCAGCAGGAATGTCCAGTCGATATCCATGTTGCCAATGTCACCGGTAAAGCCGATTAAACTTTTTGTGGCGATGATCAGGAGTGATGTTCCCACTGCTTCTTTCATTGGAAGCTTTGATAGTACTACCAGTGCAGGAATAATGAGGAATCCTCCGCCAGCACCAACGAGGCCGGTTAAGGTTCCGACCACGATACCTTCTAATATGATTAGTGGGTAATTGAATTTCTGCTCTCCGTCATTTTCAACTTTAGGAGCTTTTCTTCCTCTGATCATTGAGATAGAAGCAGCGATCATCAGTGCTGCAAAAAGCACCATAATACCCAAATCTTTAGTGATTGGAGTATCTCCCATTGAAAACATGACATCAGGGATTGAGGGAACCAGGAATTTTCGGGTTGCGTAAACTGCTGCAATGGATGGAATACCAAACACTACTGCTGTTTTGACGTTGACGAGCCCTTTTTTAAAGTAGGTCCCCGTACCCACTAAACTCGATAGTCCAACTATGAATAATGAATAAGCTGTCGCTTCAACAGGGTCAGATCCCAATAAGTAAACGAGAACCGGAACTGTTAAAATGGATCCGCCTCCACCGATTAATCCTAGTGAAATTCCTATTACTGCTGCTGCGATGTAACCGAGTACTGTGAGTATTTCCATGTTTTAATAATTTGTTGGTACAAAAGTACCTTGAGGAAGAATAGCTCACAGTAACAAAAATCACATATGCTTTTTGCTATATGTGTAGTTTGCTATTTACTCTATCAGCTCTATTTGATTGCGTGATAATTTTACGAGCCCTTTCTTCTCTAGTTGTTTCAGAAGTCTGGAAATTACCTCGCGAGAAGTGTTGAGTTCGTAGGCAATTGTTTGATGTGTGCCTTTGATAATATTAGATCCTGTGGCCTCAGTTGCTTTTTCCAAATATTCAATGAGGCGCTCATCCATTTTGTGAAAAGCGATGCTGTCGATTGTTTCGAGCAATTCATCGATTCTGTCGTTATAGGTTCTGATCACGAACTGATACCAGGAGCGGTAATTGCGGATAAAGTGTTCCATAAGGTCGACAGGGATCATGACAATTTCAGAATCTTCAAGGGCGACAGCTTTTACTTTGCTCTTTTTGTTTCCCATCGTGCAGACAAGACTTACCGCACAGGCTTCACCGGGGTAGAGGTAGTAGAGCAATAACTCATTGGCCTCTTCATCTTCTCTAAACACTTTTATTTTTCCGTTCGTTACGAGCGGAATTGACCTTATATATGATCCTACATCGAGGAGAGATTCGTCTTTTTTGATTTTCTTACATATTCCTTTCTCCGCTATTTCTTGCTTGAGTTCAGGTTCTGAAAATAGTGGGAAACGCTGATTGATAATATCAATATTGACAGGCATAGATAAATATTTTGGAGTACAAATATAGTTTTTGCTATACGTTAAAAAAGAACTTACGAAAAATACAAAAATCAGTTTAGAAATCACTTTAAAGGACTTTCATATGTCTTTTAGCTTAAATTCGTTACTTTTGCCGACTCAAATTTTGAAGGATAAATTAATTGATATAATGGAAGTTACTCACAATTTACAGGATGAGCTGAATGGAACGATCTCTATTAAACTCGCGAAGGACGATTACCGCGAGAAAGTAGAGTCAATTTTAAAGGACTACCGTAAAAAGGCGCAAATGCCTGGGTTTAGACCCGGAAAAGTGCCAATGGGTATGGTGAAGAAGATGTATGGCAAAGCTGTCATGGCAGAGGAAGTAAACAAAATCCTCAGTGAAAAACTCAACAAATACATCGAGGAAAAAGAACTTAAAGTTCTTGGGAATCCGCTTCCTAAAGAAGATGACTCTATCGAGTTTGATCCTGTGAAATATCCAGAACTCAACTTTGAGTTTGAAATTGGTTTGGCTCCAGACTTCAAATTAAAGATGAGTGAGAAAGACAAATTCACGAAATACAAAGTGAAAATCGATGATAAACTAATCGATAAATACATCGCTGATCTTCAAAAGCGCTACGGAAAAGTTAGCGAAGTGGAAAAAGCCGGTGAAGAAGATATGCTTCACGGTAAATTCGTTGAGCTAGACGAAGAAGGAAACGTGAAAGAAGGCGGAATAGAGAATCAGGGGACAATAACTCTTGAATTCATCGATGATGAAAAACTGAAAAAGCAACTTACAGGTAAAAAGGTTGGAGATAGCTTCAAGGTAGATCCTGCAAAAGTGAGTAAAGGCGAACAGGATATGTCGCAAATGCTTGGTGTAGAACCACACGAAGCAGCTCAAATCAAGTCAGAGTTTCAGTTTACTGTTGAGAAAGTGTACCACATGAACTCGGCAGAAGTGAATCAGGATCTTTTTGATCAGGTGTTTGGTGAAGGTGAAGTGAAATCTGAAGATGATTTCCGCGAAAAGGTAAAAGGCGAACTCGAAAAAATGTTTGAGCGCGATGCTGATAACCTTCTTCAAAAGAATATTAATGACGAGTTGATTGATCGTCACGAAATGGAATTCCCTGATACATTCCTGAAAAAATGGATCAAAGAAGCGAATGAAAAGCCTATCTCTGAAGAGCAAATCGAACAGGAATACCCTGATTACGCTAAGCAACTCAAATGGCAATTAATTCGTAACAAGATAGCTGAAGAGCATAAAATCGAGGTAAAAGAAGAAGAATTGATCGAATTCACTAAAGACCTCGTGAAACAGCAAATGGCTCAATACGGTATTCCTGAGCCTGAAGAAGAAATGGTGATGCAAAGCGCCATGAAAGTGTTACAGGACGAAAACCAATTAAGGCAGGTTAATGACAACTTATATGCTCAAAAGTTGTTTGACTTGTTCAAAGACACTTTTAAAATTAAGGACAAAGAGGTTGACTTTGATGAATTTGTTAAATTAGCCACAGGTAAACCGGCTAAAAAAGGCATTTTAAGTAACCTCACAAACATGTTTAGTTAATTATGAGCGACTATAAAGAATTTGAAAAATACGCAGTAAAAGATCGCGGAATAGGTTCTAATACTGTTCACGATTACGTAAAAGCATCAATGACTCCATACATCCTTGAGGAGCGTCAAATGAACGTTCAGGCAATGGATGTATTTTCGAGATTGATGATGGATCGTATCATTTTTCTTGGAACTCCGGTAAATGATCAAATTGCAAACGTAATCCAGGCACAGCTCCTTTTCTTGCAATCTTCAGATGCTGAAAAAGACATTTACCTTTATATCAATAGTCCGGGTGGATCAGTTTATGCAGGACTCGGGATTTATGATACAATGCAGTATATCGCACCAGATGTAGCGACAATATGTACAGGACTTGCAGCTTCAATGGGAGCTGTACTACTCGCAGCCGGAACTGATAAAAAGCGTTCGAGTCTTCCACACTCAAGAATCATGATTCACCAACCGATGAGTGGAACTCAGGGTCAGGTTTCTGATATGGAAATTGCGCTCAAGGAAACGACAAAAGTTCGCGATGAACTTTACTCAATCCTTGCAAGCCACACCGGCAAAAAGTTTGACACGATTAAGAAAGACTCTGATCGTGACTACTGGATGAGTGCTGCAGATGCCAAAGACTACGGCATGATTGACGAGGTACTCACAAAAGATATAAAAACTAAAAAGTAATCATCGCAAGTAGCATCATTGCTATTTGGGAAGGACGAATATGAAGGAGAAGGAAGAAATCAAATGCTCGTTTTGCGGGCGTAAGAAAAGTGAAGTAGATATCATGATTGGTGGTCTTACAGGGCACATTTGTAATAACTGTGTTGAGCAGGCCATCAAGATTGTAGAAGAAGAAGAGAGCAGCAAGGTTCAGCAGTCTCTTGGTCAGAACCTAAACCTCCTCAAGCCGGCTGATATCAAGTCGCACCTCGATAAATACATCATCGGTCAGGACGATGCAAAACGCGTTCTTTCCGTGGCGGTGTACAATCATTTTAAGCGTTTGACGCAAAAAATTGATGAGGATGAGGTTGAAATCGAAAAGTCAAATGTTGTATTGGTTGGAAAAACCGGTACAGGAAAGACACTTTTGGCCAAGACAATTGCTAAAATTCTCAATGTTCCCTTCTGCATTGCTGATGCTACGGTTCTGACCGAAGCAGGTTATGTAGGAGAAGATGTTGAAGCTATTTTGTCTCGTTTACTCCAGGCTGCTGATTACGATGTTGAGGCTGCTCAACGCGGAATTGTTTTCATCGATGAGATTGACAAAATTGCTCGTAAGGGTGATAATCCATCTATTACACGTGACGTATCAGGTGAAGGTGTTCAGCAGGCGCTTTTGAAATTGCTTGAGGGATCGACAATTGGTGTTCCGCCACAAGGTGGTCGCAAGCATCCTGAACAAAAGCTTGTACAACTCGAAACAAAAAACATCCTGTTTATTTGCGGTGGTGCTTTTGACGGAATTGATAAGGTTATAAGCCGTAGAATGAATACGCAGGCAATTGGTTACGGAAACAGAGCTGCCAAGCAAATCGACAAGGAAAATATGTTGCAATACGTGACACCTGCAGATTTGAAAAGCTTTGGGTTAATTCCTGAGTTGATTGGTCGTTTCCCTGTATTGAGTTATCTCAATCCGCTCGATAAAGAAGCGCTTGTGCGTATCTTGACTGAGCCGAAAAACAGTCTTGTTAAACAGTACAAGAAATTGTTTGAGATGGAAAATGTAGAGCTCTCGTTTGATAAAAAAGTTCTGGAATACATCGTTGAAAAATCAATCGAATTCAAATTGGGTGCGCGTGGTTTGCGCTCGATTTGTGAAGCGATTATGCTCGATGCTATGTACGATATTCCTTCAAAGTCTGATGATTCAGATAAATCTGATAAGAAGGAAAAACTTCACATTACGTTGGACTACGCAAAAAAGAATCTTGAGAAATCAGGAATCAACAAGCTGAAAGTAGCGTAATTCTAATTGACTTATTGAATTGAAACCCTTCCCTGATCGTTGAGATTGCGGAAGGGTTTTTTATTTCTTACAAAGGAAACTTAACCGTCTCAGTAGTATTGTAAAACGATACGGAGAAACTGCTGCTGCACGAACCGCTAAAGTTAATTTCTCTTGTAGCAATATTGGGTGCATTTAGAGTAGCCATTCCCTGCATAGGGTTTTTGCAGGTATAGGTTATCATCCAGTCTTCTTTGAATTGAGAGCTGAATTGCTGACCTCTAAAACTAATGCCTCCGTAACTTCCCGATCCTGAGAACCCATCATCTTCAGCTAAATAAGGAGTAAAGCTCCCTGTGGTGAATTTCATTGTATCGGTAAAATTGAAATACATTTTTTGAGTTTTAATGCCTTGTCCAAGTCGCAGAATTCTGGCATCAGTTAGTTTTCTCAAAATTCCTTCAGTTAGGGTCGTTGAATCGGCCGTATTGATGTCCATCTCTCCCAAAAGTTCATAATTTCCAATTTGATGGAAGTCAAATGAAACTCTCATCGAAAGTGTTGAGTCGTAAGGTGCGTAAAGCCACACACGAAGTCTTCCTTTTTTAGGGTAATCCCGATCTGTGATTTTGAGCTCTTCACCGTAATTGATCAATATTTCTCTCGGGTAACCAAATGTGGCATTTTGAGTGAGCATTAATGTATCGTCTTCCCGAGGGAGGTATAGTGTATCATCAGTGCTTAAAAGTGTGTCGTTAATCAGTATTTCATGAATGCTCAAAAATGCTTCGTTGTACAGCTTTATGACCCTCACCATATCAGTTGATGCTACAGTAGTGTCATCGTTTTCGCGCACGCTGTCATTACAGGAAACGGAGAGTACAACAACAGCCAGCATAGCAAGTATAGTTGTGGTTCTGACTGTTAGGTTATGGTAATTTACTGATAGAAAATCTTTCATAGTGAAACTGGTTGATAGTTCAAACTTAACCGATTGTCGCTAAAAATAATGATTTTATTGCGAAAGATTGTTTTTGTCCCACACACAAAAACTAAAACTGTATTTGTGGCGGTGATCTGGATCGAGATCTTCCTTACTCACGAGCTTCCATTTTTCCTCATCAAATTGCGGAAAAAACGTATCGCCATCAAACTTTTCATGAACACGTGTAATGTGCATTCGGTCAACTAGATTTTGCTCAAGTGCCATTTTGTAAATCTGTCCGCCTCCAATGATAAAAGGTTCTTCATCACCTGCTTTTTCAGCAGTTTCTAAGGCTTCATTGAGTGAGTGAACAACTGTTGCTCCATCTGCCCGGAAGGACTTGTCACGAGTAATAACGACATTGTCTCGACCTTTTAATGGTCTGAATTTTAGCGGGATAGAGTCCCAGTTTTTACGACCCATGATAACCGTGTGGCCGGCTGTAGTATCTTTGAAATACTTCAAATCGCGCGGTAAGTACCAAATAAGGTCGTTATCTTTTCCAATCACCCCATTTTCCGCAACTGCAACGATTAATGAAACACGCTTAAAAGCCATTATTTATGATGTTTTTGAATATCAATTGGAGAAATATAAGTCAGTTTGTCTTTCACGGTCAGAGCCGAATGAATCATCGTCTCCGCAACTTGCCCAACGTGAACCGGACGCTGTTTTTTAAGCGGGCCAACGAGCAATGGTTTCAGGAATTTTAAAACCTTGTATCCCAGGTTTTCGCCAAAACGCGAATCTGGCCGAGATGCTCCGTAAAGAAGTGACGGCTGAATAATAACGAGCTGATCAAAGCTGAGGTTTTTCAAAGCTTCTTCAATCTGCCCTTTGACTTTCATGTAAAAAAACATCGAGTTTTTGTCAGATCCGTGAGCTGAAACCAGCAAGAATTTTTTCACACCAATTGATTTAGCCCATTTGGCAAAATGCAGGACATAATCGAAATCGACTTTTTTGAATTCCTCTTTCGATCCGGCTTGCTTCATTGTTGTACCTAGCGAGCAAAATGCGACATCTGCACTTATGTTTAGCTCATTATTATGAAGCTGGTCAAAGTCGATGATATGATTTTGTGTCTTTGGGTTCTGAAAGTCAACATCACGCCTGTTGAGGCAATGGATCTGACCAAAGTCATTATTGCTTTCTAGCTTTTCCACGAGCTTTTTTCCAATAGCCCCAGTACTTCCTGCAACTACAGCATTGATCATACTGCAACTGGGGCTTTAATGGCCGGCCATGGATCGTAGTTTTCGAGGCTGAAATCATCAAATTTGAAATCGAAAACACTTTTAACTTCCGGGTTGAGCTTCATTGTGGGTAGTGGTTTAATATCTCTGCTCAAAAGTTCTTTTGCCTGTTCTACGTGGTTGGAGTAAAGATGGACATCACCAAAAGTGTGAACAAATTCTCCGGGTTTTAGACCTGTTCCCTGGGCTACCATTTGAGTGAGTAAAGCATAAGAAGCAATGTTGAAAGGTACTCCTAAAAATGTATCGGCACTTCTCTGGTAGAGTTGGCAACTGAGCTTACCATTGCGCACGTAAAACTGGAACATGGTGTGGCACGGAGGAAGTCCGGCTTTTGCCATCTCTTCAATTTCAGCAGCATTCCAGGCACTTACGATGAGTCTGCGCGAATTTGGGTTTCGTTTGATTTCTTCCGTTACCCATTTCAGTTGATCAGTACCGTTGAAGTCGCGCCATTGTTTGCCGTAAACCGGTCCCAATTCACCGTATTTTTGTGCAAATTGATCATCCGTTTTGATTTTTTCGACAAATTCTTTCTTCGCTTTTTTCCATTCATCAGAGTATTTAGGCAGTTTTTCATCCAGTTCATTGTCTGATAGCCATTTTTGAAAAGGCCATTCATTCCAAATATTGACTCCGTTTTGAACTAAATACCTGATGTTGGTGTCACCCGCAATGAACCACAGCAATTCGTGAATGATGGATTTCAGGTGAACTTTTTTAGTCGTTAAAAGTGGAAATCCTTCTTGTAAATTAAAGCGCATTTGATAACCGAAATGCGAATAGGTTCCCACGCCTGTCCTGTCTTCACGGTACTGGCCGTCATCAAGTAAAAACTGAAGTAACTGATGATATTGTTCCATAATGATGAACTGAAAAAATGATGGAACAAAGTAACATTTTTTGGTTGTCGATTGGAAATTAAATCAGCATACCAACAATTGATGCTGTGAAAAGGCAGGCTAGCGTTCCGCCAACTAGTGCTTTAATTCCCAGATTTGAAAGCAATCCTTTTCTATTTGGCACTAGAGAGCCAATTCCGCCAATTTGAATTCCGATTGAAGCGAAATTTGAAAAACCACAAAGAATATAAGTTGCCATGACAACACTTTTCTCGTGAGTAAACAACTCTGCAGCTTTCATTTTACCGAGCGTCACATAAGCGTAAAACTCGTTGAGGATTGTTTTTTCTCCGAGTAATTGACCAACAAGAACCACATCATCCCATGGAACACCTAGTACATATGCTATTGGTGCAAACAAATAACCGATAACAAACTGGAATGAGAAGTTATCGTAATTCGTATTTTCAGCAATCCATGCGTTGAACCCGCCAAGCTCACCAATCTGTTCCAGGATGTAATTTCCAAAATAGATAAAAGCAGTAAATACGAGCAGCATACCGGCAACATTTACCGCGAGTTTGATTCCGTCAGTAGTGCCGTTTGAAATAGCTTCCAGCACATTAGCACCCATATTTTGCTTTTGCATGCTCACGTTGTCCTCAATCGGTTCAGTTTCAGGGACGAGCATTTTAGCAGCTACGAGTCCGGCTGGGGCACTCATTATAGAAGCTGCCAATAAGTGTTTGGCAAAAAGAATTTTCTCTGCCGGGTCACTACCTCCTAAAAAACCGATGTATGATGCGAGCACTCCACCAGCGATAGTTGCCATGCCACCCGTCATGAGCGCCATCATTTCAGATTTGGTCATTTTCAGTAAGTACGGTTTAACCAAAAGTGGAGCCTCAGTTTGTCCCATGAACATATTACCGGCTGCGGCTAAACTTTCAGCTCCGCTCAGTTTCATGGCCCTTTTCATCACCCATGCAAAACCGTAAACGATTTTTTGCAAGATTCCTAAATAGTAGAGAAGACTAGTCAGAGCCGAGAAAAAGACGATTGTGGGTAATACGTTAAAAGCGAAGTTCATCAGAGCCGGGTCAATTTCACCGGTTTCAAAATTTCGGAATAAAAATTCCGTACCGAAGTAAGTAAATGAAATTACTTTGACGAAAGCCGTGCTGAAAAACTCAAATACATCTGCAACAGCCGGAATTTTCAAGACACCAATTGCAAAAATGAACTGTATGATAAGGCCTTTGATTACCAGCGACCAATTGATGTTTTTGCGTTTTTCGCTCAATAGATAAGCGATAAAAAGCAAAAAAAGGATTCCTATCAATCCTTTAAGTACAGAAACGAAAGTAATGCTGGAAATCATGTGCCTCGATTACCTCACAAAGAAAGTAAAATTATGAGAATGGGAGAGTAGCGGTCTCAAGGTAATGGATTTGGGATCTGACCGAAAAACTAATTCGATTGTCTCTTATCTATTTCATCGCGCAATTTTGAAGCTAGCTCGTAGTTTTCTTCTTCAATTGCTTTGTCGAGCTTGGCTTCTAGTTCTGAAATTGACAGCGCATTCAATCCTTCTTTTTGCTGCTTTGGTTCTGATCCTGTGGATGTCACATCTGTTTGCCCTGCAGCTTCTTCTTCCTCAACCGATATTCCTGCCTGAGACATGATAAATTCGTAAGCGTAAATGGGACATTTGAAGCGCACAGCCAATGCAATTGCATCGGAACTGCGCGCGTCAATTTCTTCTTCTTTAACACCGTTGTCCAGGATGAGCTTTGCGTAAAAAACGCCTTCCACGAGATTGTAGATTATGACTTCTTTGAGTTTGATATCAAACTGATCGGCCACTGTGAAAAACACGTCATGAGTGAGTGGTCTACTCGGTTTCATCTTTTCCAGCTCAATGGCGATTGCCTGAGCCTCAAAGTTGCCAATAATAATCGGTAGCCTGCGTTTTCCTGCGTCATCACCCAAAATGAGCGCATAAGCTCCCGTTTGAGTTTGACTGTAAGATAACCCTACAATATTGAGTGCTACTTTTTTCTCCATAGAACAAAGCCCAACCGGGCACCTGTGCTTTAGTGAATATGATTAATTCTCAGCCTGAAAAGCTTCGATTGCCTTATTCAACTTGGGAACAACTTCAAATGCGTCACCTACAATACCGTAATCTGCCGCTTTGAAGAATGGTGCTTCAGGATCAGTGTTGATGACAACAATCACCTTACTACCATTAACTCCTGCAAGGTGCTGAATAGCTCCTGAAATACCTACTGCGATATACAGATTAGGGCGAATTGCGATACCTGTTTGTCCCACGTGTTCGTGGTGAGGTCTCCAACCTACATCAGCAACTGGTCTTGAACAAGCAGTAGCTGCTCCTAATTTATTCGCGAGTTCTTCGATCATTCCCCAGTTTTCAGGACCTTTCAATCCTCGTCCTGCAGAAACAACCAAGTCAGCCTCAGTCAATGGGATACCGCCATCAGTATTGGCTTTTTCAACGTTTGTCACGGTAATTCTTGAATCACCGAGGTCTGCGCTGAATTCCTCAACCTGAGCTGTACCATCAACTTCTTCTTTACCCACTGAATTAGGGAGAATTGAGATGACTTTTTTCTCAGTATTCACTTTGTACATAGCGAATGCTTTTCCTGAGAATACGTTCTTTTTCACAACAAAACCATCAGTTGTGTCTGGGTAATCAACAGCACCTGAAACGAGCCCTGCTTTTAATTTTGCACTCAAGATGGGTGCAACACTTTTGCCTGTGAAGTCCTGAGCAAATACGATAATATCAGCGCCTTCTTGCTCAGCTGCTGCAGCTGTTAATTTTGCGAGCTTAGTCGGTAACATGTTCGTTACAGACTTGTTGATCAACACTTTTTTAGCTCCGTATTTACCGAGTGCTTCGAGGTCACCGTTATCCACGTCACCGTAAGTAATAGCAACAGCTTCGCCACCTTCTTTCTCAGCTACTTTAGCAGCATAAGAAACAACTTCGTATGATGATTTTGTGATTTTTCCTTCCTGTGTATCTACAAATGCTAATACTGCCATGATTAAATTACTTTAGCTTCTTTGTGTAATAATTCTACCAACTCTTCAACATTTTCCGGATCAACCAACTTCACATCACCTTTTTCTGGTGGAAGTGCATAAGAAACGACTTCAGTCAATTCTTCAGCGTCAACCGGTTCAACAACTTCGAGCTTTTTACTTCTGGCAGCCATGATACCACGCATGTTAGGAATACGTTGCTCGGCCATGCCTTTAGCAGCACTCAAAACAAATGGAGTTTCAACTTCAAGTGTTTCTTTGCCACCTTGTATATCTCTTACGATAGTTGCTTTGTTGCCATCCAAATCCATCTTAGATGCATTTGATATGTATGGTAAGTCCATGATTTCAGCAACCATTCCGCCAACCTGACTACCGTTGTAATTAATGGTTTCTTTTCCTAAAAGAACCATATCGTAGTCATTTTCTTTGGCGTAATTTGCTATTTGTGAAGCTACGTGAAAAGCGTCTTTTGGTTCTGAATCAATGCGAACAGCATCATCAGCGCCTACTGCTAATGCTTTTCTAATGATCGGATCCACATCTTCCTTCCCAACAGTGATCGTTGTAACTGATCCGCCCTGTGCTTCTTTTATTTCAATACCTCTAACAAGTGCGTACCACTCGTCATATGGGTTTACGATAAACTGAACCCCTGATTCATCAAATTCTTTATTGTCATTTGTGAACTTGATTTTTGTAGTTGTATCAGGAGCTTTGCTAATTCCTACTAATATTTTCATTGTTAATTGTTTTAACGGTAAAAATCAAAGCGATTACAAAACTAACCAAATTAAGTGCAGTCTAAAAACTGATATCATAAAAAGTATGCATGCATAAGAAGTACCTTACTTAATTAAACAAGATTGTTGCTGAAGGGTTTATTTTTTACATTTGCGCCACTTGAAATATTACGAATAATGAGAGAAATCCAATTCAGAGAGGCTATAAAAGAAGCCATGTCAGAGGAAATGAGAAAAGACGAGAACGTCTTCCTCATGGGTGAAGAAGTAGCCGAATATAACGGAGCTTACAAAGCATCTCAGGGTATGCTCGATGAATTTGGCTCTAAAAGAGTCATCGATACACCAATTTCAGAGCTCGGTTTTGCGGGCATTGGTGTGGGAGCAGCAATGAACGGATTGCGACCAATCGTTGAGTTTATGACCTGGAACTTTGCTATTCTCGCAGCAGATCAGGTGATCAACTCGGCTGCGAAAATGCTTCAAATGAGTGGCGGACAATACAATGTGCCAATCGTGTTCAGAGGTCCAAACGGACAGGCGGGACAGCTCGCAGCAACTCACTCGCAGGCTTTTGAATCAATGTACGCTCACGTACCGGGTCTGAAAGTGATTACTCCGAGTAATCCTTACGATGCTAAAGGACTTTTAAAGTCTGCAATTCGTGATGACGACCCTATTGTTTTCATGGAGAGTGAAAAAATGTACGGTGATAAAGGCGAAGTACCTGATAGCGAATATCTGGTTCCTATTGGTAAAGCTGATGTGAAGAAAGAAGGATCTGATGTGACAATTGTTTCCTTTGGGAAGATCATGAAAGTGGCTCTTCAAGCGGCTGAAGAACTTGAAAAAGAAGGAGTTAGCGCTGAAGTGATTGATTTGAGAACAATCCGCCCTTTGGATTACGAAACAATTATTCAGTCGATCAAGAAAACAAACCGACTCGTAATTTTGGAAGAGAGCTGGCCGATGGCTTCCATCTCAACTGAAATTTCTTATGTCGTTCAGAGCCAGGCGTTCGATTATCTCGATGCACCTATTCGCAGATTAACGCAGGCCGATACTCCATTTGCATTTGCTAAAGAACTCATCGATGAAGCTCTTCCGGGAGTTGAAGATGTTGTGAAAGCAGCAAAAAAATCAAAGTACTTGATATAGATCAATATTTTACGTCAAAATAGAAAAAGGCTGTTTCCTCATGGATTCAGCCTTTTTTCGTTTTATAACGGTTCAAAAAAGCATCTCTTTAATTTATTCTATATTTGAGACTTTTGAAATTTTTCAGAACCTAAACCTTAATTTAATAAACATTATTTCAAAAGTATTTTGATATGGAAAATCTAGTGTACCTATTACCGCTTTTTGGAGTAGTAGCTCTAATCTACATGGTCTTTTTGAGTAGATGGGTGAACAAGCAGGATTCAGGAGAGTCAAGAATGAAAGAACTCGCAGCATTCATCAGAGAGGGAGCACTCGCTTTTCTCAGTGCTGAGTATCGTGTTCTGACCATTTTCGTGATTGTTGCCGGAGCATTACTCGGACTCATTTCTTTTCTCGTTCCCACAACGCATTGGTTCATCGTAGTCGCGTTTGTGATTGGAGCTGTTTTTAGTGCGGTAGCAGGAAATATTGGAATGCGTATCGCCACAGCAGCAAATGTGAGAACCACTCAGGCCGCAAGATCTAGCTTGCCCAAAGCACTCAAGGTTTCGTTTTCAGGCGGAACTGTAATGGGGCTTGGTGTTGCAGGGTTAGCAGTGTTTGGTCTCAGCTTTTTGTTTTCCATTCTCTTTTCATGGTTCATGGGTGGAACATGGACAAACACGCATGACATGACGCTAGTATTAGAGGCGCTTGCCGGATTTTCATTAGGTGCAGAGTCTATCGCGTTATTCGCTCGTGTAGGTGGAGGAATCTACACCAAAGCTGCTGATGTTGGAGCTGATCTCGTTGGTAAAGTTGAAGCCGGAATTCCTGAAGATGATCCGCGAAACCCGGCTACTATCGCAGATAACGTTGGTGACAATGTTGGTGACGTTGCCGGTATGGGAGCAGACCTTTTTGGGTCTTACGTAGCTACAATGCTCGCGGCAATGGTTCTGGGTAATTACGTTATCACTGATATGGGCGGTAGCATCAACGATGCTTTTAATGGAATTGGTCCAATTCTGCTTCCCGTAGCAATTGCAGGTGTTGGTTTGATTTTTTCCATCATCGGAACTTTGTTCATAAAAATAAAAGACAATGACGCCAAAGAATCTAAAGTTCAGGCTGCATTGAACCGCGGAAACTGGTCAGCGATTATTCTTACTGCTGTAGCAGCCTATTTCCTTATCGCATGGATGCTTCCTGAAACACTCACGATGAACTTCTTTGGAATGGGAGTTTCTGATGTTGATAGCATGAATGTTTTTTATGCTGTTTTGGTAGGTCTTGCTGTTGGTGGAGCCATTTCATATTTTACTGAGTATTATACAGGTCTCGGTAAAAAACCTGTTATGAGTATCGTTCAGAACTCATCGACAGGTGCGGCAACTAACATAATTGCTGGTCTGGGCGTGGGGATGATCTCTACATTTTCATCAGTTTTATTATTTGCCGGTGCAATTTGGGGCGCTTACACGCTTGCAGGTTTTTACGGAGTAGCAATCGCAGCATCAGCCATGATGGCGACAACAGCAATGCAATTAGCAATTGATGCTTTTGGTCCGATCGCGGATAATGCCGGAGGTATAGCCGAGATGTCTGAATTACCTGAAGAAGTAAGAACGAGAACTGATATCCTCGATTCAGTTGGAAACACAACCGCTGCCATTGGTAAAGGGTTTGCTATTGCTTCTGCGGCTCTGACCGCTTTAGGGCTTTTTGCAGCATATGTAACATTCACCGGAATTGACGGAATCAACATCTTTAAAGCAAATGTTCTCGCTGCGCTTTTTGTTGGCGGGATGGTTCCAGTTGTATTCTCAGCTCTTGCCATGAACTCTGTTGGTAAAGCGGCAATGGAAATGGTAAAAGAAGTACGCAGGCAATTCAAAGATATTCCTGGGATTATGGAATCAAAAGCACAACCAGAGTATGGTAAATGTGTTGATATTTCAACTCAGGCTGCTCTCCGTGAAATGATGCTTCCCGGAGCAATGACAATTTTTATTCCTATTGTAATTGGATTTGCGATGGGCCCTGAACCACTTGGTGCTTACATGGCAGGTGTTGCTGTTTCAGGAGTCCTTTGGGCAATCTTTCAAAACAATGCCGGTGGAGCATGGGACAACGCCAAAAAATCATTTGAAGCCGGAGTGGAAATCGATGGTGAAATGACTTACAAAGGTTCTGAAGCACACAAAGCTGCCGTTACGGGTGATACTGTTGGTGATCCGTTTAAAGATACTTCTGGCCCATCGATGAATATTTTGATCAAATTGACTTGCCTAGTAGGGCTGGTAATTGCGCCAATCTTAGGTCAGGTTTACGGTGGAGGAGAAGCCCACGGTGAAGGAATAACGAATAGTGAAGAGGCTTATATTGAGGAAGAGATCAAAGAGATGGAAGCAGAAGAAGCTTCAAAAGATCTTTCTCAAATATCTGGCTTGTGGGCAATCGATGGCGATCACACTTACATTGATTTTGAAATCAGACACCTGTTGTCCACATCTAAAGGGAATTTTGGTGATGTGAGTGGATCATTTGAAGTTGGAAAAGATATCAGGAACAGTAAAATTGATATCGCAATAGATGCAGCTTCAATCAATACACGAAATGAAAAACGAGATAACCACTTAAGAGGTGAGGACTTCTTCCATGTTGAGAAATATCCAACAATCAAATTCAGCTCAAGTGATGTTGAGAAAACAGCGGTTGGTTATGTAGCTCACGGAGAATTGAGCATGCGAGGAGTTACTCGAGAAGTTGACCTTCCCTTTACATTTGCCGGTGTTGAAGAGTCTCCTTACAAAGAGGGTTTGATGATAACTGGTTTTGAAGGGGAGTTGACAATTGATCGAAACGATTACGATCTCGGTTACCAGCCTGCTCCCGGAATGTTAGGTAAAGAAGTGACAATTCACTTTGATGCTGAAGCACAACAGATGCAGGAGTAAAAAGTATCAATATAAAGATATAGGCCGTCCGGTTATGGATGGCCTTTTTTAATTGTACACATCGAGGTAAGTGCCGTCAAAGTTTGTTTTGTACTGCTTGAGAGGTTGAGTAGCTGGCCCTTTTTGAACTGAACCATCATAAATAGAAAAACGCGATCCGCTGCACGGATCTTCAGCAGCAATATTCGTTGAGTCAACAAAAACCTGGCAACCATCATCAGGCTTGTATGGAGAATGACGATCATAGGCGTTGAACTCATTAGGCCCCTGCCTGTAAATTAAGATTCCGCGACTCCCTCCTGAGTAATATTCCCAGCCTCCGGTTGCCTGGAGGTCAAAATTTGCAGGATTATTGACATTAATCCTCAGGTTAACCCGAACACGAGGGATATTCGTACTCTGTTCGTTTTTATTACATTTGGTTTGGGTGAAAAGCAAGACTATTGCTATTAACCAAACACGTACGGCATAGCCTGCGTACTTCATGAAAAATTCTTTTTATGGTAAAACGCTTTTTACAAACGTTAATTGTGCTATTTTTATTGGTCGGAACCACAGCTGTTCACGCCCAGGACAAAAAGAAAACGAAGATACCAAAAGATAAAGAAAAGTACGCTGAAGAAAAGGCGAAGGAGCAAAAGGAAAAACAAAAGGAAGTTCGAGAAGAACTGAAAGAAAGACACAGAGAGTTACAAAGTAAAGAAACCCAAAAGCGGATGAAACGCTCTAAAAGGCGTTCTGAAAGAATGAGAAAAGGAAAGCGCAAAGTGCCTTTTTGGAAACGCTGGTTTAGGAGACATTGATCATGGAAGATATTAGTAATTATTTTTACCTCATTTTTCTCGTTATCAGCTTGATATTGGGAGCTTTTGGGAAAAAAAAGAAAAAAGGATCTGAGGGTAAGGCTTCTAATTCAAATTTCATCAATGACTTTTTGGATGAGCTCGACCCGGCCGGTGGTCGCGGATCTGACCAAAAAGTGCAGGAGCCGGTTCAACAACGGTCAGAACCGGAGCCAGAGCCGGCAATGGAGAATCCTCAAACTGATGTGAGCGACTCAAGAAAGCCTTTATCTGAGTTGGTGAAAGATAATGATGTGAGCAGAAAAGCCAGGGAGTTGCGTCAAAGAAGTCGCAAAGAGATTATATCAGCTGATACTGAAATGGATTTTCGTAAACAGCCGGGCAGAGTCAAATCAGTTACAAGTAGAAAAGCTTTAAAACATCATCCTCTCGATGATATTGACTTTGATATAAAAAATGCAGTAATTTATGATGCAATTTTGAATAGGCCCAAATTCTGATCATTAGACCAAAATATTATCTGTCAATTATTATTTTGCTCACGTTCGTTTCGTTGAACCTGAGAGCTCAATCCTACTATTTTAAATCTTACAATGTTGAAGATGGTTTACCTTTTATAAAGGTGAACAGTATTGCACAAGCTCCTGATGGGACTCTTTGGCTGGGAGGTTATGCGGGAATAGCCAGGTATGACGGATTGTCTTTTAAATCCCCCAGGCTTAAAAACGAAATCATTCATTCAAATGTATCTGTCCTCAGGTCTGATGGAGAGTCTATTTGGGTTGGTACAACAAAAGGGGTTTCACGAATAATCAACGATACGGCAATTAATTTTGATGTATCCAATGGATTGAGCGAATTGCAGGTTAGGGATATCGTAGTATCAATAAAAGGCGTTCACATAATACACCCTAATTCGATAACTGTCTTTCGAAAAGGAGTTCCAGTTGATACGATAAAAGCGGTTAAAGGTGAGAAATTTCGTGTTGCTACCTGGCACCGAGGAACGCTTTGGATTGGATCTGATCGTGGGTTGCTAAAAATGAATGATGCAGACAGCCTCGCGCCCGTTTCGTTTTCAAGTCAGTTTAGAGCCAGAGTCCATGCATTTGAAGTTGTGGGGGACAAACTGTATTTCGGATCTGACCATGGGTTACACAGCACGAAAAATGGAGATACATTCGACACTTTTGGCGTGAAGGAAGGATTGCTGGGAAGTGCAGTAAGTGAAATTATTCAAAAGGATTCAAACGCTCTTTGGGTATCCACAGAGCTAGGACTCAATCAAATAAAAAATAATGAAGTTAGCTTATTGTTTGTAAGTGATCATCCAGGCAGTAATCAGGTTAAAACTTTCTTTTCAGATTATGAAAACAACACATGGATTGGTACCGACTTCGGCCTATATAAATCTGTGGGGAATGCTTTTGAGCACTTTTCTTACAAAGATGGGTTGAGGAGTAACTTTATTTATGGTATTGATTCAGATTTAAAGGGTGATATATGGCTGGCTACTGAAAGTGAAGGGCTGTACAAGTATAATGGAAGAAACTTTACCGGCTATTCAGTTTATCATGGCTTACCTAATAACAAGGTGAGGAGTGTCTATTCAAGAGGCGATAGTTTGTTGATAGGTACAATGAATGGATTTGTTATTCGTGAGAATGGTGTTTTTAAGCAGGTGAAAAATGGTAGAATCCCAGCCTACAGTATTCGTGATATTGATGGATATGGTATATTAATAGGAAGTGAATCTGGAATAGCACGGTTTGAAAATGACAGCATTAGCTGGCTTTACAGAGATAGCGCAAACAGTTACAATGTTTGGGATATTGTTAAAACAGGAGATTCAACTCTGTGGATAGGTACTTATGAAGGTGGATTGCTTCAATACAAAAACGGTGAGCTGATAGATGGGAATGCTGCATCCGGTGTGCCTTTTTCTCAGCATATTGCTATTGCAAAAGATTATAAGGAGAATCTTTGGATTTCATCATTTGATGGGGTCTATCATTATGACATTAAGAATCAAAAGGTGAGGAGGTTTAGCACAGATCATGGACTGAGCTCAAACCTTATTTATACATTAGAAATAGATGAAACCAATAATTTGTGGATTGGATCAAACCAGGGAGTTAATAAAATTGATTTAGAAGATTATTATCAATTTGATCGTATTCATTTTGCGGCTTATGGCATTAACGAAGGGTTTGTTGGAGTAGAGTCTAATGCTAATGGATTATTCATAGATGAAAATCAAAACGTTTGGTTGGGCACTGTAAATGGACTCATGCGTTTAGATCCATCAAGACTTCAACAAAACCAAAAAGAACCCAGACTACACATTACCGCAATCGAGCTCTTTTATACCGATACCAATCTACTCGATGGCGTTCACTTGCCGCATGACCAAAATACAATCAGTTTTCAGTACAATGGGATTTCTTTGACCAATCCAGAAAAAGTGCGCTATCGAATCAAGCTGGAAGGATACAGTGAGTGGTCACCGGTTACAGATAAAAGAGAAGCAACATACAATAATTTGCCACCAGGCGATTACACTTTCAAAGTGTTGAGTTCAAATAATGCAGGAGTGTGGAATGAAGAACCAGAAACTTTTTCCTTCACAATAGAAAAACCATTTTGGCAAACCACATGGTTTAGGATAGCAGGAGTAGGATTTGTACTGCTTTTACTCTTTACGTTTTATCAATTGCGAGTCAATAAAATTAAAAGACAGTCAGATCTCGAAAGGAAGTTAGATAACCTCAAACTTCAGGCGCTTCGCTCGCAAATGAATCCGCACTTCATCTTCAATTCAATGAATAGTATCCAGCATTTCATTAATAGTAATGAAAAGCGCGAAGCAAATTATTACCTGACAAGATTTGCGTCATTAATGCGTAAAACACTTGAAAACTCAAGGCAAACAGCCATTTCGCTAGAGTCAGATTTAGAGGCATTAAAGCTATATATTCAACTAGAGCAGTTGCGCTTCCCAAATAAATTTGATTTTGAGTTGAACATAGATAAAGGTGTAGATTCAAGACAAACTTTAATACCTCCTATTCTCATACAACCTTTTGTGGAGAATGCTGTAATTCATGCCTTTAAAGATGTTGAATACAAAGGAGTGATCAAAGTTTCGTTAAAAAAAGACAAAGGAAATTTAGTTTGTATTATTGAAGACAATGGAATTGGATTGAGCGAGGCATCAAAAAAACAAGTACATTCAACTCATAAATCAGCAGCAATGGATATCATGAACGAAAGAGTTGACACATTATCAGTATTGTATAAAACTAAACTTGATATTGAGGTTGTTGATTTGAAAGATCAAGGATCATTAGGAACGAGAATAATATTAAAAATACCTGTTATAGACCATGAAAACCCTAACATGCATATTAGTTGATGACGAGGAAAAAGCTCGAGACAATTTGGAAAACCTTATAAAGGAGTATGTCAATAAACTTCAAATTGTAAAAAAGTGCAGTAATATTACTGAAGCATCAAAAGCAATTGACGATTACGATCCCGATATTATTTTTTTGGATATTGAAATGAATACCGCAACCGGCTTTGATCTTTTAGAGAAACTCAAAGACGATTGGTACAATGTCATTTTTGTTACTGCACACGATGAATACGCTGTCAAAGCATTCCGTTATTCAGCAACAGATTACCTTCTCAAGCCCATTGACATTGATGAGCTCGTAGAGTCAGTAGAGAAAATCCGTACTGGTCAGAGCCAAAAAGAGCAGGCTCTGGAGGTTACCGCTGGATCTGACCGTGATGTGAAAAAGCTAGCAGTTCCAATTCACGATGGAGTTAAACTAGTCAATATAGATGAGATAATTCGCTTTGAGGGAACTGGCAATTACACTGATGTATTTACCGATGAAGGAGATAAAGGCACATTTTCAAAAGGGATAAAGCATTTTGAAGAAATGTTGGCAAACAAAAACTTCATTCGAGTACACCGCTCACATTTAGTCAATATAAATTTTATCAAAGAGTATCATAAAGGAAGAGGAGGCTTTGTCATCCTAAAAGACGGCACACAGCTGGAAGTATCGCGTAGAAGGAAGCATGATTTGATGGATAAAATGATCAGTTAACGATAAAAAAAGCCCGAATACGAAATTTTTTCTACCGAAATCACTTTGTCACTTGTTAAGAGACCTTAAATTCGCGACCTTTATTCTGTATTTAACAGTAGTTAGAAAAATAACAAAAAGTGATTTTTGTTCGCCTTTTAAATAAGCGTAATGATGTTTTAAAAAGCTGTTAATCAAAATGATGGTGTGAGGCCATGATAATTGATTTGTATTTGGCTTTTAGTTTTATATATCTTTACGCGCCTTTTTTAGACGTTGAGGGATGTCAAAATTCACGTTATTAAACCTTAAAATATGTTAAGAAAGTTACTTTTAACGGTAGTGGTTATCTTGGTGAGCCAGTCAGTTATGTTCGCACAAACTGGACAGGGTTCTATTCAGGGTAAAGTGTTGGATCAAAAAACAGGAGAGCCTGTTGCGTTTGCTAATATTGTATTAGAGCGTAATGGTGTGCAGCAAGCAGGAACGTCAACTGACTTTGACGGGAAGTATAACATCAAGCCGATAGAGCCTGGTACATATACCGTGAAGGCGACTTTTGTCGGTTTTCAGCCTAAAGCAATTCAAGGTGTTAAGATTAATTCTGGAAAGATTACATTTCTCGATATTAAAATGTCATCTTCTGTTGAGAACCTTGAGGAATTTGAGGTTGTAGATTATAAAGTTCCTTTGATTGAGAAGGATAACACATCTGCTCAAACAACAATTACGAAAGAAGATATTGATAAAATGCCAACTCGTGGTGCTACTGGATTAGCACAAACTGTTGGTGGTGTTTATTCGCAGGATGATGGATCAGGAAGTTTGAATATTCGTGGTGCACGTTCTGATGCCAACTACTACTTTATTGATGGTATTAAGGTACGAGGGTCTAATAACCTTCCACAAAGTGCAATTGAAGAAGTTTCTGTAATTACTGGTGGACTGCCAGCTCAGTACGGTGATGTTACCGGTGGAGTTATTAGTATCACTACTAGAGGCCCATCTAAAAACTATTTTGGTAGTGTTGAATACATCACTTCAGGATATAAAATTGGTGATGAGGTTTACGGATTAGATAAATTCGGATATAACCTTTTTGAAGGTAGTGTTTCTGGACCGCTTATCATGAAAAAAGATTCTTCTGGAGAGAAGACAGAACCTTTAGTAGGGTTCTTCCTTTCTGGAAACGTTCAGTCTACTCAGGATCAGCGTCCTTCTATCACCGGTTCATGGAAAGTGAAAGATCAGGCGCTTGCCGAATTGCGTCAGGATCCATTGCGTTATGCTACTCAGGGAACAGGAGCTTTCCAAAATGCTGAGTTTTTGAGATTGAATAGCTTTGAGAAAGTTAGAACTCGTCCTAACAATGCTCAAAACCGTTTTGTAGTAAATGGTAAATTAGACTTCAATACAGGTGAAACTACTAACCTTACATTTGGTGGTAGTTATGAATGGCAACAGGGTAATGTGTATGATTACGATTACTCTTTGTTTAACTATGATCATTTCCCTGAAGAAACAACAACTACATGGAGGGTTTTTGGTCGCTTTACTCAGCGCTTTAACAACAGCACTGATGAAGATAATGAGAGCTTGATTAAAAATGCATATTATACTGTTCAGGCAGATTACAGTCAGAATAACTTTAGAAGATGGGATGCAAATCACCAGGATAATCTTTGGAATTATGGTTATTATGGTCAGTTTGATACTGAGCAAGCTCGTACTTATGAGTTAAACGAAAACGCTCAGGTTTATTCTCGTTCTAACCCAGACAGTCTGTTGTGGTCTGGACGTGCATTTTTACAGAGTACCTTTACTGATACTTTGATCGGTTTTAGACCATCAAATATTAATAGTGGAGCTGCTGAGTTTACAAACACTTATTATGAACTCTTCGGGTGGCAAGGTTATGATGAAAACGGAGATCCGGTTTTTGATAAAGAACTAGCATCTGATTTTTCAGGTGACAATCAGCAAGGTTCTTTAATCTACAATCCTGAAAATAGTACACTAAGACCTTATTCTTCTGCAGAGAACTTCTTCCTCCGTTCTTACAACAACATTCGTCAAAATGGTGGTTTTGTTAATGGTGATTTAACAGGAAGTAACGCAATTAGTGTAAATGATATTTGGGATAGTCATGCTACACCATTTAATTCTTACACTAAAAACCAAAGAAATCAGTTCCGCTTGAGTGCGACTGGTTCTGCTGATATTAAAAATCACAACATCAGCCTGGGTTTTGAATACGAGCAACGTGTTGACCGTGCTTACGGGATGGCTCCTGCTGGTATGTGGTTCATTGGTCGTTTGAGAACTAACAGTCACCTTGAGCAGTTAAATACTGATGTAGGTGAAATCATTGGTTATTCAAACTCTACACCAATCATCAACTTTGAAAGACAAAATGCGTCACCGGGTGAATATGCTGGTGAAGTGAATAACGATAATCAGTCATTCTTTGACTACAATCTTCGTCAGAGCCTTGGTTTAGATCCAGATGGAAATGATTTCATCGACTTTAACTCTCTATCACCAGAAGATATGGAAGTTGAGTACTTCTCAGCTAATGAGTTGTTGAACAACGGATCTGAACTAGTTTCATACCACGGTTACGATGTATATGGTAATAAAATCAACGATAATCCAAGTATCGATGATTTCTTTAATGAAACTGATGAATACGGTAACTATACTCGTCCTATACCTTCATTCCGCCCTACATATGTAGCTGGTTGGATTCAGGACAAGTTTGCATTTGACGACCTTGTATTTAATGTAGGTTTAAGAATTGACCGTTACGATGCAAATCAGTCAAATCTTGTTGACCCATATGTTCTCTTCCCTACAGTTAGAGCTGGAGAACAAGAGGTTCAATCTTTGGCTGAATCAATGGGAGAATATACTGTTCCAGGTAATATTGGAGATGACTATGTAGTATATGTTGACAATGTTGAAGATCCTTCTTCTATTGTTGGTTACCGTGATGGAGAAACATGGTTTGATGCTCAGGGTGCTGAGCTAGCTGATGGATCTAGCCTTCAAACAACATCAGGAAATGTTGCTCCTTTATTGGTTAATAAACAAAACACAGCATCTAATGACATTACATCAGAATCTTTTGAGGATTACGAGCCTCAATTGAATGTAATGCCGAGGATCTCTTTTTCATTCCCAATTAGTGAAGAAGCATTATTCTTTGCTCACTATGATGTTCTCACAAAACGTCCTGGTGGAAATAGATTGAATCCTCTTGATTATTATTTCCTTGAACAAAGAACAAGTGCTCAAAGAATTAATAATCCTGCACTTCAGCCAGAGCAAACAATCGATTACTCTGTTGGATTTAAGCAAACTTTGAGTAAAAGTTCTGCTATGACGATCGAGGCTTTCTACCGAGAAATGAGAAATCAAATTCAGTTGATTGGTCGTCAACAAGCATTTCCTAAGACGTATACCACATTTGGTAATATCGACTTTGGTACAGTTAAAGGACTTACTTTCTCTTATGACTTGAGAAGAACTAAAAACCTTAAGTTAAGAGCTGCTTATACGCTTCAGTTTGCTGAGGGTACAGGTTCTACTCAAACATCTGCTGCCAACCTTATTCGTGCAGGAAAGCAGAATATTAGAAGTACAACTCCATTGAGTTATGATCAAAGACACGCAATAGTGGCAACTGTTGATTACCGTTACGGTTCTGGAAAAGATTATAATGGTCCAATAGTGTTTGACAAACCAATTTTGAAGAATACTGGAGCCAACTTCCAATTCAACCTTGGGTCTGGAACTCCTTACTCTAAGCAACAAGTTCCAACTGGAAATGGACTTATTTCAGGAGGTGGATCACCAATTATTGATGGAAGTATTAATGGATCACGTTTACCATGGCAGTTTAGAGTTGACGCTAGAGTAGATAGAGATATCAAACTGAAAGTTGGTGAAAATGATAAAGAACTAAACCTTAATGTTTACCTATGGGTTCTGAATGTTCTTAATACTCAAAATATAATTAATGTATACAGAGCAACAGGAACTCCTGATGATGACGGTTATCTAAATGACCCTAGGTTCTCTCAGGACATCAATAGTAGAATTGATACGCAAGCGTTTACGGAGCAATACTTGATGAATATTAATAACTACTACAACTATACGTTGCCAAGAAGGACAAGAATAGGTGTGATTCTAAGTTTCTAAGAATTATGAGAATGGGTGAAAAAAATATGATTATGAAAAGCAAATTAAATCTCCTTCTTCTCTCTTTATTCCTCTTGGGGACTTCTGTTAGCGTTATTGCTAAAGAAGGTCCTTACATGGACAAAAGGAATTCAAGCGGGAAAAAAGACAATAGTAGTTCAGATATAGCTGCTAACTGTACTCCACCAACTGGATCTGAAGAGCTCAACATCAATAATACAAGAGCTTTGATTCAAACAGGTGGTGATATGTGGTGGGACCTCGTTGGTCAGGCACAATATGAAATTCCAAAATCTGAAGATGGAAATGGTCCAACAGCACTTTTTGCTGGTTCATTGTGGCTCGGTGGTCAGGATGTCTCTGGTCAGCTTAAAGTAGCGGCTCAAAGATTCCGTTCAAATGGAAATGACTTTTGGACTGGACCACTCAGTACCACAGATGCGGAAATCACACCGGAAACATGTCTTGAGTACGATGAGCACTTTTTAACTTATCGTCAGGATGTAGCACGTTTTGTTGCGTGGTATCAAGCAGGACTAGAAGGCCCGGAAGTGCAGCAGGAAAACTTTCCTGATTATCAAATACCTGAAAGTATTTTGAATTGGCCTGCTCATGGTAGAGACTATGCTCCTTATAATGAGGATTACTACTTAGCGCCATTTAATGATGTTGACGGAGATGGAAACTATAATCCACAAAACGGTGATTACCCACGTTATAATCTCGAAAATGTAGAGAACTGCGAGCAAAGAATCGTTGATATCTATGGAGACCAAAACCTATGGTGGGTATTTAACGATAAAGGAAACATCCATACTGAGTCACAGTCAGATCCAATTGGTATGGAGATCCGAGCGCAGGCATTTGCTTTTGCTACCAATGATGAGGTTAATAATATGACCTTTTACAACTATGAATTAGTTAATAGATCTTCTTTTGAACTTCAAAACACATATTTTGGTTTTTGGGTTGATCCAGATTTAGGTAACCCACAGGATGATTATGTAGGTTGTGATGTTGAAAGAGGAATGGGCTATGCCTATAACGGTGATGAGAACGATGAAGATAATCAGGGAGCTACTGGTTATGGAACTCAACCACCAGCTATTGGTGTTGACTTTTTCCAGGGACCATTTCAGGATAATGATCAAAAAGACAATTGTCTTTGCCTAAACGATTATCAGGGAGCTATAGATGATGACGGTATTCCTTATGATGGACTTGGTGTTGGTTATGGAGATGGTATACCGGATAATGAGAGACTTGGTATGCGTGCATTCTTATACCATAACAACAATACAAGTAATACCGGTGATCCTCAAAGAGGAACAGAATATTATAACTACCTAAGAAGCTTCTGGAGAGATAACTCTAGAATGGTTTATGGAGGTACTGGTTATCAAGGGAGTGTTAATCCACCATATGTTGAAGCTGATTACATGTTCCCTGGTGATTCTGATCCTATTGGATGGGGTACAGGTGGTAATCCTCAACCAATTTGGACTGAGGTAACAGCAGGTAACCAACCCTTTGATAGAAGGTTTGTTCAATCAGCTGGTCCATTCCGTCTTGCACCTGGTGCTGTAAATAATATTACAGTTGGTGTTGTATGGTCAAGAGCTAATTCTGGTGGTGCTGAGGCTTCAGTTGAAAAGCTTAGAGTTGATGATGATAAAACTCAGGCATTGTTTGATGCTTGTTTCCAATTGCTTGATGGTCCAGATGCACCAGAGGTGACAACTACTGAATTAGATAGAGAGATTATTCTAAAAATTAATAATCCTCAGATATCTAATAACTACAATGAATCTTATGCTGAAGCTGATCCATTCTTGATTCCACCAGACACACTTACTGCTGATGATGGGACTCAATACGGAAAACCTTCAGATAATTCTAGTGAAGAAAATGATGAGAACTATGAAAGGCTTGCGTTAGAGTATCAGTCTTACTTGTTCCAGGGATATCAGGTATTCCAGTTAAAAGATAACTCAGTTTCTGCATCAGATCTTTACAACAATGACCTTGCGAGACTTGTCGCTCAGTGTGATGTTAAAGATGAAATTACTGACCTGGTAAATTATGAGTTCTCTCAGGATGTAAATGCTGCAATTCCACAACCAAGAGTTGAGAATGCAGAAAATGATGGAATCCGTAAGACTTTTAGAATTACTACTGATGCTTTTGCTGAAGGTGATAACCGACTTGTAAACCATAAGACTTATTACTTTATGGTTATTGCATACGGACACAATAATTATAAGACTTACTCTCAAACACCTGACGGATTAGATGGTCAAACAGAACCATATCTTCCTTCAAGGAGGTCTTCTTCTGGACCAATTCCTGTAACTACAGTGATTCCACACAAAGTAGATCCAAGGAATGATGGTACAATCCTAAATGCTCAATATGGAGATGGTGTACCGGTTAAGAGAATTGAAGGACTTGGTAATTCTGGTTACTTCCTTGACTTGACTCCAGAATCGGAAGATGCTGTTATGAGTGGAGAGCCATGGAAAGTAGAAAACCCAATTTACGAAGCTGGTAGAAGTCCAATTGAAGTTTCAGTTATTGATCCTTTAAATGTGAAAGACGGAACTTATAGAGTTGAATTTAAAGATTCCACTTATAATTTTAGAGAGTCATCTCTCATTGCTGTAACTGGCTCAACTCTCGAAGACACTGTATTCTTTGAAAATCCAGTCAATGTACTGGGTGAGAGGTTAATTCCAGAAGCAGGTATTGGTATTACATTAGGAGATGCTATTGATCCTGGTCAAAATAACATTAATGGAGATTTAGTAGAAAATAACGGTTATATCGGAGCTGAGATTGAATTCGAAAATACAGATGATGAATGGCTTACTGGTGTAACTGACACAGATGTCAATACTTATACAAATTGGATTCGTTCTGGAAATACTGCAGAAGAAGGACAAGAGCCTTATTGGGATTATGCGTATTCTTTTAATCAAGGACTTAATGGCTTTGGTATTGATAACGATGAAAATTATGAACAAATCCTTGATGGTACGTGGGCTCCATTTAGATTAGCAACATGGAATACTCACGGTCCAGCTTTTAAATCGGCAACATTTGACTTTACTAATATTTTTAGGAATACTAATGAGATATCCCAGTCTGCTGCAGATGTTCGCTATCAAATGCAGTATCTAAATGATGTAAATATTTACTTTACATCTGATAAATCGAAATGGACTAGATGTGTTGTGCTGGAAACACAGGATGATTCGTCTCTAGCTCAGGGAAATGCAACAAAGTTATTCCCTCGAAAAGCTCCATCAGTTGATAAAGATGGTAATCCAGCAGATACATCACAGGGTCCTTCAACTAACCCAGAAAACCCTGCTTATATTTCTGAAGTTGGTATGGGTTGGTTCCCAGGCTATGCGATTGATGTACAAACTGGAGAACGCCTTAATATGGCATTTGGTGAAGATTCATATCTAACCAGTGATAATGGTGCTGATATGATATGGAATCCAACATCTGTTGTTTCTCAAGGTGTTCAGCAAGATGCGAATATTAGATTTGGAGGTAAGCATTTCGTGTATGTATTCAGAAATAATGAAGTTGAAGATGAAATGGAGTTCGTTAATCCTAATTACACGATTTTTCAAGACCCAGAGTATAGAATGCCAGCTTACGATGAAGGTCGCTTCATGATAAGCCAACTTGATGCAGATGGTAAATCTACAAACGATTTAATTAAAGATTACAGATCTGTCTATCGTGCTTGCTCTTGGACAACGATACCATTATTAAGCCCTGGAAGTGAGTTACTAAGTAGTAATGTAGTTGTTAAGCTAAGAGTCAATGAGTCTTATAAACTCTTTTCTTCAAAGGATGAAAAAAGATCAATTGGCGATGAACTTGATAATGGAGTAGAGTATCTAGTGAAACTAGGTCCTATCAAGTATTATGAGGATAATGGTGATTCTATAGCTCAGCGTTCTTTTAAGCGTGGAGATGTTATTACAGGTTTAGGATCAGGTTATTCAATAGAAAAAGTGACTTCAGGTTTCTATGATACAGGTAATGATACAGTTAACAATGTAGTCAGAACCGAAAACGCAGGTAGACCACTTTATGAGTTTACTGTAGAAGGAATGGAGCCAACTACTAATGTCAACAATATCGCAGAAGAAGCGCTCGAGTTGATCAAGGTTGTTCCTAACCCTTACTATGCGTACAGTTCTTACGAAGTTGATAAACTCGATAACCGAGTTAAAATTATCAACCTCCCAGAGCGTTGCGACATTAAGATTTACACTCTAAATGGAATCTTAGTTAGAGAATTCTCTAAGGATGATCCAAACATAAGTTCACTTGATTGGGATCTTAAAAACCATGCGAGAATTCCAATTGCAAGTGGTGTTTATCTAATTCACGTTAACGTTCCAGGCGTTGGAGAAAAAGTATTGAAATGGTTTGGAGTTATGCGTCCTGTTGACCTTGACTCATTCTAAAATTGGGAGCGTTGAAATTATTTATAAATCGACACGGAAATAATTTAAATATGAAAAGACGATATAGTGATAAAATAGTAGGTGCTGTGATTTTTGCAGCCCTTACTATTTTCTCTACGCAAACACATGCCGGAAACGAAGACCGTATCGGGGCTGCCGGAGCAACTCAGCTGTTATTAAACCCATGGGCTAGAAGTGCAGGTTTTGGTAATGCTAACTTTGCTACGGTTGAAGGTGTTGATGCAATATATGGGAACGTATCTGGTTTAGCATTTATGAATCAAACTCAGGTTGGTTTCACTCACACTCGCTACCTTGCCTCTTCAGGAATTGGAATCAATGCTATTGGACTGGGACAAAGAGTTGGTCAGGCCAGTGTTCTTGGTGTGAATGTAGTTACTATGAACTTCGGTGAAATTGAGCGAACTACTGTAAATCAGCCAGAAGGTGGTCTCGGTACTTACCGTCCAACTTTTGGGCATATCGCGCTTTCTTATGCAAGAGAGTTCTCTAATAGTATTTATGGAGGTATTACAGTTAAAGCAGTAACTGAAGGTGTAGCTGATGCTAAAGCTCAAGGAGTTGCCTTCGATGCAGGTATCCGCTATGTTACTGGTAAATACAACAACTTTAAGTTTGGAATATCATTAAAGAACATAGGTCCTAAAATGCAGTATGAAGGTGATGGACTTTCGCTGACTAATACTTTGGACGAAAAGCAGTTTACACTAGAACAAAGAACTGAAGGTTATGAACTACCATCAGTGCTAAACCTCGGTGCAAGCTATGATTTTCTTCTAGGTAATATTGCAGATTCAGCAGGAACAGACTTTGTCGCTGAACATCGAATTACAGGTGCTTTTAACTTTATGTCTAACTCATTTGGTAAAGACCAGTTTAGCTTAGGTGTTGAATATGGCCTTAAAGAGATGTTCATGGTTCGTGTTGGACTCGCTTACGAACAAGATATATTCGATAACGAAGCATCTCAAAACGTTACAACCGGACCTACAGCAGGGTTTACTGTAGCACTCCCAATTGGTGATGAAGGTAAATCTGTAGATCTTGATTACAGCTACCGCGATACCAATCCATTTGATGGTATTCACTCTATCGGATTGACACTCGATTTATAGCAGATAAATTTTCTTATTTTTGTAAAACCCGTCTCTCAAATGAGAGCACGGGTTTTTGTTTGTTTATTACAAGTAAAACAACCTATTGTCATGAGTAAAGTTAACTATTATACAGCTGAAGGTTTAGCCAGGTTGAAGGAGGAACTTAAGGATATGGAGTCAGTTCAGCGGCCTAAGATTTCTCAACAGATTGCTGATGCGAGAGATAAAGGAGACCTCTCTGAGAATGCTGAATACGATGCAGCAAAAGAAGCTCAGGGTCTACTCGAAGCTAAAATTGCCAAACTCAAAGAAGCAATAAGCAATGCCAGAGTTGTTGATGAAAGCCAACTCGATGACTCTAAGGCGCTCATTCTTTCTTACGTTACGATTAAGAATACAGCGAATGGAAAGAAAATGAAATATCAACTCGTTGCCCCTAAAGAAGCCGATTTGAAGAGTGGAAAGATTTCAGTTGATTCTCCTATCGGGAAGGGACTGCTTGGAAAAGAAGTTGGCGATATCGCTGAAGTAGAAGTCCCCACCGGTAAAGTGAAATTTGAAGTAGTAGAAATTGCTAGAGGTTAATCGTTATGGCTACAATTTTCACTAAACTGATCAACGGAGAGCTGCCTTCTTACAAGGTTTATGAAGATGATAAAACGTTTGCTTTTCTCGATATTAATCCTATCGCTGAAGGCCATTTACTTGTTGTACCTAAGAAGGAAGTCGATTACATATTCGATCTCGATCCTGAAACGCTTTCGCACTTACATCTTACTGCCCAAAAAATTGCAAAAGCGATGGATAAAGTATTCGATTGCGAAAGAGTAGGCGTTGCTGTTGTGGGTCTCGAAGTTCCGCATGCCCACATCCATCTTATTCCGATCAACGGGGTTCACGACATTGACTTTTCTCGTCCTAAAATTGATTTCTCTGAACAAGAATTTAAGTCGATACAGCAAAAAATTACTAACGCTATTTAATCTTACCGGGGTTCTGACTAATAAAGGATCCCCATCCCTTGTATTTATTTTGGTCAGATCCCTGAGCACCACCCTGAAAATGGTGGCAAACCGCTACAGATAGTCCGTCAGTAGCATCGAGGTGTTTCGGCATCTTTTCTTCTTCGATTTTCAAAAGTTTTTGGAGCATTTTAGCAACCTGCTCCTTTGATGCTGATCCAGATCCGGTAATGCTCTGCTTAATTTTCCGGGGGCTGTATTCCGTCATGGGAATGTCGCGGTAAACCGCAGCAGCTATTGCTACACCCTGGGCTCTGCCCAATTTCAACATACTCTGCACATTTTTACCGAAAAAAGGAGCTTCAATCGCCAGCTCATCAGGATGGTACTCATCGATTAAGTTAAGCGTTCGTTCAAAAATCTTTTTAAGTTTCTGTGCCTGATTATTTAACTTTTTCAAATGAATTTCACCCATCTGAACAAGTTCCATCTTTTTATCACGAATAACGATAATTCCATACCCAGTAATAGTCGTCCCGGGATCTATTCCTAATATGATCTGCTCGGCTTTTTGCAATGTAGTATCTTTGATGTTTTATGTGCGCAAGTTACCCCAAATATAAAGCTACTCTGTCCCTAAACAACGTGATTAAGGGAATTATTTTCCTGTTGGCAGTTGGCTTTTTAATAAGGCACATTAGTGAAAATGCACAATCTGTAAATTTTGAATTCCAGTTTTCCGGTTTTCAGGTTCTGGCTATTGTTGCTGCTATTTTACTGGTTCCGGCCAATTGGCTTATTGAATCCTGGAAATGGCATATTCTCCTTAAAAAAACTGATCAAACCAGTTTTAAAACTGCAGTTGGAGCTACTTTAAACGGTCTCGTATTCAGTTCTATGTTGCCTAACAGGGTGGGTGAAACACTTGGCAGAACGCTTTATCTATCACCAAAGAACAGAACAAATGGAGCATTTCATTCATTGTTAACATCAGCTGCACAGCTCACAACTACATTAATCATAGGGCTTTTAGCTTTGCCTTTTTATTTTGTAGTGATTGACCAGGAATTGAGTTTAGGCTTGTCTATCTTGAGTTTATCTGCTCCGGTTCTCATTTTGATCGGTTATTTTAACCTTAAAACAGTCTTTAAATTAGTGAGCAACTGGAAATGGGTGAGAAAGAAATTATCAAAACACAATGAAGCATTTGGGCGGTACAGCAATTTGCAACTCATACACGTGTTGTCGCTAAGCATTTTTCGTTATTTTATATTTAGTCTGCAGTTCACATTGTTAATTTTTGCTTTTGAGTCAGGGTTCTCATTTTTTCATGCGTTTGTCTCAATTCCGGTTATTTATTTGCTAACTACCACAATTCCCAGTTTTAGCCTTGCTGAACTTGGCCTTAGAGAATCTGTAGCCGTATTAATTTTGGGAGCGCTCAACTACTCAATAGCTCCAATATTGGCTTCAACTTTTTCAATTTGGCTTCTGAACATTGCAGCTCCAACATTCTTTGGGTTGGCACTTCTCTTAATCAGGAAACTAAACGTATTACCTTTACGCCAAAATGTATTTTCAGGCGCTACAAATCGTTAGTTTCATTATTTATGCAGCAGTTCTGCTGTATGTATTAAAAATACTGAGAAGAAAATCTCCGTTTCGGTCAGAGCCTAACAATACACCCGTTTCCTTATCGGTTATTGTACCATTCAAAAACGAAGCGTCAAACCTGCCGGCACTTTTGAATTCCATTTGCGAGTTGAAGAATCCGAATTTTGATGTAGAATTCATTTTTGTAAACGACCATTCAGAAGATGATTTTCTGGATCTTTTTTCGTCAGATCTCAATTTCCCCTATTCCATAATTGAAAGTAACGGGAACGGAAAAAAAGAAGCACTTCAAACAGGTATAGAAAAAGCAAAAGGAAATTATATTGCCACAACTGATGCTGACTGTGTATTACCATCAAATTGGCTGGTCGATATAAATGATGCTGAGAAAAACGATATGCTCATCGGGCCGGTTGTAGTTTCAAATCATGATGGTTCATTCCTCAGCGACTTTCAGTACTTCGAATCAATTGTATTACTGGGATTGTCAAAATCAACAATCAAGATCAACAAACCGATTTCTGCCAGCGGAGCAAATTTGATTTTTAGTAAAAAAGCATTTCAGGATGTTGGAGGATACGATGCGCATACGCATCAAAAATCCGGAGATGATTATTTTCTTCTGAATGATTTTTACGCAAAAGGGTATTCAATTTCGTGGCTTGATAATGCCAGTCCGGTTTACACTCAGCCAGTAAACTCGGTTAAAAAACTCATCAGGCAAAAAACGCGCTGGGTGAGAAAAACAAAAGGTAAAATGCCTTTTCATACTGTTATCTTAGGAGCTGTTATTCTTTTGGTGAATTTTACTGTTGTCGTTTCAACCCTCGGAGTAATTGTAGGTTATTTACCATCAGTTTTTTTAATAGCGAATTTGCTTAAAGCTTTTATTGACGTACTCTACATCCAGAGTGTATCAAAAAATGAAGGATTGTTTTTCTGTTTCAGAAAAGCATTTTTATCCGGCTTGATTTACCCTTTTTATTTCGCAACAGTGAGTGTGTTGTCGCTTTTCAGGGGATCTGACTGGTAATTTAAAAAAGGAAAATTGCAGCGGAGCAAATAACAAACCCAACCGCCATCAAGATGAGAGTAAAGGGCAAAATCTGTTTGGCCTTGAGTCCGGTGATTCCGAGTAAAGGCAGCGCCCAAAAAGGTTGTAACATATTTGTGAGCTGATCGCCATAAGCCATAGCCATGATGCCTTTTGTAAAAGTAATATCGAGATCGAGGGCAGCCTGAATAATAATAGGACCCTGAATGGCCCATTGTCCGCCACCACTTGGCACAAACACATTTACGAGTCCGGCACTGATGAAAGTGAAAAACGGATAACTCTGCGAACCGGCATTGTTAGCGATAAACTGGGAAATATCAGCTACCATTCCCGAGTCTTTCATGATGCCCATAATCCCAAAATAGAGTGGGAATTGAATGAGGATTCCGGCCGCTCCACTAATCGCATCTCCTACAGCTTTAGTGAAATTGTGAAAAGATTGATGCATCACAAGTGCCAGCCCGAGTAAAAGGAGGTTGATGTTGTTGGGAGTGAAAAAGTTAAATGGATTGTCGAGGTTGAAAAGGATAAGAATTGCTGTCAACAAGACAATTGCCCCAAACAAAATTCCACTCCATTTTGAATGATCAATCTGCTCGGCTCCTTCAATGATTTCCTGTTCGCTCTCTTTGTAGGAGATCTTGAGGTTGAGCGGCTCCGGCTTCGTGTTCTGACCAATAATGTACAACACAGCTGGAATCAGGATCAGAAATGCGAGCGAAACAACGATGTTCATATTCCCGAAAACAGTTTCCTGAAAGGTGATGCTCTCCGGAACCTTGGCCAGCATGGCAGAGTCGAGCTTGTCGCTCACGAGTGACTTTAAATGACCGGGCTCGGCAACTTTGATGAGTGAGGAACCGGAAAATCCTCCGTGCCAAACGAGCAGTCCGGTGTAGCCCGCAGCTCCCACAACGGGATAGTTAATTCTGATCTGGTGACGCTGGGCGTATTCAGCAACTTTGCGAGCAAAAACAGCTCCAAAAATGAGGGCGAGTCCCCAGTTGAACAATCCAACTAAAATGGTAAAAAAAGCAACGATCGAAGCAGCCTTTGCTGTGGTGTTACAAGCCCCCAAAAACCGATCGATGAATTGTGAAACAGGTTTGCTCAACGCCAATGTGTGACCCAAAACGAGGATCAACATCATTTGCATGGCAAAGATCATGAGTCCGCCATTCCACAAACCATCTTTCCAAAAAAAGAGGAGCTCAATCCAGTAAGGATCTTGCTCCTCTGTAACGTTATTTCCACCAGTATCGGTGAAAAGTAAAGCCAGTAAATAAGTGACTACCGATAAAATAACAGCGATAGCAAACGGAGATGGGAGTAAACGTTTAAATAATCGCGCAAATTGATCGGTTAAGTGCATTATTTAAAATGGTAAATCATCATCGTTGTTATCATCTGCCGGAACATCAAATGCTGCGTCATTTTCAGGTGGTGGAGGTGGCATTGATGGTCCTCCGCCCTGTTTGGCTTGTGCCTCAGCCTTTTCAATTTTCCACGCGTTGAGATTGACAAAATAGCGCCCGTTGTATTCGTTTCCGCGAAGGTTGAAGTGAACAGTAACTTCTTCGCCTTTTTGGTGTCCGTCAATCATGTCACACTTGTCGTTGTACAATTCCAGCTTAATATCCTGTGGATACTGTTCCTGAGTTGTTACAACGAATTCGCGTTTTTTAAATCCGCTCTTGAATTCCTGAGCGTCAAATATTTCTTTGATTTTTCCGTGAATGTCCATAATTATCTGTCGTTAAAAGTAAGTAGTGTTTTCCAGGCTTCTTCAACTTTTCCCTGGCTCAACAATTCTTTAGCTATTTTATGTAGTTCGAGTTCCAGTTTAGGCGCATCATCTTGAAGGTCAACAAAAAGATCGCTCAACTCAGTGAGCTTGTAATCGTTCACTTCTGTTTCATCAGGAAGTTCGTCCACATTGCCTAATCTTCCCAGGTCATTTCCGGTCAGAACCGTAGAGTTGCGGATATCCTCAGGGATCTGATCAACACCGATACCCAAACTTCTCAATGGCTTTGGAATTTCAAAGAGCGCATCTCCGCTGGCACGGCAATAATAAGATCCGCCCATGCGCGCAACGAGGTCGATTTTTTGCTGATCGATCGATCCGTTTTCGTCAAGGACATCTTCGTTGATGTGGATCATCACAATCTCACAAACGATTAAATTTCCGGCACCGCCTTCAGTTCCTGTTTCAATGATGTCTTTCACTTTGCACTCGAGTTGAACCGGACTTTCTTTTACTCTGAAAGGTTTCACCAATTCAGATTTAATGGGGGTGAGTCCTGATTTTTCAAATTCGTTGACGCCATCACCGTATTCCGTACTCGACAAGCTCATTTGCTCAACGATCGGGTAATTTACGATGTTGATCACCACTTCACCGGTTGCTTTTGCATTTTCGAGTGTGTGCTTGGTTGTGTTGTTGCGTACCCTGCGAGCAGGTGAGAATATAGCGATTGGCGGATTAGACCCAAAGGCATTAAAGAAAGAAAACGGACTCAGGTTTGGATTCCCGTCTTCGTCAATTGTACTTGCAAAAGCGATGGGTCGTGGAGCAATAGCGCCCAGCATGTAGCCGTGCAATTTTGCTGTTTCCGTATTTTTAGGATCTACTTTTAGCATGTATTGATTGTTTTGTTGAGCAAAAATAAGGATTGAGTTGAGTTAGAGAAGGTGATTAAAGTTTTGCAATTTAAAATTAATTATATCTTTGCCGCCCGTTCACGCAACACCAATGCGGGTGTGGTGGAATTGGTAGACACGCTAGATTTAGGATCTAGTGCCGCGAGGCGTGTGGGTTCGACTCCCTCCACCCGCACTTAAAAGCCGTCATTTGACGGCTTTTTTTTGTTTGTTACAACTTCAACTGAACGTTTAGCCATTCACCATCAAAGTCGGCTCCCAGCTTTTTGTAGAAGTTGATAGCCGATTCATTCCAATCGAGAACCTGCCATTCAAAACGTCCCATTTTTTCTTTCTTCGCCTTTTCTTTTAAAGCTGAAACGAGTTTTTCGCCAATTCCCTTCCTGCGGTGTTTTGCTGATACGATCAGGTCTTCGAGATACAGGCTGGGACCTTTCCACGTTGAATATTTGTAATAATACAGCGCAATGCCTGCTATTTCGTTATCCACTTCGGCTACAAGGAATTCGTAGTAAGGGTTCTGACCAAAACCGTGTTCACGTAATTGGTCAACTGTTACATCGACTGCATCGGGTTCTTTCTCAAAGATGGCCAGTTCTACGATCAATTTGTGAAGAGCCTCACAATCATTTTCAGTTCCTTTCCTGATCGTTACTTTTTCCATTGCATTACATTTGCGTTGAACAAAACAAGATTATCATGGCGAAGTTAACCACACTCGAGGAGTTTATAGTTGACAGACAACAGGAGTTTCCGTATGCATCAGGCGAATTATCGGGGCTTTTGAGTTCAATTGTGCTGGCTTCTAAGGTTGTGAACAGGGAGATTAATAAAGCCGGACTGGTTGATATTACCGGATCTGCAGGTGAAGAAAATGTTCAGGGTGAGGAGCAGCAAAAGCTCGATGTGTATGCCAATGAAAAATTTCAGGCAGCGCTCGAATCTTTGGGTGAAGTTTGCGGAGTAGCCTCTGAGGAAGATGATGATTTTGTGGCGTTCAAATCTAAAGAAGCACTCAACGGGAAATACGTGGTGTTGACTGATCCGCTCGATGGATCTTCAAATATTGATGTAAACGTATCAATCGGAACGATTTTTTCCATTTACAGGCGACAGTCAGAACCGGGAAAGCCGGCTGAGTTGCGTGATTTCCTGCAAAAAGGAACAGAGCAAATTGCAGCGGGTTATGTGATTTACGGTTCTTCTACAATGCTGGTTTATTCGACCGGACACGGAGTCAATGGTTTTACTTTGGATCCATCTCTCGGGACGTATTACCTCAGTCATCCTGACCTCAAAACTCCTTCAAACGGAAAAATTTATTCCATTAACGAAGGAAATATTCAGTTATGCGAAAAAGGAGTTCAGGATTATGTAGAAAAATGTCAGGATGAAAAAAAGCCTCACAAGGCACGTTACATTGGTTCGCTCGTAGCTGATTTTCACCGCAACTTACTCAAGGGCGGGATTTACCTGTACCCGGCTACAACTAAAGCAAAAAACGGGAAGTTGAGATTGTTGTACGAATGTAATCCGCTCGCTTTTATTGCTGAGCAGGCTGGGGGTAGAGCAACAGACGGACACCAGCGCATCATGGAAATTGAACCAAAAGAGCTGCATCAGCGCACTCCTTACTTCATCGGATCTGAACAAATGGTGAAGGATCTGGAAGCGTGTCTGTAAAATAAATGTAGTTATTGGGTACTAGTTGGTGGTTTTCAGTCTCAAAGTTGAACGAGTTTGTTGATATTCCTTATATTAGGGTTCTAACTCGAAAAACTTGATATGCTCATTCATTGGAATCAGGGTAAATTTTTTTTCAGTTTATTCATTTGCTTTTCATTCTCAATTGGAGCTAAATCCCAGTGCATTGCTGATGCGGGGAATGATACTATAATTTGTTGGGGTAGTTTTATGAGATCCAATGATTCATTGTTTTTAGGTGGTGAAAATCCGGCTATTACCGGTTATACCTATAAGTGGGAGGTGGATGATGCTTTCACAGCGTCAATTGTTTTAGATGACACAACAAAAGCTAATCCAATGATAGAGAATTGGTGGGGAGGAGAGCCCTTTGATTTCTACTTGACAGTTATTGACAGTGTAGGAAATATTTGTAGAGACACAGTGACAGTAGCTTATTGTCAATACGTTCTTAGCGCTTTTGATGTCAGGTATTTTATTAATGAAGGTGATTCTGTGCAGATTGGAGGTAGTTTTGATTTTAATTATCAAAATCCTCATTGTGGGGATTTACAAGTTTTAGGTTGGAGTCCAAATTATGCGATATCGGATACACTGGCTTCTCGTCCAATCGTTTGGCCGGACACAAATGTTTGGTATGGAGTTAATGTTGAAGATTCGTGTAGTTGTCAAGTGCCAACTCATATCAATAAAGTATATGTTACTCCAACAGGATACGATGAAAGAACCAAAAATAACGGGAAAGTGAATATCCATCCCAACCCTTTCTCATCCATCACAACTTTTACTTTTCATGATCGGAGCCTGAAAACACTCGAAGTTTACGACAATGCAGGAAAGCAGGTTCGAGTTGAAAATATCAATTCCAATAGAACAGAGTTTAACAGAAAAGAACTGAAGCCCGGGGTTTATTTCTTCAGGGTTTTCGATTCAAATAGAGAATTGATCGATCGAGGAAAACTCGTGATTACAGATTAAGAATTAGGGTTGCTTTTTGTTTTTGAATTAACTTTTATTAAGTTTGGGATATGTTAAAAGGTTGCGGTATAGTCTTTTTTTTAAGATTGTTAATATGTACTTGTTTTATATTTAGCGTTAATGTAGTGCAGTCTCAGTGCAATGCTGATGCGGGTAACGATACCATCATTTGTGGTACTTCATCGCAATCACTCGTCCTTGGAGGAGATGTAGTGGCACAAGGTGGTACTCCGCCTTATACATACAAGTGGGAAGCTGAAGAATATTTGTTGAATGAGAAAAAAACAGCGTCTTTCTTTCTCGATGATACAACAAAAGCTAATCCTGAATTTGTGGAGGTGTGGGACAAGTCGGTTTCTTTTAAACTGACAGTTACTGATAGTTTGGGTAATTCTTGCTCAGATAGCGTTAAGGTGATTTTTTGTGCTTATTCTTTTAATTATAACACAACTCATCATTTTATTAGCCCAGGAGATACAGTTGATATTGGTCCTGCTACAAGCCCCTATTTAGATAATCCGGATTGTGGCTCATTTATGTTTACCGGATGGACACCTGATTATGCAATATCAGATCCGATGTCTCTATCTCCTAAAGTGTGGCCAGATTCATCAGTTACATATCAGGGTACATTTGAAGATACCATAGGTTGTTATACAGTCTTTTCAAACACATCTCATAGTGTTAAAGTGATTTCAACTGGGATAGAAGAAAGTATAGAAACAGAAGATGACGTTAAAATAAAGCCTAATCCTTTCTCAATCTCTACAACTTTTACTTTTTACGATCAGGGTGCAAAAAAACTCAACGTTTATAATAGTGCAGGAAAGAGAGTTCGTAATGAGGAAATTAAATCTAATATAGCAGTGTTTAATAGAATGGGACTAAAAGCTGGAGTTTATTTCTTTAGAGTATTTGATATGAATAGTAGTGAGGTACACTCAGGGAAGTTCGTTATTATGAATTGAAAATCGATTGCGTAGTGTTTTTGTTAAAAGGACAATTTAATGATTACAAATTTTTCAGTCTTGTATTTTGTAAATCTATAATGCCATTAGTATGATACGTTTTGTTATTCTTCTTCTTTTTTCTTTAATCTGTTATTTATCTAAAGCGCAATTTGTTGATAAAGAATTACAATTAAGGTTAACCGATAACTCATTGTTTCCGGATGTTGAAATTGAAGGAGGGGACACTAACTATTTTTTTGAGAATGTTGCCTTGAATGAATTGATGAATGACTATAATTTGCGTTCTTTTAGGAGGGTTTTTAGAAACCTTGATACTGAGGATTCACTGATGACATTTGTTGATTTGAGATGTGATTGTGATGAGAATGAATTAATGTCTTCTTTAGACAGTATCAATGATAGTATATCATACTTTGAATTCATTTTAAGAATGCCAAAGTCTTTTCCAACTCATACGCCTAATGATTATGGCGATACAGGGGGAGACATAGAAAAGCAACCAGCATTAGAGTATGTTAGAGCTAAAGAAGCTTGGGATATAACTACTGGAGATCCAAATGTAAATATTGCAATAGTTGAATTGGGAGGTTATGATGCATCTACTCATGAGGATATTCAAAATGATATTTCATATGTTGAGCCAGGAGCAAATCTTCCTTCTTCACTTTCAACGTATGGTAAACATGGTAATCAAGTTGCAGGGTTTGCATCTGCATCTACTAACAACGGTAAAGGGATAAGTGCAATTGGTTACAACACAAGTTTGATGCTATATGGAAGACCCGCCTCAAACTCTTCTTGGAGTTCAGTTGGAAGTATTATTGATGCTGTTCAGCGAGGTGCTGATGTTATAAGTTTGAGTTTTGGATCTTTAGATAAAAGACCGGCTAGAGAAGCAGCCATTAAATATGCTTATTCTAATGATGTAATAGTTATAGCTAGTGCAGGTAACGGAGCCTGTATGGAAAGAAGCATGGTTTGCGGAGAAGATGTTGATTGTGAGGATTGTAACATCCAAGGTAAATTTTGCAATAATGAAACTATTCAATTAGGTTATGGGAATTGTAAGGTTTATCCAGCTGCATTAGATGAAACAATATCAGTTACATCTATAGGTCATAGAAACGAACCAGGGTATATTAGTTGGGATAATAAAAAAACTAACTGGAAAGATTATCATGGAGGTCAGGTAGATGATCCTTATTATTTTTTTCATACACTTAATTATAATGACATTTCAGCACCCGGTTGGTATGTATATACCACATCTATTAATGATGGCTACACTTTTAAATCTGGAACTTCATTTTCTGCTCCGATGGTAGCAGGAGCTTGTGCATTAGTTGCGTCAACAAATAGTTGTTTGTCAGCTAGGGTGATAGAAAATATTGTATTACAAACTGCTAATGATGACATTTATGAAATACCTCATAATCAGCAGTTTGGCAAAGGGCTTGGAGAAGGGAAACTTGATGCGTACGCAGCAGTTAAGTATGCAAGCGAGTTCACAAATTCACTGGATTTGTTTTTGAAAGATAGAGATGATGACTGGGGTGATGAAGATGGGCCACTCAGAAATACGGTTTTAGATGAAAGTCCTGATATTTGGATTAGAAATCAGCCTGATGGCCGTACAAATCAGGTTCATCAGGATCCTGAATTTCAAAATGGTGACCCTGTTTGGGTATACGTTAGAGTTCGGAATAAAAGTTGCTCTCCCTCTAATGGTGAAGGATCTTTAGCTTTATACTGGACTAAATCTGCCAGCTCTTCTTCATGGCCTCAAAACTGGGATGGAACTGATCCCGATGTAGGTAACTTGATAGGCAAACCTAATATCCCTCTTATTATGCCTGGGGAGGAATTTATTCTTCAATTCGAATGGAACTTGTCTGAAGATGCTAATCCTTATTTGTTGAATAATTGGTCAAGTTGTTTGTTAGCGAGAATTGAAGACTCACAAACTGATCCTATTACAAATCATCCTAATAGATTATTCAAAGAAACCTTTTTTAATAATAACATAGCAATTAAAAATGTTACAATAGTAGATTTACTCGATGGTAAAAAGGCGCCTGGCTGGATAGAAGATGGTCAGATTTTCTACCCGCATGGAAGGAATATGTATGTGGGAAATAGTACAAATCAAACTGAAACATATGATATAGAGTTTGAGTTTGATGAAAATCACTTTGGGTCAACTATTCTAGATGAAGCTGAAGTTACGGTGAGTTTTGATGATGATGGTTGGGAACTTGTTGAGGATATCGTAAACGAAAACCCTTCAGTTGATGTTGTGGCTGATAATACCATCCAATTATTAGATGATTCTCTAAGATTGACTGGCGTTACTTTTCCAGCTAACACAAGACATCCAATTTATGTTGGAGCTTCCTATTTAGTAGATAGTGTCTCAAGCTATCAAAATACAAGACTTCATGTAAATCAATACAACTCTGTTACAGATTCAATCATTGGAGGTGTACACTATGAAGTAAGGAAAGACTCTTCAAGAAGCTTGTTTAATGCGAACATTAATGCAACTGATGAAACAATTAATAGAGGTGACAGTGTTTCGCTGTCAGCTAGTAGCATCGGAGAACAAGCGTTCTACTTTTGGTATGATGAAAATGGAAGCTTAATTGATACAAATAAGCAAATAGTAGTAAGTCCACTTACTACACATGAATACAGGTTAGGTGTTTTGGCTAAAAATGATAGTTACAAGGATTATGATGAAATCACAATTAATGTAAATCAACACTGGATTGATGACATATCTCCTAATCCTGTAAGTACTGAGTTAAGCGTTAACTATACGATTACAGGAACACCAACCAGTACATTAACTGTAATTAATTCAATGGGAAATACCTTGTTAACGCAGAATATTTCACCAACAAACTCTTCGGCAACTATTGATGTAACATCTTTAGTTAGCGGTAATTATACCTTATTATTGAATTGTGATGGTAATGCTGTTGATTCAGAGTCGTTTATTGTGAATTGAGTCCTGCTAGCATGTGAAATATTAAACATTTTACCTTTGTAACGCTTTCCATTTGGGAAGCGTTTTTTATTTGTTGACTCTATTTTTATGACGAAAGAACAACTCCTCGAGCGTTTTCAAAACAGCGCTAAAATTTTACAACTCAAGGAAAAGCTTAAAGACTTTGAAAAAGGTCACATTACACTAAAAGGTTTTTGTGGTTCTGCTCCGGCTGTTTACGGAGGTACACTTATGCAAACGATCAAGCAACCACAGCTTTTCATTGTCAACGATAAAGAGGAGGCAGCCTATTTCGTCAACGACCTGGAGTCGATTATCGGACAGGATAAAGTGTTTTATTTTCCCAGCTCATCGCGCTTGCCTTACCAAATTGAAAAAACGGACAATGCCAACGTACTTCACAGAGCTGAGATTCTGGCAACACTCACAAAACGGAGTAGGCCCGTCTGCATAGTGACTTATCCCGAGGCACTATCTGAGAAAGTAAGTACTAAAAAGCAATTGCAACAAAACACGCTCGAGCTCAAAAAGGGAAATGAAATTTCAATCGACTTTATCAATGAGTTGCTTTTCGAATACAAGTTTGAACGGGTAGATTTTGTCACACAACCGGGCGAGTTTTCTATTCGAGGCGGAATTGTAGACATCTTTTCATTTGCGAACGATTATCCTTATCGCGTTGAACTTTTTGGTGATGAAATAGACTCGATCAGAACCTTTGATCCGGGTTCTCAGCTTTCAATCAAGCATTTTCAGCAAGTGCGTATTGTTCCAAATATCCAGAACAAAAATCTGATGGAGAGTCGTCAGCACTTTTTGGAATTTTTACCTCCGTCAACAAAAGTGTGGATCAAAGATTTTAACCTGCTGCAGGATCATCTCAAGATGGAATACGAACGGGCAGAAAAAGCTTTTGCTGATTTAGGTGAAACTGAAATAGAGCACTTACCACCCGAGAAGCTTTTCACCCGAGAAGCAGAGATGGAAAAAATACTCCAAAAACGCGTTGTGATCGAATTTGGAATCACCAATCATTTTGAAGGTGATGCGGTACTGGAATTTCAACAGCAGCCACAGCCAAATTTCAACAAGAACTTTGAGTTGCTGAGTAAAAAGCTTCACGAGAATGTCAAAGAAAATATCGATAACGTCATACTTGCAGGATCTGAAAAGCAGTTGACCAGACTCCACAACATTTTTGAGGATCTGGAAAAAGAAAAACATTTCAACTCGCTGCTCTTTTCACTTCATGAAGGCTTCACCGATTTTGAAGTCGGCATGGCGTGCTACACTGATCACCAAATCTTTGAGCGTTTCCACCGGTTCCGACTAAAAGAAGGGTTTAAAGATGCTCAACAAAAATTATCGCTCAAGGAGATAACTGAGCTCCAACGTGGAGACTTTGTCGTGCACGTAGATCATGGGGTTGGACGCTTTGAAGGTCTTGTTAGAATTGAAAACAACGGAAAGCTTCAGGAAGCAATCAAGCTTTCTTACAGTGGAACAGACGTGCTTTACGTGAGCATTCATTCGCTCCACCGTATCTCGAAGTTCAGTGGGAAAGAAGGACACGAACCCAAGATCAACAAGCTGGGAACGAATACATGGAAAAAGCTCAAGAAAAAGACCAAGAGCAAGATCAAGGAAATCGCCTATGATCTTATAAGCCTCTACGCAAAACGAAAAGAGGCCGAAGGTTATGCATTTACTCCTGATTCTTATTTGCAAAATGAGTTGGAGGCCTCATTCATTTATGAGGATACTCCCGATCAGGAGAAAGCGACTCAGGCAGTGAAAGAGGATATGGAACAATCGGCTCCCATGGACAGACTGATTTGCGGAGATGTAGGCTTTGGAAAAACGGAAATCGCGATCAGAGCCGCGTTTAAAGCTGCCGTAGACGGCAAGCAGGTAGCTGTCCTGGTTCCGACCACTATTTTGGCACTTCAACATTACAAGTCATTTAGCGAAAGACTCAAAGACTTTCCGGTTGAGGTTGATTTTGTGAATCGTTTCAAGAAAACATCCAAAATCAAGCAAACACTCAAAAACCTCGAAGAGGGAAAACTCGATATCATCATCGGTACGCACAGGCTTGTGGGGAAAGATGTAAAGTTCAATGACCTCGGCTTGCTGATTATTGACGAGGAACAAAAGTTTGGAGTTGGGGTGAAAGACAAGCTCAAAACGATCAAAGAAAATGTGGATACGCTTACACTTACTGCAACGCCAATTCCGCGAACGCTTCAATTCTCATTGATGGGTGCGAGAGACCTTTCTGTGATCAATACGCCTCCGCCAAACCGTCAGCCGGTTCAAACAGAACTCCACACGTTCAACGAAGAAATTATTCGCGATGCGGTGAGTTACGAACTCGCGCGTGACGGACAGGTGTTTGTGATTAATAACCGCGTTCAAAATATTCAGGAAGTAGCCGGTATGGTGCAGCGCGTTGTTCCGGATGCTCGTGTTATCACGGCTCATGGTCAAATGGATGGCAAGGATTTGGAAGAGCGAATGATGAAGTTTGTTGATGGTGAGTACGATGTGCTCATCGCTACAACAATCATCGAGAGCGGACTCGATATTCCCAATGCGAATACGATCATCATCAACAATGCCCACAACTTTGGCCTGAGTGACCTGCACCAAATGCGTGGTCGTGTTGGGCGGAGTAACAGAAAAGCGTTTTGCTACCTCCTGTCGCCTCCGTTGTCAACCATGCCGAGCGATGCGCGCAAAAGACTTACAGCGATCTCGCAATTTTCAGATCTCGGGAGTGGGATCAACATTGCTATGCGCGACCTCGATATTCGCGGAGCCGGAAATCTTCTCGGTGGAGAGCAGAGCGGTTTCATTTCAGAAATCGGGTTTGATATGTACCAAAAGATCCTCAACGAAGCTATTACCGAGTTGAAGGAAAACGAGTTCAAAGATCTGTTCAAAGCTTCAAAACAGAGTTATGTTGAAGACACTGTTCTCGAAACGGATCTCGAGATTATGATCTCCGATACTTACGTCAATAACATCACCGAGCGATTGAGGTTGTACAAGGATCTAAGTGATGTAGAAAGCGAAACACAACTCGACACTTTCAGGCAGGAACTCATCGACCGTTTTGGTCCGATCCCAGATGAAACCGAAAGCCTTATCGACTCTGTGAAAATGAAGTGGCTCGGGAAAGCGATCGGATTTGAGAAAATTGTGCTCAAAGCGAACAAACTCATTTGCTATTTCATTCCGGATCAGGAGTCTCCTTATTTCCAATCGCCAGCTTTCAATCGCGTGTTGGAATACGTGAAGCAAAATATGCATCGTTGTGAGTTGAAACAGCGAAAGGAGAAGTTGTCGCTTGTTTTCAAAGACATTACTTCGATTCAGGAAGCACTCAACACACTCAGGCCCATTTTACAGGAGGAAACCGTGGAGCAGTAAGTAGCTCACAAGAGCATAGCGAGCTGTTTTCCCGATGAGCATGTAAAGAGAAGTCATGAGAAAATGAGTCCGGGCGAAACCCAATGCTACCGCAATGGGGTCGCCAACAATTGGTAACCATGTTAATAACCCGAAAACAGCCCCGTATTTTTCACTTTTTCGTTGCCACTTTTCAACTGTTTTGTGCTTTATTTTGAGGAAACGCTCTACCCATTCCCATTTCCCCAACCTGCCAATTCCGTAACTTGTTAGTCCTCCAAGCCAGTTGCCAACTGAGGCGTAAACGACCAGCAATACAGGATCGAAATCACCAAAGATCATGGCCACAAGAATTGATTCTGAACTGAATGGCAAAATCGTAGCCGCCAAAAACGACACAATAAAAAGCCCCCAGTAACCGTATTCTAACCAAAATTCCACGGGTCAAAATTACTGTTAAATAATTAAGCTCTATCCTTTCGCCCTAATAGCATCTACCGGATTGAGACGGGCTGCGGAATAAGCCGGAATAATACCGGCCAGTAGTCCGATCACGACAGAAATGGAGAGTCCGGTAATAACATTTTTGAGCGATAGAACAATATCGTATTCAGTAACGGCCGAGCCTGCGAGAGCACCAAACCAAATGAACAACAAACCGATTGATCCGCCCACTACACAAAGCATCACAGCTTCACCTAAAAATTGCATGAGGATAAAGTTGTTTTTGGCTCCCAGCGACTTTTCAATCCCGATGATATTCGTGCGTTCTTTCACCGATACAAACATGATGTTCGCAATTCCAAAACCTCCTACCAGAATAGAAAATCCGCCAATTATGAGCCCCACAATATTGACAAACCCAAACAGATCATCAAAACCTTCAGATAAGATACTGATTTCATTCAGAGCAAAATCTTCGTCTTCAGTAGGCGATAATCTACGGATAGAGCGCATAATTACGAATAGTTCATCTTTGAGAGCCGCATTGGGGATTCCCTTTTTGGCTTTTACGTAAATCGTTGGACTGAGATTTCGGTTTTTGAGGTTGACAAAAGCCTTGGCCAAATTGGTGGAAATGATCACGTTTTCGTCCATCGACATACCGATCATACTTTCACCCTCTTTTTCAAACACTCCGGCAACGGTAACTTTTCGACCACCAATTTTCATCTCACGTCCAACAGGATTTACATTTCCAAAAATCACATATGCGATGTAATCACCAATCACACAAACCGGAGCTCCGCGGTCAAATTCAGACTGGGTGATGAACCTACCCGATTGCAAATTGATGTTTCGTACACCGGGATAACCGTCACTCACGGCTTCAATCACCTGGCTCTGAATGCTATTATTGCGGAACTCGATTGTCTTTGCAAAATTGTATTGAATAGAAACGGCTGAGGCTAGTTCACTGCGCTTTTCGATTTCTTCCAGTTCGGTCAGATCCGGATGCGGGCGATTCATGTATTTCCACCACGGGTAGTCTCCGCCAAATTCCCAGGGCCATTTTTGAACGAATACCACATTGTCGCCAAGCTCTTCAATGCTCGATCTTATGTTGCGTTCCAGCGTATCAACCAGTGTGAAAACGGAGATGATGGCGAAAATACCTATCGTCACGCCCAAAAGTGACAAAAGTGTACGCAATCTATTTACAACAAGTGCCTGAATGGCAAAGTGTAAGCTCTCGAAAAGTATTCGTAAATAAACCCTCAATTTGTTGCTTTTGAAACAAAGGTAAAAAGTACCTTTGCACGAAGTTTACCGCTCATCAAAATGTTAGCACTTTTCTCTAACGTAAAATTGTTAGAGCGGATTAAGTGATTAATTTTAACTCGCAGATTTTACAATTGTTCTCATGGCTGAATCTAAAAAGATTAAAAACGCATTAATTTCAGTATTTCATAAAGATAACCTCGAGCCTATCGTCAAGAAACTCAATGATGAAGGCGTCAATATTTACTCAACTGGCGGAACTCAAAAGTTTATAGAAGAGCATGGAGTTCCTGTAAACAAAGTTGAGGACCTCACTTCTTATCCATCGATTCTCGGAGGAAGAGTAAAAACACTTCACCCGAAAGTTTTTGGCGGAATACTGGCTCGCAGGCATGAAAGTGGCGATAAAGAACAATTGACTGAATTTGAAATCCCCGAGTTTGACCTCGTGATTGTCGATCTCTACCCGTTTGAAGAAACAGTAGCTTCAGGAGCGAGCGAACAGGATATTATCGAAAAAATCGATATTGGTGGTATTTCTTTGATCAGAGCCGCAGCTAAGAATTTCAAAGACGTGATGATCGTTTCATCGCGCAAACAATACGATGAGGTTGTTGACATCTTCAGCAACGGAGCAGCAACAACACTTGAAGAACGAAAGAAATTCGCAGGTGAAGCATTTGCCATAAGCTCGCATTACGACACGGCTATTTACGATTACTTTGCCGGATCTGACCGTGAATTGAAAATCAGTGTTCCTGAAAAGAAAACGCTTCGTTACGGGGAAAACCCGCACCAAAAAGGAGAGTTTTTTGGTCCGCTCGATGAGTTGTTTGATCAGCTTCACGGAAAAGAATTGAGTTACAACAACCTCCTCGATGTAGATGCTGCAGTGAATTTGATGGCTGAGTTTGACGAAACGACTTTCGCCATTTTGAAACACAACAACGCCTGCGGAATTGCCAGCAGAGAAAAGCTCGTTGATGCCTACAAAAATGCGCTTGCCGGAGATCCGGTTTCTGCTTTTGGCGGAATCATGATTACCAATCGCGAGTTAGATGGTGAAACAGCGCAGGAACTCGATCAAATCTTTTTTGAAGTTGTCATTGCGCCATCATACTCTGATGAAGCACTTGAGGTTCTCAAGAAAAAGAAAAAACGCATTATTTTAGTCCAAAAGGAACAGTTGAAAACTAATAAATTGGTCAGAACCGCACTAAATGGATATCTCGTTCAGGACAAAGACATGAAGATTGAAGAGAGCGCAGATCTGGAGAATGTGACCGACAGAAAAGTGACTGATAATGAGGTTGAAGACCTGTTATTTGCCAATAAAATATGCAAGCACACAAAGTCAAACACAATAGTTTTAGCAAAAAATAAGCAACTTTTGGGGAGCGGAACCGGTCAAACATCAAGAGTTGATGCATTGAGACATGCAATTACTAAAGCAAAAGCATTTAAATTTGACCTCCAGGGAGGTGTAATGGCATCAGATGCCTTTTTCCCTTTCCCCGATTGTGTTGAAATTGCTGATGGGGAAGGCATTGAAGCAGTGATTCAGCCCGGTGGTTCAATTAGAGACAACGAGAGCATTGATTACTGCAACCAACACAACATGGCGATGGTAACTACCGGAGTTCGCCACTTTAAGCATTAAATTAACCCGATACACAAATGGGAATTTTTGATTTTTTTACACAAGAAATAGCGATTGACCTCGGAACGGCCAATACACTCATCATTCACAACGATAAGGTTGTCGTTGATGAGCCATCTATTGTAGCTGTTGACCGGGCAACAAATAAAGTGATAGCCGTGGGTAAGCAGGCACAAAAGATGCACGGTAAAACCCACGAGAATATCAAAACGATTAGACCTCTAAAAGACGGTGTTATTGCTGACTTCCATGCCGCTGAACACATGATCCGCGGGATGATCAAAATGATCAACCAGAGCAATAAACTCTTTCAACCGTCACTCAAGATGGTGATCTGTATTCCATCAGGGATTACTGAAGTTGAGAAGCGTGCCGTACGTGACTCTGCCGAACATGCCGGTGCAAAAGAAGTCTACCTAATTCACGAACCAATGGCTGCCGCAATCGGTATTGGGATTGACGTTGAAGAACCGATGGGGAATATGATTATCGACATCGGTGGTGGTACCAGTGAAATTGCCGTTATTGCACTCGGTGGAATTGTTTGTGATAAATCGATTCGTGTCGCGGGTGATGAGTTCACGAGCGATATCGAAGATTACATGCGTAGGCAACACAACATCTTAATCGGTGAGCGCACAGCTGAGATCATCAAAATTGAAGTTGGTGCAGCGATGATCGAACTCGAAAATCCGCCAGAGGAATACGCTGTTCACGGTAGAGACCTGATGACTGGAATTCCGAAAGAGATTACAGTTTCACACGTTGAAATTGCACATGCTCTCGATAAATCCATTTCGAAAATCGAAGAAGCGATATTGAGTGCTCTCGAGATGACTCCACCAGAGCTCTCAGCCGATATTTACAAAACAGGAATTTATTTAGCCGGTGGTGGATCAATGCTCCGCGGGCTCGATAAACGTATTTCCATGAAAACAAAATTGCCGGTTCACGTGGCAGATGATCCATTGAGAGCTGTGGCAAGAGGAACAGGGATAGCACTTAAAAATGCTGATCGTTACCAGTTCCTCATCAAGTAGAAATTTTAAACTGAAATCCGCGCATGCGAAATCTGTTGAACTTTATTTTTCGCTTTCACGTAGCATTTTTGTTTTTGCTACTTGAGGTGCTGGGTTTCTTTTTGCTTATTTCCTACAACAATTATCACAACATACGAGCATTCAGCATCACAAACGAAGTAAGTGGTGAGTTTTACGGTCAGGTCAACGAGGCAACATCCTATCTCAATTTACGAGATGTGAACGAACAACTGAGTAGAGAAAATGCCGCTTTAAGAGAAATGGTCAGATCCTCATACCTCGACACATCGTCACTTTTCAAGCCGGTTTTTGATACCGCTCGGGTAAAGGTGTTTGAATATTTACCCGCTGAGGTTATCAACGGAAGTGTCAATAAACGGAACAACTACCTCATAATTGACAGAGGGAGCTCCAGTGGAGTAAAGCGCGAAATGGGCGTGATTTCACCAAATGGTGTTGCCGGAGTTGTTGTCGATGTATCACCGAATTACGCCAGCGTGATGAGTTTGCTGCACGGTCGCTCAAAGGTGAGTACAGTTATTCAGAAAAACGGATTTTTTGGGTTGCTAAAATGGGATGGATCTGATCCAAGATATGCAACTCTAATCGATATTCCGGCTCACGTTAATATTGCTGAGGGAGACACGCTTTTGACAAGGGGAGCGAGCGGAATTTTCCCTAAAAACCAACTCGTTGGAACTATCGAGTCTTGGGAAATCAATCAATCGAATCGTTTCTATGAAATCAAAGTCAACCTGGCTACAGATTTTAGGCGTTTGCAGCATGTCCATGTAGTGAAAAACAGTAAAAAACAAGAGATCGATACCTTAATCCAAAATACAACCGAGCCAGATGTTTAGGATAGTTGCCCAAAATATCATCCGATTTGTATTGCTCGTGCTCTTGCAAATTTTGGTTCTGAACAATATTCAACTTGGCGGACTCATCAATCCTTATGCTTACGTTTTGGTGATCCTGAGTTTGCCAATTGAAACACCGCGCTGGCTCACATTATTGATTGGAGTTGTATTAGGATTGAGTATTGACGTTTTCACCAGAACGCTGGGTATGCACATGACAGCAACCATATTTCTCGCATTTTTGAGACCAGTTGTTTTGCAATACATGGCTCCGCGGGATGGCTATGAATACGGAACTACTGCATCCATTCGCGATCACGGCTATTTGTGGTATTTGACATATGCCGGGATTTTGATCCTGCTGCATCATTTATTTCTCTTTTTCGTTGAAGCATTTGAGTTTGAAAATTTCTTCAGAACCGGACTCAAAGCGATCTTAAGTTCGCTTGTCACGTTAGTTTTAGTAGTCATTCTTCAAATGTTCACCGTTAATAGAAAGCAGTCTCAAATTTGAAACGAGTTGAAAACAGAAGCGTAATCATCGCGATTGTAATGGGTGTAATCGGCATCATTTTTTTGATGCGGCTCTTTTACATCCAGGTGATCGATGATTCGTACAAAACTTCTGCTGATAACCAGGCTTTACGCTATGTTACGCTCTATCCGTCACGCGGGATTATTTATGATCGAAAAGGTGAATTGCTCGCTTTTAATGAAGCTGCATACGATTTAATGGTTGTTCCCAAACAGGTTGACCGAACGATGGATACCACGTTTTTTTGCAACCTGATCGATATCACGAAAGAGGAGTTTCTCAAAAAAATTGAGAGAGCGAAATCGTATTCTTACTATCGCTCATCAGCATTTGAAAAACAAATTCCGGCCGATGAATGGGCCGCAATCTCTGAACGCCTTTACCAGTTTCCCGGTTTTTTTGGGCAAAAACGTACATTGAGGCGCTATCCTGAAAAAGTTGCCGGTCACGTACTCGGTTACATTGGAGAAGTCAATCAGAACCAAATTGATGAGGATAGCTACTACCAAAAGGGCGACTACATCGGAGTAAGTGGATTGGAGAAAACCTATGAAAATGAGCTTCGTGGAGAAAGAGGGGTTCAGGTTCTGATGGTTGATGTGCACAACTCGGTAAAGGGTAACTACATGAATGGTGAGCTCGACTCGCTCCCCGAGCCGGGTAAGGATCTGATCACAACTCTTGATCGTGAATTGCAGGCTTATGGTGAAAAGTTGATGCAGAATAAAAAAGGGAGTATCGTTGCGATTGAGCCTAAAACAGGTGAAATTCTCTCTTTGATTTCAGCTCCAACTTACGACCCAAATCTACTCGTTGGCCGCGATCGTACTCAAAATTATGTGGAGTTAGTTCGTAATGATTCACTCGATCCGCTGTTCAACAGGGCAATAAAAGCCGTTTACAGACCGGGTTCAATTTTCAAACTCGTGCAATCTGTAGTGGCACTCGAAAACGGGGTGATTACTCCTGAAACGCGTTTTCATTGCAACAGATCGATCATCAATTGCCACGGTTCGCACACTTATGACAATTTGGGACAGGCAATTCAACACTCGTGTAATCCTTATTTCTGGCAGGTTTATAAGCGCCTCATTCAAATGGGAGAGGAAGAAAGTATTTTTAAAGATAGCGCAATCGGACTTGAAAACTGGCGGAAATACGTGATGAGTTTGGGATTAGGAATCAGGCTCGAAACCGATTTAGAAGGAATCAAAAAAGGATTCATTCCTGATAAAGAGTTTTACGATAGCTGGTACGGTGAATACCGCTGGGCTTTTTCTACAATTTACTCGAATAGCATTGGCGAAGGTGAGTTAGGTGTTGTTCCTATTCAAATGGCCAATCTCGCATCAGTAATTGCGAATAAAGGTTTTTATTACACTCCGCATTTGGTGAAGGAAATTGGAGATTCTCCAAAACTCGAAAAGTACAGAAAGAAGAATAAAACACTCATCGATAGTAGTCATTTTGATGTTGTTATTGACGCTTTAGATGCTGTTGTGAATGAGCCGGGCGGTACAGCTCGCAGAGCCAGAATTGACAGCATTACGGTTTGTGGTAAAACGGGAACAGTTCAAAACAAGAAAACGCCAGATCATTCTGTATTTATCGCTTTTGCTCCCAAAGAAAACCCGCAAATTGCAGTTTCTGTTTATGTTGAAGAATCTGGATTTGGAGGAACATGGGCTGCGCCAATCGCGAGTTTGATGATTGAAAAATACCTCACAGGAAAAACGAATAAACGCAAAGAGCAACGAATCCTCGAAGCTGATTTTATTCATCTCGATAAGGAGGACGAAGAATGAGAGGGAGAAGAACGAAAAATATAACCGAAAACATCGACTGGTTACTCATCTCCATTTATGCTGTGATGGTTCTCCTCGGTTGGCTCAATATTTATGCAGCTAATTACACTGATGAAGCCGGAACTATATTTGATTTTTCTCAGAATTACGGCAAGCAGCTTATGTGGATTGGGACATCAGCGGCATTAGCTATTGCTGTCATGTTGCTTGATGTGAGGTTTTACGAAACTTTTGCTTACGTCTTTTACGGGATTTTTGTGGCCTTACTGGTGGCAGTTTTATTGGTCGGAACCGAGATTAAGGGTTCCCAATCCTGGATTGTAATTGGCGGAGTGAGTATTCAGCCCGCTGAGTTTGCGAAATATGGTACAGCTCTGGCTTTGGCTAAATATTTATCATCCATTAGTGTGAAAATGGATCAATTTAAGACCAAGTTTACGAGTGCTGTTATTCTGCTAGTTCCGGCAGCTTTAATCCTTTTACAACCCGATGCCGGTTCAACATTGGTCTATGCTAGTTTTATTTTCGTTTTGTACCGAGAAGGTCTTTCGGGGAAGGTACTGATAGTAGGAGTTGCAGCTGCTATGCTCTTTATTTTGACACTTTTCGTAGAGCGCGAAATGTGGAATATTGAGACGCTGGATCTGACCATTAGTGGAGAATACATTTTGATGGGATCTCTACTTGTTTTGGGCGGATTGATACTCTTACTATTTCGTAAAAATATTTCCTCTTTGTGGCGTCCGTTGACGATGCTCGCTGTTGTTGCTGTAGGGTATGTGGCCAGTGTGAATTACATCTTTAACGAGATTTTTGAAGACCGTCACCGTAACAGGATTTACGAATTGTTGGGTATTATTTCAGATCCGAGTGGTACGGGCTACAACCAACATCAATCGAAAATTGCGATTGGCTCAGGTGGGTTTTGGGGTAAAGGTTACCTCGAAGGAACTCAAACGAAATTCAATTTTGTGCCTGAACAGAGTACAGATTTCATTTTTTGTACTGTTGGCGAAGAATGGGGGTTTGTTGGAACTTCGATAATTATTGTTCTCTTCCTGGGGCTATTTATTCGCATTATTTGGATCGCTGAACGGCAGCGTTCAACATTTGCGCGAGTCTATGCATACTCTGTCGTGTGCATTTTCTTTTTTCACTTTGCAATCAATATTGGAATGACAATCGGATTGGCACCGGTAATCGGGATTCCGCTTCCTTTTTTCAGTTATGGAGGGTCATCGCTTTGGTCGTTTACGATTTTGCTTTTTACACTTATCAAGCTGGATGCCGAGCGTAGAAATGTGTTGAGATAGACTTACCTCACCAACTCCAAAAATCCTTTATAAGTATGCTTATTTCCCACCGTCTGAATCGTGGGATCCACTTCTAATATATAGTAATACGTTCCGTCAGAAGCGGGTGAACCGTTGATGTGCCCATCCCACGACTTCATAAAATTCTCGTTGTCAAAAACCAGCGTTCCCCAGCGGTTGTAAATCCGCAAGTGAAAATCAGGCCCATCCAGGTTTTTAATCTCAAACCCGTCATTGAGTCCGTCACCATTTGGTGTAAACACATTCGGAATAATCACCTCAATCGCACAGCCTTCAATCACGACCTCATAAACACTTTCACAACCAAATTCATTTTCCACAATTACACGGTCAGATCCCGTTTGCGAGTACACGATGTTGTCATTACCCGCAACACCAATCACCGACTGGTAACTGTACTGAGCCGGCAAATCGATCTCCACCGGAACCTCGTCACAGTACTGATAAGCATCATTTAAATCCACAAAAGGGGTATCGAGCACCCTCACCGAGAACGAATCCGTTTCAAACCCGCAGAAGTTGAGAGCAGTGAGCGAAAAAGAACCCGAGTTTTCAATTTCACGGTCAGATCCATTAAACCCATCTCCCCAAATAAAAGAAGAAGCGTTGGAGTCCTCAATGCTGATCTCCAAAGAACCACCCCGGCAAAATGAAGTATCCGGAATGTCAAAAGACTGTACCCTCTCGATGAAACCGACATTTATGGAATCCCTGAAAACACCACAACTATTTTGCGCTTCCACATAGAATAAACCAGCCGAGTCGATCACCCTTTGGTAAGAAGAATCACCATCACTCCACACGAGGTAATCAAGGCTCTGACCGGAAGGAATAGTTACCGTAAAAGAATCACCGGTGCAAATAGCCGTATCAGCCGGCAGCGTAATATCCACCTCGATCAAACTGTCAATGAAAAGTGAATCAGTAAAAAGACAACCAGCCGGAGAAGTGATGTCCACACTCAACCAACCTGAAGAAGAAATAGCAGTGAAATGACCCTGACTGCCATTGCTCCAGGAGTAAGAATACCCCGGTAAATCCTGCACACTGGCAGAATCACCAAAACAAACGATAGAATCAGTTGGCACCATCGAAAAAGAGGGGAATGGATCAACCGTAAAAGTCGTGG
>NZ_WACR01000008.1 GCF_008806325.1 Salibacter halophilus
TTGATGTTTGTATAAGTTCAAACTCAATAACACTAACAGGTGGAACACCAACTGGCGGAACATATTCCGGCCCCGGAGTATCAGGAACTCAATTCGACCCATCAGTAGCAGGAGTCGGAACGCATGTGATTACCTATTCTGTAACAAACAGTAACGGATGTACTGATTCCGACACAACAAGTATTACAGTAAATCCATTGCCAACTGTTTCCTTCACTTCACCGGGCACATTCTGTGAAAGCGATGCAGCTATCACCCTAACAGGAGGCTCACCGACTGGCGGAACGTATTCCGGCACCGGAGTAACAGGAGGTCAATTCGATCCATCAGCAGCCGGAACGGGAACCTACAGTCTGGTTTATACCTATTCAGATCCTAATGGCTGTAGTGATACAGCAATGACAACGGTGACTGTAAACCCAACCCCACAGGTTACACTACCATCATTAACCGACAGATGTATCGATGCCGGAGTTGTAACACTTCCAGCAGGCTCACCATCAGGCGGGACGTATTCCGGCCCGGGAGTAACAGGAAATCAGTTTGATCCATCCGTAGCCGGAGTTGGCACACACAATATTGTTTACTCATTCACTAGCACAAATGGCTGCACGGGATCAGACACCCAACAGGTTGAAGTGAATCCATTGCCGACAGTGAATTTAGATTTAGACACCTCACTTTGTGAGTCGGCTGATACGCTTTTACTTTCAGGAGGTACTCCTCAGGGAGGAGTTTTCAGCGGAAATGGAGTTACTGGAAACACATTCAATATCTCACAAGCCGGGTTAGGAACTACAGTTGTTCAGTATGAGTTTACTGACTCCAATGGCTGCTTGAACAGTGATAGCGGAACGGTAGAGGTTCTGAGTAATCCGTCTGTTTCGTTGGGATCTGACATTGATATTTGTGAGGGATTACAGGATACACTTGTAGCAACTGGTGCTTCGACTTATACCTGGTCTACAGGCTCACAGACAAACTCAATTATTGTTTCTCCAATGAATGACACTTCATACAGTGTAGTAGGAGAAGGGTCAAACGGCTGTTTGGGATCAGACACAATAGATGTGACAGTACTGGAGAGTCCGCAAGTTGAATTGAATGAAATAGACACAGTTTGTGCTGATACGGTATTTAGCATTGACGCAGGATCTGGCTACAGTTCTTACTTGTGGAATAATGGTGAAACCACACAGTCTATTGATGTAGGTCCTTTTGTTCAGGATACGGGATATTCTTATGTAGTAGTCGTTCAAAATAGTGCTGGATGTTCAGGAATTGATACAGTATCATTTGCGGTTATAGATTGTGATCCGAGCGGAATTATAACGGAGGATCCACGCTCAGTAAGGTTGTATCCAAATCCGAGTAATGGAGTATTCACAGTGGAATCTGAAGACTGGTATGGAGATGCAAAAGTTGAAGTGATATCTTCTACAGGCGTACTCGTACACAAGTCGAATATCAGTGATCAGTCTTACTGGAAAAAGAGGTTTGATTTGAGTGAAGCGAGTAATGGTGTTTACTTCTTTACGATCAAAACACCAACTAAAGTATTCCAAAAAAGAATCATTATCAATCGATAACCTGATGAATAGATTTTGATAGAAAAGCTCACCAATTTGGTGGGCTTTTCTTTTAAATGAGATTATTCACTTAATCGTATATATTTGCGGCAAACTCGAACCGATGGTCAACAACAAAAAGGTCGTAGTTGTAATGCCTGCATACAACGCTTCAAGGACCCTTGAAAAAACCTACAATGAAATCCCACGGGATCTTGTCGATGAAGTAATTCTGGTTGATGATAAAAGCCAGGATAATACTTCTGAGTTGGCAAAAAAGTTAGGTATCGATCACATCATCACTCATCAAAAAAACAAGGGGTACGGAGGAAACCAAAAGTCCTGCTACAATAAAGCCCTCGAAATTGGAGCTGATATTGTTATCATGGTTCATCCCGATTATCAATACACGCCCAAGTTGATTCCTTCAATGTGCTACATCATTGCAAATGACCTTTATCAGGTTGTGTTGGGATCACGTATTTTGGGAAAAGGAGCTCTAAAAGGTGGAATGCCCATTTACAAATACATTGCGAATAGAATTTTGACTTTGACGCAAAACCTGTTGATGAATCAAAAGTTGTCAGAATATCACACAGGCTACAGAGCATTCTCAAGAGAAGTACTTGAAAGCATCGATTTTGATGTGAATTCTGATGATTTCGTTTTTGATAACCAAATGCTTGCTCAAATTTGCTTTGCCGGTTTTGAAATTGCTGAGGTAACATGCCCAACAAAATACTTTGAAGAAGCTTCGTCAATCAATTTTAAAAGATCATCAGTTTACGGGCTGGGAGTTATCTGGACGTCATTAGCCTATCGTATCCAAAAAATAGGATTGACAAAATTCAAGATTTTCAGGCGCCCGGTTCGGTAGTTTTGGTCAGATCCAGAGCTTCCTCAACAGCTTGTTTCACTTCGTTAACATCGATTTTTTCCATTCCCTTAAATGGTGGTTTGTACCACTTTCTATCTCCCAGCTTGGAGTATGGACGATCCCGGTAATCTTTTGGTTCAATGATTTTTGATCCTTTCCCGGGCATGTATGGATACATTCCAAATTCAGGCACTGTGGCACCCCAAATTGAAATAACAGGCTTTTTAAATGCTGCTGCGATGTGCATCAAACCGGTGTCGTGAGAAATGACCACTTCAGCTTGATTGACTAAACTCGCTGATTCGTTGAGGCTCAACTCACCACAGGTGTTTTTAACTTCATGGTCAGATCCCTGCTCAATTAACTTTCCCGTTTCGTAGTCCTCAGGGCCACCTAGAAGAATGACGGGTAGAGGCAGTGCATTACAAATTTCAATAATCTTTGTAGCTGGCATTACTTTGCCTACATGCTGGCCGCCAATAGCAATAGCTACATATTGCTTTGAGAATGGCTCTGACAGTGATGATTTATCGAGAAATTCATCTTTTGGGATGAAATAATCCAGTCCTTTATTGTCGTTCTCAATTCCAAAAGCTTTTGTCGTGTCCATGTAGCGATCAACGATGTGCTTTTTGGGCATCAGGTTGATCTTGAAATTTACATAGAGCCATTTTTCTATGTTGTGCTTCTTGAAAGTGAATGCCAGGGTGCCGATTAATCTTTTAACCTGAGCTGATCGAAGGTTGTTGTGCAAGTCAAAAATGTAGTCGTACCCTTCATTTTGAAGCTTTTCAGCTACTTCGCTAACTTTTTTTTCGATGTAAATTACTTCATCGAGATAAGGGTTGGTTTTGACAATTGGTTTGAATTGTTCTTTTGTAATGAGATGTACTTCGTTGTTTCCTTCATTGAGTTGTTGTTTGACACAACGAATGACAGGAGTCGTGAGCACGATGTCGCCAATGGAGCTAAACCTGATGATTAATACCCTTACTTTCGGATTCATACGACTCGATAAAAAGTTGGCGCGAAGCTAATAATTCTGGCTCTGACCATTAGCTTACTCGTGAATATGGAACTTGAGGGAAAAGACGTTTGAATAGAGCAAGCCAGAAGTAGAGCCTACATCAGTGAGTGCGTAATCAATTGCTAAATCTCCAAGACCGAGAATGTTGCGCAAATAAAGACCAACTCCCAGGTTTGGCTGAAAAGTAGTTTCCTTGTAGTTCCCAACTTCTGCTTTTACACGTTGAAAATTGCCTACACCGCCACGCAAGTAAATGAGTTTGTCGTAGCTAACTTCGAGTCCAAAATGCGGATCAACACTCACAGGATCTGACTGAATAACCGTTTGGCGTTGGCCATCAAAAGTGATGTCGGCATTGAGCTCAGGGAGCAGTCTGAATTTTTCGTTTCCAAAATAGATTTTGTAGCCACCCCCTACGATTAGTCGAGGTGGAGTAATTTCAAGATCGTTTTGTGGTAGTTCGTTATCAGTTTGTAGAAAGACTTCTTTGGTTCGGTCGTCAAGACTGTAGCTCCAGGCGTTGAAAGTGGAAGTTACGTCTCTTGCAGCAGCACCTAACAGCCAGTTGTTTTTTTCATATTTAACGCCAAGATCGATTCCAAACCCCCAGGCCTCAGCAAAATCTCCAATTTGGCGATGAATGATTTTTGCGCTTCCGCCTGCTGATAGACCTTCAACTTTGAGCTTTTTAGCGAAGGAAATAAGCGCTGCGTAATCAGCAGCAGAAAACTTTTCAATTCGGTTGTAATCGGGCTGACCTGTATTTGGGTCGATAAGGTTGACGGTGTTTTGAATATCGTCAACGCCAAACCGAATGAGTGATATGCCTATTACACCAGATTCAATTGGAATTGCTGCTGCTCCGTAATCGAAGTTGGCAATGCCCGCAAAATATTCAGAGTGCATTAATGACCCCTGAACTTTACCGGTTACGCCTGTCAATCCGGCCGGATTCCAGTATGCTGAATGCACATCATTACTCGATGCCACAACAGAGTTTGACATGCCAAGTGCTCGAGCTCCCACACCAATACTGAGGAATTCATTACTGTATTTTCTCGTTTCCTGAGCAAAATAAGAATTAGTAAACCCCATTAATGAGAAAAGAAATAGATATTTTAGAATGATATTATTCATTTTGCAGGCGAGCAAATTTAACTGAATAACTCATTTAGCTTAAAAAAATTGCCTTAATTGTAACTGAAGTGCGAGAAAAGAAGAATTTACATATTCAGGTAATTGTTTTATTGGTCGGAACCGGGCTTATGATGATCAAGTTTGGTGCCTGGTGGATCAGTAATTCAAATGCGATATTGACCGATGCTGCTGAAAGCATTGTCAATGTAGTAGCAGCTGCACTGGGTGTGTATGCACTTTACCTGTCCTCGCTTCCGCGCGACAAAAACCATCCTTATGGTCATGGGAAAGCTGAATTTTTATCAGCCGGTGTTGAGGGTAGTTTGGTTCTGACCGCGGGAGTCATAATGATTGTGAAATCAGTTTACGGGTTTACTGAAGAGCGTGAACTAGGAGCAATTGATTATGGCTTGTACATTGTGATTTTTGCTGGAGTTGTCAATCTGGTTATGGGGCTAATTCTCAAAAAGCGCGGTAAAAAAGTAAATTCATTAGCACTTGAATCGAGTGGGAATCATTTGCTCAGTGATGTGTATTCAACAATTGGGTTAGTAGCAGGGTTGATTTTACTCTACTTTTTTCCATACACATGGATTGATAACGCTCTCGCCATACTCTTTGGTGGAATAATCGCATTTAGTGGATTAAAAATAGTAAGAAAATCTGTTGCAGGTATCATGGATGAAGTAGATGAACAACTTATTAACGAGCTTGTTCGTCATTTAAATAAGCATCGCAAGCCGGAGTGGATCGACATTCATAATTTTAGAGTAGTGAAATACGGTCCCAAACTACACATCGATTCGCATCTTACACTACCTTACTATTTTGATGTGGAAAGAATGCACGATGAGGTTGAGCAGGTGAATAAGGTGGTGAATGATTTTGCAGGAGAAAAAGTAGAGATGTTTATCCATGTTGACCCCTGCATTGAGGAAGCTTGCGCTTATTGTTTGATGGAGGATTGCCCGGTTCGTAAACATGCTTTAAAAGAGAAAATAGACTGGAATTATTCCAACGTTATAAAAAACCAAAAACACGCCTACCAAAAATCTTAAACAGTGAAGAGAATGAACAAGTTAATCGCGATTTTATGTCTTTTGGGAATTGTGTTTTTAATCGACTCGTGTGAATACAATAATGAAGAGGAGCTCTATCCAGAAAATGAATCCTCAACAAATTGCGATACAACTTCAATTACTTATGCCTCAGGAATAGAAACGATTATTTTGGATAATTGTGCTCTTTCTGGTTGTCATGATGGAAGTTCTGGCTTGCCGGCAATAAACAACTACACTTCAGTGAAAAAATATGTTGATAATGGTTTGCTGGAACAGCGTGTTCTCGTTCAAAAAGATATGCCACCATCCGGCCCGCTTTCAACTTGCAATCAGCAAAAAATAAGAAGTTGGCTTATGGATGGAGCGCCACAAAATTAAAGAGCTATGAAAAAAATTTTATTCGCATTAGTTATTGCCGTGCTCGTTGTTGCGGCTTACGGGATTTACCAGTGGAACAAACCACACCGCGATGTTCAGGGTGAAGAAACTAAACTTATCTTGTCATCAGATTCGCTTCAAATGCTCTACGGTCAGAACCCGGATAGCGCGAACAAGATGTTCCTCGATCAGGCTGTTGTCGTGAAAGGTGAGGTTCAATCAATAGAAGGCGATAGCACAACCACTGTTTTATTGCCTGGAGCAGCTTGTAGCATGGAAGTTGATAAGCTATCAGTGAAAAAAGGAGATAAAGTAAAGATTAAAGGAATCTGCACCGGTTATGATGACCTTTTTCAGGAGGTCAGAATTGACAGAGGTGTACTAATTCAATAAACTATGAAACAGCTATTAATTATTGCTTTTACTGTATTGTCAACAGTGGCCTACAGTCAAAAATACTTCACGAGAAGTGGCGAGATCAGTTTTTACAGTTCAACTCCGGTTGAAGATATTGAAGCCCATTCAAATTCAGCATCGAGTATTTTTGATGCAAAAACAGGAGCGGCTGAGTTTTCTGTCCCTATGAAGTCCTTTCAGTTTGAAAAAGCACTCATGCAGGAGCATTTCAACGAAAACTATGTAGAGAGTGACGAATTTCCAAAAGGAACATTTAAGGGAAAGTTCACAAACATTGAAAACGTAGATTTCTCTAAAAAGGGTGAATATCCGGTAAATGTTGAAGGTGAACTCACTATTCACGGGGTTACAAAAGAAATTAAAACATCAGGTTACTTCATTATTGATAATGGAATTAAAGGTGAAGCCCAGTTTACTGTGAGTCCTTCAGATTTTGATATCGAAATTCCTGATGTGGTGCGCGATAAAATCGCCAAAGTGATTAAGATCAAAGTATCCATGAATTACAAAGAATTCAAGCGATGAAGAATAGTTTAAAACTCTCCCTCGCAACGCTGCTGCTATTTTCTGGCAATCTTCTCTTTTCTCAAAATGACACGAGTATGCTTTCCATGCTCGATCCTGAAGAAGAAACTGTTTATGTAGGGTCAACTTATAAATCTACCCGAATTGTCAATTCACATTCTCTAAAGACAACCCCAAAAGGTGTTCTCGACTTTCGAATAGCACACCGTTTCGGATTTGTAAATACCGGAATTTACGAGATGTTTGGATTGGATCAGGCTACGATTCGCTTAGGATTTGATTACGGTATTACAGATTGGTTGATGGTTGGTGTTGGAAGAAGCTCGTTTGATAAAACATATGATGGCTTTGTCAGAGCCAAAATACTTCGACAGTCAACAGGAGCTAAAGAAATGCCTATTTCACTTCAATATTTAGCAACAACCGAAGTAAACACACTAAAGTGGGAAAACCCAGATCGTGACAACCTTTTTTCCTCCCGATTGGCTTACACTCATCAATTGATCATCGGTCGTAAATTTTCAAAATCGCTCACCTTGCAGTTGATGCCAACACTTGTTCATCGGAACCTGGTCGAAAATAAAGACCTGAGTAACGATGTGCTCGCACTTGGTGGCGGAGGTCGCGTGAAGATCACGAACCGTGTGGCAATTACCGGTGAGTATTATTACGTATTACCTGATCAAATCCAGGATACTTATGAAAATTCTATTGCAATTGGAGTAGACATTGAAACTGGCGGACACGTTTTCCAACTTCATGTTACCAACTCAACTCCAATGGTTGAAAATGGATTCGTTACTCAAACTACAGGAAATCCTTTTGATGGAGACATTCATTTTGGGTTCAATATTTCCAGAGTCTTTACACTCGTAAAACCAAAATCATTCAGAAAATCCAAATAAGCTGGCAGGCAGAATGATTCAGCTATATTTGCAGCTATGAATTGGAGAGCTGCTATACCAAATTCACTAACACTGAGTAACCTTGTTTGCGGTTGCCTCGGGATCATCGCTGCATTTGAAGCTGAAATGTTGTGGAGTACCGCATTTATCTTTTTAGCAGCAATCTTTGACTTTTTTGACGGCATGGTAGCTCGTCTTCTCAAAGTGAGTGGCGAGTTGGGAAAACAGCTCGATTCACTTGCCGATGCTGTCACATTTGGTGTTTTGCCGGGCATTCTACTCTACCAGTGGATCAGTATCGGATTTGGAGATTACTTCACACCATTCTTCGAGCGACCACTCGATCATCAAATCCTGGAAGGACTCGGCTTACTTGTTGCTGTTTTCTCGGTTCTGAGGTTAGCTATTTTCAACATTGATGAGCGCCAATCTGATGTGTTTATAGGAGTTCCAACTCCTGCTAATGCAATTTTGATCAGTTCATTTTCCATCATCATGGCTACCCAATACGGACTCAATTTTTATAACCCACTCGATACCGATGAAGCAATGAGCGCTTTGGTTCAGCTTCATTACTGGTGGCAACCATATGATTTTCACCTGATTTTGCTTTTATGGAATCCCTGGTTTCACATTGTACTCGCAATTGTGAGTAGTATTTTGCTCGTAGCACCTTTTCCGCTTCTCAATTTCAAATTCAAAAACCTCAAGTGGGAGGGGCCCAATAAAGCACGCATTATCTTTATCGGGTTGGTGTTTCTGGCTCTGATCATGACCTGGTTGCCTTATCAAAGTTGGTTTCGGGTTCCATATTATCCCTATTTTGATTACACCATCATTCCCATTATTATACTTTTGTACATTATTTACTCGCTGATCGTACATCTCGTAAACAGAGCAAGGAAATAGCATTGCTCTTTGATAAGAGACTTGTAATCAGTTTAATAATTAAAATTTAAGGACATGAAATTTCAGGCTTCAATTGATGTAATGCCACATAAAGTTATTTTAGACCCACAAGGGAAAGCTGTTTTGAGTGGTCTAAAAAACCTGGGTTTGAATAAGATGGATAACGTTCGTGTTGGAAAGCACATCACGCTTGAGGTAGAAGCTGATTCAAAGGCTGAGGCAGAAGAAAAAACGACTGAGGCTTGTGAAAAGCTATTGGCGAACAAAATCATGGAATATTACGAATTTGAAGTTACTGAACTTCAGGAAGCTTAATGTTTTCTTTTTGGTCAGAGCCCCCATTCAGCTGAACCTCTGCAGCTCCTTTAAATTGATTGTTTCATTGCATGATTGATGGGGCCAAATCAGGCCTAAGCACAATTTGTTGGTGACCATCATTTGGCAGTTTCGAGCATACGATTTATTTTGCTTTCAATTTAGTAAGGAGCACACCCATGTGCCAGCCCTAACAAAAGGATATGCAAAAAGCACTATTTGAAAAAGGATCATTTCAGTTGAAACTTTCAACTGAAGAAGTCCCAACTGACTTACAGCGTTTAATAGACAGTACTGTTCTTGGAACTAAAGGCCTTATCTATCGTCATGGCAGAGTTGGTGATCGCCTCAAATTCATGCATCATCCTTACCACCTGAGCCTGTACCGTGGTGAAAAAATGCTTGGAAATCTTTCATTGGCTCATTATGATACAAAAATGAGCTTTGGTATGGCCAATGCTTATTACATCCGGTATTTCGCTTTTGATAAAATCTTTAAAACGTCCTCACAGGAAAAGAAGAAACGTTCAAGCGATAATGTATTTCGCAGGATTATTGCGAATATCATGACAAGGCACCCTTCTGAACACGGGATAAATTATAACGAAACAACTGAAGCTCCGGCTTATCATTACGCATACATAGAGCCTGATAATATGCGCTCATTGCACCATGCAATGGGTTTTGATTTTGAAACATCCCGCAAATTTGAGACAATCCCTTTTTCAAGAATTAAACCAAAAAAAACGGTTGACTTTGAAGAGGTTTTGGATAAAAAATCTCGCAGTGAGGTGAAAGAACTACTTAGCGAGTTTTATTCAGGTCACAATGGTGTACATTTTGAATATCTTTTTCATCATGACAACTACTTTGTGGTTCGTGATAATGATGGGAAAATAATTGCAGGTTGCCAGGTTAATGACTGTATGTTCCACGTAGAAAATGTTGGTTCACCAATGTTTCAGGCAATTACTCGCGGACTCAAAATTACAGGTCTCGACAAAGCTGTTCTCGATATCGAAAACCTCCGTTTTCTCAGCTTTGACCATGTTTATACAACTCCGGGAAACGAGAAAGTTCTCATCAAATTAATGGAGAGTTTGCTGGCTATATTCAAACTGAAATTTTCTCTACTCTGGTTTGATAGTGAAGATCCAACTCTTAAAATGCTCGTCAATTCCGGAAAACTAGGTTGGGTGAGTAAAGTGTATAAAGCGAGTCCAAATAACATTGTTACGCATAGTATAACACTCGATGAGAAACAAAAAGAGGCGCTCAGCGAGCGCCCCTGGTTCATTGCAACTTTTGACATGACCTAATTCAATCAGGTCGAGTTGCGTTATTCCTTAATTCTCCACTGTCCGCCTTTCAAGAGCGGTTCAGCTTGTTTGTATTTCACTTCTTTTTCTTCACCTGTAGTGAGGTTGAGAACCGTTACTTTATCATTACGCCCGTAAGTCTTTTCAGATTTAGCAGGCTGAGGTTTCGGTTGCTCTTTGTTTTGTGAAGGATCGTGATATTGCGGTCCTGATGATTGAGAAGGAAGCTCTTCTTTTTGTGTTTGAAGTTCAGGTTGTTTTTGCTTTTCCTGAACGCGGTTTCCTTCCTGTACAGGAGCATCCTCAGCTTGTGGTAAAGTAGCTTTCATCAGGAATGAGATCACTTCACGACTCACTTTTTGCATGATCTGCTTGAACAATTCAAAAGACTCAAACTTGTAAATCAATAGAGGATCTTTCTGTTCGTAAACAGCATTTTGAACTGATTGACGCAATTCGTCCATCTCGCGTAAGTGATCTTTCCAGTTGAGATCGATCATCGCGAGGGTCACCGATTTTTCCAGCGCATCAACTAATTCAGCACCTTCAGAGTTGTAACTCTTTTCCAAATCAGCAACTACCTGAAGCGATTTTCTGCCATCAGTAAATGGTACAGCTATTGTTTTGAAGTTAGCTTTTGGATCTTCGTGAACGCGTTTAACTACTGGGTAAACGATTTTGCTCATCTCCTCAGTCCGTTTTTGATAGTTGGCTACCGCTTTTTCAACGATATGATCAACAATATCTTTTGGCTGTTTTTTGATGAACTCATCTTCACTGATCGGGCTTTCAATATGCAGCGAACTGATCAATTCAAGATTGAAACCATCAAAATCTTTAGTCGCATGATAATCGTAAACAATTGCTTCAACCAACTCAACCATTGAATTGGCGATATCGAGTTTGAGTCGTTCACCGTAAAGCGCGTGTTTCCTGCGATCGTAGATCACTTCACGCTGTTGGTTCATTACATCATCGTATTCGAGAAGCTTTTTACGAATACCAAAGTTGTTTTCTTCAACTTTCTTTTGAGCACGCTCAATAGAGTTTGAAATCATGCGGTGCTGAATCACTTCTCCATCCTGGTGCCCGAGTCTGTCCATCAATTTAGCGATACGGTCAGATCCGAATAAACGCATCAAATTATCTTCGAGCGAAACAAAGAACTGAGATGAACCCGGATCACCTTGCCTACCGGCCCTACCGCGCAACTGGCGGTCAACACGCCTTGATTCGTGACGTTCCGTACCAACAATTGCCAAACCACCGGCCTCTTTTGTCTCTTTTGTCAATTTGATATCAGTACCACGACCCGCCATATTTGTAGCGATCGTTACTGTTTTTGGTTCACCGGCATTCTTGACAACTTCAGCCTCAGACTGGTGTTTTTTCGCGTTCAGAACCTGGTGCTCGATTTTGCGCATTTTCAACATGCGGCTGAGAAGCTCAGATACTTCCACGCTTGTGGTTCCGACCAAAATTGGTCTTCCTTCTTCTCTCAACCGAACAACTTCATCGATAACTGCATTGAATTTTTCTCTTGCAGTTTTATAGACAAGATCCTGCTTGTCATCGCGAACAACCGGTTTGTTCGTTGGTATCACGACAACATCGAGTTTGTAGATTTCCCAAAACTCGCCAGCTTCTGTCTCAGCAGTACCGGTCATACCCGCAAGCTTATTGTACATGCGGAAGTAATTTTGAAGCGTAATAGTGGCGTAAGTTTGAGTAGCGTCCTCAATTTTCACCTGTTCCTTAGCTTCAATCGCCTGGTGTAAACCGTCAGAGTATCTTCGGCCATCCATGATACGGCCTGTTTGTTCATCAACGATTTTCACCTGGTTATCCATCACTACGTATTCCACGTCTTTTTCAAACATGCAATACGCCTTGAGAAGTTTATCTACTGTGTGAACGCGTTCAGTTTTTACTGAAAAATCGTTCATCAATTCTTCTTTTTCCTGAACTTTTTCTTCATTCGGTTTTTCTGATTTCTCAATTTGAGAGAGCTCAGTCGCAATATCCGGCAGAATGAAAAAGTCTTTGTCGTCAGTGTTTGATGTTACCAGGTCGATTCCTTTTTCAGTGAGCTCAACCGAGTTTTGTTTTTCATCGATCACGAAGAAAAGTTCGTTATCGACAAAAGGCATTTCTTTTCCCTGATCTTGCAGGTAGTGATTCTCAACTTTTAACAGTTGCTGACGCATTCCGGGTTCGCTGAGGAACTTGATGAGCGCCTTGTTTTTCGGTAACCCACGATAGGCTCTGAACAGAGATAAACCGCCTTCCTGGCGCATTTTACCGGCAGCCTTTTTATCCTCAGTAGTTTCAGCCTCACTCAACTTCTTTTTAGCTTCAGTGAGCAGGTTGTTCACGAGTTTACGTTGTTCACCAACCAGTTTCTCAACTTTTGGTTTGAGCTCGTCAAACATGTGCTGATCACCTTTTGGCGTTGGCCCAGAAATGATGAGTGGAGTTCTGGCTTCATCGATCAGAACCGAGTCAACCTCATCGACAATGGCGTAGTTTGGTTTGCGCTGAACGAGATCCTCTGGCGAGTTGGCCATATTGTCACGCAGGTAATCAAAGCCGAATTCGTTATTGGTACCGTATGTGATATCTGCCTGGTAAGCTTTTCTTCTCTCTTCAGAATTTGGTTGATGCCTATCGACACAATCGATTGATAAACCGTGGAACTCATAAATTGGTCCCATCCATTCGGCATCCCTTCGAGCGAGGTAGTCGTTCACCGTTACGAGGTGTACGCCACGACCAGATAGTGCATTCAGGTAAACAGGAAGTGTTGCCACAAGGGTTTTACCTTCACCCGTTTGCATCTCTGCAATTTTACCCTGGTGCATAACGATACCACCAATAAGCTGAACTTCGTAGTGGACCATGTCCCAGGTTACTTTGTTGCCTGCTGCATCCCAACTGTTATTCCAAATAGCTTTATCTCCGCTTATTTGGATAGAGTCACGATTTTGGGCGAGCTCCTGATCAAATTCGCTGGCGGTAACTTCAATTGTTTCGTTTTCCTTGAATCGTCTTGCCGTTTCTCTTAAAACTGCAAAGGCATCGGGTAAAATTTTATTGAGAACATCATCGATTTTTTTCGTGATATCCTCTTCAATTTTATCGATCTCGTTGTAGATGTCTTCTTTGTCGAGGATATCTACTTCGTCAGATTCTGCTTTTTCTTTGAGTTCAGCAATGCGGTTATTTTCTTCCTTTATTTCTTCTTCAATGATGTTTTTAAACTCAGTGGTCTTGGCTCTGAGTTCATCATTGCTCAGGCTATCCAGTTTAGAATATGCCTCTTCAACCTTATTGACGATGGGGGCAATGGTCTTAATATCCTTTTCACTTTTCGTTCCAAAGATCTTCTGTATAGCCTTAGTGACCGTTTCTAACATATCGTGTATTAATTATCAGTATTTTGAATAGTTAAGTGGTTTAGGTGAAAAATGGCCCACAAAGTTAAGGTTATTCATCTGTTTATATTTAATTTTTAGATGGTCAGATGCAGGAAGTGTGAATAAATTTTGGGCCAAAACAAAAAAAGCCGTTTCGCGTGAAACGGCTCAAAATATTATCGAGTAATAGCCATTAATACTCATCTTCATTGAAGAAAAAGTCTTCCTTGGTAGGATAATCTGGCCAAATTTCTTCTATAGTTTCATATTGCTCGCCCTCATCTTCGATTTCCTGAAGATTTTCAACCACTTCAAGAGGAGCTCCTGTACGCAGTGCGTAGTCGATTAGCTCATCCTTGGTTGCGGGCCATGGAGCATCTTCTAAATAACTTGCAAGTTCTAGCGTCCAATACATAGTACAATTGTATTAATTGTTAGGCATTTTCAAAACGCAAAAGTAGTTTTTTAAGTTACATGCACAATTGTTGTGTAAAAAAAGTCTAAAGCCTTCTATTTGCGAGGCTTCCAGGCTATTTCATTTGCGTTTAATTGCTTTGCGGTGTATCTCGAAAGTACAAAAAAGTAATCGCTTAGTCGATTGACGTAAGGTTGAACGAGTGGTGGCGTAAATTCGTGTTCTGATAGTGAAATAACTCTTCTTTCTACTCTCCTGCAAACGGTTCGGCAAATATGGGATGTGGAAACGGTGTTGTGTCCACCGGGCAAAATGAAGTTTTTCATAGGAGGCAGTTGCTCGTCCATGAAATCCATTTCTTTTTCGAGAAAAGTAATGTCACTTTCTTTTAAGTCAGGAAGTTTCGTCTCAGGACTTTCATTTGGGTCAGTTGCCAGTGAAGAGCCGATGGTAAATAGTCTATCCTGTATTTCTAGCAGGGTTTGGTGAGTTCGCTCGTCAACTTCACTATCGCGCAACATTCCTACCCAGGAGTTGAGTTCGTCAACAGTTCCGTAAGCCTCAATTCTAACGTGATCTTTTGTTACACGAGTTCCTCCTATGAGAGAGGTTTGTCCTTTATCTCCTGATTTGGTATATATTTTCATTCCTTTCTGTTTTGCTGAGTGTCACTTTCAACTAATCCATCCATCAAACGAACGATTCGCTTTGCGTGTTGGGCGATGTCCTCTTCGTGAGTTACGAGAATAACGGTGTTCCCATTTTGATGTATTTCATCGAATAACGCCATTATTTCATAAGATGTTTTAGAATCGAGGTTTCCAGTGGGCTCATCTGCTAAAATTATAGATGGCTTATTCACAAGTGCACGAGCCACTGCAACACGTTGACGTTGTCCGCCAGAAAGCTCATTTGGTTTGTGATCCATACGATCCTTTAGACCAACTAATTCGAGAACTTCTTTAGCCCTTTCATTTCGGTCAGATCGCTTCATGCCCGCGTACACCAGGGGAAGAGCCACATTGTCGAGAGCCGAATACCGCGGGAGAAGGTTAAATGTTTGAAAAACAAAACCAATTTCTTTATTCCTGATTTCTGCGAGTTCATCATCTGATAGTTGGCTTACTCGCTGTTTATTTAGGATGTATTCTCCACGTGTGGGAGTATCCAAACAACCTAAAATATTCATGAGTGTCGATTTTCCAGAGCCCGATGGCCCCATCAAAGCAACGTATTCGTTTTTGTCGATAGTTAAAGAAACAGATTGAAGCGCTTTTACGAGTTGGTTTCCAATGCTGTATTCTCGTGCTATTTCTCTTACTTCAATGATTTTCTCCATATTGCGAACAAAGGTAATGGGCTCTGACCGATAGAAAGTCAAAAATACACAAGCGGTTGAAATAATGCTTAAGCGCATTGGAGTTGATTTGTTTCGGCTACTTTTGCGCGACTTATGAAAATCGATTTTAGCAATAAAGTAGTTCAGTGGGTTACGCTGATTTTCCTGGCTTTCATTTGGGGATCATCTTTTATTCTCATGAAGAAAGGCCTTATTTCATTCACACCTGAAGAGATAGCTTCATACCGTGTGTTTTGTGTGGCTCTGGTGCTTTCACCATTTGTGATTAAGTACTTTGGTTATCTGAGAGGAAAGCGCTTTTGGGTGTTTTTCCTGGCGGGAATATTCGGTAGTTTGTTGCCTTATTTCTTGTTTGTGAAAGCTCAAACAAACATCGATAGTTCATTGAGCGGAATTCTGAACTCAACAACTCCAATTTTTACATTATTGCTTGCGGTTCTGGTTTTCAAACAAACATTTAAACCGATGAGTGTATTGGGTGTGATTGCCGGTTTTGTCGGTGCAGCCGGACTCATCGCTTTTCGGTCAGATTCATTTGATTTGGGTTCTTTTTCCCTGTACGCGATTTTGCCGGTCATTGCGGCTTCGAGCTATGGTGTAAATGTGAATCTGATTAAAATGTACTTGCAGGATGTACGCCCAATGGCGGTTACCTCATTGTCGTTTTTTACAGTTGGAATAATCGCTGGAGTTTACCTTTTTGGATTTACTGATTTTGTGGACAAACTCGCGCATGGTGGAGCAGAAACCTACAAAAGTCTTGGCTTCGTGACAATTCTAGCCGTTGTGGGCACAGCTTTGTGCGTTTACATTTTCAACATGTTGATCAAAGAGACCAGTGCTTTATTCGCTTCGAGTGTCACCTACATGATTCCGGTATTTGCTATCTTTTGGGGTGTACTTGACGGTGAAAACTTCAACGCGATACAGGCCATTTTTGCAGCTGTTATTTTGTTAGGTGTGAGCCTAATTAACAGCAATCGCAAATTTAAAAGGTCTAAGTAGTTGCTAACAAGGAGAAAATATTTATTTTTGCACCCCTTTTACAATAAAAAAGTAACAGTTAAAATTTAATTGAGATGTACGCAATTGTAGAAATAGCAGGGCAGCAGTTTAAGGTTGAGAAAGATCAACAGCTCTTTGTACATCGTTTAGAGAATAAAGAAGGTGAAAGCGTATCTTTTGATCGCGTACTTCTTATCGATAACGATGGAAAAGTGAATGTTGGCGCCCCAGCTATCAGCGGAGCTTCAGTTACCGCAAAAGTGCTAGAGCACATGAAAGGCGACAAAACAATCGTCTTCAAAAAGAAGCGCAGAAAAGGCTATAAGAAGAAAAAAGGCCATCGCCAGTATATGACTTCAATTCAGGTTGAGTCGATCAGCGAAAAAGGCGGTGCCAAAACAGCTGCTAAAGCTAAGCCTGCAGAAGAAAAGAAAGAAACTAAGGCTAAAAAAGAAGAGGGTTCTGAAAAGAAAGCCTCTACAGCCAAAAAGACTACTGCTAAGAAGTCGACTAGCGAGAAAAAGTCTACTTCTGCTAAAAAGTCAACAAGTACTAAAAAGGCTTCTGGAGATTCAGCTAAGAAAGCTTCTTCAACAAAAGCGAAAAGTACTTCAACGAAGAAATCAACTTCTACTAAAAAAGAAGATAAAGAATAACACAGTAAACCTCATTCATTATGGCACATAAAAAAGGTGTAGGTAGTACTAAAAACGGTCGCGAGTCGGAATCGAAACGACTCGGTGTTAAAATCTATGGCGGACAAGACGCGAAAGCCGGGAATATCATCGTTCGTCAAAGAGGAACTAAACATCGTCCAGGTGAAAATGTAGGTATGGGTAAAGATCATACTCTATTTGCATTGACTGATGGCGTTGTTAAATTTCAACGTAGAAAAGGAAATAAATCTTACGTTTCTGTTGAGAACGAAACTGAAGCGTAGTTGAAATATTTTATTTTTTGAGAAATCCCGGTCGCTTTGATCGGGATTTTTTTGTTTACACCCCAAAGGGATTGGAATAACTCCTATTAATCTTAATTTTACAGCAAAATACTTACCATGCTTCAACTGAGCTATATCAGAGATAACGCAAACGAGATCATCGAACGATTAAAAGTTAGAAACTTTGATGGTCAGGAGGTAATCGACTATATCGTGAGCCTCGACAAAGAGCGCAGAGAAACTCAAACGAAACTCGATACTGAACAGGGAGAGATGAACAAGATCTCCAAAAAAATCGGGGAGTTGTTTAAGTCGGGAAAGCGCGATGAAGCAGAGGAGTATAAAGCTAAAACAGGCGAGCTCAAAGAAGCGGTGAAGAAGCACCATACTAAGCTGAATGAGATTGACGAAAAGCTTCAGGGGTTGCTCTATCAGGTTCCGAATGTGCCTAACAAAATTGTTCCTGCAGGTAAGAGCGATGCTGACAATGAAATAATTGAAGAGGTAGGCCAAAAGCCAACTTTCGATTTTGAACCCAAGCCACACTGGGATTTGGCAAAGGAGTTTGAACTGATCGATTTTGAGCTGGGAAATAAAATCACTGGAGCCGGTTTTCCATTGTACACAGGAAAAGGAGCCCGGTTGCAAAGAGCTCTGAAAGAGTTTTTCCTGAATGAAGCGATTGAAGCAGGTTATGTTGAAGTGATGCCTCCGCTACTTGTAAATGAAGATACAGGAAAAGGAACCGGTCAGCTTCCCGATAAAGAAGGGCAGATGTACCACACCGAGCTCGATCATCTTTTCCTCATTCCAACTGCTGAGGTTCCGATCACGAATATTTACCGCGATGTAATTATTAAAGAAGATCAGTTCCCGATCAAGCATTGTGGTTACACACCGTGTTTTAGACGTGAAGCCGGATCTTACGGGAAAGATGTTCGCGGGTTGAATCGCTTGCATCAGTTCGATAAAGTGGAAATCGTTCAGGTTACACACCCTGAAAAGTCTTATGAAGCTTTGGATGAAATGGTGAGTTACGTGCGCTCTATAATAGAAAAGCTCGAGTTGCCGTATCGCGTTGCCCGGCTTTGTGGCGGAGACTTAGGATTTACTTCGGCTCTGACCTATGACATGGAAGTTTATAGCGCTGCTCAGGATAAATGGCTTGAAGTGAGCTCTATTTCAAACTTTGAAACGTTCCAGGCGAACAGGCTCAAAGCGAGATTCAAAGATAAAAACGGAAAAATGCAATTGGCTCACACACTCAACGGATCTGCGCTTGCATTCCCAAGAATCCTCGCTGCTATTTTAGAGAATAATCAAACAAAGGACGGAATCAATATTCCGAAAGCACTCGTGCCTTTCACAGGCTTTGATAAAATTTAAAAAGATGAAAAAAACAGCACTTTTTGTACTTTTAGGAGTTCTCGTGATGGCTTGCACATCAAATGTAAACCAGGAGCAAATTGACAAAATTGATAGCTTAATTGTAACACTGGAGCATTCTCAAAAAAGAATGGATAGTCTCAATTTTCAAGAAATAGCTGAGAAAAAAGAAAAAATTGAGGAGCACATTGACTTCATTCACAACAACTATCACGATACCTTGTCAAAGTATCTCGCTAATAATTTGAGCGAATACAAGATGACAGAGGAAGAGATTAAAAAAATTGTTCTCGACAATCGCGAGAAAGTAGAAATGGAGCTCGATAAGTCTATTGAACAACTCGAAAACCTGAAAGCTGATATTCAAAATAACCTGCTGGAAGAAGAACAGGCCAAAGCGTATTACGCTGATGAAGAAGAAGCAGCCAAAAAGATGAATCAGGCTACAGATAAGATTGTGAAATCCTATCAACGATCAGAAAGAAGGTTCAAAATCTTTTATCCGGTTGCCGATTCACTTATTACACAACTCAACCGCAAGGGAATTCGTTAACTAATGCATGATAAGATTTAGTATCATCCTTCTTTTGCTATTTGTCACGGTCAGAACCACAGTAGCACAAACACAGGACCGCCAACTTGCCGATCAATATTTTGCTGATGGTGAGTACAGCAAAGCGGCCATGTATTACGAAAAACTCTACGATGATACTGATCAGCCGTTTTATTTAAAGAGACTAGCACTTTGCCGTTTTAATGTCGAGGACTACGATGTAGCAGAAAGTCTTTTGAAAAAGGCTTCGCGTAAAATGCCTAACGACCTCGATTTGCTGATCACTCTTGGGCAGGCTTACAAAAGACAAGACGATAATCGCAGAGCAGAAAATACCTGGGATGATGTTATCAATGGACTCGGCAACAACCGTAGTGAAATCATCAATGTAGCTGATAAGTTCACCAAAATTGGCGAATATCAGTATGCACTTCAGGCTTACGAAAAAGGCAAGAAAAACATAAGGGGATTTTACGTTTTCAATTCGCGAATAGCCGAATTGTACGGTCAGATGGGGCAAAACGATAAAATGATTGAGCTCTACCTCGAGCTCATTGAGAAAAACCCATCGTATCAGCGGAGCGTACAGGTGAGGTTGAGCAGAATTATCGACTTTGAAGAAGATCAAATGATCGTGGAAACGCTTCGCCAGGAGTTGCTCAAGAAAGTTCAGGACAATCCTGATAAGCCCATTTTTGCCGAAATGTTGATTTGGATGTTCCTCCAACAAAGTGATTTTTACGGAGCATATGCTCAGGCAAAAGCCCTCGATCGCAGGCTTGATGAAAACGGTTCCAGACTCATGTCACTTGCCAATGTTGCTCGCAACAATAAAAAGTTTGATGTAGCTCGTGATGCTCTCAAATACGTTGTTAAAAAAGGTAAGAAAAACCAGTATTACGATCGCGCATTGCAGGAATACCTAACGGTGAGTAAACTGCATCTTGATTTTGATCCGCAAACAGCGACTGAAAGATACGCTCAACTTAAAGACGAATATTTAGATGCTATCAGTCAATGGTCAGAGCCAAACCTGGTAGCAGCATCTTCCATAGAATTAGCCGAGATTGAAGCGTACCAGCTCAATGATCTCGACACGGCAATTTCGAGGCTCGAAAACAACCTGGAGAATCTCACAATGAGCGACAGGAATGTGGCTCTGACCAAAATAAAACTGGGCGACTTTCTTGTCGTGAAAAACCAGGTGTGGGACGCTGCTCTTTACTACATGCAGGCCGAAAAAGCATTCAAGTATGACGAGTTGGGAGATAAGGCAAAATTTAAAGCAGCTAAGATCTATTACTACACAGGTGAGTTTGATTACGCGCGTTCTCAACTCGATGTTTTAAAAGGGTCAACATCAAAGTTGATTGCCAACGATGCCATGTACTTGTCAAACCTGATCAATGACAATACAATTATCGACACGACATTTAAACCCATGGAGATGTTTGCCCGTGCCGATTTACTCCTGGAACAAAAAAAATACGCTGAAGCTTTTGCTACGCTCGATAGTATTGATTCTGAGTATCCGGGCCATTCGCTACAGGACGATATTTTGATGAAGCGCTTCGAGCTCAATAAGAAAATGGGGCAATTTCAGGAATCGGCTCAAGACCTGGAAAAGCTCATTGAAAATCACGGGGATGATATTTTAGGAGATGATGCACATTTCAAACTCGCTGAGCTTTACGAACATCATTTGAATAATGAAGACAGAGCACGCGAACTCTATCAAAAAATTCTCACGGATTATTCAGGGAGTTTGTACGTGGTTGAAGCGCGTAAGCGATTTAGGAAATTAAGAGGAGATTCAACAACTGAGGAATTATGATTATTTACAACGTAACGATAAAGATCGATAAAGAAGTAGAGAACGATTGGTACAAATACATGATCACGCAACACATACCTGATGTGATGAGTACCGGCAAGTTCAAAGAGTACCGCCTGTCAAAAGTCATGGTGGATGATGATGAAGGCACAAATTATTCTATCCAGTACTTGTGTTCAGATATGAAGACGCTTGAAGATTACCAAAACAACCATGCTGAACCACTTCAGGAAGAGCACACTGAGCGTTACAGAGATAAGTTTGTAGCATTCAGAACCTTGCTCGAGGTCGTTGACCACAATTCAAAAATTTGATGACAAAACGCGTAAGACCAAAGAAGTTTTTAGGTCAGCACTTTCTCAAAGACCTGTCAGTAGCTAAAAGAATTGCAGATTCTCTATCACTCAATGGCTACAAGAGAGTTTTGGAAGTTGGGCCGGGAATGGGAGTTTTGACAAAGTTTTTATTGGAACGACCTCTCGATCTCACCGTAATCGAGCTGGATCGTGAATCAGTGCCTTATTTAAGAAACCACTTCCCCGAGCTTGAAGAAAATATCATTGAAGGAGACTTTTTGCGTTTTCCGGTCGATCAGGTTTTCAAAGAGCAATTCGCACTAATTGGAAACTACCCTTACAATATTTCCAGTCAGATCCTTTTCAAAGCTCTGGAGCACCGCGATCTGATTGTAGAAGTTGGCGGAATGTTTCAGCGGGAGGTTGCTCAGCGAGTTGCGTCAAAACCCGGATCAAAAGTTTACGGAGTCATTAGCGTGTTGATTCAGGCATATTACGATGTGGAGTATTTATTCACTGTTGATGAAGGAGCTTTTAATCCGCCACCAAAAGTGAAGTCGGGAGTTATCTTGTTGAGAAGGAAAGAAAATCAAAACCTGGGTTGTGATGAAAAGCTTTTCAAACGAGTTGTTAAAATGTCTTTCAACCAGAGGCGAAAAACGATAAGAAATTCATTAAAGGCCTTGACAGGAAAGGAATTTGAAAACGAGTTTTTGAAACAACGCCCCGAACAACTATCGGTGGATGATTTTGTTAAACTGACGAGAGAAATAGAAAAACTACAACTATGAATGTTCTATTTATAGATACTGTTCACCCTGCTTTGTGGCAAGATTTAACGAAAAACGGATTCAATTGTATCGATGGAACTTACTGGGATCGTGATGAGGTTTTAGATGCATTGAATGATGTCCAGGGAATTGTGATTAGGAGTAAGTTCAAGATTGATGAAGAGTTCCTCGAAAAGGCAAAAGATTTACGGTTTATTGCCAGAAGTGGATCGGGTCTTGAAAATATTAACCGCGAACTAACTGAGAAAAAAGGAATAAAGGTCTTCAATTCTCCTGAAGGTAACTGTGATGCTGTAGCAGAACATGCAATGGGAATGTTGTTGTCGTTATTCACGAATTTGATCAGATCTGACAGAGAAGTGCGCGAAGGACATTGGTATCGCGAGGAAAATCGCGGAATAGAATTGGGAGGGAAAACGGTTGGAATTATCGGTTACGGTCACACAGGACAAGCCTTTGCAAAGAGACTTTCTTCATTTGGCTGTGAGGTGTTGGCATACGATAAGTTCAAGTCTGATTTTGGATCTGACCATGTGAAAGAAGTGTCTTATGAAGATATTTTAGAGAAATCAGATATTATCAGTTTTCATGTTCCTTTGACTGAAGAAACACGCTACATTGCTGACCGAAGGTTCTTTTCACAATCGAGAAAAGCTGTTTACCTGATCAATACATCTCGTGGTGAGGTTGTCAATACTGAACACCTTGTTGAAGCATTGAAGGGAGGCTTAATTATGGGAGCTTGCCTCGATGTTTTAGAATATGAAAAATCGAGTTTTGAAAACATCGACCACAAAAATCTCCCCGATTCATTTAAATATTTGACTGAAAGTGATCAGGTAGTTTTGAGTCCGCACATTGCCGGCTGGACGTTTGAGTCTTATGAGCGTCTTTCTACAGTTTTGGCTACTAAGATTTTGGGAGAGTTTAAATAATGCTATCTTAGTAGAAACCAAAACGATTAACTTATGAAACGATTGACTTTAATTATCGGCATCTTCTTTTTTGCTGGTCTTTTACGTGCTCAACTAGATAGTGTGAACTTTTCTATAGGCGGCAACATTGGATTTGATATAATGGATAGAGAGACCAGCACTACAAATACGTTTAATTTAGCCTTAAAACCTGCTTATCATTTTAACGAAAACATTGCTGTAGGAATAATTGCTGAAAACACTCTTGTAAACCGAATAGATGAGTCGCAAAACTCCATACAAAAAGACTCAGAATTAACTGATAACTTTCTTACTCTTGGCCTTTTTGGTAGATATTATAAACCTGTAGCCAATAGAGCTTATCTTTTTGGAGAGTTGAATGCTGGCTACCTCTTTGGATCACGTACTATTGATAACAGTAGTGGGAAGAGTGTTAATGATGTGAATGGATATTCAGCAAATCTCCTTTTAGGAGCTAGCTACTTTTTCACACCACGATTGAGTGGAAGTTTAAACATAGGAATGCTTGGATACAGATCTGAGACGTATTCACCCGAAAATGGAAATGAAAATACCACAACGTACTTTGAATCTGGTATTGACGCAGCTAATCCTAGTCTGTCAGTTCGCTTATTCTTTTAAGCATAAAATATTATCACCTCATCAAAACGCGCAGTGTATTGCGCGTTTTTTGTTCCAGTAAGATTTTTCGATCAGAGGTGAGTTTTTTGAAAATCTCATCATTAAAATGCCTTATTGTCAAAAGCTCGAGCCCTTGATTGTAAAGGATTTGATAGCGTTTTGATAACTCATCAATGAGTTCATTCAACTGAAATGAGTTTTCATCTACACTCACAGAAAAGTTGATTGCAGAGTTTTGCATCATGTTGATCTTAACTCTGAATCGCGCGAATTCCTCGAAAATATCGCTCAGGTGGTCTTCTACAATAAATGAAAAGTCACGCGTAGAAATCGATACCAATCTTTGATCTTTTCTGATTATGAAAGAAGGAACAGTCTCGTCATTGTTGCTTGAGCTATCGATTAATGTTCCCGGCTCATTGAAATTTTTAAAAGATCTCACATAAAGTGGAATCTTCTTATTTTGAAGAGGCTGAATTGTTTTAGGGTGTATAACTGATGCTCCGTAATAAGCAAGCTCAATTGCCTCCCTGTAAGAAATGTGATCGAGAAGCGTGGTTTCTTTGAAGTGTTTAGGATCAGCGTTGAGCACACCGGGCACATCTTTCCAAATCGTGACATTTTTTGCATGTAAAGCAAAGGCAAAAATAGAAGCTGAATAGTCAGATCCCTCCCTGCCGAGTGTCGTTGGATTAAGCGCGTCAGCTCCGGCAATGAAACCCTGGGTTACAGCAAATGGAGAAGCAGAGTTTTTAAGGAACTGTGCAATAGTGTTTTCAACCTGTATTTCAGTTCGTTTCCAGTCAACATTAGCCGATTTATATTGATAATCCGTTTTGATTATATCACGGGCATCAAACCACTGGTTATTTACACCTTCATGCTTTAGAAACTCGCTGAATATCTTTGTACTCAATAATTCCCCAAAAGGAACCAATTGATCATACAGGTAATCAGGTTTTCCGGTATTCCCCGTATCAATTATTTCATTAGCCTGCTCGCTCAACATGTCAATCTCATTGTAAATGTGCGATTCAGCTTCAAAGAGCTCGTTTACGATTTCAAGATGATCATCAATTACCTGTTTAAAGATAGCGCGAGCATTTTCCCTGTTTTTTAAAACTTCAATAAGAACGCGCTCCATAGCATTGGTCGTTTTCCCCATTGCACTCACAACAATGAGCAACGGACCTTTACCTTCATTTTTAATGATCTGTATTGCGTTTCTTACAGACTCAGCATCTCTAACCGATGCACCTCCAAATTTGAAAACTCTCATACAACAAAAATGAAATAAGTTTAGGAAAATAGAAATGTGTAAAAACAGGTTGATAGCTAATAAAATTCGGATAGTTTATTACTTTTATGCAGAATTTTGAAAAACCTTCATTATGAATATCAAAGGAATACTACTGGGAGCGGGCGGTTTGGTTATATCTGCTTCACTTTTTGCACAGTCAGAACCGAACAAGCCAACCTACGAAAATGTCGTATATCAGGCTAACGGGAATTATTATATCCAAAAATCTTTACCACTTTACCTGAAATTCTCAACCACTCCAGATGGGAAGAACTATCCTTTAAAGAGTAAAAGCAATCCATCAGATGCGAATCCACTGTATCTCGATACTGAAGGGATAAACTATATTAGGAGTAAGTGGGCCGTAGATCCTGAAACAGGAGATCCTGTTCGCCCTCAGCGTGAAGTTTTAATGGAGGTTTATGCTGATGGAATTTCTCCAAGAACAACACTGCGTTTTTCAGGAGCCCCTAAATATGTTAAAGGAGGTACAGTTTATTATGGTAAAGGGCTAAACTTTAGTTTGACTGCCAGAGACGGTGTTTCAGGCGTAAAAGAAACACAGTATGCATTAGGAGGAGGATATTCAAAGTATTCAAATGAAGTAGCGGCTAATAATGAAGGAGCTCAAACGCTTTACTATTATTCTGCAGATAATGTAGGAAACGCAGAAGATACGCGCTCATCAGATTTCACTGTCGACTTATCGGCTCCCACTTCAAGTCATTCAATTGACGGGATAACGCACAATCAAAATATTCTTGCTCCAAGCACGGTATTCAACCTTTCATCATCTGACAATTTAGCCGGAGTGAAAGTTACTCGTTATTCATTCGACAATGGATCTGACCGAAATTATCCTGGCCGAATTACAATGGCTGGGTTAAAAGATGGAAATCATACTCTTTATTATTATGCTGAGGATAATGTTGAAAATACAGCAACTAAAAAGTCTTTTAAGTTCTACCTCGATAGAATTGCGCCTGAGGTGAACTCAAAAGTTGTTGGTGATCAGCATAAAGGAAAGTATTTATATGTGTCGCCTCGCACTAAGGTGAACTTGACGGCTAGTGATAATAAGGCGGGTGTGAAAAACATCTATTACCGTATTGATGGTGGAAACCGCAATACTTTTTCAAGTGACTTTAATATTCCTAATGAACTCGGTACTCACAGTGTTAAGTACGATGCCAATGATAATGTTGAAAACCTATCAACTAATCATTACCTGAATGTTTACATGGATAACAAGTCTCCAGAGACTGGTATTAAGTACGGAAGTCCGCAATTCTTTGATCGTGATACATTATTCATTACAAGTGAAACGAAAGTGACACTTTTCAAGAGTGATGTTGGGTCAGGAGTTAAATCCACAAAGTACAGTATTGACGGAGGCGGAGAAAAAGACTATTCTACATTCACAATACCGGGTGAGGGATATCACACAACTGCATTCTATTCTACTGATAATGTGAACAACAAAGAATCTAAAAAGACGAGTAACGTTTTTGTAGATAATACTGCTCCTGATATTTTCGTGAATTTCAGTATTGACCCAATCGGTAAGAAAGGAGACAAAAACATCTATCCTAATTATGTGAGAATGTATGTTGGGGCTACTGATAAGCACACAGGTACTAAGCAACTTTTTTACTCAATTGACGGTGAACCTTTACGCGAGTATTCTAGTCCGCAAACACTCGATATTTCAGAGTTGAGCAGATTTAGACAAAAGAAAAAATACGAGGTTAAAGTTGTTGCCCGTGATATGTTAGGCAATGAATCTGAAGAGACTTTTGAGTTCTACGTGGGCAGACAAGACTAATACTGTAACAACATATTATACCAAACAGAAAAGGCATCTTAATCAGATGCCTTTTTGTCTTTTATATCGGTTGATTTTTTCTTCTTATCGAGATCAGGAGGATCAATCATGTCCTTTTTCACAAAAGCAAACGGATACTCTTTTTGTACTTTGATTAAAGCACCCTCAGCTTCAACCTTGGATCTGAAGTTGCCAACATTAATTTCAAAGTTAGGGTAGCTCCAAACCAGGTTGGCCGGAATATCAGGGAATTTAGATCGAAATTCGAGTTGTTTTTCCCTTGCCTTTTGCTTGCTATTAGCACCACTTCCAGAATAGACCTCAATTCTAAAACCGTCCATTTTCTTTTTCTCAGACGTGTAGTTGTCGTAGTACTTTACAAGCTTGTCGAGTTTTTTAGTACTCTTAATAGAAATTGAATCCTGTTGAAATTGAATGGTGTCTTTTATCTGTTGGTCAGATCCGTTCCAATTGAGTGTTTCCTGAGACATAGCCTCAACCGAGAGAAGTGAAAAAACAGAAAAAAGCAATACCTTATTTTTGGTAATTAACATGGAATGATTGTTTTACTTCAATTTGTAACGAAGAATGTTTAGCTAAAGTAAAATATTCATGAATAAAACGCGCAATTTAGAAGGAGTCTAAATTAAATTGGAGTAATTCTTTTTTTTAGGCTTTGTTAACAGTAGTTAAGGCTTTCTGCTATTTTTGCCCTTAAAATCTAGGGAAGAAAAAGCCTTCTAAAGGTCATAAATTATTGGTAATGAGTAGATTTTATTCAAAAATCGGCAATGTTAAGGTATTGATGCACGCCTGCGTGCTTTCTTTATTTATAGCCTTATCGCTACAGGTGGATGCCCAGGACGGCAAGAAGCTATTCAGAGGAAACTGTGCCTCGTGTCATAAGTTGGAAGGTAAGTTAGTTGGGCCGGCTTTGAGTGGCGTTCAGGATCGATGGGATAGCAAAGAGAATCTCATAGCCTGGATTCAAAATTCTCAGCAGTACCTTTCTGATAATCCTGGTGATGACTATGCTCACAGCTTATACGAAGAGTATAATAAATCTGTAATGCCAGCTATGCCGCTGGATGAAGCACAGGTAAACGCAATCCTTGACTACATTGCTAATCCTTCAGCCGGAGAAGAGAAAGAAGCAGGAGCTGGTGATAAGCAAATGGTCGCTGCTCAGGATTCTGGTGAAGATTACACGCTTTACTGGTTGCTTGGCTTCCTTGTTGTATTGCTGATCGTGATCAAGGTTCTTTTAGATGTTAAGCGTTCTGTAAAACATCTGCTCTATGATGTTAAAGGAGATGAAGGATTTGAGAAAGATGGGGAAGTTCAGGACTTTAACTGGTCAACAAAAGAAAAACTTCAACATTGGGCAGGCCGCAATAAAGTGTTAGTTGCCCTTATGGGTGTTGTTGTGCTTGTTGTGGTTCTGAATGTTGTTTGGCAGGGATTGCTTGGTGTTGGTGTTTACCAGGGCTACGCTCCGGAGCAGCCGATTAAATTCTCTCATAAAATTCACGCTGGAGACAATGAAATTTCTTGTGTTTATTGTCACCACGCAGCTGAAAAAGGAAAGCATTCAAACATTCCTTCAGCTATGCTTTGCATGAATTGCCACCAGGGTATTCAAGAAGGCAGTCGCTGGGGAACAGAGGAGATTTCAAAAATATATGAGGCAGTTGGTTACAATACTGAAACTGCAGAATATGATAAGCCTAAAAAACCGATTAAATGGGTTCGTATTCACAACCTTCCAGACCTCGCTTACTTCAATCACTCTCAGCACGTAGTTGCTGGTGAAATTGAATGCCAGGAGTGTCATGGACCTGTTGAAACTTACGATTACCCGATGAAACAATACGCTCCGCTCACAATGGGCTGGTGTATTAACTGTCACCGTGAAACTGAAGTGAAGATGAATGGTAATGACTACTACGATGATCTTCACGCTGAACTTGTAGAGAAATACAAGGAAGAAGGAATTGAGAAGTTTACAGTTGAACAGATCGGTGGTTTAGAATGTGCTAAGTGCCATTATTAATTATTATTGACTTTTAGTTTTACGCAATATGAGCAATTCAAGAACATACTGGAACAGTCTCGAGCAATACAACAACGATCCTGAGTTTGTTGAAAATGCACAGCGCGAATTCGCTGAAGATTTACCGGTAGATGAATTCTTAGCTAAAGAGGAGGCGAGCCAATCCTCTACATCGAGAAGAGACTTTTTGAAATTTGTTGGCTTCAGCGTTGCAGCTGCTACAGTTGCTGCTTGTGAAGCACCCGTTACAAAGTCGATTCCTTATGTGGTGAAACCTGAGGAGATTGTTCCCGGGGTGGCTAATTATTACGCTTCAACATTTTTTGACGGTGTCGATTTCGCCAATGTTTTAGTAAAAACACGTGAAGGTCGCCCAATTCATATTGAAGGAAATAAACTCTCACCAATCAGTAAAGGTGGTCTCCACGCTAGAGTGAACTCATCTGTACTTTCACTTTACGACTCTGGCAGACTTCAGGGGCCAACAGTTAAAGGTGAGAGCGCTAACTGGGAAAAGGTTGATTCTACGATAGCTTCGAAATTGGATACGGTCAGAGCCAACGGAGGCACTGTGCGTTTCCTCACATCATCTTACATTTCGCCATCTGGAAAGAAAGCCATTGGTAAATTGAAAGATAGCCTCGGTGAAAATGCCGATTTCAAATCAGTAACTTACGATGCGTATTCTTATGCCGGAATGCGTTACGCCAATGAAGAAAGCTTTGGGAAAGCAATGATTCCTCAATATCACTTTGATAAAGCAAAAGTGATCGTAAGCTTTGGTGCTGATTTCCTCACTAACTGGCTGTCACCAATTGAATTCGCTAAACAATATTCTGACAGACGTAATCCATCTAAAGATTGGATGAGTCGTCATTTTCAATTTGAATCTAACTTCTCAGTAACTGGTACAAATGCTGATGTAAGAGGAGCTGTAAAATCTTCTCAACTAGGCTTGTCTGTTTTGGCTCTTTACAACGAGCTTGCAAAAAAAGCCGGAGCAGCTACAGTTTCAATGAAGAAGATTGATGACGATAATAATGTATCAGACAAAATTAAAACGGCCGCAAATGAATTGTGGTCTAATAAAGGTAGTGCTTTAGTTGTATCAGGATCTAACGATAAAGATACACAGGTTGTGATCAACGCGATCAACGACTTGTTAGGTTCTTACGGTAAAACGATTGATCCTAAAACTGAAGTTTACCTCAAACAAAGTGATGATAAAGCTTTTGTTGAGCTTGTTAATGAAATGAAGAGCGGGTCAGTTGATTTACTCTTCGTTAACGGAGTGAACCCTGTTTATTCTGCACCTTCATCACTCGGCTTTGATAAAGCATTATCCAAGGTTGGTTTGACAGTTTCATTTGCAGACAGACTTGAAGAAACAGCTTCAAACTGTACTGTTAATGCTACTCCTCATCACTACCTTGAATCATGGAACGATTTCAATCCTAAAACTGGATTGTACAGTATTTCTCAGCCAACAATTCGCCCATTATTCAATACCCGCCAAATGGAAGACAGTATGTTGGTTTGGGCTGGAGAAAAAGACACTTATTACGATTTCATTCGCAAGAATTGGGAAAAAGATTTGCTACCTAAGCAATCAAAATACTCTTACTTCGATTCGTTCTGGAACTCAGCTGTACACGATGGCTTGATCGAAGTAGCTAAGTCTGCTGGTTCTGACAGTGAAGAAAGTGGAAAAGCTTCAATGACATTTGGTGCTGATGTAGCCAAAAGCGCATCAGTTGTTTCAAATGCAGCTAAATCTTCAAATTGGGATGTAGAGCTTTACATGGAAACATCAATGGGAGTTGGTAATCACGCGAACAACCCATGGTTGCAAGAGCTTCCACACCCGGTTAGTAAAGTTACCTGGGATAACTACATTGCTATGAATCCTGAAGACATGAAGGATGAAAACGGTAATGAAGTTTACCCGATTAAGATTGCTGAAAAGTATCCTGCTAAAACAGCTAAAATCACGGTAAACGGTAAAGCTGTTGAGTTACCAGTAATTGCTCTTCCCGGACAACGTAGAGGGGCTGTTTCTATAGCGCTTGGATACGGAAGAACGAAAGCCGGTAAAGTTATCCTTCAGGGTGATCAAAAGGCAGGAGATCAAAAAACGATTGGTGCTAATGTATTCCCATTTGTGGAAGTAGTTAACGGAACAATGCAATATGTAGCTTCCGGAGCGTCAATTGAGCCAACCGGAACTGAGTATCCAATCGGATCAACTCAAATTCACGATACCATGATGGGTAGAAAAATCGTGAATGAAACTTCTTTGAAAACTTTCAACAAACACGGAAAGAGTGTTTGGAACCCTGATATTGAGATAGCAAACGCATATGGCAAAAAGACGCCTGTGCAAAAGCTCGATATGTGGAACGACCACGATCTTAAAATTGGTCACCACTGGGGAATGACGATTGACTTAAATGCATGTATCGGTTGCGGTGCTTGTGTGATCGGTTGTCACTCTGAAAATAATGTGCCAGTAGTTGGTAAGGATGAAGTTCGCAGAACAAGAACAATGTCCTGGTTGAGAATTGACCGCTACTTCAGTTCAAACATGACGAAACCAAAGGCTAAAGAAGAAGGCATTGGTAAAATCGACATGTATCACAAGATGGAAGTTCCATCTGATTACCCTGAAGCAGTTTACCAGCCGGTAATGTGCCAGCACTGTAATCACGCTCCTTGTGAAACTGTTTGTCCGGTTGCTGCGACAACACACAGTAATGAAGGTCTTAACCAGATGACTTACAACCGTTGTATCGGTACGCGTTACTGCGCGAATAACTGCCCTTACAAAGTTCGTAGATTCAACTGGTTCAACTACAAAGCTGATTACAAGTTTACAGGTGTTAATCCATCTCAGGATGATCTCGGTAAAATGGTACTCAACCCTGATGTTACGGTCAGATCCAGAGGTGTTATGGAGAAATGTTCTTTCTGTGTTCAACGCATTCAGGAAGGCAAACTCAACGCTAAGAAAGAAGGTCGCCCTGTTAAGGATGGAGAGGTTACGACTGCTTGTGCTACGGCATGTCCAACAAACGCAATTCAGTTTGGTGACCTTAACGATGATAATTCACAGGTAAACGAGATATCGAATTCAGATCGCTCTTACAATCTCCTTCAGGAAATAGGTACTAAGCCTAATGTGTTCTACATGACGAAAGTTCGTAACGTAGACGAAGAAAGAGTTAGTGAAGCGGTTAAAAGTCACGGTGGATCATCACACGGCCATGAAGGTGAAGAATCGCATGGTCACGGTGAAGAAGAACACAGCGGACACGAAGCATAATTTTGAATAAGTACATACATCATTAAATAGTGATATAGATGGTTAAAGAAGCAGAAGTACGGGAGCCGTTAATTTTAGGTAAGGATGTAACTTACCACAAGATTACGGAAGAAGTATGCGCTCCTGTAGAAGGGCGAGCAAATAAGTTGTGGTGGTTTATTTTCACCATGTCTTTACTCCTTGGTTTATGGGGCCTCGGTAGTATTACCTATACTATCGGCCGCGGTATTGGAGTATGGGGCTTGAACACCACCGTTGGTTGGGCCTGGGATATTACCAACTTCGTTTGGTGGGTTGGTATTGGTCACGCAGGTACACTTATCTCAGCAGTGTTATTGTTATTCCGCCAGAAATGGAGAATGGCGATTAACCGTGCAGCTGAGGCGATGACAATTTTTGCCGTAATGATGGCTGCTCTTTTCCCTGGTATTCACATGGGACGTATTTGGATGTCATACTGGGTTCTTCCTATTCCAAACCAATTTGGTTCGCTATGGGTGAACTTTAACTCTCCACTTTTGTGGGATGTTTTTGCCATCTCTACTTACTTCTCTGTATCACTTGTATTCTGGTATATTGGACTTATTCCTGACTTCGCAACTATTCGCGATAGAGCTACGGGACCAATTGCTAAGAAGATCTATTCAATCCTGAGTTTTGGTTGGACTGGTAACGCAAAAGCGTGGATACGTTTTGAGGAAGTTTCACTGGTTTTAGCCGGTCTTGCAACTCCACTTGTATTCTCAGTACACTCTATTGTATCGATGGACTTTGCTACGTCTGTTATCCCGGGATGGCACACGACAATTTTCCCTCCATACTTCGTTGCAGGTGCGATCTTCTCAGGTTTTGCCATGGTGCAAACACTCCTGTTGATCGCCAGAAAAGTATTGAATTTTGAGCGTTACATTACAATTCAGCACATTGAGTTGATGAACGTAGTAATTGTTGTTACAGGATCGATGGTTGGTACAGCTTACTTATCAGAGTTGTTCATCTCATGGTATTCTGGTGTTGAATATGAATCTTACGCATTCCTCAATCGTGCTACTGGTCCTTATGCATGGTCTTATTGGATGATGATGACTTGTAATGTGATTACACCTCAATTCTTCTGGTTTAGGAAATTGAGAAGGAGCCTTACAGTTTCGTTTATACTATCGATTTTTGTAAATATCGGTATGTGGTTTGAGCGTTTTGTGATCATTGTAACATCACTACACCGTGACTACATTCCATCAAACTGGTCCTGGTTCCACCCAACTTGGGTTGATATTGGGGTATTCATTGGTACAATAGGTTTGTTCTTTACTTTATTCTTGCTCTTTACAAGGTTCTTCCCTGTACTGGCATTGAACGAATTGAAGAGTATTTTGAAAGGTTCTGGTGAATCTTACCGAGATGGTAACAAGCCGGAAAAAGAAAACGAAGAGTTAGCAGCTTAATTTGGATCTGACCATGACAAAAGAAAAATACTTATACGGTTTATACAACGATGATGAACTCCTGGTAGATGGCATAAAACATGTGCAATCTAAAGGGATTAAGGTAAATGATGCTTATTCGCCATTTCCTGTTCACGGTCTTGAAGATGTTCTTGGAATAAAATGGACGAGACTTGCGATTGCTGCGTTCTTGTTCGGACTTACCGGACTTACGCTCGCTATGCTCGCCATCAATTATTTCATGATTATTGACTGGCCGATGAATATTGGAGGTAAGCCGAGCTTCAATTTCTATGAGAACCTTCCGGCTTTCGTTCCGATTATGTTTGAATTTACTGTATTGTGTGCAGCTCACGGAATGGCAATTACTTATTTCTTTAGAAATATGACTTTCCCTGGAATGCCTGCACGTAATCCTCATCCGAGAACGACTGATGATCACTTTGCTGTGGAGATTTCTCCTGAAGGAAATGGAATGTCTGTTGAGGATTTGAAAAATGCTCTCAAGGAGACTGAGGTTGTTGAAATTTTTGAAAAAGAACGCATAACGAAATTTGTTTAAACTATGAAGCGAGTTCTACTCATTTGTTCAGTAGTTGCGGCTTTTGCTGGATGTTCAGATCCTCAAAGTCCCGGGGTAGAGTATATGCCTGACATGTATCGCTCTCCATCGATTGAAGCGTACGAAGAAGAAAAACTCTTTGCTGATCACTCTGGTGCGAGAATGCCTGCTGAAGGGTCTATTCCCAGAGGATTTATGCCATATCAGTATGAGAACACTACTGAAGGGTATGAAATGGCCGGGAAAGAATTGAAGAATCCACTTCCTTACAGTGAAGAACTAGTAAGTGAAGGGAAAGAAATATACGGTAAGTTTTGTGTTCATTGTCACGGCAAAAAAGGTAAAGGAGACGGTGCTGTTGCATCTAATCCTAAGTGGCCTGGACCTCCACCAGCATACGATGGTGCCAGACTTAAGGATTTACCTGCAGGAAAGATTTTCCATTCCATTACTTACGGTAAAGGTTTGATGGGGCCACACGCTGGTCAAATCAACCAGGAAGATCGCTGGAAGCTTGTTTACTATGTTCAAACTTTACAGGGTAAAGATTTGAAAGCTATGCAAGCTGAAGCTGGTTCTGACCAGAAAGAAATGGAAGAAGAAAATAAAGAAGATAATAATACAGAGAATCAAGATGCTTAAGAGCGTCTTATAAGTAAAAAAGTCAGTGATGGATCAATTCACATTTACAGATAAGTCTAAAAAGCTTTTCATTGGATTAATCGCTGTTGGAGTAATTGCTACTCTTTACGGTATTTTCAGTGGTCAGGGTGCCAGAACCTGGACTAGTGCTATGATTAGTGGCTGGTTCTTTTTTGGTATTGCTTTAGCAGCAGTATTTTTCATCGGAGTTAATAATGCAGCACAAGCTGCATGGGGCGTTGTTTTGAAGCGTGTTTTTGAAGGTGTTTCAATGTTTATGCCTTATGGTACTCTATTACTGCTTATTGTTTTCCTTGGTGCTACTTTCCATTGGAATCATATCTATCACTGGATGGATAAGAGTTTATACGATCCATCATCATCACATTACGATGCTATTATTGCAGGTAAAGAGCCTTATTTGAATTTACCTTTTTGGTGGATTAGAGCTATTCTGTTGTTAGGAGTTTGGAACTTGTTTACATTCCTTTTTAGAAAGCGCTCGCTTGTTGAAGATCAGGAAGGAAAGACTTCTAAGTGGTTTAAGAAGAACCTGACTCTTGCGGCTATATTCCTCGTATTCTTTGGTTATACAATCCATATTGGATCATGGGATTGGATTATGTCAGTTGATACTCACTGGTTCTCAACACTATTTGGATGGTATATATTCTCTGGTATTTGGGTATCCGGTATTGTGATGGTTTTATTGATCACGATTTTCCTCAAGAAAAATGGTTACCTCAAAGAGGTTAATGATAGCCACATTCACGATATGGGTAAATGGGTATTTGCTATCTCATTCCTTTGGACGTATTTGTGGTTTAGCCAGTTCATGTTAATATGGTATTCTGATATCCCTGAAGAGGTTACTTATTTCCTCGTTAGACTTGAAGATTATGGTCTTACATTCTGGGGAATGGTACTTATAAACTTTATTTTCCCAATGATCTTATTAATGTCAAAAGACATGAAACGAAATGCGGGTGTACTTACGTTTGTAGGGGTAATTATTTTATTTGGTCATTGGATGGATTCTTACTTCTTATTTACGCCAGGTGTTATGAAAGATCAAGGTGTTATTGGTCTTGTTGAAATAGGAATGATGCTGGGTTACTTAGGGTTGTTCTTGTTTGTTGTATTCAATCAATTGACTAAGGCACCGCTCGTTGTGAAGAAGCATGCATTGTTAGAAGAGAGTTTACATCACCATATCAATTAATAGAAAGCTAGAGAGAAATGAATTTTTTGATCATACTATTATCAGTTCTCGGTTTAATTGCTCTTATACAACTTGTAAGAGTATTTGAAATTACTGGAAAATTAAGAGGTAACAACCAGGATGATATCGATTTCCAGGAGAATAAACTCAGAGCCAAGCTCTGGCTACTGTTCGGTATCGCTTACTTTGGTTTTTTCATTTGGTTAGCCTGGGAGTATGGCGATGATCTATTGCCTGTAGCCGCTTCAGAACACGGAGCAGTTATTGACAATGTTCTCAATTTTAACTGGGTGATCCTTATCATCGCATTTGTTCTTACCCATGTTTTATTGTTCTACTTTGCGAGCAAGTACTACTGGAAGCCTAATCATAAGGCAGACTTCATTACACACAGTACTAAATTAGAGCTGATATGGACAACATTTCCAGCAATTGTTTTAGCTGTAATTGTAATTTATGGCTTATCAGCATGGAATGATATTACTGATGATGCACCCGAGGATTCAATCAATATTGAACTTTACTCAAAGCAATTTGCATGGGTTGCTCGCTACGCTGGAGAAGACAATAAATTAGGAGAAGCGAATTACAACTTTATCGGTGGTTCTAACCAATTAGGTTTGATCACTCCCGAAACTATTCAGGAAAGAAAGTCTAGCCTCGAAGATGAAGTTATAAATATCGAAGCTAATTTAGCTAATGCTCCTGAAGGTGGTGCTAAAGAAGAAGAGCTACAGGAAAATCTCGATAAGAAGAAAAGACAATTGGCTAAGATCAAAACTTACGAAAGACAAAATGAAGTTGATCCTTTCGTAAATGCTGATGATGATAAAATTGTAAATATGGAATTTCATATTCCGGTTGATCAGCCTGTTAACTTTCAGTTCCGTTCTCAGGATGTAATACACAGTGCTTACATGCCACATTTCAGAGCACAGATGAACTGTGTTCCAGGAGCTAAAACACGTTTTCACTTTACTCCAACTATCACAACGGAGGAAATGCGTGAAAAAACAGGAAATGATGAATTCAATTATTTACTGTATTGCAATAAAATTTGTGGAGCGGCTCACTACAACATGCAAATGACCATTGTAGTTGAGTCACAGGAAGATTACGAAAAATGGCTTTCTGAACAATCTACTTTTACTAGTGTTGAGACTGCTCAAAGTAGGGAAGAAGAAAAGGAAGTAAGTGAAGAAGAAGTATTAGCAGAAAAAAATTAGAATTTAAAGATCTATTGTCATGAGTACTCAAGCGCACGCTGCAGAACATCACAAAGAATCATTCGTGTCTAAATATATCTTTAGCCACGATCATAAAATGATTGCCAAACAATTCCTTATTACAGGAATGGTAATGGCAACTATCGGAATGGCAATGTCTCTTTTGTTTAGGCTACAATTAGCCTGGCCTGGAGAGAGTTTCAGTGTCCTCAATTTTTTCCTCGGAGATAAGTGGGCCCCTGATGGTGTCCTTGACCCAAACATGTATTTAGCTCTGGGAACTATTCACGGAACTATCATGGTGTTCTTCCTCTTGACTGCAGGATTGAGTGGGACATTTGCTAACTTGCTTATTCCACTTCAAATTGGTGCTAGAGACATGGCATCAGGATTCATGAACATGCTTTCTTATTGGGGGTTCTTTATTTCTTCAGTAATTATGGTTATTTCATTGTTCGTTGAGTCTGGACCAGCGAGTGCCGGTTGGACAGTTTATCCACCACTGAGTGCGCTACCTCAGGCAATGCCAGGATCAGGTCTTGGAATGACACTTTGGTTAGTTTCAATGGTGTTCTTCATTGCCAGTCAGCTGATCGGAGGTCTTAACTACATTGTTACTGTAATCAACCTCAGAACAAAAGGAATGAAAATGACGAGACTTCCACTTACAATTTGGGCTATTCTCGTAACAGCAATCCTCGGATTGTTATCGTTCCCGGTTCTTTTCTCAGCAGCACTTTTACTACTTTTTGACCGCTCATTTGGAACAGCATTTTATCTTTCAGATATCTACATTGCAGGTGAAGCACTTACACAAACAGGAGGTTCGCCAATTTTATACCAGCACTTATTCTGGTTCTTAGGTCACCCTGAAGTGTATATCATTCTACTTCCAGCTCTTGGATTGACATCTGAAGTTATTTCAACAAATGCACGTAAGCCGATCTTCGGTTACAGAGCGATGGTAGGTTCTATTCTCGCGATCGGTTTCCTTTCTTTCATAGTGTGGGGACACCACATGTTTGTTACAGGAATGGATCCATTCATCGGTGCGGTATTTACATTTACAACACTTCTTATTGCGATTCCATCAGCTGTAAAAGCGTTTAACTACATCACTACATTGTGGAAAGGTAATATTCGCTTTACTCCGGCTATGATGTTTTCAATCGGTATGGTATCAACATTTATCTCGGGTGGATTGACAGGTATTATCCTTGCCGATTCAGCACTTGATATCAACTTACACGATACATACTTTGTAGTAGCTCACTTCCACATTGTAATGGGATTATCAGCAGTACTTGCAATGTTTGCAGGTGTTTATCACTGGTTCCCTAAGATGTACGGAAGAATGATGAACATGAAGCTTGGTTATGCGCACTTCTGGTTGACATTTATCTCTGGTTACGGAGTGTTCTTTCCGATGCACTTTTTCGGGCTAGCAGGTGTGCCAAGACGTTATTACACAAACTCTGAGTTCCCTATGTTTGATGTATTCATCGATCTTAACATCCTTGTTACCGTATTTGCAATTATCGGTGGCTTTGCTCAGTTGTTGTTCTTCTTCAACTTCTTCTATTCAATGGTTCGTGGTCCTAAGGCTAGTCAGAACCCATGGAAGTCGAACACACTTGAGTGGACTACACCAGTTGAGCACATTCACGGAAACTGGCCAGGTAAACTTCCTGAAGTTCACCGTTGGGCTTATGATTACAGTAAACCAGGAAAAGAAGACGACTTTGTTCCACAAACAGTACCGCTTGAAGAAGGCGAAAAAGATGGCGAACATTAAGAGTCTATCGACATACAAAATCCTTAAAATGCCCTTTATTGCGAAGGGCATTTTTTTTGCATTTTTTTCTTTTCTATCAATAGCCAGCTATTCTCAAGCCGATTTCTTTTCCAGTATAAGTGATGCTATTCGGTCAGATCCCAAGCTCGATTTCAAGATTGACTCTCGAAACTCGTTTGTTGGTTCGCGCTATGCACGTATCCTGGGTGTAAAAATTGGTGCAAATTATGATGATGTGTTCAAAGTTGGTATCGGTTACAATATGTTACTTTCTGAGGTGAGAACTAACAGAATGATAACCAATAGTGCCGGACAAAGAGAGCTTGTATCAGCCCGTTTTAGAATGCGATACGTTTCCCCGTACGCTGAATACAATTTTTATAATGAAAGCCCATTTCAGCTCAGTATTTTGGTTCTGACCGGTATAGGGTCTTCAAATTTCACTTATCAGGACTTGTATGGAGTTGAGCATGTTACACCAAAAAAGATCAACTTCATTTATGAGCCTTACATGTTGGGAGAGTTTAAGCCATTTAAATATGTTGGTTTTGGAGCAGGTGTAGGCTATCGATTAATTGCTTCGGGAAATAAATACACTCAAAGAAAAGTCAATTCACCAATTTATGTGTTCAACCTCAAAATTTACTTTGATGAGATTTGGGATGATGTTACAATTGAAAAATAATCGTTGAACACTTTTACAGGGAAGATGTATCGTTTGTCGTAATAAACTGTAACCCGGTTTGATTTAATTTTATACGGATATGATTTTCCCACTTCAAAGCACTTGTATTTCTTCGTGCAATAAGCTTTAGGCCTGGCAGGGAGAAAAGGCACTGCTACAAACATTACAAATGGTGTTACCAGTATGCTCAACAAAAAAATTGTCCATACCGATAGCGATTTGGAGTTATTGATGAAAATTGCAACAACTCCACACAGGAACAAATAAACAAACGGGACTACTAAGAACATGTCTGCAAATTTGATTGATGTGGTAAAAACGTAAAACGTTTAATGTGTACTTTTGTTAATCATGAACGAGTATTTGAATGCTGAGGGCGATAATTTAAGCCAAACGGATAAAGAAGTAGAGAAGGTGTTGAGGCCTAAATCATTCAGTGATTTTACAGGTCAGGGAAAAGTAGTAGAAAACCTTCAGGTATTTGTGAAAGCCGCTCTGCAGAGAGAGGAATCGCTCGATCACGTTTTGCTTCACGGTCCTCCTGGACTAGGGAAAACGACTCTCGCTAATATTATCGCGCAGGAGCTCGGTGTTGGGATAAAAATCACATCAGGCCCGGTACTGGATAAACCAGGAGACTTAGCAGGGTTATTGACAAATCTTGAAGAGAACGATGTACTTTTCATCGATGAAATACATCGTTTGAGTCCGGTTATTGAAGAGTTTTTGTACTCTGCAATGGAAGACTTCCAAATCGACATCATGATAGATACGGGCCCAAATGCAAGATCGGTCCAAATTGAAGTCAATCCATTCACTTTGATTGGGGCCACAACACGATCTGGCTTACTCACATCTCCATTGAGAGCTCGATTTGGGATTAACTCAAGGCTCAGCTATTACAATGCAGATTTGCTCGCTTCAATCGTAAAGAGATCATCTTCAATTCTGAATATCGATATCGACAATAAAGCTTCTATGGAAATTGCCAGGCGCTCGCGCGGTACTCCAAGGATTGCCAATGCACTGCTGCGCAGGGTTAGGGATTTCGCTCAAATTAAAGGGGATGGTCACATAGATTTGGAAATTACTAAGTACTCCCTGGAATCTTTAAACGTAGATAAATACGGGCTCGATGAAATGGATAATCGTATTTTATCGACTATTATCGATAAGTTTAAGGGAGGTCCTGTTGGAATAAGTACCGTAGCCACGGCTGTTGGTGAAAATGCCGGAACCATCGAAGAAGTTTACGAACCGTTTTTAATTCAGGAAGGATTCATAGCCCGTACACCACGCGGACGCGAAGCAACTGCTTTGGCATTTGAACATCTAGGTCGCACCAAACAAAACGATCAGGGAAGCTTGTTTTGATGGATAAGAAGCAGGCCACAGCTATGATCAAGAGTAAAGCCCATGAGCTGGGTTTTATGTTTTGTGGTGTGTCGCGCGCGCAAAAGTTGGAAACTGAAGCTCGCAGACTTGAGGATTGGCTCAATAAAAACCGAAATGGTGAAATGCAGTGGATGGAGAACCACTTTGAAAAGCGCATTGATCCAACAAAGTTGGTTCCCGGTTCAAAGAGCGTGGTTTCAGTCGCAATGAATTATTTTAATGGTCAGAACCGGCAGCCGGCCGATTCACCAAAAATCTCAAAATACGCTTACGGGCGAGATTATCACAAGGTTCTGAAAAAAAGACTGAAACAGCTGTTTCAATTTATCAATGAAGAAATTGGAGAAGTTGAAGGGCGTTTTTTTGTGGACTCTGCTCCCGTGATGGACAAAGCCTGGGCCAAAAGGAGCGGACTTGGATGGCAGGGAAAAAACACGAACCTTATTTCACCAAAAGTTGGATCTTTTTTCTTCCTGGGTGAGTTGATCATCGATTTAGATCTCGAATACGATGGTGAAATTAAGGACTTTTGCGGCACTTGTACGCGCTGTTTGGATGCTTGTCCAACTGGAGCGCTAAATCCTGAGAGACCTTACGAAATTGAAGCGAATCGCTGTATTTCTTATTACACAATTGAGCTGAAAGGCAGTTTGCCAGATGGACTCAACGATCAGTTTGAAAATTGGATGTTTGGCTGTGATATTTGTCAGGACGTTTGTCCGTGGAACAGAAAGAGTATTCCTCATGATGAACCTGATTTCAATCCAAAAAGTGATTTACTCGAAATGACAGCAGCGGATTGGCAAAACCTTACGAAAGATGTGTTTGATGAAATATTTGCCGGATCTCCTGTTAAGCGTACCGGGTTTGATGGACTCAAGCGAAATATTCAATACGTTGCAGAATCTACAGGAGCGCGATCAGATTTTAAGAATTCATAGTTGATCGTAAACTGAGCTACAGTATTGTAAGACCCTCCAAAAAAACCGCCAAATCTGGGTCTGAAAATGACTTCATTGGCTATTGGAAGAAAGGAGCGTGAATAGCGTACGTTAACAGCAAAGCGATCAGATAGTGAATAAGTAAGGCCCAGATTGACAGCCAATTCAAAGTCTTTAAATTCTAAGAATGCCATCTGTTCTGATATTGGCCCATTTTCATCTTCCTGTGAACTCGACAAAAGTGTTCCAAAAGAAACTCCTGTTTCCCAATCAAATTTCCCTAGTTTGTAGGTAGCCATCAACGGCAGCTCGATATATGAGAGGTTAATCCTGTAGCTTTCAAATTTCCCGTTTTCCGGATCTGCCGGATCCCAACTTCCTTTTTGGATGTAGAGCATTTCGAGCTTTCCGCCAAATTTATCAGAGAATTGAGTTGAAACATAGGGGCCAGCTATAACTCCGGCCTTATTAAATCCCTTATATCCGTCACCCGCAATTTGGGTGCCAGCTACACCGGCTCTAATGCCAGCGTTAAACCGGGTGCTCTGGCTCTGACCGATAAATGACAAGCTAATAAAAAATGCTATGAAAAGAACTCTAATCACTCATTTGTCATTTTAAAGTGCTCAGCGTGAATTATTTCGTTTGTGTTGACTTCAGTTAGATAAACAACAACCTCCATGTTATTGGCGGTCCATTCTTCTAGTACATTAGTGCGAAGCTCGTCTTCTGGTGCTTCAACTGTGAACTGAGCTCCAGCCTGTGGGTCAGTGAAAATTGTACGACCAGATCCATTTCCTGGAAAACCGAGCCTTAAAATATGGTTGTGCTCGTAGTTAGGAACTTTAGATGGCGTTTTACGATTATCGATTTGAGGGCCAATAATCCCGTTTTCGAGTAAAAATGCGTGAAGTCTAACCTCTCCGCTAATTGACTGTAAAACTTCTATAGTGGGAATAAGACGAAGGATTCTACTCTCAGTATTGTAAATGCTTTGAACTTTCATTTCAAACCTTGGCTCAATGAATGATTGATCCTGAACCATTTGGTCGATTGTGTTTTCCCATTGCGGAATTCCGGTTATTGGGTCATCATCATTGAAGTAATCAGCACGATTGATTAATCCGCTAGGGAAAAAACTCATTTGAAACTTATTGCGTAAAAACTCACCGGTTTCAGTTCTGAGGTCTAGTGTGAATTCATCATCGGGTTCACTGAAGTTTCCTGAATTGTGAATTGCCACAGCGATAACTAAATTAGGGTATTCAGATTTGAGAGTGTCAGCTATGTCTGTTGCTTTGGGGCAATTAGGACATTTCATTCCAGTGAAGTCCTCAATAATAATACGTCTTGAGTTTTGGATAGTGGTATCGGAGTAAACTGTATCATTGAATCTGATGTCACCCGTTTCAGAGATGAAAGCATCGAGATGCTGATAAGGGTCATCTACTTTGTCGCAACTGTTAAGTGCAACAGTCAGAACCAAAATTAAGGGTAAATAAAGTTTCTTCATCATAACTTAGAATGTTGTTGTTACACTTAATGTAGCTCCGTTTGATGCGGGTACTGTTCGGCAAACACCACCTACACAAAAAATTCCTTCTCGTTGTCTTCCGTAACCCAATGTAATGCGTGTTGGTCCTTGAATATATCCTACATTTACGTTAGGATAATGAAGTCGTTTCTCTTTATCGCTATTTCCGTAGTTGTATTGATCCATAACTGAAACGAACCAATGTGGAGATCGAGTATACTCGATTACAACTGTTGCCCAGTCACCTTTATCCTGCTCAGTAAAGAGACCTTGCAATTCTGTTCTAATCGCATTTTTTGTGTTGATTTTATAGAGACCTTCTATAACTCCAACATTAGCAATTACATTTGGTACTCCAGGCTTTCCTTCAATTATTTCCTGATTGTAAACCAAATGTTGATAGGTCACTTTCGTTTTCCACTTTTTGTTCAACTTACGTGATACTTCAATATTAAAGTCTCCGTAATATTGATCAAGGTCGCCATTTTCATCAGTTCCCGGTTTAAAGAGGTTGTAGCGGTGCCCTGTTCTTTGTCCTTGCAAATCTGGATCTACATCCTCAACAGGGGTTCTTTCCACAGCTGTGGCAATTGAGTAGTTCACATTGATAGACGTACCATGTTTACCTCCGTACCAGGTTCCGCGTTTGAGGCGACCAACGATATCTGCCTGGAATGCCATTTCACCATTTGGCTGTGTGGCATAAGGGTAGAGAGTTGCCATAAGGTTGTAAGTGTGTTGTTTGGTCAGAGCCGGTATGTAGTTGATGAACAAATCCTGAAACTGAGAGGAGTTGTTGCGATCTGACCGAAAAAACATATTGTCTAATGTGTGTGCACTCAAATTGATTCCCAATCCTTTTCTCGCGTAAGATGCCGAAACAGATAACATTTCTCCGCTTTGGTATATGTATCCGTTATCAGCATTGGGATCATTGAACTTATAAGTGTATTCCCCGCTAAGTGATAGCGTTTTGTGTTGAAGTAGGAATCGGCCACCGTAAGCTAATGTGTTTTCTGGTAATGTGAGATTAATGTTGTTATCTTCCTGGTATTTACTCACAACGCTACCTCCAAGAGTAATGCGAGTTGGTCCGTTCAGGGCTGATCCTAAAAGTTCATTCAAATTTACTTCGGCATCACCAGCTCTAACAATTCCGGGCCCTTTATCGAAATACCAGCGTTGCTTCCCTATGAGAGCAGTCAAATAAACACCATTTGTGTTGTACTTCATTCGGGCTCCATCAAATGCGTTATCTAAACCAAGAGATCTTTCTTCGTAGGCTCTCAGGATTTGACCATTACCAAATTGCTCGTAAAAGTTACCGATAGTTACATCGAGATCACCAACGGTATAGCCGGCATACCGATATGTTAAGCCGCTACCTTCATAGAGCGGACTAAAGCCTAAAAGGACGTTTTGGTATGTTTCATAACGAACGCCTGCCCTAAAATCACCTCGTGTGTAATTGATATTACTAAACCCATTAAAAAGGATTTTTTCAGGAACTCTTGGAGTACCAATATCGGGGTCGTAAGAATAGTACTGTCCTATTCCTTCAAAGTTACCTGTAATTCTGCCTAAGTCTTCCTGCTTATTGAGCTGGGCGTTGGCCAGAACCGGAAACAGAATAACAACCGCGAGCAATTTGAATGGGGCTTTCATAACGGAGTATTTTTGGGATGTTAGACTTAATGATCTAATTCTTTACCGTTAGAAAGAGCCTGGACTAACCTAAAGAGTTCTTCTTCATCTCCAGGTTGGTAAGAGTTATGGTGCCAAACAATTTTACCATCACCATCGATTAAAAATGTGTGAGGAACGTTGTTGACATTCATAGCTCGTTTAAAATCTCCATTTGGGTCGAGTAGTACATCGTACTCCCAACCTTGTCCATAGACATAAGTAGGGACTTTATTGATGTTTCTGGCATCATCAATAGATACTGCAACAAGTTTAACGCCTGTTTCAGCCTGCCAGTCAGGATACATGTCTCTGATTGTATTCAGCTCTCTTTTGCAAGGACTACACCATGTTGCCCAAAAGGATATGATAATTGGATCACCCCCATTCTGAATCACATCAGCTGTGTTGATGTTTTCGAAGTCGAGGTTTTTGATTTTGACAGAAGGCACCTGACGTCCTTTAATTTGAGCAAAGGAAAACGTTACAAAGAGTAGAAATGCTGCGAGAGAAAGTACTTTTTTCATAACCTGGTAGATTTAAATAAAAACTGCCCGAAAAAGATCGGGCAGTTCATTATAAATAAGGCTGTAAATTTAGAAAATTTATTCAATAACTAATGGTTTTACAGTTCTTGCCCCATCATTTGAAGTTATTGATACATAATACATGCCACTATTCAAATCAGCAGTTTGAAGTTGAACAAGGTTGTTACCCTGTTGAACAGAAACACGTGGCATATTCATTACTTGCTTACCTGTAACATCGTAAACAGCAACATTGAATTCATCACTTTCAGAAGCAACGATATTCAACTTGGCGTTACCGTTTGTAGGATTAGGGTAGAGGTTAAATGAATTTGATTTCTCTAATTTATTTTCAACTGAAGATGGACCGTTTGTACTTACTTTTCTTTTATTAGCGTTAACTATTCTACCAGTTGAAGATTCGATGATCATTCCCACAGCAGTAAGCTTTGAAGGATCGTCAATGTTAACTGCAATAGGTTCTTCAAATTCATGAACATTGTAATCATTTGCAGTAATAGGTGAAGAAATGCTTCCTGCTTCTCCATTGTAACCACCCATTAACATACGGCCAACGTGATTATAGGTCATATCAGCTGCTGGTACAGGATCTGGTTTATTTTCGTAACCGCCCATAGCTCCATTAGCTCCACCTGCATAATAATTTACCTGAGCATAGCCACTAGTCGTTCCAGTGACTTCGTCTTCCATGATAACTACTGCATATCGATATTCATCAGATAAATTCGCAGCAAACTGAGAAACTAAAATCACTTTAATATTCGAGTCCGTAGTGATATATGCATCAGCAATATCCATTTCAGCAAGTGCTAACCTATCCATAAATTGGTTGTAAGCAGACTCCATGTTATTTTGACTCACACCTGCTCCAAGAATTGAGCGATTAATGTGCATGCCAGGGAATCCAGTGAAAGCCGATCCATTATCGTATTCTGTTACTACCATTGGGTCATTATTGTGAACTGCAATTCCAATAAAGCCCTGATCAGCATAGTTGTCATACATATAGTTCATAGCTATTTCACCTCTAGGACACCATCCACACCATGTGCCAGTTCCTTCTTCGATAACTACAGTATTGTCAGATTCAAACATGAGTCCAAAAACAGCAGAACCTGTAATCTCATTATTAGTATTGTCTGCATCATTGGCAACTGAAATTGATACATCAATGTTGTATGTTTCTCCTCCTGTTATGCTTAACTGATCTGAATGAGTGAAATCATACTCCTGATATGAAGCAATTGACAATCCTGTAATGTTATCAGTGTATGAGTTTGTTCCGTCTGTCCAGGTAACGTCAACAGAGTTGATTGTAGAGGATCCATTATTTTTGATCGTTCCGGAAATATCAACAACATCACCATCTACACCTCTATCATTAATGTCAACAGACTCCAAAGAAACCTCTACTGGAGCCAATGTTTTTACAGAGATGTCATCAATGTTAAGCCTATACTGATCAGTAACATTATGGTGTCTAAATGCAACATAAATATTTTGACCAGCAAATGATGAAACATCAAGTGATCTAACCAAATATTCATCGTTGGAAGTACCTACAACCTCATTGAATGTTGTTGAAGATGCTGTAAAGTCATTGGTTGAGTTTCCTGTAGCAACATAAACAGTGTAGTTTTCATCAGCCCAGTTTTGATCCTGCCCTTTAACCAACCAGGAAAGAGAGATTGTGCCAGAAGCATTACTCAAATCAATTGCTGGAGTTATTAACCAGTTATCTGGTGTAAGTGGGCCTGTCCCACTTTGCCATGATTCAGAAGTAGCGACATTGCCTTGTCCGTCACCATAATCAGTGGTTAGCCAGTTATTACCGTCACCATCAGCATCGACAGAATTCATATTCGTTGGAATAGTATTATTTGAAGCTGATGAAAAATCTTCAAAATAGTGCGTAGTTTGACTTTGAGCAAATGAAAAGGCTCCAAGAAAAGCACCAAAAAGTAATAATTTCTTCATACGTTTGGGTTTAAATAATTAATAATGTGCTAAGATAAAGTTATTTTAACTAAAACAATGGATTGTTTTAAAAAATGATTTTTGAGAGATTTAATCTATAAAATTCTTTGATCATGAAAAATTTGGTTTTGTTTTTAGTTGCTTTAGTTTTTGTGAATATTTCAGTTGCTCAGTTGACATTTTCTTCGAAGAAGGTATCTCTTCAAATGGAGCCAGGTGAAGATAACAAGGCAACAATTGAGATTTTCAATAATACAAATTACGATATTGATCTTGAATGGGAGTTAGTATCTAATGATTTGAATGAGAACTGGTCAATTCAATTTTGTGAATGTAACACGTGTTATACTAATGACTTTGCCCCTATTGACCAGGTTACTCAGGGTGGAATGTCTTGCCCAACAATGAGCTCAGGAGGGCCTAATGCTGCATGGTATTTGATAGTTGATCCTGGTTCTGAACCGCAAACATATGCAGAATGGAAAATTGTAGTTGAAAATATTACTGATAGACTTTATGATACACTAACATTTGCTGCTGAACCTACAAATAGCATAAATACTGTTTCAAGGACAGGTGAAATTTCTGTTTACCCTAATCCAGCATCAGATATTGTAAACGTCAAACTATTAAATTCAAAATACGAATCGCTTGATTTCACTTTGATGAATGTTGTTGGTAAACAAGTATTGTCTGGCCGCTTAAATACTGGCCAATCTGAAATCCCTACAAGTGATCTAAACAGTGGAATTTATTTTTTGAATATTAAATCTAATGGTTCCGTTATTTTTAATGAAAAACTTATCGTTAATTAAAGTCTGAATATATTACACATACAAAAGCCAGTGATTATGATTGATCATTGGCTTTTTTTGTTGAAGTGAGCTATTGTTAATAGCAAAAAAAGGGTCGCGTTTAGCGACCCTTAGACCAAATTTCAATGGTTTTTGTACTACCTACCTACTTAACAACAAGTTTCTTTGTGATAGATTGACCATCGTTTGTTGTAATAGCTACATAATACATTCCATGATTCAAATTAGCAGTTTGAAGTTGAACGAGGTTTTTTCCTTGTTGAACTGCTACTTGTGGCATATTCATAACTTGTTTACCTGTAACATCATATACTGCAATATTGAACTCATCGCTTTCTGAAGCTGTAATGCTCAATTTAGCATTACCATTTGTAGGGTTAGGGTAAAGGTTGATAGAGTTTGCAGAATAAATTGATGAAATTGAAGTCGTGTCACCAGGATTGTCTGGATTATCTGGATTTTCATTTATTTCAGTTCCAATTGCAGCTTGATGAACTTCGTTCGTTGTTGAGTTTTGAACCCATGCAATAACATAAAGGCTTTCAAAGTCTTCTACACTGTGCTCAGTTAAATGATTGATCCTGTTTCCTGATTGACCATCAGCTGGTAGTCTGTAATCACCTTCAAATACATAGTTTCCAGAAATGTTTTCCTGAGATCCCTGGCTCAATGAAATTGACTGACCATTTTCATCTGGAATCATTTTTTTCATTACCTGGAAAAACTCAGTCTCACCATTTGTCTTTACATTATCTGTAGTTGTATCTTCAACTATAGCGATGTAAAGATTATTATTACCCAGGTTTGTGAATGATTCAACGTCAATGTCGTAATACACTTTCTGAGAGTCGGGAACTAGATCGTATTCTATATCGATAGATACAAAGGATGGAACTGCTCTGGCATCATTGTGAAGCGATATATCAAATGCATTTGCGTTTTCATCCCAACCACCATCGATTTCCATTCTTGGAATTGAGTTAATGCTGTAATAGTTGCGTCTGTTTACTGACTCATCTGTAGCATAAGGGTCTCCTGTTCCAGGGAAGTTTTGTTGATACTTAAGAGCTACAAACTCTCCTTCGTAGTTTGCTAAAGTATTATGGAAGTTTTCATTTCCTGGACGGCATGGACCACAGGTAGAGCTAGTGAACACTTCGTAAAATGGCATTCTTTGAATTACTGTATCAACTACTTCAACTGTCTTAGTGAGAGTATCATTTGAATTGTCACCATCAGTAGATCCATTTGGGTTTGAAACCCATGCTTTAATTGTGTAGGCACCTGTTGAGGATGGGGACCATGTGTTATTGTTGTTAAAAGCGTCACTGTTAAATGTGTTGATAGTGAGGTTGCTAATTGTGTTCGATTCTACAGAACCGCCATTAATAGTATAATTTATATCGAAGTTGTTCAAAGTTGCTGATCCCATGTTTCTAACTTCACCATTAATAGAAAATGGAGCATTAGCTGAAGGAAGATAATCATCGATAGTAAGTGAACTCAAAGCAACATCATTAGCTGGCTGAGTGCCGGGGATAAATGAAACATATCCATTGTCATCCGGAGCAGATCCGTTTTCTGCACTACCGGCATAAGAGTCATATCCAGCAGGCTGAATAGCTGTTGAATTGTCTATTTGAATACCAACGCTAAGAGAAGGCCTTCCCGTACAAGTTGATTGTCCCTGAATACATTGCACTCTTTGGTCTACAACGTAAATCTTGTTTGAAGATTCTTCAAGAACAAAGCTCAAATATACCCATCCGTCTTGAGTGCCTGCAGAATGGGCTGAATTGAACATTATCCAATGTTGACGATTAGGAGCACTTCCAAAAGTTTTAGAAACAATATAGTCATTGTTTTCTATTGATAAACCCCATGCACAAACAGAGCTATCTGGAATAGACGCGTCTGGTAATGAACTGGGAGTAGCTGGAGTTGTAGTTGAAGTGCTAAACGTCAATACTCCTGAAGGGTGAACATTGTAATTTGAAACAGTAGAACCATTAAACGAAAAGTTGAATGGAATTGATTGTTGACCCGTCCAGGTAGTACTAGGCCCAGTTGAAATAGTATTCCAGCCACCAGGCAGTCCTCCCCCAACAGGGAATTCGTTGTCGGTGTTTAATCCACCAGGATTCTCTCCGGCCTGATCAAATGGCACAGCATAATATTGCGCTGTAGCTATGCTTGAGCTAAGAAACAATATTAATGATAATAGCGTAAGTTTTTTCATGATTGTTACTTTTTGATTTGATAATCAATAATTAAGAATTTCAAATATTGTACATTTGTTAGATAAAAGCAACTTTAAATACACATAATGATGATCAAAAAATACATTTCTAAAGCTTTGTTGCTGTTTTTTATTTTTTCGAGTAGTGCATTAACTGCTCAATATCTTGATTTTTCAAGAGACTCAGCATCTGTTTCCTTGTTCAAAAATATAATGGATACCGCTAAAATTAATGTGGTAAATAATTCAGGCCAGGGTGTTTTGGTTAGCTGGAGAACAATCGAAAATAACTTAAATTCTAATTGGGACCTTCAATTCTGTGATTACACTACATGTTACACGAATAATTTTCAGCCATTAATAGAGGATGGAGATACTGCTACACTTCCAGATGGGTATAACGGAAGCTGGTATTTAGGTGTTGATATTGGAGATCTTGATGGCGCGTTTAGTGTATGGAAAATCGAAGTGAATTTCATCGATTTTGGCGTTTATGATACTTTAACATGGACAACTGAAGACTTAACAAGCTCAAAAAGTCTCAGTCTAAATTCCCGAAATGTTTCAATCTACCCAAATCCAGCTAATGATCAGCTCAATCTTGTTTTTGATGATGCTTCTATTAGTGAAGGTATGAATTATGATCTTTACAGTATTGTGGGTAGATCTGTTAAAAATGGTGTTGTCAATAGAACTAAAACTATAATTGAAACATCTAACCTTCAAAGTGGTGTTTACATTCTTCAGGTCAATTCAGAATCTGGGGAAAGCGTGCTTCATGAAAAAATTGTAGTCGAATAAGATTTCAAAAACTATAAATTGAATTTTTGAGCCAGCTTCTTCATCCCGATGCTGGCTTTTTCTTTGATAACCGTTAGCTTTGGATTAGGCCAGGGCTCGCCCTGTGGGTCTATATAGTATATTTCGCAGTCTGGATTGCAAACGTCTACCAATCCGGCTGCCGGATAAACCTGAAGTGAAGTGCCCACTACAATCAAAATTTCTGCTTTTTGTACTTCCTCCATCGCTTCACTCATTGCCGGAACTGCTTCGCCAAACCAAACCACATGAGGCCGTAATTGAGAACCATCAGGTGCTTTGTCGCCTAATTTTATATCCTTTCCTTTCAGATCCACAATCACCGTTTCATCAACACTGCTACGGCCTTTGTCCAGTTCTCCGTGTAAGTGTAGCACTCTTTCAGATCCTGCACGTTCGTGCAAATTGTCAACGTTTTGAGTGATCACGGTTGTGTCAAACTTCGTGTCCAACTCGGCTATTTTGTAATGCGCTTCGTTGGGCTCAACCTCATAGAGTTGTCGCCTGCGATGATTGTAGAATTCGAGTACTTTTTTGGGGTTCTGACCAAAAGCTTGTGGAGTTGCTACTTCTTCAATGCTGTGTTTTTCCCATAAACCACCAGAATCGCGAAATGTACTAATGCCACTTTCAGCGCTCATGCCTGCTCCAGAGAATACAACTAGCTTTCTTTTCTTTTCACTCATGGTGCTAATTTACAAGATGATTGCGAAACACAGAAAACTCTCGTGTTGGTGTGTGATCATTTCTTATTTTTACGCCCATTTTTGCGAATCTTTTCATTATGGTAAAAATCAGAAAACAAGAAGCACTCGATTATCACTCTGAAGGAAAACCAGGGAAAATTGAGGTGATTCCAAGCAAGCCGTACAACTCGCAACGCGATCTATCACTCGCGTACTCTCCGGGTGTAGCTGAGCCGTGTAAGGAAATTCATAAAGATCCTGAAACGGTTTTTAAGTACACGGCTAAAGCAAACTTAGTGGCTGTCATCAGTAATGGTACTGCTGTACTAGGTTTGGGAGATATTGGTCCTGAAGCCTCAAAGCCGGTGATGGAAGGTAAAGGTTTGCTCTTCAAAATTTTCTCTGATATTGACGTTTTTGACATAGAAGTTGACACGAAAAATGTTGACGAGTTCGTGAAAACGGTCAAAAATATTGCACCAACATTTGGAGGAATCAACCTTGAGGATATAAAAGCTCCTGAAGCTTTTGACATTGAACAAAAACTCAAAGAAGAGCTCGATATTCCGGTTATGCACGATGACCAGCACGGTACTGCAATAATCTCCGGAGCTGCTCTACTCAACGCACTTGAACTGGCCGAGAAAAAAATTGACGAGGTTAAAATCGTGGTGAATGGTGCCGGTGCATCAGCCATTTCCTGTGCCAAGCTCTACCAGTCGATGGGTGCAAAGCCAGAAAACATTTTAATGCTTGATAGTAAAGGTGTTATTCGGTCAGATCGCGATGACTTATCGTCACACAAGCGTCAATTCGCTCGCGATACAAAGCTGGAAACGCTCGAAGATGCCATGAAAGGAGCTGATGTATTCCTCGGTTTGTCGACCGGAAACATCGTTTCGCAAGCGATGGTAAAAAGCATGGCTGATAATCCGGTTGTGTTTGCGCTCGCTAATCCGGAGCCTGAAATACCATACAACAAAGCAATGGCTGCCCGAAAAGATATTATCATGGCTACCGGGAGATCTGACAATCCCAATCAGGTTAATAACGTACTCGGTTTTCCATTTATCTTTCGAGGAGCTCTCGATGTTCGCGCAAAAGCGATCAACGAAGAAATGAAACTGGCTGCCGTTCACGCACTGGCAGAGCTCGCAAAAGAAACTGTTCCTGATGAGGTGAATGAAGCCTACAACATGCGTGGCTTATCATTTGGGAGAGATTATATTATTCCAAAACCTCTTGATTTTAGATTGATCACTTCAGTGGCTCCTGCAGTTGCTGAGGCAGCGATCAAGAGCGGTGTGGCTCGCACGAAAATTAAAGACTGGGAAAAGTATCGCGAAGATTTGAGAAGACGTCTCGGGCTCGATAATAAATTGGTGAGCAGTATTGTTCAACGTGCCAAGAGCGACCCACAGCGTGTTGTTTTTGCTGAAGCTGATCACTACAAAATATTAAAAGCAGCTCAAATCATTAGTGATGAAGGAATCGCTGAACCAATTCTCCTCGGTAAAAAAGAGAAGATAGAATCGATGGCTGAAGAATTTGCTATTGAGATTAGCGACCTTGAAATCATCGATCCGCGTGAAAATGATATGCAGGAAAAGCGAGAAGAGTTTGCTGATATCTATTACGAAAAACGCAAGAGAAAAGGAGTTACGTTATACGAGTCACAAAAGTTGATGCGTGAACGTAATTATTTTGCTGCGGCAATGGTTGAGACGGGGAATGCAGATGCTGCAATTTCGGGTCTGACCAGAAACTACCCGCAAACCATTCGTCCTGCTCTCCAAATGCTGGGCAGAGCTCCGGGAGTTTCAAAAATTGCCGGTATGTTCATCCTCATCACGAAGAGAGGTCCGCTTTTCCTTGCTGATACAACAGTGAATTACAACCCAACAGCAAGAGAGCTGGCTGATATTGTCGTAATGGTTCATCATGCTGTGAAGAGATTGCGCGTACAGCCGAATATCGCAATGCTCAGCTACAGTAACTTTGGCTCGTCAAAAAGCCCTGAAGCAGTGAAGGTGGCTGAAGCAGTAGAAATTCTACATGATGAGCATCCAGAGATATTGGTTGATGGAGAAATTCAGGCAAATTTTGCTTTGGACAACGAGTTATCAAAAGAGATTTTTCCATTCTCTCAACTGAAGGATAAAAAAGTAAACACTTTAATTTTCCCTACGCTTTCAGCAGGGAATATTGCGTATAAATTAATTCAGGACATGGCTGCTTCAGATTCGATAGGGCCAATTCTCCTCGGACTCAAAAAACCTTTCCATGTGTTGCAAATGGGGAGCTCAGTCCGTGAGATTGTCAATATGGTAACCATAGCCGCAGCCGAGGCACAAACGCGAAAAATGTAATGATTACCCATCTAAACGGAACCCTCATTGAGAAAAACCCATCCTACCTTGTTGTTGAATGTAATGGAGTGGGGTACATGGTGCATATCTCGCTCCACACTTATGGTCAGATCCCAGATAAAGGCCAGTGCAAGGTGTTGACTTATATGCAGGTGAGGGAAGACGAGCACAAACTTTTTGGATTTGCTCAAAACGGAGAGCGTGAAATTTTCAAGCAATTGATAAGTGTATCAGGAGTGGGAGCTTCTACAGCTCAAACAATGTTGTCTTCCATGGGCCCCGATCAGGTTACAAATGCAATTCTTAACGAAGAAGCCAAAACCCTTCAATCTATTAAGGGGATAGGTGGTAAAACAGCCCAGCGTGTGATTGTCGATTTAAAGGACAAACTCGCCAAGTTAGCAGAAGAATTAGAATTTTCTGGTTCAGAACACAATACCACAAAACAAGAGGCGTTATCTGCCTTAACCGCGCTCGGATTTGATAGAAAATCAGCTGAGAAATCGATAGATAAGGTTCTGAAAAACAGCGATGAACTAAGCGTTGAGGAGTTGGTAAAGCATGCTCTTAAGAGTTTGTAATCGAAAGCACATTGGGGTTTGTTGGAGAAAATTTCTAGTGAAAATAGAATAAGGCTATTCGTGTTTTTTATCTTTAGCCTAATTGCTGCATTGACTGATGTCGTCAAAGCAGATGATATTCCTATGCCCCAGGTTCAGCCTGCTGATAGTAATGATAATGATACTGTTCCCAATCTAAAATATCCCATACAAGATCAAAGCAACACTCCTTTCAATCAGGATTACACCCCAATGGATCTCGATGACCCCAGTAACATTAAAAAGGAGCTGATCTACGACCCTGAAACAGGTAAATATTACTACCGCCAAAAACTGGGTAACAGCCTCAACTACCGTCCTGAGAACTACATGACCTTTGATGAATACCGAAACTACAAAGACAAGGAAGCTACGAGCAAGTACTGGTCAGATAAGGTTGCAGCCGAGAATGAGTTCAATAAAGAAGGCGGTTTTGAAGTCCCCGATATTAAGGTAGAAAACAAAACATTTGATCGAATCTTTGGTGGTAACACGATTGATATTAGACCATCAGGATCGGCAGAGTTGATCTTTGGTGTCAATGTTTCAAAAACTGAAAACCCCGCTTTGCCAGAACGTCAACGCAGAATATCAACTTTCGATTTTGATCAGCGCATTCAGCTCAACGTAATAGGTAACATAGGTGACAAGCTCAAGCTCACAACAAACTACAATACTGAAGCAACTTTTAGTTTTGAAAACCAGGTAAAACTCGATTACACGGCTTACGAAGACGATATCATTCAAAAAATTGAAGCTGGTAACATTTCAATGCCCTTGAATAGCACCCTAATTCAGGGTTCTCAAAGTCTTTTCGGATTTAAAACGCAACTCAAATTTGGCCGGTTGACTGTCACGCCATTTTTCTCTCAACAGCGCGGAAAAAAGAAAAACATCACTGTTGAAGGAGGGGCCCAGGTAACTGAATTTGAAATCAAAGCCGATAATTACGAAGACAACAAACACTTTTTCGTCAGTCACTTTTTTCGAGACAATTATGAAGATGCAACCAGCAGCCCGCCTTATGTAACGTCAAAAGCTAACATCACTAAAATTGAGGTTTGGGTTACCAATACGAACAATAGAGTTCAAAATGTTCGAAATATCCTGGCGTTTCAGGATCTCGGTGAATCGAATCGCAACAGACTTTACAATGGCTCAGGAAATATTCAGGTTCTCTCTCAAACAGGTATTGATGATAACAGAGCCAACTCCCTTTATGAAAATGTGAAAAACGTTCCGCAGGTTCGTCAATTCCTCAACGCTAATCAATACCTCGATGCTCAGGGCTATGAAGCGCGAGTAGATTACCACAAAGTTGGCCTGGCCCGCAAACTCGATCAGTCAGAGTTTACTTACCATCCCCAGCTCGGTTACATCTCAGTCAATCAAAAGTTACAGCCCAATCAGGTTTTAGCAGTTGCTTTTCAGTACACATACCAGGGAAGAACCTATCAGGTAGGTGAGTTTTCAACTGATGTAAATGGCGATCAGCCACTCATGCTCAAATTATTGAAAAGTACTGAGCTCAGAACCGATGTTCCGATGTGGGATCTGATGATGAAAAACGTTTACTCACTCAGCGCTTATCAGGTTCAGAGCAATGAATTTAAACTCAACGTTTGGTACCTCGACCGCGACAGAGGTGTTGAAACGAATTTTATTGATGATGGTCCGGCTGATGTTAACGGCAGGCCTTTGATTCAGGTTCTCGGTCTCGATAAATTGGATGTCAACAAAAAACCAAACCCCGATGGTGTTTTCGATTTCCTCACCTTTCAGAACCAGTATGTGCCTACGATTAATCCTGACAATGGCCGTATTTACTTCCCAACGCTTGAGCCGTTTGGTCAAACTATCAGAGAAAAGATGGGTACTGAAGAACTGGGAGACCTGTACGCTTTTGACTCCTTGTATACGGTTCCGAGAGAGATTGCAAAAGTTTCTTTCCCCGATAAAAACCGCTTTACCATTAAAGGTGAGTTCCAGAGTTCATCGAGTAATGAAATTGCGCTCAATGCTCTCAACGTGCCTGAGGGATCTGTAAAAGTGACTGCCGGAGGACGCGAGCTGGTGGAAAATCAGGATTACACCGTTGATTATACACTCGGTAGAGTGAAAATCTTAAACGAAGGACTTCTTGAAAGTGGAACACCTATCAATATATCGCTTGAGAGTAATGCCTCTTTTAACGTGCAGCAGCAAACATTAATCGGTTCACGATTTGATTACAAGGTGAGTGAAGACCTCATGTTTGGCGGTACAATCATGAATCTGTCAGAACGTCCTGTAACTAGAAAAACAAACGTGTATGAAGAGCCAATGTCAAACACGGTTTACGGTCTTGACGGAACGTACAGGACTGATGCTCCTTTTCTAACGAAGTTTGTTGACAACATCCCATTTCTCGATACAAAAGAAAAATCCACCATACAGGTAAGTGGTGAATTTGCTCAATTACTTCCCGGCCATAACAAGGCAATTGGGGATGAAGGAACATCATACATCGATGATTTTGAAGGGAGTCAAACTACAATAGATTTGCGTTCACGTACGATGTGGTCACTTGCCAGTGTCCCGCAAGGTCAGCCAGATCTTTTTCCAGAAGCTGAATTGACGAATAACCTCGCGACAAACTTCAACCGCGCATTGCTCGCATGGTATACAATTGACCCGTTATTCTGGCGAAACGATGCCCGTACTCCTGATCATATTGCCGATGATGAGGATATGCAATCGAACCACTTTATGAGGCAGGTTCCGCTCGATGAGGTTTTCCCTAACAGGCAGGCAGCAAACGCTCAGTTCAACAATATTCCAACTTTCGATCTCGCTTTTTACCCAAGAGAAAAAGGTCCGTACAATTACGATGTTGATGGAACAGATAGAAACGGCAATCAATACGGTTACGGAGTTGAGCAGGGAGCTAATGGAGGTGTTAGATTGAGAAGACCTGAGCGTAGATGGGCCGGGATTCAACGCCCAATTATTCAGCAAGACTTTAACAGTGCCAATGTCGAGTATATCCAGTTTTGGGTGATGGACCCGTTCAACGAGGATTACGAATACGGATCTGACAATGGTAAACTTTATATCAACCTTGGAACTATTTCTGAAGATATTCAAAAAGACGGTCAAATCATCTACGAAAACCTTATCGACACGGAAGACAGGCCGGCTAATCGGGTTCTGACCGAGCAGTACACATCAGCTTATGGTCGATTTACTCCTGGACAGCGTTATGTTAACGGATTTGATAATAACCCAGATGCCCGCAGTAACCAGGATATTGGGCTCGATGGTTTGCGCAACGATGAAGAGCGGGTTTTCTTTGAAAGTTATATCAATGAACTCACCACTCTCATTCCGGGTGCTAATGTGAGTGACCCGTCAAGTGATGATTTCCTTTATTATCAGGGAGATGGGCTGGATAATCAACAAGCTAATATCCTCGAGCGTTACAAGTATTTCAATAATCACGATGGAAACTCACCAATTGCAGGTCAGTCAGGAGATGCAGCAATTGGCTCAACTCGTCCTGATGCTGAGGATATCAATGATGACAACAACCTCGATGATATTGAAAACTACTGGCAGTATTCAGTTGATATTTCTCAGCAGGAAATAAATCCAAACAATATAGGAGACAATTACATTACAGATATGCTGGAAACAACGGTTACAACCACTAATGGTCAGAGCCGTAATATCCGCTGGTACCAGTTCCGTATCCCGCTCGATGAGGGAACGCCAATCGGCAACATTCGTGATTTCCGTTCAATTCGGTTCATGAGGATGTTCATGAGAGGATTCAGCAATCCGGTTGTAATGCGTTTTGCCAGACTAGAGCTCGTTCGGGGAGAATGGAGACGTTTTGACGGAAGTTTACAGGAGCCCGGTGATTACCTGGTAGAAGATGAAAATACTGAGTTTGTTGTTCAGGCAGTGAACTTTGAGGAAAACAGTGAGAGAACACCTGTAAATTATGTGATACCGCCAGATATTCAAAGGGAAATTAATATTGGAACAACGAATCAACAGCAGTTAAACGAGCAGTCATTAGAAGTAGCTGTTTGCGACTTGAAAGACGGAGAAGCGAGAGCAGCTTATCGTCAAATGGATCTCGACCTTTTGTCTTATGGGAAGATAAAAATGTTTGTTCACGGTGAATCGCGCGATCAGGCTAATCCAATAGAAAATGATGAAGTGACGGTCTTCATGCGTTTAGGAACCGATTTTGAAAATAACTACTACGAATATGAAATTCCGCTGAAGATTACACCTCCCGGAGTTTACAATTCTGACGATGATGCTGCAAAAAGAAGAGTTTGGCCTGAAGCAAACAACTTTGAAGTAGATTTTGACGCATTGAAGCAAGCAAAAACTAATAGGAACAGATCCTCCAATAACAATCCTAACACTGTCAACAACCAATCACGATTTGAGTACAATGATGGGAAAGCAACGATTTACGTCAAGGGTAACCCCAACCTTGCTACTGTTAAAACCATCATGATCGGTATTCGTAACCCCAAAGCTCAGCCTGGATCTGAAGATGACGGAATGCCAAAATGTGCTACGGTTTGGTTCAATGAGTTGAGGTTGAGTGAGTTTAACGATCAGGCCGGGTGGGCTGCAATTGGTAGGATGAATGCTCAACTTGCCGATTTTGCAACAGTTGCTGTTTCAGGGCAAATGAGTACCCCGGGTTGGGGAACTATTGAGCAAAAAGTAAGTGAGAGACAACGAGAGACGATTCAGCAGTTTGATGTTTCATCAAATATGTCGCTCGGTAAATTCTTTGGAAAGAAATCGGGAATAAAAATTCCGGCTTATGTCGGTTATCAGGAATATGTGAGCCGACCACAATTTGCTCCCCTCGCTCCAGATATCGAATTTGATGATTACGTGAATGAATCCTATCCTGATGGAGGTAAACAGGATTCGGTAAGGCGTGTACAGGAAACAAGGCGTATAAGACGAAGTATTAACCTCACGAATGTGAGGAAAGAAAAGACTAATCCTCAAAAGAAATCGAGGTTTTACGACATCTCTAATTTCTCGGCAACGCTGTCTTATTCTGAGGATTTTGAACGAGATTTCAATACTGAATACGACAGAACGAAGCGATACAGGGGAGGTATAACCTATAATCATTCCTTTGATCCTGAAAACATTAAGCCGTTTAATAAGATCAATTTCTTGCGGAAAAGTAAATACCTGCGGCTCATCAGGGATTTCAATTTCTATTTACTCCCCAAACAGATATCATTCTCAACAAATGTTGACAGGAGGTATAACGAGCGCAAGGTTCGTAATAACCAACCTGATATCACGGCAGATATGCCTCCATTCTACAACAAATCGTTCAATTGGAATCGCAATTATTCAATGCGCTGGGATCTGACCAGATCCTTAAAACTCGATTTCCAGGCAAATAATCAGGCTTTGATTGAAGAGCCAAGAGGTGCTGTGAATAAAGATGTTTACGAAGATCAGTACGATCAGTGGAAAGATTCTGTTTGGACGGCAATTAAAGACTTTGGAACGAATACGCGATACAACCATCAAATTGGGCTGAACTACAGTTTGCCTTTGAATAAAATTCCAGCACTCGACTGGATTAACAGTAGCGCTCGATACAACGCAACGTACAACTGGGACAGGGCTCCTTTTGCTGCTGACTCATTAGGTAATACTATTCAGAACACACGTCAGGTTTCAATCAATGCCTCGTTCAACTTCCTCTCGCTATACAACAAGGTAAAATTCTTGCGGGAAATCAATAGGAAGGCACAGCTTGCCCAACGTGAAAAGCAACGTGATCAACGAGGTGGTGGAAGAAGGCAAACACGAAACGATACAACGGAGAAAAAAGATGACAATAAGCTCTCAATATTAGAGCATACCGTAAAGTCGTTGATGATGTTCAAAAATGCATCAGCATCTTACTCGCGTAACCAGGGCGTGATGTTACCGGGATACTCTCCAGAACATCGAATGTTGGGAATGAATCCAGATTTTTCAGCGCCAGGTGCAGGGTTTATCGTAGGGCAGCAAGACAACTTTAGTGACGATGGGCTTAATTTCCTCGATCACGCTCAGCAGAAAGGATGGCTCGTCCAGGAGGAAGCCTTTAACCAGATGTACAGCGAAACCTATTCTGAACGATTCAACTACCGACTGACGATGGAGCCGGTCAAGGATCTGAGAGTAGAGCTTACAGGAAATTACGATGAATCGAGGAACTTCTCTACCTACAACCGCTGGTACGACACATTGATTTATGAAGATGGAACCGAAGCTTACGATTTGTTTAACCGTGAATCACCCATTACTACAGGAAACTTTAGCCGATCGTTCTTCTCATTCCCAACGTCTTTTATTCAGGATAATGATCAATATGTGAATGAAGCTTTTCAAAACTTCTCTGATTTCAGAACCGATGTATCAAGGCGTTTATCTGCTGAGAACCCTTATACAAGTCCTGACACGGAATTTGAAGGTGACAGCATTCAAACAGATCAGGAGTTCTACCAGGGTTATGGCCCCACACACCCTGAGGTTTTAATTCCTGCTTTCATGGCCGCTTATTCAGGAAAAGAGGCAAAAGATGTTAACCTCAATCCATTTAGCAAAGCACCAATGCCAAACTGGCGATTGACATACACAGGGTTGAGTAAATTAAAAGCACTCAAAAAGTGGTTTAAATCGGTGACTTTAAGTCATGCTTACCAATCAACCTTTAGCATAGCCAGTTACCAAACAAACGTGCTTTATGAAGATCCAGAGGATGTTGGGTACACATCTGTGAGAGACCCGGTAAATGGAGTCAATATTGTACCGCAAAACGAATACAGAACAGTAACGATTCAGGAATCTTTTAGTCCGCTCATCAATATTGACATGAGCTGGAAAAACAGCTTGATAACAAGGTTTGAGGTACGCTACGATAGAAGTTTATCGTTGAGTATTGCCAATGCACAAATTACAGAAACTCGCGGACAGGAGTACACAGTTGGTTTGGGGTATACTTTTGATCAGATTAAAATTCCATTTACACTACCATCGAAACAGGATAAAATCAAAAGTGACCTGAGAACACGAGCCGATTTCTCAATTCGAAATAATTATACAATCCTCCGTAAACTCGATACTGATATTCGACCAAATGAGCCAACAGGAGGTCAAAGAATCATGTCGATCAAGCTCACAGCAGATTACTCGCTGAGTAAAAACCTCAATATCCGCCTCTTCTTTGATCGAGTTGTCAATACACCGGTTATTTCACTTGCATATCCAACAGCCAATACCAACGCGGGATTGAGCATTCGTTTCACCATTACAGGCTAATAAAGTTTGAGAAAAGCAGGAAATGAATTTATTTTGGCGCAAAATCAAGTTTATATGAATTTCCCTGAAGAATTAAAGTACACAAAAGATCACGAGTGGATCAAAATTGACGGAGATGTAGCAATTGTAGGTATTACTGATTACGCACAAAGCGAATTAGGTGATATTGTTTACGTTGAAGTAGAAACTGAAGGCGAAGAGCTCGACAGAGAAGAAGTCTTTGGAACAATTGAAGCTGTTAAAACTGTTTCTGATCTTTTCATGCCTGTATCAGGCGAAGTGATCGAGTTTAACGAATCTCTTGAAGATGATCCCGAGACTGTAAATAACGATCCTTACAACGATGGCTGGATCATCAAAATCAAAATGTCTGATACCAGTGAACTTGACGATCTACTCTCAGCGAGTGATTACAAAGAAGAAGTTAACGCGTAACCGTAATGTTGCACAAGCTTGAGGTGTACAGGTACGCCTTTATTACTGCTGTTTTAATTGCTGCATTGAGTTTGTTCCCCGGTGGACAAACACCTAAAGTAGGTATTGAAGGACTCGATAAAGTCATTCACTTTATCATGTACTTCACCCTTACGTGGTTTTTAATACAGGCTAACATCAAGCAGGTTATAATTCTTAAACTGAAAGATAGCACTCTTTTGGTTAGTTTTATAGTAGCAGTAGCTTACGGGTTGTTGATGGAAATTATTCAGGGAGCCGCTCTAGATGGAAGAAGCTTTGAATGGTTTGACATCCTCGCTAATTTGACAGGAACAATTGCAGGAATTGGACTTTTTTTAGCGGTTTTTGGTAATCCCAGATGCTACATAATTAGGCGTTGTAAAAGCAACGTTGAGCAATAAACGAAAATAGTTTTTCGTTTCAGATAACAGGGAATTGATAAACATGAGCGGAAACTTCACGTTTGTTTAAAACAGAAATATTAATTTAGCCGCTCAAGAATAAAGGACTACTATGGAATTAAAGAAAAATCCGGAAGTCGATATCAATAAAAAGCGAAACCTGTTCTTTTTTGTGGGTTTTGTTTTTGCACTTGGTATGGTACTCGTTGCCTTTGAGTGGAAGATATTCGAGGAAACCAAAACGCAATTAGGTCAGCTCGATATTCAAATGGAGGAAGAGGAAATGATTCCTATTACTCAGCGTAAACCGCCACCACCTCCGCCACCACCAAAACAACAAATTCTCGAAATCGTGGAAGATGATGAAGAGATCGAAGAAGAGTTGGAAATCGAATCAACTGAGATCGATGAAAACACTGAGATCGAATTCGTTGAAACTCCGGAAGAAGAAGTTGTTGAAGAACCTGAGATTTTCCAGGTAGTTGAAGATCCACCACAATTTCCCGGTGGAGAAGAAGAACTCTTTAAATACCTCGGTAAATCGATTCAATATCCACCAATGGCAAAAGATGCCGGTGTATCAGGTGTTGTTTACGTGACATTCGTTGTTAACGAAGATGGATCGATCAGTGATGTTGAAGTACTTCGCGGAATTGGTGCAGGTTGCGATAAAGAAGCGATTAGAGTTGTTGAAAATATGCCCAAATGGAAACCGGGTAAACAACGTGGAAAATCAGTTAAAGTGCAATTTAACCTGCCAATTCGATTTACACTTAGATAATAATAGACTTAGTTCAAATATTCGAGGCTACTCAACGTTGAGTAGCCTTTTTTATTGCCGTAATATTCCTAAAAAGCAGGCGTTTATAAAGAAAACGCTATGCTAAAATCAAGTAATTCATTCAGGAAACTAAACAACAAAAGACCTTTCTTTTTTCTAATTGGTCTTATCGTTGCAACCTCTGCTTCACTCGTGGCTTTTGAGTACAGAGTAGAGGAGTTCACACCCATTGATCTTGGAGGTGTTGAAGAAACCGATATTGAAGATGTGATGATACCAATCACATACAAAACCGAAGAAGTACCGGAAATCAAAAAACCAAACAACACAAAGCCAGAACCAAAACCAGTTAAAAAGAGTCCACGGTCAGAGCCGGATCCGACCAGAGAGGTCCCCTATATTGACTTACCTGATCCCGGTACCTTTGAGTTGCCCGAAAAAACGGTGAAGGAAGGGCCCTTTGTACAGGTTGAACAAATGCCTGTATTTGGTGACTGTAATGCCAGACTCAGTGAAGATTCAAAAAGAGCCTGCACGGATAAAAATATCTTCAAATTTTTGAGTAAACACATAACTGTGCCCGAGGTAATTAAAGATATTGGTGCCAGCAGTACCGTTTACGTGAGTTTCGTGGTCAATGAAAATGGAAGTGTGAGTAATGTTGAGGTTCTCAACAAAGAGCAGGTTCATAGTTCATTAGTCAAAGAGGCTGTTAGCACAATTGAGTCAATGGAAGGCTGGAAAGCTGGTTTTCAAGGTGGAAAAGCAGTGAAGGTTCTCTACAGGATTCCAATTAAATTTACTGTGCGCTAAATAAGAATCATTCTTACATTTGACGCATGGAACTCGACAGTGTAAGAAAAGCAACTGAAATAGCTGAAGACATAAAAGAATCGCCAGTGTCGCTCAAAACAGAGCAGCTGGCTTTCTTATTTTCATCCATTGACCTCACAACGCTTAATAATCTTGATAATCGCGAATCCGTAAAGGCTTTTTGTGAAAAAATCAACGACTTTGATGCACCAAAATACAACCTGCCGGATTTAGCTGCTGTTTGTGTCTTCCCTAACTTTATTGAGACTGCTAGAAAAACACTTGTCAATCCGGCTATTCAACTTGCTTGTGTAACGGGGAACTTTCCAACTGGTCAAACTTTTCCCGTTATGAAAGTCATAGAAACTGAGAAAGCTGTTGAAGATGGCGCTTCTGAAATTGATATGGTGATCAATCGTGGTTACACAATTAATGACGAGTTTGATCTAATAGAAAAAGAAGTCAGCGAAGTGAAATCAGCTTGTGATGGAGCTCGGCTAAAAGTAATTCTGGAAACGAGCGACTTCTCTGACGATATGAAACTTTACAATGCTTCAATGGCAGCTCTTAGAGGTGGGGCAGATTTTCTCAAAACATCTACAGGGAAAACTAATGAAGGAGCAACTCTTTACAAAGGGGCTATCTTGTGTGCAGCAATTAAAGATCACGCGACAAAGTGGGGTATGCAAATGGGAGTGAAGTTTTCAGGCGGAATTCGCACTTCTGAAGATGCTCAGCGATACGTGAAGCTTGTTCACGAAATACTTGGTAAAGACTGGCTAACTCCCTCGTTTTTTCGAATTGGAGCCAGCAGCTTAGCGGGTAAGGTTCTGACCGATATGGATAAAAATATTTCGCATTCATTTTAATGAGCTTAAAACACTGGATCATATCGTCTCTCATTCTCCTGGGATCTTTGAGTATTAAAGCTCAGTCTTATATTCTCAATCAAAACCACACCTTTAATAAGCAGTGGCAGAGTGTGCTTTATTTTGAGCCAAATAACACACATTTTGGCAGCTCTCTTCCCTCGATGGATTTTGCCTCCAAAAAACGTGTCGACAGCATCAAGCTTGCGAGAGTTGGTGTAAAAGAACGCAAAACCTGGTTTGGCCGAAAGTTACTCGTTGAACCATTTGTTAGAGTGGATACGGGAGAATTTTATATGGAAATCAATCCGGCTGTAAACGGGAAGTTTGGAAAGGACTTAAATGATGAAACGGACGAAACACTTTACACCAATACGCGCGGTGTTTTTCTTCAGGGACATTTGACTGATAAAATCAGCTTTTATTCATCGTTTTACGAGAATCAGTCTTTTTTTCCACAGTACATGGATAGTGTGATTAGAAGTTACGCTGTAGTTCCGGGGGAAGGCCGTTACAAGAGTTTTAAAAATGGCGGTTTTGATTATGCAATGGCGAGCGGAGTTGTTCAAATACAGCCTACTAAATGGCTGGGAGCCGCGATTGGACACGACAGATTAAATTACAGGCACGGATATCGTTCACTGTTCCTCTCTGATCATTTGATGAACTACCCTTTTATGAAGCTCAAAACCTCACTTTTAGAAGGTATTGTCAGTTATGAGACTGTAGTGACCTGGTTTCAGGAATCGAGGAGGACACCGGATGTTGGTCCGGCTGAGGATGTGTTGATACGCAAAAACGGTAATTTTCACTATTTGAGTTTTAAACCATCTCAGCATTTTGAGTTAGGGGTTTTTGAAGGGAGCATTTTTAAAACCTGGGACGATTCAACAGGGAAAGAAGTATTTAATTACGGCATTGTAAATCCGTTGCCGTTTTACAATTACACGATGGCTGAGGATTCACCGGGAATTTATGGAATAATAGGAGCTCAATTTTCTACTTATTTTCTCCAAAGCACTCAGGTTTATGGTCAGATCGCGACTGATGAGAACGGAGGGTCAGGTTTTCAGTTAGGAGTCAGCTACAATGATGAAGGGTTATTTACTCTTGGAGTAGAGTACAACAAGACAAATGAGTTGTACAGAGCATCTAATGGCAATGATGGTTTGCCTGAAGAGTACCGCTATGCCGATTATCAACATTTTAATCAGCCGCTAGGTAATGCCTGGGGAGGTGATACTGAAGAACTCATCGCTAGATTGCAGTTTCAGTACAAGAGATTTTTGATCCGCACTCAAATAAATTACTCAACGGATAATGATAATGAGAAAAGAATTTTGAGAGGCGATATCGGCTACATCCTGAACCCGAGCTATAACGCTCATTTTTATATTGGCGGATTGTTACACTCACAGTACAATACTCAGTGGCTGAGCTTTGGTTTTAAAACTGCATTGCGCAGCAATTATTTAGATTTTTGATGAAAAGGATTTTATTGATCATATCGCTTTTGGTTTCCATCGGGCTCAACGCACAAAACGAGCGAGCATTTGAGTACAAGTGGAAAATTATGCAGGAGACTGACTCGATGGGATCTGACCGTCACACGTTTGCAAATCATTACTCCTTTACTCGCGGTTTGTCGGGCTCTGACCGTGAAGAAAACAGTATTTCTATTCTCCCTGTATTAGAACTCGGTGCCGATACCAATACTGCTTTTTTAGGTGCTGGTGTACAGTTCTTTGGTAGGGTCAAAGACAAATTTGGGTATTCAGTTACAGGGCTTTTCAATTATTACAAAACCTGGGAAGATCACGGGTTTAAAGCTTTCAGGAACTTAGGTGTTGTGCCGGGAGCGGGTAGGTTGTACAAAAATACTGATGATGAATACTGGTCATTTTTTGGTCGTGGGAAACTCACCTACAGGCCGGTGAAATACGTTGATTTAGAGCTGGGTAGAGGTAAGCAGCACTTTGGGGAAGGTTATCGCTCAATGTTTCAAAGTGATTTTGCTTCACCAACAGAGTACTTTAAAATCACATCTACATTTTGGCGAATTCAGTACACCAATCTGTGGCAGCGCCTTCAACACGTGAATTTTGCCAATGTTGAAGAAGGTGAGTGGCGAGCCGAAGATAAATGGACAACTACACACATTTTTGATTTCAAAGCGAGTAAGAGAATTTCATTTCAGCTTTTTGAGACTGTAATTTGGCAAAACGGTGAAGGGGAAGTGCATCGCGGGTTTGATCCAAACTACCTCAACCCTATGATTTTTTATCGTCCGGTTGAGTTTTCTATTGGCTCTCCTGATAATGTGATGATAGGAGCAGGGATGAGTTATTTTGCTGCTAAAGAGGTGAAACTTTACGGTCAGCTTTTGCTCGATGAGTTTTTGCTCAAAGAAATTAGAGCCAGAGAAGGCTGGTGGGGAAATAAATACGCTGGTCAAATTGGAATTAAAAGCTATAACTCACTCGGTATTGACGGGCTACTTTTACTCGGAGAGTTCAATGCAGTTAGGCCTTTTACTTATGCACACGGAGCAGCAGTTCAAGGATACGGCCATTTGAATCAACCTTTGGCACATCCGTTTGGAGCAAATTTTTATGAGGTTTTAGCTCTTGCCGCTTACAGGGAAGACAGGTTCTTTTTTCAGAGTAAATTCAGCTGGAAAAAACAGGGATTTAGTACAAGTGAAAATGTAGGAGAGGATATTTTCACGAGCTATTTCATCAATCGGCAGCGAGATAGAGGGTTTGAAATAAGTGAAGGAGAGTCCATGTCTTATGCTATAGCCGAACTTAGAACTCAGTACCTACTTTCGCCAGACATGAACCTATGGCTCCAGGCTCTCGTAAATGTCAAAATAGCGTTGAGTAACCACTCAGATGATGCCATGTTTAAACTAGGATTGAAGTCTGCGATATTTAATCGTTATTACGATAGTCATCTAAGATAAATTTTGCCCGCTTAAATGCGCGGCTTATTTTTGCACCACAATTTTAGTAGTGAGTCAAACAAATTCAAATACACTTTCGGTCAGAGCCGCAATCAGCGAAAAAGCGTCAGCTTACGTAGCTTTTACGAAATTCAGGCTGGCGTCATTAGTTGTTTTTTCAGCTTCAGTAAGTTACTTCTTTGCGGCTGATACAATCAACTGGGGAAAATTCACAGCTCTGTTATTCGGTGGATTTTTAGTGACCGGAGCATCAAACGGCTTCAATCAAATTATCGAAAAAGATCTCGATAAACTCATGTCGAGAACAAAAAACAGACCTCTGCCAACAGGCAAAATGTCAATCAATGAAGGTCTTTGGCTTTCTCTTATCATGGGGGCTGTTGGTATTAGTTTATTGTGGTTTGTGCTAAATCCGTTGAGCGGTCTTTTAGGTGCGCTAGCACTCATTCTTTATGCCGGAATTTACACGCCACTCAAGAGGAAAACACCTTTTGCTGTTTTTGTAGGGGCATTCCCCGGAGCTATTCCGCCTATGCTTGGTTACATTGCCGAGACAGGTCAATTCGGATTAATCCCGGGAATCTTATTCGCCATACAATTCGTTTGGCAATTCCCACACTTTTGGGCTATCGCCTGGAAAGCTGACGATGATTACCGCAGGGCCGGATTTCATTTACTCCCGTCACCTGGCGGAAAAGATAAATCCTCAGCAATGCAGGCTTTTGTCTATGCAATGTTTTTGATTCCAATTAGCTTACTTCCTTTTTACTTTGGAGTGACCGGAGTTGTTTCAGCTATCATCGCGATCATTTTAGGAGCTTATTACGCTTATTACGCTTTCAAACTCTATAAAACAGTTGATGATAAAGCAGCCACCAAACTAATGTTTGCCTCATTTGTTTATCTGCCTGTTGTACAAATTGCTTTATGGCTAGATAAAATTTAACAAGATGGAATATTCAGAATACGCTGGAGAGATAGAAGATCAAGAGAAGAAGGAAACGAGGCGAAAGTCTGCAAAACCCTTACTTTGGGTGGGAATGGTTGGCATTTTGATGGCCTTTGCCGGCTTGACGAGTGCTTATTTAATTCGCCATTCAGATTCAGATTGGGTATCATTCGAATTACCGAACTCCTTTTTTATAAGCACAGCATCAATATTGCTGAGCAGTATTACATTGATTTTAGCTAAGAGAGCTGTAAAAAAAGACGATCTCAAACAAGTTAAACAGTTTGTTGGGCTCAGTTTGATTTTTGGATTGGGTTTTGTTATCGCTCAATTTTACAGTTATGGAGTTTTAGTCGAAAACGGACATTACTTCACTGGAAGTAATATTTCTTCATCATTTTTATACGTGTTGACTGGAGTTCACCTTGCTCACGTGATCTCAGGAGTCATCGTGTTAATCGTGCTCCTGGTTCGTTCATTGATGGAAAAATATACTGCTGAAGAACATCTCGGTTTGTCATTGGGATCAACTTACTGGCATTTTTTAGATGTTCTCTGGATATATTTACTATTATTTTTACTATTTATTCGTTAACATTGCAGCAACTTCAACTCGAAATCTAAAAAGATGGCCGCAGAAGCATCAAAACCAATTGATTCAAAAGTATTGTGGGGCGGAGGAAGATCCCCATTCAGTGTAAGTTACGGAAAGCTAATGATGTGGTTTTTCCTCATCTCCGATGCGTTAACCTTTGGTGGTTTCCTTGGAGCTTTAGGATTTGCTCGTCATAAATTTGAAGCCGTTTGGCCCGTAACTGAGCAGATTTTTTATCACTTCCCATTTGTGCCGCATGATATTCATTTGCCGCTTCTCTATGTTGCATTGATGACTTTTATCCTTATTGTGAGTTCTGTTACAATGGTTTTAGCTGTTGAAGCCGGTCACAGAATGGATAAAAAAGGTGTTACAAAATGGCTGGCACTTACAGTAGTTGGAGGTTTTATTTTCCTCGGATCGCAAGCCTGGGAGTGGTCAACATTCATTCACGGATCTGACCATGGTGTTTACAAATTAAACAGTGGTTTCACCACTGAGCTTGTGACGAAAGATGGTGACAAAACAACAGCAGATTTAGGCAGTGGAATTGTAGCTGAAATCCAGGCTGATGAGTCGCTTTTAATCAAGAATGGCGAGTTTATTGGTTCTACTGTTACTGGTGAAGATGCTGAAGCGATAAAATCAACTGCCGAGTTTGTTCACGGTGCAAGTCTTACAAGAAATGAATACGGTCACCAATTATACGCTGATTTCTTTTTCTTTATTACAGGTTTCCACGGAACTCACGTATTAAGTGGTGTGATCTTAAACCTCGTCATTTTGATCAATGTGATCAAAGGTGTTTATCACAAAAGAGGACACTACGAAATGGTTGAAAAATCTGGACTTTACTGGCACTTTGTTGACCTGGTTTGGGTTTTCGTATTTACATTCTTTTATCTTGTTTAAGGTTTTAAAAGCGCAGATCGATGGAAAGAGATGATGTTATAGAATATTCCCTTGATAATCACCACAGCGAAGAAGAAGGGAAAAAGATTCGCAAAAATATTTACATGGTGACAATCATTTTGTCTGTTGTCACTATTGTTGAGGTTCTAATGGGAGTTCTTTTACCAAAGGCTGCTCTGGGAATGAATTCAACTGCATGGGAGATGGTCAAGTTAGGATATGTAATCTTAACGCTTCTCAAAGCGGGGTATATCGTTGTGATCTTTATGCACCTCGGTGATGAAAGAAAGTCGCTCAAGTGGACAATCTTAGCACCTTACGCTTTGTTCATACTCTACTTGCTTTACATTCTATTTGTAGAAGCTAGCGCTTAAAACATTTTTCAACTTTAAACTCGTTAGAGTTATATGTCTCGTAAAACCAAGCAGGGTCTTATTTTATTAGCTATTCTAGTGATGCCCTCGCTTTTTTACGTGATACTATCTTCTGGTGAGCACGATATTGGCGGTATGCCGTATTATGGCCCCAGAGAAGCTGATCAATCAAGGGAGATAAAAAAGGGAGTTCCTGACACGAATTATTACGTTCTTCCATCTTTTCCAGAAAGTGAAATCGCTAATGGGAAATCATTTGACTGGTCATCAATCAATGGTCAAATCAAAGTAATTTCATTCGTTCATCCTGATGAAGAAGGTTTCAGAGTGATGGAGCAAATGCAAACTGTATTTGAGCGTTTTAGCGACAAAGAACAGGTTGATCTTTTGACATTCTATTTGGGTGAAACACTTAACGACTCTACAGTCAACGCTTTGCGTAAGGGGTATTCACCTAACAATAAAAACTGGCGATTATTAAAATCACAAAACGCTAAAACTTTTGCGTTTGAAAAGTTGTTAATTGATTCTGAATCAAACCTGGAAATAGATTGGTTTAATACCATTGTTCTGGTTGATCAAAATAACCATATTAGGGGTTATTATGATGGATTACAATATGTTGAAACCAAGGCATTAATGGATGGCATTAAGTCTTTGAGATTTGTGGAGTACAGGCCTGTAAAATCGGAAGAGGATGAAGGAAAATAAGAATGTAGTTAGGTTTATCTGGATCTTTACAATCATCGTTTACGCACTCGTTATCATCTTGCATGAACTACCTCAGGCAGATTATGAGCCGGCTTTTGTGAGTTTCCTCCCGATGGTAAACGCTATCATTAACGGAACCTGTTTCGTATTGCTAATCGCTGCACTCATAGCGATTAAAAGGAAGAATATAGCACTCCACAAAGCTTTTAACACTACGGCCATGGCTCTGAGTGTTATTTTCTTACTCTCTTATGTCACCAACCATTATTTTTCAGGCGATACAAAGTATGCCGGAGAATACAATACGCTATTTTACTTTATTCTCATTACCCACATAGCACTTGCCGGAATATCGTTACCCTTTATTCTGCTCGCTTATTATCGAGGTTTAACGGGTAATATTCAACGCCATAAACGACTGGTGAGATTCACCTATCCTATTTGGCTCTATGTAACTTTAACCGGTGTTTTGGTGTATGTATTCTTAGCTCCATTTTACTGAGATGAAAAAAGTAGTTCCATTTATCATTCTTTTAGTTTTAGCGCTGTTTTGGTCAGAGCCGAACTTAGCTCAATGCTCTATGTGCCGCGCAGTTGTGGAGAATAACGAAAGCAATATTGGCCAGGGGCTCAATAATGGAATTCTCTATTTGATGGGCTTTCCTTATATCATGATTATGGCTGTTGGAATACTTCTTTTCAGGAAGTTTTCTAAAGATTACAAACAAGTGGCAGCATAAATAGCTATCCCTTCTATCAGGAATATTTACCTGTAACATTTTCATAGCGCAATTCCCCAAAAAAACGTTCGGGAAAGTGAAAGGCTATTTACATTTGTCATAAATAGCTTAACATGAAAAGAACTGTCCTGATTTTACTTTTCTCGTCAATTTCATTTTTGACGTTTAGTCAGCAAGAAGAAAAAGTTTGGACTCTACGCCAGTGTATCGATTACGCCATTGAGAATAATCTCCAGGTAGAGCAGAGTAGGCTAAATGTGAAGTCGAATGAGCAGGGTCAGCTCAATGCTTACGGAGACCTTTTGCCAAGTGTTAACGGTCAGGCTTCTCATTCCTATAACTACGGACAAACAATTGACCCATACACCAACACTTTTGCTAACGACTGGACCCAATCTAACAATTTTAGAATTGGTGCTAACTGGACGCTCTTCAACGGGATGCGAAACATCAATAACGTCAAGAAAAATCAGCTTGATGTGATGGCGAGTAAGCAAGCACTTGAAACAGCCGAGAATGAAATTTCACTCCAGGTCACGAGCGCATTTATGGATGTATTGTTCAATCGGGAACAACTTAAAGTTGCTCAGTCTCAACTGGAAATCACCAGAGAACAAACTGAGCGAACCAGGAAACTCTACAATGCAGGAAGTGTAGCCCAGGGAGAATTGCTCAACATAGAGGCCCAGTTAGCCCAGGAAGAAGTCAATAAAATTAACCGGGAAAACAACTTGAATCTGGCAGTTTTAAGCTTGAAACAGTTGTTGCGCATTTCATCGTCAGAACCTTTTGAAATTGTCTCTCCCGAATCATTCAATGCCGATCAACTCCAAATGCCTAATCAGTCACAATCGATTATTGAAACGGCTCTGAACAACTACCCGAGTATTCAACAGAGAGAAACTGAAGTGCAAAGTGCTGAGATGCAAATCTCATTGGCTAAAGGAATGTTGAGTCCAACCATTTCACTAGCTGGCGGACTCGCAACGGGTTATTCAGGTTTGCGTACTGAAGTTGTTTCTGTACAGCCATCAGGGACCAGAGAAATCGGGTATGTGAGCGGTACAAACCAACAGGTTGTGACACAAACATTTAATCAGCAATTGAGAGATGTTCCGTTTTTTGATCAGTTGGATAACAACCTCAATCGAAATATCGGTTTCTCGATGTCGATTCCAATTTTCAATAATTTCTCAACGCTTACATCGATAAACCAGGCTGAGATTCAGCGAGACATAGCAAACACAAGACTCAAGCAGGAAAGACAAACTATAACGCAGGATATTGAACGAGCTTATGCTGATGCAATGGCTTCATTTAAACGTTACCAGGCGTCTAAGAAAAGCGTTCAGTCTCTTGAAACGGCTTTTGATTATTCTGAAAAGAGGTTTGATGTAGGAATGATCAATGCAGTAGATTACAACACCGCAAAAAATAACCTTATACAAGCTAAGGCTGATCTTTTGCGAGCAAAATACGAATACCTGTTCAGGTTGAAAGTCCTCGACTTTTACCAGGGGAATCAAATAGCATTTGAATAATGAAAAAGAAAAAATACTGGATAATTGGCGGTATCATTCTAATCGTGCTGATTGTTATAGCTGTTTGGAAAAGCCAAAACACAGATGACAGCAAACCGGTTCTTTCTGAAGAAGCTAAGGTGCGCAACATTATCGAGAAAGTATCGGCAAACGGAAAAATACAACCCGAAAAGAGCGTTGACATTTCTCCTGAAGTTCCAGGTGAAATTATCGAGCTACCGATAAACGAAGGACAAAAAGTCAAAAAAGGTGATTTGCTCGCTAAGATCAACCCTGATATTTACATAGCCGCTGTCAACAGGGCTGAGGCCTCTTTGAATTCTTCTCTTGCTAATGCGGCAAATTCACGAGCAAGACTGGAGCAAGCTAAAGCCAGGCTTATAAATACCGAGAATATTTACAACAGACAAAAGAAATTGTTTGATGATGGTGTGATCTCTCAGCAGGAATTCGATCAAACGAAAGCTGATTACGATATTGCAGTTGCTGAGAAAAACGCAGCGCAGGAATCGCTTCAGGCTGCTAACTTCAACGCGAAGAGTGCTGAGGCAAGTGTAAAAGAAGCGCGTGATAATCTCGAGCGCACAACTATCAAAGCTCCTATTGACGGAACAGTAGCCGGCTTACAGGTTGAAGAAGGTGAACGTGTTGTTGGAACAGCTCAAATGTCAGGAACGAAGATGATGTTAGTTGCGGATCTGACTGAAATGGAAGTGAATGTTGAAGTGAATGAGAGCGATATCGTTCGTGTGAAACTTGGAGATGAAGCAGAAATTGAAGTTGATGCTTACACAAACCGTACGTTTAAAGGAGTGGTAACTGAAATTTCAAATGCTAGTAGCGAATCGGCAGCCTCAAACGGAAGCCAGCTCACTGTTTTTGAAGTGAAAGTGCGTATTTTGCGTGATTCATACAGCGATTTAGTTGACCAGGAAAATCCGCATTTGTCACCTTTCAGACCCGGAATGAATGCATCAGTTGAGATTTTCACTGATAAGGCCGAAGACGTTTTGGCTGTTCCAATTCAGGCGGTAACGGTAAGACCCGACTCGTCAACAGAAGTGAGAAAAACATACGAGCTCAAGCTGGATGAAGTAGATGAAGATAAACTTAGGGAATGTGTTTTTCTTATCGAAGAAGGAAAAGCAGTTAAGAAGTTTGTTGAGACCGGGATTCAGGATAACAAGTTCATCGAGATAAAGAGCGGACTCGAAGAAGGTCAAACAGTGATCACAGGACCGTATTCTCTTATATCCAAAGAACTCACTGATGGCGATGCTGTATCGACTAAATCTAAAATGGAGGTTTACAAGAAAGAAGAATGATACAACTCCTGAATATTGACACAGCTACAGAGATTTGTTCTGTCTCGCTTTCAAGAAATGAGCAGGTCGTTTGCTATCGCGACCTCGGTGAAGGTTATTCCCATGCAGAAAAACTCGGGGATCTGATCAATGAGGTTTTAGAAGAGGAAAACCTCAATTATTCTGATCTGAATGCCATTGCAGTCAATATTGGTCCGGGTTCTTATACTGGGCTTAGAATTGGTGTTAGCACAGTGAAAGGATTGGCTTATGCTTTGAAACTCCCTGTGATTGGAATCAACTCTTTAGAAGCACTTGCCAATCATCCTCATTTACAGGCTTCACCTGACGATTTAATTGTTCCCATGATCGATGCCAGGAGAATGGAGGTCTACACAGCAACTTATCAAAATGGTAAGCGCATCGATGGTTTGAGATCATTGGTGCTAGAGGAGACTTCATTAGATCATTTAGGACATAAAACGATTCATATTTTGGGTAATGGAGCTGCTAAAACCAAAGAGCTTTTTTCTGCTAAAGAAAACGTGATTGTTCATTCTGACTTACTATCAACCTCTCGCGGAATCGTACTTCCAGCAGTGCGCAAGTACAAAGAGAAAACATTTGAGGATACAGCTTATTTCGAACCTTACTACCTCAAAGAATTTGTGGCCGGAAAACCGAAAAAGCGGTTTTAATAAAAAGTGTAATCGAACTCGATTATTGTAATCCTATTTGTGGATTCTTCCTTAGATATTCGAGCATCGAGAATCCCTTTTTTGTATAAATATTCATGATGACGAACTAATTCACCATTTTCAAATACTTCAATCTGATCGATTTTTTTATTTTCGTAAATAAACTGATATTTAGTGGTTTTAGTCTCGCCTAATTGACTTGTTTCGGTTACGCTCAGAACCTCAATCCGCGAATTTTGATACTCCCAATTGTATTCGATGCGTTTTTTTGATGCGTAGTAGTCTTTGATGTAGAGAATGAGATCTCCGTTTTTATTGCGTTTTTTCAAAACGCGGTAAACGCGATTTCCCATGTCATCATAGGAAATTTGCTGAAGCGTTTTGTCGTCATACTTTTTGTTCGTGAAGGAATACTGTTCAGGTTCGTAGTAATATTTTGCCGGGCGAGTGATGAACGCCTTATCAACTTTATTGCGAGTGTATTGGTATTGATAAATATACGGGCCAAAAAGATCGACCTCGCGTTTTTTGATCAACTGGCTGCGATCGTTGTACTCAAGGTCAATTCTGATACTGTCAGATGAACGCCATCTTTTAGAACGAAAGGTTTTTAAATTTCCATCCCGGTAAAACTTAAAGTACAGCGATTCACCGGTTTGCTTGATCGGATAGTATTCGTCCTTTTGTGAGATTTTAGCCCTAATCGTTTTGATATCATGAGAAGCGATAAACTGCGGATCGAAATTTTCAAATCGATCAGAGTGGGGAAGTGAATCCCATTGCATCTGGATCTGACCATGACACGTAAAAGCTGAAAACCACAATACAGCAATTGCCGTAATCAACCGATTTGCTCGAGCGCTTCTTCTACTTTTTCTACTGGTAATTTGCATGTGAAATCGCGGCAAACATAGATGAATGACTTGCCTTCTACAAGTCGATCGCGCAATAAAGGTAGATCAGATTTCTCTTCACTTCCTGTAATAAGGCAATTTGGTAAAAAGTGCTGAGTAATTTTTTTCCTCAGTTCGTGACTTTTTTCTCCTGTTATGGCAATCTCATTGAATGGGAAAACGAATTGAGTCATCAATAATGCCCAGTTGCTGTAAGCTCCGCCATATTTCACAACTTCGTTTTGAACATTGTTGAGCATTGTTTCTGCCATTGTTCGGTAAATACCGTTATCGAGCAGTTTGCCGAGCTTGTAGAGGTTGTGTGCCATTGTGGAGTTTCCGGCCGGAATCACATTATCCTGTGTTTCCATTTTTTGAACAACCAGATTGTTTTGATTAGAATCGTTCACGTAAAACATGCCGGTCTCTTTGTTTTGAAAATTCCTCAAAGCATATTGTGTAAGCGATTTTGCGTGATGTAACCACTTTTCTTCAAATGTGGCTTCATGCAGTTTGATGAACGCTTCAATAGTAAAAGCGTAATCCTCCAAATAACCTACAATGCGTGATTTTCCGTTTTTGTAACTGTGCCACAAACTGTCGTCATCATTCATTTGGTTGAGCAAAAACGTGCTATTTTTCAGAGCCAGATCCAGAAAATGTTTTTCGTCAAAAGCGGTATAAGCATCCACCAGTCCTGATGTCGTCATCGCATTCCATGAAGTCAATGATTTATCATCAAGGCCGGGCTTTTCGCGTTTTTCTCTTTCAGCCAATAGCTTTTCGTTCAGATCCGTTGCCTTTTGCTGAACTTCGTTGAGTGTAATGCCTTGTTCATTTGCAAAGTCCTGGTCAGATCCAGCTCTCAGCAAAATAAAGTTTCCATCCTCCCAGTGCCCGCGTTCATTGATGTTGTAGTACGTTTTGGCAAATTCAAATTCATCAGCAGACAACAGCTTTTTTATTTCAACTTCAGTCCAGATGTAATATTTTCCTTCCTCACCTTCGCTATCGGCATCGAGGGCAGAGTAGAAGGCTCCACTTTTTGTATCAAACATTTCGAGTTCGAGGAAATCGACCGTTTGATAAATGACTTTTTTGAAATCCGGATTTTGAAAACTGAGCCAGGCTTTAGAGAAAAGACTCAATAATTGTCCATTATCGTAGAGCATCTTTTCAAAATGCGGAACTTTCCATGTTTCATCTACCGAATAGCGGGCAAACCCTCCGCCCACCTGATCGTATATTCCGCCCTGGGCCATTTTGCTCAGCGTATTGTGAACGTGTTTTTTGAGTTCGTTGTCACTTGCCAGTTCTGCATAATGCAAAAAGAATTGGTAGTTGATCGGCATCGGGAATTTTGGAGCTTGTTTTTCTCCTCCCCAAACCGGGTCAAATTTAGCTCGCCAACGCTGAACCATCGCCTCAATAGATTCTTTGTGGAATAGGGGGTCGGCAGGATTCATTTCAACCATCCCCGCAGCTTTAACTCCCTGGGTCAGCTTAGTGGCAAATTCTTCGAGTTGCTCACGGTTCTGACCGAATTCACTTGCAACTTTATTGAGTACATTGATCCAGTGTTCTTTGGGAAAGTAAGTTCCTCCGTAAAACGGACGTGAATCGGGGAGGGCAAAGCAATTCAGCGGCCAGCCTCCCTGTCCGCTCACCAACTGAACAGCATCCATGTAGAGGTGATCCACATCAGGGTGTTCCTCACGATCTACTTTCACGCAAATGAAGTTGTCGTTCATGACTTTGGCTACCTGCTCATCCTCAAATGACTCGTGTTCCATGACATGACACCAGTGACAACTCGAGTAACCGATACTGATGAGCAACGGTTTGTTTTCCTTTTTGGCCAACTCGAGCGTTTCGTCATTCCACGATTTCCAGTTGACCGGGTTGTGAGCGTGTTGAAGTAAATACGGACTACTTTCGTTGATGAGATCATTTGTGTGCTTTGCCATGCTTTTCTTTTTTGCGTTCGTTGGCTGAGGTAGACTTTACGCGAAAATAGGTATATTAGGTTCCTTATTTTAAGAGCCCTTTAACTATGGTTTATGCCATCTTTTTGATTTACATGATTTTAATGGTTTTCCTCTTTGATCATGTGGGAATTCATATCCGCATAAGGAATCTTTTCAAACGGGGAATGGGGCAAGAAAAAGCAAACTTTGAGTTGACAAAGGATAATATTGCTAGAGCAGATTCTATCCTGAATAAACATATGGAGTTTTATCAAAACCTTAGCAAACAGGGAAAGGAGAGATTCCTAAAGCGACTTGTTGAGGTAGAAAGGACCAAGTCTTTTTACGGGAAGGACGGTCTTGAGATTACATCAGAGGTTATCGTGCTTTTGTGTGGATCGATTGTTCAACTCACCTGGGGACTCGATGAGTTCAGGTTGCCTTCTTTTAAATACATTTTTGTGTATCATGATATTTTTTACCAGCGGCTTATTAGGAAGAACGTAAAAGGCTGCGCTATTAAAACCGGATATGTGATGCTTTCCTGGCGTCATGTAAAGGAAGGCTATGCAGATGAAAATGATAAACTGAATTTAGCCTTGCATGAGTTCGCTCATGCTTTAAAATTAGAAGCTCTTCATCGAGATGAGCATGATCAGCGTTTTTATCTCTACATTCCGCATTGGCTAAGAATTGCGGAGAAATCCAGGGAAAAGATGCTCCGTTCAGATGATTCTTTCCTGCGAAAATACGCTGAAGTGAACGGGCATGAGTTTTTTGCTGTGAGCGTTGAGCACTTTTTTGAAGATCCTAAAGGCTTTTATAAGCACATGCCCAATACATTTAACCGGCTTGTTGTTTTGTTAAGGGTGAATCCGCTCGATTCAGAAAATGATTTCCAGCGAGTTTACGAGTATGTGGCCGATGAAAATAAAAATGACGAAACGCTGAAAATCCCTTATCTTAAAAATGCGAAACCAGTTCATATATCTACTTTGACAGGATATTACGGACAGGATAATATATTGATTTTAGGTATTATCCTTGGTGTTCCGGCATTAGTCGTCACTAACTATAATTCTGAATTCCGGTTTTTGGATGTTATTGAACTAATTTTGATAGCAGTAGTCTTAATTGGAGCCTGGGTCATCTACAGGACAGGGAGCACCTTTAGGATGAAAAGCCTTTTTTCTATGATTTCAGTTGGAGGCGGGTTACTTGCAACAGCCATTTTCTTTGTCCTGAACATGTCGTATACACTCGAAAAACAAGATGTTATTTTTAAAGTGGCTGAAAAAGAGTACGATGTTAAAACAAGAGATTATGATATAACTCTGGAATCTGAGGTGACAAAACCGATGCATGTACAGATGACACCGCGTGAATTTAAGAATTACACGAGATATACTGATAGGTACATAGCTCTAGAAGTAGAGCTTGGCTTGTTTGGTGTGAAGAGTCACTCTTCAGTTTTTAAACCAGTGAGAATTAAACAGAAAAAATAAAAACTTGTTACTAAAGTACTTTGAGAGAAATTCAAAAACATAAACACAAGAAAGCCAGCTTTCAAAACAAACCCATTGAAGATCAAATTCGAAATGGCGATTGGCACTGGTCGCACACATTGATGTTAGTTGGTTTATTTATTGGGTTTGGAGCCGTTATTTGGTTAGCAAATCAAACCATTATTACGCTTTGGGAAATCTCTCGCTATTTGTTGTTCGCATGTTGTTTTTTGCTCGTAATTCCTTACAGGATTTACCGGGATAAACTTTACCTTGAGCGACTGGAAGTTATTCTGGTAAATGTGCTTGGTGTTGGTCCGCTATTGATTGCTCTTCTGCTCACGGTAAATTTTTTGGTTCTGACCGAGCGAAAAGTTGTCACATATGAGGTTGAAAAAGTAAATGTGTTGAGATCAGGTTTTTCATCTGGTAATGTGAGGCTGGAATACAAAAACGGAGGGATGGATGATCTACTCAGTTTACGCACTTTTGATGTCAATAATTACCCCAAAGCACTTCATGCTAAAACGGTGACCTATAAAATGGGACACGGAATACTGGGCTACGATGTTGTTCGTGATATTCAGTTCAACTGAAACTTGCTCAAGTCTACTTTCTCCTTGTGTTCAACCGGAAAACTCTTTTTGAGAAACAGGCAGCATTTACCTGTCACTTCACCTTTAACACCAACTTCAATTCCGCCCGTTAAAGCAGCCAGGAACATACCGCCCAGTTGTTCGGTTATCGCTTCCTTCAATGTTGTTTTAAGATGAACAGTAAGAGTTTGTTTACTATCGCCCTCAATTTTCAAATTTTGATCGAGTTGAGTATTACCCAATTCATTGCCATTGAGTGAAATGTCAAGGTCAGATCCGTTTATCGTGAAACTCGATCTATTGGGGTTCATCACTGTTAGATCCAGTGAAAAGTAGAGCTCACTTTCTTTCAGATCCTTGATCTTGAAGTTTTCTACTTTTTGGACTTCAACTTCTTCGAACTTCATGCAACCCAAAGTTGCAACGCTGATAATGAGCATTGCAACTATGAGTTTTATGTTTGAATGGATTGGTTTCATCTACTTTTTCAGTTTGCTGTACTGATCGTAAAAGTGGACAATTGTTTCAATTCCGCGGTTGAAGTTCCAGACTCCGTAATTTTCATTCGGACTGTGAATTGCATCGGAGTTGAGTCCAAAACCGAGTAAAATACTTTTCATTTTGAGCGTTTCTTCAAACAGCGCAACAATTGGAATAGACCCACCGGATCTCAGTGGGATTGGCGTTTTGTTAAACGTTTGTTCCATCGCTTTTGAGGCGGCTTCGTATTCTACCATATCGATTGGAGAAACATAAGGTGTGCCACCGTGAAGGTAATTGACATCTACTGTGACGTAATCAGGAGCGATGTTGTTGAGGTGCTCACCGATCAGTTTCGTTATTTTCTCTGGAGATTGATTTGGTACGAGGCGCATTGATATTTTAGCATGAGCTTCTGACGGGATAATCGTTTTGGCACCCGGCTTGGTGTAACCGCCCCAAATTCCGTTGATGTCGAGTGTGGGTCTGATCGATTGCCTCTCCAAAGTAGAATATCCTTTTTCGCCCCATACTTCTTTAATGCCGAGTTCTTTTTTGTACTCTTCAAGATCAAACGGAGCGGCAGCCATGGCATCTCGTTCTTCCTTTGGTAAATCCTGAACATCATTATAGAATCCGGGAATCGTGATGTGGTTGTTTTCATCGTGTAAATCAGCGATGATACGTGATAGAATGTTGATCGGATTGGCAACTGCCCCGCCATATAGCCCTGAGTGCAGGTCACGGTTCGGACCAGTAACTTTTACTTCTACATAGCTCATTCCTCTCAATCCGGTAGTAATGGAAGGGTTTTCTTTGCTGAGCATAGAAGTGTCTGATATCAAAATGACATCTCCGCTAAGTTTTTCTTTGTTGGCATTGAGGAATTCCGGTAAACTCGGAGACCCTACTTCTTCCTCACCTTCAATCATGAATTTGACATTGCAGGGCAATTCGTCATTCTGGATCATTGCCTCAAGCGCCTTTACGTGCATGAACATTTGCCCTTTGTCATCGCATGCTCCGCGGGCGTAAATAGCTCCCTCAGGGTGCGTTTCCGTTTTTTTGATTACCGGCTCAAATGGATCGGTGTCCCAGAGTTCAACCGGATCTGCGGGCTGAACATCGTAATGTCCGTAAACCACGACAGTCGGTTTAGCCGGATCGATGATCTTTTCTGCATAAACCACGGGATGTCCTTTGGTTTCACATATTTCAGCTTTGTCGACACCGGCTTTTTCCAGGCTGTTTTTCACAGCTTTAGCAGCCGATATCACATCATTTTTGTAATTTTCGTCCGTACTTACGCTCGGAATGCGTAACAAATCGAATAATTCGTTTAAAAAACGGTCCTTGTTTTGAGAAATATAACTTAACGTATTGTTCATAGAGGCAACCTTTTGAAATACAAACGTCTTATTTTTTTGAGAGATATAGGAGAAATTATGAGAAGAATATTAGGACTTATACTTATTGTTTTTTGTGCGAACTTATCATTTGCACAAATGAACTTCTCTACTAACCCACCATATAATACTGTCAATCACTTGATCAATAATGTGTTTAGTGATGGTTCTGTTCAAATCACAAATATTGATTCTGTAGGTGTGTCATCACAATTTGGTTATTTTTCAAATGGTATGGGAGCCGTTGGTATAGATAGTGGAGTTGTTATGGCGACAGATGCTATTGGCGGATTTGGAATATGCAATTCATGTGGTGGCCCAGCGGCACCAAATCCTCCTGCAACAGCTCCAGGTTTTCCCTGGATGGCAGGTAATCTTGTTCAAACTTCGACAAGTGTTCCTGCACTTATAGGTGAAAGTTTTACCGGTGCTCAGTCAATTAATAATCGGGCAGCCATTTCTTTTGATTTTATTCCACAACAGGATACAATGCGGTTTGAATTTGTGTTTGCATCGAGTGAGTGGGACAGTTGGCCATGTTCAATATTCAATGATGTATTTGGTTTTTATGTAGCCGGTCCTGGTATTACCGGTCCATACAATGCACCTCCCGGATTTGCAAATGCTCAAAATTTCGCACTAGTTCCTGGGACTAATATTCCGATAACAATATCTTCAATAACAAGTCCAACAGCTCCAGGTGGATGCTCACAATCTCATAATAGCCAGTATTATGTTAATGGTGTTGGTAATACGAGTTTAAATGCCAAAACAACTGTTTTGGAAATTGTATTTCCAGTGCAAAGGTGTCAAACTTATAATTTTACCATGGCTATAGCTAATGGTTCAGATCAGGCACTGCAGTCAGCTGTTTTCATGGCAGGGAATAGTTTTGGGACAACTTCTCCTTTTACTGCCAGTATTGAACCTTCTTATACTGAACTAGGAGGAGATTCAGTGTTGTACGAAGGATGTGGGGGAGGAGATTTAACTTTTACAAGAAATGATTCTGCTTTATTAGCTGATTCTATTCCTTTAATTATTTCAGGTTCTGCTATAAATGGAGTTGATTACTCAACACTTCCTGATACAGCTTACTTTGCTCAGGGGCAAGATAGTTTGACATTGCCGTTTGATGTCTTCAATGATGGAATAATTGAAGGTGATGAAACTTTGAAAATATTCATCAACGATACTACTGTTCAACTTGGATGTTCAAGTGTAACAGGTGATACTTTGGAGTTGATTATCAGGGATCCTGTTGATTTAAACAGAGAGTCTATTACCAATGATACAATTATTTGTACAGATCAAAATATACCTGTCGAATTTCAACCTGATACAGGTTTGTTCCCATTGACATATCAATGGAGCAACGGAGATACGAACAGTTCATTTGTGGTCCCTTCCATTATTCAGGACACGAACTTTATCGTCACCGTGACAGATGCCTGTGGAATTGATACACTCATTGATACCGCACGAGTCATTGTCGATAATCCGCCCACTTCTATTGAAACTCCAGGAGATACAATTGATTGTGAATCGCCAGGGGCACAGGTTAACGTGATTACTTATGATTCTATGCCAGGTTTGCAATACAACTGGAGCACGAATCAAACTACTACAAGTTTTTATCAAAACAACCCGTACATCACGACAAACTACGTGGTTACTGTAACGCAGAATTGTGCTAACTACTTCCTCACAGATACTTTTACATTGTTTGTCGATAATCCTCCTTTTACACTGGAAACACAGGATGACACAATCAATTGTACTGATCCACCTGTTACGATTGGACCTGAAGTGAGTTATACAACTCCCAACTTCTCGTTCCAGTGGGGGAATGGTTCACAGGACTCTTCCATTACGGTTCAGCCAGTAAGTTCAACGACTTATGTTGTTTCTGTAACTGATGCTTGCGGAGTTAGGACTGTAGTCGATTCAATAACTGTTTATGTAGATAATGATCCGATTATTACTTCAACTGAAAACGAATTGATCAACTGTGTTGGCGACTCTGCTGATATGGAAATTCAAATACAAGGTGGTTATCCTCCTTACAGTGTTCAATGGAGCTCAGGTGGAACAGACTCTATCGAAACTGTTGCGGGAAATTTAGGTACGCAAACATACACGGTGAGCGTGACTGATATTTGTCAGATCGATACCGTTACAGAACAGGTGAATGTAGTTGTTCGTCAATACGAAGATCTTCAAATTGCTCCGCTACAAAATGAAACACTCCTTTGTAAAGGCGATCAATTTGAAGTTGGACCTGCTCAGGTTCTTGGTGGTTCCGGAGATAATGTCGTTTCCTGGAACAACTGGGATGATGAAACCAATCTTGCCTGGGGAGTAACAGATACGAATATTACTTTCACTGTCAGAGCCGCAGACCTCTGTAATCTGGACTCTGCTCAAACTACTGTTCGGGTTATCGTACCGGATTATGATCCAATGGATCTGACCACTACAAATGATACTTTTATTTGTCCTTCAGATGAGGTAACAATTGGAGCACTGGCTTCAGGCGGAGCTGAAAGTGAAGGGTATGAATACAGCTGGGGCAATGGCAAAACAGGGAGTCAAATCCTGGTAAGCCCAAATCAGAGTCGCACTTACTACGTAACAGCAACTGATGTATGTGGTCATAAGGCTTATGCTGAGGTTTTTGTAGAGTCATCAATTCCAACAGCCGATTTTGATTTTGAATTCATCGATCCGTTTAACGTGATGTTCGAGAATAAATCAACACAGGCCGATTCATTCTACTGGAACTTTGGTGATGGAAACACTGATACCTTTATCGATCCAATGCATCAGTATGAAAATGATGTTACTCATAATGTGACACTGAAAGCAATCAATCAGTATGGCTGTTTTGATACTGTTACCAAAGAACTCAACCCACCGTTGGTTGCTTTTATACCCAATGCTTTTACACCTAATGGTGATGGTCTTAATGATGTGTTTGAGTTGAATGGTGGCGGAATTCGATCAGGAGAAAGTATACAAAAATTCAGCATTGTCATTTTCGATAGATGGGGAACTGAAATATTCTCGTCAAATGATCCCAACTTTAAATGGGATGGAATAGATCAAAACAACGGTAAAAAAGTTGGAATTGGCGTTTACCCATTCAAATTGACGATTGAAGGATACGGAACACAAAAAATTGAGATGAACGGATCTATAACAATCCCCAGCGTAGATTAGATCACTCACTCAGTTTAAAATAAACTGTAAAAGCCGTTTCGCCTCGTGAGGTTGAAGCGGCTTTTATTTTTCCGCCCATTGCATCGGTGAAAAACTTCACAAGGAATAATCCCAATCCGGTTCCTTTACTGTTTCTAGTGTTTTCATCGCCCAATCTGTAAAATTTTTCGAAAATCTGATTGAGTTCTTTTTCGGGAATCGTTGTCCCTTTATTTTTTACGGTCAGAGCCACACTTTGAGCTTGCTCTTCAACCACTATCTCTACAGGTTCGCTTGTCGTGCCGTATTTGAGTGCATTTTCGTAGAGGTTGGTGAAAATAGATTGAATAGCCGTAAGGTCAGCATCGATGAAAATATTATTGTTGATTTTCTTTTCAACTTTGTGAGTATCCTGAGGATGGTTCTCAATTAACTGCTCAATTGTCCTTGATAGATTGATGCGTTCAATTTTAAATTGGAATGAATTATCTTCCAGTTTTGCAGCGAGCAGAATGTTGTTTACGAGTTTAGACTGTCTTTCGACATCTAGTAAGGCTTTACTAAGGAGGTTTTCTTTTTTCTCTTCAGGAATGGATTGGCGTTTTAAAAGTGTTTGGAGGTAGAGCTTTATAGATGCGAGAGGGGAGTTCAATTCGTGCGTCACACTCAACAAGAAATTCTGTTGTTGACGAGCCAGCGAAAATTCGCGCATAAACGACTTTTTAACCTGGTAAAAACCGATAAAAAGAAGCGTGAGAAAAACAGATCCTTCGCCAATAACCATCAGGAGTTTTTTGTGGAGTGCATTGTCAAATTCTGAAAGGTCACTTTGGCTCGATTCGTCTTTCATGACAGCTACCTCTTTTTTGAGATCAGTAATTTCAACATTCATTTCAAAAATGAGATAAGCCCACCATCCAAATTGCAGGAATACATAAAAGACGAGCGCGTAAAAAACAATTAACGGTTTTGGGTTCTTACTCTTCTTCATGCCTGCAATTTAGCGTTTATGTATGCAAAGCTGAATAAAAAGTGACGAAAAGGTATAATGAAGGAGATTTTAAAAAGGGGTGTAAAAAACAAAAGCCCCATGATTGGGGCTTTTGAAGTGGTGCCAGCTGGAATCGAACCAGCGACACACGGATTTTCAGTCCGTTGCTCTACCAACTGAGCTATGGCACCGTTTTTAAATCGGGCGACAAAGCTAATAAAATATTCATAACACCAACTCCTTTTCAATTAAAATTACCTTTGCGCCATTAAAATTATGCAGCTCACATTTGACATAGGAAACTCGCGTATAAAATTCGGAGTGTTTAAAGACTCTAAGCTTATTGAATCTGGGGTTGTGGAAAAGGTTTCGCAATTAGATGATTACGCCTCTAGTTGGCGTGCGGCCGGAGTTTCCAAAGGGATTTATTCAAGTGTTGGTAAGCCGGAGGTGGAAAAGGATCTGACCAATAAACTCAGTTTCATCCAGCTGATGAAACTCACTCACGATACATCATTACCCATCAAACTCGATTATGAAACACCCAAAACTTTAGGAATTGACAGAATAGCTGTTAGTGTTGGTGGTTTTTCAGGCAATGTTGATACAATGGTGATTGATGCGGGGAGTTGTATCACCTACGATATTGTATCGAGGGATGGCTATTATAGAGGTGGAGCCATAACACCTGGAATAAAAATGCGATTGAAGGCAATGCATCATTTTACTGCACGTTTACCATTATTGGATGATTTGGTTGATGTGAGTTTTCCCTCAAAGTCTACAGGTGATTGTATGCAGTTGGGAGGAGTCACCTCAGTAGAGCATGAAATGAAGGGATTTATCGCTGAGTTTAACAAGATTTATAATAATGGTCGTGTTTTACTGACAGGTGGAGACACTGTTTACTTGGCTGAAGGATTAAAAAATCACATTTTTGCTGACAATTTTTTGCAACTGAAAGGATTAAACGAAATACTGAACTATCAAAGCAAGTAAATACATACTCCTGCTATTAGCGTTATTTGGTCTTTTTGAGGCCAGTGCCCAGTCTAAACCAAATTCCCCGTACACCATCTTTGGTTTGGGAACCCCTGTTAAGGAGGGCTTTGTGAACAATTTCGCAATGGGCGGAGTTAATCGCTACATGTTTGATAACTATATTATCAATCCTTACAACCCGGCAACATATGCTCATCTTGAATCTACAACATTCGATATGGGACTTCATTATGTGAGATTCAATACTGACGGAGAAAATGCTTCTCAAACAACAGATAATGCCGGATTACGCTATTTTGGCCTCGGTTTTCCAATCGCAGATCGCTGGGGTTGGGCAATGGGAATGGTTCCACACACTGAGGTTGGTTACGAGTTTACCCGAATTGCACAGGTTGATGGTATGAACTCTACATCGACATATAGCGGTGAAGGAGGTCTCAATAAAGTGTATGGAGGATTGGGCTTTGAAGCAATTAAAGACACGAATACAACATTGAGTATTGGTGCTAACTTCCTTTATTTTTTCGGTCCGACCCAATCGATGACTCGTGTTTCATACGATGACGGAGGTGCAGGAACTTACTCATCAGTAATTGAAGAAGGTCTCAATGCATCTGATGTGAATTTTGATTTAGGTGTACACTTTAGACAGGATCTGACCAAAGCACTAGCCAAAAAACGATCTAAGCGAATTTATTTCAATTTTGGCGCTTCAGGAATGATGCCAACTACACTTAAAACAAGGAGAAGAACAGAGGCTTACAGCTCTTTTTCAACTCCAAAAGATTTCGTTCGTAACAGAGAAGATACAATTGGCATGACACTTCCTTTTGAAGCTGGAGGTGGCTTCTCATTTGAGTTCGTGGATATAAACAAGAAAAGCAGATTTATTTTAGGGGCTAACTTAGAATATACAAACTGGAGTGAATTTGCAGTAGATGACAGAAATGCAGGATTAAATGATTCCTACACAGCTTCGCTTGGAATGCAATACAACCCTAATGAAAGAGCCATAAGAGGATTGTTGGAAATCATGCGCTACAGGGCTGGTTTGCGCTATACATCAACTCATATCAATCTTAATAATGAGTCAGTTACCGATTATGGCATGAGTTTTGGACTTTCAATACCGTTGATCGCCTCAAAGTCGATTACCTCAACATCTACGACAATTAATTTAGGTGCTGAGTTCGGAATTAGAGGTGATAACGCAATTATAAGTGAGCAATACTCGAAATTTATTTTTGGAGTATCGCTAACCCCAAGTTTTTGGGACGAATGGTTTAAAAGAAAGAAAATTGATTAATTAAAATCCTTAATAACATGAAAGGTAAGTTAATAGCAGTTGTTGTTTTAAGTTTTTTGAGTACAAGTCTTTTTGCTCAGGACGAAAAGAAATATGGTGAAACTGAGGAAGAGCAGGTAGAGTGTAAAAAGAACCTGTCTCTGTACAAGGAGTTTTATGACCAAAAAGCTTACAAAGAAGCTAAGACACCATTGATGAATGCAATCGAAATTTGTCCTACATCGAGTAAGAATATGTACATACGTGGTGTAAATATCTATGAGCATTTCGTAGAAAAAGCTGACAAGGAAGGTATGGCTGAAATGAAAGCTGCTTATGTCGATACGCTAATGATGATTTACGATAAGCGTATTGAAGCTTTTGGTCAAAGAGGATATGTTCTGGGCCGTAAAGGAACTGATCTCTTGCGTCACGGATCTAAAGAAGATTATCAGGAAGCATATGATATTCTTACTGAAGCTTATGAGTTGAGAGGAAATGAAATGCAACCTGGTGCTTTGGCTGCCTATTATCAGTCAGCTTATCAGCTTGCGGCTCGCAAACAACTTCCGGTTGAAGATTTGTTGGCTCTTTACCCAAAACTCGATGCTGTTGTAAAAGCGAACCAGGGAGGTAAGTATGAAAAAGCATACAACTCTGCCGGAAAGCAATTGGACAAAATCTTTAGTGCAGTTGCTTCATGTGAAGATCTTGTAAATATATACACTCCAAAGTTTGAAGAGAACAAACAGGATACTGCTGTTCTCGAGCAAATTGTAAACCTCTTTGATAAGAAGAGCTGTACAGATGAAGAGCTTTACCTACTCGCATCAGTTGAGTTGGATAAAATGAAACCTTCTGCTGATTCTAAATACGGAATTGGAGTGGGGTACCTCAAAAAAGAAGAGTACACTAAGGCAATTGATTATCTCAGCAAAGCGGTTGAGAAGCTAGAGGATAATGAAAAGTTACTCAAAGCTTACGAGTATATTGCTAGAGCTCAAAATAAACAGAGCAATTATCCCGCAGCAAAGCAGGCAGCTCTTAAGATGTTGGAAATTGACGATTCAAACGGAACTGCTTACTTGCTAATAGGTGATGCTTATTTCTACGGATCAAAATCTGTTGGTGAAAATGTTTGTGAAAAAGCTGGCGGACTTTGGGCAGCTATTCCAAAATACAACAGAGCAGCTTCATTAGATCCTTCACTGAAGGAAACTGCTGGCAAGAAAATCGGCTATGTGAAAGCGCAATTCCCAAAGAAAGAGGATTGCTTCTTCCACAACATGACTGAAGGACAGGAATACAAAGTAGGCGGATGGATCAATGAAACAGTTTCCGTCCAGGTTAAATAATGAAAACTTCACGATCACATTTATTTTTAAGCATCCTCATTATTATGATGGGGATGCTTTTTTCATGTGAAAACAGCAAGAAAGACCTTGAAACTATCAAGTTTGATGATAGTTTTCCTAATGAAATAACACGTGATGTAACAATTTTTTACAGTGATTCTGCCAAAGTTCAGGTAATGCTCAAAGCACCACTAATTGAGCGTTACTACAGAGAAGAAGATTCCTATGCCGAGTTTAATAAAGGAGTGTATGTGGAATTTTATGATGATAGTGGAAAGGTAGAGTCCACAATCGAAAGCGAATACGCCAAGCACTATAACGAGCGAGGTGAAATGTTAGCTCGAAATGATGTGGTCGTTGTCAATAAAAAAGGAGAAAAGCTGAATACTGAACATCTAGAATGGAATCAAAATACTCATCAAATCAGGTCTAACTCATTTGTCAAGATCACAACAAAAGATGAGATTATTTATGGCAATGGACTGGAAGCCAATGAAGATTTTACTCGTTATAAAGTAAAAGATATCAAAGGGATCATTGAAGTTGACCAAAATGAAATGAAGAAAGATGAAGACGTACAATAAATTCATGGAGATATTTTGGCTCGTGATAGCCATATTGAGCGGAGGGACTATCGGTTACCTTTTCTTTTTTGAAGAGTACAACGAGCATCCTATCTTTTTAGCTTTACCGTTCATGGCGTTAGTTATGTTCCTGATGAGACGTTGGTACAGGAAACGAACAGAAAAGGAATCCTCGGGTAACGACCGAGTCAGTTGATTTTGTATTTTTGAGAAAGCAGCCATAATTTCATGGATAGCAGTTTATACAGCACCATTATCATATCAGTTTTATCTTCAGCCTTTTTTTCAGGCATGGAGATAGCCTTCGTTTCAGCTAACAAGCTGCAAATAGAGCTGGCAAAAAAACAGGGTAACCTTACGGCAAGAGCTTACAGCTCGTTTATGAAATCACCATCACGGTTTATTACCACGATGTTGCTCGGTAATAACATCGCGCTTGTAGTATTTGGTATAGCGATGGGAGATCTACTAGAGCCCATATTTTACAGTTTTGTATCCAACTCAATCATTGTTCTTCTACTTCAAACAATTTTCTCCACACTGGTAATACTCATCACAGCAGAGTTTTTGCCAAAAGCCATTTTTCAAATAAACCCCAATAAGGCCCTGGCGATCTTTGCTCCCCCGGTTTTTATCGTCTATTACATTTTCTTCCCGGTTGTGACTTTCGTCAATACATTGAGCAATATTGTCCTTAAATACATCATGCGCGTTGATCCAAAAGATGCACCAATTCGCTTTGGAATGATCGATCTCGATCACCTTGTCAAAGAGGCTACATCTTCAATTGAAGATGATGACGAAATTGAGAATGAAATTCAAATCTTTCAGAACGCGCTCGACTTTTCAAACCTCAAGGCTCGGGAATGTATGATTCCGCGTACTGAGATTGTAGCCCACGAAATTGGCGAATCGGTTGAGGATCTGACCAAAACTTTTATCGATACGGGGCTTTCAAAAGTTCTTATTTACCGCGACTCAATCGACAATATTATCGGTTACGTTCACTCATCTGAGTTGTTCAAGCGCCCGCCCGAGATCAAAAATATTTTGTTGCCCATTTCTGTACTTCCAGAGACGATGCCGGCTAACGAAGTGCTCGAATTGCTCATTCAGCAAAAAAGGAGTGTCGCAGTAGTGGTAGACGAATTTGGAGGAACTTCTGGCTTGCTCACGATGGAAGATGTTGTTGAAGAAATTTTTGGAGACATTGAAGATGAGCACGATCAGGAAGAGTTAGTTGAAATTGATCTCGGTCAGAACCGATATCGCTTTGCAGCACGCCTCGAAGTTGATTACCTCAATGAGCAATACAAACTCGAACTTCCTGAAAGTGAAGATTACGAGACACTTGCGGGATATATTATTCACCTCCACGAGAGTATTCCCGATGAAGATGAAATTATAAAAGATGATAACTTTGAATTCAAAGTACTTCAAAATAGCGGTAAAAGAATTGAGCTTGTAGAAGTCAAAGTGAAATCATTTGATGACTAGGTATAAAGTTTAATGCGAAATTGTATATTCGCAACCCACAAAATTTAAGCGTTTTAACATGGCGGTTATAGGAAAAATCAGAAAACAGTCAACCATCTTGCTCATCGCAATTGGTGGAGCAATGGTTCTTTTCGTCCTCGGTGACTTATTTACATCAGGTTCTACATTCTTTGCAGGACCAAATGATGAGGTAGGAGAGATTGACAGAAAAAAAGTTTCGATCAAAGAATTTGAAATGCGCATGGCGCAAGCAGTTCAAAATAGATTTGGAGGAAACGTAGATGAAGAAACACGCGTTCAACTCCGCGATCAAATTTGGGACGAAATCGTTCGTGAAAATGTGATAGCTCCACAAATGGAAGAACTGGGGCTTTCAGTTTCTGATCAGGAGCTGTTTTACGTGATCAAAAATGATCCGCAAAACCCAATCTTGAGAAGTTATTTCTCAAATCCGCAAACGGGTAGACTTTATCAGCAGTTTGCTAACCCTGACGGAACGATCAACTCTGACCGCGTGATCGCTTATTTCCAAAATGTATTGAATGGAGACCCATCACAAGATGAAAATGTACTCCAGGCACAGCAATCTTTCCAGGTTCTGAAAAGAAACTTGAGAAGCAGCATTCTCGATGAAAAATACGCCTCACTACTCGGTAAGTCGATTTATGCAACTTCACTTGAAATTGATAAGAAAAGTGATGAGTCGAGCAAGTCGATGTCAATTAGCTATGCCGCCAAGTATTTTAATGAGATGGACGACTCAAAGTACGAGCCTACTGAGTCTGAAATGAAATCTTACTACAGCGAGCACAAAAATGAAGCTCGCTTTAAGCAGGAAGAACCTTTACGTTCATTGCAATATGTAACATTTGAAGTGCTCCCAACTGCTGATGATACAAACAGGTTACGTACTGAGTTGGAAGAAGTCAAAAAAGCATTTAGTTATGCTGAAGATGACACACTCTTTGTGAATGAAAACAGTGATACACCTTTCAATATTCGCTGGACAACAGGAGCAAACCTTCCACAAGGAATGGACTCACTAGTGATGAACGCATCTAAAGATTCCATTTTTGGTCCATACCGCAATGAGAATAAATTTGAGTTATTGAAGGTGAAAGACTTCAAACAAGCACCTGATTCAGTAAAAGCAAGCCACATTTTGTTGTCTGCTGAACAGGTTGATACGGCTACAGCTCGTAAACGACTCGATAGTTTGAGAACAGTTATTCGTGAAAACGACAACTTCGCTCAATTAGCTAGCCAGTACAGCATGGACGGTTCCAGAACTAAAGGTGGAGATCTGGGATGGTTTGCTGAAGGACAAATGGTTCCAGCATTTAGCAATGCATGTTTTGAAGGTGAAGTTGGCGATATGCCAATAGTTTCTTCTCAGTACGGAATGCACCTCATCAAAATCACAGACCAAACAGGCGATGTTAAGAAAGCGCTTGTAGCAATTATCGACAACATGATAGAACCGGGAGAGCGTACATTCCAGGATGTATATGCTGAAGCCAGCTCATTCGCTATCAATAATGACAACGCAGATAAATTCATGGAGAATGGTGAAAAATTCGGCATTGCAAAAGCTCCAAGCGTAAGACCTAATGACCGTACACTCATGGGAATTGAAGGTTCTAGAGAAATTGTGCAGTGGGCTTATGGTGCTGAGGTTGGAGCCGTTTCAGACGTGTTTGATCTACAAGACCAATATGTTGTAGCTCTCTTGAGCGAAGTTCGCGAAAAGGGCGTTTTACCTTTCGATCTTGCAAAAGAAGATGTGAAACTCGCTGTTCTCAACCAAAAGAAAGCAGATGCTGCTAAAGAAATGGTTGGGAATGATCAGGATCTTGAATCTGTTTCTCAAAAATGGGATGGTATTGTTCAACAGTCAGAACCATTCACATTCGCAGACTTTACAATTAGCGGAATAGGCGTTGAACCCAAAATTCAGGGAACAGCTTACGCACTTCAACCAAAGAGTGTTTCTAAACCAGTTGAAGGTCAAAGAGCGGTTTACGTAATTCGTTTAGACAACACACAAAAAGTTCCATCGAGTGTAACGAGAAGCTCGATTGAACAGAGATATTCCAGAAGAGCAGGCGTTTCTGCTAAGGACGCAATAAAAGAAAATGCCCAAATCGAGGACAATAGAGCGCAATTCTATTGATCTTGAACAACCTGGAGTTGAAAATTTGTAGAGAATAATATTAAGTATTAGCTTTGCACCCCCTTTTTAAAAAGGGGGCTTTTTATTGTTATAGAATAAAAAATCAGTCACATTGGAAACTTTGAGCTACAAAACCAAATCGGTAAACAAAGAAGGCGCTGATAAAAAGTGGGTTATAGTAGATGCAGAAGGCCAGGTTTTAGGTCGTATCGCATCAAAAATAGCTTACGTTTTGCGCGGGAAGCACAAGGCTACTTTTACACCTCACGCTGATACAGGTGATAATGTAATCGTAATCAACGCTTCAAAAATTGATTTAACAGGAAAAAAATGGGATGACAAGAGCTACATCCGCTACACTGGATATCCAGGAGGTCAGCGTGATTTAACTGCTCGTGAGTTGTTTGAGAAAGATCCTGTTAAACTTATGGAAAAAGCTGTTAAAGGCATGCTTCCTAAAACAAGACTAGGACGCGAAGTGTTCAGAAACCTTTACGTTTATGAAGGATCTGACCATGCACACAGCGGTCAAAAACCAGAGAAGTTAGACATTAATACAATCAAATAGGAATGGAAGTATTCAACACAATTGGAAGGAGAAAATCTTCAGTTGCTCGCATTTACATGACTGCGGGTAAAGGAGATGTTACCATCAATGGTCGCGCACTTACTGACTATTTCCCTCGTCCATACCTTCAAAACAAATTGAACCAGCCTTTTAAGTTAACTGAAACTGAAGGCCAGTACGATTTGAAAGTGAATGTACGCGGTGGTGGAATTACAGGTCAGGTTGAAGCAATTCGTTTAGCAATTTCGCGTGCTCTCGTTAGTATTGACGAAGAGAATAAGCCGTCATTGAAAAACGAAAAAATGCTTACTCGTGATCCACGTATGGTTGAGCGTAAGAAATTCGGTCAAAAGAAAGCTCGTAAGAAGTTCCAGTTCTCTAAGCGTTAATTTTACGCTTTTAGTTCAGCATCCAAACTGGCTTTTAAGTCGGTTGCTCTGTTGGATTTGAGTAACAGGAAAGTGAACAATTTTTAAAAAACAAGTATGTCAACAAGAACAAACTACAAAGACTTATTAGATGCAGGTGTTCATTTTGGACACCTCACAAGAAAGTGGGATCCACGTATGGCTCCCTATATCTTTATGGAGAAAAATGATATTCACATCATCGATCTTCATAAAACTGTAGCCAAAGTTGAAGATGCGTCAAACGCACTTAAACAAATGGCAAAAAGTGGCAAAAAAATCATGTTTGTTGCCACTAAAAAACAAGCGAAAGATATCGTAGCTGAACGCGTGAATAAAACGGGAATGCCGTACGTGACTGAACGCTGGCCCGGTGGTATGCTTACCAACTTCGCGACAATTCGCAAAGCGATTCGCAAAATGCAGAGTATTGAGAAATTGCTCGCTGACGATACAGCTAAACACCTTCAAAAGAAGGAACGTTTGATGCTCGATCGTCAAAGACAAAAACTCGAGACTCAATTGGGATCTATTCGCGATCTCAACCGTCTTCCTGCAGCGCTTTTTATCGTTGATATCAAGAAAGAACACATCGCTGTTAAAGAAGCGCGTAAGTTGAATATTCCAACTTTCGCAATGGTTGATACTAATTCAGATCCTAATGCTGTTGATTTCCCAATTCCAGCTAACGATGATGCATCGAGCTCTATCGAAAAAATCATCGATCTGGCTTCTACTGCAATTGAGGAAGGTTTGAATGAGCGCAAACTCGAAAAAGAGAAGGCTCAGGCAGACAAAGCAAAAGCAAAGCAGAAGAAAGCTGAAAAAGCCAAAGAAAAGGCTGAATCAACTGAGACTAAAGAAGAAAAGTAACTTCATAAAAACGTATTAACCTCTTTATTATCATGGCAAAAATAACAGCCTCTGAAGTTAATAAACTACGCAAGCACACAGGTGCTGGCATGATGGACTGCAAAAAAGCATTGGTTGAATCTGATGGTGATTTCGATGCTGCAGTTGAAATCCTTCGCAAAAAAGGTCAAAAAGTAGCTGCTAAGCGCGGTGAAAATGAAGCTGCCGAAGGAATTGTTATCTCCAAATCAAACGGAGGTTCTGGAGTGATCATTAAAGTTAACTGCGAAACTGACTTCGTAGCTAAGAATGATGACTTCGTGAAATTTGTTGATCAACTCGCTTCTATTGCACTTGAAAATGGTGCAGATTCAGTTGAGAAACTCAAAGAATTGAAATTTGACGATATCTCAGTTGAAGAAAAATTAACTGAGCAAATCGGGAAAATAGGTGAGAAAATCGAAATATCTAAACTTGGAAGCATCAACGCTGAAACTGTTGTAGCTTACAACCACCCGGGTAACCAGGTTGGTTCTTTAGTAGGCCTCAACAAAGAAGGTGACAAGGTTGAAGAAGCTGGAAAAGACGTAGCAATGCAAGTTGCTGCTATGAATCCGGTTGCACTTGTTAAAGATGAAGTTCCACAGGATGTTATCGATAAGGAAATCGAAATCGGTAAAGACACTGCTCGTCAGGAAGGCAAGCCTGAAGAAATGCTTGAGAAAATCTCAATGGGTAAACTCAACAAATTCTTCAAAGAGAACACACTTCTCGCTCAGGCTTTCATAAAAGACAACAAAACTTCAGTTGAGAAATACCTCGATGGAGTTGAAAGTGGACTAACGGTGAAAGAGTTTCTGAGATACTCACTTTCATAATTTATTTCAAAAAAAGAGAGATTTTTAAAAATCTCTCTTTTTTTTGTCCAAACTTTTGGGTTATGGCAACAAAGTACAAGCGCATATTATTAAAACTAAGTGGTGAGTCACTAATGGGGGATCGTGAATTTGGTATCGATCACCAACGCCTGGCGAGATACGCAAATGAAATCAAACAAGTCATTGATGAAGGTGTCTCGGTTGGAATCGTTATCGGTGGCGGAAATATCTTTCGTGGTATTCAACAGGTCGATGGAGCCATCGATCGCGTTCAGGGCGATTACATGGGTATGCTCGCTACTATGATCAACAGTATGGCGCTTCAGAGCTCATTGGAAAGCATTGGCGTTATTACGCGGCTCCAAAGTGCTATTAAAATGGAGCAAATTGCCGAACCATTCATCAAAAGACGCGCTGTGCGTCACCTCGAAAAAAACCGTGTTGTCATCTTTGGTGCCGGAACGGGCAACCCGTATTTCACAACTGACACAGCCGCTTCACTCAGAGCCATTGAAATCAATGCTGATGTCATCTTAAAAGGCACTCGTGTTGACGGCATCTACACTGCCGATCCTGAAAAAGATCCCAATGCTAAAAAGTACGAAAACATCACTTATCAGCAGTGTATTGATGAGGATCTGAACATTATGGACATGACGGCATTTACGCTCTGTAAAGAGAATGAATTGCCAATCGTTGTGTTTGACATGGACAGTGGAGGAAATCTATTGAAAGTTGTGAAAGGCGAGAAAGTAGGGACACTCGTGTCTTAATCCATTGCCTGAATTTTCGCTTCAACAAAGAATTTCATCAACGGCTCTGCAAGCTTAAAATAGTTTTCGGTCAGATCCAGAAGGTCATCGCGTAAAACCGTCTCCGGAGGTAATTCTACTCCGTAAAGCCAGGACTTGTTGTAAATTAGCGGCTCTTTCTGAGCCTGCTTTTTGACTTCTTTGGCAACTATTTTGTTCTTATCACCTTCAATTTCACCAAATGCCTCTACGAAAGTTGGGCTCTGACTGATATCCTGAAATCTCTTTCTCTCGTTGGCTATTTTTACTCTCACCTGATCGCGCAATTCACGTGACGGATTGAAAAGACCAAAATAGACCAGCATTTTTTCTGGACTCAAGTGAACGTAAATTCCGGGATAATCATGGTCTTTCTTTCCGCCAGGAGCAAGAGCTGCAGCAACATGCATTTTGTATGGTGTTTTATCCTTGCTGAAACGGATATCACGATTGATTCTGAAAATAGCATGTTTTGGCTCTATTTTGAGTTGTGGATTGTGTTGACCTAACCGCTCGATTAAATCGGTTACGAATACCTTAAAGGGCTCTTTTACAAACTTCTTGTAGCGGTTGCGGTTCTGATCAAACCAATCTTTGTGGTTGTTAGGAGCCAGGTCGATGAAAAACTGGAGAAACTCAGGTTGGAAATAGCGCATGACTTTTTATTTTGTGAGCAGTTGAAAATGAAACGACACCTCACAAAATTTGTTTTCTTTGTAGCGCTGATAAATTAATGTTGCTATGGACGAAGAATTAGAATTGATATTTGATCAAACTAAAGAATCGATGGGCGAATCGATTGATCACCTTATAGCTGAATTGGCTAAAATTAGAGCAGGTCGTGCAAACCCGAGCATGCTCGATGGTGTAAAAGTTGAGTATTACGGATCATTGACTCCGCTCAACCAGGTTTCAAATGTGAACACGCCTGATGGTCGCACAATTTCTGTTCAGCCCTGGGAAAAGGGAATGTTGCAGGAGATTGAAAAAGCGATTATGAACGCCAATCTCGGCCTCAATCCACAAAACAATGGTGAGTTGATCATGATCAATATTCCGCCATTGAGTGAGGAACGCAGGCAACAGCTGGTTAAGCAGGCAAAAGCTGAAGGTGAAAAGTCTAAAGTGAGTTTGCGTAATGCTCGTAAAGAAGCTATGGATGAACTCAAGAAACTAAAAAGTGACGGAGCTCCTGAAGACGTGATCAAAGATGCTGAAGACGATGTTCAAAAAATCACAGATGAGCACACAGCTAAGATCGATAAGTACATTGAAGATAAAGAAGCTGATATTTTGAAAGTATAATGACAACTCAACGATAAAGTTAAACCGCAGTTAAAACGACTGCGGTTTTTTTATGCCCAAACTTTTGTTCCTTCAGTACAGTTCTTGCAGATGTCAATCTCGCTGCGAGATTTAAATATAGCACCTCTAAAACTGCGGTACATTGGGCTGTTCCAAATTTCTCTGAAACTCTTTTCTTTCATATCGCCCATTTGGTGAGTGGCATCTTTGTCAAAACAACAGGGAACGATGAGTCCGTCCCACGTAATCACACACCCCGACCACATTCTCCAACAGTGATCGAGTAGTTTATTTTTGACGGTCCATTTGCCATTATCGAGCTGTTTGTAACGTGAGTATTTATCATTTTCAGGAATGAGCGGATTTCCATTTTCGTAGTCGTAAACCTGTGCTGTTTTTAAACGCACTTCGTCAACTCCCAATTCATTTGCCAGGTTATGGACATCGTCAATTTGGTGTTCATTGGGTTTTACAACCAAAAACTGAAAGATAATGTGAGGCGTTTTTGACTTGAGTTTTTTCTTCCACTCAATAATCTTTTTTGTACCGGCAATAACTTTGTCAAGTTTACCTTTTTTACGGTACTGTTCGTAAACCTCCTGAGTAGTTCCATCGATGGAAATGATCATCCTATCCAACCCAGACTCAACAGTTCGCTTAGCTGTTTTATCATTCAGGAAATGCGCATTTGTTGAAGTAGCCGTGTACAACTTATTGTCACTGGCGTACTTCACCATATCCAGGAATTTAGGATTGATGTACGGCTCGCCCTGGAAGTAAAACAACACGTAAGTCGATTTTTTAGCGAGTTGATCAATTACTGTTTTATAAAAATCAGGATCTAAGTTCCCTGTATCACGAGAAAACTGGCGCAACCCGCTTGGGCATTCTGGACATCCTAAGTTACACGATGTTGTGGGTTCAATGGAAAAGCTGATGGGGTAGCCGCTGTGATAAGTGTTTCGTGTAATTCTGGAAACGAAAAAACTCGCAAAAGTTTGCGCTGCATTGAAGGCACGCTGTGGCGTTACCTTCGACATCATATTGAAAAAATCGGCTGTTCTACCCACGTTAGCAAATGTAGGAAATAGAAAGTTGTAGAGCTTATCAATCTCACAAAATCAAACCAACCTTGCTGTAACTCTCATTCATAAAAATAATTAAAATAAATTCAAGTTTTCTCAATTATTCTCATCTTTGAGAAAACCCTTTACATGTGAAATATTCACTATTTATCCTTTTCTTGTTTTTGGCTGTTATCGGTCAGAGCCAGAGTGTACACCGCGGGCGTATAATTGATAGCAAAACAAATGAGCCGCTCGCGTTTGTGAATATTTCAGTTCCCGAACTCGGTGTGGGAACAACCAGTGATGTCAATGGTAGTTTTGCTATCAGGCTGCCAAAGGAAGCCGAGAAAGTGCGGCTCACCTATGTAGGCTATGAAACGAAAATGGTTCTGATCAAGAACCTCAAAGGTGATATCGAACTCAAACGAAAAGCCTCTCAGTTAAAGGAAGTAGAGATTTTCCCAGGTAAAAATCCGGCCGATAGCTTAATGGAGCTGGTTATCGATAATAAGGACAAACACGACCCATTCAAGAAAGACCAGTTTGCATTTGATATTTACAACAAGATTTTGGTCACAATAAGCGATTCGGCAATTGACAGCATGGCTGTAAGTACTGATACTTCTTCTCAGGAGTTTGCCAAACACATGAGCGAGCATGATTTGTTTATGGCTGAAACGTATTCTAAAAAGTGGTATGAGAAACCCGGTAAAGTGAAGGAGAAAATATTGGCGAATCGCGTTGCCGGTCTCGAAAATCCATCTTTTTACTGGTTGGCAACCAATATGCAGCCTCTATCCTTTTATGAACCCATTATTGAACTCAATGGGAGTAAATATGTGAGTCCGCTCGTAAAACGATCCTGGAACCAATACCTTTTCATCATTAAAGATACACTTTACCGGAATCAGGATACCGTTTTTGTTGTGAGTTATCAGCCTAAAAGTGGAAAAGATTTTAAGTCGCTCGAAGGAATATTGAGTATCAACACGAATGAATATGCACTTGAAAATGTTATTGCGCGCAGTACCAATCACCTCACGAACAACCTGAGAATTCAGCAAAAGTACACCCGTGTAAAAGAGGAGTGGTTTCCTGAACAACTCAACTTTGAGCTGAAGTTGAATAGTATTCAGGTTGAAGAAGGAGCGCCAATACACATGATTGGGCGGAGTTACATCAATAAAGTCGTCTTTGATACAAACTTTAGAGGTCGTGATTTTAATGGTTTAACCGTTGAGCTGGATGATCAGGCAACAAAAAAATCTCAAGCATATTGGGACAGCATAAGGACAGATTCATTGACTCAAAAAGAACAAAACACTTATACATTCACTGATTCTGCCGGTGAATCAGTAAACCTTGATGAAAAACTGTTCATACTTGAGTCGCTTGTGACTCAAAGGATTCCCATAAAGTTCATCGACATAAAGCTGGATCAAATAATGTCTTACAACCTTTATGAAGGCATTAGATTAGGAGCAGGGATCAGCACGAACGACCGGATGTCAAAATACATTGAGCTAGGCGGTTACTTTGCTTATGGTTTTAGGGACAAGGCATGGAAGTATGGAGGAAATCTCACCCTGAGTGAAGGGCGGCTCAACCGCTACACACTCGACTTAAAATACAACAGGGACTTACACATGCCGGGCTACTCGAATATTCCTGATCGGTCAGGTGGGCTATTAACAAATGATCTTACCCGTTTTTATGTCCGTTGGCAAAACCTCTCTACGCGCTACAAAGCAGAGTTTAAATTTCCGCTTTTTAGAGACGCAACTGTTGGTGTTTTTGGTACTTACCGCCAAAATGAGATCACCAATAATTACCGCATTTACAGCGAAAATGAATCTGATGTATGGCTACCGTTTCAGTCTTATTCAATTGGTGAAACAGGTGTGAATTTACGATATGCCTACAACGAGGAAAAGGTGGAGATGTTCAACACTGTCGTGAAAGCGAAATCTCCGTATCCTGTTCTTCATCTGCAATATGCAAAAGGTATTGGTCAGATCCAGCAATCCGAGACCTATTACGATCGTTACGAAGCACGAGTAGAGTTTTCCAAAAAAACGCCTCGTCTAAAGCAATTCAGGATGATGATTCGCGGCTCATATTTGGATGGCGAACTACCTGTTACTGAACTCTACTCACCTGTTTCAGTATATGATCCTGAATTAGCGATCACTTCAGACTATGGTTTCCAAACATTACTACAGGGCTCTTATTTTGGATCTGAACTTTACGAAGCTCACGCGAGTTTTGAGTTTGTGAAATTCAACACCAGTTTAGAATGGTTCAAACCTTCGATCACAGCCTTGCAGTCGGCAGGTTGGGGATCTGACCAAAGAGAAAACTTCACGGAAGGAGGTTATTTTTACAAAACTCCTGAACACGGACTGTTTGAAAGTGGTTTAGTGATCAACGGGCTTTATTGCTCAACATCGGAAACTTTGATTCCGGCAAAATATGGAATAGGCACTTTCTATCGCTACGGAGCCAGTAATAGCGGGAGTTGGTATGATAATTTTGCTGTAAAGCTTTCTTTTTTAACGACTTTTTAAGCAGTTGGGCATCACATACATGCTGTGAATATGTGCTAAGTGCTAGGTAATATTTATTTTCGTGCGCCTTAATTAGAAAGTAAACAGTAGTCCTTTTACCTGGGCTCAGGGATTTTATATGTGGGAGTTAATAGCGAGATTCATTCTTAGGCAGCGTATTCCAATTCTTATTGGTGTTTTACTGGTAACGATATTTATGGGTTATAAGAGTACTGATACGCGCCTTCAATGGACGCTTCCCAGGCTATTACCCGATGATGATTCAACCCTGGTTGCCAACCGGGAATTCAAGGAAATTTTTGGATACGAAAACGTTTCTATCCTTTTGGGAACTGAAAAGCCTGTACTCGATAGCCTTGATCTTTTCAATGAATGGTATGAGTTGGGCAATGAGCTTGCAGGAGTTCAGAATGTTGATACAGTTTTATCGGTAGCTCACCTTCTCACGGTAGAAAAAAATACTGAAGCCAAGCGTTTTGAGCTCAAGCCGATTGTAAAACACAAAGTTAGATCTCAGTCAGAGTTAGATAGCATCAGGGCTAAAATCAAAAGTTTGCCGTTTTACCGCGACCGTGTTTACAACGACTCAACAGGCGTAAGCGTAATGGCAATATCTGTCAATCCTGATATTTTCAATTCTCCCGATCGTGAGGAAATGATGGATAGCATCATCACGAAAACGAAAAGGTTTGAAGCGAAACACGGAATAGACTTACGCTACTCTGGTTTGCCCTTTATCAGAACCGAAACCACTCACCTGGTGAAAGGCGAGTTGAGTTCGTTCATCATTTATGCGGTAATTGTTACAATTATCGTGTTGTTGTTCTTTTTCAGATCCGCACCACCCGTGTTTGTGAGTATGCTCATTGTATTGATGGGCGTTGTGTGGTCGCTGGGAATCATTGCAGTGCTCGATTATGAGATTACAATTTTGACGAGCATTATTCCGCCATTGATAATTGTAATCGGTATTCCGAATAGTGTCTATCTCATCAATAAATATCACGCGGAGTACACCAGTCACGGAAATAAAATATTAGCGCTATCCCGTATTATCAGGAAGATTGGAAAAGCTACGCTCATGACAAATGTTACGACTGCTGTAGGTTTTTCTACTTTCATTTTCACTCAAAGTAACGTTTTGGTAGAGTTCGGTATAGTGGCCTCGATCAACATCTTGTTACTCTTTGTGCTCTCGATATTCCTGGTTCCAAGTATTTTGAGCTTTCTAAAACCGCCAAAAAGCAAGCACACGAAACACCTCGATAAACCTTTTATCACGAGATTGGTAGAGAACCTTGTTCGGGTTGTGAGCAACTACAGGAAGCCAGTTTATATCATTACTACCCTTCTGATCGCCTTTGGTGTAATTGGGTTAACCCGAATGGAAACAACGGGTAATCTTGTGGATGATTTGCCCAAAGATCACCAGGTTGTAGAAGATCTACACTTCTTTGAAAAGCAGTTTGATGGTGTAATGCCCTTCGAAATCATTATCGATACAAGAAAAGAAGGCATGGCTACCCGAAGTAGCACATTGAAGAAAATAGATGAGCTAGAGCAACTGCTTGGAACTTATGATGAATTTTCGAAACCGCTTTCTATCGTGAGTGGGATTAAGTTTGCTCGTCAGGCATTTTACGGGGGAGATCCCAGTCAGTACAAACTGATTGCAAGCAACGAGCGAATTTTCTTTAGACCATACATGAAGAATGCCGGAGGTGGTGGTAAAGGTGTTGATTTACTCAATTCATTTGTCGACAGCACAGAACGATACGCTCGAGTAACTGCACAAATGAAAGATATTGGCACCAAAGAAATGGATGCTCTAATAAAAGATCTTAAACCAAAAGTTGATGAGATCTTTAGCCCTGATAAATACGAGGTTGACTTTGCCGGAACTTCAATTGTTTATCTAAAAGGGACGAACTACCTAGTAAAAAATCTCGTGATTAGTTTGGCTTTAGCTATTGTCCTAATTGGGATTTTAATGGCGATTCTGTTTTCTTCATTCAGGATGATTGCGATGTCCATTTTCACGAACCTTATTCCACTTTTGCTCACAGCTGCAATAATGGGGTACTTTGGCATTCCGATCAAGCCCAGTACAATTCTGGTTTTCTCAATTGCATTTGGTATTTCGATTGACGACACTATTCACTATTTGGCCAAATACAGGCAAGAATTGAAGGCCCACAATTGGAATGTGCGTATTGCAGCGATCAACTCAATTCGCGAAACAGGGGTGAGTATGATCTACACATCAATCATTCTTTTCTTTGGTTTTTCAGTTTTTGCAACATCACAGTTTGGAGGAACACAAGCTCTTGGTATCTTAGTGTCGATAACATTGCTCGTTGCTATGGTGGCAAATCTTGTGTTGTTACCGAGTTTATTGCTGAACTTAGACAAAAGCATTACAACAAAAGCATTCAAAGAACCCTTTTTACAAATACTCGATGAAGAAGACGCTAATGATTACTCAAATCTTCAAATGGAAAATGAAGACGATGAGGATAGCGACAAGTCATCGAAAACCTAATACTCTATGAAAGGTATCATTTTAGCCGGTGGCTCAGGAACGCGCTTGTATCCTTTAACATATGCAGTTAGTAAGCAACTCATGCCGGTTTACGATAAACCGATGATTTACTACCCGCTTTCAATTCTTATGATGTCGGGGATAAATGAAATTTTAATTATTTCAACTCCCAATGACCTTCCAAACTTTGAGAGACTCTTGGGAGATGGATCTCACCTTGGCTGTTCCTTTTCTTATGCTGAACAACCCGATCCAAATGGATTAGCTGAAGCATTTATAATCGGGGAGGATTTTATAGGGAACGATAGTGTAGCTCTAATACTTGGAGATAATATTTTTTACGCTTCAAAACTTTCACAAAAACTACAATCGAGTAAAGATCCTGATGGAGGTGTCGTTTTTGCTTATCACGTAAATGATCCTGAACGTTACGGTGTTGTTGAGTTTGATGAGCAAAATAATGTGAAGAGTATTGAAGAAAAGCCCGAAAAACCTAAATCTAACTATGCAGTACCGGGACTCTATTATTACGATAATGAAGTCGTGGAGATTGCTAAAAACATAAAACCAAGTCATCGAGGTGAGTTGGAGATAACAGATGTAAACCGCGAATACCTCAAACGCGGCAACCTGAAAGTGACAGTTCTCGACAGGGGAACGGCATGGCTCGATACGGGTACCCATCAGTCTCTCATGCAGGCCGGTCAATTCGTACAGGTTATCGAAGAGAGACAGGGTTTAAAAATCGGCTGTATAGAAGAAGTTGCTTACAGGATGGGATATATCAATGATGAGCAGCTTGAGAAAATTGCTAAGCCATTGGTCAAGAGCGGCTATGGTGAATACCTGATGAATTTATTAAAATGAAGCTACCAAAAAAGGTACTCGAACATATCGATTTAGTTGAAAAGTCTTTAAAAGACAAAGAATATCGGTCAGAGCCAAAAGGGCTTTACGAACCCATTTCGTACTTGCTGAATTTGGGCGGAAAGCGAATCAGGCCGGCTCTGGTCATGCTGGGAGCCGAGGTTTTTGGTAAGTCCGGATCTGATTGTGTTGAACAGGCTTTAGCTGTTGAGGTTTTTCACAATTTCACACTTATGCATGATGACATCATGGATGATGCACCACTTCGCAGAGGCGAAAAAACAGTGCACGAAAAGTGGAATGTCAACACAGCAATTCTCAGCGGAGACGCTATGCTCATTCAGGCCTATCAACATTTGATCAAAAATATTGCTGCTGATAAAGCTGTAGAGCTGATGGAGATTTTCAATCAAACGGCTCTCGAAGTTTGCGAGGGGCAGCAGTTTGATATGAACTTTGAAAAAAGTGATGAGGTAACGGTAGAAAAGTATATCGAAATGATAAGGCTTAAGACTGCCGTGTTGTTAGGTGGCGCGCTTAAAATTGGCGCTGCATGTGCTGATGCTGATCCTCATGAACAATCACAACTTTACAGCTTTGGAGTAGAGTTAGGGGTTTCGTTTCAAATACTTGATGATTACCTCGATGTATGGGGAGATCCACAATTGACAGGCAAGCGGCCCGGTGGCGATATTTTAGCAAATAAGAAAACATTTTTGCTGTTGACAGCCATGCGTGATACATCCGGCTCTGACCGTGAACTACTGGAAAAGTGGCTCAACGAAAAAGACCAGGATTCGCGTAAAATCGAGGTCATTACAGAGTTATTTGAAAAAATGGGACTCGATAATAAAGCAATTGAGCTCAGCAGGAAATACTATCAAAACGCCATTGGCTCTTTAAAAAAGATTGACGTTCCTCAAGACAGGAAAGAAGTTTTGTTAGAATTAGCAAAACAGTTGGTTGAGCGCAATTTTTAAAATAAATCGTCAAGTGCTTTTTCAACATCATCGAACTTGAACTGAAATCCAGTTTCAACAATCTTTTCGCACGATATTTTCGATCCTTCAAGCACCATTCCGGCCATTTCGCCCATCACCATTTTTAGAGCAAACGGTGGAACGGGAATCGGTAAATAGAGTTTTTTGCTCTTTTTTGCCAGCAGTTTCGTGAATTCCTTATTTGAAACCGGATTTGGAGCAACAGCATTGAACGGCTCGTTCATGGAATCATTTTTAATCGCGTGATAAAACATATTCGTTAAATCGTCAATATGAATCCACGGCATCCATTGTTTGCCTGTTCCAAGTGGAGATAGAAGCGGAGGCTTTGTCATGGCATCTAATGCGCCACCTTTTTTGCTCAAGACAATTCCAATTCTTATTTGAGCGGTTCTGATCCCCGAATCCCTGAATTTATCCGTCTCGGTTTCCCACTTTTTTGTGACACTAGCGAGGAACTCATCACCTGCCGGGCTACTTTCAGTTAATTCTTTAGAGGTTGTTCTAAAACCATAATAACCTATAGCACTGGCACAAATAACAGCTTTAGGTTGATGGTCAGATCCTTTTAGAGCTTCAACCAACGTTTTTGTGCTGTCAACCCTGCTGTTCAAAATGATTTTTTTGCGCTCCTCAGTCCATCTTTCATCGGCAACTCCTGCACCGGCCAGGTGAACAATATAATCACAACCTTTAATTGCAGACTCATCGATTTCACCCGAAGCAGGATCCCAGCTGTAAGATTCTATATTATCATATTTACCGGCACTACGCGACAACCAACAAACCTCATGGTTATCGTTTTGGAGTAACGCGGTAAGTTGTTTTCCTATTAATCCTGATCCGCCAGTTATTAGAATCTTTGCCATTTGGTTTTATTTTAATCAACTTTGAAAGCAACAAGCCCAGTATTAATTTAGTTCAATGAAGAACATATCAAAGTTAAGTAATGACGAAGTTAAGGCACATTTTGATGATCGCGAAATATTGGAACTAACCGCCAGGCAACTAGTAAAAGATTTGGCTTTAATTGGAGAAGAAATTGACTTTGATGCTTCGCAAACAAATGCATACATTAGTTTGTACAATAAACTTAAGCAACTAATTATTCAATTTGTTGAAACAGATATTCAGTCACTTATGAATTTGTTATACAGGATTGATCTCGGTGAAAAAGCTGCTAAAAGCGCTCTGCTAAAGGAGCCTGGCGATAAGGTTGATCTTTTAGCTCAGCAAATATTGAAGCGGGAACTCCAAAAAGTTTTGCTCAAAAAAGAGTTCGATAAATAAAAATCATAGTGAGATAAATTGAAAGTAGTTGTTAATTCAACTATCAGATTAGTTAAAATTATAATTTTGTATCTCCTAAGTTGAATAAACACAATGGACAAATATTCATACCTCAGCAACGGAGACGTTGACGCGATTGAGGAACTATACAAAAAATTCAAAGAGAACCCCGATTCGGTAGATGATGGATGGAGAAAATTCTTTGAGGGGTTCGAATTCTCCAAAACTAATTACGAAGAACAGGGAACAGGTGCTACAGGTGTGCCTGAAAACTACGAGAAAGAGTTCAAAGTCAAAGAACTCATAGAAGGGTACCGTACACGCGGTCACTTGTTCACCAAAACAAATCCGGTACGAGAAAGGAGAAAGTACCGCGATACAATATCGCTCGAATACTATGGATTGAGTGATGAAGATCTCGATAAAGAGTTTCAGGCAGGAAATGAACTGGGACTGGGTAACGCGAAACTCCGCGATATTATCGATCACTTGCAGCAAACATATTGCCACTCAATTGGTGTAGAATATGTTTACAACCGCAAGCCAACAGTTCTCAAATGGCTGATCAATCGAGTTGAGCAAAACCGCAACACTCCTAACTTCAATGCGGAAAAGAAGAAAAGAATTCTCCATAAACTCAACCAGGCGGTTGTTTTTGAAGGCTTCCTTCACAAGAAGTTTGTCGGGCAAAAACGCTTTTCTCTGGAAGGAGGAGAATCACTTATACCCGCTCTGGATACTATAATCGAATACGGTTCTGAACTAGGTGCTCAGGAAGTAGTTGTGGGTATGGCTCACCGTGGCCGACTCAACGTATTGGCCAATATTTTTGGTAAAACGTACGAGCAAATCTTCAGTGAATTTCAAAGCAAGGAATACGAAGACGAGATATTTGATGGAGATGTGAAGTATCACCTCGGCTCATCGGCTGATGTGAAAACACAAAATGGAAAAGATGTTCACCTGACACTTTCTCCCAACCCATCACACCTCGAAGCTGTTGACCCTGTTGTTGAAGGTATATCTAGAGCTAAAATCGATAACTATCTCAACGAAGAGGAAAAGATCATTCCTGTTCAGATCCATGGCGATGCCGCAATTGCTGGTCAGGGTGTTGTTTATGAAGTTGTGCAAATGGCCCAACTGCGCGGTTACAGAACCGGAGGAACAATTCACATCGTGATCAACAACCAGCTCGGCTTTACTACAAATTACATCGATGGACGCTCAAGTACTTACTGTACTGACATTGGAAAAGTGACACTTTCACCTGTTTTCCACGTCAATGGCGATGATGCTGAAGCAATGGTTCACACGATGGAAATCGCCACGCAATTCCGTCAAAAGTTCAAGCGCGATGTCTTTATCGATCTTCTCTGTTACCGTAAATACGGTCACAACGAAGGTGATGAACCGCGTTTTACTCAGCCATCACTTTACAAGGAGATTGCAAAACATCCTAATCCTCGTGACATTTACCTGAAAAAGCTTCAGGAAGAAAAAGTAATTTCTAAAGATGACTTCAAGAAGATGGAGGATGACTTTAGAAAAATGCTTCAGGAACGTCTCGATGATTCAAAACAGATAGAAAAAGCTAAAATCACTGATTTCCTCAGCTACACATGGCGCGATTACGAGCGCGGTGACAAAGAAGATATGGTGAAAACGATCGATACATCATTTGACAAGAAAAGACTTGTTGAGCTAGGGAAGAAAACAAATAACCTTCCTGAGGAAATTAAGTTCTTCAAAAAGATTCACAAGCTTTTCTCAGAGCGCGATAAAATGATCGATGAAAACAATCTCGATTGGGGAATGGCTGAGCTTTTAGCTTATGCGTCTCTAATAGATGAAGATTACCCGATCAGAATTAGCGGTCAGGATTGTGAAAGAGGAACATTCTCTCACCGTCACGCTGTAGTGACAAGAGAAGATACCGGTGAGCGCTACGTACCACTGGCAAATCTAAAAGAAGGTCAGCCGCGCTTTGAAATTTATAACTCAAGCTTGTCAGAGTACGGTGTAATGGGCTTTGAATACGGCTATGCCCTTGCTTCACCTAATTCTCTTGTGATTTGGGAAGCACAATTTGGTGACTTCAATAATGGTGCACAAATCATCATTGATCAATTCCTGAGTGCTGCTGAAGACAAGTGGAACAGTATGAATGGGCTTGTTCTTTTCTTACCTCATGGCTATGAAGGTCAGGGAGCTGAGCACTCAAGTGCCCGCATGGAACGTTACTTACAGCTTTGTGCTGAAGGAAATATGTACGCTGTTAATTGTACAACTCCCGCTAACTTATTCCATGTGTTACGCAGGCAGGTGAAACAAAAGTTCAGAAAGCCGTTGATTGTCTTTACACCAAAATCGCTTCTTCGCCATCCAAAATGTGTTTCAACACTTGAGGATTTAGCTGAAGGATCGTTTAATATGGTGATCGATGATGACAAGGTGACGAAGAAAAACGTGAAAAAAGTGGTTGTAACAAGCGGTAAGCTTTATTACGACCTACTTGCAGCACGTGAAGAAAACGGAAATGATAAAGTTGCTCTTGTTCGCTTAGAGCAATACTACCCATTCCCTCAAAAGGAAATGGATAAAGTGCTCAACAAATACAAAAATGCTGATGAAGTTGTGTGGGCTCAGGAAGAACCTGAAAACATGGGAGCTTATAATCAGTTGTTGAGATTCTGGGACGGAAACCTAAAAGGAATTGCGAGAAGCGAGAGCGGAAGTCCGGCTTCTGGATCACCTAAAGTGTTTAAGAAGCGCCAGGATAAAATTATTGACGAAGTTTTTGACCTTAAAAAGTAACATAACAATTATATGGCTGTAGAAGTAAAAATCCCGAGTCCGGGTGAGTCAATTACCGAAGTTGAAATTGCGGAATGGCTGGTTGAATCAGGCGATTACGTTGAACGTGATCAAACGATTGCCGAAATTGACTCCGATAAGGCTACTCTTGAACTTGCCGCTGAAGATGCCGGTGCAATTGAACTTCTCGTTGAAGAAGGTGAAACGGTTGAAGTTGGTGCAGTAGTAGCTAAAATCGATACTGATGCCGAAGCGCCTGAAGGAAGTGGATCTGGCGCTGATGATAAAGAAGAGGAAAAAGCTGATGAAGATGATTCTGACAAAGGATCTGACGATAAAAAAGCTGATTCCTCTGAAAAATCGAAGTCTGACGATAAGTCGGCTGATAAAGGATCTGACCAAAAAGCTGATGAGAACAAATCAGCTAAAGCAACGCCTCTCGCTCGTGAAATGATGAACAAGAATGATGTGAGTGCGAAGCAGGTTCAGGGTTCAGGATCTGGTGGTAAAATCACTAAAAATGATGTTGAAGCGTACCTTTCAGGAGGTATTTCAACTGATGCGGCTCAAGGCTGGGGCGGCTCGCGTGAAAAGAGACGTGAAAAAATGTCGAGCCTGAGAAGAAAAGTTGCTGAGCGACTTGTTAGCGTGAAGAATGAAACGGCTATGTTGACGACCTTCAACGAGGTGGATATGAAGCCGATCATGGACTTGCGCGCCAAGTACAAAGATAAATTCAAAGAGGAATTTGGAACGAGCCTCGGATTTATGTCATTCTTCACGAAAGCTGTGACTGAAGCGTTGAAAGCTTATCCGGCTGTGAATGGAATGATCGATGGAAAAGAGATTATTTACCACGATTACGCTGATGTTGGAATCGCGGTTTCTTCTCCAAAAGGTTTGATGGTTCCGGTATTGCGCAATGCTGAGCAAATGCCGCTTCACGAAATTGAAAGTGAAATTAAACGTCTTGCTCGTAAAGCGCGTGACGGAAAAATCACGATTGATGAAATGACTGGCGGAACCTTTACCATCACGAATGGCGGGGTATTTGGCTCGATGTTGAGTACGCCAATTATCAATCCTCCGCAAAGTGCTATTTTGGGTATGCACAATATCGTTGATCGCCCAATAGCTGTGGATGGAAAAGTTGAGATTAGACCAGTTATGTATGTGGCGCTATCTTACGATCACCGCATCATTGACGGTAAGGAATCTGTTAGTTTCCTTTACATGATTAAAGAAATGCTCGAGAATCCAACAAAACTCGTGTTTGGTGGCAAAGATCCCGGAGAAATTCTCCTCGGACTTTAAAAAAGAGCAAAATAGATACAATAGAAAGCCGGTTCATTCATTTGAATCGGCTTTTTTGTTTTCGGTCAGAGCACGTTGTTTAAGTGTTTAACAGGTGGTTTGAATATGTAAGTTTTTTATTGCTAAACATTTGTTTTAACTTAGTGTGGTGAGCGAGAGTTAGCGTATAACACAAGTCATTATGAATAAAATACTGCAAGCCTCTTTTTTAATTCTGTTATTTTTTAGTTCATCAATTTTATTGAGTCAGGAAGATGAACAACAAGATTTTTCCAACGAACGCAAACTATCAGCCGGAATGACCTTTGGAAATGGCTTTGAAAACGGTAAAGAAGGGTTGAATTTTGTCCACGGTGCAAGTTGGGAGGTTAGTTATCGCTTTCGGGTTTTCAATATAAAAGGACCTTTTCACGTTAGTGGAGCTTTTATGAATTTCTCAACTGGTCATCCAATAGAAATTGATCAAAAAGAATATGAATTTAGTTCAAGTGTACTCACTTTACCATTACGTTTACGTTGGGGACCTGAAGTAGAAGGCAGCATTGAGCCTTTTTTACAGGGAGGAGCATATTACGCTATGGCCAGTGAAGATGATCTGGATATTTATATATCAGAAAATGGAATGCTTCAAGAGCGTATAATGGTAGATGACTTTGAATCTTTTGGTCATGTTTTTGGTCTCGGGTTAAGGTACTACAATCCTGACCATAGGATTTCTGTAGTCACATCATTCGAGAAGTTTGTTGATTACAAAGATGCTGTTCCGGAATACTCAATTGGCTTTTCTCGCTACATGTTTATAGCATCATTTCGATACAATATCCTCTAAACTTACTTCTCGTCACTTCCAAAAAGGCCGTGAAGTTCTGTATCGATTTTATGGATGATGAGTCCTAAGTCTTCTTTGTCTTCTTTGAAGTTGTTGTTATCCACATCAACAACGAGTAATCTCCCGTGCTCGTAATTCCCGATAAACGATTCGTAACGTTCGTTGAGCCTCTTGAGGTAATCGAGCCTGATAGCTTCCTCGTATTCGCGTCCGCGTTGCTGGATCTGACTAACGAGAGTAGGAACAGAAGCACGCAGGTAAATCAATAAATCCGGTGGTTGAATGAATGAATTGATGAGGTTGAAAAGAGAAAAGTAATTTTCAAAATCACGGGTTGTCATGAGGCCCATTGCGTGCAGGTTAGGAGCAAAGATGTAAGCATCCTCATAGATCGTACGGTCCTGGATTACCGTTTTTCCTGATTGGCGAATATCGTTGATTTGACTGAAGCGGCTGTTCAGGAAATACACCTGTAGGTTAAATGACCAACGCTGCATTTCAGTGTAAAAATCGTTGAGGTAAGGGTTTTCCTCAACATCTTCAAAATGAGCTTCCCAGTTGTAGTGGTCAGCGAGTAGTTGTGTGAGTGTCGTTTTTCCAGATCCTATATTACCTGCTACTGCAATGTGCATAGTGTTGATTTTTCTCAGTTGTCATTTTGAATCGACCAAAAATAGGTAATCTGTTAAAGTTTTACCTGATAAATATCCAGTTGGTCAGATCCCAGTAAAAACAAATAATCACCATAGACAGCTATGTCTATGTAATTATTGTGTGGTAGTGAGATTGAATTGGTGTTGTTTTCTGAATCTAACACCGTTATTTTCTCATCCTGCAAAATAAAAACTCTATTCGCATAACTGGCAATTGTTTTGCAGTTTTTAAGCGGTAAATGTTTGTAGTAAGTCCCGTAAATGTCAAACACAAAAATCCCTAATTCCTGATCTCTGATATAAAGCCTTTTGTTGGTCTCCAGGAGTTGATCAGCCTGTAGTTTTTTACCGGTTATTTGAAGCAAATTAGGTGTTTGGTTGGTTACGTTTGTTTGCTCATTGAAGCGGACGAGTTCGTAATTGCTCATGTCGTAAATCCAAAAACCGTTGTTATAGGAAGCACATGACGCACTGATTTGGCTGTAACCCAAAAAGTCGAGTGCAACATTATCGCCACGTTTGGCAAGCCGGTTGTCTAAAAAAACGAGTTGCAACTGGTTTTTGAAAAACACCTGTGGCTTTAGCGGATTGGAAACATCAAATGAGGTGATATTTCCAAAACCTTTTATGCTGTTTGTCTGCAGGACTTTCCCTTTTGTGTTTCGCTGTTCAATCAGGTTTTTTCCATATGTGAATACATTTCCCAGTTCATCAACTACCACACCTTCAGCTTCAACCTTTTGGTTAGAGATGAGCTTGAGATCCGGCTTTTGACCTTGGGCTCTGACCGTGAAAAAAATGAAAATGATCAGAGCCGAAAAAAGCCAACTACTGTATGAATTCGAGGATTTCATCAATGTATTTACGATTGTTGGAAAGTCGCGGAACTTTGTTTTGACCACCCAGCTTACCGCGTTTCTTCATCCAGTCGTAGAACGTGCCAGCGGGCAATTTATGTATAATCGGTTCTGACAAAACAAAACTTTTGTATCGTTTTGCTTCATAATCAGAGTTTTGCGACTTGAGTGCGTTGTCAAACGTATCCTTGAAAAACTCGAAGTTTTCGGGCTCCTGGCTAAATTCAATTGCCCATTCGTGACTTCCTTTGCTGTCACCTTCCATGTAAACGGGAGCAGCAGTGTAATCCTTGACAATGGCCTTTGTCTTTTCACAAGCTATAGCCAGCGCTTTTTCGGCATTATCAACGATGAGTTCCTCGCCAAATGCATTGATGAAGTGTTTAGTACGTCCGGTAACACGAATTCGATATGGTTCAAGTGAGGTAAACTCAATAGTATCACCAATTTGGTAACGCCACAATCCGCCATTTGTGGTGATGATCAAAGCGTAATTCACTCCCGTTTCAACTTCGTGGAGCGAAAGCGTTTCAGGATGATCTTTACCCAGCTCTTCCATGGGCATGAACTCGTAAAAAATTCCGTAGTCGAGCATGAGGAGCATTGAGTTGTCTCCATCAAACTGATCCTGAATTCCAAAGAAACCTTCAGAAGCATTGTAAGTCTCTAAATAAGTGACCTTTTCACTATTTAAAATGTTCCTGTATTGCTTTCTGTAAGGGTCAAAACTCACACCACCGTGGGCAAACATTTCCAGATTTGGCCAAACTTCGCTTATGTAATCTTTACCCGTTATTTCCAAAACTCTTCTCAACAGAACGAGCGTCCAGGAAGGAACTCCAGATATACTTGTGATATCTTGCTTGGCGGTTATTTGCGCCATTTTTTCGAGTTTCTCTTCCCATTCTTCCATGAGCGCCACTTCCATTGAAGGTGTTCGCTGAAACTCAGCCCAAAAAGGGAGGTTCCTGATAATCACGGCAGATAAGTCTCCGTAGTAAGAATCTTTATTGAGTTGATTTACCGTGCTACTTCCGCCAAGAACGAGCGCTCTTCCTGAAAAAATGCGTGAATCAGGTTTGTGGTTGTAATAAATCGAGATCATATCCTTGCCACCTTTGTAGTGACAATCTTCGAGTGATTCTTTCGAGATGGGAATGAACTTGCTTTTGTCGCTTGTTGTTCCGCTGGATTTGGCAAACCACTTTATTTCCGTAGGCCACAAAACATTTTGTTCGCCCTTCATGATTCTTTCAATATATGGCTTGAGTCCATCGTAATCGCTAACGGGAACAGCTTTTTTAAAATCAGCTAAGCTTCTAAGTGAAGCGTAATCGTGTTTTTTACCCCATTCTGTTTCGCTACCAGAGTCGATTAGTTCATTGAACCACTCGGCCTGTACTTCATGAGGGTATTTCATGAAAAGCTCTATTTGGTGATAGCGCTTTTTCATGACCCACGACATTATTGAATTTCGTATATCTACCATAGTCTATAGTGAGCAATCTATCCTGACAAAGGTAATAGAACTAAAAAGCCCCGACTATTTGAGTCGAGGCTTTTGTTGCGTAATTATGAAGAAATAAACTATTTGATACGCATTACATAAGGCATTCTCGTTTGAATACCATCCATGTTACGAGCTTTTTCAAGCTCCATTAAGTAGTTGTAGTCAGATCCTAAAATCATATCAGCATACATGTATTTAGCTTGAAATTGCATGTCGCGGAGGAATTTCTCGAAAGGATCTTCCTGTTTAGGGTATTCACGAACTTTGTAATCTCCTTCTTCGAGTTCGGCCTGAGCTGCAGCATAGTTGATGGCGTCTTCGAGTCCGCCCAATTCATCAACCAACCCGATTTCTTTTGCATCAGCACCGGTCCACACACGACCCTGACCAATTTTATCGACTTCTTCAACAGTCATTCCGCGACCTTTAGCGACTCTGCTCAGGAATGTAGAATAAACATCTTCCACACCATCCTGAATTTTGCTGTATTCAAAGTCGTCAAGCGGCTTGCTGATTGTCATGAGATCTGAATGAGCATTTGTTTTAACGCCATCAAAAGTGATCCCTAGTTTATCGTTGAAGAACTTTTTCGCGTTCGGAATAATACCAAAAACACCTATTGATCCTGTAATCGTTGTTGGCTGAGCAAAAATGCGATCACCGTAAGCAGAGATGTAGTAACCACCTGATGCAGCGAGATCACCCATCGAAACAATGAACGGCTTTTCTTCTTTTGCTAATTCAGTTTCACGCCACATTATGTCTGATGCAAGAGCACTACCACCCGGTGAATTAACTCTGAGTACAATCGCTTTTACATTTGAATCTTTTCTCGCTTCGCGAATCGCATTTGCGATAGTTTCAGATCCCATTGTTTGAGTACCGTCACTTTTTCCGGTTTCAATACTACCCTGGGCATAGATGACTGCCACTTTATTTTTGATCTTATAAGAAGGCTTATCGTCATCGTCTTTCTTCTTGAGCGATGTCTTTTTGTATTTGTTGTAAGAAATGAATTCGAGGTCATCGTCTTTTTCAATACTCAGGCTATCGCGTAATTCTGCAGTGAACTCATCGTAATAACGAGTGCCGTCAATCACTTTGTGTTTTAGGGCATCATCAGCAGATGTAATCATCAAGCTATCTGCGAGAAGATTGAGTTGATCTATTGAAAGTCCGCGCTCTGTAGAAATATCACCCAGCATTTTACCCCAAATTGAAGTGAGGTATTTTTTAGTTTGTAATCTATTAGCCTCACTCATTTCAGATTTCATAAAAGGCTCAACAGCACTTTTAAACTTGTTGTTTTTTCCTCTTATTATTTGAGGTTCAACTCCAAGTTTATCCAAAGTGTTTTTGAAAAAAGTAATCTCAGCATTGAGGCCTTTCCATGATAATTCTCCTTCAGGGTACAGGTAAACTGAATTCGCTACTGAAGCAAGATAATAGCCGCCTTGAGAATAATTAGAGGAATAAGCCATTATCCATTTGCCACTCTCTTTGAAGTCTTTAAGAGCGTTGCGCAATTCTACCATGCTGGCCATTCCGCCCGGGTAACTTTTTAAATCAAGGTAAATACCTTTTACGCGGTCATCTTCTTTTGCCTTTTCAATCGACTCTAATAACTCATTTAAACCTATTTGTCCGGCATTTTTGAAAGGACCAACATCTAATTTGGCAAACGGGTTTTCCTCAGCACGGTCTACAATTGGCTGATTGAGTTTGAGGTGCAAAACCGTATTTTCTTTAACTGAAACTTTCTTTTCAGATTTTATTCCATCTTCGAGGCTAGATACTAGCCCGGCAATTGAAATAAAGAAAATAAGCACCAGTAATCCGCCAGCGATTATGAATCCAAAAGCGGATGCGAACATGAATTTAAAAAACTGCTTCATGGTAATTGATTTGAATTTAACTTTCTACAATTGCAAATTTAATAGCAATTTTGGCGACCCTTTCACCAAATACATCAAAGGTGGAATGTCTATATGGATGGATTAAACACAGCATATCTTTTACTCGGAGGTAATCTGGGAGATGTTAAGCAAACCTTTTTGAGGGCTGTTGAAGCCATTGATGAGTTTGCTGAGATAAATGAAAAGTCAGGTTATTACCGGTCAGAGCCGTGGGGCTTTGAGAGCGAATACGATTTTTTGAATCAGGTGTTGTTGGTCAGAACCGGACTCAATCCAAAAGAGCTCCTTCGTAGCTTGCTCGATGTAGAGCAGAAGCTAGGGCGAGAAACTAAAAGGCACAACGAAACCGGTAATTACCAGTCACGGCTGATCGACATCGACTTGCTTTTTTACGAGGACTTCGAGGTGAGCGAAAAGGATCTGACCGTGCCACATCCAAGATTGCATGAAAGGAAGTTTACACTTTTGCCACTCGTAGAAATAGCACCTGATTATATTCATCCATCAAAAAATAAAACGATTAACCAGCTGTTGCATGAATGCGATGATAATGCTGAGGTTGAAGAGATATGAAGTACAGGTACATTGCAATAGAAGGAATAATTGGAACGGGGAAAACATCGCTCGCGCAAAAATTTTCTAGTGATTTAAACGGGAAGTTGCTTTTAGAGGAGTTCGATGAAAATCCGTTTTTACCCCTTTTTTATGAAGAGCCGCAACGCTATGGGTTTCCTGTTGAAATGTCTTTCTTAGCAGAACGCTACCACCAAATCAAAAACAAAATTCAAACGAAAGATCTCTTTCAGCCAATTTTTAGTGATTATATTTTTGAAAAGAGTTTACTTTTTGCACACCTCAATTTATCAGAAGACGAATACGCACTATACAAGCAGATTTTCAAGATAATAACAAGCTCACTGCCAGCTCCTGAAGTCACTTTCTTTCTCTATAAAAAGCCGGAGATTGCATTGGAGAATATCAAGAAAAGAGGCAGATCTTATGAGCAGAATATAACAATTGATTATCTTGATGACCTTCAAAGTCAGTATATAAGCTTTTTTAAACAAAAACTTGATTGGCGTGTGGTATTTATAGACTCATCAAAACTCGATTTTGTGAGTAACATCAGCGACTATAAATTTTTATGTTCGCTGTTAGATAGAGAATATGATGAAGGAATTACCAGAATCATTCCTTAAATTGTCAATCATTTTAATGTAAAAAGTCATTTTTGCAATTGAAGAAACAATAAAATAGATTTGTAACGCACTAAGCATTCAATATAAGAATTTCATTTAAAGTAAAATAACACAACATGAAAGCAAACACCGCAAGAAATCTCTCACTAGTTGTTGCAGCATCTTTAGGAGTGATAGCGTGTAACCCATTGAATAAAATGGCGAAAAACTCTAATGATGTCAATTATTCGGTTACACCAGATCCTTTAGAAATGCACGGAGATAGTGTTGAAATAACCGTCAAAGGTTCTTACCCTGCTAAATATTTCAACAAGAAAGCAGTCGTTGATGTAAAACCTGTATTCGTTTCAGATGGTCAGGAAGTAAAAGAATTTGAAACTATTACACTCGTTGGCCAGGACGCTGAAGAAGACGGAAGAAAAGTCAATTATGATAAAGGAGGTTCTTTTACTTACGTAACAAAAGTTCCTTACAAGCCTGAAATGATGAGTGGAGAGCTCAAGGCTAAAATCGTTGGCCGTTACAAATCAAAATCTCAGGAGCTAGCTACTGTGAAAGTTGCTGATGGTACAATTGTAACGCCTAATCTCGTTGAAGATGACGACAAGCCAATTTTAGGTGCTGACGAGTTCCAACGCATCACAACTGATGTTCACAATGCTCAAATTCACTATTTGATCAACAGTTCTTATGTACGCCCTTCAGAACTTCGCGATGAAGATATGGAGAAGCTCATCGAGATGATCGAAAAGAAAGCTGCTGATTCAAATTACGTTTTCAAAAAAGCAGATATTCAGGCATATGCTTCACCGGATGGTGAATTGTCACTCAATGAAAACCTCGCTGAAGATCGTGCAGGGTCTGCTGCTAAGGCATTGAAAAGACAAATGCGTAAAGCTGATGCTGAAAAAGGAACTAAAGATGAGTTCTACAACCTCGTAGGAAAAGGTGAGGACTGGAAAGGTTTCAAGAAAGCTATGCAAGCTTCTGATATCAAAGACAAGGATCTTATCTTGAGAGTTCTTGAAATGTATCAGGATGTTAAAAAGCGTGAGCAGGAAATCAAAAACCTCGCAGAAACTTACACGGTATTGAAAGATGAAATTCTTCCAGAATTGAGAAGATCACAAATCGCACTTTCAATCGATAAAGTTGGTAAGTCTGACGAGCAAATTGCTCAACTTGCAGCTGATAGCGCTAAAGGTCTTAACGTTGAAGAGCTTCTTTACGCTGCTACTTTAACTGATGATCTCAGCAAAAAGCTCGAGATTTACAAAAAAGCAGCTAAGATCTATCCAGATGACTGGAGAGGTCACAACAACGCAGGTTATGTGAAGCTGATGCAAAATGATGTTAGCGCTGCAAAGTCTTACTTTGAAGCTGCTCAGTCTAAAGCATCTAACAATCCTATCGTGATGAATAACCTCGGTGTTATCGCTCGCCTCAATGGAGACAGAAGTGCTGCAATGGACTATTACAACAAAGCTAACGGAGCAGGTGATGAAGTGAATTACAACAAAGGTATCGTGAATATCCTCAATGGAAACTACGATGCTGCTACTTCAAACTTCTCTAGCTTTAATAGTGTAAATAAAGCACTTGCTCAAATTCTTGCAGGATCTGCTGATCAGGCTGTGAGAACAATTGATGACAGTGATGAGAAAACAACGGCTAAAGCTTATTACCTAAAAGCTGTTGCCGGTGCAAGAACAAATAACAAAGAGTTGGTAATGAATAATCTTAAAACAGCAATTAGCAAAGATCCTTCAATGAAAGATCGCGCTATGAAAGACGCTGAATTTATCGATTATGACCTCTCAACTCTTTAATGAGAACTAATAATTTGAGAAAGGGCGAAATTTTTGTTTCGCCCTTTTTTATTTTCCACTATTTTAGCAACATGAATAAGTGGTTCGTTATATTATTTGCTGCTTTTTTACTCATTGGATCAACTTCGAGTTGTAAGAAGTGCTACAATTGTCGCAAGAAGATTGTAGTGGAGATCAATAATCAGGAAGTTGAAACAGATGAGTATTATGAAGAAGATGTTTGTACAAGCGAAGAAAAAGACGATCTTGAACGCGATGGTTTTCGCTGTTCGAGCAAACGATAGTTTCATCGTGTTTATATGAATGTTATATTTGTGGTTTAAATGAAGATTTTAGATATGAAAAAGATAGTCGGTATAGCGGCAGTATTTGTAGCCGTTTTGGGTTTTACTTCTTGTGAGCAGTGTGCAACGTGTACTTTTAACGACCCTGATAGAGGTCAGCTTACTGAAGATTTTTGTGATAGAGGTAAGGTCTATGACGATACAATGGAAACTTACGATGACGCAGGTTGGGATTGCGTTGAAGATTAATCGAATAAGTCGCAGTTTTTTACTGCTTCCCATATAACAATACCGGCACTCACTGAGATATTCAGTGAGTGTTTTGTTCCCAGCTGAGGGATTTCAATTACGCCCTCACATTTATCGATCACTTCCTGTTCCACGCCAAAAACTTCGTTTCCAAAAACGAGTGCGACTGGATTCTTCCTGTCGTTCTTCCAATTATTCAACATGCTGCTATTTTCAGTTTGTTCAATTGCCCAGGACGAATAACCTTTTGAAGAAAGTTCGTCAATAGCATCAGTTGTTTTTTCAAAATACTTCCATTTGACAGATTCTTGCGCTCCCAAAGCTGTTTTTTGAATTTCTCTGTGTTGTGGAGTAGCTGTGATTCCGCACAGGTAAATCGCCTCAACTCTAAATGCATCTGAGGTTCTGAAAACAGATCCCACATTGTTGATGCTCCTGATGTTATCTAACACCACGATAACCGGAGCTTTGTCTGATTCCCTGAACTCGTCTTTTGATATCCTGTTGAGCTCTTCGTTTTTTAATTTTCTGTTCATAAAATTTGATAACTCATCTGGCTCTGACCGATAAAAACAGCATCACCTTTGTAAATTCGTTCATTGCAAAAAACGACAGTATTTTGGCAAAAACAAAGGAAAAAAATAAGGGGACTGAAACTCCCCTGATGAAACAGTACAATAAGATCAAGGCAAAACACCCTGATGCAATCCTCCTTTTTAGAGTGGGCGACTTTTACGAAACCTTTGGGGAAGATGCGGTGAAAGCGGCTGAGATTCTAGGAATCGTACTCACGAAAAGGAAAAACGGATCTGCTTCACACATTGAGTTGGCGGGCTTTCCGCACCACGCCATGGATTCTTATTTGCCAAAACTGGTCAGAGCCGGTCACCGCGTAGCCATTTGTGATCAGCTCGAAGATCCCAAAATGACGAAGAAAATTGTCAAAAGAGGAATTACTGAGCTCGTAACGCCTGGTGTTTCTTACAACGATAAAATTCTTCACCATACTGAAAATAATTTCCTCGCTGCGGTTCATCTCACTGATGAATTCAGCGGAATTGCTTTCCTCGATATTTCTACTGGAGAGTTTATGTGCGCCCAGGGGAATATTGATTACATCGATAAGTTGTTGCAGAGTCTTTCACCAAATGAAGTGCTGGTTCAGCGGAATAAAATCTCGCAATTTGAGCAGGAGTTTGGCAAGAGTTATCACACTTACCATCTCGAAGATTGGGTTTTCACTTCAGAATTTGGAAATGATTCACTTCTCGAACACTTTAAAACGAAAAGCTTAAAAGGGTTCGGGATAGAAAATCTCGAAAAAGGAATCATTGCTGCCGGTGCCTGTCTCCAGTATTTGAAAGAAACACAGCACCATCAGGTGAGCCACATCAACACGATTCACCGCATCGAGCAGGATAAGTATGTTTGGTTGGATAAGTTTACTATTCGGAACCTCGAACTTTTTTATTCACCAAATGAAGGAGCCAAAACACTTTTCAATATTCTCGATCGCACTGAAAGCCCGATGGGCTCCCGTTTGCTCAAACGCTGGTTAGCGTTACCCCTCAAAGAGAAAAAAGTCATTGAGGAACGACTCGATGCAGTAGAGTATTTCACCAAAAAACCTGATGACAAAAAAGATATTTGGAGTCAGATTTCTTCAGTTGGTGATTTGGAAAGATTGATTTCAAAAGCAGCAGTAAATCGTGTTTCACCGCGCGATGTTATTCAGTTGAAAAAGGCGCTACTCACCATTCCGCCTATCAAAGAAAAGTTGCTGAATGTGAAAACCGAATCGCTCAAGTCGATCGGTGATCAATTGCACCCTTGCGAACACATCAGGCAAAAAATTGAAGAGCAAATTCAGGATGATCCGCCATTGAATGTCGCGAAGGGGAATGTGATTAAAGATGGTGTGAATGATGAGTTGGATGAACTCCGCAAACTCGCCTTTTCTTCTCGTGACTACCTCGAAAAAATGCAAAAGCGCGAGGTTGAAAAAACAGGAATCTCTTCCTTGAAAGTTGGGTTTAACAATGTTTTCGGCTATTACTTTGAAGTCCGTAACACGTTTAAATCGAAAGTGCCTGAGGAGTGGATAAGAAAGCAAACGCTCGTCAATGCTGAGCGCTATATCACCGAAGAGTTAAAGGAATACGAATCGAAAATACTGGGAGCTGAGGAGAAAATCCAGCATCTTGAAACGCAACTTTTTTCAGAACTCGTTCAATCGTTGCAGGAGTATGTTGGTCAGATCCAGCAGGATGCTCAACTCATCGCTAAACTCGATTGCCTGTTGGCCTTTGCCGATTTAGCTATGCGTAATGATTACGTAAAGCCGGTTCTGAACGAAACACTCAAAATCGATATTGAAGAGGGCAGACATCCTGTCATTGAGCAGCAACTTCCACTCGGTGAAGAATATATCAGCAATACGGTGAGGCTTGATAACGATCAGAACCAAATCATGATGATTACCGGACCTAACATGTCTGGTAAATCCGCTATTTTACGACAAACGGCTCTGATTAGCCTGATGGCGCAAATCGGTTGTTTTGTGCCTGCTAAAAAAGTTACACTTGGGCTCGTAGATAAAATCTTTACCAGGGTGGGCGCATCTGATAATATTTCAATGGGTGAATCGACTTTCATGGTTGAGATGAACGAGACGGCCAGTATTTTGAATAACCTCTCTGAACGCAGCTTGATTTTGCTCGATGAAATTGGCCGCGGAACCAGTACTTATGATGGCGTTTCGATTGCCTGGGCAATTGCTGAGTACATTCACGAGTCACCGTTTAAACCGAAAACGCTTTTCGCTACTCATTACCATGAACTCAATGAAATGGCGAATACGTTTGAGAGAATCAAAAACTTCAATGTTGCGATTAAGGAGGTTGACAAGAAAATCATTTTCATAAGAAAGTTGGTGCCCGGTGGGAGCAATCACAGTTTTGGTATTCATGTAGCTGATATGGCCGGAATGCCGCCTGAGGTGATTTCAAAGGCATCGCTCATTTTGAAAAAACTGGAAGATAGTGGAGAAACAGAAACGGGGAAAGAGCAGTTGCAACAGGCACAAAAAGACTCCGATTATCAGTTGAGTTTTTTCCAGCTTGATGACCCTACTTTATTGCAGATCAAGGATCAAATTATGAAGACTGAAATCGATACGTTGACACCCGTTGAAGCCCTGATGAAGCTGAACGAGATTAAAAAACTAATAGGCGGAAAGTAATTTTTAAAAAGATTTTTGAAATTCGAATAAAGTATTACTTTTGCCACCCGTTGCGAAAGTAGCTCAGCTGGTAGAGCATCACCTTGCCAAGGTGAGGGTCGCGGGTTCGAATCCCGTCTTTCGCTCTATTTTTTCCCTCTCACCGAGAGGGTTTTTTATTTTTGAGATGAAATCTCTGCCCGGGTGGTGGAATTGGTAGACACGCAGGACTTAAAATCCTGTGGCCAGTAATGGCCGTGCGGGTTCAAGTCCCGCCCCGGGTACAAAATCAGAGTGAGTGAGAGAGCGAGAGCGAATCACTCCTCTGATTTCTTCACACTCGAACTCGCTCTTTTCTCCTCAGTTATTCTGTATCTCCACTTCTCGTTTCCTTTTTTTCCTTTGAAGCTTTGTTGTGGTTGTTTTTCGTTAGGGTGCTAACAAAGTTGAAGATCATAGTGATGACAGCTCCTGCGATAACACAGAGAATCATGAGCAATGCCAACGATACATCGATTTTCCATGTAGCGAACTTCACGGTAACTGAAGAGGCATTTTGAACGCTGAACATTACCAAAATGACAATTAGTATTATGTTAAGAACTAAAACAACTTTTTTCATTTCAATCTATTTGTTATAATGTAGCAAATCAAAAGTACAGAAATGATTAAAGAGATTAAGAATCGCAGAAGTATAAGAGCTTTTAGTGATAAAAACATAACAGACGATCAATTAAACGAATTGCTCGATGCTGCGCGCTGGGCGGCATCATGTTTTAATGAACAGCCCTGGAAGTTCGCTATTGCCAGTAAAGGATCTGATCATTATGATGGTTTGTTTGAAGCGTTAGCTGAAGGCAATAAAAAGTGGGTGAAAACGTCACCTGTACTAGGTGTCAGTTTGGCTAAAAAGACATTTGATCACAACGATAAACCGAATAAGCACGCATGGCATGATGTTGGCATGGCAATGGCAAACATGGCGATTCAGGCAACAAGTATGGATTTGTACATTCACCAAATGGCAGGTTTTTCGCCCGAAAAGATTGCTGCGTATTTGAATTTGGATGAAAACTACGATCCCGTTGCGATGTTTACAATTGGCTATAAAGGTGAAGTAGATCAATTACCAGATGATTTAGCAAAACAGGAAACAGCCGACCGAAAACGAAAAACAATTGACGAAATAAAATTTTGGTAAAATAGTGATAAGTAGGCTTTTTATTTGTTTCAACAATTGAGCAAAATTGTTGGAAACTATTTCGCTGTATTTCAATATTTGAGTTGATTTACTTCATAAAAAAACCTTAGTTTCGCTACTTTCCAAGGACCACGATTTACATGGATCGAATGAAACTCTACAGGATAAAGCAGTTTTTCATGCTACTTCTTATGGCGCTGATGATTGCCGTTGGCTCATCCTCGTGCTCTGACCGTATTCACTATTCAAGTGACAGGGTCTTTAACGCGCGAAAAGCAATCAATAAGCGTTTAAAGAAAAAGGGGTATAGCAATCAGCAATACCGTTACAATCCGCGGAAGAAATCTCGCTGGAACAAAAAGCGGAAAAGACGCTTTAAAAAGAGCAAGTACAAAACTGGAGGAGGTTTTTTCAGGAGGTTATTCCGCAAGTAATCTCTTCTTGATGCCTGCGTAAATTATATCGACAGCACCTGTGTTTTCTGAAACGTAATTTTTCGACTTTAGCGATGCTTTTTGAAGTTTCGATTCATCACTCAAGATGTTGAAAACTTTGGTCAGATCACTGTAGACTTTCACCTCAAACGCAGCTTCCTGCATCATTAAATCTTGAGCTTCCTGAAAACGTTCATTGTTGGGCCCAAAGATGGTGGGGACTCCGTAAGTAGCAGCTTCCAGAATGTTGTGGATTCCGCTCGTAAAGCCGCCACCAATCAAAGCGATAGTCGCATATTGATAAAGTGATGATAAATGCCCGATTGTATCCACAATCATGATTTTTTTGTCTTTTAAATCTTTAACTGTTTCCCGATCAGTGAAGCGGAATGTTTGCCCGGGCCATTTTTTCTCGTAGCCCTTTAATTTGCTCTCTGTTATTTCGTGCGGAGCAATTACAATCTTGAAATCATTGAGTAATCCGTCATCGATGAGTTTTTCAGTAAACTCATCTTCTTTTTCCCAGGAGCTACCGGCAATGAATACCTTTTGATCCTCAAAAAATGGATTCAGCTCATTAAAGCTTTTTACTTTTTGGCTGAGCTGCCACACACGGTCAAATCTGGTATCTCCGCTCACCTCAACGTTTTCTACCCCGTGAGAGGTAAGTAAATCTTTCGATTTTTCACTTTGCACATAAAAGTGATCTACAAGTTGTAGCGATTTCAAATACCACTTGCCGTAATTCTTGAAAAAAAGTTGTTCATCCCTGAAAATCGCTGATGCCAGAATCAGTGGGATATTTTTATCGTTCAGAGCCTTCATGAAATGGTACCAAAACTCGTATTTGACAAAAACGGCCACTTTTGGTTTTACTAAATCGAGAAAGTCACGAGCATTTTTAGGAGTATCGAGCGGGAGGTAAAGGATTAAATCGGCATGTGGGTAGTTTTTTTTGTTTTCGTACCCTGATGGAGAGAAAAAAGTAAGTACAATATTAGTGTTCGGACTTTCTTCTCTAACGCGCTCTATCAGTGGGCGACCTTGTTCAAATTCACCGAGTGAAGCGCAATGGAACCAAATCGTTTTTTTATCAGTCAGATCCAGTTCATCCACATCAGCTTTCAGTTTCTCGCGCCAGTTTTCACGGCCCGCTAACCACTGTTGTGCTTTTTCTTTTCCGGCAATGGCCGCTACGGAGATTGCTGCTCTATAGGCTCTGACCGTTACGTTGTAAAGGAATTTCATTAGCGGAAATAGTACTCGTCAGGTTGTTTTTGATAGAGAGGAAGTGTCCACCCGAGGCGAATTCCGTAAAGAAGATCGAGGCGTGTTTCATCAGAGGGGCGTCCAATGTCGTATTGGTAATCGCGCCTTGCTTTTGTAAATCCCTGCATGAATTCAAACCCGAAGAAGAAATTGATCAATCTACGGTCGCTGAGGTAACGGTAACCGATGAACTGAGAAGTCATGGCACCAAATGAGAGTCGGTCAAATCCTACCTTATTATCTTTGTAATTGAGCATAGGAACATCAGCGTATTCATCTTCAATGCGAATTTTGTGCTGCATGAAACCACCTCCAACTTTGATCAAAAGCCCGCTATTTGGATTGCTGAAACCGAGCGGAATAACTTTTCCAACTTTTGCCTGAACGGTGAAACCTCTTTCGTATAAAAATATATCAGCAGGAAGTCCACTGAGTCCGAGTACAATTCCCTGGTCATCAGTAAATGGCTCCAGCATCCGGTCGTCTTTTACCTGTCTGCCAAATAGGAGAGAACCGCTCAATCCAAACTCCCAGTTCGATTTCAACTTGACAGAAAAACCACCGCCAATATTGTTGTTATAGCCAAATCGATCAGCCATATCTCCGCCCGGAAACTGGAGGGCGTATGAGACATCAATCAAAGAAGTGAAAACAGCGGAATCTTTAATGCTCACCTGGCTTTTAGCTGCCATTATTGAGAACAAAAAAACTGTTCCAAAAAGTAGTTTTTTAACCATAGCGCGAAGATAACGAAATAAACAGCGATTTATGGTGTTGTTTTTTATTGGTAATTACAATTACATCAGGGTAATTGCGTTCCAAATTTATTATGCAATTGCCAACGTAGAGTTTATCTTCGCAGGGTATTAAAAATATTTTTCTTCAATGGAACCAATTCAACTGGTAGATTTAAAAAATCAATATCTCAAAATAAAAGACGAAGTAGATAAAGCAGTAATCGATGTAATGGATTCCTGCGCGTTTATCAACGGACCTGAAGTAAAGGGTTTTCAAAAAGATTTAGAAAACTATCTCGATGTAAAACACGTGATTCCGTGTGCAAACGGAACGGATGCGCTTCAAATAGCTTTGATGGCTGCCGGAGTAAAAGCAGGAGATGAAGTAATTACTCCCAGTTTTACTTACGTTGCAACCTGTGAAGTAGTAGCCTTGCTAGGCGCTAAACCGGTTTTTGTTGATGTATATCCCGATACTTTCAATATCAATATTGAAGATCTCGAGAGTAAAGTAACAGATAAAACAAAAGCGATTATTCCGGTTCACCTTTACGGTCAATGTGCCAATATGGAAGGTGTAATGGAAGTAGCCAATAAACACAACCTGACTGTTATTGAAGATACGGCTCAGGGTATTGGTGCTGACTACACTTTTAAAAATGGTGACACCAAAAAAGCAGGAACAATTGGCCACATTGGTTGTACTTCATTTTTCCCGTCCAAAAACCTGGGCTGCTATGGAGATGGTGGTGCTATATTTACTAACGATGATGATTTGGCTAATGAATTGAGAATGATCTCAAATCACGGTCAGTCCAGGCGTTATTACCACGATCAGGTTGGAGTTAATTCGCGGCTCGATAGCATACAGGCGGCAATTTTGCGCATTAAACTCAAACACCTGGACGAGTACAACAAAGCGCGAAATGAAGCTGCGAGCTTTTACACAGAAACATTCAGTAAAACGGACAAGATTGTTCCGCCATTTGTTGCTGATTTTTCTACGCACGTTTATCACCAGTACACGGTAAAGTTGAAAGGTGTTGATCGAGCAAAACTTCAGGATTATTTACAGGAACAGGGTGTTCCTTCAAATATTTACTATCCGCTTCCCAACCACAAACAAAAAGCGTTTGAGCACAACGGAACTGATGCCGTTTTGCCTGTCACTGAGCAGTTGGGAACTGAAGTTTTATCGCTTCCTATTCATACAGAACTGACAAACGAACAACTAAATCATATAACTAAATCAATCCTGGACTTTATTAATCAATAATTATGAATATTGCAGTAGTGGGTACCGGTTACGTAGGACTTGTAACCGGAACATGTTTAGCAGAAAGTGGCGCAAATGTTATTTGCGTTGATATAGATGAAGAAAAAGTAGCCAAAATGAAATCGGGGATCGTGCCCATTTACGAGCCACACCTCGATGTTCTTTTTGAGCGCAACATAAAAGCAGGCAGATTACATTTTACAACTGACCTCAAAGAAGCGGTTGAACCTGCTGAATTGATTTTCCTGGCTCTTCCAACGCCTCCCGGTGAGGATGGATCAGCAGATTTGTCTTACGTGTTACAGGTTGCTAAAGACCTGGGCGGAATGATCGAAGATTACAAAGTGGTAATCGACAAGAGTACCGTTCCTGTAGGCACAGCAGATAAAGTGCATGAAACATTAGCCAATGAACTCGACAAGCGTTTTGATCGTGACGATCAGAACCGACCAGAGTTTGACGTGGTTTCAAACCCTGAGTTCCTGCGCGAAGGATTTGCGGTTGATGATTTCATGAAACCCGATCGTGTTGTTGTTGGAACGAGTTCTGACCGAGCGAGAAAATTGATGGATGAGCTTTACAAGCCGTTTGTTCGTCAGGGAAATCCGGTGATTTTTATGGATGAAAAATCTGCCGAGTTGACAAAATACGCTGCAAACGCATTCCTGGCAACCAAGATTACTTTCATGAATGAAGTTGCCAATGTTTGCGAACGAGTAGGCGCTAATGTGGACAAGGTTCGTATTGGTATCGGTTCTGACGAGCGAATAGGAAAACGCTTCCTTTTCCCGGGAATCGGTTACGGAGGAAGCTGCTTCCCTAAAGATGTTCAGGCATTAGCGAAATCGAGTAAAGAAGCAGATTACGACTTTAGAATTTTGGATGCAGTAATGGATATCAACCAAACTCAAAAAACGGCTTTGGTTCCGCGCATTAAAAAATATTTTGGTGATTCACTGAAAGGAAAAAAACTCGCAATGTGGGGGTTGGCCTTTAAGCCTGATACGGATGATATCAGGGAAGCGCCATCACTTTACATTATTGACGAGTTGACTAAAGCAGGTGCTGAGGTTATCGCTTACGATCCTGAGGCAATGGATAATGTAAGAGGGCAAATTGGTGATAAAATCCATTACGCAAACGATCAATACGAAGCACTCAATGACGCTGATGCGCTCGTCATTTGTACAGAGTGGCAAATCTTTAGAAGCCCTGATTTTACAGCTATAAAAAACAAGCTAAAGGAACCGGTAATTTTTGATGGCCGCAATCTTTACTCGCTAGACAGCATGGAAGAAAAAGGTTTCTATTACACGTCAATTGGGCGACAAACAGTAACAAACAAGTAACTCATGAAACGAGTTTTAATAACAGGTGCAGCCGGCTTTTTGGGATCTCACTTATGTGATCGATTCCTTAGGGAAGGTTATCATGTAATCGGGATGGATAATCTTATTACCGGTAATCTCGATAACATTGAGCATCTTTTTTCAGAAAAAAACTTTGAGTTTTACAATCACGATGTAACCAAGTTTGTCCATGTATCGGGTGAGCTCGATTACATCCTGCATTTTGCTTCACCGGCTTCACCAATCGATTATCTCAAAATCCCAATTCAAACACTCAAAGTGGGTGCGATGGGAACACACAATCTTTTGGGATTAGCCAAAGCAAAAAATGCTCGTATCCTGGTAGCTTCAACAAGTGAAGTTTATGGCGATCCGCAAGTTCACCCACAAACTGAAGACTACTGGGGTCATGTGAATCCGGTTGGTCCGCGCGGTGTTTACGATGAAGCCAAACGCTATCTCGAAGCTATCACGATGGCTTATCATACTTACCACGGACTCGAAACTCGTATAGTGCGCATTTTCAACACTTACGGTCCACGGATGAGGTTAAATGATGGTCGTGTACTTCCTGCTTTTGTAGGTCAGGCGCTTCGCGGAGAAGATCTCACGGTTTTTGGAGATGGATCACAAACTCGTTCTTTCTGCTATGTAGATGATCTCGTTGAAGGAATTTACAGATTGTTGATGAGCGACTATGCCAAGCCTGTTAATGTTGGAAATCCAAGCGAAATTTCAATTGCAGATTTTGCTGAGGAAATTATCAAGCTAACAGGAACAACTAATAAAGTAATCTACAAGGATCTTCCTAAGGATGATCCAATGCAACGCCAGCCCGATATCACAAAAGCGCGAGAGATTTTGGGATGGGAGCCTAAAGTCGATAGGAGTGAAGGGTTGAAACGCACTTACGATTACTTTAAGTCACTACCCGAGGAAAAACTCTACAAGAAAGAGCACAACACATTTGAAGAATACATCAAACGCTAGTATGACCAAAAAAATTCTCATAACAGGCGGAGCCGGTTTCATCGGTTCGCACGTGGTTAGGAGGTTTGTTTTAGAGTACCCAAACTATGAAATTCACAATCTCGATTGTCTCACTTATGCTGGCAATCTTGAAAACATTGCTGATATTGACGGGCGTGATAATTACAAGTTCATAAAAGGGAATATTGAAGACGCTGAGTTTATCAACTCACTTTTTGGTCAGAACCAATATGACGGGGTGATTCACCTCGCGGCTGAGTCACACGTTGATCGATCTATTGAAGATCCGCTGGCTTTTCTCAAGACGAATGTAATGGGAACAGCTAACTTGTTGAATGCGGCTAAAGAGGTTTGGGGATCTGACCAAAGCAAAAGATTTTATCACGTTTCAACGGATGAGGTATTTGGGAGCCTGGGAGCAACCGGACTTTTTGAAGAGACGACAGCCTACGACCCAAAGTCGCCATATTCAGCGTCTAAAGCGAGCTCTGATCATTTGGTAAGAGCTTATGGAAATACGTATGACTTTCCATTTGTCATTTCTAACTGCTCAAACAACTACGGACCAAACCAGTTTCCAGAAAAACTGATTCCGCTTTTCATCAATAATGTGAAACAGCGCAAATCTTTGCCGGTTTACGGTGACGGGCAATATACGAGAGATTGGCTTTACGTGGTTGATCATGCAATTGCTATCGATAGCGTTTTTCACGATGGAAAAAATGGTGAGACGTATAATATTGGTGGTTTTAACGAGTGGACGAATCTGGATTTGATTCACGCTCTTTGTGATTTGATGGATGAAAAGCTGGGCAGAGAAAAAGGAGAATCTCGCGAGCTTATTACTTACGTGAAAGATCGCCCGGGGCATGACAGGCGTTACGCTATTGATGCTTCAAAAATCAATAAGGAACTGGGGTGGAAGCCTTCTTTGCAATTTGAGGAAGGTTTATCCAAAACGATTGACTGGTATCTCGAAAATGAAAAGTGGCTGGAGAATGTGACCTCGGGAGATTATCAGGATTACTACAAAAAGCACTACGATAATCGGTAAATGAAATATTCAGGCACAAAAAAAGGTTAGCGTGAGCTAACCTTTTTGCTTTAAAGTATCAGTTTATACTTAACTTAATAATTCAATTTACTTTGAGAAACTTTTCGCCCTTCTAACCAACGCTCGTAAGACTGCTGATCAAGCTTATACCATGCTTTCGCGATATTTTTCTTGAGGGATTTTTTAATTTCTCCTTTCACATTTTTAGGTTGTTCACTCATACTTTCAAAGGTTTAGTTTTGTTTTGCTTGTTAAAAGTAAGCATTTTCCAATAGAATGCAAGATGATTTCCACATTGACTTGTGAAATAAAATTGGCTTAACTTTAACTTTACATGACAAAACGCTTAGTGCACAACGTTTACGATTCTACCTGGCACAACAATAATTTTTTTCGGTTCGTTACCTTTTAATTGTTGTGCGGTTCTCTCGTGTTCGAGTACTGCTTTTTCAACTTCATCCTTTGAAAGGTTTGCATCAACTTTGAGCTTGAAGCGCATTTTACCGTTAAATGAAACCGGGTATTCTATTTCATCTTCAGTGAGGTAATCTTCGTTGAGCTTTGGCCAGTCAGCATCTATGATTGAACTTTCGTGACCTAGCTTTTCCCACAGTTCCTCAGTGATATGCGGTGCGTGACAAGATGCCAAAATAGTCAATGGCTCTAGAACTTCATGTTTGTTGCATTTCAAACTCGAAAGTTCATTTACGCAAATCATGAGGTGACTCACACAAGTGTTGAAGCTGTCTTTTTCCAGATCTTCAGTCATTGCTTTGATGCAAGTGTGGAGTACTTTTAACTCATCTTTAGTTGGTTTTTCTTCAACCACAGAAAATTCATCTCCACTGTGAAATAACCTCCAAAAACGTTTAAGGAATTTACTCACACCATCAATTCCCTGCGTGTTCCAGGGCTTGTGCATCTCAACCGGACCTAAAAACATTTCGTGGAGCCTCAATGCATCAGCTCCGTACTGATCACATAGATCATCGGGGTTTATAACATTGAATTTCGACTTGGACATTTTTTCGACTTCACTACCACATTTATAAGTGCCGTCTTCTTCAGTTATAAATGTAGCGTCTTTAAATTCAGGACGCCATTTTTTAAAGGCTTCCATATTGAGCTTATCACCATCTACAATATTTACATCGACATGAAGTCTTTGTGTTTTGTGTTCTTTTCTTTTACTGAAAGTGACAAAATCATTACTGTCCTCTATCCGGTAAACAAATCTGGAATCTCCCTGAATCATACCCTGGTTGGTGAGCTTTTGAGCCGGTTCATCAAAGGGGATGTGTCCGCGATCGTTGAGGAATTTCGTCCAAAAGCGGAAGTAAAGTAGGTGACCGGTTCCGTGTTCAGCACCGCCCATGTAGAAATCCACATTTTTCCAGTAATTCACTGCTTCCTGCGATGCAAATTCTTCACTGTTATTCGGGTCTTCATATCTAAGGAAATACCAGCTAGATCCGGCCCAGCCCGGCATTGTTGTGAGTTCGAGTGGAAATCCTTCTCCGTTAGGTACAACTCCTTTTTCCGGATCGTAATTCCATTTATCGGCACGTTTTAGAGGTGGCTCGCCATCTTTTGTTGGAAGGTAACTCTCAACTTCAGGTAGCTCGAGTGGCAGGTGTTCGGTTCTGACCGATTTGGGAACTCCGTTTTCATAATAAACCGGAATTGGCTCGCCCCAGTAACGCTGGCGACCAAATACAGCATCGCGGAGTTTGTAGTTGATTTTCTTTTCTCCAATTCCTTTTTCGATGAGCGCACCAATCGCTTTTTTTATGGCACCTTTTACTTTGAGGCCATCGAGGAATTGCGAGTTGGTGAGTTTCCCGCTTTTTTGATCGTTTGCACCTTCGCTGATGTCAGCACCTTCAATAACATTTGGAATAGGAAGATCAAAATGCCTGGCAAAATCCCAATCGCGCTGATCGCCTGACGGAACGGCCATAATTGCTCCGGTTCCATAACCTGCAAGTACGTAATCGCCAATCCAAACCGGTATTTGCTCTCCTGTAAACGGATGCTCAACATAAGCACCGGTAAACGCTCCCGATACGTTTTTCACATCGGCCATGCGGTCACGCTCGCTGCGTTTTTTCGTTTGATCAATGTACTTTTCAACATCATCGTGCTGTTCATCAGTTGTGATTTCCTGCACGAGTTCATGCTCAGGCGCGAGTACCATAAATGATACGCCAAAAATGGTATCAGGGCGCGTTGTAAAAACTTCAATTTTTCGGTCAGATCCGGAAACATCAAACCAAATAGCAGCTCCCTGTGAACGACCGATCCAGTTGCGCTGCACTTCTTTGATAGCATCGGGCCAGTCGAGTTTGTCGAGTCCATCGAGTAAGCGTTGAGCGTATGCTGTGATGCGCATACTCCACTGCTTCATTTTTTTCTGCTCAACCGGGAAGCCACCGCGTTCTGACACGCCATCTTTAACTTCGTCATTAGCGAGCACTGTTCCCAATTCAGGGCACCAGTTTACAACTGCTTCAGACAAATAAGCGAGTCGGTACTTTTGAAGTATTGCTTCTTTCTCACTATCTGAAGCATTTTTCCAATCGTCAGCAGTGAAAATCTCAGTATCCTCATCACAAACAGCGTTGAGGTTTTTGTTGCCTTCCTGTTCAAATACTTCGATGAGTTCTGAAATTGGAAGTGCTTTATCAGCATCTTTACAATACCACGAATCAAAAAGCTGGAGGAAGATCCACTGTGTCCATTTGTAATATTCAGGGTCGCAGGTTCTCACTTCGCGATCCCAGTCAAATGAAAATCCCAGTCTGTCGAGTTGCTCGCGGTATCGTTTTATATTTTGTTCAGTTGTAACAGCAGGGTGCTGACCCGTTTGAATAGCGTACTGTTCAGCGGGTAATCCAAAAGCATCGTAGCCCATTGGGTGAAGCACGTTGTAACCCTGTAGCCTTTTAAAACGAGCGTGAATATCACTCGCGATATAACCCAACGGATGACCAACATGTAGTCCCGCTCCGGATGGATAAGGGAACATATCAAGGACGTAATGTTTTGGCTTTTCGCTATTGATTTTAGCGCTGTAAGTCTTGTCTTGTTGCCACTTTTTGCGCCATTTCTCTTCCACCTGTTTGATCAAATCAGCTGAATATTCCATGCTGTTAGTCTGCGTTTAATACCTACTTTTGAAGCAGCGAATTTAACTAAAAATAAGCCTTATTAAAGGTTATTATTAAAGTGCGCTCCGGCTAAATTCTTATTTTAGCAGCGTTTACTAAAAAGAACGTCCATGTCTAACAAGTTTGAGAGAAGGCGATTGAACACTTCTTATTTTTCTGTTGTGGTGAGTATATCTCTAGTACTCTTTATGTTAGGTATGGTGGGTTTGATTCTTTTGCAGGCAAATAAGCTCAGTAATTACGTAAAGGAAAACATCGGAATATCGATTTACATCAAAGATGATGTGAATGAAGCTGATATCAAGCGACTTCAAAAATCACTTGATGCTTCAAAATATGTGAAGTACACTGATTATGTGGATAAACAAGAAGCTGCAACTCGTTTGCAGGAAGATTTAGGAGAAGACTTCATCGATTTCCTCGGCTACAATCCGTTGTCGACTTCTATTGATGTTTATTTAAAGGCAGAATACGCGAATCCTGATAGTGTGCAAATGATTGAGCAGAGTTGGCTCGATAACCCCAAAGTGAAAGAGGTTGAATACCAAAAGAACTTGCTGAGTATTGTCAACGAAAATGTCCGCAAGATTTCGCTATTGCTCTCAGGCTTTGCGATTTTACTACTTATTATAGCTGTGGCTCTGATCAATAGTACTATTCGCCTCGCGATATATTCAAAACGCTTTTTGATTAGGAGTATGCAGCTCGTTGGAGCTACGCAAAGTTTTATCAGAAAACCGTTTGTCAATCAAGGAATTGTACACGGCTTGTACGGAGCTCTAATTGCTCTGGTATTACTCGCTGGCGTAATTTATTATGCGCAGAGCGAAATGCCGGAGATTTTTGATATGCAGGATGTAGAAATATTTGCTGTACTCTTCGTGATTGTTGTGTTGCTGGGTATGTTTATCTCCTGGCTGAGTACAACTTTTGCGGTGAATCGTTACCTCAAATTAAAAACCGATCAACTTTACATGCGATGAGTAACAAAATTGAACAGAAAGAAGATCTTGCATTTGGCAAGACAAATTATATGATCATGATTGCCGGTGTAGTGCTGGTAGTATTAGGGTTTATTTTAATGTCTGGCGGAGGAAGTGACGATCCAAATGTCTTCAATGAGGAAATCTTCTCATTTAGAAGATGGACACTCGCTCCGGTAGTTGTGGTATTGGGCTACATTGCAGTTTTTGTAGCGATTATGAAAAAAACGAAAGACCACAACCAGGAATAATCAATGGATTGGATTGAAGCGTTGCTCCTCGGAATTATTCAGGGGCTTACAGAGTTTTTGCCCGTAAGTAGTAGCGGTCACCTCGAGATTGGTAAAGCACTTTTTGGATCTGATCGTGTACCTGGAGAGAGTTTGCTTTTTACAGTTGTTCTTCATGCGGCTACAGCTCTTAGTACGTTGGTAATTTTCAGGAAAGATGTCGCTCAAATTTTCAAAGGACTTTTTCAGTTTAAGAACAACGAAGAATCTCAGTTTTCGCTGAAGATTATCGTGTCGATGATTCCGGCAGCGATAATTGGCGTCTTGTTCGATGATGCAATAGAATCATTGTTTGCAGGACAAATATTGTTGGTCGGAGCCATGCTCGGTATAACGGGATTACTCCTTTTCTTAGCTGACAGGGCTAAACGAACGGAAAAAACAGTGAGCTATCAATCTGCATTGATAATCGGGATATCGCAAGCTATCGCTATTTTGCCGGGTATTTCGCGTTCGGGAGCTACGATATCTACATCGGTACTACTCGGAATCGATAAAGACAGAGCTGCGCGTTTCTCCTTTTTGATGGTTGTTCCGCTCATCCTCGGAAAAATGGCCAAGGATATTTTGGATGGAGCATTCACGAGCGGACAGATAGATGTCCCGGCTCTGACCATTGGTTTTGCTGCCGCTTTCATAACAGGACTTTTTGCCTGTACCTGGATGATCAGTTTGGTGAAAAAGAGCAAGCTCACTTATTTCAGTATTTATTGTTTCGTGGTTGGTGCAATCACGATTGTCATTGAACTTCTTTAACTTTTTATATGGATTTTTTAGCCGGTGAAGTGCTGCTTATCGACAAGCCTTTGGAGTGGACATCTTTTGATGTTGTGAAAAAAGTGCGGGGCAGGTTGCTGAAAAAGTTGAACCGCAAAAAAATCAAGGTAGGCCATGCTGGAACGCTCGATCCGCTCGCGACAGGGTTGTTGATTTTATGTACTGGCAAGGCGACTAAGAAAATCGAAACCATTCAATCGGCAGAGAAGGAATACACCGGAACGATTACACTCGGTGCCACAACTCCCAGCTATGATATGGAAACAGAGGTTGACCGGGAGTTTGATGTTTCAGATTTAACTCCGGAAAAGCTCAAAGAAGCTGCTCAATCTTTCGTTGGCGAGCAATTGCAAACTCCACCCGTTTTCTCGGCTAAAAAGATCGATGGCCGAAAAGCTTACGATTACGCCAGGAAAGGTGAGGACGTAAAAATGCGTCAAAATCTCGTTCACATTTACGAGTTTGAATTGACGAGAATCGAATTACCTGAAGTAGATTTTAGAGTGAAATGTTCTAAAGGAACTTACATCCGCAGTTTAGCTTATGATTTTGGTCAGAGCCTGAACAATGGCGGCTACCTGAGCGCCTTGAGGCGTACCGCAATTGGCGACTATCGTATTGAAGATGCTTTGAGTATTGAGGAGGTTGTTGAGCTGGTACTAGAATCATAGGTTTCCCAAATCAGGAAATATATACCATGTGAATTATTAGTTGTTGGTGGTTGCTCAGGGTTCTTACCGTTCTGGTTTACTTTTTGTAACTTTAACCATCAATGCCTATTTCGCTAAAAAGCATACTTGTTATAGTTGTCGTTTTTTCGAGTTTTTTAGTCAGCGCGCAAATGCTGAAATATAAAATACCGAAGATGGGAGTTTGGAAGAGTGCTTTGAAAGTCTGACCAAACTCAAAGTTCAGTTAAAAAGCTAATACATGAATAATACTACTAATCAATAAAACCTATATCAATTATGAAACATTTTCTACTCATAGCAATTGTATTACTCTCCACTTCAGTCTTTTCTCAATCTGTCCTCTACAACGATTCAGATTTAGAGGGTAGAATTGAAAAGAACTATGAAGATGGCTCAATATTGATGAGTTATATCGAGAACAGAGAGTTTTACCTCGATTCAATTTCACCATATGGAGACGACTTCCCGGTAATGAATTTCATCATTCAGGATAGCGGTGATTTAGATGGGTACTATTACGATGATTCATTGGGCTTGTTTGTCGTTAATGTTGTTCCAGATACTTTGGCTTTTGGAGGCTGTGAATTATGTACTAAAACTCATGTTGTTCGATACGATTTTAGTGGAGCTGTAAATTGGGAAATAACTCAAAAGTTGGGGGTGAATGGAAGAAGTAATTTCGAGCTGTTCATAGCCAGGGATAGTATTGTGGTTTTTGGTCATTCCTGGCAGGAAGGAGACTGTTCACCAGATGCCTTTTATCATTCGTTTAGTTTTAATGGCATTAAAGGAACCGGTAAGCAAGTTGGCAGCTGCACAACAAAGAGACTTGCTGAATTTGATGATGGCGTTTATTTTCAACCTATGAGAAGATGTTGGTGCGGAGATTCACATTTTGGGGCAACAAAAATAAGTAGGCTCGAAAGCAACAACACATTAACTACACTAGCTAAGTTTGAAAAAGATAACCATCCATTTTTTTCTGATGATGCAAGAGCTACTCATGTAGATATTATTGATGAGAATTTCTTTTTTGGAAGTATCTCTGAGTATTACAGTAATGCGAGAATGTTCTCAATAATTGAAGTTGAAGACACAAATCAGATTTGGCACAACCTCAATCCGTTGTATGGAATCTCTAAATATTCCGGTCCTTTAAGTCAGGGTAAAAAGGTCTTTGACGTGGTGAAATACGATGATGGCTTTTTGGTTTTATTTGGAAGACAGTACACTTCAAATCTACAGGACACGATAGGTACAAGGTACGACTCAACTGAACTTCAAATCGATTATGTGAATGATGAAGTGACATTCAATTTGCCCATGTGGAAGAAGAGTTTTGAAGGAAAAATTGAAGTGACTGATTTTAGAATTAACGAAAGAACTGGTGAAATATCTGCCTATGTAAATCATAACACTAGAACCGGAACATCTGTAAATGGTAATTATAATGAATTTCTAATGCACATAGAGTTTGACGATCAACCGAGCACATTTATCGAAGATAAAAAAGTAAAATCTGCACTTGAGGTTATTCCTAATCCTGCGAAAAATTTCATCCAGCTCAAAGGAATTGAGCAGGGAGATTATAAAATCTGCAATGTCAATGGAGCTGTTATAAAAAGAGGTAAATTGAGAGGAGGCTTGAAACGAATATCTGTTCAGCAACTCAAATCGGGCTTTTATGTAGTGGATGTTACAAGTGGTTCTGACCATTACAGAGCAAAACTAATTGTTGAGTGATGAAATATTTCATTGAGAAATCCATCTTTTTAATTTTCCTTTTGGCTACTGTGACTGCTCATACACAGTCTGTCATTTATCAAAATGAAAGGGATCATGTGGAAATTGAAAAATATTTCGATGACGGTTCAATTCATATAAGCTACCTCAATAACGATACGTTTTATCTCGATTCGGTTTCGCCAGCAGGACAGTACATAAACTTGATAAATGTTGAGTTGAGTAATGAGGGAGAGTATTATACGAGATATAATTATAATGAAGATTACGGAATATTCACATCTAGGAGCGTTCCCGATACATCTTATTCTCCGGCAGAGGTGAGTTTCTTGCAGCTTTCTAGATATTCAAAAGCTGGCTCTTTGATCTGGCAAAAAGAGGTGAATCCGGGAGAGTTATACGGAAATGGGCAACACTATTTATTGTCGGTTTTAGATGACACTTTATACGCTTACGGTTCAACTTCAGAAGTAGGTGAGTGCGTACCCAAAGCTGTATTTATATCTCTATTGACTGATGGTCAGATCCTCAAAAATAAAATAATGGGAGAGTGTACTGATGTCCGATTTGTAAAAAGCGAAAACGGGTTTACTTTTCAGTTTAGTCAAATGTGTTCTTGTGGAAATTCGCCTCCAAGACCAGCAAAGATTTCTTACTTCAACCATAATCTCGAAAAAGAAAACGAGCTTGTCGTGAGTGGTGAAAACACACCATTTGTTGAGGATGATAAAATAATCACACATTTTAAATTCCTGAGTGAAAGCACATATTTTGGCAGTGCTACCCTACAACATTCTAGTGATGAAGATCCAGTTATAGGTTCCAATTATAATGGAAGTATGAAATGGTTGAGTTTGTCAAATTTCACAACATATACTTATGATGATGAATATCAAGCTAATGGAGAGGTTTATGATGTGATAAAATATGATAATGGTTACTTGCTCTTTTATGGTGCTGGCTTCCATAACGGCTCTTTCGACTCAACTATTTTATTTCTCGATTATGTGGATCAAACTGTTTCTTATGATATACCTTTATGGCAATATACTTCTACTGGGGACCATGAAATTGGCTTTTTGTATGCGCATGAAAATGATGTCTTTTTACAAACGACTAAACGGGAAGGGGATATAAACAATTGGATTAGACAACGACATTTTTGGAGAGTCAATATTCCAGAAACCTGGCAAGGTCAAAAGAGAAAAGTGGAGCTTCCTCCCAAATTGAAAATCTTTCCCAATCCGGCTAATAATTTTGTGATTATTGAAACGCTCACCAGTAGTGAATTAACAATGTTCAGTTCTACCGGGCAATTGATAAGAGAGCGAGATTTAAATATCGGTCAGAACCGGCTTTCACTAACGGGGCTGGCGAGCGGAGTTTATTTTCTCAGATGCAATTCTGAAATAACTGGCAGTGAAGTTAAAAAGCTAATCATTAGATAATTTCTAATTGGACTGGTGTTTGTATATTTACTTACCGACTACAAAAAACCATTATAATGAAATACGTTGTACTTTTTATTTTGAGCCTACTATCGATAAAAGCATCGACACAATCTTTGATCTACAATATTCAGGATCCCAATGCCAAAACCGAAAAAATATTTGATAACGGGGCACTCCATGTTAGCAAGATGGTCGGTTCTGATCTTCGAATAGATTCAATTACACCAAACGGACAAATCATTAATCTGAAGCAATTCCCGCTAAGGCAAGATACTCTCCTGCATGGAAGAAATGTTTTTGTAGGTTATGATTATGAAGATGGAATAGGAGTTTTAACTACCTATTCTTTATCTCCTGATATGACGTATAGCTATCAATATGTAAGACTTTATAAACACGATGATGACGGTAATTATATCTTTCAAAGAGATATTTCACCAACAAATACGAGCCACTTCATTGAATCTTACCTCCCGTATTGGAGAAATGATTCTGTAATGCTTTATGGAAACTCTAACGAAGAGGGAGATTGCCATAGCGATGTTTATTCTGTATTTCTCAATGAACATGCATATAAATTGCATTATAAAAATCTCAGTTATTGTGGTGGCAATAAGCCTTGTTTTAGAGGTGGTTATATGATCGTTAAGCGAAAAGGGGTATGTCAGTGTCACGATCAACCAAATGAACCGCAAGGCTTTAGTGCATTTGATAACAATGGAATTATTCAATCAACATTTGAAGTTGAAAAATGGTACTTTGATGGTTTTAACTACCTAAAAGGAGTAGATTTAAAACCGATTGACGCTGAACATGTTTTTGGAGCAGTTGCTGATGATGACGATGTAATTAGGTTAAAAAACATTCTTGTTACCTATCAGAATCAAAGTAGCCAAAAATGGGAAAAACTCGATACCATTCTCAATTACGGGAACAACCAAAGCGGAAATAATCACACTTACCAAATTATCCCTTTTGGAAATGGCTACCTGGCGTTTATCGGTCAGTCAGCAACAGGATTTGCCGGCAGTACAGAATATTATTACAATACAAATCTGAGACTCATTGAACTCGATCATAACTTCAACGAAGTTCAGGAGCTGTGGAACAGTAATGTAAATGGTAAAACAATTTCAGGGACTATTACATCTGATGTTACTGCAACTGGAGATACCAACATATATTTGAATATAGAGAGCAAAATAGGGAACTCCAATAGCTTCACAAACTCTAATAGATTTGTGAGAATTGGCAATCCGTCAGTTGTGAACTCAAGCAAAAGAAAAGTTCATGACAATAACTTTCATGTTTATCCCAATCCGGTTAATGATAGAATTACTATAAAAGGTCTTTCTAGCGGGAAGTACCAATTTTACAACATAACCGGAATGGTAGTCAAAGAAGGTGAAATCAATGCTGAAGTCTCAAATGTTGATGTTTCTGATCTTACTCCCGGAACTTACATTATAAAGACTTTACAAAACAGCAAAACCCACCATACTAAATTGATCGTAAAATAATTCTATATCAACTTATTGAAAATAAAAATTTTAGGTTATTCTGATTTAACCGCGTCAAATTCAATAGTTTTTCTATTTTTGCAGCCCTCAAAAACGTTGCCTTCATGAAATTATCGCAATTTAAGATTGACGTTCCCAATGAGCTTGTAGCTCAACACCCTGCTCAAGAGAGAGACGAATCGCGTTTAATGGTAGTCAACCGAAAGGAAGGCACCATCGAACACAAAATGTTCAAAGACATTGTGGATTACTTCGGTGAAGGTGATGCAATGGTCATGAACGACACCAAGGTGTTTCCGGCTCGTCTTTACGGGAACAAAGAAAAAACAGGTGCGCGCATTGAAGTTTTCCTTCTGCGTGAATTGAATAAGAAAAGTCGCCTGTGGGATGTATTAGTAGATCCTGCTCGTAAAATCAGAATCGGAAATAAGCTCTATTTTGGAGAAGACGACAGCCTCGTAGCCGAGGTGATCGACAACACCACTTCGAGAGGTCGTACGCTTCGTTTCCTTTTTGACGGACCTTACGAGGACTTCAAGAAAACGGTTTACACGCTCGGTGAAACGCCACTTCCAAAATATATAACTCGCCCTGTTGAGCCTGAAGATGAAGAGCGTTTTCAAACGATTTTTGCAGAAAAAGAAGGCGCTGTAGCGGCTCCAACTGCCGGTTTGCATTTTAGTCGGAACCTGATGAAGCGTCTCGAGCTCCACGGAGTTGAGTTCGCTAATCTAACTCTCCACACGGGACTGGGAACCTTCCGCCCGGTTGAGGTTGAGGATCTGACCAAACATAAAATGGACTCTGAAGAAGCATTTATCAATGAAGATTGTGTTTCTAAAGTCAACAAAGCAAAGCGCGAGAAAAAACGTGTTTGCGCGGTCGGAACCACGGTTATGCGGGCTCTTGAGTCATCAGTCTCAACTGACGACTACCTGAAGCCGTTTGAAGGATGGACGAATAAATTTATTTTCCCTCCTTACGAATTCAGTATTCCAGATTCGATGATCACCAATTTCCACAACTCTGAAAGTACGCTCCTCATGATGGTGGCAGCTTTTGGAGGGTATGATTTGATCATGGAAGCTTACGAAACTGCAATAAAAGAAAAGTATCGTTTTTACGCTTATGGCGATGCGATGCTCATTATTTAAATAGCATTAGTAACTAGTTGCATAAGCTGTTCGTATCTTGCGGACAGCTTTTTTAGTTTTTATGGATCAGCAGGTTAAGCCAAATATTAGAGATTTAAGTTTCGATAAACTCGATAAATTACTGTCAGATCGCGGTGAAAAACCATTCCGCGTCAAGCAGATAAGCGAGTGGCTTTGGAAGAAGCACGCCCGCTCGTTCGATGAAATGACCAACTTGTCTAAATCGACTCGTGCCTGGCTCGGATCTGAATATGACATCAAAAGAGTTGAGGTTGCCGAAGAACAAAAAAGTGAAGACGGAACGATTAAAAGTGCTTTTCGACTTCCTGATGGCCACATCGTAGAAGGTGTGCTCATTCCGGCTGAAGGGCGAATGACGGCTTGTATCTCTTCTCAGGTTGGTTGCAGTTTATCGTGTGCGTTTTGTGCTACCGGAACCATGAAAAGAATGAAAAACCTGAGCGGATATGAAATTTACGATCAGGTTGTGAATATTGCCAGGCAGGCAGAAAAATACTACGATCATCCGCTCACGAACATTGTTTTTATGGGAATGGGAGAGCCTTTGATGAATTTCAAAGGAATGATTGAGAGTATCGAGTATTTGACATCAGAGAAAGGTTTGGGGATGTCTGCAAAACGAATTACAGTTTCAACTGCCGGAATTGCACGCATGATTAAACGAATGGCTGACGAATGTCCAAAAGTGAATTTAGCTCTTTCCCTTCACGCAGCCAGTGAAGAGAAGCGCGATAAGATCATGCCCATTAACCAGTCAAATTCTCTCGATTCATTAGCTGAAGCACTTTCGTATTACCGCAGCAAAACCAGGGCGAATCTTACTTACGAGTACATAGCGTTCAAAGACTTCAACGATTCTATTGAAGATGCTAAAAACCTCGTTAGTTTTTGCAAAAAAGTACCCGCCAAGGTGAACATTATCGAATACAACCCTGTTGATCACGCAGACTTTGAAAGGCCTTCAATTCAAAAAGTGGATGCTTTTGCAGCCTTTTTAGAAGCGAATGATGTACGGGTTACAATTAGGCGAAGTAGGGGAAAAGATATCGATGCGGCTTGCGGACAGCTCGCCAATAAAAACGATGCAGTAAAAAAACCGTAAAAAGGCTACCGAAAATGTTTCAGCCTGTTTTTTAGCGTTTATATTTGTTGGCACACAGAAGCATGGCATTACTCGAAGAAATAAAAGCGCCTATAAAATCTGAAATGGAGACGTTTGAAAAGAAGTTCAGACATTCCATGAAAAGTTCGGTGCCTTTATTGGACAAAATCACGCATTACATCATCAAGCGAAAAGGGAAGCAAATGCGTCCTATGTTCGTTTTTCTCTCGGCAAAGCTCGTGGGAGACGTCAATGATTCAACGTACAATGCTGCTTCGCTCATTGAGTTGTTACACACAGCAACTCTGGTTCATGACGATGTTGTTGATGATGCTTATGAACGCAGGAGTTTTTTCTCGATCAATGCTCTTTGGAAAAATAAAATAGCTGTTCTCGTTGGTGACTACTTACTGTCGAGAGGTTTGTTGTTGAGTGTTGACAAAGGTGAGTTCGACTTGTTGAGGTTGGTGAGTAATGCTGTAAGAGAAATGAGTGAAGGCGAACTTCTTCAAATGGAGAAGACGCGCAAACTCAATATTGATGAAAAAATCTATTTTGATATCATCCGCCAAAAAACAGCAACTTTAATTGCAGCTTGCTGTGCAACAGGGGTAGCTTCCAACAAAAAAGATGAAGAAACAATTCAGCGAGCTAAAGATTTTGGTGAAGCTGTGGGAATAGCATTTCAAATCAAGGACGATCTCTTCGATTACGGTGACGGGTCTAAAATTGGCAAGCCCACCGGAATTGATATCAAAGAGAAAAAGACAACGCTTCCATTGATTTACGCACTCAATAATGCTGATAATTCAACGCGTAGAGGGCTGATTTACAAAATCAAAAATCAGAATAACAACGACAAGAAAGTAAGGGAAGTCATCGATTATGTAAAGGAGAGTGGCGGAATTGAATATGCCCGCAAAACGATGATGGAATACGTTGATAAAGCACTGAAAATCCTTCACACTTTTCCCGAGAATGATGCGCGCAATTCTCTCGAGCAATTAGTCGAATACACGGTTAACAGGAAAAAGTAATTTCGGTTCTGATCGAAAAGAAAAGCCCCATCTTGTTCAGATGGGGCTTCCTTGCTTTTTTAATCAATTACTCCAAGATCTTTTCCAACCTTTTTAAAAGCTTCAATTGCTTTATCGAGGTGTTCACGTTCGTGGGCTGCTGAAAGCTGAACGCGGATTCTGGCTTGTCCTTTCGGAACCACGGGATAGAAGAACCCGATTACGTAAATTCCTTCTTTCAGGAGTCCGTCAGCGAATTTTTGGGATAGCGCAGCATCGTAAACCATTATGGGAACAATTGCTGAGTCCCCGTCTTTGATGTCGAAGCCGGCACTTTTGATGTTTTCTTTGAAGTAATTTATGTTGTCTTCAAGTTTATCTCTCAGATCTGTGCTGTCACTGAGCAGATCAAAAACAGCAATAGATGCTCCCACGATAGATGGAGCCAATGAGTTAGAGAAAAGGTAAGGGCGAGAGCGTTGACGAAGCAAATCAATGATTTCTTTACGGCCGGTTGTGAAGCCGCCCATCGCGCCACCAAGTGCTTTACCAAGCGTTCCGGTGATGATATCGACACGGCCCATTACATTTTTGAGTTCGTGTGTCCCGCGACCTGTTTTACCAATAAAGCCGGTTGCATGACATTCATCAACCATTACGAGGGCATCGTATTTTTCTGCTAAATCACAGATTTTATCGAGTTGTGCTACGTAGCCGTCCATCGAGAAAACACCATCAGTCACAATGATCTTGAAACGAGCTCCTTCAGCATCCTGAAGTTGCTTTTCGAGATCTTCCATATTGTTATTCTCGTAGCGGTAACGCTGAGCTTTAGAAAGGCGCACACCATCAATGATAGATGCGTGATTGAGTGAATCTGAAATGATAGCATCTTCTTTAGTGAGAAGCGGTTCAAAAATTCCACCATTTGCATCAAATGCCGCAGCGTAAAGGATTGTATCCTCGGTTCCCAGGAAGTCTGCAATTTTAGATTCTAGCGTTTTGTGGATGTCCTGTGTTCCGCAAATGAATCTAACTGATGACATTCCGAACCCGTGCGTGTCGAGCGTTTTGTGCGCTGCCTCAATCACTTTTGGGTGCGAGCTTAAACCCAGGTAGTTATTTGAGCAAAAGTTGAGTACTTTTTCACCTGTTGAGACCGTAATCTCAGCACCCTGCTCTGAGGTGATGATGCGTTCGTTTTTATAGAGTCCGTCAGCTTTTATTTGTTTGAGTTCTGACTGTAAGTGTTCTTTGAGTTTTCCGTACATAAACATTCTATTTTGTGCAGGAACAAATATAAGGAATGGAAAGTTGGGAGTAGAATGACTTTTTATTTAGGCTTAACAGTATTTTTATTTTGAAATTAAAACAGTTATTGTTGTGGTAAAATTATATACTATGATCCGGAGAACCCTCTCATTAATAATCCTTACCGTAACATTTATAAACCTATCCTTTTGTCAACCTGTATCAGTGAACTGGCAAACGACTTTTAGAAAAAGTGGAGCCACTGTTTATGATGGAATTGAGTTGAATGATGGTTCAAAATTGATTGTGCTGGGTAAGCAGAGAAAAGAAAAGTATTACTATGCATATATAAATTCAAATGGAGAAAAAGAAAAGAAAAAAAGAATAAGAGCATCAAAGGGGATGAAAAAATTAGACTTTAAGAAGATGATTAATTTTGAAGGAACCCCATATTTTATTTTTACTTCTGTAACCTCATTTGGGAATAAGCTAAATGTTTATTTATTTCCATTCGATAAAGGGAAATATAAAATAGGAAGAGATCCAATTTCACAAATATCTTTAGATGTAGACGGTTCAAGGCACTACAAGTATATTTTGTCTAGTATTCATTATACGCCTAATAAAAAAGGCGCTGTAATTTCATTTTCATCAAAGAAAAAAGCAAGATCTGATTATATCGCTAATAAAGCTGTTGAAGTTTTTCAATCAGATTTAGAATTAAAAGAGGTTGATACGCAATTAAAAGAAAAAGATGAATTTGATCTTCAGGCGGTTGACTATGCTGTGAATAATAATGGAGTTAAGTTTATTTATTATTCAGATTATGTCCCGTCCCATTTGACTTTTACTTCAAGTTCATTGAATGATTATAATCCTCAATACAGAGAGAGAAGTGGGCTGGGAAGACTCTATTCAAATCCATTGGGTCGCTACACTTTAAAGAGGTATAATGGCAATGGACTGAGGCAGGGGCTACGTAATTACTTGAAAGTAATTTATCCAAATGGTGAATCAAAATCATTCAAGATTAGAAGAAATGAAAACGACTTAGGGGTTAATGATTATTACATTTCATTGAATGAAAGTGGAAATGGTTTGCTTCTTTATGGTATTTCAAACATTGAGGATAAAGCATGGATATCGATACATGAATTTGATACGGAGAAAAGTGAGTTTAATTATAAAAAAGCTCAACTTAACCTAGACATTGATGTTGAGGATGACAAAATTAGTTATTATCCAGATGAGGTGAAGTATATTGATAATAAGCCTTGTATAGTTTTTGAAGGTTTTAGATTAGACTACAATAAAAAAAATTTAGTCACCCCTGCAGCATCTTCAAGCATACATCATAAAAGTACTTCTTATACTTTTAAAACAAAGTATACTGATTTATTAGTTGTCGTTTTAGATAGTAACTTGAATGAAGTATACTCAACCAAAATCAATAAAAGGTATAATCACACTTATAGAAAAATAACTAAAAAACCTGAGAGGATTGAGTATTCTTTAGATCCAAAGCTAAATACAGCAAACAAAAAAGATTTTATAGGCGGATATAGCGCGTTTGTGATAAATAGTAAGTTGTATGTGTTTTTCAATTCAGGAGGAGCAGAATATGATAGGTCAGGTGATTATTACAGCCAAAAGGATGATTTGTATATGTATCAATGTGTTATTAATCCAAAAGAGAAAAAAACTATTAAGCGGCAGTTAAGCGATGATGGAAACAATGAATTTATTCCGTTGAGATTTTATCAGTCTTCAAATAAGGTGCACTTATTTAGAAAAGAGTACGGTCGTTTCAGCGTAGGCTATTTGACTTACTAATTTACCAGCTCTGCAATATCATTCTTATTAAAACTCAAGAACACTTTTAAGTTTAATGGGGAGACTATGCTTACAGAGTAAACTCTTGTACATGATTTATGTAAGCTGAAAGGAGATGTGTTTTCTACCATAGCCTCGTAATATTTACTGATCACTCAGCAATTGCTCTTTCTTGATGATTGCGGCCAAACTACTGCGTTTTAAAATCTCTACAGTTTCGTTGCGGACTTCATAAAAAACCTGCCTGATACCGCAAGTTGCTTCATCAATACATTCCTCGCAGCGTTCGTAGTACTTGTATGTAACACAGGGGAGAAAGGCGATTGGCCCGTCAAATAATCGCATCACATCAGCGAGGTTGACTTCCTCTGGTGCCTTAATGAGATAGTATCCGCCACCACGCCCTTTTTTGCTACTCAGTATTCCGGCATTTTTCAGATCCAGCAATATGGACTCCAAAAACTTTTGTGGGATGTTTTCCTGTTCAGAAATATCGCTGATCAAAATAGGTCCTTTCTCGTATTGTTTTGCGAGATGAACGAGAGCGTTGATTGCGTATTTAGCCTTTTTCGAGAGCAATTTTCAGATTTTGGTCAAAGGTAATAAAGCAAAATAAAGGCCCCCGATTGGGAGCCTTTATATTACATCTATTTTAAAAAGGATTATATAACTCCCTGATCCATCATAGAATCAGCAACTTTCACAAAGCCTGCAATGTTTGCACCTTTGATGTAGTCGATATTTCCTTTTTCTGTTTTTCCGTAATGAGCTGTTGCAGCGTGAATATCGCGCATAATTTTGTGTAGCTTTTCATCTACCTCTTCAGCAGTCCAGCTCAAACGCATTGAGTTTTGTGTCATCTCAAGACCAGAAGTTGCAACACCACCGGCATTTGATGCTTTACCCGGAACAAACATAACACCATTGTTTTCAAAATATTCAACCGCTTCTGGGGTTGTTGGCATGTTAGCCCCTTCAACAACAGCTTTAACACCAGCCTTTACAAGACTTTCAGCATTGCTTTCGTCCAGTTCGTTTTGCGTGGCACATGGAAGTGCTACATCGATTGAATCTACAACATCCCATGGACGAGCTCCCTCAAAGTACTCAACATCAAATTTTTCAGCATATTCTTTGATTCTGCCGCGTTTGTTGTTTTTCAGATCCATCAGGAACTCGAGCTTTTCAGCGTGAATCCCATCGTGATCGAGGATTGTTCCTGAAGAGTCAGAAGCAGTTACAACTTTACCACCGAGCTGATTCACTTTTTCGATAGCGTACTGAGCTACATTTCCAGATCCCGATACAGCTACTTGCTTTCCTTTGATGCTGTCATCGTGGTGGTTGAGCATTTCTTCAGTGAAGTAAACCACACCGTAACCGGTAGCCTCGGGTCTGATCAAAGAACCGCCCCAGTTTCTTCCTTTACCGGTAAGAACGCCAGTAAACTCATTTCTCAATCTCTTGTACTGGCCAAACATGTAACCGATCTCACGACCACCAACACCAATATCTCCGGCAGGGATATCAGTATCAGGACCAATGTGACGAGAAAGCTCAGTCATGAACGACTGGCAAAAACGCATTACTTCGCCATCAGTTTTCCCTTTAGGATCGAAGTCGGCACCACCTTTACCACCGCCCATTGGGAGCGTAGTAAGTGCATTTTTGAAAATCTGCTCAAAACCGAGAAATTTCAAAATTGACTGATTCACTGAAGGATGAAAACGTAGTCCACCTTTATATGGTCCAATTGCCGAGTTGAACTCAACACGGTAACCGCGATTAACCTGGATATTTCCATTATCATCAACCCATGGAACGCGGAATGTAATGATGCGCTCCGGCTCAATCATTCGTTCAAGGATGTTTGCTTCCTTGTACTCAGGGTTATCCTCAATGAAAGGAATAATGGTTTCAACAACCTCTCGAACCGCTTGCATAAATTCTGGTTCGTGTGAGTTTTTGGTTTTTACTTTTACCATAAACTCGTCAACGAGGGCTTCATGTTTTGCTGATGACATACTTAAATGCTTTTAATTTTATGGGCAAATCTATGCTTTTTTTTGTCATTTTTAGAACGCCATATAGCCCATAGCCGACAAAAGCTTTAGCAATTTGTTAAATCAGTTGAGTTGGTACATTTTGCCCGGTAAAGATTTTATCAACCCATTCATTTCAAGGTTGAATAAATGTGTGCTTATTTGGCTGGAACTTTTGTTCAACTCGAGCCCTATTTCATCCACAGCTAGCTTTTTATCCTTCAGTAAATCTAAAATTGACTGCTCTTCTTCACTCAACTCTACAAAAAGCTTTTTCTGAACTTTCTTTTTCTTTTTTGATTTTTCCCATCCCATTTGATACTCAATATCTTTTACGTCTTCAATCAACGCAGCCTGATGAGATTTTATGAGAAAGTTGCAACCGCGAGAGTTGTTGTCAGTGGATTTTCCGGGAAAAGCAAATACGTCCCTGTTGTATTTGAATGCGAGTTTGCCCGTGATGAGTGAACCGCCCTGGAGTCTGGATTCCATAACGAGTGTAGCATCGCACAGACCGGCAATTATTCTGTTGCGCTCGGGAAAGTTGCCCATGTCAGGGTTTGTGCCGCTCCAGTAGTCAGTGATTAAACCACCATTTTCGAGCATTCGCTTAGCTGTTTGAGTGTGCTCTCTCGGGTAAATTCTGTCGAGACCATGAGCTAAAACTGCTGCAGTTTGCAGGTTGTTTTCCTGCGCTGTTCTGTGAGCTGTAATGTCAATCCCAAAAGCCAGTCCGCTTATGATGGTGACATTGTGCTGAGCGAGTTCTGACACGATCTTTTCTGTTTGTTCCTTTCCGTAAGGAGTTGCTTTTCGCGTTCCTACAACAGCAACCATTTTTTCAGCGTTCAAATCCATCAATCCTTTTGTGAAAATGCAAAGCGGAGCATCTTTACAAAACTTCAACCTGCGCGGGTATTCACGGTCAGAGATGAAATGAACCTGAATATCGTGTTTCTCGATAAATTTCAGTTCCTGTTCAGCTCTTTTCAGGGCGACATTATCGGCCAGATTGTTGACGATTCTTTCGGTAATCTTACTGATTTTCACCAGTTCTTTCTTGGGAGCTTTGAAAACTTCCCTTGCTGATCCGTATTCATCGAGGAGCGTACGACCAATTGAAGGGCCTATGTGAACAGTTTTGGCGAGCGCAATTTGGTAGAGTGTTTCTTCTGTGAGTGGCATGAAAAAAGATTTACGGTTAAAAGTAAGGATTTTGTTTTTCTTTTCCAGAATTTGTCACTGGAAGTTAATACCTTGTAAGATCGCATTAAAATTGGTTGACCACAGCGTTTAATTTTTATCAATTATTAACCTATTTTCGCAATATGCGACCCGTTGAGGAACATATCTACAAATTGCTTTTTGATCACGATTGCGTGGTGCTGCCCAATGTTGGCGGTTTTTACACTGTTCAGTCGTCAGCTAAGCTAAAAGCAGGCAATCACAAGATTGACCCTCCCGGGAAATTCGTGGCATTCAACAAGGATTTACGCCACAATGACGGATTGCTGATCAATTCAATTTCGTCTTTTGAGAACATCGATTACGATAAGGCAAAAGAAGTCGTAAGAGACTTTGCCCGGCCGTTGGAAACTGCTATTCGCAAACGTGAAGGGTTTGCCTTAAACGGATTGGGCACAGTGCATTTCAATAGCGAGGGCAGCCTGCAGTTTGAGGCTGATAAAACGGTGAATTTTGACCGCGATGCGTTTGGATTGGAGTCTGTGATAGCTCGACCTGTTTCTGCTGAAAGAGCAACTTCTTCAGTTGAGTCACGGTCAGAGCCGGAAACCGATACCTCACGTTCCACATCCTGGAAGCGCGTTGCAGCCGCAGCAGTTTTGTTGCCGATATTGGGATACGGTGCGTGGTTCTTCACTGCTACTGATGTCCTCAAGCCGAATTACAGGTTTCATACAAGTGATCTCAATCCTTTCACTGATAAGATTTGTGAAGTTTATCATCCCAGATCGGGGAGTTTTGATTTGAGTTTTGAAGAGATTAGATCTCAAAAGAATCTCAAAAGTCTCACACTTGTTGAGGGCGGTCGCTCTATTCCGGTAGTAGACGAGAAGCCTGCTGGTTCAGGCTCTGACCGAAAAACAGCAACAAAATCTCAACGCGGAAATTATCACCTCATTGTGGGGTGTTTCAGCGAGAAGCAAAATGCTGAGCGCTACATGAACAAGCTGACAAACCTGGGGTATGATCCGTACATCGTTGATGTTAAGAACGGGTTGTTGAGGGTAAGTGCTGAAAACGTATCGAGCAGATCGGCTGCTGAACAGTCTTTATCAAAGGTGAAAACCGAAGTTCAGTCTGGCGCCTGGTTACTTACAAAGTGATTTTTGAACATAAAAAAAGCCGATCCTGAGATCGGCTTGTAATGTTGTATAGCACTTTTTACAAGTAGTGCTTGAGTAAATTCGAGTTTGCTTTCTTTCTCAAACTTCTCAATGCTTTTTCTCTTATTTGACGAATTCGCTCACGAGTTAAACCTAAACTATTAGCGATTTCTTCAAGCGTCATGGGTGTTTCACCATTTAATCCGAAAGATAATCTCACAACATCAGCTTCGCGTTGCTTGAGCGATACAAGTACGCGCTCAATATCTTTGCAAAGTGATTCACGCATCAATGTGTCTGAGGGGTGAGAAGAATTTTCGTTAGTCAAAACATTCAAAAGACTGTTTTCTTCACCTTCGATAAGTGGAGCGTCAACAGAAACTTGTTTTTGACTGTAAGTAAATAGATCGGCAACGTTATCAGAGTTGCTTTCGAGCAGATCGGCAATTTCTTCATTTGACGGGGGCCTTTCGTGAGTTTGCTCGAGTTTAGAGTAAGCGTTGGCAATTTTTTGAATTGCACTTACTTTGTTGAGTGGGAGGCGTACAACGCGTGAGTTTTCAGCGATAGCCTGCATAATGCTTTGACGAATCCACCAAACTGCGTAAGAGATAAACTTAAATCCTTTGGTTTCATCAAACCTTTTAGCAGCAGTAATAAGTCCGATATTACCTTCAGCGATAAGATCTTCAAGTGTTAAACCGTGACCCTGATACTGTTTTGCTACTGAAATTACGAACCTCAAGTTCGCATTGACCAAACGGTTGAGTGCAATTTCATCGCCTTGTTTAATGCGTACCGCTAAGGAAACCTCCTCTTCAGGAGTAACCATTTCCTCTTTTGATACATCACTTAAATATTTGTCGATTGATTTGCTATCCCGATTGGTTAACTGTTTCGTAATTTTTAACTGACGCATGTATGACCTTTTATCGTTTTAGAATCTTTGAAAATACAATAAAATTTTGTTCTTCAACAAGTTTTTGTTGAAAAAAGCTCCTCGTTAAAACGAGGCGGCAAAACTACTTAATAATTTAATACTGGTCCAGAAAAATATTATCCTCGCAATTTATCCAGTAGGTTATTAAGATTTTCTGCTTCATTTACGGAGAGTGTGTGAAATTGTTGTTGAAATTTTCGAAATTCTTCATCTAACACTTCCAAAAGGTCGAGTCCTTTTTCGGTAATAGCGATTTCTTTTTGGCGTCTGTCGTACTTGCTTGTGGTTCTAACGATTAGTTCTTTGTCTAGCAGTTTGTCTACTAATCTTGAGGCATTTGAGTTTTTGTCGAGCATTCTTTCGCTGATCAAGCCAATACTTGCCGGATCAGGATGTTGGCCGCGCAAAATTCTCAATACGTTGTATTGTTGTTGTGAAAGACCTCTTGGTTTTAAAAACTTCAAATGAGCCCCGTTGAGCCAGCTGGAAGTAAAGAGTATGTTAACTAAAAGTTTTTCGTATTCCGTTTTAAACTTTTTCTGTTTAATTTCATCCTCTAATTTCATAACTCATTTGTGTAATTTAACATAACCGTTCAGCAAGTTTATTTTGTTTGTAGGTACAAAATACTTCATTGAAGATAACAAATAAACAAAATATTATAAACCTGAGTTTGGGTTATTGAAAATCATTTACTTGATAACGATGGAACACGTAAATATTACAGTTAAAGGGAAAGTACAGGGTGTTTTTTTTAGGAAGTCTACACAGGAAAAGGCTTACGAACTTCAAATTTCAGGCTATGTACAAAACGAACGTGACGGTTCAGTTTACATAGAGGCCGAAGGCGAAAAAGAGAGGATTGATGAATTTATAGAGTGGTGCAAGAAAGGGCCTAAAAATGCTGAGGTAACTGAAATTAAAATCCGAAAGGGGAATTTTCAGAATTATGAGGATTTTGAAATTGCTTATGTGTGAGGTTGTAGCGTTTAAGGTTTAATTAGGTTTAGTGTTTAAGGGGGTGAGTTTTGCTTCTAAGCGTTAAACCCGGATGCTGAGCGGAGACTTGGCGGAGTCGAAGTAGAAGGGAATTAGGAGGTCGAGGATGAGGCCTAGAGAGTTCCAATTGTGCTCTTTGAAGGGTTACACTCAGCATTCAAGATGAACATTAATGCTCTACGAAATGAAAATTCTACGCTCTCTTCAATTCAATAACAGTAATTTCTGGAGGCATACCAACTCTGCCGGGAAACCCGATATATCCGATTCCGCGGTTGACGTAGAGTTTTTGTTTTCCTACAGAATATTCACCGGCCCATCTCGGATATTTGTACTTTACCGGGCTCCATTTGATATTGCCTAATTCTACACCAAATTGAGCACCGTGTGTATGACCTGATAGTGTGAGATCTACATCCTTATGATTTTTGATGGTTTCGTAATCCCAATGAGAAGGATCGTGAGACATCAAGACTTTGAAAGGAGTATTCTCAACACCATTTTTAGCCTTTGAGATATCACCTAATTGGGGAAATGGTTTAACCCCCCAGTTTTCAACTCCTAAAACAGCAATCTCTTCTCCGCTCCGTTTCACAGTTCGGTTTTCGTTTCGCAACAGGTCGAATCCCATTTCTCCGTGGATTTCTGTAAGTCTGTTAAAGTTTTCCTGTTTTGCTTCTTCACTGGGCCAACTGCTGTAATCTCCATAATCGTGGTTTCCTAAGATTGAAAACTTTCCGTCTTTCGCCTTAATCTCTTTGAAATAAGGAATCCATTCTTCAGCTTCTTTTGCGAAATTGTTTACCAGATCTCCGGTAAAGAGAACGAGATCAGCATTCAGGTTATTGATGAGTTCGAGCGCTTTTTCTACGGGTTTGTAATTGCTGAAAAATGAACCAACGTGAGCATCTGATATTTGAACAATTTTATACCCGTCAAATGATGCCGGGAGATTATCAAACTTCATGGTTTTACGTACAATTCTGAAATCCCACCTGCCTTTTATCATTCCGTACGCTGCTCCAATGAACGGGATGGAAGCCACCACAATTCCGGTATGGTAGAGAAAACGGGCGCGTGACATTCCGCCTGCGGATTCACTCGGTTCTGACGAGAATTTTTTGGCTATCCATTGCGTCAGCATCCAGCCGTCATCAATTATTTGGAAAAAGCTGAGGACTAGTTTAGGTAAGTAGAAGAGCAGCGTGATGCCAAAAAGGAAGTAGTAGAACTTGTAGTATTTATAACTGCCCATGAACGGCATATTGAAATACATGAAAAGGTACCAAATGGCTACACCGGCAAAAATTGCCCAGTGTACAATTGATAAAATACGTTTTGTGTAAGCTCCCGGCAGGTCAGATCCAATTATTTTAATGCTGCGATACGTGTACAGGTCAAAGATGAAGAGTACGGCTAAGAGGATTAAAATTGGGGTGATTGACATAGATTTCATTTGACTGTCTACTAAACTTTAATCTTTGTTTTTTGTTCGCAGGCGCTTGTAAATTCTAATGGTCAGCATCAACATAACCGCAAAAAGTACCAGGCCGATTAACCCGTAAATCCAGTTCATCGACTTCACGACTATGATGAACACAATAGCTACCAAAAAAAGTGTGGCTACCTCGTTCCAAATACGCAATTGCGTAGGTGAGTACTTTACGTTGTTTTGTTTCAATTTGTTATAAATGTGCTGGCAACTGAAGTGGTAGAGGTACAGGAAAAAGACAAAGGTGAGTTTGAGGTGCATGTAAGGAGCGCTCCACAGGCCCATTTTGGTGATGAGCCAAATCCCAAAAATCATGGTCAGAACCGCGCTCGGCCAGGTTATTCCGTACCAAAGCCTTTTTTCCATTAGCTGAAATTGTGACTGGAGGATTGATTTCTCCGGCTCTGACCGTTGTTCAGCTTCAGTGTGATAGATGAATAACCTTACGATGTAGAATAACCCTGAAAACCAGGTAACCACAAAAATGATATGAAGTGCTTTGATGTAGAGCATAATGAGGAGCAAAATTAGCGAAAGTCTCGATGTGTGTTTGGAGATTGGGTTTATTTATTTTGAATTGAGTTTTAAGGCAAGGTTGAGGTCGAGGCTGAGGAGATAAGTTCTCTCGCTTTGCTCAAGAACGAAATAGTGAGATATGTTTTTCGCGAGGCTCAAAACGAGATAGGAGAGTCAAGGTCAAGGTTGAGGTCAAGAGAAGTTCTGATGGTAGTTTTGGTTAGTTTGATGCTTGAGGTGTTAAAGATTTGTGGGTTTGGTAGTTTGGAGGTTTGGAAGTTGGGTGGTTATGAATGATGAGTGATGAATTGGGTGAGGTTAGTGTTTAAGGGGTGGTAACGCAGCGTTCGCAGCGGGTTCGCTGGCGCTCCCTTTTTTTAACCATGAAGAAGTTAAGGGGCATTAAGGGTTGATTTAACCCGGATACCCGTCCCGCAGCAAGTGCGTGGATATAAGAATTACAAACCATTGACTTGCGTCAAGTGGTAAGTTCTTCTAAGAGATGCCGAGCGGGGCATTGAGCGGAGCCGAAATGCGGAGTCTAGGTATTAGGGAGTTAGGAGGTTGAGGTCAAGGTCGAGAGCCTTCCAATGATGATTTTGGTTTGTTGTAATAGTGAGTTGTTATTGATTTTGACGGTAGAGGTTTGTTACAGCTAACAATCCAAAGCCCAATCTTAAAATTCATAATTGTAATTTCGCTCGCAGATTTTTACATATTTATGAAAAAGAAAAAAACACCTTCAGATTCTAAAACGGTTTCAACTCATATCGTTTTACCTAACGACACGAATACACTTGGTAATTTAATGGGAGGAAAGCTACTCCACTGGATGGATGCCGCTGCAGCTGTTTGTGCTCACCGCCATGCTGAGCGTGTTGTTGTGACAGCTTCAGTGAATCATGTGGCATTTAACCACGCCATTAAAGTTGGTGATTTTGTTACTCTTGAAGCAAAAGTTGCCAGGGCGTTTACGTCATCGATGGAAATATACATCGATGTAATGGTAGATGACCACAAAACCAACGATCGCAAAAAATGCCAGGAAGCGATTTATACGTTCGTTGCAGTTGACCAGTACGGAAATACAATTGATGTTCCACAGCTCAAACCCGAAACAGAGGAAGAGAAAAGCCGATTTGACGATGCACTCAAGCGCAAACAACTTGCCTTACTACTTGCTGGAAAAATAAAACCTGATGCTGCAACTGAAATAAAAGCTTTGTTTGAGTGATGTTGATCTAATTGTGAGAAGGATGAATGGTGTTTCTAGTTTGATACAGAGTCGTCTTCCACAAAACGTATTTCATTGGGAGGTAAATCAAATAAAGCCTTAATCTTTTTAAGAGATTCAGCATCTGCTTTTTCTATTCCTTTTGCTCTGTTTATAAGACTATCTAATACAAGAGCTTCTTCATAAGTCAAGTAGTCTTTTGTTGAAATATTTAGAGAGATGGTGTAAAAATTTGTATTAAATAATTCTGTTTGATTACTTTTATATAGCCTTTCCAATAAGACCTCATGCGCATAATACTCTAAAGGTGTTATATCTTTTATGATTATTCTTACTATATCTGGATATAATATAAATGATTCAGGTATGTCACTAAAGCCCTCTTTTTTTTGAATAGTTACAGATATTTCATTTTCTTCCTTTCTATTAAGAAGAAGTTTTAATTTGTACTCATTATTAGTGTTAACTAGTTTTCTTGTTATACTATTTTTATCAAGTTCAAATGAAGTAACTTCAAGTACACTATTAGACCAGTTCCTATTATAGAAATCGTAGGGTAGGTAAAACACCAACTCTGGAATATTTTTGGCCGAGTCATATTTTATGCTGTCAGCTATTTCACTTAGAGTTATGTGCTTTTTGATTTTTGGTTCAATACTGACTTGCTTCTCAGGTTTGTGTTTGCAATTGCTCAATACTAATACTAATGCAATCAATACAGCAAGAGGTCTCCATGTATTATTGACATGGCGTTTCATATTTTATACTTGTTAGTAACTGATCTTTTATTCCCACCTACCAAAAGGAAAAATAGTCCATTGGAGTATGCAAGATAGCGTAGTAACAATCAAAATAACTAAAATAGTAGTAAGGTTATATTTCAGTCTTTGATTTTTTGGATAGCTTGAGAATTCTTCGTGAATCTTCATCCATCTTTTATTTCTAAATGAATACCACATAAGGATAATGACAAGTGGTACAAACGGAATGGCCATCCAGTATTTACTGTCTAATCCCCAGTAGATATCATCAGGTATTAAAAGGAAAAAGACTGGATTTAATACCATGAAGAAAATGTATATCGCTAATAGTACAAGAAGATGTGTAAATGATGTTTCTTGATAATCCAACGATTTTTTCTTGTGTAGCTTTTTCACGAAAAGGCTAAACCAGTATATGATAGTGTTGAGTATTACCACAAAAAATAATTTACAGGAACAGCTAAAGTACTGAAAAGTGTTGGTTTACAGATATAGTCTGTAAGGTACATAGTTGTACGTATCATCCTGCCTGTTTCCCGAGTTGGGAGAGTATGTGGTTGTTAATCCTGAAAGTGCAAATTGAAACATGAACTACGTTTATTAGTAAATGATAATTTTTAATTCGATTGTTAATCATTTCCTACAATCCCTAGTTCTGATATCGGAATAATATCATCAGAATACCCACTAGTAAAGCCGATTGTTCTTCTCTTTTTTATATCGAAGACAAAACTATCTCCATGGTTTGCTCCCGTTACATTAAAATAAGCATAATCACTTGAGTAATGTCCGAAGACACAATATCGGTGGTCCTCTTCCATGATAATTGGATAATAATACTTATTACCAACATTTATGAATCTATTAGTGTTATTTGCAAGGTATCTACTATAATTATTTATACTTCCACTTTCATCAAATACCTTTTGGCTTGTTGAAAATTCAGATAAAATAATATAGTAAAACTCACTGTCTTCAGTTGTTTTTCTCATTAGATCGAGATACTTGTTATCCAAATTTTCAAGATTATTACAGTATTCTAATAACACGCTGTCAAGTATAGGGTCAAACTGCATGTCAATAACATTTTCGTTTTTAATATCTTTAACAAGTCTTATTTGAGCTTTAATGGAGCTGAATGCAACTGTTAAAAGAAGTAAAAAAATAATTTTTTTCATTTTAGTAGTCATTTTTGAATGAAGAGAGAGTGTAGTGTTCACTGCTCCCACGGGAATTGATTGCGTGGTTGTGTCTATACGCTTACAAGCTAAAACTACAAATTTTAGGCTATTAATTCTCTATCACACGTTATAGCTTAGCGAATCCTGCGGTATAGGGGGTAATTAAACTATTTTAATAAGCCTTGCTTTTTTTCGCTTCTGTCCATCAGTTTTTAAAGTGGAAAGAACTTAAAAGTGCAAATTGAAACATGACCATTGTTACTAATTGAGCTTATATATTACATAAGCAATACACATTATGAGGGAAAACCCAATTAAAAAATTTAATAATGATTGACTTCTGTATTTCTTTATTAATTTTTCTTGTTTGGAACTACTAGAGTCACGAAATAGTAGTTTACTGACAATTATTCTAAGTTCTAAACCGATCCAACTAAATAAAAGAGTTATTTCATGTCCTAGCCACAGCATAGTTAGTTTTTATTTCTGATCAAGTGATTTTGTTTTAAAAACATTATACCCAGCTCCCGCGCAACTCCATCGCGTGGTTGTTTCAAGCTTTTTTCTACTGTCAAGCTAAAACTACAAATTTTAGGCTATTAGTCTCAGTCACATGTTATGCTATTGCGAATCCTGGTGTATTGAGTGAGCTTGAAATATTATAAAGCCTTGCTCTTTTCGCTTCTGTCTATCAGTTTTTTATAGTTGAAAAAAACCTAAAAGCGCAAATTGAAACATGACCAAAAGGGTTATGTCTTCGTTTATTTCCTTATTTTGTAAATAAAGCATGGTACTTTATTTTCAAGTTTTTCCAAAATAGCTTTGTCTTCAATGTCTTTTGAAACAGTAATTTTCACCTTACGGAGGTTAGGCAACTCAAGTAGAGATTTAGGTAAATATGGGATTTTTTGAGCATCAAATTCAATGAATTCAATTTTGTTTAGTTCACTAAACATTTCATCTGTTAGCCACAGTTCATTTGAGCCTAAATAGATCAATTTTAAGTTGCTTAGTTTTCCTATTTCATTAGGTAGATCACCTTGTTTAAAGTCAGCTTCAAGACGTAACTCCTCTAAATTTGATAGACAATGTATTTTATCCGTTACCTGTAGTCTCGAACCAGCATTTGACATTTCAATTAGAATGATATTTTGAAAGCGTGTTATTGAAGCTGGAATTGAATCATTATCATTTGAAGTTGGGCCTTTTTTAGGTATGTTCGAAATCCAACAGGCAGAATCTATCGTTCTCTGGTGGAGTTCATTTATACTAACTGTATCATTGAATTCGACTGAATAAGAGTCTGAATCAGAAAAATAAATTATTTCAAAGCATTCATCACTTGCCAGGTAGGTTTTAATATTTCTATAAAAATAATTTTCTATAGTGTCGCAGTGTTTAATACTTTGAGAAAATAACAATGGAGAAAAGCTCAAATAACTAACGGTTATAAGGAGCTTTAATATTTTCTCTGTTTTCATTTCCATTTTTCCAAGCTTTTTTTCCATAGCTATTGCCCCCAGCTCCCTCGCAACTCCATCGCGAAGTTGTTTTAAGCTTTTTTTTACTGTTAAGCTAAAACTACAAATTTTAGGCTATTAATTCTCAATCACATGTTATCCCATTGCGAATCTTGCGATTGTAATCTCATTTATCTCAAAAGTAATGATTTGGGCTCGATAGTTTTAGTTGGAGGGTTGATTGAGGCATATTGATAAATATTCAATTTGTGTACCTTTGGTTATCAGTGTATCGTTCCATAAGTAGTTATTAGACTGAAAATAATGGATGTGATGAAAAAACAGGTTGTGTTGAGTATTGAGGAAAGTAAGTACAAAAAGTTTCTGTCTCTTTTGGAGACGTTGGATTATGTTACAATAACTGAGCAACAGGAAATCCCTGATTGGCAGAAAGATGAAGTTAGCAATCGAAAAAAACTCATCAAAAAAGATGTGATGAAAACTCGTCCCTGGGAAGAGGCTGAAAACGATATTTTCAAGTAGGAATGGGTTATCATGTTGCTATTGCAGAGGAAGCTGAAGCCGATATTAGAGAAGCTTTTCTTTGGTATGAAGATCAAAAAAACGAATTAGGAGATTTATTTCAAGATTACATTTTTAAAGCTGTTAAAAGTGTTAGAATAAACCCTTTAAAGTATCAGGTAAGGTATGATGATGTAAGGATTTGTTTTTTGAAAAAATTCCCTTACGGTGTTCATTTTACAGTTACTGAAGATGAAATCCTCATCATTGCTGTATTTCACACATCTTTAGATCCGCAAAAGAGATATAAAAGATGATTTTTTTATCTTTAATCTTTCTTCTACCCCTGCGCTTTCTTCCTCTTCAACTCAAAATTCTGACCGAGGTAAACTTTTCTCACCTGTTCATCTTCGTCTGTTACCCGCCCGGTTGTAGTGGAGTGCATCAATCAAGACAATAGCTTTATTTTAATTTAAATGTATTTAGAGGTGAGAGGTTTTCTTTGTTGTTAGCGAGAATAATAACCATTAATAGCTTCCCTTTCTTGTTAAAGAATGTGACATTAAAATCTTTCTTGTTTCTAGTTTTTATCAGAAGTTTTACATCATATTCATCATCGGAAAGAGCAAAGCCATCTGAAATAAAATTTAAATTTAGATAGTCATTACTTCTATTATGTGATTTATATTCATTGTCTGGTGGCATGAACAATATTAAGCTGTCAATTATGACATCTTCTTTTTCTGGCTTCATTATAAAATTGATATTATTACTATCAAGGGATAAAGTAACGTTAGGATTAATTAAAATATCATCATAATTGTAGTTGTCATAGACTGAAATGTTTGAAACTTTCACCGGAGAGTAGTTTTCCAAGGAAAAGAAATAAAGGTTACTTTTCTTTTTGGTTTCTAAAATATGTATTTCAGAAATTTTGTTTTTGTAAGAGTTAACTAAGATTAATTCATTAAATAAAGAGTCAGAAAATAGAGGGTAAGCAGTTTTTAACTTGTTTTTATTGAAATTATTATCTTCTTCAATGTAATATTGATTGATGCCTTCCATCTGATATACACCTACTCCAAAACTTATAATAATTATAGAGATGGATATGATTAAAATAACTTTAAGGTATTTATTCATAATCTTTACAAGTTAGCCGGGTTAGGTCTTAATATTGGTGATTTAGTCCAAGGCATAAGAATTAGTACTACATCTCTGGAATCCCTCTTCCCACAATTCAACCACTTGTATAGTATCAAATGCACCTAACTAACCTCACTTCAACTTTCTGTTAACGTATTCCTCATAATCCATTTCGCCTGTAACAACTCGTTTTACGGGAAAAAGGAGTTTGTTGAAATTGAAGAAACGGTCAAAAAATGAACGCTCTTTACTACGAATCAATCTTCCAGTGTCGCTTGAATAAGCCCAATTTTTAACAAGCTCTCCATTTTTGTATTTGCTAACTCCATTTCGGTGTAAGTATTTCCCGTCTACTATTTTGCCATTTTTATATATTAAAACTCTATCCAATTCACTATTTCCGTCCAGGCCATATTCAAAAGCAGGGCCATGTTTTTTACCGTTTTTATAATTATATACGTAAGAAGCTAAAGATATTCTATGCCAGTTAATAGTTGAGTCCCTGAACTGATTTTTGAAGTAGTATTTTTTACTGTAGTACCATGTGCAAACTCCTTCAGCTTTGCTAGTATTTGGAGATATCATTATTGAATATTGTAAGGCTTTAAATGTTATGTTCTTTTCAATCTTATATTTATGCGCAATGAATTGACCACATGGTTTTCCACTACAGTAGTAACCTGTCATAATTTTAATTGTGTCATAAATAAAATACTCGATTTTACCATGTTTAATTCCTTTATAATATTGGCAGATAGTCTTTACTTTTATAGGATTATCATTCCTTTCTTCATCAGATAAGTACCAATCACTTATATAAAATACTTTATTTAAACTTTTTTTAAATACATAATACTTGAAATTATTTTTCGCATAATCTTGAGTAAGAGGTAGAAATACAGAATCGGGTGTTTCCTCCACTATTCTGAATTCAGTGTTTTGTGATAAGATGAAAACAGGCAATGAAGCAAAAAGAAAAAACGATAAAGTGTACTTGATAATTTGAGTCATAGAGTTGTAATTGACTCAAATATAGAAATTAGAAACAACAGTTAGTTCATTGTTCCGTGAGCTGGATTAAGCTAATCAACTACCCCTGCGCCTTCTTTCTCTTCAACTCAAAATTCTGACCGAGGTAAACTTTTCTTACCTGTTCATCTTCGGCTAGTTCCTCGGCTGTTCCGGCTTTAAGGATGTTGCCTTCAAAGAGGAGGTAAGCGCGCTCGGTAATGGAAAGTGTTTCCTGCACATTATGGTCGGTGATGAGAATGCCGATGTTGCGATATTTGAGCTGGTAAACGATGGTTTGGATGTCTTCAACGGCAATAGGGTCAACACCCGCAAAGGGTTCATCTAACAGGATGAATTTTGGATCGACAGCAAGCGCTCTGGCAATTTCTGTCCGCCTGCGTTCACCGCCTGATAATAAATCACCGCGGTTCGTGCGCACGTGGTTCAGACTAAATTCATCGATCAACGACTCCAGTTTTTCTTCCCGTTCGCGTTTGTTGAGATCTGTCATTTGCAGTACGGCCATGATATTGTCTTCAACACTCAACTTTCTAAAAACCGAAGCTTCCTGGGGTAAATAACCAATTCCAAGTTTTGATCTCTTGTACATCGGGTATTTGGTGATGTCCTGTTGATCGAGGTAAACGTTTCCTTCATTGGGTTTTATAAGTCCCACTATCATGTAGAATGAAGTTGTTTTACCTGCTCCGTTAGGACCCAGTAAACCCACAATTTCACCTTGATTTACCTCAACAGAAACGCCCTTTACAACAGTTCTGCTCTTGTATTTCTTGACAATATTTTCGGCTCTGAGCTTCATGCTATTTCCTTAAAATGAAATTTGAATTTTACCGCGTATGCCGTAACCTTTAACGCCCCATAACTCACTAACTCCTTCATTATCTAGGTAAGTGAGTCGTTTCACAATATCAAAACGAAAGAGCTTTAGTATATTTTCAATACCGGCACTCACCTCAACGTAAGGTTTGCGCTCAAGGGTTCCCATTTCTTCCGGTAAAACGACAAGGTCAGTATTTGTGGTATCCGTATTGGCATCGCTCAATGATCCCATCACAGCTTTAGCTGATACAACAGCTCTCCATTTTAGGCGATCCATGAACGGAACATTACTCGTCAATAATCCATTAAAATGATGTTGAACCATGATGCTGGCAGATTGATCACTACCAAATTCCACAAAATTCATCAGGTTAAACGAGCGGTCGTCATAGGTGAAGGTCTCATTCCCGCGGTGGATGACGAGCAATGGATAAGGCACAGCACCAAAGATTTTGTTTCCTTCAATCTCAACGTCAGAGAAACCGAAGATTCCCAACTTAAAGCGCTTGGTGATGCTGAGGTACAATTTGTGATATTCGTAATCGCTGATTTGTGGCGGACTATAAGTGTAGTCAAACGTGAAAACCGGAGCCGTTGTCTTGATCTGCGATCTGGCAAAACGCCCCTGAACGAACTTCTCGTTGATGGCCAGTCTGGTTCTGAGTGTTAACTCTGTAACGTTAATCGGTTCAATTTTGTCGATTGGATCTCCCTGTGGCGTATAGTCAGAACCGAACTGAACAAAGTCGTTAAAAGCCGAGCTCATGAGGTTTTTGTTGTCGACCCTGAATGTGTTTTGCAAACCGATGAACCACTCTTTTTGAAAATAGGCAGTCCACTTTTGCTGGTAGAGCATATTATCGGCCGGACCTCTCCTCAGCGAAAGGAAAATGTTGTCGTTATCGCTCCAGTTGACATCAAAACCGGGCTGATACACATCATCAGTGTAGCTGAGATGCAGCTTCGTGAGCGGAGTTTTACTGAAGTAGTACTCAGCCGTTCCGGAATATTTCCAGCGCTCATCATTTAATCCGTAAGCGCCATATCCTTCAAAGCGCCAGTTTTCGTGAAAGTTGAGATTTGTTCGGCCACCAACTCGAAACCGGATGCCCTCAACATCATTGTAGCTCATGAAAGAAGTAATAGGCCCTATGTCAATTGGCCCGGCTTTCGTGTATCCGCTCAGCAAAAACTCACCCACATTGGCAACCGTTTTAAACTCAGGAAGGCTCTGAATAGTATCAGCCATTTGGTAAATCCCTTCTTCCTGATCGGTGAGTGTGTCGTGGCGCATTTCCTTCCAAAACTCATCATCCCTGTCGGTTGCGCTGTCGGCAATCACTTCATTGTTCAGACCCGAATAAATATCGTCAGGTCGCGGTTTGTTGATGATGAAATCATCGTAGCTCACGGTTTTCGTGTTGTAGAGTCCCAGCCCTTCGTCAGCGGGCTGAATATCAACCGTCATTTTATCTTTTGTGAGAATCCAGCCGATGCTGTCGTGATAGGTGAACTCCTGGTTAATGCGCAAATCTTCCAGGAAATTGATGTTGATGCGGCTGTCCACATTCATTTCAATTTCTTTCACAACGTAGTTGAGTGTGCTGTCGCCAACCAGCATTTTTCCCGTGAAAGCAACCAATTGCGGATCTCTGGGTATAAATGAAAGTTCTTTGAATTTGACTCCGTCAATCATCATGGAATCGGTGATGTAGTAACGGTAAACATTTGGTCCGAGCCCTGATATTGGCGAAGTAAACGACTTATCCAACAGGTCGATGGTGTTGTCGTAAATATCCACTTCAGAACCGAGCTTATCGAGAAACTGACTGACTCCTTCACCAAAAACGCTGTTTTCAAATCCCGATAGTTTGAGGCCTTTAACAACTTCCTTTTCAGACTCAGGATCTGACCGGTAATAGACTTTCGATACTTTTTCTTTGATGAGAATTGGGATGTAAGGTTTCCCGTTCATATCACTGGTGTCGATGTACTGGAAAGCGATTTTGAAACTTCTCAACGAATTTCGTTTGGTCCATTTATCGGTAAAGTTGTTGAGATCGTACTCGTCTTTCGTGTACTTGTTGTATTCCAAGTACTCCAGGTTCTCGCTGTTCATGCGGTTTTGATCGCGGTACTTGAGCACATTCCTGATGAGGATCACAGCCGGATTGTCTTTGTTGCGGTATCGTTTTTTCTTGTCGGCTTTGATTTCAACTTCTTTTAGTTGCTCAGCAGTTTGTTTGAGCTCGAAGTTGACTTCTTGCTTTTCACCGGGCTGAATCATTCGTTCCTGCGGCTTGTAACCAACGAAAGAAGCCCTCAATTTATCTGAAGCCCACTGGGTTTTGATTTCGTAATAACCGTTGAGGTCAGTTGTTGTGCCAATGTTCTTGTTGACAAAAGAGATGTTCACGAAGGGGAGTGGTTCACCCGTTTTGGCATCTGTAACTGTGCCTGAAACGAAGGTGTATTGGGCTCTGACCATTGAAGCAGAAAAGCTCACTAAAAGCAGTGTTAAGGCGAAATATAGATATGTTCGCAAGCTTGTTTTCATCAATGGGGTTTACACAGTTTAGTTAAGTTGGCTAAAGTAATGAATGCCTTTTAACTGGCTCGTTCTTTTTTAGCTTCCTTTTTGGTTATGTAAATGGAGAGCAAGATACTTATTTCGTAAAGGATCATCAAGGGCAGGCAAACCAGTATTTGGCTGAACAGATCTGGAGGTGTGATAATAGCTGCGATAATCAACGCAATCACGATGAAATGCCTGCGGTATTTTCGCAAAAATTGCGGTGTTATGAGTCCTATTTTCGTGAGGAAATAAACTAAAATTGGAAGCTCAAATAAAACGCCACTGGCCAAAACAACTGTTGTTACGGTTGTGATGTAAGTACGCAATGTGGGAATCGTTTGAACTGCTTCACTCACAGAATAGGTGGAGAGAAAATTGATCGATAGTGGCGCTATTACGTAATACCCGAATAGCACTCCAGTGAAGAACAGCAGTGATGTAAAGAACACGAGTCCGCGCGTCATTTTTCTTTCACTCGGCTGGAGGCCGGGTTTGATGAAACGCCACAGTTCCCAAATCAAATAAGGGAACGCGATTACGAGCCCGGCCACGATAGATACCAAAATGTGAGAGGTAAACTGACCGGTCATGCTGATGTTTTGCAACTTTGGGATGTTTTGACCAATGCACAAAAAATCAGGATCGCTAAAAAGCTGAGGCAGTGATGTGTTGAGCCAGTTTGAGAATGAGCAAAGTTTTTGAAAAGTCCAAAACTCAGGACTTTTTGGAGCGAAAATGATTCCGTCAAAAATGAGTGATTTATTGGCAAAGACTAAGATTGCGCCAATGATAATAGCTGCAGATCCTCTTACGAGGTGCCATCTCAATTCCTCGAGGTGATCGAGAAACGACATTTCAGATTCTTCGTGTTGCGGAAGTTTTTTCGCCATAATTAAGTGGGCAAAAGTAAAATTTTTGTTTTCAGAAAAACTGTTAAAGAACTTATTCGTTTGATAAATAAACTATACATTTGAAATATTCTTTAAAGCATTCACTATGAATAGATTCATTCTTTTCTTAACAGCGGTATTCTCACTGGGGATGTTTGTTCTATTGAATGAAACCACCTCAATCAAAACGGATAACAACAATACTTCGATTTATAACGGTCAGAGCCAGCTTTCTTCAGTACAGTTGAGCAGTGATTCACTGGGTTTGAGCCCGTCAAATATCGATGGCTTAAAAGGATCTGACCAAAGCTCAGATAAAAACCAAAAGCCAAATCAATCTGATGAAAATGGTTTTTGGGATTACGTGAAAGAAAGCCTCGATAAACACAAAATCGATTTCCCTAATTTTTTCGAATTACTTCCGGCAATTGCTATTTAATTAGCACTTTTGACGCATAACTTCGTTTTTGTGTGAATGATGAGGAAAGTAGCGCTCAATTTAGCCCGCGTATCTCTGGTTTTTTCCATGTTAGTTGTTTTCGCGGGGAGCTTTGTGAGGATGACAGGATCGGGGATGGGGTGCCCGGATTGGCCCAAATGTTTTGGACACATTATTCCGCCAACTGATGAAGATCAGGTGAAATGGGAGTCTGAAAAATTCTTTGAACAGGGGCAAATGATTTTGCATGAAGAAGCGCTCTGGATTGCGAATGCCTCATTTGAAACAAGTGAATCTTTCAACCCAAATAACTGGGAAAAATACACGCGCCACGATTACGCTCATTTCAATGTTTATCACACCTGGACAGAATACATCAACAGGTTAATCGGTGCCGCAACCGGAATTCCAACTTTCTTTCTATTCCTGGTAGGTCTTTTCTACTGGAAACGCGATAAGGTTGTTACGCTTTTTGCTGCAGCATCTCTTTTTTTACTTGGATTTGAGGCCTGGCTAGGGAAACTAGTCGTAGATGGCAATCTCGTACCCAATCAAATTACCATTCACATGTTTGGAGCGCTGTTGATTGTGACGATTCTCACTTTGTTGATCAACAGGCTCAAAAATAACTCAAGATCACTCATAGGGAAAAAAACGTTCTACCTGTTCTTGATTGTGATCGGAATATCGATTTTGCAAATCTTGCTGGGAACAGGTGTTCGCGAAGAAGTTGATCATTTACTCAAAAGCGGAATTGAACGCATCAATTTGATTGAAAACTTACCTGTCATTTATGCTATCCACAGGAGCTTTTCTATCCTGGTAATGTTGATCAATGGATATTTGATCTATAAGCTGATTAAGGCCGGAACCGGACAAAAAGCCTATCTCTTTATGTGGGGAGGGATTTTGCTGATTGAAGTTTTACTCGGAATTGGACTCACTTACTTAGGATTTCCAAAAGAAATGCAACCCGCACATTTGATTTTTGCTTTTTTGCTATTCCTCGTTCAGCTTTACGTGTTCTTGCAGGTAAAACCGGATAGGGATTAATCACGGTCAGAGCCGAATTACTTCCACTTAAATGATCTTATGAAGTGCTCGATATCCTCCTTGACAAATTGCTCAGCCGGAGCGATAGAATCTGGTTTGGGAGCCGTTTCAAAGTAAAGAGAAGCGTGTAAATAATGATCAGTACTATCTGTGATGAAAAACTGGTAGTTCGATGCGGTACTCCCTTTGAAGTCGTATGAAATACCGTAAACGTCATCTTCCCTTTTCGTTATCAGGCTTTCTTCGATGTCATTTGCTTTTACGATATGCTTCATCACGAGATCTCGACTATCTTCAGTAAGCTGACGCAATGAATCTTCAACGTGTTCACCAAAGTAAGAAACGTAAATGCGAGCTTTGAACTGAGGGTAGAGGATGTTGAACCAACACGGATTTCTGTTCGTGTCTATTCTTTTGTAGTCTAGTTTGCTGTGCTCGCTGTATTCAAAAGTGAAAGGGCAGTTACCTTCAAACTTGTCGTAAGAGTGTTGTGGTAATTCAATCCTGTGGTAACCGCGCGGTTTTGGCGTATAATCATCTGAACAGGCCGAGAAAAACGACACAATAATAATCAGTAAAAAACTCAGTAACTTATTCGTTTTGGCTCTCATTGTCATCATTCATCGATTCATCTTCAATAGTGAGTTTCACTCGCTTAATCCGTCTCTTGTCTGAAGCTTCAACAGTGAACGTGTAGTTCTCAAATGTAACGCGTTCATTCTTTTGCGGAATTTTCCCGGCAAGCTCCAGGACAAAACCTGCTAATGTATCAGCTTCGCCCTTGCTCTCTTCAAAAATATCTCCTTCGATATCCAGGACGCGGTACACATCGTTGAGCGGTGTTTTTCCTTCAAAAACGTAATTGTGGTCATCGAGTCTGGAATAAACCAAATCCTCATCGTCAAACTCATCACTGATTTCGCCTACAATTTCTTCAATGACGTCTTCGAGTGTTATAATACCGGAACTTCCACCGTATTCGTCAACAACGATAGCGAGATGGATTTTCTTGTCCTGGAACTCCTTGAGCAGATCGTCAATTTTTTTGTTTTCCGGAACGTAAAAAGGCTCTCTCATGAGCTTTGTCCACTCGAAAGATTCTTCTTCATTCAGATAGGGAAGTAGATCTTTGAGATACAGAACACCTTTAACATTATCGAAGTTTTCTTCAAATACCGGAATTCGCGAATACCCCGATTCTGTAATTTCTTCCAGCAACTCTTTGTACGGAGTAGCTTCATCGATGGCCACAACATCGAGGCGTGGAGTCATAACTTGCTTGACATCAGTTGTGCCAAACTTCACGATCCCTTTCAATATGCGTTCATCCTCTTCGCGGATTTCGTGCGTATCAGTGATCTCAAGAGCGTGAGAAAGTTCGTTGACAGAGATGTTATTCCCTTTTTTCTTCATCCTACGGTCGATGAATCGTGTGGATCTGACCAAAAGTGTGACGAGTTTTATACGATCGAATATTTTGTAAGCTGTGTGTAAAGGCAACGCCATTGTGCGCGATAACTGCATCGGATATTTTGAGGCGTAAACTTTTGGAATCACTTCACCTGTCAACAGAATGAGGAATGTGATGGCGACAACATTCACCAAAAAGGCAATCATGCCAGATGAAATGTAAATTCCCAATAAGGTGGTGCTCTCAAAGCTAAACAGCATTTGACTCAAGAGTGATGAGAGTAAAATGATGGCAACATTGATGAAGTTGTTGGATATCAGTATGGTTGCCAACAGTGATTTAGTGTGATCCAACAGGAATAAAATCACTTCAGCCGTTTTGCTGTTTTCTTCTTCCAGATCTTTCTTGTGAGTGGGAGAGAGGCTGAAAAATGCAACCTCAGAACCCGATACAAGTGCTGATCCCAGCAAAAGTATAATTAGAGCTACAATACCTGAGATAACTTCCCAGTTTAAAATTGTGATGTCAGCGATATAGAGTGAAAGCGAATGACTACTCGGTTCGTCCAATTCAGTTTGATTTAGTTCGACTTAAAACGGCAAATCATCATCCATCTCAGCTGAGTTGTCCTGAGCCTGATTTTGTGCTGGCGGAGCCTGGTCGTATTGAGATGAATTACCTCCGTAGCTCTGCGATTGATTACCCTGACCAGATGATTCGTTTGGTCCGCTCAACATAATCATTTCATTAGCTTCAATCTCGTAAACTTTACGCATGATTTTGTCATTATCCTCGTAAGTTCTCGAGCGAATTTTACCTTCAATGTAAACGCGATTTCCTTTGTTGAGGTATTTTTCTGCAACTTCAGCAAGCCCTCTCCACATAACGATATTGTGCCATTCAGTTCGCTTTACGAGCTCACCGCTTTTGTTCTTGTAAGTTTCGTTGGTAGCCAGTGTAAATCGAGCTAAAGTGGCACCACTTTCAAATGTCCTCATTTCAGGATCCTGACCTAAATTACCTATTAATGTCACTTTGTTTAAGCTCGCTGCCATAATTGATCTTTGTTTTTAAAGTAGTAAACAAAGCTAAGTAAAACGCAGGCTATTTCAAATAATGAGGAGCCTCCTCTTCAACAAAACGCTCAATTAATCTCGGGATAGGGTAACTTTCAAGCGATTTGGTTCTCACTATGCTTTCGTGATAAACCGTTTCGCTTTCAAATTCAACCTCGTAAAAACGAGCCCAAATTCTTTGATGACTCAGCAAATGTTTTCGGTCTGATCCGATTTGCGTCACCTTACTCACCTTGTGGTTCTGAAAGCGGTCATCGGTTTCAATCAGCTTTTTCAATTCACTGAACTGGTGCTTGTGGTTTTTGGTTTCAATCATCGGGAACTGGTAGAGATTTTGCCAAATTCCTTTTTGATCGCGTTTTTCAATTGCCAGTCCGCTCGCGTTATTGGTGATAATGAAATTGAAGAAACGCTCTCTTACTTTAGTTTTTTTCTTTTTTACCGGGAGATCTTTTACTCTGTTAAGAACCAGGGCCGTGCATTGATCGCTAAGCGGGCACTTGTCACATTTTGGATTAGTAGGCGTGCAGTGAAGGGCACCAAACTCCATAATTGCCTGGTTGAACTCATCGGGCCTGCTGTTTTCCATCAGCTCGAGAGCAGCCTCACTGAAAATTTTATAAGATTTTGGAGTGTTAATCGGTTCGTCAATATTCAAATATCTACTGATAACCCTGTAAACATTACCATCTACAACCGGAACGCGTTCGTTTTTTGAGAAAGAAGCAACAGCAGCGGCAGTATATTTTCCAACACCTTTAAGCTTTAGAAGGTTTTTATAGTCGGTTGGAAATACGCCATTAAACTCAGTTATGACCTGGTCAGCAGCTTTTTTGAGATTTCTGGCTCTACTGTAATACCCGAGTCCCTGCCACATATTGAGCACTTTTTGTTCATCAGCATTAGCCAATGCCCTAACTGTGGGAAATTCTTTTTCGAACTTCAAATAATATGATTTTCCCTGTTCTACTCTCGTTTGTTGGAGGATTATTTCAGAAAGCCATATATAATAAGGGTTTTTGGTGTTTCGCCACGGCAATTCACGCTTGTTCTTTTGATACCAATTGATTAAGTCGACCGAAAAACTCATGTATTCTACTTTTCAGATTTCAAAAATACATTGATTTTATTTTCGCATTACAAATATTACAGTATCTTTGCAGGCCTCGAAATAGAAATTATAAAACCGTAATAATTAAAGACTTACAATTATGACTAAGGCAGATATCGTTACAGAAATCTCTGAAGAAACAGGAATTGAAAAGGTGATGGTGCAGGCGACTGTAGAAACTTTCATGGAGCAGGTAAAGGCAGCATTGACTAAAGGAGAGAATGTTTACTTGAGAGGTTTTGGTTCGTTTATCGTGAAAAAACGCGCTGAAAAAACTGGTCGTAACATCTCAAAGAACACTACGATCATTATCCCAGCTCACAATATTCCAGCATTTAAGCCGGCAAAGACGTTTGTTAATGACGTTAAAGAAAACGTAAAAGTTAAAAAGTAATTGACATTTGAAGTTTAGCGGATTACAAATAATTATCATCCTAAGTGCTGTAGCCATTGGTGCAGCACTCTTTTTTGCGCGGACAACCCCGAACGAAAAAGAAGTTGCTGCTAAACAAAAAGTTGAAAAAAACGTAGAAGATCAGAGTGGATCTACAGGATCTGAAAGTGATATAAACGCACAAATTGATTCAGCTCTAACGAAGGTTAGGAGCGAGGCCCCAATGGCCGGAATCATGAAGTTGCGAGAAATCGCTGAGAATAATCCTGAGAATATTCGTGTTCAAATGGAACTAGGAGCGCTGTCCATTCAAACAGGACAGCTCGACAAAGCTGTTACACGTTTTAAGCGAGTGATTGAACTCGATACCAACTTTATTGAGGCGCATTACCTGTTAGCTGTAGTAAACGCTAATAAAGGTGATACGCTATCGGCAACAAAAGGGATGGAATTTGTCGTTGATAATGCCGGTAATCCTGAATTGCTGAAGCAAGGAAAAGAATTTTATAAAGAACTTAAAAAGAATTAATATGCCAAGCGGAAAGAAGAGAAAAAGACATAAGATGGCGACTCATAAACGTAAAAAACGCTTACGTAAAAATCGTCACAAAAAGAGAAAGTAATTCAATAACGTATTCTTTCTTTAGCCCCCACGTGGGGCTTTCCTCATTTTAGCGTTTTTCACTTCTAAATTGACATTACGTGAAAAAAGATCTCATTGTAAATGTTACAAATAAGGAAGTTGAAATTGCGCTGCTCGAGGATAAGAAGCTGGTTGAATTACATAAGGAAAAGCACAATAACGACTACACCGTTGGTGATTTATACCTGGGGAGAGTAAAGAAACTCGTTCCCGGGTTAAATGCTGCATTTGTTGATGTTGGGTACTCAAAAGATGCCTTCTTGCATTATTTTGATTTGGGTCCGCAAGCTGCAAATGTGCTGTCGTATCTGGGAGACGTTCGCTCGAAAAAAGCAAACGCTTCTAACCTTAAAAACTTTAAGCTGTTACCTGATATTGATAAAGGTGGCAACATTAAAGAAGTACTAAAGCCAGGCCAGGAAATTCTTGTCCAAATAGCGAAAGAGCCAATTTCAACTAAAGGCCCCCGCATTTCAACTGAGTTGAGTATTGCCGGGAGGTATCTGGTTTTAGTCCCTTTTACAGACAAGGTATCGGTTTCTTCCAAGATTAAACATCGCAAGGAAAAAGACCGGCTGAGACGTCTTGTACACAGTATTAAGCCAAACAACTTTGGTATCATAGTCAGAACCGTAGCTGAAAACAAAAAAGTTGCGGATCTCGATCGCGATCTCAGGGAGTTGTTGCAAAAATGGGATGAGTGTTTTCATAACCTAAAAGGTGCTAATCCGCCAGTTAGGGTATTAGGAGAACTCGACCGCACTTCAGCTCTGCTGCGTGACGTGTTGAACGATTCCTTTAACAACATTGTCGTCAATGAAGAGAAGTTGTACAAGGAGATTCAAAATTACATGAAAAGTATTTCCCCTGATCAGGCAAAAATTTGCCGACAGTACAAGGGAAAGAAAAGTGTATTTGATCACTTTGGAGTCGAGCGTCAAATCAAAGGTTCATTTGGGAAAAATGTAACCATGTCAAGTGGCGCCTACCTCGTGGTAGAACACACTGAGGCGCTTCATGTAATTGACGTCAATAGTGGTAATACAGCCAAGAAAGAAGATTCTCAGGAACGCAATGCGTTGCGAACAAATCTCGAAGCAGCTGAAGAAATTGCTCGTCAACTCCGATTGAGAGATATGGGCGGAATCATCGTTGTCGATTTCATCGATATGCAGGATTCCAATAACCGTAAAACACTCTTCAATAAGGTCAATGAAGTGATGAAACTCGACCGGGCTAAACACTATGTTTTGCCACCGAGTAAGTTTGGGTTGGTTCAGATCACTAGACAGCGAGTAAGACCAGAAATGGATATTAAAACCGCTGAAGAAATCCCCACTAAGGATGGAGATACACAGGAAGTTCAGGCTACGATCTTACTCATAGATGATATCGAAAATGCTTTGCGTTTTGCCATTAAAGATCAAAACGAAAAAGTTGCTTTAATTAAAGCTCATCCATTCATCGATGCTTACTTTAAACAGAACAAAAAGAAATACCAGTGGAAGTGGTTCATGAATTACAAACGCTGGATTAAAATTCAGCCCAGAACGGCTTATCCACTCATGAAGTTCAAGTTGATCAATGCCTCTAATGAAGAAGTGACAACCAATTGATTTTGCTATGTCATTCGGCAAGCAACACGTATATACTGTTCAACAGGCTCTTACCAAAGCGATGAAGTACTGCGCTTACCAGGAACGTTGCCAAAGTGAAGTTTATAAAAAGCTTCGCGATTGGGGCATGAGTCACAATGATAGCGAAGAAGTACTGGCGGAGTTGATCTCTGATAATTTCATCAATGAAGAGCGATATACTGAAGCATTTGTTCGAGGAAAGTTGCGGTCTAAAGGATGGGGTAAGTTGAAGATTTCCTACAAACTGAAAGAAAAACAAATCTCCAACTACAATATTGATCACGCTTTAAAACACATTGAGCAAGAGGAATATTTGAGTATTCTGGAAAGAGAAGCCAAAACAAAACTAAAACTGATCAATTCAAAACCTGATAGAGAAAAGAAAGCCTCGTTATTGAGGTTTCTTCAAAGTAAAGGTTTTGAGAATAACTTGATTTGGGACTGGATTAATAACAACTTGTAATATGGTATCACAAGACGAATTGAAGAAACTAACCGGGCGCCTGGATGCGTTAAGGGGGTATCTTTGACCTGGAAAGCAAACGGGAAGAGATAAAGGAAAAGGAACTCAAATCTCAGGATCCAGAGTTTTGGGATGATCCTAAAAAAGCTGAGTCAATCCTCAAAGAGATAAAAAGACTCAAAAACTGGACAACAGCTTTTGATGCAATAAGTGAAAAGAAAGATGAACTCGAAGTTTTAATCGAATTTCACGAAAGCGGAGAAGGATCTGAGGAGGAAATCGATAAAACGTATTCTCAGTTAATCGAAGATGTAGAGGATCTCGAGTTCAAGAATATGCTTTCAGAACCGGAAGATGAGTTAGATGCGGTCCTTGAAATTAATCCCGGAGCCGGTGGTACAGAAAGCCAGGACTGGGCTTCAATGCTTTACCGCATGTATTTGATGTGGGCAGAGAAGAACAACTTCAAGGTAAAAGAAATCGACTATCAAAAGGGTGATGAAGCGGGTATTAAATCTGTTACCATTGAGATCCAGGGTGAATTTGCTTACGGTTATTTAAAGGGTGAGAATGGTGTTCACCGACTCGTGAGAATATCACCTTTTGACTCTAATTCAAGGCGTCATACATCCTTTGCCTCGGTTTTTGTTTATCCTGTCATTGATGACACAATTGAGATTGAAGTAAATCAATCTGACATCAACTGGGAAACATTCAGATCGGGTGGTGCCGGTGGGCAAAACGTAAATAAAGTTGAGACCGGTGTTCGTTTAGAGCACAAACCATCAGGTATAATCATTCGTAATACTGAAACCCGTTCTCAGTTGAAGAATAAAGAGAACGCGATGCGTCTTTTGAAATCTAAGCTTTACGAAATAGAGATGCGTAAGCGTCTTGAAGAGCGCGATTCAATAGAAGGAGACAAGAAGAAAATCGAATGGGGTTCTCAAATCCGCAGTTACGTATTCCATCCATATAAAATGGTTAAAGATGTAAGGACAGAGGTAGAAACCTCCAATGTTCAGGCAGTCATGGATGGCGATCTCGATAAGTTCATTAAAGGATACCTCATGGAGTTTGGAGGTAGCAAGAAAGAGGACTAATAAATAACTTCCTTTTTTCAAGGCATAAAAAAAAGGCTTCTCAATTGAGAAGCCTTTTTTGTTGGTTTAAAGAAGTTGGAGTTACTTCACAACTACTTTGTATGTCGCAGATTTACCTTCTTGATCTTGAACTTCAATTAGGTAAATTCCTTTGTTCATGTCAGATAGGTTGAAACGTTTTTGAGCGTTTCCAGAAACATTAACTCTATCCTGAGCAACAGTTTGTCCAACGATGTTACGAACAACAATGTCGTAAGCACCATTAAGACCGTTGAAGTTAACTTCAAACTGACCGTTGTTAGGGTTTGGATAAACTTTGATGTTATTAGTTAATGTTAATTCACCATAACCAACTAAATCATCAACGACTTCAGAGCCTGTTATAATACATCCGTTATCATCAGTAACAGTAATAGTATAAGTATCATTAGTTGTAACAACAATGTTGGCAGTTGTTTCACCAGTACTCCACTCATAACTGTAAGGTGTTGTACCACCAGAAACTGAAGAAGTTACATCACCTGATGCGGGATCATGGTCTGTATTTAATGTCAATGGAGAAGGCTCGTCAACAAATTCAGTTCCACCAACTGTTTCACAACCACCAGCATCAGTAATAGTAACACTGTACTGTCCTGGAGCTAGTCCAGAGATGGTTTGACCCGATTGTCCATTACTCCATGTGTAAGTGTAAGGAGTAGAACCACCAGTTGCATTTGCTGTTAGTGAACCATCGTTATCACCATTACAAGTAACATCAGTTACATCGTATCCACCAAATAGTGGAGCGTTTGCATTAGTCATGATAACTTCAACTGTACCTGTACAACCGTTAGCATCAGAGATAGTTACCATATAAGAACCAGCTGCCAAACCTGAGTTAGTAGCAGTCATAGTTCCGTCAGGCCATTCAACATTGTAGTTGTTAGCTCCAAAAGTTACTGTAGCTACACCATCAGCAAGACCACAAGAAGCTTCAGTATCAACATTAAAGTTTCCAGTTAACTCATCACATGCAAAACCAGCAACGTTAGCTTTAATCTTAGGATTCAGGCTAGTGAAGAACCAGTCTTGAGCTGCGTTGTTATCAGGTCTTACGAAAACAGTTTGTGGATCAGCACCTGGTTGGCCCTGTGCCATAGATACTGAGTCACCAAATGTTTGGAAACCTACGATGTAATCACCAGGAGTAAGGTTGAGATCAGTGATGTCATAATTTGACCATGCACCAATATCACCAGCTCCAAGGTTATAGAATGAATTTGGATCTGTTGATGTTAAGTTGTTAAAGTTAGCATCCCAAACACAAATTTGAACCTGAGCATTTTCAGCAGAAAAGCTAGAGAAATAGATGTCTACAGACTCAAGTGTATCAAGTTCTTTAATCGTCATGCTAAATCCAATAGCATAATTGTAACCCTGGTAGAAGTTACCCTGGTCTAAAGTGATACTATCATCAGCACGTGAATAAACATCTTCAGTAATATTCAAATTAAAGTTAGTCGTGTCGTTTACTGGGAAATCATCTGTGTTATCAGAATTCGCAACAAAATCAATTGAATAATTACCAATTGGTTTGTTCATAATTACAGTACCAGAGTTACCTAGTGAATCTGAACTACCAGTAGCCAAGCTTGGATTTGATGTAGTTTGAGTTTCTAAAGAACCGTTAAAGAATACATCAACTCTACTATTTGGTTGAGTTTGAGACCCCTGATTTGTTATTTCACCACTGAAAGACACTGTATCAGTACTAGCGTGATTCAAAGGAATATTAGCATAGTAATAGTTTTGACCTTGATTTAGACCCCAGTTAAAGAAGTTATCATCAAGAGTAAGGTCATTATCTGGGCCTTGAACAAACTGGATGTCGTCAATTTGCCAGAAATAATAACCTGAACCATTCGCATTACTTACTGTAGCACCATCAAATACGAACTGTGCCTTTACGTTATTGTTACCAGGAATATTAAATGGTATTGGAACGTATATCATTTCAGCGTTTGGTGTTGCTGAATTCACAGTAAAATCATCAGTATAGATATCTACTGTATCAGGATAAGTCATACCACCATCAGTAGAAAAAGCTACATGTGCAGTAGCCTGGAATCTTCTAAAATAAGAAGTCATTCTCAGGTAAACACTTTGGTAACCTGTAAAGTCCATTGTTGGAGTTTCAAGAATACCAATGTGTGGAGTAGGAACTGGTCCACTACCCATTGTTTGAGGACTACCATTGTTATCGAGGTAATCACTGTCAAAAATCATGAAACCATTAGAATTGGTCATTGATGCGATTGGACCTCTTTGACCATTGTAAGCACCTCTTGAACCTGTAGTATTATTAGGATTGGTACTTGTACCTCTGTATTCCCATGCTAGAGGAGCTGATGAGTTGTTGAGAATGAAAGAACTCCAGGCTCCATTAGAGCCATCACCTGCTAAACCATTTCCGAAAGTTTCTTCGAAAATTGTATCTCCGTTAAGAGCTGTTGGTGCGTTTCCACCAGAGCGGGTAAATGTGTAACCTTGATCAGATGTCCTTTCCGCGACATTCATTGCCTTAGGGGCTTCAGGTACATCTTGCAGGGCAGTTTGAGCACTTAACCCGCCAGCTAATGCCAGCCCTGCGACTGTTAGTAAATATTTCTTCATAATTTAATTAATTTAATTTACTCTATTCGAGTCCGTGAAATTAATAATAATTTAATTCACAAACGAATTCTTAAAGAGTAAAGTTTGTTATTCGATCATTACAAATATAGTGACTTTACCATATGTTGTCAATAAAATAATAATTCCTCATGCTTATACAGCCTGATACTCTTCTATAGGTAAGCAACTACATACTAAGTTTCTATCGCCATAAGCGTTATCAATCCTTCTCGAGTAACTCCAAACTTTAGCATCGAGCAAATAAGGAACAGGATAAGCAGCTTTTTCACGGCTATATGGTTTGTCCCATTCACTGGTAGCTATCATACGAGCTGTGTGAGGAGCATTTTTCAACACGTTCTCCTTCTTGTCTGCTTCACCTTCTTCAATCAACCTTATTTCTTCTCTTATTTGGCGCATTGCTGTTATGAATCGGTCGAGCTCATCTTTGTCTTCACTTTCTGTTGGTTCGATCATCATTGTGCCTGCAACAGGGAATGATACGGTTGGTGAATGGAAGCCATAATCGATCAGTCGCTTGGCCATATCTTCAACTTCAATGTTTGCAGTTCTCTTGTAGTTGCGACAGTCGATAATCATTTCGTGCGCTACAGTATTATTAGAGCCAACGTAAAGAACATCATAGTGATCTTTCAGCTGTGCTCTAATGTAATTCGCATTTAAAATTGCCATTTTAGAAGATTTCGTCAATCCTTTTTGTCCCAACATTTTGATATAACCGTAGGAAATCAACAGAATCAATGCTGAACCATAAGGTGCCGCAGATATTGATGAAATTCCATTTTCACCACCCGTTTTATGAAGTGGATGAGTTGGGAGGAAAGGTGTCAAGTGTTTTGCAACACCAATAGGCCCCATACCAGGTCCACCGCCACCGTGCGGAATAGCAAATGTCTTGTGAAGGTTGAGGTGACAAACATCAGCACCGATTAATCCCGGAGATGTAAGGCCAACCTGAGCGTTCATATTTGCTCCATCCATGTATACCTGTCCGCCATGAGCGTGAATGATATCGATGATCTCTTTTATTTTCTCTTCAAATACTCCATGAGTTGAAGGATACGTTACCATCAAAGCAGATAGCTCATCACTGTACTTCTCAGCTTTTTCTTTCAAATCATCAACATCGATGTTTCCGTTGTCATCGCATTTTACCACAACTACTTTCATGCCTGCCATCACTGCTGATGCCGGGTTAGTTCCGTGAGCAGATGAAGGAATCAAACAAACATGACGCTGATGATCGTTATTGCTTTCGTGATAAGCTTTGATAACCATCAATCCGGCATATTCGCCCTGAGCGCCAGAGTTTGGCTGAAAGGATACGCTGTCAAATCCTGTGATTTCCGAAAGATCCTTACCTAACTCATCAATAATTTCTTTGTAACCCTGAGTTTGATCTACCGGAGCAAATGGGTGAACGTTTGCGAAATTTTGATTTGAAATTGGAAAAAGCTCAGATGCTGCATTCAATTTCATTGTGCAAGACCCCAGTGAAATCATCGAATGCGTAAGAGAAATATCTCTGTTTTCGAGTTTCTTCATGTACCGCATGATTTGTGTCTCAGAGTGGTACATATTAAAGATGTCGTGGTTGAGGAAAGAGGTTGTACGTTTAAATTCATTTGGCACTTTTACCTGATCTGCTCTATCAAATTGTTGGTCAGATCCGGCAAGAGTTGAAACGAGAACTTCGCTCATCCTTTCTGCATTCTCCCAGGTTTTCGTTTCGTCCAGGCTGATGGAAATCGTGTTCTGACCGTAATAAAGGTTGAAGCCGGCTTTTTCCATTTCAGCCTTGACTTTCGCCATTTGGCTTTGATCGGCTCTGACCGTGAGCGTATCAAAATGCGTGTTGTTCACGATTTCAATTCCGGCCTTTTCAAGTGTGTTGCGAACGCTTTGTGTTTTGTCGTGTATCGTTTGTGCGATGTCAATGATTCCTTCAGAACCGTGGTACACAGCATAAAAACCGGCCATTACCGCGAGAAGTGCCTGAGCCGTGCAGATGTTTGAAGTAGCTTTATCTCTGCGGATGTGTTGTTCGCGTGTTTGAAGAGCCATGCGGAATGCGGGATGACCATCTTTGTCTTTACTCACACCGATGATTCTGCCCGGTATGTGTCGCTTGTATTTTTCGTGTGTGGCAAAATAGGCTGCGTGCGGACCACCATATCCCATCGGGATACCGAAACGCTGAGTTGATCCTACTGCACAATCGGCATTCATGCTGCCCGGTGATTTCAGCAGTGCGAGCGACATGATATCAGCGGCCATACACACTTTAATATCGTTTGTGTGGGCCTTTTCAATAAAGTTAGAATAATCGACTACTCTTCCTGTTGCAGTTGGATATTGAAGGAGTGCTCCAAAATAAGTGTTGTCGAGCACAACATCTTCAAAGCTGCCTGTTTCCAGCTCAATACCTAGCGGAGTAGCGCGTGTTTTGAGAACTTCTTTAGTTTGCTCAAACACATCTTTATCGATGAAGAATTTTTTGACACCGGCTTTTTGAGCTTGTCTCGAGCGAGTGTTGTAGAACATGATCATGGCCTCTGCTGCTGCAGTTGCTTCATCTAAGAGAGAAGCGTTGGCAATTTCCATGTTGGTCATGTCCATGACCATCGTTTGAAAATTGAGAAGCGCTTCGAGCCTTCCCTGAGCAATCTCGGCCTGATAAGGTGTGTAGGCAGTGTACCAACCAGGGTTTTCCAGAATGTTGCGCTGGATTACGGCTGGTGTAATTGTTCCGTAATATCCCTGACCGATGAAGTTTTTCATCTGTCGGTTTTTTTGTCCCAACTCGTTAATGTGGTTAGTAAACTCAAACTCGGTCATAGCCTTTGAAATATCTAAAGGCTTTTGCATCCTGATTTGCTCAGGAACAGTTCTATCAACGAGTTCATCGAGGCTGTTACAACCAATAGCCTCTATCATTTCTTTAACATCTTGTTCAGATGAACCTATGTGTCTGCGCTCAAAGCTACTCCACTTCATTTTCAACACTTTTTAATGAATTTGGCTGGCAAAATAACTCAAAAAAAATGGCTATTTAAACCTTGTTCACGTTTATATTTTACCTAACCAATTTTCTGTTATCTTGTTTGAGAGAACGGGTTAATAATTGGAGAGTTTCTTTTCTTTGTTTATCACTTTGATTGTATGAACAAGCTGTTGAACTTTTTTCTCTTCTCAAACCTGTATGTGTTGCTCGTGATAGCAGCGCTGATAGGCTGTACACAGCTCGCAGTAATTGGAGAAACTCAAGTGAACGATACAGTTTGGTTTATTCTTTTTTCAACTCTCGCTCTATATCCTGCTCATCGCTTGTATGGAGTAATAAGGAGTAAAAGCTCGCGATTGGTTGAAAGAGTGTATTTCATGAATGATTACAAAACGGTTTTGGCGGTAATCGTTTTGATCGGACTAGCGGGAACCGGATATTTTTTTCTTGAGCTCTCATGGGAGCAACAGAAAAAAGTTTTCATCCCTTCATTTTTGGGGTTAGCTTATTCTTTTCCTGTGATTCCGGTTAATGGCAAATTCATTCGTTTACGCGACTTACCCTACATCAAAGTATTTGCAATATCAGCTGTTGTCAGTTATCTCACAACTGTTTTTTTACCGGTGACTGAAATGTTGAACTCATCAGCTTCGTGGGGACTTTTTTTTAAGCGTTTTTTCTTTTTGTTAGCTATTACACTTCCGTTTGATATTAGAGACTTAAGAGTTGATAAAAGGGAAGGGTTGCGAACAATTCCCAATCAAATGGGCGTAAAAGTTTCAAAGTGGATATCGGGAATCGCGTTGTTTAGCTATGTGTTGTTGGCTTTGCTTTTTGTGGCTCTGACCGATAGTGAAGTTATTCTTTTTGTCGCGCAATTTATCACGGCTGCGTGGGTGCTTTTCTTTTTGGTCAGAACCAAACCAAACCGCTCAGAGTATTTTTATTCTTTTGGATTTGAGGGAGCAGCTATTGTCGAGGTGGTTTTACTTTTAATCCTTGTAAACCTGATATAATCGGCTGGTTACAGTTTTGTTGCTGAAATTCTTTTCGCTGACTAATTTGTGCTTGAAATTGCCGAAAAAGAGGTTGTAATCTGGCAGACTCATTTGAAGTTTTCCGCGGAAAGGCAAGAAAATGAGATAGAGGATTAACATTTTCAGTTTTGAAAAGGCATCTTGCTTTTGAACGAAGTCGCTGAACAGAATAAATCCTTTGTGTTTCACACTCACAATTACTGATTTGGCAACGGCCTTCATCTTTCTTTCGGGAATGATATCCAACACGAAAGGGAGAACCATGACATCAATATCTTCCAGGTTGATGTCTTCCATGTATTCTTCTTTGAAGAAAATTCTCCTTGAAGTACCAAATCGCTTTTTGGCTTTTTCCATCATCGATTCTGACGGTTCAATAAAGTAGATCGTGGCATTTTTGAATTTTTCGAGGAGCGGATTCAGGATGTCACCCGAGCCACCTCCTACAACTGCGAGCTTCGTTACGAGCTTAGGGTCGAGACGATGAAATTCGCGCTGAGCCTTTGAGATGGAAGGAAAGAAGAAGTTCCGCATTGTTTCGTAGAACGGAGCAACGAGTCGGTAACCTACAAATCGCACGATTGATTAGCCTTTTGTGAGTTTTTGGAATACATCTTCTAAGTTCATCTCTTCAGAGTTTAATTGCAATACTTTCATTTTTTGCTCAACCGCGAATTCAAAGATGAGCGGTCGTACATCGCTACCGGTTTCGCATTCTATTCGGTAATGTGTTCCGTGAACATTTTGAACGCGCGTTACACCTTCAATCTTATTGATGAGCTCAATGTTAGGATCAGTGTCAAATTCTACTTCGATGAGCTGAGAAGCACCCGAAACTTTTCTCAATTCAGTCGTGGGTTTGTCAGCGACAATTTCTCCTTTGTTGATGATGATGACGCGATCACAAATAGCCTCAACTTCCTGCATAATGTGCGTACTCATCATAACCGTTTTTTCGCGGCCGATGTTTTTAATCACATTCCTGATTTCCACAATTTGATTGGGGTCTAGTCCGGTTGTGGGTTCATCCAAAATCAATACCTCCGGATCGTGCAAAAGAGCCTGGGCTAGACCAACACGCTGGCGATAACCTTTTGAAAGAGCACCGATTTTTTTGTTTTGCTCTTTTTCCAGCCCAACCAAATCGATCATTTCCTTAATGCGCTCTTTCTTGTTCTCTACATTGTGCAACCCTGCACAAAAAAGCAGATACTCTTTGACATACATTTCGAGATATTGCGGGTTGTGCTCTGGCAGGTAACCGATGCTCTTTTTGACCTTCATCGGCTGTTCTTCCACATTGTGACCCGAGACGAACGCCTCGCCAAGAGTTTGCGGAATAAAACACGTCAAAATTTTCATCATCGTACTTTTTCCGGCACCGTTTGGCCCCAAAAAGCCTACAATCTCTCCCGGCTTCACCTCAAATGAAACATCATTTAAAGCCTTCTGCTCTCCGTATATTTTGGTTACGTTCTTTACTGTTATCGACATAGTTTGCTTTTGCGAATGGTCAAAAGTAAAAAAATACAATCTTCGCGTTGTAAATACTCAGTTATGGTTCATGGAGTAGTGGTAAAATCGACTGGTAGCTGGTACAAAGTGAGAACGCCAGATGGCCAGGTTTATGATTGCCGACTTAAAGGAAAGTTCAGGCAAAAGGGAATTAAATCGACTAACCCGGTTGCTGTGGGCGATGAGGTTGCCATAAAACTCAGTGATGACAACAGCGAAAATGTCATTACAGATATCGCTGATCGCAAAAACGCACTTATTCGTAAATCAACCAAACTCTCTAAACAAACACACATCATCGCTTCCAATGTCGATCAAATTGTGATAATCTCCTCAATTGTCGACCCCAAAGTGGCGTTCGGATTTATCGATCGCATTTTGGTGAGTGCCGAGGCTTACCGAATCCCGGCTCTGATCGTGTTCAATAAATTTGATCTTTGTCGGTCAGATCCTGCAATCGACACCCTTGCTGAAGCGCTGGCGATATACGATTTAGCCGGCTATCCGGTTCTGCTTACTTCAACCAAAACCGGGAAAGGTTTGGAGGAATTCAAAGCACTTTTACACGATAAATATTCGGTACTCACCGGGCAGAGTGGTGTGGGGAAATCATCGCTTATCAATGCTATTCAGTCGAATCTCGACCTCAAAACGGCAGATGTTTCGGGTTATAATGACAAAGGACAGCACACAACTACCTTTGCTGAGATGCACGAACTCGATTTTGGTGGTTTCATCACGGATACTCCCGGGTTACGTAGTTTTGGTGTTGTCGATTTTGAAAAAGAGCATTTGAGTCATTACTTTCCTGAGATGCGTGAGCGAATTCAGGACTGTAAGTTCAATAATTGCATGCACATCAACGAGCCAGGCTGCGCGATTAAAAAAGCAGTTGAAGAAGGTGAGATTGCAGGTAGGAGATATGATAATTACATCGAGATGTTGAATGACGATTCATTTCAAAAACAATTTTAATGAGGGCATTAATTCAGCGTTCAGGAAACGGGAAAGTTGTGGTTGATGACGAAGTTACGGGTGAAATCTCGAGCGGACTTGTCGTTTTGTTGGGAATCGGTCGTGATGATACTGATGAGGATCTCGATTGGATTGTTCGAAAAACCGTCAACATGCGGCTTTTTGAGGGATCTGACCAAAAAGAAGTTTCAGTGCTCGATACTGAAGGCGAAGTACTACTCGTGAGTCAGTTCACGCTGCATGCCAGTACTAAAAAGGGAAACAGACCTTCATACATCAACGCGGCAAAACCCGATGTAGCGGAACCGATGTATGAAAAAGCAATTCGTAAATTTGAGGAAAGTGGTGTATCGGTCAGAACCGGAAAGTTTGGAGCCCACATGGAGGTTTCGTTTACGAATGACGGTCCCGTTACAATTTGGCTCGATTCAAAAAATAAAGAATAATGGAAAAGGAAAAGTTTGAAGCCATCCAGGCTGAGGTTGACGATTGGATCAAAAACGTGGGAGTTCGCTACTTTAATGAGCTCACTAATATGGCTCAATTGAGTGAAGAAGTTGGGGAAGTAGCACGCATAATCGCCAGGAGATATGGTGAGCAAAGTGAGAAAGAAAAAGACAAGAACAAGGATTTAGGTGAAGAGCTGGCTGATGTAATCTTTGTAGCAGTTTGCCTGGCAAATCAAACGGGAGTCGACCTGCAAAAAGCCTGGGATGAAAAGCTACAACTCAAAACAAAGCGTGATAAAGAGCGTCATCAGAGTAATGAAAAGTTAAGGTGATTCAACTTTTAACCGAAGCCCGTTTAAGTCGGTCGTTGATTGCAAGACCCAGTCCTTTTTCAGGTACAGGCTCAGTAATTAATATCTCGATATTTGATTTTTGAAAGTCGCGGAGGTAACTGAATAAGTTTTGAGCTGCTTCGCTTAGTGATCCTGTTGGCGAAAGTACTTTTACTTCAATAACATTCTCAAAATTTTCAAACCTATTGCTGTCAAAAGCTAGTACCCCGACTTTTTTATTCTTGTGTTCTGATAAAAGCTTTTGGGTATCTCCAAATTCTACTTTAACTCCGGGATTGTAATGAGAACTGAGCATGCCCGGAGCTGTGGGGTTTGATGACGATGTTTTGACTCTTTTAACTTTCTTTCCAATTACTGATTCAATTTCTTCAACCGAAATGCCTCCCAATCTCAGCACTTCAACGTCATTATCTACGACTTTTACGATGGTCGATTCGAGACCTACTTCACATTTTCCTCCATCGAGAATGTAAGGAACCTTTTCGCCTAATTGGTTCTGAACGTGAAGAGCTGTAGTTGGACTGGTAAACCCAAAAGGGTTGGCACTTGGGGCTGCCAGTGGAAATGAGAGGTTTTTTAAGAGATCGAGCGTCAATTGATGATTGGGGATTCGCAGACCAACAGTATCGTGTCCGCTCGTGACAATACCGGGAATGACGTCCCGCTTTGGTAAGATAAAAGTGATCGGACCCGGGCAAAACTTTTCAGCCAGTCGATAGACGATATCACTTTCTACAACTGCATACTTCTCGAATTCATTTATATCATGAGTGTGTACGATCAACGGATCAAATTTAGGTCGCTGTTTGGCCTCGAAAATTTTGATGACCGCATCTTCATTGAGCGCGTTTGCTGCTAATCCGTAAACCGTTTCGGTTGGAATGGCAACAAGCTCTCCACGCGTTAAAAGTTCAGCTGCATATTTTTGGTCGGCCCCAATCATAAATTCACAAAAAAGGGGAAGTCAAAGCTTCCCCTTAAATTTAGAAATATCGATAGAAATTATTCTGCGAGAATAATAATCTTGTTTTTCAATACCTCCACAACACCACCGTTTATAGCAAAGTCGAATTCGGTATCCTTCGCGATATCCGTAATGAATTCGCCAGAAAGCTCATCGAATTGTTTGTTGCCACTCACCGATTGCTCGATGTAAACGCGACCTTTTTGAAGTGCGCTAATGAGCGGTGCGTGATTATTCATAACTCCAAATGAACCATCGATACCCGGCATTTTGACGTGGTCAACTTTGCCGCGATAGAGTAGTTTTTGAGGAGTTAAAACTTCGAGTAACATATTGCTTGTTCTTTAAATTAAGCTTCAGCTAACATTTTTTCACCGGCTTCGATTACATCATCGATATCACCTTTGAGGTTGAATGCAGCCTCAGGGTATTTATCGAGTTCACCGTCAATGATCATGTTGAAACCTTTGATTGTATCTTCGATCGGAACCAAAACTCCTTTGAGGCCGGTAAACTGCTCCGCTACGTGGAACGGCTGAGAAAGGAAACGTTGAACGCGTCTTGCGCGGTGAACAACGAGTTTGTCTTCCTCTGAAAGTTCATCCATACCTAGGATTGCAATAATATCCTGAAGTTCTTTGTATCGCTGAAGAATCTCTTTTACATCCTGAGCACATTTGTAGTGTTCATCACCTACAATGTCTGGAGAAAGAATTCTGGAAGTTGAATCCAACGGATCAACAGCTGGGTAAATACCGAGCTCAGCAATTTTTCTCGAAAGTACTGTTGTTGCATCGAGGTGAGCAAATGTTGTTGCAGGAGCGGGGTCTGTCAAGTCATCCGCAGGTACGTAAACCGCCTGTACAGATGTGATCGATCCACTTTTCGTTGAAGTAATACGCTCTTGCATTTCACCCATCTCAGTAGCGAGTGTTGGTTGGTAACCTACCGCTGATGGCATACGACCTAGAAGTGCTGATACCTCAGAACCTGCTTGGGTAAAGCGGAAGATGTTATCGATAAAGAAAAGGATATCTTTTCCACCGCCATCACCACTACCATCACGGAAATATTCAGCTAATGAAAGACCTGAAAGGGCAACACGTGCACGTGCTCCTGGAGGTTCGTTCATCTGACCGAATACAAATGAAGCGCGAGATTCTTTGAGTTTATCTTTATCAACCTTGCTGAGATCCCATCCGCCTTCTTCCATAGACTTCATGAAATCATCACCGTAAGTGATAATGCCTGATTCAAGCATTTCTCGAAGAAGGTCATTTCCCTCACGAGTACGCTCTCCAACACCGGCAAAAACACTAAATCCATCGTATCCTTTTGCAATGTTGTTGATGAGTTCCTGAATCAATACTGTTTTACCAACACCGGCACCACCAAACAAACCAATTTTACCACCTTTTGAATAAGGCTCGATGAGGTCGATCACCTTAATACCGGTAAATAGGATTTCAGAAGATACTGATAGATCTTCAAATCTTGGAGCTTCCTGGTGGATAGAACGGCTGTTCTCTCTCGATACCTGTTCCAAACCATCGATGTTGTTTCCAATCACGTTGAACAAGCGACCGTTTACTGCGTCTCCTGTTGGCATTGAGATTGGCTTGCCTGTAGCAATAACATCCATATTTCGCTGAATACCTTCTGAGGAATCCATCGCAATGGTTCTGACTGTATCTTCACCAATGTGTTGTTGAACTTCGAGTACAACAACTTCACCGTTTGGTTTAGTCACTTCGAGTGCATCGAGGATATCCGGGATACCTGTTTTATTATCGAAACGGACATCGATTACCGCACCAATTACCTGACTAACTTTACCTTTCATTTCAGACATTTCTGAGCTGAGTTTAATTACTTATGCCTTTAGTTAAATTCGGGTGCAAAAGTAGAATATTCTATGAATTAATTTTCCTTTGTGAATAACTTTATCACTTTTTAAAGAGCAATTTTCACAAAAGGCGATCATACTGTACTTTTTTAACAAATTTGCATCAAAATTTTATTGAGTCAGGTGAAAGTATACAGAGGTATTGATGAGTTTGAGAAGGTTGATAATGCGGTAGTTACAACCGGAACTTTTGATGGAGTTCACATAGGGCACAGGAAAATTCTCAATCGGCTTGGGCAAGTTGCTGAAAATGTGGATGGAGAGTCTGTTTTGCTCACTTTTTACCCGCATCCCAGATCTGTCCTACAGCCCGAGTCACAGATTAAAATGCTCAATACTTTAGATGAAAAAATAGACTTGCTCGAAAAGGCAGGTATCGATAATTTGATTATTCATCCTTTCACAAAAGAGTTTTCACGTACATCTTCGGTGGAGTTTGTTCGAGATATTTTGGTGAATAAGATCGGGACGAAGAAACTCGTAATCGGTTATGACCATCATTTCGGTCGGAACCGTGAGGGCAGTTTTGAGCACCTCAAAGAATTTGGTCCTGTCTATGGTTTTGATGTTGAGGAAATCTCTGCGCTCGATATAGATGAGGTGAATGTGAGTTCAACGAAGATCAGGAAGGCCCTGGAAGAAGGTGATGTGCAAACGGCTAACACTTTTTTGAGTTATTCTTATCCATTAAGCGGAAAAGTAGTTAAAGGTGAAATGCTGGGCAGATCACTCGGCTATCCTACTGCGAATATCGATATTGAAGAATCGATAAAATTGATTCCGGCTAATGGTGTTTATGCCGTTAAGGTGAAAGTTGGTGGGGAACAATTTAGTGGAATGCTCAATATTGGCGTTCGACCAACTGTTAGCGAGTCTCACGAAAAGTCTGTAGAGGTTAATATTTTCGATTTTGACCGCTATATCTACGGTGAGGAAATTACGGTAGAGTTTATACAGCGCATTAGAAACGAGAAAAAATTCAGTTCGGGCGAAGAGCTCGCGGAACAATTGAAACAAGACAAGGAAGCATGTCAGGAAGCACTCGGAGCACAATAGTTTTGCTGGTTCTGACCATGCTAGCTTTTTGGGGCTCTGACCATGAGCTCAATGCACAAGTTGATTCCAGTAAAGTTTATAAATCGATTGAAAAGGCTTCTGAAAACCCGGATGAAGTGTTTCACTTAAAGCTCAAATGGAACCGATACGAGTCTTTTCCAGCAGAGGTTTTTCAATTTAAAAATCTGATCTCACTCAATTTAGATCGCAACAGGATTGATTCGATTCCGGCTGAAATATCAAAGTTGAAGTCTCTCGAAAAGCTCAGTCTTGAGTTTAATAAATTGGTATACGTTTCTCCTGAAATTGCTCAATTGAATAACCTCAAAGAACTGAGACTCGGTGATAATGAAATAGCTACTCTGCCAGAATCAATGGGTGAATTGCAGAAGCTCGAGATTTTGAGTTTGTGGAGCAATAATATAGTTGAAGTACCCGGATCGTTTAAAAGTTTAAGTTCGCTGAAAACTGTTGATCTGCGACATATTCGCCATACCGAGGCTGAGCAGGGAGCGATAAGAGCTATGTTGCCCAATAATATTGAATTAAAATTTTCAACAACCTGTAACTGTGATTAATATGAAAGCTGTTGTAGAAATATCTATGTATCCATTGACTGATGATTATATTCCGCCAATTGATGTTTTCCTGGAAAAAATAAGGACTTATCCTGAGGTGAAAGTGTCAACCAACCCAAGCAGTACGCGAATAATTGGTGAATACGATGAGGTGATGAGTTGTGTAAACGAATCGATTAAAAACAGTTACGAAGGTGGTGTCAAAGCAACTTTTGTGATGAAAGTTCTGAATAATCCCGCAGAGAAAACAAAATGGGATGATTGAGGCGATCAAGTCTTCTTACCAGGAGATGCCCTGGATCGAGCTTATTGCGGTTTTATCAGGTGTTTTGTACCTGGTTTTAGCTGCATTTGAGAACATCTGGTGCTGGTTTTGGTCGCTGTTATCAGTTGTTTTGTACATGTACATTTTGTCCAATGCTAAACTGTGGGCAGAGACTGGTTTACAGTTTTATTATCTCGGAACAACAGCTTATGGATTCTATGTGTGGAAGTTTGGCGGAAGAAATAAGGCGGAGAAAGCCATCGAGAAGCTCGATATAAAGCAGCATTTTTTATTTTCCGGATTGATTGTTTTGGGAGCTCTGGGGCTGGGAAGCTTTTTACATTTCAATACTGATGCTTCAATGCCGTTTGTCGATTCTTTTACCACTGTTGGAGCTATTGTGGTCACTTACATGGTAACCCGAAAATATTTAGAAAACTGGCTGTATTGGATTGTAGTTGATGGAGTTGGTGTTTACATGTACTGGAGCAAGGAGCTTTATTTAACTGCTTTACTATTTTTGGCCTATACAATAATGGTTGTTTTCGGCTATTTCAAGTGGCTGAGAGATTATCACAACCAGGATTCAAATTAAAAGGGGGAATCTTGAAGAAAGTATTAATTACAGGTCCGGAGGCTACGGGTAAATCTAAACTTGCCCGTCAACTGGCTCAGCACTTTGATAGTGATTGGGTTGAAGAGTATGCACGAACTTATTTAAATAAAAATGGACCGGGCTATTCACGGTCAGATCTCGACCATATTCTTCGTGGGCAGTTGGATTGGATTCAGCAGGCCGAGAAGGGACAAAATGAATGTCTCTTTTGCGATACCGGTCCGGAGGTGATTTATATTTGGAGTAAGCATAAGTACGGGGTTGTTTCTAATGAGATTGAACGAGCTGCTGATGAATACAGGTTTGACAAAGTCTTACTGATGAATATAGATCTTCCCTGGGAGCACGACCCACTCCGTGAAGCACCTTCACTGGATGAACGAAGAATCATTTTTAACCGGTATGTCTCCTTTTTTCAAGAGCGAAATATCGACTATACTTTGATTTCTGGTAGTGGGCTGGATCGATTTTCTTCTGCGTTAAATTCTTTGAAGTGCTGATTTTGCAGCATTCTTGAAACGTTAAAATTCTGTTAAAACAATACACTATCTATACTCTAACTATGCTTGATCTATGCTTTTGGTATACGTGGGTTTGGAGTTGGGAGGTTGGGATGTTTGTTCCAGCCAACGGCCAATTGCAAACAGCTAAGGCCGAGGTCAAGGTCAAGGCTGAGGCTAAGGTTGAGGAGTAGAGTTCTAATGGTGCCCCCGGTCGTTGCGTCACGAGCTTTTAGAACTGACCGATAGCGTCAGTAGGTCTAAGTTCATCTAAGTCTTGACTTTCGTCAAGGACTAAGATTCACTAAGATTTGGGAGTTCTTGTTGTATGAAATGTGAAATACCGCACACCATTATGTTTTCACTTTTCATGTAGGGTTCTGACTGTGGTGTTACAATAAAATTTTTTGTTGTGTCAAGTCCTTTAATTCCATTTCTAAAACCTTTTGTGATTTTAGGAGCTGTTGAAAATTTCACTTCTACTGATGCAATAGGTTTTCCAGCTCTAGTGATCACGAAATCTATTTCTGTGCCTCCTCGCGTGCGGTAAAAGAACAGTTCAGTATTTTCAGGTTTGTTAGCTGTAAGCTGTTGTAGAATGAATGCTTCAAATGATGCTCCGGCTACAGGCATTCCCAGTAAGCTGTCATAATCAGGTATTTTTAGTAATCTGTGTAAGATTCCCGTATCCGTAATGTAGATTTTAGGGGATTTGACCAGTGATTTTTTCTTGTTAGATGAAAAAGGGCGTAGGGTTTGAATCATGAACGAACCTTCGATGAAGTCCATGTAGTTTTTAACTGTATGGTAGGTGATTCCGAGTGAGTTTCCTATTGCAGAAAGATTCAGTAGATTTCCGTTTTGCCAGGCTAACATTTCCCATAATCTTCGAGTCATAATGGGAGAAGTAGGCATTCCCAAAAGTGGCAGATCCCTTTCTATGTAGGTTTTTATGAAGTTTTCGAGCCGGTTTTTTGCTCTTTTCTCGGTAAGAGCCAGAATGCTATCGGGGAATCCGCCAAGGAAGTGAAGTTTTCGTAAATCAATTTCATCGATTTCATCAATTGAGAAGGGGTACATGTGGATATAGCTTACTCGACCTGCAAGACTTTCAGAACTTTCTCTCACGATATCAGGACTAGCTGATCCTAATATAATAAATCTAGCAGGGGTTTTATGTTCATCCACTTCAGATCTCAATATTTTGAAGAGGTCTGGCTTTGTTTGTATTTCATCAATGATAATGCATTTATCACGGTGTGATGCGAAGTACCATTCAGGATCAGAAAGTTTTTCATAATCTGATGGCTTTTCAAGATCAAGGTAGATACAATTCTTGAAGTCAGATTTCATTATTTGTTTTGCGAGCGTTGTCTTCCCTACTTGTCGCGGGCCTAAAATTCCTATAACAGGGAATTGTTCGGCAATTTCGAGTACTTGCTTTTGATATTTACGAACTACCATGATGTAAAAATAGAAATTATATTTCTAAATTTACATGATCATTGAGGTTAAATTAGATCGAGGGCGTTCTATTTATATTTTAGGTTTGCTTGGTGGTTAAGTTGTTAAGGGTTTGGAGTTGGGAGGTTTGAGGTTTGTATCGCAGCGGTCGCGAAGATTTTTTTATGTTAGTTCTGCTGAATAACGCAGCGTTCGCAACGAGTTCGCTGGCGCTCACTGTTTCTTTATAAACCATTAAGAGGTTAAGGGGCATTAAGGTTTGATTAAATCTGAATACCCTGCTGCCGAGCGGTGCACTGAGCACAGTCAAAGGCGGAGTCGAGGTATAGAGAGTTAATAGGTCGAAGCCAAGGTCTAGGTCAAGGTCAAGGTTGAGGCTGAGGTTGAGGAGGAGAGTTCTAATGATATTTTGACTTATTTGATTACTTAAGTCGCTAAGGGTCCCGACCCTGCGGGTCGAGCTTTTAGTGCTGACCGATAGCGTCAGTAGATCTGAGTTCATCTAAGCTTTGGCTGTGTTAAGTATAATGTCTAAGATCCCGTTCCTTGCGTCACGAGCTTTGAGTGTTTACCGATAGCGTCAGTAGATCTAAGTTCATCTAGTCTTTGACGTGGTCAAAGAGCAAGATTCACTAAGATTTGATGTTATTTCTGCTGGTGTCGCGGAGGTCGCGAAGTAGACACAAAGCTCACGGAGGGTTAATAAGTGCTTTTATCAGCTGTGAATTTTCAGGTTTCTTTGTGATTTGAAGAGGGTAGCTTATCAGCTATTTGCCAATCAACAGCTCAAATTGAATTGTTAGAAGTCGATATGACAATTTTATATATTTAAGTGTATTGGTTATTTGTGCTGATGGTTATGTTTGTGTAGTCAATCAGGTAATTGATTTTGTGATTGTTTAATAGTTTGAGTAAATTTGTTACTCGAATTAAGTTGATTGATTCAATCATGCCTGCACTCAAAAAAAAGTCTAAAGGACCTCAATGGTTCGTCATTTACACGAAATCCAGAAACGAGAAAAAGGTTGCTGAACGGCTCACGGATATGGGGTTTGAAATCTATTGTCCGCTCGTTAAGACTGTCAAACAGTGGAGCGACCGCAAAAAGAAAGTAGAAGAGCCGTTGTTGAGATCTTATGTTTTTGTTTTTATCGAAGAGCATTTGCGAGAAGGGGTTTTTGAAGTCCCCGGAGTTGTGCGGTATTTGTATTGGCTCGGAAAGCCGGCTGTGGTAAAGCAGGAGGAGATCGATGCGATGAAGAAATTCTTGAGGGAAATTCCGACCGAGAATGTCAAACTCGATTTTGAGAAGTACGATGAGGTTGAGGTGAAATCCGGAGCGTTTGCTGGTCAAACGGGTAGGTATCTCTATCAAAATGGAAATGAGGTCGTGTTGCAGTTGGAGAGTCTGGGGACTGTTGTGAAGGTTAGTGTTGGGGTTGAGAGTTTGTGATGGGGGGTGAATGATGAATGTTGAATTATGAATGTTGAGTTGGGTTTTTTGAGATTAGTGTTTAAAGTGGGGTAACGCAGCGCTCGCAGCGAGTTCGCTGGGGCTCACGTCTTTTAAACCATTAAGAAGTTAAGGGGCGTTAAGGGTCCCGACCTTTGCGGGTCGAGGATTTAAGAGCTTCTAAATTCTGACTTTTGGTCAGAATAAGAATCTCTAAGATTTGGAGTTGGAAGGCTTAGGAGTTTGGTTAGCCAACCAGCCAACCAGCCAACCAGCCAACCAGCCAACCAGTCAATCAGGCTAGAACGCTTGTGGTTCTGACCGTTAGTATAAGCAATAATGGGTTTTTTTGTTAAATTGAGTAGTTTTTTTGCACTAATTGCTTGCGTTTTTATGCTTGATGTGTGAAATTTGGGTCGAAATTGATTTCTGCGGATTTATCCGTGGATTTCTATGCTTTCAACTTGTTGGTTTTCAGTTTTCCGACTTGCTTCTGTGGGAGTGAGGAGGCGGAGCTGTGGGTGACGTTTAATGTTTAAAAAAGAGGTTACGCAGCGCACGCGGAGATGGTTTGATGTTAGCTCTGCTGAAAACGCGGAGAACGCAGCGGGTTCGCTGGCGCTCACGTAATTTAACCATTAAGAAGTTAAGAGGGATTAAGTTATGTGGCTTTTAACGCAGCGATCACTGCGATTTCGCTGCGGACGCAGCGTTACTGCTAAAAGACAATCGCTACCACATGATCTCACTTAACCTTGACCTTGGTCCTTTTCTGAAATTCTACACGTCAGTTTCCGAGGCAGGATAAGTTCGTAGTTTTATAAGAGTGGTTAGTTCTGAGTTGATTCTCGTCTCAAGATGATGGTATGATCGTTAAACCTGATTAAACATTAAACCAACTAAACCTACAATATACATTTTGCTAATATTTTTACTCGTTGCTAGATACTTTAATTACATCGAAGACCAGAGTTAAGTTACTGGTTAAGTTTTTTTTGAATCCGAAGAGCAGTGCTTATTTGCGCTCGCTTGAATCGGAGTTTGGAGAGAGTACGAATTCTATTCGCTTGGAGCTGAATAAGTTTGAGGAGGCTGATCTTCTCAATTCAACTATGAATGGGAATAGGAAAGTGTTCAAGGCAAATGAACGCCACCCTTTATTCAGTAATATTAATGGTCTTGTCAGAAAGCATCTCGGAATTGATGCTCTCGTTGAACATGTTGTTAAGCGACTCGGTGGGTTGAAGTTTGTTTATCTCACGGGCGATCTTGCAAAAGGAATTGATACGAATATTATAGACCTCATACTGGTTGGTGATGATATCAATCGGGTTTACCTCACTGAGCTTGTGGAGAAAGCTGAAAAATTAATCGATCGTAAAATTAGATTTGCGATTTATTCAATTGAAGAGCATGAGTCTGCCCGAATGGAGATTGAGAAGGAAGGTGGGCTTTTGGTTTTTAATGGGTGAGGTTGAGTTATTAGTGATGAATGTTGAATTATGAATTCAGAGAATGAGAGCGGGAGAAGAGATATGTTCTTTCGCGAGCTCAAGAACGAAATAGGAAATATGTTTTTCGCGGAGCTCAAAACGAGATAGTGAGAATGAGAGTGAGAGCGGAAGAGGACAAGTCCAGTAGCAAGTCTTGGATCTAAGTTCATCTAAGCCTTGACTTGTGTCAAGTATAATGTCTAAGACCCCGTTCCTGGCGTTACGAGGGTCTAAGTTCATCTAGTTTTTGACTGTGGTCAAAGAACAAGATTCACTAAGATTTAAATAAATGATATAGTTGAATGGCCCGTATGGGCTTTAAAAGTTTTTTTATGAAAAAAATTGCAACGATTGGTTTGGGTTATGTGGGTTTACCACTGGCGGTTGAATTCGCGAAAAAGTTTCCTGCTGTGGGCTTTGATATTGATGCTGATCGCGTTAAGGAACTCAACTCGGGTCACGACTCTACGCTGGAGGTCGAAGACGATAACCTGCAATCGGTTCTGACCGATAAACCTACTGATAAAGGATTGCAGATATCTGACAAGCTGGATGATATTGCTGATTGTAATTTCTTTGTGATTACTGTTCCTACTCCAACTGATAGATATAACCGACCTGTCCTTACTCCGCTCATCAAAGCGAGTGAAAGTGTGGGGCAGGTTCTGAAAAAAGGTGATATCGTTGTTTATGAGTCTACCGTTTATCCGGGTGCAACGGAAGAGGATTGTGTGCCTGTATTGGAACGTGTGAGCGGACTCAAGTTCAATGAGGATTTTTATGTAGGGTATTCACCTGAGCGTATTAATCCGGGTGATAAGGAGCATACGGTGGCTCTGATCAAAAAGGTGACATCGGGTTCTACACCGGAGGTTGCGAAAGAAATTGACGACTTGTATAAGGAGGTGATCACTGCGGGTACGCATTTGGCTCCGACCATTAAAGTGGCTGAGGCTGCGAAGGTTATTGAAAACTCACAGCGCGATATCAATATTGCGTTTGTCAATGAGTTGAGTAAGATTTTTGGTCTGATGGACATTGATACGAATGATGTGATTGAGGCTGCTTCTACGAAGTGGAACTTTTTACCGTTCAGACCCGGCCTGGTTGGCGGTCATTGTATTGGTGTTGATCCGTATTACCTGGCACAAAAGGCGCAGGAAGTGGGTTATCATCCTGAGATTATTCTGGCCGGTAGGCGACTCAATGACGGCATGGGCGAGTATGTTGCCGGTGAGGTTGTGAAGTTGATGAATCAAAAAGGTCGCAGAGTTGGGAAAGCTCCGGTATTGTTGCTGGGGGTTACGTTTAAGGAGAATTGTCCTGATATCCGCAATACGAAGGTGATCGATATTTATCATGAATTAGAGGAATACGGCTGTAAAGTTGATGTTTATGATCCGTGGGCTGATCCTAAAGAGGTGAAGGAGGAGTATGGCATAGATATTATTACTGATCAGAACCAGTTGCAGAAGGATCGTTATAAATCGATTGTTTTGGCTGTAGCGCACAGGGAGTTTATCGAGATGGATTTTGATTTGTATAAGGATGGTGAAGCTGTTGTGTATGATGTGAAGGGGGTGTTGGATAAGAGTAGGGTTGATAAGAGGTTGTAGGTGAGTTTGGAGTTTGAGGTGAAGGTTGAGGAGGAGAGAAGTTCTAATGATATTTTGGCATTATTGAGGGCATAAGTTTTTAAGGGGCCCGTTCCTTGCGTCACGAGGGTCTAAGTTCATCTAAGCTTTGGCTAGTGCCAAAGGCTAAGATTTACTAAGAGTTGAGGAGGAGGTGAAGGTTGAGGAGGGAAGTTCTAATAATGTATTGGGATTGCTTGATGGTTAAGGTGTTAAGGGGTCCCGACCCTTGCAGGTCGAGCTTTTAGTGCTGACCGATAGTGTCAGTAGATCTAAGTTCATCTAGTGTTGAGGTCAAGGTTGAGGTTGAGGTGAAGGTGCATTTATGAATACATTAAAACTTTATTTCTCATCAAAATATCACTTATGGTAGAGTCATTTATGGATGTGGAAGTGTGGAAGTTAGGTCATAAGCTATCCTTAGAGGTTTTTCGATTAACTAAGGACTTGCCCAAAAAAGAAGATTATGCTCTAACTTCTCAAATTAGACGTTCTTCAACCAGTGTTTCAGCTAACATAGCTGAGGGATTTGGCAGAAAGAATAGTAAAGATAAAATCTATTTTTATACTATTTCAAGAGGCTCAACTTTTGAAATTCAAAGTCATCTTCTCTATGGTGTCGAGATTGGCTATTTTAATGAGAAGTTTGGTAATAGAGTAATTGATGAATACGATGATCTAAAAAGGCAGTTGAATATGATCATGAAATCTCTAAGATAAGCTGGAATGATTTTCGTGTGAGGCTTATTTATTGTTTCTTCACCTTTACCTAAGCCTTCACCTTCTTTATTTTATAAGTACTTTAATATAATGAGTAAGCAAATAAGTTTATTGATAACAGGAGGAGCCGGCTTTGTAGGTTCCAACCTCGTTGAACATTTTCTCGATGATGATCGGATTGGGCTTGTGCGGGTGATCGATGATCTCTCAAACGGGTATTACGAGAATGTTGAGGAGTTTTTGGATCATCCAAAGTTTGAGTTTGTGGAGGGATCTATAACAGATTATCAGCTCTGCGAAAAGGTGATGAAGGGTATCGACAAGGTGAGTCATCAGGCTGCTTTGGGGAGTGTGCCGCGGAGTATTGAAAACCCGATGAATACGAATGAAGTAAATGTTGGCGGGACGGTTAATATTCTGCACGCGGCATTGAAAGCAGATGTAGAGCGTGTAGTTTGTGCGTTTTCAAGTAGTACTTATGGAGATAGTAAAGAACTACCCAAAGTTGAAGCGAATATCGGTAAGCCACTCTCGCCATATGCTGTTAGCAAAGTTACTGCTGAGCAATATGCCGATGTATTTGGCAAAACTTATGGCTTGAACTGGATCGGACTGCGGTATTTTAATATTTACGGCCCGAGACAAAATCCGGATAACCCATATGCAGCTGTCATCCCTATTTTTTGTAAGGCTTTTATCGAAGGAAAAGGAATTACGATCAACGGAGACGGGGAGACAAGCAGAGATTTTACATACGTGGCAAATGCCATTCAGGCTAATGACCGAGCCTTGTTTACTACAAATAAGCATGCTCTAAACCAGGTTTATAATACTGCCTGTGGGGATCAGGTTACATTGAATGAGATGGTTCAGATGCTCAGTGAGATATCAGGAAATGAAGTCCCCGTTCACTACGGGCCGGAAAGGCCGGGGGATGTGAAGCACAGTAGGGCTGATATTTCGAAGATCGAGTATTTGTTGGAGTACAAGCCGGAAGTAAGGTTTAAGGAAGGGCTTGAGAAGGTTTATCGTTGGTATGAGGAGGAGATTAAGAAGGCTGAGGAAGCGGGGTTGTGAGTGTTGAATGATGAATTATGAGTGATGAATGATGAGTGTTGAATTGGGGGTTGTTGTAGGATGAGGTCAAGGTCAAGGCCGAGAGAGTGGGAGAGTACGAGGTCAAGGTTAAGGTTAAGGTTGAGAGCGTTCTAATGATGTTTTGGGATTGCTTGATGGTTGAGGTGCGAAGGGCCCCGTTCCTTGCGTCACGAGGGTCTAAGTTCATCTAGTCTTTGACGGTGTCAAAGAGCAAGATTCACTAAGAGTTGAGGTTGAGGAGGAGAATTCTAAAGATATTTACGGATTATTGAGTGCTTAAGGTGTTAAGGGACCGGTTCCTTCACGAGGGTCTAAGAGCTTCTAGAATCTGACTTTTGGTCAGATTAAGAATCTCTAAGATTTGGAGGTTTGGAAGTTGGATAGTTTGGTGTTGATATATTTTGAAGCATGTATGTCCCAAGAAGATGCTCTTCAACGCGAAAAGTATTTAAAGACCCATTATGGGAAGATATTTTTAAGAAATCGCTTGAAATATTATTTCACGAGGTAAGGGAAGGATAGTAATCATTAGAATAATGGACTCATCTATAAAGTATCATAAAGTATTGGTAACTGGCTCCGCTGGCTTTATTGGTATGCATACTGCAATACGATTAGCTAAAGAAGGTTATGATGTTGTGGGGATTGATAATCTCAATACCTATTACAGTGTGGATCTCAAATTGGCTCGTTTACGAGAGCAGGGTATTGCTACAAACAGGATTGAGTATAATAAAATGTTATCCGGTAATAGTGGGATACGCTTTATGCAGCTCGATTTAGCAGATGCTCATTTATTGGAAGAGCTTTTTGAAAAAGAGCAGTTCGATTATGTTGTGCATCTGGCTGCTCAGGCTGGTGTTCGCTATTCGATAGAAAACCCTCATGCCTATATTGATGCCAATGTTAAAGGCTTTATGGATATTCTAGAGGGTTGTCAGAAAAATGATGTAAAGCATTTGATTTATGCCAGTAGCTCATCAGTTTATGGGATGAATAAAAAAGTTCCGTTTGAGGAATCTGATCAAACCGAACAACAGGTCAGCTTATACGCTGCAACCAAAAAAGCGAATGAGGCTATGGCTCACAGTTATGCTTGTGTTCACGGACTTCATGTGACCGGGTTGCGATTTTTTACTGTTTATGGGCCTTATGGACGTCCAGACATGGCGATTTTTAAGTTTACAGATAGGATTATGAACAATGAACCGATCGATGTCTATAATAATGGAGACCTGAGCAGGGATTTTACTTATATCGATGATATTGTAGAGGGCGTCTTTAAGCTAATCCCAAAACGACCTGAAACTGATATTCCTTACTCCATCTTTAACATAGGGAGAGGAGAGCCCGTTCAACTCGATGCATTTATCAAAGCTATTGAAAAGGCTATTGGTAAAGAAGCCAAACGTAATAATTTGCCAATGCAGCCTGGGGATGTAAAGCAGACATGGGCATCAACTTCAAAACTGAAAGACTGGATTGGGTATAAGGCCAAAGAGGATATGGAAGTGGGAGTAGCGAAGTTTGTGGAATGGTATAAGCGTAAAATATCGCTATAGTGAGTCTTAAGAGAAAGACTTTCTTAGGTCTGAAATGGACTGCATTACAACAAGTTATTACTCAGGGAGCGACATTTATTATTGGTGTTTTACTAATGAGGTTTCTTAGCCCTAAGGAGTTTGGGTTGTTAGCTATGGTTACAGTTTTTAGTAGCTTTTTAAATATTTTCCAAGACTTTGGACTCACAAGCTCATTAATTCAAAAAAAAAACATTAAAGATGGAGATCAACAGGTTATCTTTTGGGTAATGCTTGTTATTAGCATAATTCTTGCGGGAGTATTATTTCTTTCATCAGGTTTTTTAGCTGATTTTTACGAGGAGCCAGAAGTAAGCAAAATTGCTAAAGTATTATCAGCAACTTTCATAATTGGGGTTTTTGGTTCAGTAAATTCTGCAGTTTTAAGGCGGAATATGCGGTTTAAAGAAATCTCATTATTCAGATCATTGTCAGTATCTATTAGTGGTATAATAGCTGTTTATTTAGCTTATAAAGGCTTTGGAGTTTGGTCGCTAGTTAGTCAAAACATTATTAATATTTCTCTTTTTAGTGTTCTAATTAGTTTTAAAGGTGACTTTAAGCCTAAGTTAATGTTCAAAAAAGATACGCTTAAAGAACATTTGAGTTTTGGTATTCCCCTTTTTGGATCTCGATCATTGAATTACTTTAGTAAGAATACAGATAAGCTTTTGATTGGGAAGTTTTTAACTAAAAGTGACTTGGGTATTTATACCCGGGCTTTTAACTTACTTTATTTACCAGTACATAAAGTCGGTCTAGTTTTTACCGGTGTTTTATTCAGTGCATTTTCAAAAATGAAAAGTGATAGTTCTAAAATATCCGGAATATATTTAAATATAACTAAGTTGATAATTTATGGTCTTGCTCCATTTTTAATATTACTTCAAGTTTACACTCGAGACATTGTCGTTAAATTGTTTGGTATAGAATGGGTCGGTATTGTTTTATTGGTCAAAGTGTTTATTTGGTTAATTTTCTTTCATGTTTTAACACTTTTAAGAAGCAATATCTGTCTTTCACAGGGGCATTCCAGACTTGAGTTCCACTATTCTTTTTTTGGAGCGGTATTAGATTTAATTGCTGTTGGAACAGGAATTGCTTTCGGAATAGAATGGGTTGCAATTAATCTTGTAGTATCTATGTTTATTAAGTCTGTATATTCAATTCATTTGATGTCTAAAAGCTTGATGGTCAGCTTTTCAAAAATGTTAAAAGGATTGTTGCCTGCGGTGATTGTTCTGTTTCTTTCATATAGTGTCGGATATTTGGCGAGCATAGGGATTGAGTCTTTTATATCTCTTTTTTATTTTAAAGTTGGAATACTTCTAACTTTATTAATTATGACACTTTTAATTACCGTTAAATTATTAGATAAAAAAGTCTATTATTTTGCATTACAAAACATAAGGTTATTATATTCAAATAAACAAAAATAATGAGCAATCAGGTATATATTCATATAGGCTTGATGAAAACGGGAACGACTTACCTGCAACAAACAATTTTCCCATCTTTAAACTTAATCTATTTAAGGGATTTTAGAGATTTTAAGCAAGACTTCAATGACAAAAGTGTGTTATATAGTAATGAAGGTCTTGGAGGTTCAGTTTATCATCCAAGAGATAAAAGGGGTATGTATTACAGCTTCAAACAAGCTCTTTCAAATATTCAAAAGTTAATACCTAATGCTAAAATAATAGTTTGTTTTCGCGAGCCAAGTTCTTTTTTGTTGAGTTCATACAAGCAATACTTACATGAAGGCGGCACTTTGAAGTTTGAAGATTTTTTTAACTTAAAAGGAACGGCATTAGTTAATCCCGATGATTTAATTTTTTCAAACTACGTCAAACATCTCAAGAAATCATTTAGTATTGAGGAACTTTTTATTTATGACTATGATTCTTTTAAAAATGATAGAGAATATGTGTTGAAAGACCTTTTCTCTTTTCTTGGACTTGAAAATAACTCAATAATTAATAGGGATAAAAGAAAAAAAGGGAATCCATCTGTTCCTTTATTATACGAACCAGTGTTAAGAAAATTGAATGCAGTGAATTCCTTTCTTAAAGAAAGAATTGGTATAGGTTTAAAGTTTCATCTTTTTGGGAAAATATTGAATCCAAGAGTTTTTTGTCAGTATCTCCTTCCAAAGATTTATAGGCCTAAAAAAGAAAGAAGTGTTGTTAGTATACAAAAACACTATAAAAATGATTGGAAGTTGTTGAAAGAGTCGATATCTAATTGATCTTTGAGATAGTTAAAGATATTGTTTATTAATAAATCATTTTTTTATTTAGAAATTTAGACATTAATGGATTTATCAGCTAAATCAATTCTAATCACAGGCGGCACAGGTTCTCTCGGCACGGCCCTAGTCAAGCATATCACAAGGAATTATTCTGATGTCAGAAAAATTGCAATTTACTCACGCGATGAGCAAAAGCAATTTCAGATGGCTCATGATTTCCCAAAAGATGAATATCCACAGTTACGTTTTTTACTTGGTGATGTTCGTGATAGGGAAAGATTGAAGCGAGCCTTAAAAGACATAGACTATGTCATTCATGCAGCAGCAATGAAACATGTTCATTTAGCCGAATACAACCCTGATGAATGTGTCAAGACAAATGTAGGAGGTGCTGAAAATGTTATTCATGCAGCTCTCGAAACAAATGTTGAGCGAGTGGTTGCTCTTTCAACTGATAAAGCTTGTGCTCCAATAAATCTTTATGGAGCTACCAAGCTGACATCGGATAAGTTATTTATTGCGGCCAATAACATTAAAGGATGGAATCCTATCAAGTTCTCAGTAGTTCGGTATGGAAATGTAATGGGTAGTAATGGGTCTGTTATCCCTTTTTTCCTTAAAAAGAGAAAAGAAGGTAAGTTACCGATTACTGATCCGGGTATGACGCGCTTCAATATCTCTTTACAGGGAGGGGTTGATATGGTTATGCATGCTTTAGAATATGCGTGGGGAGGTGAAATCTTTATTCCCAAAATCCCTTCTTATAAAGTTTCTGATGTTGCAGAAGCAATTGGTCCAAAGTGTGAGAAACCGGTTGTTGGTATTCGACCCGGTGAAAAAATGCATGAAGAAATGATTTCCTCTTCAGATTCTTTTTACACATATGATCTCGGTAAGTATTACACAATTATTCCTTCTAGCCCAAGGTGGAGCGTAGATGAATTTGTAAAAGCTCACAATGCCAAAAAAGTTCCTGAAGGGTTTCGTTACAACTCTGGTGAGAATGAAGAGTGGGAGACTGTTGAGAGTTTGAGAGAGTTGATCAGGGAACATGTTGATTCGGAGTTTCGCGTTTAGCTTTTCGCTGTTGGTCATTAGCTATTAGCTATTGGCTTTTGGCTGTTAGCTGTTAGCTGTTAGCCAACTGCCAAGCGCTATAAGCGATTAGTCATTATGAGAAATTTTAGAAATTGGGACGTTTATAAGAATGCTAAAAAGGTTGTAGTTTTTATTTACTCTACAACTGAGCAGTTGCCCGATTCTGAAAAGTATGGTTTAACTAATCAACTAAGAAGAGCTTCAATCTCTATAGTTGCGAATATCGCTGAAGGTGCAGGCCGAAGTACTGAAAGAGATTTTAAGCATTTTTTAACAATGTCTCTTGGTTCATCTTTTGAAGTTGAAGCTTTACTGGAAGTATCGGCCGACTTGAATTTAATCGAAAAGCAAAACCAAGAATCTTTGCTACACGAATTAGGTGTCATTCAAAAGCAATTAAACGCTTTTATCACAAAACTGAAGTAGATATTATCATGTCTAAAAGGAATAATTATTTGGAACAAGAGCCAAAGGCCAACAGCCAACAGCCAAGTGCCATACCATATGGAAAACAAAACATCACTCAAGATGACATCGATGCAGTAGTTGAGGTGCTCAGGTCTGATTATCTTACTCAGGGCCCTAAAGTGAAGGAATTTGAGGAGGCATTTGCAGAATATGTAGGATCTGAATATGCTGTTGCTGTATCGAATGGGACAGCTGCACTGCATTTAAATTGCATAGTATTAGGGGTTAAACCCGGAGATAAAGTCATTACAACTCCTATAACCTTTGCCGCTTCGGCAAATTGTGTTAGATATTGTGGAGGAGAGGTTGTTTTTGCTGACATTAATCCTGAAACCTATTTACTCGACATTGATGAAGTAAGGAAACAGTTAGAGGCAGATGATGATATAGTAGGGATTATTCCGGTAGATTTCGCAGGCAGGTGTGTGGATATGGAGTCTTTTCGGCAACTCGCGGATGAATTTGACTGTTGGATTATCGAAGATGCCTGTCATGCACCGGGAGGCTTTTTCGAGAATAAGGGAGGAGAAATAGTCAGAGCCGGAAGTGGACGCTATGCAGACCTCGCTATTTTTTCTTTTCACCCCGTAAAACATATTGCATCAGGGGAAGGGGGGATGATCACCACCAATGACAAAGAATTGTATGAAAAGCTATTGGAATTAAGAACTCACGGTATAACAAAAGACAGCGCCAAATTTCAAAATGAAAAGCAATTCGCAGCTTCGCAGCTTCGCGATTCGAATATCGAAAACCGAAAATCGAACAGCGAATGGCCGGGTTGGTATATGGAAATGCAAGCTCTCGGGTATAATTATCGAATTTCTGATATAAACTGTGCCCTTGGACTTTCTCAACTTAAACGAGCAGATGAAGGATTGCGAAATCGTCATGAAATAGCTTCCTGCTATTATGAAGCATTTAAAAACCTCCCACAAATTACAGATCGTAATTCGCAATTCGAGCTTCGAACTTCGAACTTCGAACTTCGAAAAACGAAAATCGGACACGCTCATCACCTATACATCATCGAAGTAGAGGATCGATTAGGTCTCTACAACCATCTTCGTGAAAACAATATTTTCGCTCAAATACACTATATTCCTTGTCATTTAATGCCTTATTACAGGGAGCTAGGCTGGAAGTATGGAGATATGCCTAATGCTGAAAACTATTATTCTGGATGTATTAGTTTACCAATGTATCCAACTCTAAGCGAGGGGGAACAAGATTTCATTATTGAAGCTATCGATAAATTCTTAAACGTGTAAGGTTTTAGTATGGTGAGTAAACAGCGAATAGCGAACAACGAACAGCGAGGAAACCTGTGCATCATACCAGCTCGTGGCGGCAGTAAACGAATTCCACGAAAGAACATTAAAGACTTTTTGGTCAAACCCATTATTGCTTATTCCATTGAAGCGGCATTAAAGTCCAATTTGTTTGAAGAAGTAATGATTTCTACCGATGATGAGGAAATAGCTAAGGTGGCGAAGGCCTATGGGGCAAAAGTCCCTTTTATGCGCAGCAAAGAAAATGCAGATGATTACGCCACTACTTTAGACGTAGTGAAGGAGGTAATAGCTTCGTACAAAGATCTGGCGATGGCTTTTGATAATATTTGCATCCTGTACCCAACCGCGCCTTTTGTAACGGCCGCAAGGCTGAAAGAGGGCTACGATCATTTAGATACTAATAATGCTGCCATTCCAGTGACGGAATTCTCTTTTCCTGTGTGGAGGGCTTTTAAAATAGAAGCAGAACAACTCGCTTATCAGTGGCCCAAACATGAAAAAAGGCGCTCGCAAGATTTAGAAACATTATATCATGATGCGGGGCAGTGGTATTGGATTAAAACCGATAGTATTCAAGATACATTAGTGCCAAAAAAGACAGCACCTGTCGTCCTAAACTCCATGGAAGTACAAGATATAGATACGATAGAGGATTGGGAGTTGGCTGAGTTAAAATTTCAAAAAATGTTTTCGAAACAAGAGTCATGAGAGCCTATAAATGCCTTAACCAGCAAGTCATAGCATCAGGCGAATACAAACTCGTTCCAATTCGGCATGAAGATCGCTATAAAATTATGAAATGGCGTAATGAACAGCTCTATCATTTGCGCCAGTCAGAGCCATTGACAAAAGAGTGGCAGGATAAATATTTTGAAGAGACAGTAAGTAAGTTATTTGAACAGCAAGAGCCTGATCAGATCCTTTTTTCGTTTTTAAAGAATGAAGAGTGTATTGGTTATGGCGGTCTTGTACACATAAATTGGATTGACAAAAATGCTGAGATCTCTTTTATTATGGGTACTAGTTTGGAGAAAGAGCACTTTAAAAGAAACTGGTCTGAATACTTATCGCTAATTGAAAAAGTAGCTTTTGAAGAACTCAACCTCCATAAGATATATACTTATGCATTTGATATTCGTCCAAGCCTATATTCTATTTTTGAAAGAAATGAGTTTAAAAAAGAAGCTGAATTAATAGAACATGTATCAATTAATAAAAATGATTTTCACAATGTCATCATTCACTCAAAAATAAATAAAGAAATATGAAAGAGTATGTTTCTGAACGATTAAAGATTAAGGAAATATCAGACACTGATATTGATTCAAGACTTCTTTCTTGGTTTGAGGACCCTGCATTGATGAAGTTTTATACTAGTTCAAAAAAGAAAATAACGAAGAAAGAATTAATCACGAGTATTAATAAAGGTAGGGAAAAAGGTAACACGTTTACTTTTTTGATTTGTAATAATCAAAATGATGAGTCAATTGGAACTTTGAAATTAGGCCCCATAAACTTAGCACATAAAACGTCTGATCTTGTTGCTTTGATTGGAGATAAATCATCTGTTGAAGGAAAAGGCTTAGGTACTGAAGCTATTAAATTAGGAGGAAAAATAGCATTTGAGAATTATGATTTAAGAAAACTTTATGGAGGTATGTATGCTTCTAATATAGCTTCAATTAAAGCTTATACTCGTGCTGGTTGGATAGTTGAAGGGGTTTTGAAGGGGCAATATTTGGTAAACGGTGAAAATGAAGATCGAGTTTTAGTAGGTTTTTTTAATCCTAAATATTTTACACAACAAGAAATAGAAGAAGCAAAATATGAAAATTGGTACAGAGAAAATTGATAATGGCTCTTCTGTTTTTATAATAGCTGAACTTTCAGCTAATCATAACGGAAGTCTTGAAACAGCAATTGAAACAATTAGAGCAGCTAAAAGAGCAGGGGCAGATGCAATAAAATTACAAACATACACGGCTGATACCATCACTATTGATTCAAACAAAGAAGATTTTTTGATTAAAGGGACAATATGGGATGGACGAAAACTATACGATCTTTACAAAGAAGCTTATACACCCTGGGAGTGGCACAAACAGCTCTTTGATTGTGCCCATGAAGAAGGTTTAATCTGTTTTTCTTCGCCATTTGACAAAACAGCAGTAGATTTTTTAGAAGAATTGAAAGCCCCAGCTTACAAGATAGCTTCATTTGAGATTACAGATATTCCATTGATTGAATACACTGCATCAAAAGGTAAGCCTATTATTCTTTCAACTGGCATTGCCGGTAAAGAAGATATCGAATTAGCTCTCGATGCATGTAAACGAGCAGGAAATAATGATATCGGACTGTTAAAATGCACTTCGAGTTATCCTGCACCCATCGAAGAAGCTAATATGGCAATGATCCCTGATTTTAAAGAACGTTACAATGTTATACCTGGACTTTCTGATCATACATTGGGTACAACAGTTCCTGTAGTGGCTACTTCTTTGGGAGCAAAAATTATCGAAAAGCATTTTATTCTCGATAAATCTGTAGGAGGACCAGATGCTTCTTTTTCTCTCGATGAAAAAGAGTTTTCTGAAATGGTGAAAGCTGTGAGAGATGCTGAAAAAGCCGTTGGGAGGGTGGATTACACTCCAACTGATAAACAAAAAGCAGGCAGAGCCTTTAGTCGTTCACTGTATGCAGTGAAGGATATTAAAAAGGATGAAGAAATAACTGAAGAAAATGTACGGAGTATAAGGCCAGGTTTTGGGCTACATCCTAAATATTATAATATCATTTTAGGGAAAAAAGCAGTGAGAAACTTAAACTACGGCAAACCACTTGATAAAAGTGATTTCGAATCGTAGAGTAAATGTATGTAATGGTAAATAGATTTAAAAATCAAAAGTTTTTTAACGATAGACCAGATAGAATATTAAATCTAGCAAATAGGTTAACACCTTTGTTAAATGAATTGCATAGTATTGATAGATCAGAGCGATTTTGGTTACATCTTCTCTCATTGTATTTTAAATCTTGTATAGGACAGCAGGAGTATATGAGCTCTAAAGGTTTTTCACCGAAAGTACCACTGAATATAATTAATAGTTATGTTCCGATAACAAGAAAGCAAATTATATTTGGTTATGTGGGGTATGTTTTAAAGGCGTTACAGTCAAAGACAAAATTTAAAGATGTTAAAAGAGTATTGTTAAAATCTAATGTAATTATATGCGGAACCAGAAAAGAAAAAATTAAAGCAGCAATTGGTGGGGATTTTTTTGAGAATTTCATCCCTTTAAAAGTTTTAATAAAGCCAAACATCTCAAGAAGAAGAAAAAATAGAATAATTGCAGAAAGTCAGAAAGATATCTTTATTAAGAATGTTCTCTTATGTTTACCACGTTTTTATGTTGAATATTTTGACTGGTTTATAAAAAAAATTCCGATATTAAATTCTAATCAAAAAGAATTTCATTTTGAACATACGGGAGGGGTGTTTGATGAGTATTTATTGGCACAATATCAATCGAAAGGTAGTCGTGTAGTAGCATATCAAACAGGTGGCTATATGGGCGAGTTAAAAGATCATCCCGATAAAACTCTCTATGAAGTAATAGATGAATTGAGAACATATGGATGGAAGTATCATAGAAAAGACTTTCCGTTTAGGGCATTAAGGCTAGAAGAGTACATGAATAACTATAGTAGTGTTGATGTTCAAAATCCAAACATTGACTTATTGATAGTATTTTCAAAAATTGATCAGAGGAAGATTGATTATTATAATTCAATAATTGATAATATTGAAAATAATATTGATAGAGAAAAGTTTAGAGAAATTACTTGTCGAATGAGACCAACATCACTTTCAAAAGTTGGTTTCAATAGTACACAAAAATTAGTAATACCAAAAAGTTTTAATGTTGATTACGGACGTGATCCTATGTTTAAAGTATCAGCTAATGCTGAACTGGTTTTGATTACTGATTGGCCAAGCACTAATTTTTTAGAGTCTTTAAAAGTTGGGAAACCTGTATTAATCATTACTGATTTTTTTCGCCAACCTGCACCTCAAGTTTTAGAGTATATCTCTTTTTTTAAGCAAGAGAAAGTTATTCATGAATCAGTTACATCACTTATAGAGTTTATTAATAATGTAGATATTGCAACTTGGCAAAAGGAAGTTCAGTCAAAATCTAAATTCAAAGAGTTTAAGAAGTTATATTTAGGAGAGTAGTTTTTAATTTTCAGAAAGATATCTATGAGCTTTAATTTATCAGTCTTTTTAAGAGCATTAAATCGTTTTGTTTTTGAAGAAAATAGAAAGAAGATTATTATTGCTGGTTGTGGCAGGACAGGGACTAGTCTATTATCTGCTATTATTGGAGCCCATCCTAATGTAACTGCGATCGATTTTGAAACATATGCTTTTGTTGAGATTTTTTCAAAAAACTATAGATATAATTTTTTCAAAAAAAAATATGAGCTGTTAAGGTTAGAGTATTTAAAAACTCGATTAGAAAATAACGTTACTTCTAATTTACTCTGTGAGAAAACTCCGAGAAATTTATATTACATTAATGAAATTAGAGAATTGTATGAAGGTAATGTTAAGTTTTTATTGATGATTAGAAACGGTAGAGACGTTTTAACTTCAAAGCATCCAGGGCAGTCTGAATATTATATTAGCATGTCACGCTGGATAAGTGATACAAGTTTGACACTTGATATCTGTGAGGATGATACAAATAATGATGTTATGCTTGTCTCTTATGAAGGGTTAATAAATAAGCTTGAACTTTCTGTTAAACAGATTACTGATTTTTTAGAAATCCCATATGACAAATCAATGTTAGAATTCTCAAAACACAGCACTGTAAAAAAGCATGGAGCTTTTCATGATGGTCAGGTTAAAGATATTTATAAAACTTCATCTATGAGATGGAAAGATACTGATCATAACGAACGAATAGCTGAGATCAATAACTCAAAAGAAGTTCAAAAGCTATTAAAAAGAGTAGATAATAAGACTACCTCTTTGCTTAAGGACCTTGATTCAATTAAATTGTAAGCTTCAAGATGAATTTTCACCATGATTTTCGTCAATCTTACTCTTTCTTATAGTTGTTGTTTTACTCCATACTCTATATTTTACCATTTTTTAATTTAAATTCTATTTGATTATTCTAATATGATAAAGAAAAATATTTTAATAGTAAGTGGTGAATTTCATCCTACACAGAGTCCTCGTTCTTTCAGAACAACTGAACTTGCTAAAGAACTATCAAAGCAAGGGAATAATGTTACTGTTCTAGCTCCTAATATTGATGCAGAGAGCTATAGGTTAGCAGATGAGTTTGGTCTAAAGGTCGATAATATTGAACTCTCGTGGAGTAAATTATTTCCTGATGATATTAAAATTTGTTACATGTTAAATAGAATATTTAAATTTTTCTTGGAATATCCGGATATTCAGCTGGCTCTATCTCTCAGGAAGAAATTAAAAAAATATTCTAATTATGACGTGTTGATATCAATAGCACAACCTTTTCCTATTCATTGGGGTGTATCATTTATTTGGGATAAATTTAATAAAGCAAAAAACCCTGCTAAAACTTGGGTAGCAGATTGTGGGGATCCCTATATGAATGTTAAATATGAAAAGATACCTAAGCCTTTTTATTTTAATTTGTTAGAGCGAAGTTTTTTAGATAAAGCTGATTACGTTACAGTACCTTTTGAGGATATGATTTCATTATTTAATTCAAATTATCGATATAAATTTGAAGTAATACCTCAAGGCTTTAATTTAAATGTTAGTGATTTACCAGAGTATAAAGAAAATGAGATACCAACATTTATTTATTCAGGAACAATCATACCTGGTAGTAGAGACCCATTTGAACTGATCGATTATTTAGAAAAAAAGAAGTTAGATTATAAATTTATTATATATACAAAACAGAAACATCAATTACAGAAGTATAATCATCTAATAGGAAATAAAATTTATGTTAGGGACTATGTCAAAAGAGACAATCTTCTAGAGTCTTTATCTAAAGTAGATTTTTTGGTTAATATAGATTTGCCAAAGAGTAATGGTAAAACCATAGCTGTTCCAACTAAGTTAATTGATTATCGTATCAGTGGCCGTCCTATTCTTTCCTATTGTTATACAGACTTTCCGAAAAAGGTTGTCGATGAATTTATGCGAGGGAAATACGACAATGCTTACGTGGATGAAAATTTTGAAAGATTTAATATAAAAAATGTTGCTAAAGAATTTTTACGTCTAACTTAATGACTAATTTCCGATTATATGCTTTGCTTTTTATTATTCAGCCTTTTCTTGCACTGATTGTTGCTTTCTACAATAAAAGGTGGGAGTTATTTCGTGTAGTACTATGGCTATATGCAGGTTATTATGGTTTTACTATTGCAGTTGGAGCTGAATCACAGGGCTCGGACATTGTTCGTTACATAGCTGAAATGCAGTCATTACATAACAAGAGTTTTGATACACTTAGTTCATATTGGTCTTATTATCAAAATTCCGGAGAGATTGATTTTTTAAGAAGTTTTTTGGCAATTTCTGTATCCAGGTTTACTGAGAGCCAAAATGTCCTGCTTTTAATATATGGTTTGATTTTCGGTTATTTCTATTCTGGAAATACTTTTTTAGTCTTGAAATACCTGCGATTAAATACATTTTATAATAAGCTATTATTCTTCTCATTTTTGTTAATAATGCCATTATGGACTATGGGAGGATTTAGGTTTAATACTTCAGTACATATGTTTACTTATGGCGTATTGTTGTATTTTTTTGAAGGTAATAGAAAAGCCTTGATATATTGTTTCTTAACGCCTCTGGTTCACTTTTCATTCTTGATACCCGTATCTCTTCTTGTTGGATTTAGTTTTTTTAAAAAGATGAATATACGGTTTTTCTTTTTGTTTTTTGCACTGTCGTTTTTTGCACCTAGCTTTAGTTCAAATACAATTCAAACATATATTAACTCGGTAGGAAATCAAACTTTTCAAGAGCGGACAGATAGTTACGTTGATGAAAACAAAGTAAGTAATTATCGAGAATCGTCAAATACTGTTTTTTCGGGTAAAAGAAACTGGTATGCTGATTTATATACAAAAGGTTATCGTTGGGTTATTTTTGGCTATTTGTTGTTGTTTTACTTTAAAAGAAAAAGTTTAACACTAAAAAATAAAGAAAACATATTATTTAAGTTGTCACTATTGATTTTTGGATTCACAAATCTAATTGACGATATACCTTCAGGGAAACGCTTTTTTTTAATTGCAGAATTGATAGCTACAGCCTTAATTCTTGTAGTGCTATATCGCCATTCAATTTTTAGATTCATCAAGATTTACAAGTTAGTCTCGTTACCATTGGTATTATTATTTCTTATTGTTTCAATTCGTGCAGGCTTACTGCTTACAAGTGTAGAAGGTGTATTCGCCAATCCACTTTTAGTTCTCTTTATGAACGGTGAATACACAGATTTAAACTCTTTATTAAGAGCTATTACAGGCTGATAATGTTAGGAGTATTCAAAAGAAATATCATTAATTGTTATGGTACAAGCATCATGAACCCCGTTGTTGTTTTCGAATCTGACGATTGGGGTATGATTAGATCCCGATCTAAAGATTCATTGAGTCATTTAAGCGAAAAGGGTTATCCTGTTGAATATTGTACTTATAATCGTTTTGACTCGATTGAACGCAATCAAGATATAATTGGTCTTTTAGAAATATTAGATAAGCACAAGAGTTTTGATGGTAGCCCAGCTAAGTTCACGATAAACAATATAGTAGCTAATCCTGATTTTGATAAAATCCATGAAAATGGGTATCAAAAGTATTATTATCAATCATTCACAGAAACACTTAAGGAGTATCCTGAAACGGATTTGGTAATGGATCTTTATCGTCAGGGTTTAAAAGATGGACTCATTCAATCTCAGTTTCATGGACGAGAACACGTCAATGTTAATAGGTGGCTGGATGCTTTAAAAACAGGTGATAAACGTTTTCATGATGCTTTTGAAGAACGACAGTTCACTGTTGCAGAGCAGGGTAGAACAAGTGGACGAAGAGATTATTTAGATGCTTTTGGTCGGGCTTACAATATAGAGTTTGAAAGCGAAGAGTCTATTATTAGATCAGGTCTTGACTTATTTGAGGAAATATGGGGATTTAAATCTAAAAGTTTTATAGCACCCTGTTATACATGGTCACCTGAAATAGAACGACATTTGTTCAGAGGAGGAGTGAAATATATACAAGGAACACATATTCAAAGGATTCCAAGGGAGGGACTTGATCTCAAAATAAAAAAGAAATATCATTGGCAAGGAAGAAAGAATAAATCTGGTTTAAAATCCATTGTTAGAAATGTCATGTTTGAACCATCAGAGCATAATTCTGATCCCTCAATGGTTGATCATGCAATGGCTCAGATAAAGAACGCCTTCTTTTGGAATAAGCCAGCTGTAATTAGTACTCACAGAGTGAACTATATTGGAAGACTGAATCCAGATAATCGAGATAAAAATCTTAGGTTACTCGATAAACTTTTAACACAAATACTAAAAAACTATCCTGATGTTCGTTTTATGAGCAGCGATGAATTAGGCAAGTTATACAACAAGTAATTATGTGTGGGATTACAGGGTTCATAGATTATAAAAAGGATACATCAAAAGCTACTTTAAATCAAATGGTAGCCTCTTTAAGACATCGTGGGCCAGATGATGAAGGAGCGGAAGTATTTCAACGGGAAGGATTAAATATTGGGCTCGGGCAATCTAGGTTATCAATAATAGATTTATCAAAGGATGGTCATCAGCCTATGCATTACAACCAGCTCAGTTGTGTATTCAATGGTGAAATCTATAATTACAAAGAAGTAAGGAACGAATTGAAAGAACTGAATCATGAGTTTATAACTGGTTCAGATACTGAAGTAATACTTCATGCATATGAAGAGTGGGGACTTAAATCCGTTGAGAAGTTCATCGGGATGTTTGTTTATGTTATTTACGATAAAGGCAGTCAGGTTATAACGATAACTAGAGACAGGGCAGGAGTAAAACCACTTTATTACTATCAAAAAGATGATTTATTTCTATTTGGCTCTGAATTAAAAGCTCTGATGACTCATCCTGGGTTTAAGAAGGAAATTAATAAATCGGTTATGCCTACATATTTAAATTACGGTTATATTCCTGCTCCTAATTCAATTTTTCAGGATACATATAAATTAAATCCTGGGCATCACTTAATAATTGATTTAAAAAAGGGATGTCATAATATTCAAAAGTATTGGGACGCAGCAGATTTCTTCAGGGAGCCTAAGTTTGAGATAAGTTATGAAAAAGCAAAAAATCAGCTGCACGAACTTTTAAAGTCAGCATTCAGTTATCGGATGGTCTCAGATGTGCCAGTTGGTGTCTTTTTAAGTGGTGGTTATGATAGTACAGCAGTAGCTTCAATTTTACAATCAGAGAGCAAGGAAAAAATTAGGACTTTCACAATAGGGTTTGAGGAAGGTAATAATGAAGCACCCTATGCTAAAGAAACTGCTGAATATATCGGTTCTGACCATACTGAGTATTACTGCACAACTCGAGAAGCCCAGAGAATAATTGAAGATTTGCCTTATTATTATGATGAGCCATTTGGTGATAGTTCTGCTATTCCTACCATTTTGGTTAGTAGGCTTGCAAAAGAAAAAGTTACAGTTGCCTTATCAGCAGATGCTGGAGATGAGTTGTTTTTTGGGTATAAAAGCTATTTCTTACAAAGTAAAAACCTCAAAAAACTAGATTTAATACCGAGGCTATTCAAACCATTAGTATCAAAATTTGCAGGACTCTCAGGCTTTCTTCCCGGAGATGAGTCACAAAAGCATAAGGTGCGATCTTTTTACTCTTCACTCAATCAGACCGAAGTAGAACAAGCTAAACTTCTTTTCAAAAATGCTAATAGCAAACCAGATGAATATATAAGTAGGTTTTTCAATGAAAAGCCAGAAAGCTTGTCTACTATATATGACACTATAGATGTAAATATGTTTAATTGTTCTGAAGATGTGTTTTTAGCTGTTGATTATAAGAACTACCTCCAGAACGATATACTTACAAAAGTAGATCGAGCTACGATGAGTACTTCATTAGAAGGAAGAGAGCCTTTTTTAGATCACCGGCTTTTAGAGTATTCAGCCAGATTACCAATTGACTTCAAATATATTGGTGGAAGTGTTGGAAAAAAAATACTTCGTGATATTGTTCATGAGTATGTACCAAAAGAAATGATGGAACGGCCAAAGTCTGGTTTTTCAATTCCTGTTTTGGAATGGTTAAGAGGAGACCTAAGACATCTGCAGGAACAGTATCTATCCAGAGAAGCGCTTTCATGGTCAGGCCTTTTTAATGTCGATTTTGTTTTAGCCGAACTTGGAAAGTTTAATAAAAAAAATATGCATTACAGTCCTCTTATCTGGTATATATTAATGTTTCAGATGTGGTATGGAAAGTGGGTTAGGGATTGATTACTAGTCTTTTTAGCGTGTTAAGCTATGGGTAGAAGGGGATTGATTCTCGTAATTTCTTCACTAACCTCAGGCGGGGCTGAAAGAGTGATGTCTGAAATAGCAAATCATTCTATAGACCGTGCTGATGTTAGCCTTATTGTTTTATCCAAAAGAGAAAAGTTTTACCATGTCAATGATAAAATAAATTTCATTGAGCCACATTTTACGATTGATGAGATGTCAAGAATGGTATTTATGTGGAAAAACTTTTTCTGGCTCAGAAGAACACTAAAGAGTTTAAAAGCTAAATCGGTTCTGAGTTTTGGTGGGAAATACAATTCCTATGTTCTTCTCGCTAACATGGGTTTAGGTAAAAGAGTCTTTGTTTCTGATAGAAGCAGACCGGGTATAAGTTACGGTAAGTTTTTAGATATTCTCAACCCTTTAGTTTATAAAGTTTCAGCAGGTATTATTGCACAAACAACTAAAGCCAAAGAGTATGCGAAAAAACAAACTGGTCACAAAAACATAAAAGTAATTCCAAATCCTGTTCCAATAATCTCTCATGATAATCGATTAAAGGCTAAAGAAAATATTATTTTGAGTGTTGGGCGGTTTATTCCTTCAAAGCATCAAGGTTGGTTAGTCTCATATTTTAGTGAGATTGACAATAGTAACTGGAAATGTGTCTTCTTGGGAGATGGGGTTACTTACAATGAAGTAAGGCAACAAGTAGAAAAGTCCGCAAAATCGAATAAAATCGAATTGAAAGGAAATGTGTCAAATGTTACTGATTGGTATATGAGGTCAGCAATATTTGCTTTTACTTCAACATCTGAAGGATTTCCAAATGCCCTGGCAGAAGCAATGGCTGCTGGTTGTGCCTGTATTGCATACGACTGCATAGCAGGGCCGTCTGATATTATTGATAATGAAGTGAATGGCTTTTTGATTCCTGAGGGCGATCATGAAACGTATAAGAAAAAACTGTCTGAGTTGATGGGAGATGCTGAGCTACGTAAAAGGTTTGGAAAAGCAGCGAGGGAAAAGATGAAACAGTTTGAGGCTTCAAAGATCACAAAACAATTTTTAGATTTTATTTTAGAGTAGAAGGCTACAGTATGTCACTCAGTGACATCTGTGGGAGTAATTCATTATGAAAATAGCTATAAATACATCACATCAACGTTTTGGTGGGGCAATTCAGGTCGCTCTTTCGTTTATAAATGAGTGTAGGAATTTCACTCAGCATGAGTTTTTTGTTTGGGTAGGGCCAGGGGTTCGAAAATCACTGGTTCAAGATGAGTTCACTTCGAATTTTCACTTTGAACACTTTGACTTTGGAGCTATTAACCTCCAAAAAACTTTTGAGATCAACCGAACTATGCAGGAAGTGGAGAATCGGGTTCAACCTGATGTGATTATCGCTACTTCAGGACCTTCATACTTTCACTCAAAGGCTCCTCAAATTATAGGGTATAATTTGCCATTGTATATTTACCCGGAATCACCATTTATTAAAGGCCTTTCAGCTTACAGTTCATTTCGGAGATACCTGAAAAAGAAACTACATTTCTATTTTTTCAAAAGAGATGCTGATATATATGTCGTTCAAACTGATGATGTGAATAAAAGAGTGCGTAAAGCACTCGGGTCTGACCAGGTTTATACTGTCACAAATACAGCCAGTAATTATTATAAAGACTGGGAAAAATGTCCTGCAAAATTGCGACATAAAGATGAAAATACTTTCCGGTTTGTAACTATCTCCTCATATTATGGACATAAAGATCTCGAAATAATTCCAAAAGTACTCGAGATATTGAAATCAAGAGGGGTAGGGAATGTAGAGTTTGTTTTGACATTAAAGGAGGAAGATTATCAAAAGTATATTGGATTTCACGGTCAGATCCAAAATGTAGGACCAATCAAGCCTCCCGAATGTCCTTCGTTGTACAGTGAGTGTGATGGGATGTTTTTACCTACACTTGCAGAGTGTTTTTCGGCATCGTATCCTGAAGCGATGATCATGGAGAAACCTATCCTTACTACGGATTTGGGATTTGCCAGGAGTATATGTGGGGATGCGGCTTTGTTTTACGAGCCTAAAAATGCTGAGCATGCTGCAGATCAAATTGAAAGATTGATTGAAGATAAAGATCTCCAGGGTGATTTGATAGCAAAAGGAAAAGAGCAATTAAAGACGTTTGATAGCCCACAGGAAAGAGCGGAAAAGTATATTAATTTGTGCGAAAAATTAGTGATAGAATCTCACAAAGAATAGGCCCAGAGTCTCAAAAATTAAAAATATGAAAATATACATAGCAGGTCATCGAGGAATGGTAGGGTCTGCAATTTGGCGGAATTTAGAAAAATCAGATAACAACAATTTAATAGGTCGTACAAGCAAAGAGCTCGATTTAAAAGACCAAAAAGCTGTTAATGATTTTATAGAATCTGAAAAGCCAGATGTCATTATTGATGCAGCAGCAAGAGTAGGGGGGATATTGGCAAACAATGAATACCCGTATCAGTTCCTTATGGAAAATATGCTTATTCAGAACAACCTGATTAATGCTTCAGTGAATAATAAGATTAAAAAGTTTATTTTCCTTGGAAGCTCATGCATTTATCCGAAGATGGCTCCTCAACCACTAAGGGAAGAACATTTGCTTACTGGTCCATTAGAACCGACAAATGAATGGTATGCCATTGCAAAGATTAGTGGTGTAAAAGCTACTGAATCTGTACGTAAGCAATACGGTTACGATTATGTCAGCTTAATGCCAACTAACCTATACGGGCCATATGATAACTTTGACCTTAAAACATCTCATGTACTTCCTGCGATGATTCGTAAATTTCATGAGGCAAAGTTAAATGGTAATAAAAATGTAAGTCTATGGGGAACGGGCTCTCCTAAAAGAGAGTTCCTGCATGTCGATGATCTGGCAAAAGCAGTGCGGTTTGCACTTGAGAATGAGTTGCCTGAAAACCTCTATAATGTAGGGTACGGATCTGATCTTTCAATAAAAGAGCTGGCAGAATTGATTCAAAAAATTACTGACCATAAAGGCAGAATAGATTGGGATCCATCAAAACCTGATGGAACTCCGAGGAAATGGATGGATAGCTCAAAGTTGAGAAATAATGGATGGAAGCCATCTATTGAACTTGAAGATGGCATTCGAGCTACATACTCCTGGTTTTTAGATAATGTAGATCAAATTAAAGAAGTAAAAATAAATAATTGATGAAGGTAGCATTAATCACTGGTATAACAGGACAGGATGGAGCTTATTTAGCAGAGCTCCTGTTAGATAAAGGTTATAAAGTTCACGGTATTAAAAGGAGAGCATCTCTTTTTAACACTGACAGAATAGATCATCTGTATCAAGATCCTCATGTCGAGGATCCAAGGCTTGTATTGCATTATGGCGATTTGACTGACTCGATGAATTTGACTCGTATTATTCAGGAGGTAAAACCTGATGAGATATACAATCTCGCAGCAATGAGTCATGTAAAAGTTAGTTTTGATACACCTGAATATACAGCTAATGCTGATGGCATAGGGACCTTGAGGATTCTCGAAGCAGTTAGATTACTCGGGCTTGAAAAGAAAACAAGAATTTATCAGGCTTCGACATCTGAACTTTATGGACTGGTTCAGGAAGTTCCTCAATCTGAAAAAACTCCATTTTACCCAAGGTCTCCTTATGCAGTAGCTAAACTCTATTCCTATTGGATTACGGTAAATTATCGCGAAGCATACGAAATGTTTGCCTGTAACGGAATTCTGTTTAATCATGAGTCACCATTGAGGGGAGAGACTTTCGTTACCCGAAAAATCACTAGAGCTGTAGCCAAAATAGCTTTAGGGTTACAGGATAACTTTTATATGGGGAATCTCGATGCTCAAAGGGACTGGGGACATGCCAGGGATTATGTAGAAGCGATGTGGAAAATACTCCAACAAAATAAGCCTGAGGATTATGTAATTGCAACTGGAAATACCACCAAAGTACGTGATTTTATTAAAAAATCTTTTTCAGAACTCGGGATTGATATTCAATTTGAGGGAGAAGGGATTGAAGAAGTTGGGATTATTGAGAAGATTGATCAGAACCGCTACACTGAAGTAACCGGGATTAATAAAAATGAAATGCCTGCTTCATTAAAAGAACTCCCTAAAAAGGTTTTACAAATTGACCCACGTTATTTTAGACCTACCGAAGTTGAGCTTTTGATCGGTGATGCTACGAAGGCCAAAAAGAAATTGAATTGGGAACCTCAGTATGATTTAGATGGACTGATAAAAGAAATGGTAGCCTCTGATGTTGATCTGTTTAAAAGAGATATTCATTTAAGAAAAGCAGGACATAAAATTTTAAGACAGGAAGAGTGATTTAATATGTCACTTTAAAGCATGAGAAGAAAGATTGTAATACTAAATCAGGCTGCTAACTACTTAACCGTAGGCTTTGCTAATGCATTTAATAAAGAATTTGATGAGGTAGTTCTTGTAACGGGAAGTGTTCATGTTCAGGGAGAAGAATTAGATAATGATATAAAGATTCATTATATCAACAAGTGGCATGAGAGACCTGCGAGTAAAAAAGCATTTTCTTATCTGCTTGCCCTTTTCCGGATGTGGTGGCTATTATTGACAAAGTACAGGAAATATGAAGTTTTTTTTGTTTCAGTACCACCAATGGGGTATTTACTGAATTTAGTAGTGTTCAACAAGTTTAGTATGGTGATTTGGGATGTCTTTCCTGATGCCTTTAAAATTACAGGAATGAAAGAAAGTCATCCTGTATACCGGATATGGTCTGCTCTAAATAAAATTTCCTTTCGTAATGCGTTTCGAGTATTTACAATAAGTGAAAAAATGGCCGAATTATTAGAGCAGTATGCACCCAGTGACAAAATTATCATCCAACCAATATGGTCCATATTTCAGGAGAACAACAAGGTTGAAAAGGAGTCTAATAAATTTATTAAACAACATAACTTAAAGGATAAGTTTATTGTACAATATTCAGGTAATATAGGATTGACTCATAATGTAGAAGTATTGATTGATATTGCAGAAAGATTAAAAGAGAACAACAAAATACTTTTTCAAATAATTGGTAGAGGACCTAGAAAGCCCGTTCTTGAAAAAATGGTTAAAGAGAAGGACTTGCCAAATTGTGAGTTTTTACCCTTTCAGTCAGATGAAATGTTTCCTTACTCACTAAGCGCAGCTGATCTTGGAACAGTCATATTAGATGAAACAACAAGTAAAGGCAGTGTGCCAAGCAAATCTTATAACTTGATGAGTTATGGTGTTCCGTCCTTATATATTGCCTCAAAGGATAGTCAATTAAGCGTTTACGCAAATAAGTATAGTCATGCTAAATGCTTTTCAAAGTCTGAGTTAGATGAGGTCTCTGATTTCATAATGGAATTGAGTAATGATATTGAATTACAGAGAAGAATGTCTGAAAATGCGGTAAGGGCATCTGAAGATTTTAAGAGGTCAAACGCAGATAAATTTGTAAATAAATACTTAGATTAAGTATAATGCATATTAAAAAACAGATATTTAATCATCTGAAAAATCTTCCCGGGTGGCGAACCAAACGAAAACTGGTAGTTATTTCTGTAGATGATTATGGAAATGTTCGCCTCGATTCTAAAAAAGCCCGGGAGAATATGGATAAAGCCGGACTTAAAGTGCACTCTCGCTTTGACGCCTATGATACACTTGAAACAAGAGATGATCTGGGGGCTTTGTTTGAGGTTTTGACCTCAGTAAAAGATAAAAAGGGTAATCATGCTGTTTTTACACCCTTTGCTTTGCCCTGTAATATCAACTTTGAAGCGATGCAAGAAGAAGGGTATGAGCGCTATATTTACGAGTTGCTTCCTGAAACATATGCAAAGTTGAGTGCACTTCAACCACAAGCGTATAAAGGAACATGGGATTTGTGGAAAGAAGGAATCGAGAAAGGGCTGATGGCACCACAGTTTCATGGGAGAGAGCATTTTAATTTAAAAGTATTCGAGTCGAATTTAAATTTAGGAGACAAAAGCACTTTAGTTGCTTTAAAAAATCGTAGCTATACGAGCATAAATAACAGCTTGCATCCAAGACTCTCGTATACAGGTGCTTTTGACTTAGAAGACTTGTTGGGTTTAAAAGGGTATCATGCAATTGTTAAAGATGGAACTAGACGTTTTAATGAAGTATATGGCTATTATCCCGATTACTTCAATCCGCCAGGAGCAAGAGAACATAGTGATTTGCATGAAGCTTTACATGATTGTGGAATAAAATATATGGATGCACCACTTATTAAAAAACAGATAAAAGAGGGTGGTGGTTATTCATATGATATGTCTTATCTAGGTAAGAAAAATAAATTGGGTCAGAGGTTTCTTATCCGAAATGTGGTCTTCGAGCCAGGGTTTACGGGGGTAGAAACTGCTGTAAGTATTGCTTGGAAACAGATAAATGCGGCATTCAGACTAAACAAACCTGCTATAATCAGTAGCCATCGGGTTAACTTCTCAGGTTTAATTACAGAATCTAATAGGACGGAAAGCCTAAAAGCATTGAAGATTTTAATTGAGATGATTACTGCAAATTATCCGGAAGTCGAGTTTATATCTGCATTAGAGCTTGCTAAAATCATAACTAAAGATGGGCGATAATCCTTTATTGTATAAACTAAATAGTTTGAACTTTCCAGATGATACTGTTAGCGTAGAGCATCTTGACATTCAATTGTGGAGGCCATCTCTGTATAATTGGAAGCCACCTGGAAAAGGATGGAAATACATGATATACACAGTTTTTCATTTCATCAATGTTTTCAGGAATAATAGATACGCTGCTTTAATAATAAAGCTTAAAAAGTCCAATCAAATAGTTGCATCTCTACTAATAGTACCTACTTATTTCAAGTGGAAATTTATGAGTAATCATGATGTGCAGTTTACTTATGTTCTTGTCAACTCAAAACACAGGGGTGAAGGTCTTGGTAAGTTGCTATTAAACAGGGCAATAAGAAGTTTAACTGATTTTAAAGGAGATGTTTGGTATGTTACAACAAAAGACAATTTAAACTCACAAAGACTTGCCGAAAAATGTGGGTTTACTTTCTACCGGCTTGGTAAACGTAGCAAATTTAAAACGATTGATTAAATGAACTTTAGAAAGAAAGTTTTCTGGATAGTAGACCTTCTTAATAGAGGTGCAATAAAAAAGGGAGTAAAAAAATTAAATGATGCTTATGATATAGATATAAGGACTTTTCACTTATTATACTCTGAAGAGTCTTTAAATGCCCTTATCAATTATGCTTCCTCTAAGGTGGATTATTATCCATCGAATGGTAAGGTGTTATCAGATTTTAAATCAATTAGTAAGTTAGATATCAGAAATGAATTAAACCATTTCCTATCACCCGACTTTGTTCAGAGTGAGTTAATTGAACAAGTCACCAGTGGTTCAACTGGCGTGCCATTTACTACATACTGGAGTAGGAGGAAGAAACAGTTCAATTCTATTGATACAATCTTTTTTAATCAATTGGCTGGATATGATATTGGGATTAAATTTTATTATTTCAAGATTTGGAATGAACTAAACAGGAAGTCTTTTTTGAAAAGAAATATAGAGAATGTAGTACCTGTTGATGTTCGTGATTCGAGCGATTCTTTTTGGATTAGATTGATTCAAAATCTAAGTAACGCGAAAAGAAAGGTTTTCTTATTAGGGTATGCTAGTGCGATTGAAGAGCTTTCCAAAACTTGTGAACGTCAAGATGTTAAACTTCATTCTAAGATTCTGGGTATTATAACCATGTCAGAGGCACTACCCGACAGTGCTAAAGCTCATATGAGGCAATGGCTTTCGGAGAATGTATTTGCGAGATACTCTAATATGGAGAATGGGATAATAGCTCAACAGGTAGATGAAAGCGGTAGGTTTTTAATTAATAGTCATAGCTTTAAAGTAGAGACTTTAAAGATGGACAGTGACGAGTCAGTTTCAAAAGGAGAGATAGGAAGGATAGTGATAACTGATATTTATAATTACGCAATGCCTCTTATTCGTTATGATACAGGTGACTTAGGTCGTATCTCTTCCTGTGGTATGTATTTAGATCATATCGAGGGTCGTAAGATGGACGCAATTTACAACACAAAAGATCAATTAATAAGCTCGTTTGTTATTACCAATATGATGTGGAAGTATAAAGAGCTATTGCAGTATCAATTTGTTCAGTGTTCAAGAACATCTTATTTATTCAAACTAAACATTGGTAACAATACCTTTACGAGAGAAAAAGAATTAATTGAGGAGTTCAAAGGTTATCTTGGATATGATGCAGAAATTAAAATAGAATATGTGAAGGAAGTTCCGCTGCTTAATTCAGGAAAACGAAGAAAGGTTTTGAATTTAATGCGTAATCATAGGTGAGTTGTGAAATATTGTGATATTATATTCTCATAAAGTTCAATGTAAAGAATAAGTTCAAATTGTTAGTGAATAATCAACGAGTTTCTGTAAACTCTCCAATTGATAATTTAGTTGCTGGTAACTTGGTAGCGCCAATTGATGACAAAAAAGGGGGTATATTCGGCCTGGGAATTTATAGCGACATTACCAGAAAACCAGAATCTACACACCCAATCACAGGAGTAAAGATGATTGGATTTCAAGTGCCTATGTGGAAAGAATGTTTAAAGCTGGCATAGGTGCTGCGCAAGAACATCCAGAAAATCGTTCAATAGGATGGGCATTGATGTTACTGAAAATGAGCCCGGCTTAATTGAAGGAAATCACGATAGGTGTAAGCTAGTTTGGCAATTGCCGCTATCAAAAGGTATGAAACAAACTTTAATCAAACATTTATCAGAATTCAATAATAGAGTCTAAAGATGTACAGAAAATCACTGAAACAACTCCTCGATATCCTCATCAGTATTCTTGCTTTAATAATTTTAAGTCCTGTACTTTTATTGATTGCTGTTTTAGTCAAGACTACTTCTCCAGGTCCGGTATTCTTTAGACAGGACAGAATAGGTAAAAATCTAAAAATTTTTAGAGTTTGGAAATTTAGAACCATGACCAATGAGAAAAGAGAAGTTGGAAATAAACCATTGATCGGAAAAGTTCAGGGAGTCACAGCTGTGGGGTATTATTTAAGGAGGTACAAGCTTGATGAATTGCCTCAATTGATGAATGTAGTCCAAGGTGATATGTCTTTAATTGGCCCAAGACCGAGTGTTGCTCACCAAGTCCCTGAAATGAATGCTGTCCAAAAAAGACGATTTGAAGTATTGCCTGGCTTAACGGGTCTAGCACAAGTATCAGGTAACATTCACTTGTCATGGCCTGAGCGATACATATTTGACATCCAATATGTGGATAATGTGAGCTTTATTAATGACATCCGTATTCTTTTGCGGACAATATTTTTAATTATTCGGGGCGAAGAGTATTACATAAATAAACCTCTCAAAATCAAACTCAATGGCTAAATTGGAATTTCACAAAAATCCACGAATAGCTATAGCAGGAAGCGTCAACAGCAGTGCACGTGTTCTAAGAAAGCTTATTGAATATGAAATGAATATCCAATGGGTTTTAGGATTAGATCCAACTATTTCAAAAAATGTAAGTGGATTTAATGACCTTGGTCCAATAGCTGAGTCGGCATCCTTAGATTTTAGTTATTTTAAGAAATTGAATGATGATTGGATTCTTGACGGAATTAAGAAACGTCAGATTGATTTATTCTTTGTAATAGGACTTTCTCAGTTGGTTCGAACAAATCTCATGAATGCTCCAAAGGTTGCTTGTATAGGTTATCACCCTACTCGTTTGCCTAAGGGTAGAGGAAGAGCAGCTATAGCTTGGATTATAATGGGAAAGGTGGATGCTGCAGCGTCTTTTTTCTTGCTTGATGAAGGTACTGACAGCGGCCATATAATTGCTCAAAAACCAACTCAATTAGATGGTACAGAGTACCCAAAAGATGTAATTGATAAAATCATGGTTTCCATTGACGAAGCCATGGATGAAGTACTTCCAAATATTAAAAAAGGTTGGCTTTCGTATCACCAACAGAATGAAATTCAAGCCACATATCTTGGTAAACGTGCCCCCAGCGATGGTTATCTCGATTGGGAGCTGCCAGCAGTTGATCTACAAAGATTAATTCGTGCCGTTTCTCATCCTTTGCCTGGTGCAATTACCTTTCTAGGAGAAAAGGAAATAAAAGTCTGGCGAGCTGAAGTTTGGAATTCAGAAAATATTGTGGGAGTACCAGGACGTATCGTCAAGATTTTGGAAAATAGCTTTGTCGTATGTACAGGAGAGAAGCATCTTGAGGTTGTTGACTGGGAAGGAGTTGCGCTTTCCGAATTAATTGAAGGCCATAAGCTGGGTATCAATTGGGTTGTATTATATAGAAACTATATATCGAATAAAAAATGAAGAATATTCTAGTTGTAGCACCTCATTGTGATGATGAGGTATTAGGTTGTGGTGGCACAATTAAAAAGCTAACTAAGAAAGGACTGAATGTTATTGTTTTAATGATCACTAATGGCTTCATTGGTGCTCCTGAATTATTTAAAGAAGAAGATACTCTGAAAAATCGGCAAGAGGCAAAGGTAGCTAATGCTTATTTAGGGGTAAAGAAAGTAGTGTTTTTAGATTTTCCAGCTCCAAGACTAGATAGTATTGCGTCTTACAAATTATCTATCGCTATTTCTGAAATAATTAGAGATTATGATATTGATACGATGTATATTCCACACAAGGGAGATATACATAGGGATCATTTTGTAACACATGAGTGCAGTCTGGTTGCGGCCAGACCAATTAACAACTGTCCCGTAAAGCGTATATATTCATACGAGACTTTATCTGAAACAGAATGGGCTATGCCGAGTCAAAATGAGGCATTCATTCCAACGGTTTTTGAGAATGTGACCGATACATTTGAAGAAAAAGCGAAAAGTTTTGGGTTTTATAAGAGTCAGGTGAAAGAATACCCACATCCTCGTTCTCAAGAATCTATGCGCGCATTGGCGATGCATCGCGGTGCAACAGTAGGCTTTCATTTAGCCGAGGCGTTTATGTTAATCAGAGAAATTAAAGATTAATGAATATTTTAATTTTGGGTATTGGTGGCCCAACACCACGTTCCATAACGAAACGATTACGCAAGCTTTATCCGGAAGCAAAGCTCGTTGGAACAGATATAGAACCAAAAGCTATTGGTTTTTACATGTGTGATTTACTCGACAAGAGCATATTGATTCCACGAGCTAACTCAAGTGACTATTTTGAGGTTATCAAGAGCATTATTCGTGAAGAAAATATTGATTTGGCTTTTGTTCAGCCGGAACAAGAAGTAAAGACATGGGGAGAATATTACAACAGGCATGGGAGCTATCCATGTCCGACAATTATTCCACCTATAGAACACGTAAATGCCTTAATGGATAAGGCGGCAATGTCAGATTTATTTGAAGGAACTGATTTTATACCTGATACGATTCGTATGACTCCCCAAAATCCAAAATTTTCAGAAATTCAAGAGAAAATTGGTTACCCATGTTGGATTAGAGCATCTGTAGGCTCTGGAGGATTGGGCTCATTGAAATTGTCTCGTAAAGAAGAGTTGGAAGCATGGCTGTTCATTCATAAGGATGTCCCTGAATTTACAATAAGTGAATTTTTAAATGGTCGTCACTTAGCCAATCAAATGTTATATGTTAAAGGCAGTTGTGTTAGAAATGCAGGATTACATTGCGCAGAATATGTAATGTCTGATATTGCTCCTTCAAAAGTAACGGGGAACACTTCTTATGGCTTATTATTAAATGAAAAAAAATTACTTGAGAAATGTGAGTTAGTTATGAAAGTTGTTCAAGATAGAACAGGTGCTGAAGCTAATGGTGTCTACAGTTTCGATTTCAAAGAAGATATTGACGGGAACTTGAAGGTTACTGAGATAAATATCCGCCATATGGCTTACACTGGTATTATGGCTGAATGTGGTTTTGACCTTATCAAAGATACTGTGGATGTGTTAAAAGGTGGATTTACTATGCCTGAAAACTCTTTTCACTTCTTTGATAAAGAATATGTTTTTTTACGTGATGTTGATATTGAACCAATAATTCTGGAGAAGAAGGATTTATTGAAGTAAAGAGTAAAGTTATTAGGTTTTAAGAAAAGCTGATCGGGAGATCGGCTTTTTTGTTCTTATCGCAGCGATTTTAGAGGTCGAGGCCAAGGTCAAGGTGTTCAAATTTCACTTTAGGATTGCTTGATGTTTAAGGTGTTAAGGGGTCCCGCAGCAAGTGCGAGGATCTAAGTTCATCTAGTCTTTGACTTGCGTCAAAGAGCAAGATTCACTAAGACTAAACTCCAAAAACCGTAGTCTGATTGTGTGCTCTGCGCTTTGTCTTTTTCGTATGTTGAAACCCCTCAGCGAGTGAAAAAATAGTGTGCGATCCCGTTCCTTCCGTCACGAGGATATAAGAGCTTCTAAAATCTGACAAATGTGTCAGGTTAAGAATCTCTAATACTCCGCACATCCGCTACGTATCGCTGACTGATGAGACGGGGGCTACGTATTGGCGTTTGGGTTGATTGGGAAGTTTGGGTTCGCTTGAAGGTTTGAGTCGGAATGATAGGAGATTTGTTTCACATCAAACTATCAAACCACCAAACCTGCCAACAGCTCTAAGGCAGTACTTACCAAAACTTCCACCAGGGTTTTTTGTATTCTTCGTCTTCTTCGTAATAGCCGTAACCGTAGCCGTAACCATATCCATAACCATATCCATAACCGTAACCATATCCATATCCTGCCTGAACCTGTACATCATTGAATACGATCCCGATATTTTTGAGGTCATGGGTCTCGTAATAGTTGTTGATGAGATCTAGAAGTTCTGTTCTTGTGTAGTTTTGACGAACCATGTAAAGGTTGACGTCAGTAAGCTTCATCAATTCCAATGAGTCAGCGACTAATCCAAGAGGAGGTGTATCCATAACGATGTAATCATACTGGTTTTTTAAATCCTCCAGTAATTTAGGGAGCTCTTCTCCCATAATCAATTCACTGGGGTTTGGAGGTATTGGCCCTGCTGATATAATATCCAGATTTTGAACATGAGTTGATTGTACAATTTCGCTGGCTTCAGTATCTCCTATCAAATAGTTGGTTACTCCAATTTGGTTCGTGAGGTTAAAGTCATTGAAGATTTTTGGTTTGCGTAAGTCCATTCCGATCAAAACTGTACGTTTCCCTGAGTTTGCCAGTACACTGGCGAGATTAATTGCACAAAAGGTCTTTCCTTCGCCTCCGACAGAACTGGTGATCATGATCACATTGGATTTTTCGAGATCCTTTTTAGCCCTGTCTTTGATGAAAAACTGGAGATTAGTGCGAATAGCCCTGAAACTCTCCGATACAGAAGACTTGGGGTTGTTAGTTACCACAAGGTTTGTGTTCTTATTCGAGTGCCCGACCTGCCCGATCATGGGGAGATTAGTGGCTCTGTCGAGCTCTGCCGGACTGTTGATTTTGTTGTTGAGAAAGTGGCGGAGCACTACAAATCCAACGGGTACAATAAAGCCAAGCATAAAAGCAATAGCGAGGTTACGTCCTTTTTTAGGATAAATTGGACCTTCACCGAGATATCGAGCACGGTCGATGAAATGTGTGTCAGGTGTGTTTCCCGCTTTAGCTACGCTAGCATCAGCCAGGCGCTCGAGTAAGAATGTATATTGCTGATCTATTACCTGGTATTTCCGTTGAATGTTGATGAAACGCTGCTCCTGAACCGGTAGCTGTGCGATTTCTTTTTCCACTTTCCCCAGGCGTGATTGGATGTTTTCCATCCTTATTTCCTGAGCCTCAATTAGGTTGTTGAGGTTTTCGATGAGTGTTCTTTTCGTATCGCGAATCTGTTCGTTGATACGCTTAATGGCAGGATTTCCCTCTTCCATTGAGTATTGATAGCGCGAACGTTCAAGGCTCAACTCACTCAACTTTTGGACCAAACTAACCAACAGCGGGTCCTCAACACCTACTACAGACGGGGCTACGAGCCCACCAAAATCTGAGTTTTCATTCAAGTATTTGAGTAAGTAGTTGTAGTAATCTTCAGCAAGCTGCTGCTGATTGAGGTCTTCCTGTAGTCTGAGGAAACGCTCCATCGTACTTTGAGATTCACTGCTGATATCGATCAATTCATTTTTTTGGCGGAACTGCTCCAGGTTTTTCTGCGATTGCTGAAGACTATCACTGATTCCGGCTAACTGGTCTTCGATGAAGTCAATCGTATTTTGCGAAGTCTGGTTCTTTTGTTCCAATTCATAATCTTGCAATACTTTGATCGAGGTATTGAGATAGTCTTCAATTTTTTGTCTATTGGGGTTGCTGTAGGTCAATCGAAGTAGACTTGCATTTTCATTTTCCTGTTCAACTTTAACACCCTTCATTAAAGACGGTACAATGGTATTGTACTCCTTAAAGGAAAAATAAAAGCGATTATCATCAGAAGCAATCTGGAAATTGTTCGATTTTTTTAACTTCACTTTTAAAAATGAAAGCTCAAACCACTTTCCATATTCAATAAGCTTTGTTTCATTACTGGTTAGGCTATTTTCAACGGTAGTGTCGCGATCAGCATTGTAGAGATTAGCGTCAACATCTTTAGGTACTTCGTCTTCCCAAAATTGAAGGCGATAGCCGTTTTTCTCAGTCAGAACACGAACCTGCCCGCTAAATTGTGGGTGCTTTTTATCAAACTCGAATGTGAACGGCATGCTTTTATATCCGTCAAATGATTTGATGCGTCCTTCTTTTTTGAAATTAACCTCCAGGTTAAGACGTTTAACTACCTTTAGATTGTGTTCAAAAGACTTGAGCGTAGCAATTTTGGTTTGAATTTCATCACTGGCGCCACCCCAGTTAAAAACGAGTGACACGCTGCGAGACTGGTAGGGGTTTTTGTCCTTTTGGATATGTACGAGCGAGGAGAGTTCGTATTTTTCAGTAGTGTAGCGATTCACTAAATATGCAACCCCTAAGGCAATGATCACAGAAATAGTGATCAGCTTCCAGGCAGCCAGAATTTTAAACAGCAACTCTTTGATGTCGAGTGAATCGTCTTCTTGATGCTGCTGATGTTGCGGTTGAAAGTTGTCCTGCATATTATCTACTTAAACCAACGATTGCGACTACTAATGCTAAAGAGCTCGATACAACCCCCACGATGGTTGAAAGTGTTTGAGCACCTGTTACTCCAACTCCCCATGATTTAGCAGGAAGGGGTTCTGCGTAAAGCACATCATTGGGCTGAATGAAATAATAGGGAGAATTGATCAAATTTTTATCGAGTAGGTTTATTGTGTGAACTTTTGTGCCGGTAGGGTACTGGCGGATGAGCCGTATTTTGTCGCGATCCGCTACCATAGTAAGGTCGCCACTATTTGCGAGAGCTTCAAAGATGGTCACTTGATTTTGGAGAATTGTGTACTTTCCTGGTCTTGTAAACTCTCCAATAGTCGAATACCGAATGCCGCCTAATCTAACCTGAAGGAAATATTCTTTAAAATATTTCTGCATTTTAGTATCTAGTAATTCTTTGAGTTCCGGAATTGTCTTGCCTTCTGCTTTTACTTTCCCAATCACAGGTAGTTCGAGATTACCACTGTCTGATACCGTGTAACCTGTCATGTAGTAGATGTCTCCACCGCCACCACCGGCCATTCGAGCTGTCTGATTTGAGTTGTCGTTACCAACATCAAAGAAATTTTGAATGGCTTCTTCAGGAGAGGAGAGTTTCACATCAACAATATCATTTACCTGGAGCCTATATTGCTGTCGGTCGTAAGTAAAGGCAATAGAATCAATGGGGGGGGAGTCCTCACCAGTCTGTAAGTACACCATTTTTCTTTTGGGTACACAACTGAAAGATAAGGCCGCGAGAATCAGCAAAAGGGTTATACGATTGATTGTATTTCTCAAAGGTCGTTTATTTTGCCTCAAAAATAAGTTAATTGTGGGATGATGCAAGGGGAATTTGAAGTTTGGAGGTTTGTGGGTTTGGTGTTTGTTTTTAGCCGGCAGATCCGGATGCTGAGCGGAGCCTTGGCGGAGTCGAAGTAGAAGGAAGTTAGGAGGTTTAGGTCGAGGCCAAGGTCAAGGTCGAGAGGATTCTAATTTTGATTTGGGTTTATTGTGATGGTAAGTTGTTAATGGTTTGGAGTTGGGAGGTTTGGGGGGGAGGAGGTCAAGGGAAGTTCTAATTGTGAAGTTAAGTTGTTAAAGGTTGGTAGGTTTGGCGGTTTGTAGGTTGGGAGGTTTGTTTTAGCTAACCAGCCAACCGCTAATAAAGCATTCCGAATAGCCATAGTGGGATTCTGTTGTTGTTGCCGTTTTTTATGTCTAATGCGAGGTATGCATCTGGTAGTCCGCGGATTTGGTCATTGGTTTTTGATGGTCCGCCCACTTCAAATATGTATTGATTATTGACAAGGAAGTCTCCGTATTTAGGAGCTACAACATGTTGTGTTGCGTTGAGCTGATTGAAGAAAAAGGTTTCACGAATGTTCCCGATGTTTGCTTTTCCGGCTGAGAACAGGTGTATGAGGTTTGTGTTGTGTAGATATATTTTTTCCGGCTTTTGTAAATAGCTGATTCCTTTCGTATCGGTTTTTAGTAAATTGAGAATTTGGGCCTGGTATAAATGATCTAATAGAAGTAGAACTGTATTTCGGGTAGTATCCAGTTTTTGAGCTAGCTTATTGATGTTTGGCTTGAAGGGCACGGACTGACTGATTACATACAGTAACTTTTTCATGGTTCTGACCGTGCTGTATTTTAACTCCTCAAAAGGGGTTATGTCAGAGTCAATTACGAGGTTGAGGGTTTCTTCCAGCTTTTGCCGGTATGTTTCCTTACTTTCAAAGTAAAATGGGAAAACACCAAACTCGAGGTATTCATCAAATGTCTTTTGAAAGTTAAATTGCTCTGATATATCTGACGAGAGCTGGTGGTGTTTTTCAATAATATCATACAGTTTAATTTCCTTAAAATCGCGATTGTGTTTAAAGTTTATAAATTCCCTGAATGACATCCCGTGTAATGTGTAGAGAACCGCTCTGCGTGATAGATCTGCGTTACCTTTTTTTATATCGAGGATAGATGAGCCAGTTGCAATAATGTTGATGTCTTCATAATCATCGTACAGTTGTTTTATGTCTTTAGACCACCAGTTGTAACGATGAACTTCATCGAGTGCAAATACTCTATATCCCATTTTGTAGAGCTTTTGTACTACTTCAATGAGTCTGTTCGTTTCAAAATAAAAGTCATCTAAGCTCAAGTAGATGCTTTTATCATTTGATTCTGACAGTTTTTGGAGGACCATCGTTGTTTTTCCTGCACCTCGATATCCTTTAATGATGATGAGCTTTTGGGTCCAGTCGATTTGATTGTACAGGTAACGTTTTGATTTGGCGTTTAGCTGAGTTAGTTTCTTTTTTGATTTTTCAATTAACAGATTCATTTTTCGCTTTTACTTAAAAGCAAATTTAGTAAATGTTTTTTATAAAAAGCATTTTTGTGAATGATGTATAATTTTGAGGTCGAGGTGGAGGTCGAGGTGGAGGTT
>NZ_WACR01000009.1 GCF_008806325.1 Salibacter halophilus
TGTAGCAAAAGGAGATTCTTCACTCATTTTCCAGGTTTGAAATACTTCAACCGTATTAGAAGTGTAGATGTAGTCCCCGTCATCATTGTAATACGATTCTGTAGCGACCACTTCGCCCTCAAAGATGTAAGGCGCGTTTTCCACCCCGTTCAGGATCTGATTGTGTAAAAAAGTACTGTCGGTGATAACTGATCCGGGATAACAGAAGTTTGCCATCAACAGGATCATGGCGGTGAGCAGGGTTGTTTGGATGGTGTGCCTGCCCGTCAACTTTTTCGTTGCCGTGTTTTTTGTGCGCATTGCGTGTTTCATAAGATATAGAATTTTAGTTGATAAGTTGGAACTAAACTCTCTATTTGCTCACACAATTTTGTGTTTTAAAGTTCAGCATTTGAACTATTATGACTAATTTTGAAGTAAAACTACTTATCATGATCACAGATGTAGGCAAAAAGCTGAAACACATAAGGGAATTGAAGAACTATTCACAAGAATACATGGCCAAAGAGCTAGGGATTTCCACGCGGGCCTATTCGAAGATTGAGTCGGAAGAAACACAGTTAACGATCAAACGACTCAATGAAATAAGTGAAGTTGTTGACATTGATCCTCAAGAGATACTGGGCTTTGATTCTAAATTCGTGTTTAATAATAACCCGAATCAAAAAGAGTGTAGTTATGTCGCCTACAACAACACATCCGTTGATCAGATCCAGGCGCTGTACGAGAAGTTATTAGCAGAGAAGGACAAGCGTATTGAGGAGTTGAAGGCAATGAAATAGGTTTCTTTAGCTGTTCGCTATTGCTCACAGTTGTTTCTTAATGTCCTTTGTCCCCGCTGTTATAAGCGGGATTTCGAGTAAACCCTCAACTTGACACAAAGGACTCAACCGAGCTGAAAGGCGAGCTCATGAGCACCTTATAAATTATTATTTAGCGAATGAAAGTCAAGACTCATCAGAGGCGATTTTTCTCCGTCCTGTACAATAGTGTATTATCTAAATCGCGATCCCGTTCCTCACGTCACGCGGATATAAGATTTTCTAAAATCTGACAAGAATGTCAGATTGAGAAACTCTAATACTCCGCACAACCGCTACCTATCAATGATTGATTAGTCGGGAGCATCGATTGGTGTAGAGTTAGGATCAGTTGAGTTTATGATTGATCATGTATTAATGAGGTGTGATACCAGTAAAAGAAAGCTTCTGGATTTGTTTTCTTTAGTTTATTTAAGCGTGTTTCAAAAGGCTGTTTAATTTCCCATTCAGCAATTTCCTCAGGATTGGAAAAACGATGTATTTCTTTCGAATCATTTTTGATCATGGTTGCGAGATAGGCTGATTTTGCTGCCGGGATCATCGCTTTCTCAAGATGGAAACTTTCTGAAAAAATGTAATTTTTGATATTTTGAATACCTCTTTGTAGTTCGGGAAAGTTATTTTGTCCTGTTTTTCCTCTTGTAGCTATTGTCATAGCTGCTTCTAAAGTATCTTCCAGAACGTTATTTGAAGAGAGCCTGAGACCTCTATACGATAATTCTGTTTTGGCAAAGCGATCGAAAACTTCAGATACTATTTCGATGTTTTCAATCATGTCAAACAAATGGCCTATATCAAATAATTGCTTGATAATTTCCACTTCCTTTCCACGACCGTATGGTACACCAGTTGTTCCCGGAGCAAATGCTGTTAATTTATCTCCCAGTATTGCTTCAGCTGTAGGAATGGTTACAGAAGAAGAAAGATCACCATCTTTCGTAAAAGGTGATGAAATTTCTATTTCAGTTGTATGATCTCCGTAATGACTTTTTTCATACAGGATATCTAGTAAAATATACTCACTTTTTGCCCGTGTATTTGTAGTAGGAGTGTAGTAAAACTTGTAATGGACCTTGTCTATATTCGATTTAGTTGTTCTGTTATCTTGCTTGTATTCTGTGAAATCAGAGTTTTCGATGATTTCATCAAAAAGATCTTCGATTTGTTCTGGCTTTTTTGAAACGATAATATCAATATCAATCGAGAATCTTTTTGGTTTTGGGAGCAATAGCATAAGCGCTGTACCTCCTTTAAAAATAAAATTCAAATCGCTGTTTTGAATTTGTTCGAGAAGGTAGAGCGCACGCACGACTTTTTCTACCAGTATTGGATCTGACTTTTGTTTTTTTGCAACCTGATTTATCCATTCTTTTGTAAGTGATTCGGGATGCATCATTTTAATTAGATATTATTTTTAGCCTTGCTAATAATTTTCTGTATTTCTGGTTTTTTTGATCTCCGATTAGCATAGCGCAGCATTTTTGGTTCATTGATGTGGTACTTTTCTAAAGCAGTTTCATAGATGCGTATCATTTCAGTTCCCTGATATGCTGCAAATAAGTCAGGATCACAGAAGATGTCTACTAACATCTTCTCGATGGTTATTGTATGAACTTCATTGACCCTTTGAGTAGGAGCTTCGGTTATTAAAGGGACGATAATAATCGGATCTTTAATGTTCGTTACATATTTGTCGATTATTTCTTTTGAAGGATCTAAAAACACATTCTTTCTTTTGTCTTTTAAGTCATAAAATACCGACTCCATAACTTCTCTGTCAACTTCCAGTAGTGTGTGAAACTTGCCGGGTTGATGGAGCATAAATTCATTGATCCATTTAGTAGTCCACAGGCTGGCTTTTATATAAGGAAATTGTTTGTTAACAGTATTGAATAGATGTTTGAGTGATTTATCTATTTCCGGTACGAACGTTTTGACTTTACTTTTTGAAAGGGAGTAGTTTCCTCTCGAAATTCGCTGAAGTACTCCTCTTTGAGTGAGTTTGTATATTCTCCAGTCAATCGTTGAGCGCTTTGTTTCCTCTTCAAATTGCTTGTAAAAGTCAATCAGATCCTGAATGGTGATTTTACTTTTGTTAGTAAAAGTATCTCTCAGCTTATTGATATGTAAAGATCTATCTGTGATTTTGTGTTGAGTTTTTACAAATATAACAAAAACTAAGATTCGGCAGTAAGTGCACTTTATTGCCGAATCTTAGTTTTCTATCGTTGTTTGGTGCGTTTTTCTGATGTCCTTAGTCCCCGCTGTTAGAAGCGGGGTTTCGAGTAAACTCTCTACTTGACTCAAAGGACCGTATGCAAGAACCATCAGAGGCGGTTTATCTTTTAGATTCAACGCTTGATGGGGTTCAAATTGAGGGTTCAAGATGAAAACGGGATATGTAAATCAATTAAAAAGCCCCGATAGCATTTCGCTGTCGGGGCTTTATTATTTGAGTTTGTCGTGAGGCTTAAACGTCAAACGAAATGAGCGTGGCATTCTTTTCAACAGCATTGCCTTTATCAACATCAATTGATTTGATAACCGCATCAGTTGGTGACTTGATCACGTTTTCCATTTTCATGGCTTCCAAAACGACTAAAGGCTCTCCGGTTTTGACTTCCTGTCCGGCTTCAACCTGAATATCAAGTACCATTCCCGGCATTGGCGCTTTTACATCAGAAATTTGTTGATTGGCCAAATCGGCAAGTCCCATTTTATCGAGAAGGATATCGAATTTATCGCGGATATCCAGTTCCAGGACCTTTCCGTTGATCTTGATCTTTGCAGCCTTTTCTTCACTGTCGTAACTCACAATTTCTATGTTGTATGAATTACCTTCGTGAATCAAATGGTAATGCGTGTTGTCAATTTGTATGAGGTCGAGTTCAAAATCGCTGTCGTTGACTTTACCGCTCAACAAGTCATTTGCTGTGAAATCAACCGAATATGAATTGTCGTTTATTTTTACTTCATGCATGCCACAAATATAATTTAGTTTTACGCTCTCTAAACCGAAAAACGGAGAAAACAAAAGTAGTGATGAAACCGGCACGATAAAAATTGTCTCAATTGAGGGTGTTTCTTAATTGTGCGGTTCCATATCAGCTACATCAAAAGCTTAAGAGATGAAAAGAATATTAGCAGTTGCAGCCGTATCGTTGACGTTTACATCTTGTTCTTTATTGAATATTGGGTCAGAACCGGAGCCTACAAAAGTGGTGGAGCTGGATACGCTTCACGTGGAGGAACCATCTCCACGTCAGCCATACAAGGCCGCTGAAACACGTGTGGCAGATCTCATTCATACAAAACTCGATGTCAAGTTCGACTGGGAAAAGCAATACCTCTACGGAAAAGCCTGGCTTGATTTTACTCCGTATTTCTACGACATGGAGTCGTTTAAGATTGACGCCAAGGGCTTCGATGTAAACGAAGTCTCGCTGGTAAGTGGATCTGACCGTAACCCGGTAGACTACAACTATGATGGCAGCCAAATTGAAGTTTATCTCGACAGTGCTTATACTCGCAACGATACTTTCAAGCTTTTCATCGAATACACAGCAAAACCCAATGAGCTGGAACTGGAAGGAAGTTCAGCCATCAGCGATGCAAAAGGACTTTATTTCATCAATCCGCTAGGGGAAGATCCAAACAAACCAAAACAGATTTGGACACAGGGCGAGCCCGAGTCGAGTTCTTGCTGGTTCCCGACAATCGATTCGCCAAATGAGAAATCGACACAGGAAATCTCGATCACCGTTCAGGAGAAATACAAAACGCTTTCTAACGGAAAACTGCAGTTCTCAACAGTAAATGGTGACGGAACCCGCACTGATGTGTGGGCACAGGAAAAGCGTCACGCACCATATCTCTTTATGATGGCTGTTGGTGAGTTTGCTGTTGTGGAAGATTCGTGGAGAGACAGCATGCTCGTGGATTATTATGTTGAACCGGAATACGAAGAACACGCACAGGCAATTTTTGGGGATACGCCAGAGATGATAGAATTTTACAGCGAACTGTTCGATTATCCGTATCCGTGGGCCAAGTACTCGCAAGTTGTTGTGAGAGATTACGTATCGGGCGCTATGGAAAACACATCAGCAGTGATCTTTGGTGAATTCGCACAAAAGACAAAACGCGAACTGATTGATGATAGTCCGGAAGATGTTATTGCACACGAGCTCATTCACCACTGGTTTGGTGACCTCGTAACGTGCGAGTCATGGGCAAACCTGCCGCTCAACGAGAGTTTTGCTACTTACGGAGAATACCTGTGGCGCGAACACAAATACGGCAGGGCAAGTGCTGATATGCATCTTCACCAGGATTTACAGGGTTACCTGAGAGAATTTAACAGTGGAAAGCATGTGGATTTGATTCGTTTCAATCACGACAAACCGGGCGATATGTTCGATGGCCATTCGTATGCAAAAGGTGGTCGCGTTTTACACATGCTCCGCAAGCATTTAGGAGATGAAGCGTTCTTTGCCGGACTCAGCCACTACCTCAAAGAAAATAAATACGAGCCGGTAGAAATTCACCAGTTGCGCCTCGCAATGGAAGAAGTTTCCGGAAGAGATCTAAACTGGTTCTTCAACCAGTGGTTCCTCGATGAGGGTCATCCTCAACTCACCGTTCAGTACGATTACATTGACTCAACAGGCGTTCAAAAAGTTAAAGTAACGCAAGATCAGGATGCGACAGAATTCCCGATATACAAACTACCCGTCCAGGTTGGATTCTTCATGCCAAATGGAGCGTTGATCGTTCATACAATTGAAATTGATAGTTTGGAACAAACATTCAGTTTTGATTTTCGGTCAGAGCCGGAATGGATTAACTTCGACCTGGAGAAAATGTTGCTGGCCGAGATCGATGAGCAAAAGCCGGTTGAGGATTGGGTAGCTCAGTACAATGAGAGCTCACTCTTCTACGCGAAGCTCACCGCACTCAACGAGATTCAAAAGCACTTGCGCAAGAATGATGAAGCCGCTAAAACAGCTATTGCTGCTCTTGAAGATCCAATTTCAGGAATTCAGGAAAAAGCGCTTTCTATGTTGAAGGTGATGCCTGCAGAATACGACACAATTGTTGTTGGAAAATTGAAAAAGCTGGCTAAAGACGATGAGGATTCTGAGGTGAGATCAACAGCGATCAACCTGTTGCCAAAGTACGCTGATGAAGAAGTTGTTCCGCTTTTGGAAAACGCACTTGAAGACAGCAGTTATTACGTTCTTGTTTCGACACTGGACGCACTTTACAAAATCGACCCGGCAAAAGGACTCGAAAAAGCTGAGAATCTTGAAGACGCTGAAAGTGGCGAAGTTTTGATGACAGTAGCCGGAATTTACCTCGAAGAAGGTGTTAAAAAAGACGATTATTTCCTTTCGTTAGACAAGAAAATTAAAGGTTTTTCACGCATTTCGTATATGTCGTTGTTGAGCAACTACGCAGCCGAGATCGGATCTGACCAGTTCAGAGACAAAACACTGAAAATTCTCGACAAAGAAGCCAATGCTGATCAACAGTGGTTTGTACTTTATTATGCAGTGGACGGAATGGTTCGCATTCGCGATGCGTACGAAACAGAGCTCGAAACGATCAATGAGAAATACGGTGAAGAAGAGTCAATGGAGCAAGAAGATACTGATCGTGTAAAAGCGATTGAAACGAAACTCGCTGACATTGAAAGCAAGTTTGAAGTGCTGAGGGAAAAGATCGAGCATCCTCGCGTGCAGATGTTGTTGAACTAACTAAAAAAGCTTCTGCGAAAAAACATCGGGGTTTTCAAAACCGTGATCTATTTCCAGGTTTTTTCCCGATGCTGCCTCAACGGCTAACTTATCGCAACGCTCGTTTTCAGGGATGTTGGCGTGTCCTTTTACCCATTGAAAGCGCACATTGTGTTTGGGATAAATTTTGAGAAACCTCGACCATAAGTCGGGGTTTTTCTTGTTTTTGAACCCTTTCTTTTGCCAGTTGAATACCCATCCTTTTTCTACAGCTTCAACCACATATTTTGAATCGGAATAAATCATTACGCTATGACCGGTTCCCTTGAGCGTTTCAAGTGCTACGATAACAGCTAAAAGCTCCATACGATTGTTGGTGGTCTTGCGAAATCCTTCACTGATTTCCCTGCGGTGATGGCCGCTCATCAATACAATGCCATATCCACCCGGCCCCGGGTTTCCCAATGAAGAACCATCGGTGTAAACGGTGATTTTCGCCATACTAAAAGTTGATGTACAATTCCGGATTCAGAGCGCTGCCATTTTCCCACAACTCAAAGTGAAGGTGAGGTCCGGTCGTGTTTTCGCCTGTGTTTCCCACAATGGCAATTGCGTCCCCGGCTTTGACAGATTCGCCCGATTTTTTGAGTAAAACAGAACAGTGTTTGTAAACAGAAACGAGATTGTTGCGGTGCTGAATTTGCAAGACGTAACCGTCATCTGTTGTCCAACCTGAAAAAATAACCGTACCATCGAGAACGGCCTTAATCGATTCGTTGTCTTTAGTGGCCACATCAACGCCAAAATGCTCCTCGTCTGTATTGTAAGATGCAGTTACTGTTCCTTTTACCGGGGTAAAGAAAAGATAAGCTCCTCCAGTGTTGTTCGGACTCAGAGCCGAGTTGATCGTGTATTTTTCCGCTTTTTCCACGTTTTGCCGAAGGCTGCTATCGGCCGGGGTGCGGGTATCTTCGATTGATTCCACGTTGATATTGGTGTCCTGAGCTTGTGAAACCGAATCAACTGGGACACCTCCTGATAAAATGATGCGCAAATTGCTGATGTAGCTCTCGCGCATATTCAATTCTTGCTGGAGAGAGTCGGCTTTTAAAACGGCATAAGCAGCGTTGCGTTTTGTTTTAATATCAGAGTAACCGGGAATATATTCGCGTAGTGGCGTAAAAGCGATAATTGTAGTAACGGCTGTAATGAGAATGATAACCAACAACCCCACGTATGTAAATACGTTCAATGGAGTGAGCCGGAATGAGAGCCGCTCCTCAAATGTATCGTCATTGAGGATAACAAGACGGTACTTGTTCTTCAGCTTTTTATAAACCTTTTTTTTGGGTTTGTCGTCTTCTGTATCCTGATTCATAACTGCGTTGCGAAAGGCAAATATCGAAAAATATAGACAGCCAAAGGTTACATTATTTAGAAATACGCTCGTTTAGTTAATGAAATAAAATATTTTTGGCTCTTTTGAGTTAACGCAAGCAAGAGCAAGCTAATTTAGTGACAATCAATCAACGCATACAGAGTTTTATAATTGTGGTTCTGACCGTAACGGCAGTAAGTGTGTTTTTTTCGCACTGTTCTACCGAAAAAACGGGTTGGGCACACCGCACATTTCACAATGTGAACGCACGATTCAATGGCTATTTCAACGCTAAAGAGCTTATGCGTTTTGATGAAATTGATCTCCGCGAAACAGAAGATAACTACGATGATTTGTTGCCTGTTTTTAAAGGATCGGTTGAGGAGAACAGGCAGCCGATGCTGGGCGACATGGAAACTGTGATTGAAAAATGTACCAAAGTCATCAACTATCACTCGATTGAAAAGCGCGGCAAACAGTATGTGAAATGGATTGACAACTGCTATTTCCTCATGGGGAAAGCCAATTATTACAAGAGTGAGTATGTTGAAGCTCACAATTTTTTCGACTACGTTTCAAAAAAATTCAAAGACGAAGACTCTCAGATTCCGGCTATGCTGTGGCTCGCGCGAAACAACCTGGAACGTAAGCGATACGAGGATGCAGAAAAAGTCTTAAGGCTTGCCGAGAGCAAACCCAAAATCACTGAGGAGCAACTCATCACGTTGAGGCTCATCTATGCCGATCTCTACATCAGGCAAGAAAACTACCTGCTCGCCATACCAGAGGTTCGTTATGCCATCGTCAAATCAAAGGATAAAGATCGCAAAGCGAGGTTGTCGTTTTTGCTAGGTCAGTTGTACCAGAAAGTAGGCGAGCACCAAAACGCCAGCGATAAATTCAAGGAAGTTATTGAATACAACCGCGATTACCGTCAGGTTTTTTACGCCAGAATTGAGCGTGCTATGTCCTACAGTGGCGGTTACGGAGCTTCATCTGTAAAAGAGGAACTCAATGACATGCTCGTTGATGAAAAATACATCGAGTTCCGCGATCAAATATATTACGCCCTCGCTGAGGTTGCACTCAAGGAAGGTGATAAAGAAAAAGGAATTGAGCTGTTGAAGAAATCGGCCAGTGTGAGCCAAAACAACAACAAGCAAAAAGGGAAATCCTTCATGAAGCTTGCCAAGATCTATTTTGGCGATTTGGAGTACCAAAATGCGCAGCGCTATTACGACAGTACGCTGGCTTTTATTTCTTCAGAACACCCCGAGTACGAGTCCACAGTCAAGCTTTCAAACAACCTGAATGAGCTGGTTACGCAAATCGAAATCATCGAGACACAGGATAGCTTGTTGAGAGTTGCCAATATGCCTGAAAAGGAAAGGCTCTCTTTGCTGGATGACATCATAGAAGCTCGCAGGGAAAAAGAGCGCGAAAAAGAAGAATTCAATACGAAAAATGATTTCGGTCAGAACCAAACGGCAATGGACCAGGGACCAAAAACCCCGGGAATGGGCGGAAACAAGTGGTACTTCTACAGTCCCACTGCTAAAGGTTTGGGAGCGTCAGAGTTTAAACGGATTTGGGGATCGCGTAAAAATGAAGATAACTGGAGGCGATCTGACAAAAGCACAGTTCAGGTTGATTTTGCTAAAGACAATAGTCAGAACCAGAATGACTCGGCCGGAGTTTTTGTCAACGCATCAGGCGATACAGTAAAGGCTTCAAATGATTGGGAAGAGTACGAATACTACCTGAAAGATCTTCCATTTTCAGAAGAGAAGAAAGAAGCGGCAAATGAAAAAATCATCGATGCGTATTATGAGCTCGCCATCATTTACAAAGAGAAGTTACAGGATGAGCTCAAGTCTATCGAAACCCTCGAAAAACTAAACAGCCGCTTTCCAGATCACAAACACCTTGTGGGTTCGTACTTCAGGTTGTACCGCATGCATGAATCGGTTGGTAACAGTGCGCGATCTGAAGAGTACAAACAAAAAATTCTCAATCAATTCCCTGACTCTGATTACGCCAAAGTAATTGAAGATCCGTACTACCTGGAGCGTGAAAGTGAGTTGACAAAAGAAGCAAAAGAGTTTTACAAAAAAACATACGGCTATTACAACCGAGAGCTTTATCTGCAAACAATGCGTAGCAGTCAAAAAGGAATAGACCTTTACAGTGAAACAGAGTACGGTCCCAAGTTTGAATTGCTCCATGCCCTGGCGGTTGGAAAAGAAGAAGGGCGTAAAACAATGATCAGTGAGTTGCAAACGCTCAGTAATAAATACGACACCACTGAAATTGGTAAAGAAGCTGCGGAGTTGATTGCCGCGGTACAGTCTGTTGAAAAGCGCGAAGAGGAAGCAAAAGCAGCCGAGGCGAGGAAAGAGCAGCAGGAAGAAGCTAAGAAAAACACAAACTACAATTACAATCCAGGTGAGCGTCACTTGTTTGTCGTATTCCTACCAACAGGCGGAGGTGCCAATCCGCGTACTTTACGGATCGGAATATCGAATTTCAACAGGCAAAATTACAGCAGCAGTGAATTGGAATTACAGCCAATTCAGCTCAAGCCCGACACGCAAATGGTGAGCGTCAAGGATTTTGAGTCTGCTGAAAAAGCCATGACCTATTACCGCACCTTCAGCAATGACAAAATAAAACTCGCGATGATCAACCAGGCCGAATTGCCCCGGTTTGTTATCAGCTATAGCAATTACGCCACTTTTTACAAGCGTAAAGACATACAGGAATATTTAGAATTCTTTAATAAAAAATATGCTGAGTATTTATAGTCTCTCAACCAAGAGTGTTGTGAATCACTATATTTGCACCAAATAACCAGCTCAATGTTTAAAAGTAAGAACGAAATGGCAAAAGGGAAGAACGAAGGAGATCTGGGTTCCAGAAATCATATTGCGCAAGGGACTTCCATCAAAGGAGATGTTATTACTGAAGGCGATATTCGCATTGACGGTAAACTCGAGGGAACTGTCGTTTCTAAAGGAAAAGTCGTGGTCGGAACCACGGGCCATATTGAAGGAGAGATTAAATGCGATAAAGCGAATTTCTCTGGCCGTGTAAAAGGGAAAGCCACCGTTTCAGAAATGGTTTCTATTCAATCATCAGGATCATTTAGTGGAGAGCTCGTTTATGGTAAGCTTGGTGTTGAGCCGGGTGCCGAGCTGGAAGGCACATTCGTGATTGCAGGAAAAGTAAAAGATATGAAGCGCAATGACGAAAAAGAACAAAAACGATCAGAAAAATCCGCTTGATTCCTTTATAAGGTATTCGGCAAGTGCCATTCAAATGGGAGCTGCCATAGCGATTTGCGCTTATGGCGGTGTCAAGCTCGATGAATGGCTTGATACCGAACCATGGTTTACAGTGGGGCTTTCGTTATTCGGTGTATTTGGCGGACTGTACCTGGTTCTGAAAGACCTGATTAAACAGTGAAACAGCATTTAACTTTTTCGATAAAGCTCACCATCCTTGGAGCAGTTCTCTATTTTGGCAGCGACCTGTTCTTATTATCACTGTCAGATCCAAACTTCAAAGCGCCATCATTCGCTGATCATCTGTTTCTCTGGGTTATCTCGGTGTTGACGATCAATGTTTGCATTATTCTGAGCAAAAGATTGCCAAAATCGGTTGGCTTTGGGTATGTAGGTCTCGGAATGCTAAAGATCATCGCGATTCCACTTTTTCTTTTAGATGAATTCATGAATCAAACAGATGCAACCGTTCCGTTTCTATTGCACTTTATGGTGCTCTATTTCATTTACATGATAGCGGAAATAATCTTGCTCAAAAAGCTCCTCGATAAGCAGTCGTTTTCATGAAAAATGAGCCTTAAATTTTTTCCTTTAGAAAAAGGTTTGCGGGTAAAACTTTATAGCTAAATTTGCAGCAATTTTTGAGAGGGATACGTCCAACCAGGATAAATGTACAAAATGCAATATTTCAAGGGTTTACTTAAGTCGCTGGTACTTATTTTTTTGTCTGCAACCGTAGCTATTCAGGCTCAGGCAAGTCAGGATGAGGGAAAAGAATTCAATCCGGGAGATGTAATCATGCATCACATTGCCGATTCTCACGGTTGGCACTTGTGGGATTATACAGATGAAAACGGAGAAAAGCATGCTGTAAGTATCCCGCTCCCCGTTATTTTATTTCATAATGGCGGATTAGACATGTTCATGTCGAGCGCTTTTCATCACGGTGAAGAGCCTGTTACAAAAGGTGATGTTACCTATATAATGCATCACAGTGACATTTACATAGCCAATGAAGCAGGTGGGTTAGATTTCGATGAAGAGCATCACCCAACCAATGCACAACCTTTAGATCTTTCTATTACCAAGAATGTATTCATGATGTTGTTATCTGGCGTGTTGCTGCTCGTTCTATTTGGCGGAGCTGCACGATCTTACAGGAAATCGACAAACGGTTCGCCAAGAGGCCTTGCTTCTTTCCTGGAACCACTTGTGGTTTTTGTTCGTGATGACATTGCTAAACCAAACATCGGTGATAAATACCACAGATTTATGCCTTACCTGTTGACCATTTTCTTCTTTATATGGATCAACAACCTGATAGGGCTTATTCCATTTTTCCCGGGCGGAGCTAACGTAACAGGAAATATCGCTTTCACACTAACCTTATCAGTTTTTACATTCATCGTGACGAATGTAAACGGAAACAAGCACTACTGGAGACATATTTTTGCAACTCCGGGTGTGCCTATAGCAGTATTGCCGATTATGGCGCTCGTTGAGTTCATCGGAATATTTACAAAGCCTTTCGCGTTGATGGTTCGTTTGTTTGCGAACATCACAGCAGGGCACATTATTATATTGTCACTGGTTTCATTGATCTTTGTTTTTGAATCAGTGTTTATTTCGCCTATCTCGATAGGTTTTGGATTGTTTATGAACGTGTTGGAGCTACTTGTAGCTGCTTTGCAGGCTTACATCTTTACATTGCTTTCTGCGATGTTTATAGGTGGAGCTGTAGAGGAACACCATTAATTGTGGATTTATTTGTTAAACTATAAATTGTAAATTATGACTATTACAGGAATTGCAGCTATTGGTGCTGGGTTGGCAGTAATTGGAGCCGGTTTAGGTATTGGAAAAATCGGTGGACAGGCTATGGAAGCGATTGCTCGCCAGCCAGAGATGGCCGGAAAAATTCAAACAGCAATGATTATTGCTGCAGCGCTTGTTGAGGGTGTGGCTCTCTTTGCCGTTGTGGTTTCATTGTTGGGAACTCTTGGCTAAAAACCAAAAAGCAACAAACTTTTAAAAGTAGAGGATGTCAACGATTGGTTGCAGCCTCTACTTTTTCTTACGAAACAGTAATTTACCATGAATTTAGTTACACCAGATATAGGATTGATCTTTTGGACAACGCTCACGTTTCTCATCTTACTTTTTCTTTTGAAAAAGTTTGCATGGAAGCCGATCTTGAACATGGTTAAAGAACGTGACGAGTCTATCGAAAATGCGTTGAACGCAGCTGAAGAAGCCAAAAAAGAAATGGCAGTTCTCAATGCTAAAAACGAAGAGTTGCTTCAGGAAGCTCGTGAAGAACGTGACAAAATGTTGAAAGAAGCACGTGACACTAAAGATAAAATGATTAGTGAAGCGAAGTCACAGGCTCGTGAAGAAGGAGATAAGCTAATTAGGAATGCACGTCAATCAATTGAAACTGAGAAAAAGGCTGCATTAGCTGATATTAAGAATCAGGTAGCTACACTTTCTGTCGAGGTTGCTGAACGTATCCTCAAAGAAAAGCTCTCTGAAGGTGATGGGCAGGAAAAGCTCGTTGAAAAGTATATTCAAGACATCAACCTGAACTGATAGTAGGTAATGAAAATTACAAAAGCAGCATCACGTTATTCTAAATCTCTGCTCGAGTTAGCAGTTGAAAAGGATCAGCTCGAAAAAGTGCTCGAAGATATCAACTCGATTTCTGCACTTTTATCAGAGTCAAGAGACCTTTCGACCTTTCTCGTGAGCAAGGTTGTGAATGACGACAAAAAAGAAGAGATAATGCGCTCCCTGTTCAGCGGGAAAGTTACGGATCTGACCATGAATTTCATTTCTCTGCTTGCCCGTAATAAACGAGCCAATATTCTTGCTGAGGTTTTTGAAGACTTCAAAGAACGTTATAAAATACACAAGCGTATTCTTACAGTTCAGGTGACAAGTGCAGCTGAGCTGAGTGATGATATGCGCAAAAAGATCAAAGACGCGATCAAAGCAGAAAACTGGAATGAGATCGTAATTGAGGAAACAGTTAATCCCGATATTATTGGCGGATTCATCCTCAAGACAAACGATTTACAGTTTGACGCAAGCGTAAGCGCACAATTACAGGAAATTAAACAGTCATTTTCAAACAAAGATTATATCGCCCGTCTTTAAGGGCCTGAAATATTAAAGTTCATTAACGATGGCAGAACTAAATCCAGCAGAAGTTTCAGCAATATTAAGGGAACAACTTTCCGGTTTCAAAAGCGATGCTGAACTCGAAGAAGTAGGAACGGTATTGCAAGTAGGTGACGGTATCGCTCGTATCTACGGTTTAACTAACGTTCAATCTGGTGAGCTGATTGAATTTGAAGGAGGCAAAAAAGGTATTGCACTCAACCTCGAAGAGGACAATGTGGGTGCTGTATTGCTCGATTCTTCAAACGATATCAACGAAGGCGACACTGTAAAACGTACAAAGCAAATTGCTTCGGTCAGAACCGGAGAAGGCATTGTAGGTCGTGTTGTAAACACACTCGGTGAGCCGATTGACGGAAAAGGCCCTATTGAAGGCGAAACTTATGAAATGCCACTCGAGCGTAAAGCACCGGGTGTTATCTATCGTCAACCGGTTGATGAACCTATGCAAACAGGTATCAAGTCGATTGATGCGATGATCCCGGTAGGTCGTGGACAGCGTGAGTTGGTTATCGGTGACCGTCAAACAGGTAAAACAACTGTTACGATTGATACGATCATCAACCAAAAGGAATTTTACGATAGGGGAGAGCCTGTTTTCTGTATTTACGTTGCAATTGGTCAAAAAGCATCAACTGTAGCGCAAATCGTGAATACTCTCGAAGAAGCAGGAGCAATGGACTACACAGTAGTTGTTGCTGCTAACGCTTCAGATCCGGCTCCAATGCAGGTTTACGCTCCATTTGCCGGTGCGGCAATCGGTGAGTATTTCAGAGATACTGGTCGTCCAGCATTGATCGTTTACGATGATCTTTCAAAACAAGCGGTTGCTTACCGTGAGGTATCACTTCTTTTGAGAAGACCTCCGGGACGTGAGGCATTCCCGGGTGATGTATTCTACCTTCACTCTCGTTTGCTCGAGCGTTCAGCAAAAGTCATCGACAATGATGAAATCGCTTCTCAAATGAACGACCTCCCTGATGTATTAAAAGACAAAGTAAAGGGTGGCGGTTCATTGACTGCACTTCCAATTATTGAAACTCAGGCAGGTGATGTTTCTGCATACATTCCGACAAACGTAATTTCGATTACTGACGGACAGATCTTCCTCGAGTCTAACCTGTTTAACTCAGGTGTTCGTCCAGCGATTAACGTGGGTATTTCAGTATCACGTGTTGGTGGATCGGCTCAAATTAAATCGATGAAGAAAGTTGCCGGTACATTGAAGCTCGATCAGGCCCAGTACCGTGAGCTCGAAGCTTTCGCCAAGTTTGGATCTGACCTTGATGCAGCTACTAAAGCTGTTCTCGATAAAGGTGCGAGAAACGTTGAGTTGTTGAAACAACCTCAAAACTCTCCTCTCCCAGTTGAAGAGCAAGTTGCCATTATGTATTGTGGTACAAAAGGACTTCTTCAAAAAGTGCCGGTTAATAAAGTACGTGAGTTTGAAGGTGAATTCCTCTCGCTTATGCGCAACCAGCACCAGGATGCACTCAGCGATCTCAAGTCAGGAAAACTGACTGATGAGGCTGTTGGTACTATCGAAAAAGTTTGTGCTGATATTGCAGCAAAGTATTAATTGAATGATGAGACTATCGCTTTTGGCGGTAGTCTTTAAAATGATATTAGATGCCTAATTTAAAAGAGGTTCGTAACAGGATCACTTCGGTAAACTCCACCAAGCAGATTACTTCTGCTATGAAAATGGTGGCGGCTGCCAAGCTCAAAAGAGCTCAGGATGCTATTACACAAATGCGTCCTTACGCTGAGAAACTCAGTGAGATTTTGGGTAATGTAAGTGCCAGCCTTGATGTATCTGAGAATGCTTACGCTGAAGAACGCGAAGTGAAAAAGGTTTTGATCGTTGGTGTAACATCAAACCGCGGGCTTTGTGGTTCTTTCAATGCTCAAATCAACAAGAAGATCGATAAGTTCATCAAAAATGAACTCAAGGATGTACATGTTGATGTTGTGACTGTAGGGAAAAAGGCTCAGGATTATTTCAGAAAACAGCAATTGCTTCTCGAAGAGGGTGGTTCTATTCCTCAGGAATCGAATGACATCTTTGATAATCTCGAGTTTGGTGTTGTTTCAGAACTCGCTGAAAAGATCATGGATGCTTTTTTAAATGGCGAGTACGACAAAGTTTACATCGGGTACAACCAGTTTAAGAATGCCGCTACTCAAGTATCGACAATTGAACAGTTCTTACCTGTTGTTACTCCTGAAACGGATGAAGCGTCATCAGAATACATCTTTGAGCCTAATAAGAAGGACATCTTAGATGAGATGATTCCCAAGTCGCTCAAGACTCAGCTCTTCAAAGCGATTTTGGACTCTAACGCATCAGAGCACGGTGCCCGAATGACTGCGATGCACCAGGCGACTGAGAATGCGACAGACTTGTTGAAAGAACTCAAGCTTTCTTACAACAAAGCGCGTCAGGCAGCTATTACAAAAGAAATTTTGGAGATTACTTCCGGTGCCGAAGCACTCGCGGCAGATTAATCTTTCAAAAAACGATTCAATACAAAAAAGCCCATTCCGAAAGGATTGGGCTTTTTTAATATCTAACTAAATTACGGTTGGATATGAATAGCTTAATGAAATATAAACCATTAAGAAGTTAAGGTTCATTAAGCATAGATTAATGCTCTGAACAAGGAGATCTATTGATAGGTTTTTGATTGTATTACATTCTCGCTAGTTTTATAATCAATCTTAACCACTGATCAATGACTAAGCGAGAAGTAACTCAGTTATCATATGAAGTAACAGGATCTGCTATCAAAGTCCATAAAGAGTTGGGCCCCGGCCTGCTTGAAAGTGTCTATGAAAAATGCCTAAAGTTTGAATTAGAGCTAAACGGATATGATGTTAAACAGCAGCTTAATATACCTGTGAAATACTCCGGAGCTACTATTGAAACAGATTTAAAACTTGACTTACTGGTCAACAATACGATTATAGTAGAGCTAAAAGCTGTGGAAAGACTTTTACCTGTCCATGAGGCACAAATTCTGACTTATATGAAACTTCTTGGAAAACCTCAGGGACTGTTGATTAATTTTTTTACGAATAATATATCATCATCCATGAAGCCTTTTGTAAATGACTTTTTTACTGAGCTCCCAGATGATGGATAATCCAATTAAAGCAAAGGGAATTGCTCTCCTGAGAGCAATTCTTAATGACTCTTCATCTCTTAATGGTCAAAAAATAAACACTCTCTTTACAGTTCACTAATTATCCAGTTGCAGAACAGCCATAAATGCACTTTGCGGAACTTCGACATTTCCTACCTGGCGCATTTTCTTTTTCCCTTTTTTCTGTTTTTCAAGGAGCTTTCGCTTTCGTGAAATATCACCACCGTAACATTTAGCGGTAACGTCTTTTCTCAGGGCTCTGACCGTTTCCCTCGCGATAATCTTACTTCCCACAGCAGCCTGAATAGCGATTTCAAATTGCTGGCGCGGAATCAATTCACGCAACTTGGCACAAATCTTTTTACCGAGTGTGAATGCATTGTCTTTGTGGATGAGTGCGCTGAGTGCATCGACCTGGTCTCCATTGAGCAGGATGTCCAGTTTAACGAGGTTTGACGCGTGCAAACCGATCGGGTAGTAGTCGAATGAAGCATAACCTTTTGAAACCGTTTTGAGCCTGTCGTAGAAGTCAAAAACGATTTCAGCGAGCGGTAGTTCAAAAATGATTTCTACGCGATCCTGCGTGAGATATGTCTGATTTTTCATAATACCGCGCTTCTCGATACAAAGGTTCATCACCTGGCCTACAAAATCTGCCTTTGTAATGATTTGGGCCGAGATAAACGGTTCTTCGATGTAATCGATATCTGCAGGATCGGGAAAGTCTGATGGGTTAGTAATGGCTTGCTCTTCACCACTTTTGAGGTGAGCCATGTACGACACGTTTGGAACGGTAGTGATCACAGTCATATCGAACTCGCGTTCGAGACGTTCCTGGATGATTTCCATGTGCAACATACCCAGGAATCCACATCTGAAACCAAAGCCAAGCGCTGCTGAAGACTCCGGTTCAAATGTGAGTGAGGCATCGTTGAGTTGAAGTTTTTCCAGCGATTCGCGCAGTTCTTCGTATTCATCAGTATTGACTGGATAAATCCCTGCGAAGACCATTGGTTTTACATCCTCAAAGCCTTTTACTATTTTATTCGTAGGACGGTCAACGTGCGTGATTGTATCACCCACTTTCACCTCTTTGGCGACTTTAATTCCGGAAATAATGTATCCCACATCACCGGCTGATATTTTGTCTTTAGCTTCAGGCTTGAGTTTGAGTACGCCAATTTCATCGGCATCGTACTGTTTTCCGGTGTTGACGAACTTTACTTTGTCGCCTTTTTTGAGTTCACCGTTATAAACCCTGAAATACGCTTCAATTCCGCGGTATGGATTAAAAACCGAGTCGAAGATCATTGCCTGCAACGGTTCTGACGGATCACCTTCAGGAGCCGGAACTCGTTTAATGATCGCATTGAGCACATCGAGTACGCCTTCACCTGTTTTACCGCTGGCTTTTAAAATGTCTTCGTATTCGCAACCGATCAGATCCACAATTTGATCAGCTACTTCCTCTGGCATGGCACTAGGCAAGTCCATTTTGTTCAGAACCGGAATTATCTCCAGGTCGTGTTCAAGAGCGAGGTAGAGGTTTGAAATCGTTTGAGCCTGGATTCCCTGTGTGGCATCCACAATAAGGAGTGCTCCTTCGCAAGCTGCAATGGAACGCGAAACTTCGTAAGAAAAATCAACGTGACCGGGCGTATCAATAAGGTTGAGCTTATAGGTTTCGCCATTGAAGTCATAGTTCATTTGGATAGCGTGCGACTTAATGGTAATGCCGCGTTCGCGTTCGAGATCCATATCATCGAGGAGCTGTTCCTGCATCTCGCGCTCGGTAACCGTTTTGGTTTCTTGTAAAAGGCGATCAGCAAGTGTACTTTTACCGTGATCGATATGTGCGATGATGCAAAAATTGCGGATGTTCTTCATATCACTCTTCATAATTCCCGCAAAGATAGGTTGAAAACAGGAGCTTGTATAATTTCTGTAATATGTGTGTCAGGAATTTTGAGACTGCTCCAAATAAGAAGCAACGTATTTCCCGATTATATCGAATTCGAGGTTGACAACAGTGCCTTTTTTAAAGCTTTTAAAGTTGGTGTGCTCGTAAGTGTACGGAATTATAGCTACTGAAAAAGCGCCTTTTTCTGATTTGACTACTGTTAAGCTTGTTCCGTTGATTGTGATTGATCCTTTTTCAACAGTAATTAAGTTGTCTTTTGGTTCGTATTCAAAATGAAACTCCCAACTTCCGTCAACTTCATTAATATCGGTAACTGTTGCTGTTTGATCTACGTGACCCTGAACGATATGGCCATCTAACCTGCCGTTCATTTGCATGCAGCGTTCAAGGTTGACGAGGTCGCCTATTTTCAACAACCCGATATTGGATCTGTCCAACGTCTCTTTTATAGCCGTCACGGTGTAGCGGTTCTGACCGTTATCGAGATCAACCACTGTGAGGCAAACGCCATTGTGCGCTATACTCTGGTCAATCTTGAGTTCTGGCGTCATTTCAGCCTCTAAAGTAATGTGTAAATTTTCTCCCTCTCGCTCCAGCCCGGTTACTTTACCGAGCTCTTCAATAATTCCTGTAAACATATTGTGTTAATCCGTTGGATATGTTTGTTCCTGACGGAGCAAAGTTACGTGACCTTTTATTAATCGCGGTTGAATACCGGATAATCTAATTTCATATACCGTACAGGTGTAATAATAGACTCCTGGTGGGCAGTCGCCTCCCTGCATTTCGTTAGTTCCATCCCAGCGAATATTTGGGTCATTAGTCTCAAATACTTTTTCTCCCCAGCGGTTGAAGATTTCCATTTCAACACTTTCTACATATCGGTAAGGGAAAGGAACCAGGTAATCATTAGAACCGTCACCACCTGGCGTGAAAACATTTGGAAGTCGATATTCAGGACAGTTATCCACACAAACCGAATCTGTCATCGGGCTTTCATTCCCAAACGAGTCAATTGCTGTGATGGCGTAGCAACCGGCTACACTCTCGAGATTATCAAATCGAACGGATGTGTTTTCAGGCCCCGGAACATTTTCAAGGATCTGAAAGTCTCCTTCATTTCTGAATGGTTTGAAGTAAACATTGTAGCTCACTACATCATCAACCGTATCGCAAAGGTTATTTGGATTTTCCCATTCAACAATATTGGTAAACAATTCGCAATCACTGTCTATCATGGCATCACCTGGAGGACATGGTGGCTGATTGTCTTCAGGTATAATGCATGCTTGCTGAGAATAGTTTTTCAGCGGAGACAAAATATTATCAATAGAATAATCACCAATGGTCAGAACCCGGTAGCAATACTCGCTTCCATTAGCCAGGCCGGTATCGACATAAGTGAGAACTGATGTAGTGTCTAGCGTATCATAAGATCCTGTGTTGTCGTTGAAGCGATAGAAAACGTACTGATTATTGATCCATGGAACGCGCTCATCGAAAGAGAGAATAACTTTGTTATCCTGCCCTGTTCCTTCGAGGAAAACTGACGAAGCGATTGATGAACCACCAACACGCTGCCCATTACTGTAAATGTCAATTCGGTAAGTATGTTGGTTGTCTCGTGTATTCAGGTTTGAATCCACAAAAATGGTATCCAGGTCGCTGAGACTGTTTTCAGTAGGAGTTGTGTAAATTTCACTAAAATCATTGATCAATGTGCTCCTGAAAACTTTGTAGCTGTAAGGACCAGTGTACTGAGTTGTGTCGAGTTCAGTTGGAGTGGACCACATCACTGTATCAGATCCACTTTGGTTGTCCGTGTTATTTACACTAACTCGCGTAATAATAGGAACTTCTCGTTTAAGCTGAGAACAAAATTCATTTGATACAATACTTTCAGATCCGTCTTCAAAGTAAGCGTAAACCAAATAACAGTAACGAATCCCGTTTTTGAGTCCGTTCCCGTTATCGTCATCGTAGTAATTTGTAATTGATGGATCTTCAATGTCAGCTATTTCTTGATATCCGAGTGATGCAGGTACCCCTGTTTCACAAGAGGAAGGCGAGTAGCCTAGACTGTCTACATTTCGGTAAATTCTGTAACCAACAGCATTATTACAGGAGTTGTAATCCCAACCGAGTTGAATGCCATTACCCATTGGTTCTGCCTGCTCATTTGTAGGAGGAGGACCAATAACACTTATTTTCCAAGTTTCGTAGTTTGCCAGTGAAATGTGAGTTGGGTTGAAAGGATTGTCGTCAACGGCTCTGAATACAACATCATAATCCTTTTTTCTGATGTGTTGACATTGAGTGTTCCACCTAAAACTTCCACTGGTTGATGGAGAAGGAGCAGGCGGACTAAAGCTCGCTTTATTACCCTGCACTAAAAATGGATCTCCCGTAGCAGTAATTGTCACTTCATGTCCTGTGTTAGGGTCGCTTGCAAAAACAGTTCGGTTTAAAACAGCTCCGGCAATCACGCAGGTATCGTCAGTATTCGTAATCACAGGAGGATCATTTAAGCAATCGAGCACCGTGATCTGAATATCACGAAGAACACTTCCCACTTTTCTTATTCTACCATTGACCTCGCGGTATTCTTCGATTAAAACAGCCACATTGTACTCACCACTCCTTTGAGGAACAATCCACTGAATAGTTCCCGTTTCAGGGTCTACCGAAATATTATTGTTAGGCCCCGGATTAATTTCATCCGGAAACACAAAGTTTGGAAGTGCTTTTGCACTGTCACCAAGGCTTACAGCAAGAGAGTAAACTAAACTATCACTCGTTCCGCTGTTGCTTATGTCAGCATCTACTGCTCCGGGGTTGTGTTCGTAAACCTCTCTAAGGCAGGCATCGTCAACAGGAGGGTTGGTCAGAACCGGAGAAGAGTTTGGTACACCGCTAGCGTAGATGAAAAGCTCACTCTTGAGGGCAAATTGTTGAAGGACAGAATTATCGATGTTTTCAATTCCTTCGTTACGGTTTGGGTCAACCATTGTGATTTCATACTGCCCTACTGAAGGATACGTGTGCTGAGTAGTGTACTTATTCATTTTGATATCGCCACCCAGTGACACTCCGATGTAGCAATTTCGCTGTTGATCGAAGTTTCCGTTGACACGAGAAACAGTTTCCATTGTGCCATCACCAAAATAAACATCCAGTGCGCACCTGTCAGCAGGGCGAGAAGATTCTTTCGTGTAAGTAGTTACCGTAATTTCATACGTAAAACCACTTATATGGCGATAGGTGATTTCTCCTGCACGGTTGTGAGTAGCCCATGCAGCAGAAACTGTCATGAATAAAATCGAGAATAAGAGATAAAACTTTTTCAACATAAAAATAGAGTAAGCGCTATAAAAACTTCTGGCTCCGAATATTTAGAACGGTAAAGTTACAAATATGTTGGCTTTTAGGAAAGACGAAAATTAGTATTGAATCGTTTGCTGTCATGAAAAGAAGTTTTTGATGTGTTAACTTTGTGGCATGCCAACAAAAAAGAGCAAACTCAAAATAGGAATTTCTTGTGGAGACATAAACGGGATAGGTCTTGAAGTCGCACTAAAAGCCCTTGCTGATTCACGAATGCTGGATATGTGCATTCCTGTTATTTACGGGTCAGTCAAAGCTGCAACCTTTTACAAGAACAGGGTCGACATGAAAGATCTCGTCTTTAATATTACTGACAGTGCCGAAAACCTCAATAAGAGAAAGATCAATTTTGTCAATTGCTACAAGGATGAAGTTCGCGTGGAATTTGGTGAATCCACTCGTGAGGCAGGAGATTTGGCATTTCGATCGTTGAAAGCAGCAACTGAAGATTTAGCAGCAACGAATATTGACGTCCTAGTTACAGCACCAATCAATAAAGATAATATTCAATCGAAGGACTTTGATTTTCCCGGGCATACGGAGTTTTTAGCCAATTATGCAAATGAGGAAAACCCACTCATGTTGCTCGTGCACGAAAACTTTCGCGTAGGAGTAGTCACAGGTCACATTCCACTCAAAGAAGTTCCGGAAAAAATATCGAAAGAACTGATTTTGAAAAAGCTTGAAATCATGAATAAGTCTTTGATTCAGGATTTCAGTTGCACAAAACCAAAAATAGCTGTTTTAGGACTCAATCCACATGCAGGCGATAATGGTCTTCTCGGGGATGAAGAAAACAAAGTGATCAAGCCGGCCGTAGATCAGGCAATGGATAACGATATTTATGCATTTGGTCCATTCCCCGCTGACGGTTTCTTTGGCTCAGGAATGCATCACAAATACGATGGCGTTTTAGCTATGTATCATGATCAGGGGCTCGTTCCGTTTAAAACCGTTTCGTTTGGCGGAGGAGTCAATTTTACAGCGGGATTGCCAATAGTCAGAACCTCACCTGATCACGGAACAGCATACGACATTGCCGGTAAAGGAGTGGCAGATGAAAGTTCGTTTAGAGCGGCCATTTATGAGGCAACCGATATTTACAATAGCCGAAAACGCTATCGTGAAGCAGCTTCAAACCCGCTACAGCCACAGAAGATGTAGAAGTTTGAATAAAAAGCGTTATTTCTCAAAAAGTTTTTAATTTTGCAGTCCTTTATGGAAAAGCGGCAAATGCTTAAAGAATTTGAAATTCAATTTGCTGGCCTTAAGGTAGGTGAGCATAATTTTGATTTTCAAATCGACAGGTTGTTCTTTGATTGCATTGAATACAGCGATATTGATGATGGTGAATTTACCGTTTCATTGAAAATGCAAAAGGAAGCGAATATGCTTCTGCTGGATTTTGAAATAAACGGAGATCTCATCTCAACGTGTGACAGGTGTTTAGATCCTGTTCGTTACCCCGTTGAACTGGAAGAACAATTAATTGTGAAGTTCAGTGACGAGGAAGAACAGCCAGATGACGAGCACCTTTATCTCATACCCACTGATGAGCACACATTAAACGTGTCGCAAATGATTTACGAGCTTATTCGTGTGCATGTCCCATTGACTGTGACTCATGAAGAAGGCGAGTGCAATCAAAAAATGATCGAGCAGCTCGAAAGAGCAAAACCGCAAAAAGAGGATGATGTAGATCCTCGCTGGAACAAATTGAAAGAATTGATAAACAAGGAAAATAAATAAGCTATGGCACATCCAAAGCGCAGACAATCGAAAACACGCAGAGACAAGCGAAGAACTCATTATAAAGCAGAAGCGCCAACAGTAGCTGTATGTCCAACTACAGGACAGCCGCACCTCTATCACCGTGCTCACTGGCACGAAGGCAAACTTTACTACAAAGGTAAAGTCGTGATGGAAAAAGACGTACTCGTGTAATTCGGAACACTTGTGTAAATTTGGTTTTCGTAACCAATCCCGAATTACATATACATGGTGAAAGTCGCATTAGATATTCATGGTGGTGATCATGCGCCCGATGTAAACATTATCGGAGCCGTTAATGCCATAAGTGAATCGAAAGACAACTTACATGTTTGTCTTGTAGGTGATAAAGACCAGGCGATAAAAGTTTTGGAAAGAGAAGGAGTAGACCCTTCTCTTTTTTCGTTTGAACACTGTGACGATTGCATCACAATGGGCGATCATCCTGTTCGAGCTTTTATGACCAAGCCGAATTCCAGTATCTCAAAAGGCTTCAGTCTTCTCAAAAACAGAGAAGTAGATGCTTTTGCGAGTACCGGAAACACAGGAGCTATGCTCGTTGGGGCTATGCAAACAGTAAAATCGATACCGGGCATAATCAGACCCTGCATCTCTTCTATTTTGCCTCATACTGATGGCTCCGTAGGACTGTTACTCGATGTGGGCACCAATGCCGATTGCAAGCCTGACGTCCTCTATCAGTTCGGAATTTTAGGGTCGATCTTTGCCAGCGAAGTCTACAAGATTGAAAAACCAAGAGTGGCTCTGCTCAACATAGGCGAAGAAGAGGAAAAAGGCAACCTGCTCACCAAAGCAGCCTATCAACTCATGAGCGATAACCAACTGTTTAATTTCATAGGAAATATTGAAGGAAGCGATTTGTTTTCATCAAAAGCCGATGTGGTTATTTGTGATGGATTCACCGGAAATGTTGTTCTCAAACAGGCTGAAGGTTTTTACGAGCTCATCAAAGAGCGCAATATCGAAGACGATTATTTCAATCAGTTCAATTACGAAGAGTACGGTGGCACCCCGATTTTAGGAGTCAACGGCAACGTGTTAATAGGTCATGGTAAATCGAGTGATGTAGCCGTGAAAAAAATGCTTAAACTTGCCACAGAGGTAAGTGATGCAAATTTACCTGAAAAAATAAGTAAGGTCTTTATTTAAGATGAGTCAAAAACTGCAAGCAGCAATCACAGGAGTAGCCGGTTATGTGCCGGAAAAGGTTCTGACCAACAAGGATTTGGAAAAAATGGTTGATACCAACGATGAGTGGATAACAACCAGAACCGGAATCAAAGAAAGAAGAATACTCGAAGATGGAAAGGGCCCAAGCGACATGGCCGTTCCAGCTATTAAAGATCTACTCAAAAAAACGAATACAAAACCCGAAGAAGTTGACCTCATACTTTTTGCTACAGTTACACCGGATCTTGTGTTTCCGGCTACAGCAAATATCACGGCCGATAAGGCGGGGTTGGTTAACGCTTTTGGTTACGATATAAACGCTGCTTGTTCAGGCTTCATTTACGCTCTCACTACTGGAGCAAAATTCGTGGAGTCAGGATCACATAAAAAAGTAATCGTTGTTGGGATGGATAAAATGTCCTCAATAATTGATTATCAGGATCGTGCAACCTGTATCATCTTTGGAGATGGTGGAGGTGCCGTTATGCTCGAGCCAAATGAGGAGGGTTACGGAGTTTGCGATTCCATCTTAAAAAGTGATGGGTCTGGCCGTAAATACCTTCACCAAAAAGCAGGAGGATCTGTGAAACCTCCATCTATTGAAACAATACAGGCTAGAGAACACTATGTTTATCAAGAAGGAAAACAGGTGTTTAAAGCAGCAGTGAGCAATATGGCAGATGTTTCTCGCAGAATAATGGAACGAAATAATCTCAAAGCTGAGGACGTGGCATATTTAGTTGCTCACCAGGCAAACCTCAGGATTATAGACGCTACCCGCAACGCGATGAACCTCGATGAGGAAAAAGTAATGATCAACATCCAGCGTTACGGAAATACGACAAACGGAACTATTCCACTATGTTTATGGGAGTGGGAAGACAAACTCAAAAAAGGAGATAATTTGATTTTGGCAGCTTTCGGAGGTGGGTTCACCTGGGGAAGTATTTACGTTAAATGGGCGTATTAGTAGAATCACACGATAAAATTTTACCTTTACAAGTCATAAAAACAACAGGCTATGGATTTGAATGAAATTCAATCACTGATAAAATTTGTTTCTAAGTCAGGAGCAAACGAGGTAGAACTTGAAACGAAAGATTTTAAGATCACGATCAAGTCAGGACCTAAAGGAAAAAGAGGAAAACAGGCAGAAGAACCACAGCAGGTTGTTCACACGCAAATGCCAATGGCCGCGATGCCACAGCAAATGCCAATGCCTCAACAGCCGATGCCACAACAACAGCAAGCGGCTCCTCAACAACAGTCAGAACCGGCACAGCAGTCGCAGGGATCTGACCAAAAGAAAGACGAAAAAACTGAAGACGATTCAAAATACGTGACTATTAAGTCGCCAATGATCGGTACGTTCTACCGCTCTGCTTCGCCTGATAAACCACCTTATGTTGAGGTTGGCGACAGTATAAAAGAAGGAGACGTGACGTGTATCATTGAAGCGATGAAGCTGTTCAACGAGATCGAATCTGAAGTGAACGGTAAAATCGTGAAGGTACTCGTTGATGACGCTACTCCGGTAGAATACGATCAGCCGCTATTCCTGGTTGATCCTTCTTAATTTACTCACGTAAAAGGATTTGTTTTGGCTAAAAAATTGAAACTTTTCGACAAGATTTTGATTGCCAACAGGGGGGAGATTGCACTGCGTGTGATCAGAACCGCTAAAGAAATGGGCATCAAAACAGTAGCTGTTTATTCAACGGCTGATAAAGACAGCCTCCACGTTCGTTTTGCTGATGAGGCGGTATGTATCGGTCCGGCTTCGAGTACTGATTCATACCTGAACATTCCCAACATAATGGCAGCGGCAGAGATCACAAATGCTGATGCTATTCACCCGGGATATGGCTTTTTATCAGAAAATTCGAAATTCTCTAAAATTTGTTCAGATCACGGTGTCAAGTTCATCGGTGCAACACCTGAGCAAATTGACGGAATGGGAGACAAGGCTACTGCCAAGTCAACTATGAAGGATGCTGGTGTTCCCTGTGTTCCCGGTTCTGAAGGTGTCATTGACACACTGGAGGAAGCGAAGAAAACAGGGAAAGAAATCGGTTACCCGGTAATGATCAAAGCCACTGCTGGCGGTGGAGGTCGCGGAATGCGTGTTATTCGCAAAGACGAAGACCTCGATGAATACTGGGACAAAGCGAAGAAAGAGGCCGGAGCTGCATTTGGGAATGACGGTATGTACATGGAGAAATTCATCGAAGAACCACGTCATATCGAGATTCAGATTGCCGGTGATCAATACGGAAATGCCTGTCACCTTTCTGAACGCGATTGCTCAATCCAGCGCAGACACCAAAAACTGGTTGAAGAAACGCCTTCACCTTTCATGACGGATGCACTCCGCAAAAAAATGGGTGAAGCAGCGATTAAAGCTGCCAAAGCGATTGGCTATGAAGGTGTGGGAACGGTTGAATTCCTGGTGGATAAAGACCGAAATTTCTACTTCATGGAAATGAATACGCGTATCCAGGTTGAGCACACGATTACGGAAGAAGTGATCAACTACGATCTCGTAAAAGAACAGATCAAGCTGGCTGCCGGAGACAAGATCTCGAAGAAAGAATACTTCCCCAAGATGCATGCTATACAGTGTCGTATCAATGCTGAAGACCCTGATAATGATTGGCGTCCTTCGCCTGGTAAGATTCAGTCTTATCACGAACCGGGCGGACACGGAATTAGAATTGATACGCATGTTTATGCGGGATATTCGATCCCTCCTCACTACGATAGTATGATCTCAAAATTGATCGCTGTTGCGCAAACTCGCGAAGAGGCGATCCTCAAAATGAGAAGAGCGCTAGATGAGTATATTATTGAAGGAATTAAAACAACAGTTCCGTTCCATCAAAAACTCATGCGCAATGAGAACTTCATCAAAGGAAACTTTACAACCAAGTTTCTCGAAGAGTGGGATTACAAAGCTGAAGAGCTTTAATGAAAACTAAAATTTAGAATATGGAAGCCGGTTTTTAAGACCGGCTTTTTTTATTTTGTACCATGAAACTGATCAACAGACTATGGAATGATAAGCCGCTCGCGCTTATCTTGTTTGCCGGAGCTCTCTTTAGAATAATCTCGGCAATCTTCTCTGAGGGTTATGGAATGCACGATGATCATTTCTTAGTCCTTGAACCTGCACAAAGCTTTTTAGAAGGCGAAGATTATAATGATTGGTTACCAGAGAATCAGACGAATCCTATTCCTAGCGGACACAGTTGGTTTTACGTAGGTATTCATTATGTATTGCTCTATTTACTTGAATTCGTTGGAGTACTAGATCCTAAAATCAAAATGCTTGTTATTAGGATTATTCATGCAGCCTATAGCATGTTGATCATTTCGATGGGTTATAAGATAGTGCGCACAATGAGTTCATTTCACAATGCGCGCCTTGCAGGGCTTATACTGGCTTTGCTATGGTTCTTTCCAATTCTCTCAGTGCGCAATCTGGTGGAGATGGTTTGTATTCCTCCATTGATGGCGGCTACTTACCAGATGCTGAAATTTGAAGAAAAGAAAAAGTTCACGTTCGTTATACTTGCTGCTGTGTTTGCCGGACTTGCAACTGGCATTCGCTACCAAGCTGCATTATTCACACTCGGCTTTGGTCTTCTGCTGGTTATACGGCAAAAGTGGATTCCCGCTATTGTATTCAGCGTTTTTTGGGCGCTTGCCTTTTTTGCTACTCAAATCGGGGATCTGATCATTTGGCACAAGCCATTTGCAGAGTTTTCAGAATACGTTCGCTACAACATCGAGAACAAAACAACTTATTTTGACAGACCGTGGTATATGTACCTGGGAACGGTTGCCGGGTTACTGATTCCACCAGTGAGCGTCATGCTCATGTTCGGTTTTGGCTACGGAGCAAAAAAGTACCTTGCCGTTTTTCTGCCAGCATTCGTATTCTTCGTATTTCACTCTTATTTCCCAAACAAGCAGGAACGCTTTATCCTTCCTGTTTTTCCGTTTGTGATAATGCTTGGAGTTGTAGGCTGGAGCATGTGGAAATCACGATCATCGTTTTGGCAAAAACGAAACGGACTGTACCGTGGAATGTGGGTTTTCTTTTGGATCGTCAATAGCGTTTTATTGCTCTTCTTTACACCGGCTAGTACAAAAGAAAGTCGCGTTGAGGCAGCTTACTGGTTGGGGCAACAACCCGATTTTAACAATCTAATTGTAGAATCCTCACACAGTGACAGTTATGTTTCGCCTCCCACTTTTTATTTTGGTTCATGGCCAAACTATTACTACACGACAAAGAAAAAGCCGGCTGAGAGACTCGCGAATTCTGAAGATGTTCAGAACCCAAAAAACAAACCGAATTACGTGTTCTTTATGACGGAAGAGCATTTAGATGAACGGATTAAGCGCTTTGAAGAAGGCTATGGAAAAGAGATTGAACTTGTGAAAACTTTTGAGCCCAGCTACATTGATGAGTTGCTCCACGAACTCAATCCGCACAACAACAATCAAACGGTAAGGGTCTACAAGATCAAGGAGTAAATGCGTTATCAATTTGGGTTCGAATCGTGGCAGGATTCGAACCTATAACTGAGTAGAGTTCCTCTTGTGTGCCGTGCTCGATCACTTCATCCGGAATTCCCAGGATCTTTACCCTGATGCCGGGATGATGCTCAGCCACGTATTCCGCAACTGCGGAGCCGAATCCGCCTTTTTTAGCACCATCTTCCACGGTGATGAACACTTTGTGGTCTTTTGCCAGATCATCGATCAGAGCCGTGTCTAACGGCTTCACAAAGCGCATATCAGCGTGAGTAGGATTGTGCTTTGTTTCGGTCAGAGCCTTTTCCACGAGCCTACTCGTTGTACCGATCGAAAGCACAGCAACACGCTCTCCATCTTTGAGGATTTCTCCCTTCCCGATTTCCACCTTTTCAAAATCATTTTTCCAGTCGATCAGTGAGCCTCTTCCACGTGGGTAGCGGATCAGGAAACTCTGTTTTACTTCATCGAGCTGAGCGGTATAGAGTAGGTTGCGCAATTCGTGCTCGTTTCGTGGAGCGGCAATGATGAGGTTCGGGATGCAACGCGAATATGCGATATCGTAAGCTCCGTGGTGAGTGGGGCCGTCAGCTCCAACCAGTCCGGCACGGTCGATGCAGAAGATCACTTTGAGGTTCTGAATCGCCACATCGTGGATGAGCTGGTCGTAAGCTCGCTGCAAAAAGGTAGAGTAAATGGCGACTACCGGCAACAGACCTTGCGTGGCCATTCCGGCTGCGAGAGTCACTGCGTGTTGTTCGGCAATGCCCACGTCAAAAGTGCGTTGCGGAAATTCATCCATCATAAAAGTGAGCGAACTGCCCGTTGGCATGGCGGGTGTAATTCCCACCAGTTTTTCGTTTTGGTGAGCCAGCTCAACAAGGCTCTGACCAAAAACATCCTGGAATTTAGGAGCTTTTTCGCCCGGTTTTTCCTTTTTGAGCACCTTGCCTGTTGCCGCATCAAAAATTCCGGGAGCGTGCCATTTCGTTGGATTTCCCGTTTCGGCCGGTTCGTAACCCTTGCCCTTTTTCGTGATGACATGAATGAGCTTGGGTCCTTCGAGCTGTTGCGTTTTTTCAAAAACGTGATTCAACAATTCGATATCGTGCCCGTCAATAGGCCCAAAATAGCTGAAGTGCAAATCTTCAAAGAGGTTTGAATCGGGTTGTGGTTTTCCCGCAAAAGCCCGCTCAAGTTGGTCGTAAATACGGTTCGGTTCTGACCGGTACCTATCGACTGAAGATTTGAGGAACTGGTTGAGTGCCCCAACGCTGGGGTCGATGCTCATGCAGTTGTCGTTGAGCACAACGGTAAGGTTAGTCCCGGCAGTTCCAGCGTGGTTGAGTGCCTCAAACGCCATTCCCGCCTGCATCGCGGCATCGCCAATAACGGCCACGTGTTGGCGCTGCTTTTTTTGGAGCTTATCGGCCAGGGCCATTCCCAGCGCTGCGCTGATGGATGTTGAGGAATGCCCAACACCAAAGGTATCGTATTCGCTCTCGGCTCGCTTTGGAAAGCCCGATAGTCCGTGCAGTTTGCGGTTCGTGTGAAATTGCTCTCTCCGTTCCGTGAGTATCTTGTGTCCGTAAGCCTGGTGACCCACATCCCAAACGAGTAAATCATTTGGCGTTTGGTAGATGTAGTGCAGTGCCACGGTAAGTTCCACGGTTCCCAGGCTGGCTCCGAGGTGACCGCCATGTTCTGCCACGATGGAAATGATGAATTCCCGCAACTCGCGGGCCAGTTCATCGAGATCTGACCGTTGCAGTTTTCGCAAATCCTGTGGATTGTCGATGGACGATAACAATTTCATTGGGTACAAAGGTAATGATGCGGTTAAACCAGCGGGATACTCAAAATGCCGAGTGCCAGAATTATTTTATAAAGCGTGTTGATGACCTTGAAATCGGCTTGTTTTTTGGCACGGTAAACGAGTATTGAGCTCATTAAAACCATGATGATCGCAGCTCCAAAGTAAATTGCAACTTTATCGATGGCGTAGGTGAGGTAGAGCAAAACGGGCGGAATGGGAGTGAGCGCCATTGCGGTGTAGAGCAATCGCTTTGTTTTTTTGATCCCGAAATCGATGGGAACTGTGTGGTAACCGTAAATGACATCGCCTTTTTCGCCCAGGATGTCTTTGATAATCTCCCTGATAAATTCAATGATGGCGATGAACGCCACGTAAAAGAAAATAGCGTAGTTGATGTTGTCGAAGTAAACTACGATAATGAGGAACGGGGCAATGGTCAGAGCCACAGCTGCAATATCGTTCAGAACCGAGATCTTGCGCATTTTGTGACTGTAGAACCACAGCGCGATGGAAAACAAAAAGTTGAAGAGCATGATCCGCTTGGAAACGTAAAAACTGGTGATCATGCCTAGCGTGTTGAACAGAAAGTAGAAATTGAGTGCTGTTTTTTCGCTGATGAGCCGGTGAATGACGACTTCTCCCGGTTTGTTGATGATGTCGCGCTCCACATCGTAAAAGGCGTTGATGATAAATCCCGAAGCGATTATGAACGAAGAAGAGAGAACCACCAAAAATAATTCCGGATCGAGGATCACGGTGAGCCAGTCTTTATCGGGGTTTAAAATAAATACCGATGCGAGATACTGAGCCAGTATTAAAATGAGGATGTTGTACCACCTGACGAGAGACAGAAGGGCGAAAAACTTAAATAGTGCAACACGCTGGCGCCTATTTAAGATCCTTTTCAAAACTTGTAAATTACCTCGAGTTCGTGATTTTTAAGGAGCGATTTGGCTTTTTCCAGGTCTTGCGTAAAACCGAGGACAAACCCTCCGCCACCTGAGCCACACAATTTGAGATAGTAAGCGTTCGACTCCAATCCCTGCTTCCAAATTTTGTGGAATGCTTTAGGAATCATCGGCTTGAAATTATCGAGGATCAGACCCGATAAATTCTTGAGGTTTTTGAATAGCGGCTTGGTATCGCCTTTCAGGAATGCGTTGATGCATTCATCGTTGTATTTTTTGAACTGCGATTTGATCATGTTGCGAAAACCTTCCTGCTTCATCTTTTCCATAAAGATGTTCACCATCGGTTGAGTTTCGCCAGGTGTACCGGAGTTGAGGAGGAAGATCGCGCCTTCTTCAGCCGAGCTGTCATTTGAGGCGGGAATTCCCACTGTGCCCAAATCCCCTTTTCCTTTGATGAGGATGGGAAGCTTGAGGTAGCATATTAGCGGATCAATACCCGAGCTCTTGCCGTGAAAGAACGATTCCATCTTACCGAAAATCTCTTTCAACTCAACAATTTCATTTTTCCCGATTTCTTCTTCTGACTGACCAAATTTATCGATCGCGTATTTGTCGTAAATGGCTGCTACGATAGCTCCTGAACTGCCCACTCCGAATCCCTGCGGAATGGTAGAGTCGAAATACATACCCTTTTCGATGTCTTTTTTGAAAGCTTCCACATCGATTTTCGCATGAAAATCCGGCTCGTTCACCAGGTTCTGAAGGTGAGTGGCGTATTCATTGAGCGCTTTTTGTGATTTTTCTTTCGCTTCAAAGTTTTCTGATGAAAATTTGAGTTCACCGCGAAATGCTTTGTAGGGAATAGACAACCCCATTGAGTCCTGGATGATGCCGTACTCACCGAACAAGAGAATCTTAGAATAAAATAGCGCCTCTTTAATCATGGCATTAATTGTTGAGGGCCTTCACCCACATTGTCGCAAATATAATTTTTGTCTTCACAATAAACAATGAGTTCATTCTGAATAAACTCGAGAACTATTGGTTCAGCGCTCTCAGGGTAGAGGAGATGAACGTTTGCTCCCGCGTCTAAAGTGAAGAACAACTGAGTACCTGTTTCTGTTCGCCAGTTGCGCACTTTTTCAATGACAGCGAGTGTGTTGGGCTTCATGAGGATGAATGATTCAGGCCCGCTCATCATGAGTGCGTGAAGCATTAACGCTTCTTGTTCAACAAGGTTTCCAAAGGCTTCAATATCACCTTTTTCCAGGATGTGTTTGAGTTCTGTAATGTTGTTGTTGGCGGTTTGGTAGCGCTCATCACGAAAAGGGTGTTTGTCGAGCAAACTGTGACCAACTGTGCTGGAAACTGATTTCTTTCCCTGATCGATGAGAAGTATGGTATCGCGAAAAGTGTGAAAGTCTTTGTGGACTTCCTTTTCGGGAACTTGAATAGCGTAGAGGTCAGATCCGTTGGCGTACTCGTGATGCTGACCCCACATGGCGAATTTCGAGTAAACTGAACGGCTTGCACTTCCCGACCCGATGCGGGCGAGGAAAGAGGCTTTTTCGTAAAAGAAGTCGCTGTCAACATTTCCGTTGAGTTCTTTCTCGAGCGACATGCAGCAAAGTGCCAGCGCGCTCATCCCTGATGCTGACGATGCGATTCCGCTCGAATGGGGAAACGAGTTTTTGGTGTGGATCTGAATGTGGTAATCCTGCAAAAACGGCTGAAAGCCACGAATTTTATCCAAAAAGGAAAATGCTTTTTGTCCGAACGCTTTTTGCTCTTCGCCATCGAGGAAGAGCTGAAGGTTTTGGCGATCGCTGCCTCGTTTTCCAAATATTACCGTTGTGGTTGTTACGCATTGTGATAGCGTAAAACTGAGCGAAGCGTTTGCCGGCAACTGATCGCCTTTTTTGCCCCAGTATTTTACCAGCGCAATATTGGAGGGCGACTGCCAGGTGTATTCTGCCTGCTCAACGGGGCTGTTGATTCCCCTGAAAATAAAATCTGCCGTTTCCTTCATCATTATGAGTTGTGCAAAAGTACGGATTTGGTTTTGTTGATGAAGTGGTTCAACAGATGAATTGAGGATTGGTTTAGGAAGCAATTTAAAAATAAACCAGAGTGAAAAATAATCTATAACGTATCATTATACAAACAAAAATGACTATTATTGTTTTAATAAATAAACATTATGGCGAATAAGAGTCCTGTTTTATTACCGAAAATGCAACGACTTTTAGCTGAAGTTGGAGAAAATATAAGACTTGCCCGGTTGAGGAGAAAGCTCAGTAGTGAGCAAATGGCTGAGCGCTCAGGTATGGGACGGTCAACTTATGTGAAAATTGAAAAAGGAAATCCTGGAGTGAGTATTGGGTATTACTTAAATGTCCTCAACGTGTTAGGGTTGGAGAAAGATTTTTTACAACTTGCTAAAGATGATGTATTGGGCCGTAAGTTACAGGATGCTAACCTAAGTACGAAAGAAAGAGCTCCAAAGAGAAAGAAAAATAGCAATGAGTAAGCGGGAAACCAAAAGGGACGTATTCGTATTTGCAGATTGGAGAGGAATGGAAGAACCTACTCTAATGGGGGTGTTACATTCAGAATTGCTTCGGGGGAAAGAGGTGTTCGCATTTGAATATGCTAATGACTGGTTGCAATCGGAACACGCTTCGTGGTTAGACCCTGATCTGGGGTTGTTTTCAGGACCTCAACACATTAGAGGTGAAAAGCCGAATTTTGGTTTGTTTCTGGACTCTTCTCCTGATCGATGGGGACAACTTTTGATGCGAAGACGGGAGGCAGCTTTGGCCAGAAAAGAAGAACGCTCTCCTCAAACACTTTTTCAAACAGATTATTTGCTTGGTGTTTATGACGAACACCGGATGGGAGCTTTGCGCTACAAGCTCGATATTAATGGCTCATTTTTAAATGATAATAAAGAGATGGCTGCTCCCCCGTGGACATCAATTAGGGAGCTGGAAGAAATCAGTTTACGTTTAGAAGATGACGAGATAATCAATGACCCTCATTATTTAAAGTGGTTAAATATGTTAGTTGCTCCAGGCTCATCCCTGGGTGGAGCTAGACCTAAGGCAAGTATTCTTGATTCAAATGGTCACCTTTGGATTGCTAAGTTTCCAAGTCGTAATGATGAATTTGATATAGGGGCATGGGAGAGATTGACCTACGAAATGGCTATTGATGCCGGAATAAATATGGCAGAGTCAAAAGCAAAAAAATTCTCGAGTAGACACCATACTTTTTTAACAAAGCGTTTTGACCGAACAGATAAAGGCGAAAGGATTCATTTTGCTTCAGCCATGACTCTATTGGGATATTCAGATGGTCAAAATTATCAGTATGGAGTAAGTTATTTAGACCTTGTTGAATTCATAATGGAAAAGGGAGCAAATGTGGATGAAGATATGGAAGAGCTGTGGAGGAGAATTATTTTCAGTATATGTGTTTCAAATACAGATGATCATTTGCGAAACCATGGTTTCATATTAACTCCTGATGGCTGGGAATTGTCACCTGCCTACGATATAAATCCTGTTGAAACAGGTTCAGGGCTGAGTTTGAATATTTCTGAAGATGATAACTCATTGAACTTAGATTTGGCTATAGATGTGTGTGAGTATTTCCGCTTATCTAAAGATCGGGCTTATGAGATTATCAAAGAAGTTAAAAAAGCTGTTTCAAGTTGGAGAATAAAAGCAAAGCGATACGGAATATCAAAAGCAGAACAAGAACTAAAAGAACGAGCTTTTCTAGCTACAGAAACAAAATGAATAGATATGAGTATTTTGTATTCATTCCTTACACACCTGCAAGTATTTTACAAGTTTAATCATTAAGGATAATCACAATTTGAGAAAAACTGATCACGCGCTTTTAAATTGGATTCAGGGTCAGGCCATTTTAATTCTCTAGCCAATACTATTTGATCGGTTTAACCAACCCATTTAGCAACTTATTCCAAATCTTCTTATCTTCCCCAAAACAAAAGCACATGAAATTCAAGATGATGCAGACGAAACGGGAGGTTGAGTTGAAATCTTACTTACTCTCGTTTTTGGCTAATAAATGGGATTACACGATTCATGTAGGTTGTGATAGTCAGAATTTTTCATCTAAAACGGTTTACGTCACTACGGTGGTGATTCGCTTTCAGAACCGTGGGGCCCATGTGCTTTACAAAAAGGAAGTTGTTCCCAAGATTTTGGATATGTGGACGCGCCTGTGGGCTGAGATCGAACGATCTGTTGAACTGGCTACTTATCTGGAGGAAGAGTGCGGAGTGGAGGTGAGCCAGGTCGACATGGATTTCAACGAAGACCCTCAATTCCCGAGCAACAAGGTGTTAAAAGCCGCAAGCGGCTATGTGAGCAGTTTGGGTTTTATCGTGAAAGCCAAACCGAATTTGCTTATGGCTACTTGGGCTGCGAATGTGTTGTGTCATTGAGTTGTTAGGGAAATAGGTTGCTTTTGCTAAAGCAAAAGAATGAGATAGGTTTTTCGCATTTGCGAAAAACGATATAGATTTCTCGCTTTGCTCGAAATGAGGTATGTTCTCTCGTTGTGGCTCATGAGTCGTTTTACTCAAGAACGTGGATTGGACTTCAGGAGGAGACTGATATGTTTTCCTTTATTTGTGATATCAGCTTTTGTAGAGTGGCTTTTTTGAACTGGGTGATTTTCTTGATAATAAGAGAGCGGTGAACAGTAAATAATTCATTTGTTCTCACTTCACTTTCTTTTCTGAGTTTAATGTCAATTTCATTCTGATTGATGTGAAAGGACAATTCGTCATTCCTGATGACAGATGTTATTTTAGCGACAATCAAATTTTGCCTGTTTATAGAATCCTTTGAAATGATGACAACTGGTCTTTTTTTAGATCTCGATAGATCAGTGTAAGGATAAGGAAGTAGTACAATATCACCCTGATTAAAGTTTTTCATCGGTGGAGAACAATTTTAGTAATTATCCCAGTGATCATCTTCTTCAGAATCCCAGTCTTCTGACAAAACCGGGGTTGAGATTTTGTAATGATGGTGTTTATCTGCTAATTCTTCCAGTGTTTTGTGGAGCTCTTTAACTGAGGCAAGGAAAGTTTGAAAACTGTCTTTTATTGCTCTAAATTTTTCATCGTTTGAAGATTCCAGTGATTTTTCAAATTGATTAATTACAGGAATCATTTTTTCAAGCAAGAGAAGTTCTTTTTCTGCTTCTGAATTTTTTAGGTTTCTTGATTGAGAAACAGCTCCGCGTATTCTGAGGTTAGCATCTTCGATTTTTGAAATAGCAAACTCTTCGTAGTCGTTCCACACTGAATCAGTGTATTGGAGGGAAGACATTATTCCGAGTGTTTCAAAAATGAAATGGTTATATACATGACCGTAACTCATATTTCAAAATTACGGAAATATTTGGAGATTGATTCTTGAGCCGGATCATCGATCGTTTTTGGTGCCTGAAACAGTATTTAAATCACCATTTCCTCAAATGGAATAATGGTATCAAAGCCTTTATTTGAAAAGTAATTGAGGGCTTCTTTGCGGGTGGCGAGGATGAAATCTCCGCCCCAGGCGCCAAGTGATTTTATCGCTCCGGGATAATCGCTGAATTGTTTTTCTCTGATAGGTTGTTTTCCGATAGCTTTTCCGGTTGTTTCCTCGAGTTGATTGAGGGTTTCCTCAAAACTGTTAAGATCATCAACCTGTGTTAGTTTATCGGTCAGAGCCGTGATGTGATTAGCGGTCACTTCACGATCGAATTCGAGTTTGTGGTAATTCCCCACCTCTTTTTGACTGTCTTGTTTTTGGTTGAGGTAAACGAAAAAGAGTTCGTCAGCAAACGGTGGGTTGAACGCTACTTCTTCAACTTTTGGCTCGTTGTTTTGGAGCTGGTAGAAGATGGGTGAATTATGTTGTGCGCAGGCTACATCGTAGCCGCTTCCGCCCATTGTTTGGCGAAGTAACTCGAAAGAATTTACTCCCGCCCATTGAGCCACACAGGAGATCAGGGTTGAGCTTGATCCTAGCCCCCACTTTCTATTGAAATCGAGCCGTGTGGTGATTTCGTAATGCTTTTGACTGGTTAAAAATGAGGGATTCAGGATAGAAGCGTAGCGGAGAATGCTCTGTAAATTTCGGGCTGCTTGTTCGTCACTGGCACTGAGGATTTGGAAGTTCTTGTCGAACCACACTTCAAGCCATATACGGTCGTTTTCGTCCATCGCGCGCCATTCAACTTTACGCTGATTGGCATCGCGGGTTTGTACGTCCAGGCTCTGACCGTAACGAGTGGGAACAGCCAGTGCTTTGGCACCGTCTAAAACGAGGTACTCGCCCGATATCAGGAGCTTGCCGTTTGCCCTGAATTGCATGCTTTACTTTTTTAGCTCTTCAACTGATGAAACGCCACGCATCTCGCAAAACTTGTTCACGATCATGTTGTAGTGGGGAACTTTGTCCTTGAAGAACTTTTTCATTTCTTCTTTTTCTTCGTTAGTGGCTTCCAGCTTATTGAGAATGTTGAGCAGGTGCATTTTCATGTGTCCCTGCTGAATGCCGGTAGTCACGAGAGCACGCAACGCACCAAAGTTTTGTGCGAGTCCGCTAGCGGCCACAATACCCATCAATTCTTTAGCCGATGGATTATCGAGAAGCTCATGAGCCAACTTTACAACCGGATGCAGGTTTGTGAGTCCGCCCACAGTGCCGAGCGCCATCGGAACCTCGATCCAGAACTTGAACATGCCATCCTCCACAGAGCAATCTGTGAGTGATCGGTACTGTCCGCTACGTGATGCGTAAGTGTGACAGGCAGCTTCAATTGCGCGGAAATCATTTCCGGTTGCAATTACCACTGCATCGATTCCATTCATAATGCCTTTGTTGTGCGTGGTAGCACGGTAAGGTTCAATGCGGGCAACGTGAACAGCACGCTCAAATTTTTCCACAAATTCTTCGGCTGAAACACCATCGGTTTCGAGAAACTCTACCGGGCAGGAGACTTCAGATCTTACCAAACACTCAGGCGTGTAGTTCGAGAGAATACACATGATGATTTGGATGTCCTTTTCTTTTTCGGTGAAAATATCAGATTCGCTAACTGCTTCCTGTAACGTGTTGGCAAACTGCTCCAGGCAGGTATTGATGAAGTTGGCTCCCATGGAGTCAACCGTTTCAAAAGTCGCTTTAATCTGGTAGTAGTTGGGTTCTTCAAATGTCTTGTTAATGAGCATGAGATCCACAATTCCGCCACCGCGCTTGCGCATGTTTTTGGTGATCTCAGCAGTATCGGCATAAAAACGGTCTTTTACCGAGTTGAAGAATTCCCAAAGCTTGTTGTAGTCGCCATAGTATGCAAAATGAACGTGACCTACTTTTTTGGTGGATACCACTTCGCTTTTGAAGCCTCCGCGGTCATACCAAAAGCTGGCTGCCTTAGCGGCTGCTGCAACAACTGAGCTCTCCTCAATTGCCATGGGCATAGCGTAAACCTTATCGTTGATCTTAAAGTTTGGCGCCACTCCAAAAGGCAGGAAGTAATTCGTGAGCGTATTCTCGATGAATTCATCGTGAAGCTGCTGTGTTTTTGGGTCGTTGTGCCAGTATTTTTGAAGCGTTTGTCGCGCCTCATCGGGATTGTTGAAATAGTTATTCGTGAGCCATTCGATCTTGGCTTCTTTCGTCATTTTGGAAAATCCCTGTACTCTCTTTGACATGGTCGTTCTTTTTGCGAAATATACTGCGAAAGTAACGCATGTAAAATGAAATTAGTTTACATGAAAAGGGATTTAAGTTTTTTTAGCTGATGGGTAATAACGGTCAGAGCCGGGACTTCACTCCGGCTCTGACTGTTAATTTATTCACCACTCAACTTGTACTTGGCTTTGTTGAGCAAGAAGTACATTACAGGTACGATAATGAGTGTGAGGAACGTGGCAAACGTGAGACCAAAAATGATGGTCCACGAGATAGGTCCCCAGAACATTACGTTATCACCACCCACATAAATATTGGGATCGAGTGTTTTAAAGAAACTGAAAAAGTCGATGTTCAAACCGATTGCGAGCGGAATCAACCCAAATATGGTCGTGATTGCCGTTAGCAATACCGGACGCAAACGCGTTTTACCGCCTTCTTCAATTGCTTTTACCACTTCATTAAATGGAAGTTTTTCATCGTCTTCGAGTTCCAGTTCTTCTCTCCTTCTATCGATGATGAGGTTGGTGTAGTCGATCAGTACGATCGCGTTGTTCACCACGATACCGGCCAGCGAGATAATCCCGATCATGGTCATGATCACGATGAAGTCCATCTGGAAGATTACAAGTCCAAGGAGTACGCCAATCAAACTGAAAAGTACCGAAGTACCGATAATAAACGGAGTACTCACCGAGTTGAACTGCATCACAATGATCATGATGATGAGGAAGAACGCGATAGCTAGAGCCGTGGTGAGGAAGTTCATCTCCTCGGCCTGCTCTTCCTGCTGACCAGTAAACTTGTACGTAATGCCTTCGCTCATGTCGTAATCCTTGAGGTGGGTCTTGATGTTGTTTACCACTTCAGTAGGGTTGTAACCATCGAGTACGTTTGACGAAATTGTGATAATACGCTCTAAGTCTTTGCGCTTCACCGCACTAAAAGTCGATGTTTTCTTTGCTGTTGCAACTGAAGAAATTGGAACCTGCACAATTCTACCCGTTGAAGGATCTCTGAAAGTGATGCGTTGGTTCATCAATATTTCTGAGTTGTTGCGCAACTCTTCTTTCAACCTGATATTGATCGGGTAGTCGTCTTCACCTTCTTTGTAGGTGGAAACTTCTTGTCCGTACACGGCCGTACGCAGCGCATTACCTATTTGGCCGGTTGACAATCCCAGTCTGCGCGCTTTAGCCCTGTCGATATTTACTTCGAGCTGCGGTTTACCCTGTTCTACATCTAATTTTAATTCTTCAATACCTTCAATGTTGGCATCTTTGATGTACGATTTTATGCTCTCAGTTTCCTGCATGAGCGCGAGGTAATCGTCACCCTGCACCTCGATGTTAATCGGTTTACCCTGAGGTGGACCAGCCTGGTTTTTATCGACTGATATTTTAGTTCCCGGGTATCCTTTGAGCGAGTTACGGATCTCTGTTTGTACATCGCTTGTCAAAATTCCTCTACGCAACTGGAACTTTTCAAATGAAACTGTAATCCGTGCTTTGTGTGGTGTACTTCCCATTTGTGGACCTTGCATAGGGTCTGATGTTCCTTCACCTACCTGTGCGATCACTGACTCTACGAGGAAGTCTTCTTTTTCACCCGTTTCAGGGTTTACAGCCTGGTATTGTTCAAGCACTTTCAGAACCTTTTTCTCGATGTCTTTCGTGATCTCATTCGTGTATTCAATATCAGTCCCAATCGGTTTTTCGATGTAGATATTGAGGTACTGCGGTTCATTCTCAGGGAAGAACAGGATCTTTGGCGTAAACTTGATAATGAGTACGATCGAAAGGATTAGAGCCAAAGTGGTTCCGACCAAAAATGCAACCGGCTTTTTGCCGCTTAGCGCATATTTGATAAAGCTGTCGTAGAAGTTTTCCATTGCCGGGATGATGCGGTTTTGAAAAAAGACAGTTCCCGGATAAATCACAAAACTGTTCAACAACAGGAATGTGCCGGTTATACCGATGAAGTTGGCCGATACGTTTTGGCCTGTTACAAAGAAAATTCCGGAAAGAATCAACAGCCCGATTGCCGGCTTTATGACTTTCTTTCGGTTGGTGTTTTTCGATATAAACGCGTAGTCTTTAAGTGTCAAGATGAGAATTACTGAAACGATTGCACCCGCAATATAATTGAGTGCTCCGGCTTCAGGTTGGTCACCCGCAATGTCAATGAGCATTGCCACAATAATGACTACTCCGTAAATGATGAGTCGCTTCGTTGGGATCTTTACATCTTGTTCATCGATCTTCATAAATTTAGAAGTGAGCACGGGGTTGATAACCAGTGCTACAAATAATGATGATGACAAAACAATGATGAGCGTAATAGGAAGATATTGCATGAAGTTCCCCACAACGCCAGGCCATAAACCGAGCGGAATAAAGGCTGCCAACGTAGTGGCTGTTGAGGCGATAATTGGGAGTGCAACTTCTCCAACACCTGCTTTTGCTGCCTTGAGTGGCGGATAGCCTTCATCCATCAATCGGTAGATGTTTTCAACTACTACAATTCCGTTATCCACTAACATCCCGAGTGCGAGTACGAGCGAGAACAACACAATTGTATTCAGGGTTACGCCCATCGCGTTGAGGATAAAAAATGACAGGAACATCGAGAGCGGAATGGCAACTCCCACGAAAAGTGCGTTTCGTAACCCGAGGAAGAACAAGAGCACAGCAACAACGAGAATCACACCAAAAATGATGTTGTTGGCGAGTTCGTCAACCTGTGTTCTGGTTTGGTCACTTTGGTCACCGGTTATCGAAACCTGGAGGTTTTCAGGGAATTCGTTATTCTGTGCTTTTCCAACGATTTCATTGATCGCATCAGAAGCTTCTAGTAGATTGGCACCACTTCGCTTCATTACATCAACCATCACAACTGTCTCGGTGTACTGGCGAGCGTAGCTTTCTTTTTCTTTTTGCTGGAAAGTAACATTAGCAATATCGTTGAGGTAAACGATATTCCCGCTTTCGTGCTTGACAACAATGTCCTCAATTTGTTTGTAGTCTTTGAATTCACCCAAAACACGAATTGAGCGCTCAAAGTTATCAGTGTTGATCTCACCTCCAGAGATTGTGAGGTTTTCGTTTGAGATGGCTCCGGCTACGTCATTGAAGCTGACTTGCATCGCGTTCATTCGATGAATGTCGAGATTTACAGCTACTTCTTTTTCAGTGTACCCGCGGATATCTACACTTGTGATTTGCGGAAGATCTTCGATTTCTTCCTGTAGGTATTCAGCGTAATCCTTGAGCTGATCCTGTGAGAACTCTCCTGAAAGGTTGATGTTCATGATCGGAACCAGTTCTGAGAAGTTCATCTCGAACACATTCGGTTCTGACGGTAGATCATCTGGGAAGTCTGAGTCGGCTTTTGCTTTATCAACTTCGTCTTTGACTTTTCGCAGAGCTTCATCAGGCGTTATGCTGAAATCGAACTTTACCTGGATAGATGAATACCCCTGAATGGATGTACTGTTAATTTCATCGATACCGGAAATCGTGTTGATCTCTTTCTCGAGTGGTCTGGTGATCAGTTTCTCAATATCGAGGGCTGAGTTTCCGGGATATGGTGTGCCAACGTAAATCTCCGGTGTTACAACCTCTGGGAAACTCTCCTTGGGCATGCTCGTGTATGAAATGATACCCGCAATCAGGATGATGGCGGTGAGGACAAATACTGTCACTCTGTTCTCTACAGAGAGTGAGGAGAGTTTAAACTCTTTTATTTTTTCTTTTAGGTTACTCATTACCTGTTCGTTTGAGTGTTATTGCTGTAGTGTTACAACCTGGTCTTCTTTCACGCTTCTCGCTCCTTTTGAAATCACGAGCTCATCACCTTTAAGGCCTTCTTTGATGTGCGTTTTGCCACCGTAGCTCAGTCCTGAAGTGATGTACTTGCGCTTCACTTTATAAGTATTGTCTTTGTGTGGCTTGAGCGTGTAAACGTAGTCTTTACCTTCAGCCGTTTGCTGGACGAGATTCGACTCAATGACAACTGCAGAATCTTGCTGGAAGTCTTTAATCATTAGTCTTGCCAAAAGATTTGGCTTAAGCTGGTCTTTTGGGTTCTGAATGTTGACACGCGCCATGAATGTACGGTTATTGGGGTTGATGTACTGACCGGTACGTGCAATCGTTGTGTCGATTTCAAGATTGAGAGCATCGAACTGAGCGATCACTTGCGTTCCTTTGTCAACAGTTCCTATGTAGCGCTCTGATACATCAGCTTCAATGTACATATCACCGAGGTTGATGATACGCATGAGCGGCATTCCCGGAGATGCCATTTCACCTTCTTTCGGGAAAATTTTATCGATGGTTCCGTTGATTGGCGATTTGAGGTTAGCCATATCGAGCTGACTATTGAGCGTATTGAGTCGGCTTTCTAGGTTTTCTTTTCTGTTTTTTGCTTCGAGATAGCTCACTTCAGAACCGATATTTTTGTCCCACAGTCTCTTTTGGCGCTTATAAATTTCTTCAGCCAAAGAGAGTTGTGACTGAACTTCTTTGATGTTGTTGCGAACAACTTCTGCATCAATTTTGAGTAATAGTTGTCCTTTTATTACATCGTCACCTTCATTCACTAAAATGCTCAGGATCTCGCCAGATGTTTCTGCATACACCTGGATGTTTTCTTTAGCTTCAACATTACCGTATACTTCAATGAAGTGCTTGAAAGTTTCGCGATGAGCACTTACAGCTGCAACACGGTTTAGCTTTTTGGTAGAATCGAGCTTAACGATTTCCTTTTGAATTGAGTCGAGTGTTGTTTTGATCTTGTCGTACTCTTTTGTGAGGCTGTCCTTTTGAGTTGTTAGTTCACTCAATACAGGGTCTTTTGCCGTTTGGTCAGATCCGCACGAATACAAGAGTAAGGCCGTACTTAAAATTGCTAGATAAGCTCTCATGATTATAAGTTGTTAAGAATTTGATCTAAATTGGTTTTGGATTCTATAAGGCTGTTAATGCTATTGATATATTGTGCCTGGGTTTGGAAAAACTGTCTCTGAGCCTGAGCTAGGTCGAGGCTAGATGAAACACCTTCTTTGTACTTGAAGGTTTGCTTGTTGAGTATTTTACGGGAAAGCTCCAGACTTTCTTTGTTGTTTTGAAACTCGTTCAAAGTTGTAAGGTAGTTAGACTTGGCCTGTAGGAACTCGACTGAAAGCTGTTGAGAAGTTTGTCTCAGATCAACTTCAGCTTTTTCCATCTCAATTTTGGCTTGTTGTATTTTGTAGTGGCGCATCAGGCTTGAAAAAATAGGAACCTGCAAACTAAGACCCCATACTGTTGATGGATACCAAAAATTATCATTACTCACTTCGAGTTCATTACTCAGGTAGTTTTGATTGTAATTGAAGAAAGCATTGAGTTTTGGAAGAGCTTTTGCCTGCTCGTTTTTGTAATTCAAATATTGTATTTCTTTGTTAGTGGCTGCAATACGGTAATCGATATTGGCTGCCGGATTGAAATCCTGGTTTTTGGCATCGGGTGAGTTGCCGTAAGCGAGAATAGCATCCAGGCTATCAGTTAGCGTGACTGTTGTGTCAACCGGTAATCCCATTTGATATTTGAGGAGGTGTAGCGAAATATCGGTGAGTCGTTTCGCTCGCTGAACCTGGTTCTGAGTAGATTGAAGCAAGATTTTCAGTTGGTCTACGTCTTCTTCTGCTGTAAAACCTTCTTCATAGAGAGCGTTTGTTTCGTTGTATGTTTTCTCAAGTGTTTCGAGGTTGCTCTCAAGAGTCTTGAGGTTTTCAGTTGAAACGATAACGCCAGTATAGGCCTGAGTAACCCCCGATACAATTTCCTGTTCGGTTTTAACCTTTGCGTTTTTGCTTAGTTCACGATAGGTTTTGGCAGCTCTCAACCCAACAATATAAGAACCATCAAATATTAATTGATTAGCTGATACACCAGCACTCATGTTGTATTTCGTTCCAAATTGAGCCGGGATATATTCAGGGTTTGGCGGCTGAACCTGTGACGGTTCAATGACATCGTAATCGACAAGCGAACCACCAACAACGGGCGAAATAAAGTTAGGAACTACCTGAGTTGGAATGTCGATGAAATCATTGAACTCTGCCGAGCCACTTATTTGTGGAAGGCCAATAGCAGTCGTCTCGCGAACACGGTCACGAGCAGCCTCAACATCCATTTGCGCTTTTTTGCTAAAATAGCTGTGTTCTAAAGCGTATTTTTTCGCTTCTTCAAGACTGAACTCCTGTTGACTAAACCCCGCTAACGCAGCTGTAACGGTAATTATAGTAAGCGATATAGCCTTTAAATAATTCATCATTTATCGTTATTTTCCGGTAATAATTGTTTCTTAATTTTCTTGAGATACTGAAATCCTTTTTCACTAGCTATTCCTCTCATGTGGTAACGGAAAGCTTCAACCTGTACTCTTGGGATGGCTTCATTGCAATCCTTTGAATGCTGGGAGTGTAGGACAGCATCTATTAAAGTGCTGTAGAAATACCCAATCAGTTGTGGATTGGCATCCTTGCGGTAAAGACCCTCTTCTATTCCTTTATTAATATTCTCAACAATGCATTTGCTTATAAATTCACCTTTGAACTCATTGAAGGATTTAAAGGCCTCAGGGTAATATTTTTCCAGATCGTAAAAGATAGATGGGTGTATTTCGAGAAGCATATTAATGACAAAATCTGTAATTGCGTACATCTCATCAATAGCGTTGAGATTTTTGCTCATTATTGCTTCAACATGATCAATGTGCTGGCATTCTCTATGAATGGCGCACTGTTTTACAAGGTCGTGCTTGTTATCGACAAATTTGTAAAGTGTTTTCTTGGAAATACTGAGTTCGCGAGCAATGTCATCCATCGTCATGCTCTTGATCCCGTTTTTCATAAACAGCTCAGTAATAGCAGGAACAGTGCTTTCTTTCCAGTCTTTTTCTTCTCCTTTTGCCATAATTCGCGACAAATTTAAGTGAAACTTTATACGTACGTAGGAAACGAAATAAGTAAAAAATGTTTCCGTGGTTTTTTATCTTGACAAGTGGTCAGCTGGTTAAATGAATAAATCGAGTAGTTTCAAAAGGCAAAATCAATAGCTACTTTTGCGCTTCTTAAAATCGTTTATTGAAGGAATTGAAAATGGAACGAATAAAAATTGATGCTTTATTAAAGTCGGAGCCGGTAGGTGAAAAAAAACTCGTAAAGGGTTGGGTCAGAACCAAAAGAGGTAGCAAAAGTGTGAATTTCATCGCGCTGAATGACGGTTCTTGTATCCACAACCTGCAAATCGTTGCCGATACTGAGAATTTCAGTGAAGAAGTTTTGCGCAAGGTCACAACCGGAGCTGCTATTTCAGTAGTTGGTGAGATCAGTGAATCTAAAGGATCTGGTCAAAGCGTTGAGATGATTGCTGAGGAAATCGAAATTCTTGGCGTTGCTGATTCTGAAAAGTATCCACTACAACCTAAAAAACACTCGCTAGAGTTCTTGCGTGAAATCGCTCACCTGAGGTTTAGGACAAGTACATTTGGTGCTGTTTTCAGGATTCGCCATGCACTTTCATTTGCCATTCATGATTACTTCAATAAAAACGGTTTTTACTACTTAAATACGCCAATCATCACCGGATCTGATGCTGAAGGAGCCGGAGAAATGTTTCGCGTAACAAACTTTGACCTGGATAATATTCCAAAAAACGAAGAGGGGAAAATTGACTTCAAAGAAGACTTCTTTGGTCGTGAAACGAACCTAACTGTTTCGGGTCAGCTCGAAGCTGAACTTGGAGCTATGGCACTTTCTCAGGTTTATACTTTTGGCCCCACATTCAGAGCCGAAAACAGCAATACATCACGTCACCTGGCTGAATTTTGGATGGTTGAGCCCGAGGTTGCTTTTGCAGATCTAAAAGATGATATGGATTTGGCTGAGGATTTCCTCAAGTACATTGTGCAGTATGCTCTAGACAATTGCGCTGATGACCTTGCGTTTTTAGAGAACCGTATTGAGCAGGAGGATAAGCAAAAACCAAAAGATCAACGCCAACCGATGTCGCTCACTGAAAAACTCAAATTCATCGTTGAAAATGAATTTGAGCGTGTTACTTACACTGATGCGATTGATATTTTGAGAAATTCAAAACCCAATAAAAAGAAGAAGTTCAATTACCTCATTGAAGAATGGGGAGCTGACTTGCAGAGTGAACACGAGCGCTTTTTGGTAGAGAAACATTTCAAAAAACCAGTTATCCTTTATGATTACCCTGCTGATATCAAAGCATTTTACATGCGCCAAAATGATGACGATAAAACTGTGGCGGCTATGGATATTTTGTTCCCGGGAATCGGGGAGATTGTTGGTGGTTCACAACGTGAGGAACGCCTTTCGGTTCTGACCGAAAAAATGAAAGATTTCAATATTCCTGAAGAAGAAATGTGGTGGTACCTCGATACGCGTAAATATGGAACGGCACCTCACAGCGGTTTTGGACTGGGTTTTGAACGACTCGTTCTCTTTGTAACCGGGATGAGTAATATTAGAGATGTTATTGCTTTTCCAAGAACTCCAGGAAGTGCAGAATTTTAAACTTAGAAAACGTTAGAGATAATTAAGGGATGCTAAAATTTTTTGGCATCCCTTTTTTATGCAATGAGAATTGGTTACTTTTCAATCAAAATTCGTGCCACTGCTTTTTCGGCTGCACGTTTAGGGGAAATTGAATCGTCATGTTAGAGCAAAAACTACAGCAAAAGTTACTTCAAAAGCTATCTCCACAACAAATTCAGTTGATGAAGTTGTTGCAGGTTCCCACAGTTGCTATTGAGCAGCGGGTGAAAGAGGAGATGGAGCAAAACCCGGCTCTCGAAGAAGGTACCGCATCTGAAAACAATCAGGAGGATGGCGAAGAGTACAGTGATGTTTACGAAGAACGCAGTGAGGCTGAGCAGGATTTTGATTTCTCAGATTATACGGATGATGATACTCCGGCTTACAAATACACTATCAAGAATAAAGGCCGGGATGATGATGAGAAGGGTGTTCCGTTAAGTGGTGGGTCAACTTTCCACGATAGATTAACTGAACAACTAGGGTTGCAGTCAATCGATGAAAGGGAACACAGAATAGCTACTCACCTGATCGGTAACATAGATGATGCGGGGTATTTGAGACGAGAACTCATTGCAATTGTAGATGATTTGGCTTTTACTCAGAACCTCATGACAGATGAGAGCGAACTTGAAAAGTTGCTGATGATTATTCAGGACTTTGACCCTCCTGGTGTTGGAGCGCGGGATTTGCAGGAGTGTTTACTTCTGCAAGTTGAGCGTAAAATCAAGAAACGGCCTAATGACGAAGGTCTATTGCTGGCAGAGTCAATTCTGGACAAAACGTTTAAAGAGTTTACCAAAAAGCACTATGACAAAATTCTGGCTAAGCTCGATATTGAGGAAGAGGAACTCAAAGAGGGACTGGATGAGATTTTAAAATTAAATCCAAAGCCGGGGAATAGTCTCAGCAACAACGCTGAACCTGTAGAACATATCGTTCCTGATTTTACTATAACCAACGATGACGATGAGTTGCAACTTCAACTCAACGGACGAAATGCTCCTGAGCTCCGTGTGAGTCCGCAATACAGCGAGATGTTTGACGCCTACAACAAAAACAAGAAAGCCGCTACAAAAGAACAAAAAGATGCTCTGGTTTTTGTCAAGCAAAAGCTCGACTCTGCTAAATGGTTCATTGATGCCATCAAACAACGTCAACAAACTTTACTGATGACGATGGAGGCAATTATGGAGCGCCAGCGAGAGTATTTTTTGACTGGGGATGAAACCAAGTTGAAGCCGATGATCCTTAAAGATATTGCCGAAAAGGTACATCTGGATATCAGCACGATTTCACGTGTGGTAAACAGTAAGTATGTAGAAACTCCCTACGGAACTTTTCTTCTAAAGAGTTTTTTCAGTGAAAGTATTTCTACTGATAGCGGAGAGGAAGTGAGTACGCGAGAGGTGAAGAAAAAACTACAGGATTTGATCGATGAGGAAGATTCACAGAAACCACTTACCGATGATCGCCTTGCTAAATTGTTGAAGGATCAGGGGTATAACATAGCCAGGAGAACAGTTGCGAAATACCGCGAGCAACTTCAAATTCCGGTTGCCAGATTGAGAAAAAGTTTATGAGTCAAAAAATAGCAAAGTTCATCTCAGTGTTATTTCATCCGCTAATCATGCCAACGTATGGCGTGCTCTTGCTTTTTAATTTCGTTGATGCATACTTTGTTTACACGATTAATGAAACTGCACGAACATTCATTTTATCAATCGTTTTTCTCAATACTTTTCTGCTTCCTGTTGGGTTGATTCTCTACCTCCTCAGAACCAAAAGAATTACCGATATTCAAGTGACAAACAGGGAGGAGCGCTGGCTCCCGATTATCCTCACCACACTATTTTACGTGACAACCTATTATCTCCTCGATGAATTTGGAATGAACCGTATTGTAATGTTGATGCTGGGAGCGGGAATTCTATCGATAATTGCTGCATTTTTCATCAATTTGGTGTGGAAAATCAGCATGCACATGGTTGGACTGGGAGGCTTAGCCGGAGTGTTTTACGGTATGGCACAAATGTTAAATGTCCCTGTTGTTCTGGTATTGCTCGCACTTATTTTGATTGGTGGCATAGTTGGTTATGCCAGACTTGTTCTAAAGCAACATACGCTCAACCAATTATTGGTCGGAGCCGTTTTGGGCTTCGTAGTGAGCTATTTAGTATTTGAATTTGGTGTTGGTTAAAATGGCGTTATCGTTACACCAATTGATAGTTGAGTAGCTTCTGGGCCGTGTCCTTCATTAAACAAAGGACTTAAACCGTAGTAAGCATTTAAGCCAACTTTCCCGTATCCGGCTCTAAAGTAAGCACCATAACGAAATTCGTGAAGATCAGGGAAGATGTACGTTTTGTACTTGTCTTTTCTGTTGTTATCGATCACTAGTTTGTCGTGAACGTCAAATTGCCAACCAGCTTTGAAACCCAATGTGAGTTTCCAGCGGTGTCCGCGATTGTCTTCGTTAGATCTGTAGCGTAACTCTAAGGGTATATCGAGGTAAGTGAGAGCAACTTTATTATTGCGGTAATCTACTGAATCTGGGAGTTTTTGGAAAGTAGAATAATCCTCTTTCTCATCATTTCCCACTCTTCTTATTTGTGAGTTGCTGTAGTAGCTCTGACTACTGATACCTCCACCAATAGCAATGGCAAAATTGCTAGTCATGATTGGCCTGTCGTAGAGGAGATAAAAACTCATGCCATTATTCCATGGTTTGAAATCAAGGCCATTGGGTTTGTTTTCAAACATGAGCATTTCATAACCGAGGTCAACCACAAAGTTGTCCATTTTTTCCATCGGTTCTTTCGGTTGTGTTGTGGTTTTAGTACTAGTTGGTTGTTGATTTTGGCTCTGACCAAAAATGGAAACAGAAATCGCCAACATTGATATAGTGAAAGTTATTACCTTTATCCTCATTTAATTGAAAATTTGGCCACAAAGCTATAATAATTGTAGCTGAGTAATTGTAACCAACTTAATGCTTTTTTATTGCGTTTATACTACAAGAGAATAACCTGTTATGAAAAACTTAATATACTTCCCACTTCTTTTCTTGTCTATCATTGTTAATGGTCAGAGCCTTAGTGATTATCAAAAAATTGACTCAACGAAAGTTTTCAATTTTGGTGTAGAGCGCGATTATCCTTGGGCAGGTGGCTTTAACAATCCTCAGTTTTCACAAATAGACCTTAATAAAGATGGGTTTGATGACATTGCTGTTTTCGATAAAACAGGTGACAGGGTTTATACATTTTTGAATGATGGTGTTCAGGGGCAGGCTGATTATAGTTATGCGCCTGAATATGAGAGATTCTTCCCTGATACATTGCGTAACATGATGTTGATGCGAGACATGAATTGTGATGGGAAAATGGATATTTTCACTCAACGTCCTAATGGTGGTGGGATTCGTGTTTATGAAAATATTACACCATCTAGCATTAATGATTCATTGAGCTTTGAATTGATTCATTCTGACCTGGAAGCGACCTTCTCTGGCGGACAGACCTTTGTTTATTTATTATCCAGCGATATACCAATTATTGAGGATATGGATGGAGATGGAGATCTCGATATTGTTTCAGGACATAATTTTGGAACTTATTTCACCCTCTACGAAAATGTAGCCCCAAATTGTGATACACTTATTTATGATAAAGTTACAGGAAATGCTTGCTGGGCAGGCTTTTTTGAAAATGTTTACGGAGAAGTTATTCTGAACGATTCTTTTTGTCAAACCTATCGATTGGGCAATCATATACCGCCTTTATATGATCACAATCAACATAGAGGAGCTGAAAGACATGCCGGTTCTGCTCTATCAGCTTTTGATTTGAATGCAGATGGATTAATGGATATTGTGCTAAGTGATGTTGACCGGCCCGGTGTAAAAGGGGTTTTCAATGGAGGAACCCCTGATTCTGCTTACATGGTTTCTGTCGATACAGCTTTTCCTTCAAACTCATTGCCGGTAGATCTTCCTAACATGAGTGCTATTTCCTTTATGGATGTTAACAATGATGGTTTGGAAGATTTCATTGCAGGGCCAACTCAGCGCGATCAAAGTAAAGATGTTGAAAATGCCTGGTTGTACCTAAACACAGGAACATCAACGAATCCGGTTTTTACTTTTAATAGAAAGGATTTTCTTTCACGACAGATGATTGATCACGGTACTGGGTCTTATCCAAAATTTATTGATGTAGATAAGGATGGATTGAAAGACGTCCTGGTAGGGAACACAGGGTTTTTTCAGAACTACAATAGTTTAGCTTTTAAAACGGTGTGGAAAAGCCAATTGGCTTATTTTAAGAATACAGGTGATTCAATACACCCAAAGTTTGATTTTATTACAGATGACTTTGAAAATATTGGGCAACACAATATGGAAGGACTTTATCCTGCATTTGGAGACTTGGATGGAGATGGTGATCTAGACATGTTAGCTGGAAAAATCAACGGTGAAGTAGCATTTTTCAGGAATACATCACCAGTGGGGTCACCAATTCAGTTTACATTGGTTGATTCATCTTTTATGAAGATCCAGGGTTCACCATTTTTTACTCCTGAGCTATATGACTTAGATCAGGATGGAGATTTAGATATCCTGGCGGGAAACAATAATGGCTCTATTAACTATTATGAGAACATTGGCAGTAGTTCCAATCCACAATTTCAATCTTCAGTGACTCAGCAAAACCTCGGTGGAGTATTTCATAAGAGGCCTGCATATCCCGGTAATTTAGCATTGTCTATAATTCCATATCCTACTGTTAATTCCAGTGAAAAGCTTATTGTTTCATCTTATGAATATGGTGTTTTTGTTTATGACTTTTTAAACCCTGATACATCAGGCAATTACCCTGTGATAGACTCAATGATGGTTAAAGGAAGGCAAATTGCAATGACTGGAGATGTCGTTACTTACGCAAATGACTCTATTGAACTTATATATGGAGAAAAGACTGGAGGATTGACTTATTTAGCATTGCCACATACTTTTCAGGATACTACTTCAAACGATACTCTACCTGATGATACTATTCCTGGTGATACAACTGATACTACCGGGATTTGGATAAATAACATCAATCAGTATGTAAAGGTTGATGTATATCCAAACCCAACGAATGATGTTTTCTACATTGACGTAGCTACTAAGGGAAGAGAAACGGTGCTACTCTCCGTTTATGATATAAAAGGTGTTTTGGTTAAAGAGCGCAGGCTTACAGTTAACAAAAAGTTGACTAGAGAAGAATTTGATTTAAGTGGTTACGAATCTGGGGTTTATTTGGTTAGGCTATTGTCTCAAGAGGGAGTGGTTACCAAAAGAATCACAAAAAAATGATAAGTGCGTGCAACCTATTTTGATTGCGATGTATCATAATTAGTGAAAGGTTCGCACGATTTACTTTCAAAGGGTAAAATAAAAAAAGCCGCAATTTGCGGCTTTTTTTGTTGTTGTATGAGGAGAGCGAACGCTTATGCTTCAGCGTTCTTTTGGTCGAATTTCTTTTTTATTCCATAAGCTGCTCCAGCAGCGAGTAATAATTCAACTCCCGGGATAGGTGCGTAAGGCGTGTTATTTCCTGATCCGGGTGGTGGAGGTGGAGCAAAGAGCAAGTGACCACTGAAAGTGAAAACTGCTATCGCGATGGTTGTTTTAAGTAGTTGTTTCATAATTCCCCTTATTATTCCCTTATTTTCTGTTATCAAAAGTATTGTAACAGTATGCTGTAGAAGGGCTTAATACCCGAGCTAGGCTATCAGTTGAGATAAGAGGAGCATAAGAAGTGTGAAATGCGGAATAAAGTGCAATTTGTTTTTTTATAAACTGCTTTTCATTATGAATTCGATCACTAGTGAACTGCAACAGGATGGTTGTTTCTGGATATTGACTTTAGGAGAAATAATTATGCTTTGCAAAATGGTTGAGAAAAACTATTGAAAAGCATAAGGGAAAAAGTGGGCCCAGCTGGGCTCGAACCAGCGACCACCTGATTATGAGTCAGGTGCTCTAACCAACTGAGCTATGGGCCCAAGTGAAAGTGATTTTCACTTTTGAAGGGCGACAAAAGTAATAAAACAAAATGGAATTATTGAATTAAGTTTGTCCACCATGGCCATAGAACAGAGTAAACCGACAGTAATAATTGATTTTGGAGGTGTTTTATATGCCATTAATTTTAACAGGTGTGTGGATTCCTTTAAAGAACTTGGAATAGCCGATTTTGAAAACCATTATTCAAAAGCATCCCAAAGTGGTTTGTTTCAGGATTTTGAAAAGGGCTTGTTAAAAGTAGACCAGTTTTTGAATAAACTCAATACTCAAATTGAAGTTCAGCTCGATAAAGAAAAGGTGATATCAGCATGGAACTCGCTGTTAGTTGGCTATTTGGATGAAAATCTTTCGGTTCTGACCGAAATGTCAAAGGACTACAACTTGATTTTACTCAGCAATACAAATGAGATCCACCATGCTCAGTTTTCCCTTGAATTGGTTGAGTTACACAACAAAAAGTTTGAGGAATTATTTGATGAGGTTGTTTTTTCTCATCAGGTAAAAATGAGGAAGCCTGATGTTGAGGTGTATGATTTAGTAAAATCACATATTCCACAGAATTCAAAAGTCGTTTTTATCGATGACTCCATTCAAAATGTAGAATCGGCAGAGAAAATGGGAATAAGCAGCTTTCATTTTGCCCAAAACCAGTCGTTAAAAGATCAATTACCCGGCATCCTGGCAAAGCTCAACGAGTAAGCCGTTTGCAGATTTTGGATGAATAAACACGATGAGTTTGTTATCGGCTCCCTTTTTGGGTATTTCGTTGATGAACTGAAAACCTTCCTTTTTTAATCTGTCTATTTCGGCATAAATATCATCAACCGCAATGGCCACATGGTGAATTCCTTCCCTGTTTTTTGATAAATACTTTTCAATTGCACTGTCTCCGCTTATACCGGCCAATAGTTCAATTTTATTTTCTCCCAACTTGAAAAAAGAGGTCTTCACTCCCTCACTGTCAACTACTTCTTCCTTGTAGGCTGGTTCGCCCAGTAGCCTGGAAAAAACCTCATTTGATTTATCAATGTCTTTTACCGCTATGCCAAGGTGTTCTATTTTATTCATCACGCAAAGTTTGATACAATTATAAAAACCTTTTTACATCTACTTCAGAGTCTATTTGACTTTTGTTTTCAATGTGATCAACTAGTTGTTCAGCGAGTAAAGGCGCCATCAAAATAGCTTTTGATCCCATTCCGCTGAAAGCAAATGTATTTTCATAGTGTGGGTGCGGACCTATCACCGGCCTTCTTCCTTTGATAGCCGGCCTTATACCTACTTTGTGATCCACGATTTCAAATTCCGTATCACCAATAAGCTCTTTTAGTTTATCGATTAACTCTGACTTCCCCTTTTCGGTCAAATCCGTTGTCATGTCAGTATTTGAGTACGTAGCTCCTATCTTAAAGGTGAGCTCGCCAACAGGTAACATGAAAAATCCTTTTGAAAGGATTTTGTCAACTTTTAGGGTTTTACTTTTAATGGTCAGAACCTCACCTTTAACAGGCTGAAATGGTAAGTCCTCAAATGGTTGAAAATCTCTTATGTTTAATCCGTTGGCGAATATCAGCGCATCGAATTCTTCGGTTTGGTTGCTGTGATTGACTTGGACTTTCTTTCCGAATGACACCTGGCTCTGACCGATATTGACTTCCAGCAATTGATTTCTTTTTTTGAGTTCTTCCCTAAAGTCATTGAGCATTTTATTGGTATCGACATAGCCGGCATGAAATAATTCAGCTCCTCCGAATCTGTTACGGATTTTTCTATCGAGGTTTCCTTTATATAAGGTATTGTTCATGAAATTGGAAAACGGTTCATCAGCTGCTTTTGAGAACCAGTTGTTTTGTTCCTCAGCTGATGAGAATATCCTGAGATAATTCATAGGGTAGTAGAACTTAGAATTGGAAAAAATTTCAATTCCTTTATAAGTAGGTCCTAATGACTCTATGAATTTTTCAGCATTCCATGAAAGTGAAGGCCTGCGAAAAGTGACCGGATTCCAAATACCGGCAGCTACACGGGAAGGTGAATTTGGGTTGATTTGGTCAAAAACTGTTGGTTTGAAACCTTTTTTTATTAATTGGAAGGTGATTATTGTACCTGAAATTCCCTGTCCTAACACGGCTATTTTCATGCTGTTGCTAATTAATCGTTAAAAAAATTTAAACCATGTACAACGAAAATATTACCTTTCGCGTCTTCAAAGAGGAAACAAAGAAATTATATTCTTATGAAAAGGTTATTGTTAGCGTTAATTATTGGGTTTTTTACTCTTTTGAGTAGTAATGAGGTAAAAGCTTCTCACTTTTCTGGAGCTGATATCAGCATTGAATGTATTGGGAATGATTCGTTTTTGGTTACAATGAATTTGTTCAGGTATTGTGGAGGTGCTTCTATGCCAAACTCTGCAACTTTTCAATTTGATAGTCCCTGTGGGTCATTTTCACAGAATGTTCAACGAGACACAATTTTTGAAGTTTCTCAGCTTTGTCCGCAGGCATTGTCGCAAAGTAACTGTAATACTCCACCCGGAACCCTTCCGGGGATGCAACAGGGTATATTTGAAACTATTGTAGTTTTACCTCCATGTAGTTCTGGAGGATGGACAGCTTCATGGTCGAGTTGCTGCCGAAATTCAACGGATAATATGCAAGGACAGGATGGGTTTTATATTTCTTCTGAAATTGATAATGATGAGGCTCCTTGTAATAACTTGCCCATATTTAACGCTCAGCCAATTCCTTATGTATGCGCAAACCAACAGGTGGTTTACAACTTTGGCGTTTCAGAAATTGATGGAGATTCATTAGATTTTTATCTAAGTCACCCATTAGATGGTGCAACGGCTCAAGTTCCTTATCAGGCAGGGTACACTCCTACAAGTCCTATTAATGTACCTGTTGTTTTAGACTCTCAAACAGGGCAGCTTACTTTTACTCCTCAATTATTAACTCCATCAGATGATATTTGGGTGTTGAAAGTATGTGTGGATGAGTATAGAAATGGCGTTGTCATTGGAACAACTTGTAGAGATGTTCAGTTCGTTGTTCAAGATTGTGATAATTATCAGCCTTATCTAATTAGCCCTGGTATTCAAAATTTCACGGGTTCAGGGTCTCAACTAGATTCTAATTCAGTTATCGCTTGCATAGGTCAGTCGTATTCATTTGATATTCAGTTTTCAGATTCGTTACACCCTCTTCAATCTTTTGGTGATTCTGTAACGTTGAATACAAATGCTGGAGCTGTATTACCTGGCGCAACTGTAACTGTTACTAATGGTGATACTGCAACTATGAATATTTCCGGAACAGTGCCTCAGAATGCGGCTCCATTCACTAGTTTTTCGATAAATGCAGTAGATGATGCCTGTAATATATCAGGTATAGCGAGTGTGCAATTTGATATAACAGCAATACCAAACACTTATGCTGGTCCAGATCAAATTCTTTGTAACGGTGTTGATACAGCAAATATAACTGTTGTAGGTGGTGATACATTCACGTGGTCTGTTATTTCAGGGGATCCTATAAATCCAGGTGTTAACTTTAAAGATACAACGGGCACAAACGGTAAAAATGTATGGGCTTTCCCAAATACTACAACTACTTATCAAGTCGTATCGAATCTTGCTTCTGGATGCGGTAATACAGATACTATAACTATTATTTCAGCACCGAACTTTAATTTATCAGCAGTTGGTGATACGGCAGTTTGTCCGGCAGATTCATTCTACAACTTCCCACTTGACGCCAGTACAGATAGTAACTTTGTTTATTCTTATCAATGGTCTAATGGGGCATTCCTCAATAATGATACAATACAAACTCCTACAGCTACTATAACTGAAACGCAAACTTTTGGCGTTACAGTTGAGAGTGATTCAGGTTGTATTAAAGAGGACGATCTTACTGTAACATTTACACCTCCGTTCCCTACCAATGCAACTGTTGATTTTGCTGATAGCGTATTGTGTAATGGAGATTCAACAGCTGCGTTTATCGATTTTGGAGCACAGATAAACAATAACTGTGGTCCTGCATCTACTCCCTGCCCTGGTAATGTTAATCAAGGAGTAATTGGAACCGGAACAAATGCAATTGGTGGTACAACTTATCCGGCACCATATGGTAACTGGTTTTGGGGAGCAAGGCACCAGATGCTTTATACTGCAGCTGAGCTTCAAACAATGACAGGTACTGCACCCGGGGCTGGAGCCAAACTGACAAGTTTTGGTTTAGATGTAGCTCAACTTGGCTCTCAAACAAATTATCAAAACTTTGAGATTTATATCACTTGTACAAGTTCAAATGATTTAAATAGTGGTTGGGCCACAGGCTTGACTCAAGTTTACAATTCAGCGGGTGAAACTATCTCCACAGGATGGAACGACTATACATTCTCTCAAGCTTATGATTGGGACGGAACTTCTAATCTTGTGGTTCAGGTTTGCTTTAATAATTCATCCTTTGTTACTAATGGTAACGCTTATACAAACACGACAGCAACTCCATTTACAAGTGTAAGGTATTCAAGAGCTGACCAGTCAGGTGTATGTGCGAATAATGGGCTCTTTCAATCAACATCATCTGACCGTCCTAACGGGAGATTTGGATATTGCACAGGATTTGATCCTGCGTCTTTCAACTATCAGTGGTCACCAAACGTGGCTATTTCAAACACCGGTATTTACAGTCCTGATGTATATCCTGGGGCTACAACGACTTATGAAGTGATTTACAATGATACTTTTGGAGCTTGTGTTGATACTGTTTCAGGAACTATTCCAGTTGTGAATTCTTATAATCCTTCATTTGAATTGGATTCTGCATATTGTGTAACCGAAGATCCTGATACTGCACTTCCATTTACACCGGGCGGTGTTTGGACAGGAGATGGTATCACTGATTCACTAGGGGGTGTATTTGCACCGGGAGTTGCTGGTGACGGAACAGCATTTGTAACTTATACACTTGCAAGTCCAGCCGGTAACTGTGTTACAGATACAACTTATGAGATTGAGGTAATCCCATTGCCTGATGCAACTTTAACATCACCAGACTCATTGTGTTATACTGGTGGCCCATACACTTTACAAGCTGCAACACCAGGTGGAATTTGGTCAGGCCCGGCAATTGTCGACTCTCTTACTGGTGAAATCGATCCGAATGAGGTTCAACCTGGTCAAACATTTATTGAGTATGAAATTTTTGAGCCATGTTATATAAATGAGGTAACGAGTGTTTTCCTCTACGAAGCTTACGAGTTCAACTTTGTAGATACTCCCAAAACAGTATGTATAAACGATACTCTAATCCTCAATAACTATAATAGAGTAACAACAGGTAATGCCGGTCCGGGGCCAATCGAGTATACCTGGAATGGACCTGGTATAACGAATACTGATAGTGGGTTCTTTGACCCTTCATCGCTCAGTCCGGGTAGGTTTACACTTTCATTAACTGCTGCTGACCCTAACGGGGCTTGTGCAACTACTGATAGCATGGGAGTGGTTATCTACCCAGTAGATACTCCAAAAGTTGTGAATAACCTGATTTATTGTGATAATACCGACAAGGGGAACATTAATATCAATACAGGTTTTGGTCAGGGTAATTGGACTATCAATCCTATTCCTCCAACGACTGCAACGTTACTGCCTAACCAAACAACAGGTAGGTTTAACCCTCAACAAATAGGTCCGGGTATGTGGTATCTTGAGTATACTTACCAAAACATTAACGGATGTATTGGTGAGTTGAATGACACAATTGTGATTCAAAACACTCCAGACAAACCTCAGTTTGATGATACAACATATTGTGTAGGTGACTTTATCACTGTTACTGGAGAGTATGATAATCCTGATAGTGTCCTTTGGTATAGCGATGCACCAATAAACAGTTCAAACTTTATTGGAAGCGGAATGCCTTTTGAATACGGAAGTGCACTAGATCCAACAAGTGTTAATGAAGTTACGATTTACGCCAGAGAAACCAACGGTGAATGTAAGAGTGGACTAGCTACTTACACACTGCCAATCTCTGAGACACCAAACTCTAATTTCTATAGAACATATGTTGACAGTAACAATGTAGAGCAGGTTGCTGATACATTTGACTTTATTAAAGGGAGGTCTCCTTTCTCTATTACATATGATCCTGTAGCACCGCTTGATCAGTATGATTTTGAATGGGATCTTTGGTTGGGTTGCGACCCGTCTCAATCTGCTGATGGACAGTATGGCTGCCCGATCGTAAATACAGAGGATCCTGTTGTTTCATTTACTTATGAGAAGGAAGGTCTTTACAGAGCTCGTTTAGTCGTTACAAATGACTTTGGCTGTTCTGATACGTCATTCTCTAATCATGAAGTGTTGTTCTCTGGAGAAATACCAAACGTATTTACTCCAAATGGTGACGGTGTAAATGATGAGTTCATTATTCCGGGTGCTGGTGCACTCAGAGACTTTAGAGTTGAAATTTACAACCGTTGGGGACGCAAAGTGTACGAATGGACAGATCCTCAGGCCGGCTGGGATGGTGAAGGCCATAATGACGGAGTTTATTTCTACGTTGTAACAGCCAAGAGAGGAAACGGAGAAGATTATATTGAAAAAGGAAATGTTACACTTGTAGGTAACGGAAACTAGACATACATCTTCAAATATTATATTGAGCAAAACCCTCCGCAATAGCGGGGGGTTTTGTTTTTGTTAAAGTTTTAATGCATTTTTGATTAGATATGACCCAACCAGTTTCAAGCAGTTGCGTCTATTAGGTGATTTTACCCTAATAATTAGTGTCAATTATGAAAAAAATAATATTTCTATTTGTTTTAATGCTGTCAATGGCAGCTTTTAATAACAAAGCAAAAGCTTCTCACGCTGCTGGTGTTGAGTTGAGTTTGTCTTGTCTAGGAAATAATCAATACCTGGTTACTTTAAGTTTTTTTAGGGACTGTAGTGGTATTTCTGCTCCTGCAGGTCCGGAACAAGTCGATTTTACCAGCCCCTGCGGTAATACTACCGTGAATATACCGCTTGACACCATGTATGAAGTTTCTCAAATTTGTGATTTACAGATTGGTAATACGACCTGTCAAAATGGTAGTTTGCCTGGTATTGAGAGATATATTTATGAGGGGGTTGTAACTTTATCTCCATGTCCGGCCGGTAACTGGGTTGGTTCATGGTCTTTAAATGCCAGAAACCCAAACAACAATACAAATGGTGGTAATCTTTACATAGAAACTACAATCAATACTAATGTTACACCATGTAACAATTTGCCGGTATTTACGGCAGATCCAATACCGTATTATTGTGCCGGCTCACCAGTTAACTTTAACCCGGGAGTAGTTGAACCGGATGGTGATTCATTAGATTTCTATTTTGGAATGCCGTTAACAAATGCAAATCAACCTATTGTCTATACGGGTGGATATAGTAACACAAACCCATTTCCTGTTCCTGTGACTATAAATAATCAAACAGGGCAAATATCTTTCAATCCTACAGCAGCAATGACATCTTTTCCAAATCCTTTTTGGGTGTTGAAATTCTGTGTGGATGAATACCGAAATGGAGTTTTAATTGGGACTACTTGTAGGGATATTCAATTTAGTATTTTACCGGCTGCTAACTGTGGTAACACACCTCCCTATATGTTAGACCCGGGGATTCAAAACTTTAGCGGTTCAGGAACTCAAATTGATTCGAATTCTATTCAGGCTTGTTATGGTCAGTCTTTCTCGTTTGATATTCAATTTGCTGATTCATTATTGCCGACTCAATTGTTTGGAGATTCTGTAGAGTTGACAACTAACGCGTTATCTGTTTTCCCTAACCTGACAATTACAACTAGTACTAATGCACCCGTTGGTGATACTGCTACAATGCATTTTTCTGGTACAGTTCCGGTAGGAGCACCACCATTCAATGTATTTACAATCTTTGCCTCAGATAATGCCTGCCCGTTATCGGGTATTGCAAGTGTTCAGTTCGATATAACCGCCATACCATCAACGAATACAGGTCCTGATGATACTTTATGTGGTTTCCTAGATACTCTATTCCTCAATCCAATTGGAGGTGATACTTTTACTTGGGAGGTTCTTTCAGGGGACTCGATGATCATGGGACAAAACTTTAGTGATACCACGGGCACTGATGGTGGTAATGTATGGGTAAAACCCACAAATCAAACAACTTATAAAGTTACTTCCAACTTACCGGGCTCGTGTCAAAATACCGACACGATCACTGTTAGTGTTCGCCAAATTGACTTAGGTCCAGATACTATGCTTTGTAGAGGCGATACTTTAACACTCGGTGCAACAGGGACAGTCCCGTGTGGATCAGGAACACCAGTTTACAGTTGGTCTCCTACAACAGGGCTAGATAACCCATCATCGCCCAATCCGGTTCTGACCGTGGGGAGTTCACAACAAACCACAACTTATCAATTGATTTACGATGATGGTTGTGGATGTCAAACTGTCGATAGTATGACTGTTGAAGTTAGTGATGTAGAAGTGCAGAGTTTAGCATGGAATAATCCTAACTGTTTAGATTCTACAGCTTCTATAACCTTGACAGAGCAAGGTGGGTTCCCACCTTATCAATACAGCCTTGACTCACTGACGGGTTATCAGGCGAGCAATCAGTTTAATAATTTACCTATTGGCTATTACAATGGTTATGTTCAGGATTCACTTGGATGTATTTCTCCAGCGGCCTACGATACAATTATCGATCCGGGAGTGGAGTTAGACAGTGCTAAATTGAGTGATGTTACATGCTTTGGAGCCCAAAATGGTGAAATTGAGGTTTTCGCTTCAAGTGGTGCTACACCATATACATACAGTATTGATAGTGGAATGACTTTTCAGGGTAGTCAAACTTTCCCTGGACTTAACCCCGATACATTTAATATTGTAATAGAAGATAATAATGGGTGTAGAACGCTTTCACAAGAAGCAATTATTGAAACTAACAGTGAACTATTTGTCGATTCTATTATCAGTGAAAACCTGAACTGTTTTGAAGATTACACAGGTTCTATTGATGTGTACGCTCATGGCGGAACACCCCCTCTTGAGTACAGTATTGATAATGGAAACACATGGTCTCAATTTGGGTCTTTTGACTCATTATTAGCCGACAATTATGTTGTAATTGTTCGTGACTCCTTCCAGTGTGAAACAGCACCACAGGTTATCAATCTAACGCAGCCTAGCAAAATTGATATCAACTTAACTGTTGAAAACGATACTTGCTTCCAGGCATGTGGCGGACAGGCATCTGCCACTGTGAGTGGAGGTGTTATGCCTTATGCTTTTGATTGGAATGGCTATGGATCTAACAACTCAACTTCATGGAATTTATGTTCAGGTCCTGCTTATGTCCTGGAGATAACAGATGATAATAACTGCGTAGCAGATACAACATTCACAATCTCTGAACCTGACGAGTTGGTTATTGATTCAATAGCTGAACGAGACCTTGAGTGTAATGGAAATAACAATGGTCAGATCCAAATCTTTGCTAGCGGAGGTAGAGTGCCATATTATTACAGTATTGACGGAGGTCAAAGCTTCCAGTCGAGCAATAACTTTACAGGATTAACAGCCGGCACTTACAATGTTGTGGTTCGTGACTCAGCTTACAGATGTCAGGTGCTCGGTGAAGCTAGCCTGATTGAACCATCACCGGTTGAAGTTAGCGTTCCATTTAACGAAAAAACAATTTGTGTAAGTAACTGTATAAACCTATCTGCTTTTGCGAGCGGAGGTACAGGAAGTCAGTACAACTTTGTTTGGACAGGAGCTAGCAGCAATGGTCAGGTTGTGACTGTTTGCCCGGGTCAGGATACAAGCTATGCTGTCTATGCTGAAGATGAAAACGGTTGTGCTTCTAATGTTGAAGTGTTTGAAATCTCAATTCGTGATTCACTTGATGTAGAACTCGAAGATGAAGTAAATATTTGCCCTGGTGAAGAAGCATTCATCAGTGCTATAGGCAGTGGTGGATCAGGTAGTGGTTATCGTTACACATGGTCTCCAATTACCGGATTATCAGGAGGAGTTGGTCAAAGTGTAACAGCTTCACCACAAAGTTCAACAACTTATACAGTAGAACTTACTGATGATTGCGGTTCACCTTCAGTTACTGATACTATTAGAGTTAGCGTTAATCCACTTCCTCAAGTTGATTGGTCTGCAAGAGACACACTGGAAGGTTGTGCACCTTACACGAATCTGCTGACAAACCAAACACAAAATGCTCAATCAGTAAGCTGGAAAATTGGTGAAGAAATTACAGCATCAGGCTTTACTGCTGAGATTATCGACTTACCAGCAGGACAGTATGATGTAACAATGGAAGTAACAACAACTGATGGTTGTGTTGATTCTAAAACCATCAAGAATTACTTCAATGTTATTCAAAACCCGATTGCTGAATTTAGCATGACTCCAAACCCAACAACAATCTTTAACACGATGATTCAATTCCAGGATCAATCGACTGACGATGTTGTTGAGTGGGACTGGGATTTTGCAAGCCTGGGTAGCTCTCAGGAACAAAGTCCTGTATTCCAAATGCCGGTTGAAGGTGACTCTGGTACCTATCCGATTACTCTAACTGTAGAAAATGCAGAAGGATGTACTGATGAAGTTACCAACACCTTGAGAGTAGGTGCTGAGTTTAACCTTTACGTTCCCAACTCATTTACACCAAATGGAGATGGTCTTAATGACATTTTCAAAGCCGAAGCTATTGGAGTAAATCCTGACCGCTTTAGCATGATCATCTTCAACAGATGGGGTGAGGTTGTATTCCAAAGCAATACACTCGATATTGGCTGGAGAGGAACTGTAAATGGTGGAAACCCGGCTCCGGCAGGAAGTTATGTATGGAAAATTACAGCCAACGACATAACCGATGAACGCGATTTTAAAGAACAAACCGGTTATATCAACTTGATTCGATAAATCGGCATAGTAATTGATAATTGAAAACCCTCTTCTTAATTGGAGAGGGTTTTTTTAATGCACTAAAACAATAATTATGAAAAAGTTGAATTTACTTTTACTCTCTGGTGGGTTATTATTGAGCAGTTTAACCTTTGGTCAGAACGCACTCAAAATCAAAAAAACAGATTCAGACACTGCTGATGAAGGAACTGTAAGTTTCTTCTCAAAAGGAAGAAACAGAGTTTTTGAAGGAATAGAGTTCGGATTTACATGGGCAAGTTACACTGAGAACGAGCTCAATACAGATGTTCCAGATGCTATCAAAGGATTTGAAATTGACCCTGCTACATCCATAAACTGGTCAATCAACCCGTTTGAAATGGATGTGAGAATTTTCAAGGAATATGTCAAATTTTCAACTGGACTGGGATATACAGTGAAAAACTTCACGCTCAAAAACAATTACTTCGTTACCAAGCAGAATGATTCTGTAATGGCCTTTGAGCAACAGAATCAGGATTATGCTAAGAACAGGTTCAGAACCGGTTATTTGACAGTCCCGCTAATGTTGCACTTCAATACGAATGAAGATCCGGCAAAAGCCTTTAGATTAGGTGTTGGAGTGTTAGGCGGTATGCGTCTTTTCCAAACGTACCGGGTGAAGTATTTTGATGATGGTCAAAAAGTGAAAACCAATTACAACCGAAATTGGAACACCAATCAATTCACTGCAGACTTGAGGGGTTTAATAGGATATGGCCCAGTTAATTTATTTGCCACTTATTCTGCGGTACCACTTTTTGAAAGTGGAAAAGGACCTGAAATGTACCCGATTACATTTGGAATTAGCTTCGTCAATTCGTTCAAAGATTAAAGAGTGGCCATTTTTCCTTTAATTGACGGTTTTCTTATTTTTGACCTTCCAAAAATTAGATAGGCATGGCAGGACACAGTAAGTGGGCAAACATTAAACATCGAAAAGGGGCGCAGGATAAAAAACGCGCTAAGATCTTTACTCGATTAATCAAGGAGATTACAGTTGCAGTTAAAGAAAGTGGTCCTGAGGAAGAAAGCAATCCACGCCTGAGATTAGCGGTTCAAAATGCCAAGGGCCAAAACATGCCCAAAGACACAATAGAAAGAGCAATCAAAAAAGCAAGTGGTGCTGATGGCGATAACTATACTGAAGTCCATTTTGAAGGCTATGCACCTAACGGAATTGCTGTTGTGGTAGAAACAACCACTGATAATAACAACAGGACTGTTTCAAATGTGCGCTCAATTTTCAATAAGTATGGAGGATCGTTAGGAACTAAAGGTTCTCTGGAGTTTATTTTCGATAGAAAGGGTGTTTTTGAAATCAACCGTGAGAAGCTTGAAGGTAAAGACCTGGAAGAGCTTGAAATGGAGTTGATTGATGCCGGACTCGAAGAGATGGATAAATCTGATGATGAAGTGATCACTTTATACACTTCTTTTGATGATTTTGGCAACATGAACAATAAACTCGAAGAGTTAGACATAGAGGTGAAAAGCGCAGAGGTCCAGCGGATTCCCAACAATACCGAAACGCTTGATGTAGAGAAAGCCAAAAAGGTTCTGAACGTTATTGAAAAATTTGAGGAAGATGATGACGTAAACACAGTTTACCACAACCTCGAACTTACTGATGAACTCCAGCAAGCTCTCGAAGAAGAGTAAGAGAGAATTTATAAAATAACATGAATAAGGAGAAGCTGCTTGGTTTCTCCTTTTTTTTGTTTTTGAAGGCACAAATCCGGATAAATCCAATTCTAATCGGGCTAACTAATCTTACTTTTCTATTTTTACACCGCTATTATAGACATGACGTATGGATAAAAAGATAGAAGAACTCAAGAATAAAATCGAAGAAGCCAAGAAGGGTGGAGGTGAAAAGCGCATTGAGAAACAACACGAGAAAGGGAAACTAACTGCTCGCGAGAGAATTCATTTTTTATTAGATGAAGATTCTTTCGAAGAAATGGGGATGTTAGTAACTCACCGTTCAACAAACTTTGGATTAGATAAACAAAAGTTTTTGGGAGATGGCGTTGTTACGGGTTACGGAACAATTAATGGTCGTCTTGTTTATGTCTTTTCACAGGATTTCACTGTACTTGGTGGTTCACTTGCTGAGGCACACGCTGAAAAAATTGTGAAGATCATGGATCTTGCAATGAAAAATGGCGCGCCATTGATCGGGTTGAATGACTCCGGAGGAGCGAGAATCCAGGAAGGTGTTGTTTCACTAGGTGGTTACGCTGACATCTTCTATCGCAATACAAGAGCATCTGGCGTTATTCCACAGTTGTCTGCAATTATGGGCCCTTGTGCAGGAGGAGCGGTTTACTCTCCGGCTCTGACCGATTTCATCTTCATGGTGGAAAATACTTCTTACATGTTTGTGACCGGACCAAATGTTGTTAAAACGGTGACACACGAAGAAGTTACGGCAGAAGAACTAGGTGGTGCAAGTGCACACGGAACCAAGAGTGGTGTAACACAATTTACAGCTGCTAACGAAATTGAAGCGATCAATCAAATAAAAGAGGTCTTTTCATTCATTCCGCAAAACTGCGAGGAAGAGCCGCCATCTTTACCTTACGAACCGGCTGATGAAATTCGCAAAGAATTGAATGAGATTGTTCCTAATAGCCCAAACCAACCGTATGATATCCGCGAAGTGATCAACGGTACAGTTGACGCAGATTCATTCCTGGAAGTTCACAAAGACTTTGCTGAAAATATCGTAGTTGGTTTTGCCCGTTTGGCAGGGAAAACAATTGGAATTGTAGCAAACCAGCCGGCAGTATTGGCAGGTGTGCTCGATATCAACTCATCTAGAAAAGGCGCGCGATTTGTGCGTTTTTGTGATTCATTCAACATTCCACTATTGACATTTGAAGATGTACCGGGCTTTCTTCCGGGGACTGATCAGGAATGGAATGCGATTATCACGAATGGAGCCAAGTTACTTTATGCATTTAGTGAAGCCACAGTGCCACGTGTAACGGTGATTACGCGTAAGGCCTACGGTGGAGCTTATGACGTAATGAATTCCAAGCACATTGGTGCAGATATGAACTACGCGTGGCCATCGGCTGAGATTGCAGTTATGGGGTCAAAAGGAGCGGCAGAGATTATCTTTAGAAAAGAAATCCAAAATGCTGATGACCCTGAAGCTAAACTCAAAGAAAAAGATGAGGAATACGCTGAAATGTTTGCAAATCCTTACAATGCAGCAGCACGTGGTTACATTGATGAAGTAATTGTTCCGGATAAAACACGTGAAAAACTCATAAAAGCATTTAAAATGCTTGAAAACAAGGTGGATAACCTCCCCAAGAAAAAGCACGGGAATATCCCGCTATAAAACAAGTGGTTCAATAACTCACACAAATGCTTATCTTTCGCCTAAACTATGCTGTTTAAGTACCAAAATATAGCAGTACTGTTTTGGGCGCTTGTACCCATTTTACTTTTCGGTCAGAACCGAAGCCAGCTTACAGAGCAACTCAAGCAGGCTAGCTCCGGCTCTGACCGAATTGCTATCCTCTCAAAAATTGGTCAACTCCATTACGAAAAGGGAAATACTGATAGCGTCTATCATTACGCTGAGTTGATCAGTAAGACTGATCAGGGGCTTGAAGCTTTTGTCAATTCTCAATACCTCAAAGCTTACGGAAAAACTTTAGAAAAAGACAGGGAGGAAGTTTTCTTCTTGTTGGATAAAGTTCAAAAAGCAACCAGAGATAAGAATGATAGCCTGTGGGCTCAAACGCTCTATAAAAGAGCCTACTTCAATTATCAATTCAACGACTTTATATCGGTTTCAAAAGACTTGAGGCTGAGCATGAAACTAGCCGATTCACTCGATCTGGTGAGTCAGCAAGTTGCTTCTCATATTTTAAAAGCAAGTATGCTCGTGAAAATTGGCGAGTTGAATGATGCACTTGAAACAGCCAAGGAGGCAGAGAAGATCAATGCCATTTTGAATGATAAAGCGAATGAAGCTACCATAGATAAACTTCTCGGAAACTGCTATTATCATCTCGGTAAATACGAGCAGTCACTTCAGGCATATTTTCGATCTGCCCGGTATTACGAGAATAAAAAATACATGCTGGAAGCGGCCAATATTTATTCAAACATCGGCACTATTTATCAGAGCCTGAAAAAACTCGACCAGGCAGAATCTTACACGCTAAGGGCAAAAAAGATTTACGCTGAAAATGGCTACAACACAAAAGTGGCCAACAGTTATGTCAATTTGGGCGGTATGTTTACAAAGACAGAGCCCGAGAGAGCTCTTGATTATTTCAATAGCGCTAAAAAAGTATTTGAGAAAAATGCTGATTCTGCAGGTTTGGCTAAAGCATTCAACAACATAGCCAATGTCTATTATTACGAGACAAAGTACAAAGAAGCTCTCGAGTTTTTCAAAAAGTCTCTCGCAATAAATAATTCACTCAACGATCAAAAAGAAGTTTCTCGCTTGCAAACAAACCTCGGCTACACTTACATGATGCTGAACAATAAAACAGAGGCTGAGAAATACTTTAAATCCGGGCTGTCGACAGCTCGCAAAATTGACGGCCTTGCAGAGATTACGGCTTCCATGGAGGGCTTTTCTGATATGCACGCTCATTTCAATGAATATGAGAAAGCTTTGGAATATAAAGATCGCTATATCGCATTTAAAGACTCAATGCTCAATGTCAGGATGAGCGAAAAAATAGCAGAGCTCAGGACCCGTTATGAAACAGAACAAAAAGAAAGTGAGATAAAATCACTCAACAGGGAAAGAGAAATAGATCAACTCAAATTATCTCAGCAAAAAATGGAACTGGAGCAGAGTAGAAACCAAATCATCTACCTGATTATTTTTATTTTACTGAGCTTTTTCGTGTTGTACGGAGCCTATAAAAGAATCTCGATGAAACGAGAAAGAGAGTTTCAAAAAGCAATCATCCATGAACAAAAAGAAGGACTTGAAGCAGTAATCAGTGCTCTCGAAAATGAAAGAAAACGCATTTCTCGGGATCTACACGATGGAGTAGCCCAAACGCTTACCGGACTCAAAATGTCTTTTGAGCGATTCTACGATACACTTCACTTTCAAAACCAAACGCAGCGAAAACGATTTTCTCAATCTATCGAGTATCTCAACGAAGCCTGTGATGAAGTGAGAACCATTTCACACGAAATGATGCCAAAAGGCCTTCAACAATTTGGGTTGATTACTGCTTTGCAAGATATTCTCAGTAATATGTTCAACAACTCAAACATGAGTTTTACGTTCGATTTTTACGGTATGAAAAGCCAGGACAGACTGCCTGAAATGGTTGAACTCAGCGCTTACCGTATCGTTCAGGAATTACTCAACAACATCGTAAAACATTCTGGAGCAAATAAAATCGACATCAACCTCTACCGGAATGAAAAAGACCTCGTCATAACTGTTGAAGACGATGGCAAAGGCTTTTTGCCCGATATCGAAAAAGACGCCAAAAAAGGAAAAGGACTGTTGAATATACGCAGCCGTGCCAATTCGCTCAATGGAGATGTTGGTTTTGAGCCTGGCGCAACAAAAGGTACAATTGCCACTTTAACATTACCTTTGAAAGGTGATGCAAACGATCAGAACCATACTGGCTGATGACCACGAACTCGTGGCTGAAGGTATTAAAAGCCTTCTTGAAGCAGTTCCGCATATTGAAGTTCTTGCTGAGACACGAAACGGAAAAGAACTACTACAATACGCAAAAGCACTCTCGCCTGATGTAGCGCTTGTGGATCTGAACATGCCGGTAATGGACGGTTTTGAAGCCATAAAAATTCTCAAGAGTGAACAACCATCAGTCAAAACGATAGCAATTACCATGTTTGCAGAGAAACCCGTAGCTGATCGAGTTATGGAATTGGGTGCCATGGGTTACGTTTTAAAAAATAGCCCGGTTGAGGAATTAGTTGAGGCAATTGAAAAAGTAAACAATGGAGATACTTATTGTTCTGTAATTAAAACGAGTAAGCGATCTTCAGTAATAAACGAACAACTGACAAAAAGAGAAATCCAAATCATCGCTTTAATTGCAGATGGTAACACAAACCGCGAAATCGCTGAAAAACTCAATATCAGTCACCGCACTGTTGACACTCATCGCACGAATATTATGCGAAAACTCGATATTCACAATTCAGCAGCTTTGGTCAGAACCGCACTGAAAGAGGGTATTATAACACGCGATTAACATTTTTAAAGACTGAAAACGATCAGAATAACTTAAATTTGAAGGAGTGATTAAGCATCCGCAAACAAACTAAAACGTTTATAAATCAAATTGACAAAGTCATAAATAACATGATTATGAAAAAGAAACTATTCATATTACCACTTTTAATAGCTGCATTCTTTGCTTTTACACCAAAGCAGGGAATTGAGATTGGTGAAACAGCAGAAGGACTTCACCACAAAGTAACTGAGCTCGATGGTGATGAAAAAATGCTACGCGAATATCTAAAACCACAGGGATTGCTCGTTGTCTTTTCATGCAATACCTGTCCGTTTGTTGAAGCCTGGGAAGATCGCTACAACGAGATTCACGAAATGGCTAAAAAAGAAGAAATCGGAATGGTATTGATCAACTCGAATGAAGCATTCAGAGGAGATGAAGATTCACCGGAGAACATGAAAGCTCACGCACTGGAAGAAGGTTACACAATGCCTTATGTAATCGATAAAGATCACAAGATTGCTGATGCATTTGGAGCTAAAACAACTCCGCACGTTTTCTTACTCGATAGAAACCTCAAACTCGTTTACAAAGGAGCGATTGATGATAACTACGAAAATAAAGATGAAGTGAAAAAGCAATACCTGAAAGATGCGATCACAGCGATGGCTTCAGGAAAAGAAATTTCACCTCAAACATCAAAAGCGCTCGGCTGCAGTATAAAACGAGTAAAGAAATAAATAGAATTTAATAATTCGAGAACCCCGCAAATTTTTGCGGGGTTTTTTTAATCCCAAAAACACCGTTTCTTTGCCTTCTCATCAATTAAAAATATGAACGTACTTGTAATAGGATCTGGCGGAAGAGAGCATACGCTCGGTTGGGCAGTGAAGAAAAGCCCAAAAGTTGATAACGTAATATTTGCACCCGGTAATGCTGGTACAATGGAAATCGGGCAAAACCTCGATGTTGCACCAACAGATTTTGAAGGTCTCAAAAAAGCTGTTTTAGACAACAATATTGAAATGGTTGTAGTTGGACCTGAGGCACCGTTGGTCGAAGGAGTTGTCGACTTTTTTAAGGCTGATGAAAAGCTGAAAAATGTCGCTATAATCGGACCTGGGAAAGAAGGAGCACAGCTCGAAGGATCAAAGGATTTTTCAAAGGAATTCATGCAGCGAAATCAAATTCCTACTGCTCGCTACAAAACGGTTGATAAGAGCACGATTGATGAAGGCAAAAACTTTTTAAGTTCGCTCAACCCACCATTTGTACTCAAAGCTGACGGACTAGCAGCCGGCAAGGGGGTTCTGATCGTGAAAGAATTGGAAGAAGCTTGCGAGCAGTTAGAAAACATGCTTGATGGTAAGTTTGGTGAGGCCTCTGAAAAAGTTGTGATCGAAGAATTTTTAGACGGAATTGAACTTTCGGTATTTGTTCTCAGTGATGGAAAAGACTTTGTCCTGTTGCCTGAAGCGAAAGATTATAAGCGAATTGGCGAGGGCGATACAGGCCTCAACACTGGCGGAATGGGAGCAGTTTCGCCTGTTCCTTTTGCCGATGATCAGTTTCTCGAAAAAGTGAAAAACCGCATCATCATTCCAACGATTGACGGTTTGCGCATTGAAGGAATCGATTATAAGGGTTTCATCTTCGTTGGGTTAATGAATGTTGGCGGAGATCCATATGTTGTGGAGTACAATGCCAGGTTGGGCGATCCTGAGACTGAAGCGATTTTGCCTAGAGTAAAAACTGACCTGGTAGAGCTTTTTGAAGCAGTTAATGGTCAGAACCTGGGCGAAATGACTTGCGAGATTGATGATAAAGCAGCAGTCTCTGTGGTGCTCGTTTCAGGAGGTTATCCTGAGAAATACGAGAAGGGAAAAGTTATTAGCGGCTTAGAAGAAGATGGTGATGAGCTCATTTTCCATGCAGGAACGAAGCGCGATGGTGATGATGTTTTAACAGCCGGAGGTCGCGTAATCGCTGTAACAGCCCTCGAAAAATCAACTGAAAAGGCATTACAGAAGGCAATGGAAAGGGCTGAAAAAATCAACTTCGATAAAAAGTATTACCGAACTGATATCGGGAAAGATCTATTGTAAATAAAAAAGGCTGATTTGGAAGAATCAGCCTTATAATATTATCCTTGATGGAACGATCTTACATCAACGTTCCGTTTTGTTTAGCTTCTTTGTTGTACTTCTGTTGCATAACTACCCATCCGGTTAGCACAACTGCGATCAACACGATGAAAAACCAGTTGACATAATTGTTTCCTGCTTTGAGGAGTTCAAAAGTAAGTGTGACTAAATCGCCAATTCCGTAAATCAATTCGTTCCAGGTCATAGCTTAAAATTTCGTGCTTTTGTGGCAAAAATAGCCAAAAAAACGTCAAATCCATTTTTGAATGGAATAGTTTTTTGCGGTTCTGACCAATGAGCTGCTGTATTTCTAAAAGTCTGCTTTTCTTTGTGGTCATGACAGCCAATTTTTTCAAGACGAGTCAGCCCGCAACATTTTTCCTGGCGCCACTTATTGTAGTGGTCACAAGACTTGCTTTTTTTGGCGATGTTGATTTTGATCACGATCACTGGTATTCAACTCCGCTCTATCAAAAAGTATTCAATTGGGTATTGTTTGCTCCCTGGTTTGAATGGTTACTTGCCACGGTAATGGTAATTGTACAGGGTTTTTTGTTCAACGCGATTATCAATGCTCGCGGACTACTAGAGCGAGTAAATAGTTTGCCGTTGATCGCTTACATGATCATGGCTTCGTTTTTTGCTGAGCAACTGTATGTTTCTCCGGCATTAATCGCTAATTTCTTTTTGCTTTTTTCTATGAAGAAAGTGCTCGAGTTGCCTCAACAAGTCAACACGCGAGGAAAAGCTTTTGATGCTGCATTTTACGTGGGAATTGGTTCTCTGTTTTATGCTCCGGCACTTTGTGCTTTTGTTATGGTGATTGCAGGACTCGCATATTTCAAGTCTTTTGTTTGGCGCGATTACTTTATAACATTGATTGGCGCTGTAACTCCCTGGTTGTTTTATTATGCGTTCATTTATATTACGGACGCAAATTGGGAAACTCCTTTTCAGATAAATGACTCTGTAATTCATGAAATCAGTCTGTTCGAAGGAGCAACAGTTGTATTGGCGGTTGAATTGTCCTTGATTCTAGTATTTATTCTTCCTTCTTTTTTCAAAAGTGTTCGATTGAATATCGTCAGAGTCAGAAAAAGTTATTTGCTCTTGTTTTGGTGGATGATACTGGTTTTGTTGAGTTGGTATATTTTCAATGTACAAACACATCAACAGCTCAATTTGATGGTAGCTCCATTGGCAATCATGATTGCAAATTATTTCTATTACGCTAGAATTGTATGGATGCGTGAATTGTTGTTCTACCTTTTAATTGCTTTAGCTTTATTCAATACGTGGTTTGTGAATTGAATTGGTATATTTGAGTTTTACCATTTCAATTGTTCACCATGTACTTAACCAGATTAACATCATTCATAGTATTCTTATTTATATTCAATGTTGCTAATTCCCAGTCAATTCAACAAGCTCGAGATCTCACCGTGGGGTCAAAATCAATTGAATTTGATGTGCATTGTGTTGAGGCAAGTGACGGATCAATGTACTGCCTCACTACTTCCGGTACAAATACAGCGCAAGATAATGGGTTAAAGACTGATACTGCTTATGGCGGAGCAGATTATTGGCTCTATAAGTTAGATGAAAACGGCAACTTTTTGTGGGATCGCACTTTTGGAGGTGGTGAATTTGATCGAGCAAAAGATATTGTAATTCATGACAATCATCTTTTTTTATTAGGAGATAGCGAATCAGCAGTTTCTGGTAATAAAACATCAATAAACAAAGGCGATGGCGATTATTGGATAGTAAAAACTGACTTACAGGGAAACAAGTTGTGGGACGTGTCTATTGGAGCTGATACTCTAGAGTATTTATTTAAAGGCTTAATTACAAACGACAACCAATTGCTACTTTGTGGTCACTCCTTCTCATCACTTTGAGGTGACAAAACGGAGCCGACTATTGGAGGAATTGATATTTGGCTGGTGAAAGTGAATACTGAAGATGGAACGTTTGAATGGAATAAAACCTTAGGCGGCACCGGAGATGATGTGCCAAAATCTTTATCTCAGGATTCATTGGGGAATTACTTACTGGCTTGTACATCTAACTCTCCTCAAGGTTTAGGTAAAACAGCTCAAAGATACGGAGGGTCAGATTTTTGGTTGCTCAAACTCGACTCTAATGCGAATAAGGTTGAGGATTTTTCTTTTGGAGGAAGTGGGTTTGAGACTGAAATACGTATGACTAGAAATGGTAATAAAACCTACCTGATAGGTTATTCTTCTTCTACATTCTCAGGAAACAAAACTGTTTCTGTGGTTGGAAGTGGCGATTACTGGTTGCTCCAATTAGATGAAAATTTTGAAATTGACTGGCAAATATCTCTTGGTGGTGACCAAAGTGGAGAAGACTTTAACAGTGAGATTATAGCTTCAGGGGATAATGATATTTACGTTATAGGTTCTTCTAATGCTTTACCTGGTACCGGCAATATTGGTAATAACCCAGAATACGGGGATATGGATTATGTAGTTTTCAACCTCGATACTCTAGGCAATATTGACTGGACCTTTAGAACAGGAGGAAGTGGAAATGATTTTAATACAGAAGCTATACTGCTTGATAATAATCAGCTTTTCATTGCTGGTCGATCAACTTCAGGGGCTTCAGGGATGAAGTCAGAGCCGGCCTATGGTCAATTGGCTTGTTTGGCTTGATGTTCCTTTGTTCATCAATGAAAAGATTGGCTTATCTGAAAACAAAGTGTCGATTTTTCCAAATCCTTCAAGTGACTTTCTGAAGTTTGAATTGAATAATGAAACCAATTTTACAAGTTGGGAAATTGTATCGCTTTCAGGAAGAATCATCATAACAGGAAAAATCAAAAGCGGCTACAATTCAATCAATCTAACTGATATTTCACGGGGGACATACCTTCTCAACTTGAAAACGGAAAATGGTGTTCTGAACAAAAAAATTGTAAGACAGTAGAGTCATTTTCATAAATACAAGTTCAGTGTTGAAGCTCTAAAAAAACATCTACCTTTGCACCATTCTTTAAAAACTGGAAAAAATGAAGTTTGGAGTAGTCACTTTCCCGGGATCTAACTGTGATCAGGACATGGTTTACACACTGCGCAACATCATGGAGCAGGAGGTTGTTGAACTTTGGCACAAGGATACCGATTTGCAAGGTGTTGATTTTGTCGTATTACCCGGTGGGTTCTCTTATGGTGACTACCTCAGATCAGGAGCCATTGCCCAGTTTTCTCCCATCATGGAAAAGGTGATCGAGTTTGCGAATAATGGCGGATATGTACTCGGTATTTGCAACGGCTTCCAGATCTTATGCGAAACAGGCATTTTGCCGGGAGCTTTGCTTCACAATGAAAACCAGCGCTTCATCTGCAAAAATGTTTACCTCAAAGCATCTACAAGTAAATCGCTTGTTACGGCTAATGCCGATTTACACAAAGCTTATAAAATTCCAATCGCGCATGCTGAAGGTCGTTACTTCATCGACAATGAAGGACTTCAAAAACTGAAAGATAACGATCAGATCCTTTATCAGTACTGCGATAAAGATGGTCACATCACGCCAGATGCCAATCCAAATGGATCGGTAGATAACATTGCCGGTGTAACCAATGAAAAACGTAACGTATTTGGCATGATGCCTCACCCTGAGCGAGCTGCTGATGAAGCACTCGGAAATACAGAAGGCAAACTCATGTTCGACTCCATTTTAGAGCAGGTTCAGTAAAAATAGTGTTAGAAAAACTTAGTAGCTGACCATTCAGCTGCTTAGTGACTCTTACATCCACGCACTTGCTGCGGGACGATCGACTGCTAGAAATTCGAGCAAGGTTGCCGTCAGCCTTGATCTTTCAGTTTTTTGGATCAAGCCAAAAAACAATAAAAATTCAGTGAAGCGAGCTTGATGAGTATTTCAATTACCAAAAAGATACACTGTATTTCAAAGATTATTTGATTATTACTTCATGCGGATTGCTAATTTTGGCTTCATGCAATTCATTGATACGCATACACACATTTATTTGGAGGACTTCAAAGAGGATTTCTCTGAAATAATTTCGAAGGCAAAAGAGGAAAATGTCAAAAAGTTTTTTCTCCCTAACATCGATGCCAAAACCATCAAAGATGTAAGAGCACTCTACGAGTCAGATCCAAAAACTTATTATCCAATGGCCGGTTTGCATCCCTGTTCAGTAAAAGAAGACTGGCAGGAACAATTAGATCAGCTTCGGTCAGAGCTCGACACGGGTGACTACATAGCCGTTGGTGAAATTGGGATGGATCTGTACTGGGAAAAGAAATTCAAACCCGAACAGGAAAAAGCATTTCTCGAACAGGCTTCATGGGCTAAAGAAAAAGGACTGCCTATCGTTATTCATGTGCGAAATGCCTTTGACGAACTCTTTGAGTTAGTCGATCAAATCAATGACGATAAGCTTTACGGGATTTTCCACTGTTTTACAGGAACAAACGAGCAGGCGAAAAAAATCCTCAACTACGGAGGATTCAAGTTGGGAATTGGCGGAGTTGTTACGTTCAAAAACGCGAAGTTAGATAAGGCTCTGACCGATATTCCTTTGGAAAATATAGTTTTGGAAACCGATGCACCTTATCTGGCTCCTCATCCAAATCGCGGAAAGCGTAACGAGCCATCATATATACCACTGATCGCTCAAAAAATGGCTGAGATTCACGATGTCAGCATCGAGGAAGTGGCACGCATAACAACGCAAAACGCAAAAGAAGTTTTTGGAATTGACGAATAAAAAGCCGCACATATTAGTTATTTACACCGGTGGAACAATCGGGATGGTGGAGGAAACGGGAAGTAGAGTTCTGCGTCCATTTGATTTCACGCACCTCACTCGTCAAATTCCCGAGCTCAACAAGCTCGATTATGTCATAAACACCATCGCACTCGACAATCCGGTAGATAGCTCGAATATGAACCCGGTCATTTGGCTCGGACTGGCACGGATTATCGAAGAAAATTATGCAGATTACGATGGGTTTGTCGTTCTGCACGGTAGTGATACCATGTCTTACACGGCATCAGCATTGAGTTTTATTCTCGAAAACCTGGATAAGCCCGTGATTTTAACCGGTTCGCAATTGCCAATTGGTGTGATCAGGACTGATGGCAAAGAGAATTTCCTTACCGCTGTAGAAATTGCCGGAGCTCGTGATGAAGAAGATAGGCCAATGGTACCGGAGGTTTGTATTTACTTCGAGTATAAATTGTACCGTGGAAACCGATCTCACAAATACAGCGCTGAAAACTTCCAGGCTTTCAACTCACCCAACTACCCGATTTTAGCTGAGGCGGGAGTTTCTATCAAATATTACAAAGAGAATATTGCCGGTTACAACGTTGAAGATTTGGTTGTCAATAATGTCTTCAACTCTGATGTAACGGTTTTACATATTTTTCCGGGTCTCAATGAAGAAGTCGTTCGCTGCATTTTGCTCAACGAAGCTGTGCGCGGAGTAATTCTCCACACTTACGGAGCCGGTAATGCGCCCACATTCCCGTGGTTCATCGATTTGTTAAAAGAAGCCGTTGATCAGGGTAAATTGCTTTACAATGTTTCACAGTGTCAAACAGGAAGTGTTGATCAAACGCGTTATGAAACGGGAAAAGCACTCAAAGATTTAGGAGTAGTAAGCGGGAAAGACATTACTTTAGAAGCCGCTATTACGAAAATGATGTACCTCCTTGGACACAACTTAGATGACGAAGAAATAATCTATTATCTCAGTAACCCGTTGCGCGGTGAAATGATGTCAGGAGCCTATTACCTATGAGTCAAAAGAAGCTTATACATATTGTTCTGGTCGTTTTGGGCTTTATCATGTACGCTCAAACAACGAGCTATGAATACGCTCTCGATGACAAGATGGTCATCACGAACAATCAAATTACCCGCCAGGGATTTGAAGGTATTTCAAAACATTTCCAGCACGATGCAATGGATGGCTTTTGGGCATCAGAATACGGTATTCCGGTTGAAGAGCTCAACGACAAATCACGAGTGTCTGGTGGCAGGTATAGGCCTTTGACATTGACAACTCACAGCATTGAATGGGCACTTTTTGGTCAGAACCCGGGAGTGAGCCACACCGTAAATGCATTGCTTTACGGATTGTTAGGCCTCTTGATTTTCATGTGGCTGAGAGCACTTTTTAAGGAAGAAGAAACCGATCCGCTCAAAACCGTTTCCTTTTGGGCAACTGTCTTGTTTTTAGTTCACCCTTTACACACTGAGGTTGTAGCGAATATTAAAGGACGCGATGAAATACTCAGTATGCTCTTTGCCGTTTTCGCAGCATTCAAACTCATCAAAGGGTTTGATACAAAAAAGAGCAAAGAAATTTGGATCGGTGCCGGACTTATGTTTTTGAGTTTATTGTCAAAAGAAACGGCAGCTCCAATGGTTGGCGTTGTTCCTGTTAGTTTGTGGTTTTTCAGAAACTCAACTGTAAAAGAAATCATACAGGTTTCGTGGCAACCGCTCGCTCTAGCGTTGCTTTACATTCTTATTCGCAGTAGCGTTGTCAATCCATCACCTTCAGAACCTACAGAGTTGATGAACAATCCGTTCGTCAATGCCAGCGGGTCACAAAAATGGGCCACAATCTTTTTGACAGTAGCAGCTTATGTGAAATTGTTGTTTTGGCCCAATCCGCTCACGCATGATTACTACCCTTATCATTTACCATTCATCGATGCGGAACAGCGATATGCTGAAATGTCGCATCCAGCAGCGCTGCTCGGTTTGGCTCTGACCGCAACTTTAGCGATTTGGAGTTTGTGGGGAATTGTAAAAAGAAAGAAAAGTGCATTTGGAGCCATATTTTTTGTGGCTACATTCATACTGGTAAGTAATCTGTTATTCCCCATTGGCGTATTCATGAACGAACGTTTTATGTTCATGCCTAGTCTCGGTTTCGCAATAGCAGTCGTTTGGTTTGGGAAAAAGCTAATTGAGGAAAAACAATCCGTGGCGATCGCAGCAAAAGGGTTGTTAGTAGTGGCGATTGCAGGCTTTGCCATTTTGACTTTCGGTCGGAACCCGGCCTGGCGGAATGACCAAACCCTGGCTCTGACCGATGTAGAAGTGAGTGACGGTAGTGCCAAAGCGCACATGGCTGCTGGCGATGCTTTGCTGAAAAGGATTAGAGAAGAAAAAAATCAGCAGAAGAAAAACGAGATGATCAATGAGGCTTTTCAACACCTTCAAACCTCATTGAATATTTATCCCGGCTATTTTCCACCGCTCGATTTAATGGCTCAGGTGTATTTTCATGCCGGTAATTATACCCAATCAGCAAAGCTCTACAAACAATGTGCTGATAGGAAGCCCGGGAAGTACCAGTTCGTAAAAAACATCATCGCCTGCGCATCCCGACTCAAACAAGATGAGCAATACCAAAAAGCTGTTGAGGTTTATGATATTGCCCTTTCGGTTGATCCATCAAATACTGATGCACTTCAGCAGGGAGCTGAGGTTTATGCGAGAAACCTGGGGAATATTTCTGCGGCTAAAAACATGCTGGAAAGAGCGTTGAGTGTTGCCCCAAATGATCCACAATTATTACAAAAAATGGGAATTGTCTATGCTATGAGTGGAAATCCGGGAGAAGCAATTGGTTATTTTGAAAAAGCAATGCAGCTCGCTCCTAATGATGCATCGATAGTCAAAAACACCGGTGTGACTTACATGCAGCTTGGTAATCGCGAAAAAGGACAGGCTTTACTCAACAGAGCAAAACAATTAAAGTCCCCAACCGCACAATAGATGTAACCGTAGTAGGTTAAAAGATTTTCAGAATCGAAACCCGATACACTTTGTTGTTTTAAAAAATTTGTAGTTTAGTGGCGCTTTTTAGGCGTAGAAACCTATGTATTTAAATGTAAAGGAGAGGTGCCAGAGTGGTCGATCGGGCTCGCCTGGAAAGCGAGTGTACCTTCACGGGTACCGAGGGTTCGAATCCCTCTCTCTCCGCTCAGTGTAATATTGAGCTTGAAAAAACGTAATTAATTTAAACCAGAAATAGAAAATAACTAAAAACCAAACAGCAACAATCATGAAAAAGTTATTTGCTTTAATGGCGCTTGCAGGATTCCTAACATTTGGAGCAACTGCATACGCGCAAGAAGGCGGAGATTCAGCGCAAACTGAAGCGACAATGAACTCCGGTGACTCAACGATGGCATCAGATAATGATACGGCATCTTCTGATACAACAGCTATGGCTGATGAATCTGAAGCTACTGCATCAACAAATGAAAGTGAAGAAGCTGCAGCAGGAGACAAAGAGAAAAAGTCTGCTGAAGAACCTTCATTCCACCAGGTGGTTAAAGACAAGTTTATCGAAGGTGGACCTGGCTTTATGTCTTTCGTTGTGATTTGTTTGATTTTAGGTTTAGCGATTGCTATCGAAAGAATCCTTTACCTTTCATTGGCTACAACAAACACTAAAAAGCTTCTTGAAGAAACTGAAAGCGCTCTTAACAACAGTGGCGTTGATGCAGCTAAAGAAGTTTGCCGCAACACTCGCGGACCAGTAGCCAGCATCTTCTACCAGGGTCTCGATCGTTTTGACGAAGGAGTTGATATGGTAGAAAAATCAGTTGTTTCTTACGGAAGTGTTCAGGTTGGCCAAATGGAAAAAGGTGTATCCTGGATTTCACTCTTTATTGCACTTGCACCAATGCTCGGTTTCTTCGGTACAGTAATCGGTATGATTCAGGCATTTGATGCAATTGCTGAAGCTAACAACATTTCTCCGGGTATTGTAGCAGGTGGTATTGGAGTTGCCTTGATTACAACAGTATCTGGTCTTCTCGTAGCGATGATCCTTCAGGTATTTTACAACTACATCATTGCGAAAATTGATGCTATTACAAATGACATGGAAGACGCATCAATCGCTTTAGTTGATCTTATCGTGAAGTACAACGCTAAAAACAAGTAAGAATATGGATCGCATACCAAGAATATTAATGATAGCACTCATCGTCATTTCGGTAATTGTATTCGTTATGGCGATTGGAGTGAGCGAGGATGATCCCTCAAGCTATGGCAACGCTGATCCATTGCTCTATGTAGGCTATATTTACTTTGGCTTGACCAGTTTAGTAGCTCTGCTAGGTGCGTTGGTTGGTGTTATCCAAAAACCTCAAAATGCTAAAGGTATTTTGATTGGAGTAGGTGGTTTGCTACTTGTAGTAATCATTGCTTACTCATTATCTACCGGATCAGACTACGCTCAATATGATGAAACCACTGAAGGGTGGTCGCACTTCTCAGGAACATTACTTTATACCTTTTACTTGCTCGCAGTAGGAGCAATTGGGTCAATAATCTTCTCAGGAGTGTATCGTTTAATACGATAAATTAATACGAATATGGCAAAAAGAGACACACCTGAAATAAATGCAGGGTCGATGGCAGACATCGCCTTCCTGTTGTTGGTTTTCTTCCTGGTTACTACCACGATGGACTCTGATTACGGGTTGTTGCGTAAATTGCCACCGCCACTCCCGCCTGAAACGGTGGAGCCGCCACCAATTAAGGATCGTAACGTATTTGTCGTACTGGCAAACGCAAATGATCAACTTTTGGTGGAGGGTGAAGTCATGGAAATTTCCCAGCTAAAAGAGTCTGCAAAGGAATTTATTGCGAACCCGCAAAGAAAAGAGGACCTGCCGGCTTTTAAAGTTGAAGAAATTCCTTACTTCGGTAAAACAGAAGTTTCTAAACAGGTTATTTCTCTTCAAAACGACCGCGGTACATCCTATGACTTGTACATTCAGGTTCAAAATGAACTGGCCAGAGCATATGACGAGCTACGTGATGAGTTAGCTCGTGAAAAGTTTGGCCAATCATTCCAGTACCTTGTTGATACAGGACAAAAGAAAAAAGTAAGCGCAATTAAAGACGTTTACCCGCAGCGTATATCTGAAGCGGAACCTAAAAACACGGGAGGAAATTAATATGTCAAAGTTTAAAAAAGACGGTGGGGACAAGGATCCCGCAATTTCAACTTCTTCCCTACCTGATATTGTATTTATGCTACTCTTCTTCTTCATGGTATCCACTGTGATGCGTGAAGTAGAATTGAAGGTTTCCATTGATCAACCTGAAGCAACTGAAATTGAAAAGCTCGAAAATAAAGCACTTGTCAACTATGTGTACATTGGAGAGCCCCTAAATGCTGAGACTTATGGAACAGCATCTCGTATTCAATTAAACGATGCTTTTGCTTCAGTTAAAGAAGTTGGACCATACATTGAAACGAGAAGAGCAGAGGTTGACGAAGCTGAAGTTCCTCTACTCACCACTTCTTTAAAAGTTGATAAAGAAACTGAAATGGGTATTGTAACCGATGTAAAGCAAGAGCTTAGAAAAGTTCAGGCCCTTAAAATCAGTTATTCTACTCGCGAAAAAATGGATGCTGATAAATTTTAAGTTTGGGTTTTTAGTTTATATAAAGGGAAGTCATTTGGCTTCCCTTTTTTTGTATATAGAAAGTAACCCAACGGTCAGAGCCAGTGAGAGCGTAACACCTCCCAAAAAGAAAAAACTGATCTCGGGCTCAAAGTCTCCTTCAACCATTTCTGGTCCGTACATGTAAGAGATAACAACTGCTGTTCCGTTATTGATAGCATGAGCTACAATAGCCGGCCAAACAGAACCACTCCAAAAAACTAAATATCCGAATAAAGCTCCGAGTAACATTCTGGGTACAAAACCCAGGAACTGGAGGTGAATAGCGCTAAATATAGTGGCAGCAAGCCAAATGGAAACGTGAGCACTGTATCTCGACTGAAAAACGCGTTGTAGAAAACCTCTGAAAAAAAGTTCTTCTCCAATTGCCGGAATGATCGCAATCATGACGAGGTTAATGACCAGGTCAATCGGTTCTGACTGTTGGAGAAATTGAAGAATCAAACCCTGGCTAACTTCTTCTCGCGCTTCAATCCAATCCTGTAATCCGCTGAGGAAATCGGGTAACACGAGCTGACTGTTCAAATACCCGGTGAAGCTCACAAGCGGAAGGGCGGTAAGAGCCACAAATCCCGCTATTAGCAATGAGGGTAGAGGCCCTGTTTTTTTCAATGTTTCAAGAGGTTGTAAATGTGCAAATTTCATGGCTAAGAGTCCGGCAAAGCCAAAACCGCCAAGTCCGTAAGCCATTTGAATGATTTTCATCCCGGCAAGTCCTTTTGGATCATCAGGGTTTGTCATACCTGCCAGGCCGTCCATTCCATAAAAGATGATCGTTATTGCCACTCCCACCAGGCTTGAAATGATAATCAAACCGATTAATAATGCGAAACCCAGGAATAAATTTCGCGTTAGTGACCCGCGGACTTCTGACATGATATTCTGTTTTGTAATTTTGCAATCGAATTATGGGCGTAAAAATAGCAAATATTGATGTGGGGGACTTCCCTCTATTACTAGCTCCAATGGAAGATGTAAGTGATCCTCCATTCAGAGCCCTGTGCAATGAACAGGGAGCAGACTTGTTGTACACGGAGTTCATCAGCTCAGAAGGGTTGATTCGCGATGCAGCTAAAAGTGTGCAAAAGCTCGATATTTACGAATATGAACGCCCGGTAGGAATACAGATATTTGGTAGTGAAATCGATTCGATGCGCCAGGCTGCGCGTGTTGTTGAAAAGACAAACCCAGATATTCTTGATATCAATTACGGATGCCCGGTAAAAAAAGTAGCTTGTAAGGGAGCTGGAGCAGGTATTTTGAAGGACATCCCCAAAATGGTGGATCTGACCAAAAAGATAGTTGATGAAGTCAATCTACCGGTTACAGTAAAAACCAGGTTGGGATGGGATGAAAACTCCAAATACATTGTAGAAGTTGCTGAGCGGCTACAGGATGTAGGAATCAAGGCAATTTCTATCCACGGTAGAACCCGCAGGCAGATGTACAAAGGTGAAGCTGATTGGTCGTTAATCGCTGATGTAAAAAATAATCCAAGGATGAATATTCCGGTTTTTGGAAATGGCGATATCGACTCACCTCAAAAAGCTGTTGAATACAAAAACCGGTACGGTGTTGACGGAATCATGATCGGTAGGGCGAGCATTGGTTACCCCTGGATTTTTAGAGAAATCAAACACTATATTGCTACCGGTGAAATATTGCCACCACCAACGATTGAAGAGCGCGTAAAAGTGGCTCGTGAGCATCTTGATATGAGCGTGAAATGGAAAGGAACTCACACTGGAATAGTTGAAATGCGCAGGCATTACGGCAATTATTTCAAAGGTTATTCTCACTTTAAGCCATTCCGCACGAAACTGGTAACCTCTGATGATCTCGATGAATTGCAACAAACTTTCGACCAAATTCTCGAGAGTTACTCTTCAGACGAACCTGCTTTTGCGTAACGATTGATCAAAATACGTGTTGGAATGTATGCAGATATAGCTCCAATAATGCCAACAATTCCCATTATCGCTAAAACATCGAGTAGTTCAATTTTAATTGGGTAAGCATCAACGAGCATTCCCTGAACTTTCAATAATCCAAATTGCATTTGGAGGAACGAAACAATAAGCCCCAGTAGAATTCCTGCTCCTCCGCCAATCACAGAAATGAGAAAACCTTCAGTGAAAAAGATTTTTTGCATCAACGAGGTATCAGCACCCATACTTTTTAAAATAAGGATATCGTCTTCCTTATCGATGATGAGCATTGTGAGTGAACCAATTATATTGAAAGTCGCGATAACCAAAATGAAAGAGAGAATCATAAATGTGACCCACTTTTCTGTGTTGTTGGTTTTGTACAAAATATCATTGAGTTGAAAGCGTGTTTCAACTTCATAGTCAGATCCCACTAATTGCTCAATTTCACTCTTAAGTTGATTCAGATTTTCTCCTTCATCTGCTCGTAATTCAATAGCTGAAACCCTGTTTTCATAGTTGAGCAGGTTTTGAGCAAATGGGAGCGGAGCAAGAGCGTACTCACTGTCAAAATCGGCATTGATCGAAAAAACACCAGTGGGCGAAATTTGCTTGATCTTAAAAGCATTGGTATTCCCAATTCCCACAGATTTTGCTTTTCTATTGGCTGCATAAACGTTTAATGGCCTTGGAAAACCTTCAACCTGAACGTGTAGGTTTTGCATGAGAATATAGCCCATAACCATGTTTGGCGTACCTTTTTTTGAGTACAGTAGGTCAGATCCGTAAACGATAGCATCGTTCAAATTTGACATGCTCACAAAACTCGTGTCAACTCCTTTTAGCTTTGCAAAAGCCTGGAAGTCGGCATTTTTGAGGAGAGCGGTTTCCTCCAAAACGCGTGAGCCATTTTGAACACCATTGATGTTGAGGATCTGACCGTAATTGATCGAATCCTGATGAAAGGTTTTGCCTTTTTTGGCGGTGATCTTTATATCGGGATCAAAAGTGCTGTAGAGCGATTCAACTAAATCTTCGAGACCATTAAAAGCTGATAGCACAATGACTAAAGCCATTGCACCTATTCCCACACCCAGCATGGAAATGCCGGAAATGAGATTGATGACATTGTGCTTTTTCTTCCCGAAAAGATACCTGCGCGCTATGTGGAGAGGAAGTTTCAAATATGTTGATTAGTCGTTTAGCAAATCGTCAATACGTTCAGCGTAATCGAGAGAGTCATCGAGGTAAAAACCAAGTTCCGGAACTATGCGGAGTTGGTTCTTAACCCTTTTACCCAACAATCCTCTTATCTCAGATCCGTTAGATTTCAACTTTTCGAGATCCTGTTTTGGGTCATCAGTTGGGAAAATACTCACATATATTTTAGCAAAACTCAAGTCCGGACTCATTCTTACGATGGTAACCGTAATCATTTTGCCGGGCAAGTATTGCGTGCCGTTCTGTTGCATAATTTCGCCAACGTCTCGTTTTATGAGGCTAGCTACTTTTTCTTGTCTAATCGATGCCATGAAAATGAATTTTCAATTGGGCCAAAGATAATTAGTTGAGCCTTTTGATGGTCTATAAACCTGAGTTCGATTATTATTTATAGATTCAAATATTCAAAGAAGCCATTAATACTGCGTTTCTTTTGCTCAATTAGCCCGCTATACTTCCCTTGCTTTTAGTCGAAACTCACTATTTATATGTGGTTTGAATCCTAAACTATAAATCGAACTCAGGTTATAATTACAGAAATGCGATGATTTTACTACGACTCAAAATTTTTAAATTGTTGAAAGAGGTATATCTTCTCACAACTTAGCTGAAAAAAATACGTCTAATAAGTTGAAAGAAGCCCCTTTTGGGTGCTAATTTTCAATAAATACTTGCATAAAAGAAACTTAATAAGAAACTTTACAAACTTCAATCAATACTAGCTTATGAAACACAAAGTACTTTATTCTGCTCTAGCACTTTTAACCGCATTTGCTGCGAAAGCACAAATCACGATCGATTCATCTGATATTGGGAATGTAGGAGATAAAATCTATATGCTCAATGATACAGCGGTAAGCGGTCTTGTAGTAGGAGCCGGTAGCTCATCAGCTCAAACCTGGGACTTTACTGCTTTGTCCTATGATATTGTGGATAGTGTAGAGTTTGAAGACAAATCGAATTATTTGGTAGGGAGTCAGTTCCCAAACAGTTCATTTGCTTTAAGTCTTGAAAACGGAATTACAGCATTTGCCAGCAAGACAAACACAGAGTTTGTAATTGACGGTTTGTTTGGTGATATAACCGGGCAGGGAGTGCCAGTGGTTATTCGACCTGATGGTGGTTTAAAGCAAATTAACTTTCCATCAACTTATAATGATAGCTTTTACGACACAATTGTGATTGATTCCACTTTAGAGGTGAATCAGCAGGGAGTTGATTCTGCGAGAATCAAGAGAACTTATCAAATCCAGAGTTTAATCGATGCTTTTGGTTCACTCGAAGTTCCGGGAGAAACTCACAGCGATGTCGTTCGTCAGTACTACATGCAAACAACTACTGATTCAGTTTGGGCTTACAATTCATTCCTCGGCTGGCAATTCATTCAGGATTCTGTACAGGTTACGCACACCTATAATTATTACGCAAAAAGTCGTGACTTTCCGGTTCTCACTGTAGATGCTACCGGAGGAAGTGGCACAATTATCTCAGCTATGTTCCAGGCTGGCGGAGAACCAACACCTGTTTACACAGTAAACAATTTAACTTGCTATGAAGATAGCACCGGGTCTGTGACTGTTGACAATGTTATTGGCGGTGCTGGACCGTATTCATACAACTGGAGTAATGGTGCTACGGGAAGTTCAGCAACGAACTTAGCTGCCGGGAATTACACCGTTACGGTATATGGAGCTGTTGATTCATCAGTTACAAACGTGACTGTTACGCAACCAGATTCTATTCAAATTTCTGAAACTGTTACTCAGCAAACGAATGGTGGAGATGGAGGTGTCAATATTTCTGTTTCTGGCGGAACGGCACCATATTCATTTATGTGGAGTACAGGAGCGTCAACACAAAATCTCCAAAACCTAAATGCCGGGACTTATACGGTAACAGTTAATGATGACAACTTTTGCTCTAAATCTAAATCGTTTACGATTGATCCAATGACATCTGTTTGGGAGAAAATGAATGGTGAAGAATTGCGAGTTTATCCTAATCCTGTTGGTCAGAACCTGAGGATTGACGCTGGGAATGCGGTGAGCCTCGTAGAAGTGATGGACATCACAGGCAAAGTGGTTCTGACTGTGAGGCCGGATTCGAAATTTGTGACAATTGAAACGGCAGATTGGAACAGTGGCCTTTATCTGGTTAAGGTTTCAATGGATAATCATGAAGTAATAAGGAAAGTCGTCAGGTAAATTAACTACATAATTCATTTGAAAAAGCCATTCAGGAATTGAATGGCTTTTTTGTTATCTGTTTTCGTAAAATAATTTATTATTGACGCCTGAGAAAGTAGTGTAGGATGGCAGCAATTATTTCGGGAATTCAACAAATTGGTATAGGGGTAGAAAACATCCACACTTCATGGAAGTGGTACAGGAAAGTGTTTGGGATGAATACTCCTGTGTTTGATGACGATTCCACTGCAGAATTAATGCTGCCTTATACCGGAGGTAAACCCCGCGATAGAAGAGCTGTTCTCGCGATGAACATGCAGGGTGGAGGCGGATTTGAAATATGGCAATACAAATGCCGCAAACCGCAACCGGCTAAGTTTGATGTAAAATGGGGCGATGCTGGAATTTTGGCCACAAAGATTAAAACGGATAACTCTAAAGCCAGTTTTAATTACCACAAGAATCTTATTCCTGATTACATGATGAGCGACCTTCACAGTCGCGGAAAAAAATCTCAGCACTACTACGTAAAAGACCTTGACGGAAACATCTTTGAACTTACTGAAACAGATAGTTGGTTCAAAAACAAACTCAAGACAAATACAGGAGGAGTTCACGGTGTTGTAATCGGCTGTTCTGATATTGAAAAGTCTCTTGAACTCTATAAGAATATTCTAGACTACGATAAAGTTGTTTTTGATGAATCGGGAGTATTTGAAGATTGGGAACAACTAAATGCCGGAAAAGAACGCTACCGTAGAGTTGTGCTGCAACACAGTAAGCCACGTAAAGGTAGTTTCTCAAGACTTTTAGGACCTTCAGAGGTTGAGCTTGTACAGCCTCTTGATCGCGAACCACAAAAGATCTATGAAGACAGAATGTGGGGCGATTTGGGGTTCATTCATATTTGTTTTGATGTGAAGAATATGGAAAGCTTAAAAGAACGCTGTGCTCAAAGTGGGTTTGATTTCACTGTTGACAGTGCCAATAGCTTTGATATGGGGAAAGCTGCAGGAAGGTTTGCTTACATTGAAGACCCTGATGGTACACTCATCGAGTTTGTGGAGACTCACAAGTTGCCCATTATTGAAAAGCTAGGCTGGTATATGGATATCAGTACCCGACCTGCTGAAAAGCCTCTTCCTAACTGGATGTTGCGTATGCTGGAACTCAATCGGGTGAAGGACTAAAAACAGCATCGAATAGTGGCCCAAAAAAGTGATTGAGGACGAAGGGTAATATGATCAAAACAAAAAACACGTAAGCCTTAACAATCCAGTCACCTTTTGTATTGAATAAGCGGAAAAAGAAATTTTTAAGTCCCATTGATTTCTCCTTACTCTTACTGGGGAGTAACTTTAAATCACTCAGGAGCTCTTTCAGGAATGAGCCGGGTAGCTCAACTACTTCCTTCCAAATAGGTTTGTGATCTCGTTTGTTGTGCAAATCGTGCATGTTTCAAATATAATAGTATTCTTTTACACTATTAAAGAATACCGTAAGCTAACATGGCTTTCGTTCTAACTAATAATAATCAATAAAGAAAATTGTCATACGGGAATCGCTCAGCATGAATCGACTTGATCTGATGGTAAATCTTATCGCGCAGCTCTTTGATGTTGATGCGTTCAGCAGCTGAGATGAAAATACACGGGTGCTCGCTCTTTGCCATCCAGCTCTTTTTCAGATCCGTAAGTGATACGTTGTGTTTCGTATTAGCCGTGTGATCAAATTCACCGTCTTCCATGTGCGTGTACTGATCGATTTTGTTGAACACCATGAGCATTGGTTTTTTGTCGCCAATGATATCTGCCAGTGTTTCGTTTACTGTATCGATTTGCTCTTCGAAGTTTGGGTGAGAAATATCCACAACATGAATGAGGTAATCTGCTTCGCGGACTTCATCCAGGGTTGACTTGAATGACTCAACCAGCGAGTGAGGCAACTTGCGAATGAAGCCTACTGTATCGGTGAGTAGGAACGGTAAATTGTGAACAACGACCTTCCTAACCGTAGTGTCGAGAGTTGCGAAAAGTTTGTTCTCGGCAAACACTTTTGATTTTGAAAGGATGTTCATCAACGTGGATTTTCCAACGTTGGTGTATCCTACGAGAGCTACACGAACCAGGCTTCCGCGGTTTTTGCGCTGAGTAGCCATCTGCTTGTCAATGGTCTCGAGTTTTTTCGTGAGCCTCGTGATTTTGTTGCGGATGATACGCCTGTCTGTCTCGATTTCCTTTTCACCAGCTCCACCACGTGTTCCGGTACCACCGCGTTGACGTTCAAGGTGGGTCCACATTCTTGTGAGTCTGGGTAGAAGGTACTGAGAGCGGGCCAGCTCGACCTGTGTTTTTGCTTGTGCGGTTTTGGCACGAAGCTGAAAAATGTCGAGGATCAAAAGGCTCCGATCGTAAATCTTCACTTTCAGAGCGCGCTCAACGTTCCGTAACTGCGATGGTGACAGATCATCATCAAATATTACCGTGTCGATCTTGTTTTCTTTGATGAATTCCTTTACCTCTTCCAGTTTCCCTTTGCCTACAAAAAACTTGACATCGGGTTTTTGAAGCTGTTGGGTAAAGCGTTTATGCGTTTTAATACCTGCTGTTTGCGCCAAAAAACGCAATTCATCGAGATATTCTTCAACCTGTTCCTCGCTTTGTTGCGGAGTGATTACACCAACGAGAACTGCGTTCTCCTGCTCTCCGGCTGTGTTGATTAGTTTATCCATTAATGTACTGCCATGGAATGCGCAAAACGATTAATATCAATGCGATTCCGTAGAAGATAATTACTTGTTTGTATTTGCCACCTGAGGTGGTTTGTTTTTTTGCTCTTGATCGCCCAATCGTGATTAAAATAATGGCGATAATCATCGTGAGCGGATGTTCAATAACGTGTAATCGTTGAAAACTGTTCTTCATTACTTCGCCCATTTCACTCAGTTTCTCAGCCCATGGCCCAAGGAAAAAGATGATGAAGCCCAGTAGTAGTTGGATGTGAGAGAAAATAAGAGTTATGAGACTCAGTTTATCTTCAAAATTACCAAATGGTGTATTCTGTTGTTTTTGGATGATGAATCGGCCAATTGTAAACAGCAATAGCACCAATAATGCTATCATCAGGAAGTAGTGAGTTGTAACGAGCGAATTGTACATAATCGTGAATTTTGATGCGAAAATAAGGAATACAGAGGAATAATTTCCCCTCTGGAATTTCCCCTAATTCATTTAGATTTGTTGAGCTATGAAAAATATCTTCTTTTTCCTGTTTGCTCTGCTCATGAGTGGTGCTGCTATTGGTCAATCGACACGGCCCGAGCTCCCCGTAAGTAATCCCAAAGCCGGTGTTTATGCGCTACAAAACGCTACCGTTTACACACCTTCAGGATATGTTCAAACCGCTACACTTTTAATTGAAAAGAATAAAATTATTTCGGTCGGAGCCGGAATTAGCATACCCGAAAACGCAATCAAAATCAATTGTGAAGGGCTTTACATTTATCCTTCATTCGTGGAGTTGAACAGTAATTTTGGCCTGCCTAAGCCGGAAAAGAAAAAAGTAAAAAGACCACAATACAACCGAACTGAAAAAGGGACTTTTGGTTGGAATGAAGCGATCAAAACAACTCAAATTGCAGTTGAAGATTTTAAAATTGATAAGAAACAAGCTAAAAAGTTGCAAAAACTGGGAGTCGGATCGGCACTCACACACTACCACGATGGCATTGCGAGAGGAACGGGAGCTGCGGTTGCGGTTCTGACCGATAACGAAAACAAAGCCGTTTTTAGTCCACAGCCATCAGCTCACTTTTCGTTTCAAAAAGGTACTTCATCTCAGGAATATCCAAACTCCTTGATGGGTGCGATGGCATTACTCCGCCAAACAGCCTATGATGCAGAGTGGAGGATGAAACAGGATTCGATCTACGAGGCAAATCTCAGTCTCGATATGTGGAACAAACAGTTTGATAGCCCTATGAATTCGCTTTTTTTTCATGTTCAGCAATATCGGGATGCACTCAGAGCACTAGATCTTGCACGAGAATGGAATAAAGAATTCATCATTGCGGGAACGGGCGATGAGTACAAGCGCATTTTAGAGTTTAAAGAGCGCAATGCTTCCCGGTTTGTGATTCCGCTCAAGCTGCCCAAAGCTCCTGATGTGAGCGATCCTTACGATGCAATGTACGCTTCACTTGAGGAAATGAAACACTGGGAAATGGCTCCGTCCAATGCTGCTTCACTCAGGCAGGCCGGATTTGAAGTGGCACTTTCCACTCACGAAATTGAAAAATGGTCAGATCTCACTTTTATGGCTCGTCAGCTTCAAAAAAACGGTTTTTCAGAAAGTGACCTGATTGAAAGTCTCACGATGACTCCTGCAAAGTTCATCAATGCTGAGGAGGAAGTCGGGGCGATTGAAAAGAACAAGTTTGCCAATTTCATTATCACGAGCGACAAAATATTTTCCAAAAAGAGCGAACTGCTCGAAAACTGGGTCATGGGTGAACGCCACGAACTCAAACCGATTGGCGAAATCGACATACGGGGAGATTACGATATCAACATCGAAAATGAAATTATCAAAATTGAAGTTGGCGGGAAAAAGGAAAAAGTAGAAGCCAAAATTAAAGACGATAAAATTAAATTCAACCGCGAAAAACGACTCGTAACCCTTGTATTGGAAAAGGATGTTGCCGGGATGAAAGCTCCTATACGTCTTTCAGGTAAGATCAATTTTGGGAGTAAGATCTGGGATGGTCGCGGAAAAGATGCTGATGGTAATTGGTTTACCTGGAGCGCGATACGGCAGAAAGAATTTGATGAAGATGAAGCAGACAAGAAGGAAGAATACCTGATTAAGGCAGATGGACAAACATGGTATCCAAACATGGCTTTTGGTTTTGATTCACTTCCAAAGTCTGGTACGTTCTTCATTCGGGGAGCTACTATTTGGTCGAATGACACACTAGGAGTTTTTGAAGGTGATGTACTCGTGAAAGATGGGAAAATCGAGCAAGTTGGTAAATTCCTGCTGCACGATCCAAGCATTCCGCTCATCGGTGGAAACGGAAAACATCTCACACCCGGAATTGTCGATGAACACTCGCACATCGCCATTGAGAAAGGAGTCAATGAAGGCACACAGGCTAGCTCGGCTGAGGTCCGCATAGGAGATGTGGTCAAAGCAAATGACATTAATATTTACCGCCAGCTCGCGGGAGGTGTAACAACTTCTCAATTGCTTCACGGCTCGGCCAATCCTATTGGAGGGCAATCAGCACTCATAAAACTCAAATGGGGTGAATCGACCGATGAAATGTTGATCGATGATGCGCCCGGCTTTATCAAATTTGCGCTCGGTGAAAATGTGAAACAGTCTAATTGGGGGCCAAACTTTACAAAGCGTTTCCCACAAACCAGGATGGGTGTTGAGCAGGTTTTTTACGATTATTTCAAGCGAGCAAAAGACTATGCAAATGAATGGGCAAAGTATGACAGTCAGAACCAAAAGTTTTCGTTGCGAAAAGTGCCATTGCTGCGCCATCTTGCAGGTGAAGGCCCCGCAGCTCCACGGGTTGATCTGGAGCTTGAAGCACTGAGCCAAATTCTGGATACAAATCGTTTCATCTCCTGTCACTCTTACGTTCAGAGTGAGATCAACATGCTCATGCACGTTGCCGACAGTATGGATTTTAGAGTCAACACATTTACGCACATTCTCGAAGGCTACAAAATTGCCGACAAACTGGCTGAGCACGGGGCAGCCGGCTCAACATTCAGTGACTGGTGGGCTTACAAGTTTGAGGTGAACGATGCAATTCCCTACAATGCAGTACTTATGCACGAACAGGGCGTTCTGACCGGAATCAACTCCGATGATGCTGAAATGGGTCGCAGACTCAACCAGGAAGCAGCCAAAACAGTCAAGTACGGAGGAGTTTCTGAAGAGGAAGCACTCAAAATGGTGACACTCAATCCGGCAAAAATGCTCCACCTCGATCATCGCATTGGGAGTGTGACTGAAGGGAAAGATGCTGATTTGGTGTTGTGGGATAGCCATCCATTGAGCATTTATTCAAAACCGCTTTACACCTGGATTGAAGGTGTTCCGTATTACACTCACTATCAGAACCAGCTTGCCGTTGAAGACAACAAACAGGAAAGGTCCAGGCTGGTGAAAAAACTATTGAATGCAGCCGATAAAGGCTACCCAACCAAAACACCTGATAAGAAAACGAATAAACTCTATCATTGTGATACGTTGGTTGATGAGGTTGATTAATAACGGCCCCTCATAGCCCGCGGTTTAAACCGCGGGCTATGAGGGGCTGTTAAAATGGTTTTTGGATTTATTTAATTTGTATGAAATGCCACAATCATTCAATAAAATATGGATACACGTTATTTGGGCGACAAAATACAGAGAGCCTATTATTGAATTGGACATTGAACAAAAGGTGCATCAATTCATGTCAGATCAATTACGTGAGCATGGATGTCCGGTTAGAATAATTAACGGAATGCCAGATCATGTTCATTGTTTGTTTTTACAGAACCCAAAAAAATCTATAAGTGAAATTATTAAGCAAGTCAAAGGAAGTACATCTTTTTACGTCAATCAAAACGAATTGATAACAGGTAAATTTTCATGGCAAAAAGGCTATGGAGCATTTTCTGTTTCAGAATCTGATGTAGAAAGGGTTTTCCAGTACATTAAAAACCAAAAACGTCATCATCAAAGAAAATCATTTCAAGAAGAATTTGAAGGATTTTCTAAACTTCATGGAATAACATAACCATATGATAGTAACAACCATAACCATCGGTTTTAACCGATGGACAGAGCCAGCATCAACCATCGGTTTAAAACGATGGCTGATATCCATCCTTCTGATCTTTTTTGGATTTGAGGTTTACAGTCAGATCCCAACGCCAGCCGGAAAAGTCAAAAAGTCGATGCTCATTCTGGGTGGAACCGCTCATGTTGGTGACGGCCGAATCGTAAAGAATGCAGCGATCGGGGTGAAAAACGGGCACTTCACTTTTGTGGAAAACCAGATGTTTCAGCGAGTTGACACAAAAGAATTCGATACGATCATCAGACTAACTGATGAGCACATTTATCCAGGGTTTATCGCGCCCAATACAACACTTGGACTGAGAGAAGTGGATGCGGTTAGAGCTACGAGAGACTTTGACGATGTTGGACTTTTCAATCCAAACGTGCGCTCACTGGTCGCTTACAACACTGATTCGCGAATCATTCCCACGATCAGATCCAACGGTGTCTTGTTGGCTCAGGCAACTCCCCGTGGCGGACTCATAAGCGGTTCTTCCTCCATCATGCAGCTCGATGGCTGGAACTGGGAAGATGCGGTTTTGAAGAGTGATGACGGGATTCATCTCAACTGGCCTGAGCGGTTCGTTCAGCACGGCTGGTGGGCCAATCCGGGTGGATCTGACCGAAATAAAAAGGAAGAAAAGCAGATTGTGAAAATTGAAAAGTTCTTCACTGAGGCGAGCGCTTATTACGAGGGCGGATCTGAAAAAGAAAACCTCCGTTTTGAGGCGATGAAAGGTGTTTTTGACGGATCCAAAAGGCTGTATATTCACTGCAATCAGGCACGGGCAATTGTGCTTGCCATGGAGTTGAAGCGCGACTTTGATATTCCAAACGTTGTGCTCGTTGGCGGTTACGATGCGTATCTTGTACCTGAAGCGCTTACCGATAATGATGTGCCGGTCATTTACCAACGCCCGCACTCGTTGCCTCACCGCGATGATGATCCCATTCATTTACCGTATCAAATCCCAAAAAAACTGCAGGATGCCGGCATTTTGTATTGTTTGGATATGAGCGGGAGTATGGAAGCTATGAATCAGCGCAATTTGCCGTTTGTAGCGGGAACAGCGCATGCTTACGGGTTGGATAAAGAACAGGCCATTGCAGCTATTTCGGGGAATGCTGCCAAAATTTTGGGAATTGACGAAACGGTGGGAACGCTTGATGCGGGCAAGCAGGCCACGTTCTTCATTTCCAAAGGCGATGCCCTCGATATGCGAACAAATAAGGTGCGTCACGCCTTTATCCAGGGGGCAGAGATCGATTTGGACAATCCGCAAAAAGCGCTCTACCGCAAGTTTAAAAGCAAATACGAAAACTGAGCAACATGCGAACGCTAAAAGTTATCCTCTTTTTTGTAGTACTCACAGTCATCGGTTGGGGAGCCTGGTATTATGTGGAAAAGCAGGATCGGGAACAACAATTTCAGGAAAATGAATTGTTACGGTCAGAGCTCAGCAAACTCCACGACAAGGCTCAACGGGTTGAAGACAGCTTGCGCGACAACAATCCAGATCCGGCTCTGACCAAGTTTTCCATTGCTGACAAAGCGGATAAACTCACGAGCCATGTTCAGTACACCAAGAAAATGTTGGCTGAGCGTGCTCACATCGATCTCGTTCATTCTCCCGATTCACTTTTACTGGAAGAGCCCGAGAATGAAGATGTAGAAGCGATTTTCTTCAACGAAAACGATCGATTCAGCGATTACCACCGCGAGGAACTCATCGAAAGGCTGTCGAAATTTATCCGGTACGCTGAGGAATATTCAAACCGTGATGTAGCTGGGCTTATCCAATCCCGCGAAATATTATCGGCCAATCATGTATGTGGCGAAATGCAGGGGTCTGACTGTTACGCGCATCTCGTGAAATCACTCAACCGATTGTCTATTGAGCTGGAAAAATTCAAACTTGATTTATTGCGCAATGGCTAAGTGGCTGCTCGCTATATCATTATTCGTACTTTTTTCTTGTGACCGCGAAGAGAGAACCTGGCGGGTACAGTACGAGATCAATTTGCTCGAAAACGATCAGGCATCAGTTAGAGCCATCTACCGAAACTCAGACAATGCTGATGTGAGCGAATCACCAATTGACAAGAACATTTGGCGGTCTCCGGTCTATGACGATTTCAAAGAAGGCGATGAAGCCTACATCCGCGTGGAGCGACTCACAGGCGATGCCGATTACGAAATCTCAATCCTCCGCGATGGAGCCGTTCACGAAAGCGACCAACTCAAAGCAGGCCAAACAGAGATTGAAGTGAGGAGGGGGATTTAGGTTGAGGTCGAGGCCAAGACCAGGGCTGAGGTTGAGAAAGGAATATTGGTTTTATTCTTCATGATGCTCTCAGTAATTTAGCATCTTTATCAGCAGCATAAGCTAAACATGCAAAAATGTCTTCATCTTTGAGTTCTGGGAAATCTTCGAGTATTTCTGAGTGAGTCATCCCTTCTGCTAACCAATTCAAAACATCATAAACCGCGATTCTGGTGTTTTTAATACAAGGACGGCCAAACCGGATTTCAGAATTAATTGATATGCGTTTTTTGTAATCTACCATTAATTGATGTTTACTATCACAAAGTAACGTGATTTTATATAAGATGATTTCGGGAATAAAATTTTTAGTGTTATCAAAAAAAAGGAGGCCTCGAGCCTCCTTTAAATTCCAACAACGTAAAAGTTTTTTACTGGATAACCAGGTTGTGTTCAGATGTTATGTTCTTTCCTGTTGTTACTTTAACATGATAAACACCAGGAGACAGGTCAAGTGATAGGTTCACAAAGGAAGAATTCGGCTTCGATCTGTAAACGCTATTGCCAACTAAACTGTAAACTTCTATTTCCCTGATGTTTTCCGAGCCCGCAGAAACTTTAATATTTCCATTTGAAGGGTTGGGATAAACTTTAATCTCTGAACTGTACAGTTGGTTTTGAGTAGGCCCGCCATTGTTTTTTTCATCAGCAGAGTTTTCAGCATTGTTTGTTTCATTGCTGAATGAACCATTTCCTTTTTTGTTTGCAGAGTATCCCAAATTGAAATATTCAGCATCATCAGAACCGTTGTTTTGACAATCACCTGAAATATCACTGCCTATCTCTAATGTGTATATACCTGCATCTGAATTTTGGAAATTGTGAATATAGTATTCAAGGGTTCTGTCATTGTGATTGGGGTTGTTGTAAACTAGATTGTTGTTAGGGTCGTAAACTTTTGCATGAACAGGGAGTTTGCCCATGATAGTACTCGAAATATGAGCAGACATTCCCTCACGAACAGTAACGTTATAAGGAGTGTTATGAACTAACCATGGCTCCACGCAAAAAGTACCGTCAAAAAAGTGAATGTCTTTAAACCAGGTTGATCCTGCAAGTGTGTTGCTGTCGACAGGCTGGTATTGAGGACAACCTGCTTGTATGTTGAAGCCACAATCGTCATCATCACCTCTGCTATATGCCTCGTAAAAATCATCAGGGTTCATGCCAGACCTTAACCAGATACCACTCAGGTCTTCATCTCCGTGGAATATTGGCATTACGTTTTCACCATTAGGGTGATCTGTCAGGATTTTCATATAGCGATCAGCTGCTCCGTATGTAGATCCATAGTACGGATAATTTGAGCTAGCTCCGTAAGATGTGGGCTTCCTGAATATGCCTTCTACATCAAATGGATGTGAAGGAGAGTAGTGAGCTAAGAGTAATCGATCAGCATAGTTGCTGATTAAGCCAATTTCTTCATCCGGCACAGTGGAGTTGTTTGGTCGAATGTGATCGTCATAAGCCTCAATTTCTGTTCTGCTGGCATAAAACTCGAGAAGTAAATCATTCGAGTCTGCCAGTGACTCAGTTTCTTTTAATTCGTAGATCATATACGAGAAATGATCGACAAAGTCTGGATGACCTGAGCTTCCGGGGTTTGACCCGGGCAGCGTATTGGTTACCATCTGTTGAGTTCTCAAATCGTAATACGTCTTTGGTGAGCTGCCCTGGTAATTACTCCAGTTATTAGTATTCCAGTACTCGTATTCAAAATGGAGCACATCAATTCGCGTATCCCAGTTGCGACCGTTGTTGTAGCTTACGATCTTATTAAAGCTCTCTGATTGTTCCCCGGTAGCAGCCACATCGATAAAACCGTATTCTGTTTTGGCCATTTTAATAAATTGAGCCACTACGGTATCAACAGCCACACCCTGTCCAAAATCATAATCGCTTTTAAGGCCGTTTAGCCCGTAACATATGAGGTAATTAAAACCTAAGCCGCTCAGTTTTTCAAGGTACGGTCTCGCAAACGGCTCGTAGAGTTGAGCACTGTTATTTTCCATTGACCAGGTAATGATGTCCCTGAACATCAAATTTGAATCAGGTAATGGAGCCCCGTCATAAACTTCATCGATGTAACGGTTTTCAGTACTGTTCCATAGAGCAGGATTTTTATTCACATAAATACCTCTCAGTTTAGTAGACTCATAGTTGGGTTGTGTTGAATCAGGAAACCATTCAAAAGCTCCGGCATCTACTTTTTTACCGAGTTTTCGTGGGTTGAAGTCAAAGTCCTCAGTTAAATTTACGTCTACACCGTAATCTACAAATGGAGAGCCGCTTGTTGGACGGTAATTGACATTTGAAGGATCTTTGAAGTGTAACCCATTAACACTTTGAGTGTAATAGTTTCCTTTTTCTTTGAAGTCTATGTCTTTGTAAAAATCATCTTGATCACCAATAATAGAAAAGTATGGTGTGTATTTTTGTGGAGAAACTTCTTGACCTGAATTTACAAAGAGATTATTTTGTAATGCAAAGTAGTTGATTTTATAATTGTTTATTATGCTTTCTTGATAGATAATATTTTCAAAAGTGCTTTCAATAAATGTGTTATTGGTCACATGGGTTTCAAGTGTATCTAACGTATAAAGCCTTAAGTCTAAGGATGATTCTGAAAATATGTTATTATGTATTTCATAATAGAAATGCCTAAAATACCATGTTGAATCAGTTAAATCACCGTAAGGAAAACTTCCTGAATAAATTATGGAGCTATCAGAGGCGAAATTTCTTTCAATAAGAGCTGTTTCTCCAGAATAAGATATAACTGAATTATTAAAATCATTTTCCGTTATTTTAACATTATCAAACTGGCTGTCAGAAAGAAGTGTTGCATTTAACATGTGGTTTTTATGAAGTGTTAAATTAGATGTGTAATTATAATATCCGTCTATCTGAATTGAGTGATTAGAAATAGTGTTGAATGGAGGTAAAGAAGCCGCAAAGTTACAATTAGAAATAGTTGTTTCAGCAATCCTCATCGATCCAGAGCAGTCATAAAAGTCAACACTATCTATTAACGATGCTGATTTGAAGCCTGCAAAAACATCAGTTGAGTCAAAATCTATTTTTGAAATGACAATGGTATCTGATAATGTTGGTGAAGATGAATTATATGGGTAATAGTTATCATCAAACAAAGTAAAACCTGAGTTGTTCATTGTAATTTGCCCCATTTTTCGAGCTTCAAAATGTATATTTTTTACTTTTTTTAAAAATAATGGAGAAGACTCGGGGTTATTAATAAATTGAACTGGTGTTGAACTACAATCATCAGTAATTATAATTGGGTTGTTACTTGACCCAATAGCATTTTCAATTCTCAAAGAATCTCTAGTGCCACCTTCAATACATATTACACTACCGGGTGGCATCCCACTCGCATCATAAGAATACGTGGTAAGAGGAATCGTGACATCACAATTACACTGTGCATCTGCTTTCTGAATTGAAAACAAGAAAAGAACAACTGTGATAAAATAGAAAGTTAGCCTTTTCATAAGTGTTTATTTTAGGTTTCGCAACCAAATCTATTGTTATTTTTGTAATTAACAAAAAGTCAAAACTATATTCGTCATTATTACTTATTTGGGTTAACTTGCGTCATCGGAGTGTGGGCTATACAAAGAAACAAGTTGAATTTTACTCAATTTCATTTGACTCACTTTAAAGTGGTCAACCTATATCAGAGACGTACACAAATTCATAACTCAAAATCCATCATCCATAATTCCTAATTATATTTTCCCGCCTTCTCGCTGTGGTTATCTTTGTCGGTTCAATTTCAACTTAAAATACGAAAGTCGTGAAGCAGCCGAAAAGACATTTAGTGACAGCAGCATTACCTTATGCGAACGGACCGTTACACATCGGTCACATTGCGGGAGCTTACTTGCCCTCAGATATTTACGTGCGTTATCTCAAAGCGCGCAGGCAGGATGTTGTGTTTGTGTGCGGTAGTGATGAACACGGGGCTGCTATCACAATGCGGGCGCTCAAAGAAGATATTACTCCGCAGGAAATTGTCGATAAATACCACAAGATCAATAAAAAGGCGTTTGCGGATTTCGGGATCGACTTCGATATTTACGACCGCACCTCAACCGAGCTTCACACCGAAACAGCCCAGCAGTTTTTCCTCGACCTCGAGAAAAAAGGTTCGTTTGAAGTTGAAACGCGGGAACAGTTTTACGATGAGGAACACAAACAGTTTTTAGCCGATCGTTACATAACAGGTGAATGTCCGAAATGCGGGCACAGCGGGGCTTATGGTGACCAGTGCGAAAAATGCGGCTCCAGCTTAAATGCCAATGACCTCATCAACCCAAAATCGGTTTTGTCCGGGAAAACTCCGGTTCTGAAAGAGACCAAACACTGGTACCTGCCCATGCAGCGCCACGAAAACTGGCTCAAAGACTGGATCACGGAAGGTACGCTCGAAGGCAAAGAACACCACGACCCCAAAAAATGGCGCAAGCAGGTAATCGGGCAGTGTATGAGCTGGATCGATGGCGGACTCGCACCGCGCGCTATGACACGTGATCTTACGTGGGGAGTCCCTGTTCCGGTCGAGGGCGAGGAAGGAAAAGTGCTTTACGTGTGGCTCGATGCACCCATCGGGTACATCACGGCAACGAAACAATGGGCTGCTGAAAACGGCTCTGACTGGGAAAAATACTGGAAAGATGATGAGTCGGCCATCACGCATTTCATCGCGAAGGACAACATCGTTTTTCACTGCATCATTTTCCCGATTTTGCTCAAAGAGCACGGGAAGTACAACTTGCCCGTCAATGTACCGGCCAACGAGTTCTTGAATCTCGAAGGTGACAAGATCAGTACCTCGCGTGAGTGGGCCGTTTGGCTGCACGAATACCTGGAAGATTTCCCGGGTAAAAACGATGAATTGCGTTACGTGCTCACCAGCATCTCGCCCGAGGCGAAGGACAGCGAATTCACTTGGAAGGATTACCAAAACCGCGTGAACAACGAGCTCGTAGCTATTTTGGGGAATTTTGTGAACCGCGCCCTGGTGCTCACGCATAAATATTTTGACGGTCAGATCCCTGAGGCGGGCGAACTCCACGACATCGACCGGGAGTTGCACGATTCCGTTAGTCAAATCCCGACAATCGTAGCAGGGAAAATCGAGAACCATCGTTACAGGGAAGCGCTGCAGGAAGCGATGAAGCTCGCTCGCTACGGGAACAAATACCTGGCCGATACAGAGCCGTGGAAAGTATTCAAAACCGATGAAGATCGCGTAAAGACAATTCTGTTCAATGCCTTGCAGGTTGTAGCGAAGTTGGGAATCGTCCTCGATCCGTTTATGCCGCAAACAGCAGAGAAGTTACGTCAATATACCAACCTGGCTAAAAAAGACTGGGAACTGACTGAGAATCCCGAATTGCTCGTTTCGGGTCAGCCCATTGAAAAGCCCGAGTTGCTCTTCCAAAAAGTAGAGGATGAGGTTATCGAAAAACAGGTAGAAAAGTTAAAAGCCAAAAAAGCAGAAAAAGAAAAACAGGAAGCAATGGAGCAGTCAGAACCGATCGAGTTTGAGGATTTCCAAAAAATGGATTTGCGAATCGTGGAAATTATCGATGCCGAACCGATACCAAAAGCTGATAAGTTGTTGAAAATCCAAATATCACTCGGTTCTGAAGAGCGCACCGTAGTGAGCGGGATAGCAAAGCATTACAGGTCTGAGGAGATAATTGGCCAACGAGTGCTCTATTTGGCAAATTTGAAGCCGCGCAAAATTTTTGGGGTAAAATCACAGGGTATGTTACTGATGGCTCAAAACGATGAAACGGGCGTTTTATCTACGATTCAGCCCTCAAGGGATGAAGTAAAAGGCGGAGACAAAGTCAGTTAATAGCAAATGAAAAGGCTATCAGCTTTGAAGTGAGCGGCTTAATTTTGTACTTTAGGGACGAATTTATACCGGTGGCAGTTTTTAAAGTCACATGAAAATGCGGCTTCCAAACGAAAACCGGCATTGCAACTTAAAGGAAATGCCCTGGCGGCATGGAATAGTTAAAATGTTTTACTAGCAACGAACCGTAGGCAAAATCCGTCTAAAAGGGGTGACGGATTTACACCTAACTCTTAAAAATCAACCAATGAGAAGAATACTACTTCTAATAACGATACTGTTTTCTACACTATTTTTCAGCGAAAAGGCTTTTGGGACGCATATTGCCGGAGGCGATATTAATGTTCAGCATTTAAGCGGCAATCAGTTTGAAGTTAATATTAATCTCTATGGGGATTGTAGTGGTAACTTTGGATTACTAAATAGCGATGTTAATTTAGGGGTGTTGGGTTCGTGTTTTACTGATTTTCGTCAATTCATTCCCCTCTTAAATCCTGGGGGAACAGAAGTGAGTCAGGTATGTCCTAGTGCTATTAGTAATACCACTTGTAATAGTGGGTCTCTTCCTGGATTGTTGAGGTTTAGTTATTCGGGGACAGTTACTTTACCTTCTACAAACTGTGTTGCTACTTTTAGACTTGCAGACTTTGCAAGAAACTCAACACAAAACATAGTCAATTCTAATGGTGAGTCTTTTTATATAGAGACTAAATTGGATCTCTCAACATCTAGCACAAACTCTTCACCTCAATTTGCATTTGATCCAATAGCTTATGCGATTCAAAATCAACCTATAACGTTTAACTTTGGTGCGACAGATGCGGATGGGGATAGTTTGAAGTATTCTTTAGTTGGGGCTAGAGGTTTTAGCACTAATTCTCCAAATGCCCCATTAACTAATATTATTACTAATTCACCAACTACTTTATCATACCAAACAGGCTACAGTGCAACATCACCGATTCAAGGTATTACTCTTAATCAGAACACAGGTTCAGCATCAGCCCTTCCGACAGTGCAAGGAAATTTTATTGTTGTTGCCAAAGTTGAAGAGTTTGATAATGGAGTCTTGATCGGAGAAATGATTCGCGATATTCAAATTGTTGTGGTTTCAGATCCCAACAATATTCCTACAGCTCCTTCAACATTTACAAACTTTTCAGGTTGGGCTGATTCTGTTGATCAATCAACGATCAGCGCATATCCCGGAATGGATTTTTGTATCGATATTACCTTCTCTGATAATGATGCAGCAGATTCACTTTCTTTGGTGACTAATTTAAGTTCAGTTTTACCCGGAGCCAGTTTGAGTTTGACAGGATCTAACCCACTTACGGCAAATGTTTGTTGGACAGCTACAGCAGGGATGCCTGTGAGCAATACGGTAGTTTTTAATGTATCAGATAGTGCTTGTCCTGTCTCAGGAGTTAATTCTTATTCATTAAATGTTTTAGTCCCACCTTGTAATGGGCTTGTGGGTAGAGTGCGAACGCAAGATGCATCCTGTGCAGGGGCTTGTGACGGCTGGGCAAAAGTGAAAATGTTCTGCGGGTCAGGTAATTACACTTATAATTGGGTCAATACAAATGTAGGGCCCATACCACCAAATGATAGTGTGACCTTGTGTGCTAGTTCAACGCAGTATAACCTTGTTGTTACAGATAATTCAACCAGTGAAGTTTACAGTAAGGCGGTTTCGATTCAAGAGCCTCCCACAATTAACATTTCAAGCTCTACTAATGCAGCGAGTTGTGGGGGAGCTTGTGATGGAAGTATTTCCACGATAGTGACAGGTGGTACCCCACCTTTTAATTACAATTGGGGCGATATCTCTGCAAATACAGCATTTCGTGCAGGTTTGTGTGCAGGGACTTACGACTTAACAGTTACAGACCAAAAAGGATGTGAAAAAATTGAAAGTTATACAATTGTTTCACCACCGTCAATTAATTCATCCGTGGTTTCAGTGACTGACCCATTATGCGCTGGCGGTAGCACTGGAGAGGTAGTTGTAGAGTCTACTGTTGGTTGCGGTAATGTGCCCTCAGCAACTTGTCCTGGATTGGATACTGCTCAGGTAGGCACAGGGAATATCGTTTTAAGTGGAAATAACTACCCTGCAATTTACGGAGCTTCTAATAAAGCGGCAAAACATCAAATGGTTTTTACAGCTTCTGAGTTACAGGCTCAGGGAGTTCAAGCAGGACCTATTGAAGAGATTGCTTTTTTTGTTGGTAGTGGAAATTTAAAAGGTTTTGCATCATCGTTTGATAATTTTGAAATTAAAATGGGATGTTCAAGTGCTTCAGATTTATCTGGAGGATTTGAGGCAGGTTTAGGTCCCGTGTTTAGCGTTCAGAGTACGATGGCTATGGTAGGATGGAATAACTACCAATTTCCTTCACCTTTTTACTGGGATGGACAATCAAATGTAGTTGTTGAGGTATGCTTTACTAATAGTGGATCAGGAGTTTCAGGGGGTAACTCTCATGAAAATCTTTCGAATACCGGTCAGCCAATGACGCGTTATTACGCTGCTAATAATGATTCGGTTTGCGTTTCACCGGGTGCTGGTGCTACTTCAACACTTCGACCAAACGTGCGTTTCAAGCATTGTGCAGATCAATTAGACTACTCATGGTCACCGGCTCCTGCAGCTGGTCAAAATAACGATACGGTAACAGGACTACCTGCTGGAACTTACACGGTAACCGTGACGAACAGTGCTAACTGTTCAGATACTTTAACGGTAAATGTTACTGATCCACCTCCATTTACGACTTCAATCAGCCTCGATCAGGCGGTTTCCTGTCCCGGTGTTTGTGATGCACAGGTAACGGCTACCTCAACGGGAGGAGCTGCTCCAATAACGTATTCGTGGGATAACGGATTGCCAAACGGAGCTAATCAAACAGGGCTCTGCGGGGCAACAACATATAACGTAACAGCAACTGATGATAACAACTGTACTTCAACTGCTCAAATCACGATTACTGAACCAACAGCGATTAACCTCACAGCATCAGTAGATGTACCGGTTTCCTGTAATGGTGTTTGTGATGCGGAGATTTCAGCATCTGCCTCTGGAGGTGGAGGCGGTTTTACTTACGCCTGGAGTGGCGGTTTAGGCAGTGGTCAAACCCAAACGGGCGTTTGTGGTAACCAAACCTACACCGTAACCGTAACCGATGCGAACGGTTGTACCGAAACAGCACAGGTGACGGTCAACGAACCGGCTGTTCTAACAGCATCGATTACAACTGACAGTCCTGTTTCCTGTAACGGAGTGTGTGATGGGGAAGTAACAGCATCCGGCTCAGGCGGAACATCGCCTTACACATTTGCATGGGATGGCGGCCTCGGAAACGGAGCTTCTCAAACGACACTTTGCGGTGGACAAACATATAATGTAACCGTCACTGACTCGAGAGGATGTACAGCAACTGACCAGGTGACACTTGCTGATCCACTGGCAATCACAACGAGCTCAACAGTAAACAGTGATGCGAGCTGTAATGGAGCTTGCGATGGTGATGCACAGGTTTCAGCATCAGGCGGAGCAGGCGGTTTCACTTATGACTGGAACGGAACAATCACCGGTCAAAACCCAACGAATTTATGCGCGGGCACTTACGATGTAACTGTAACAGATGCCAACGGATGTACGGCAATCGAGCAGGTTGTAATTGCTGAGCCGGCACCGGTAAACGTGACGATCAACCTCGATCAGGCGGTATCCTGTAACGGAGTTTGTGATGGGGAAGTAACGGCATCCGCAACAGGCGGTAATGGCGGCTTCACTTACACTTGGGACAATAGCTTGCCTAACGGAGCAAACCAAACAGGGCTTTGCGGAGCAACTACATATAATGTAACCGCAACTGATGCCAACGGTTGTACGGGCACGGCACAGATTACAATTTCAGAACCATCATCGATCAACCTTACAGCAACAGTAGATGTGCAGGTTTCGTGTAACGGAGTTTGCGATGGAGAAATCTCAGCATCGGCAACAGGTGGAGCTGGTGGCTTCTCTTATGCGTGGAGTGGTGGTCTCGGTAATGGTCAAACCCAAACAGGCGTTTGCGGTAACCAAACCTACACCGTAACTGCAACCGATGCGAACGGTTGTACGGAGACTGCTCAGGTAACAGTGAGTGAGCCATCGGCAGTTTCAGTGTCGATCACAACAGATAGTCCTGTTTCATGTAACGGAGTTTGTGACGGGGCTGTGACAGCATCCGGCTCAGGCGGAACATCGCCTTACACATTTGCATGGGATGGCGGCCTCGGAAACGGAGCTTCTCAAACGACACTTTGCGGTGGCCAAACATATAATGTAACCATCACCGATGCGAGCGGATGTACAGCAACTGACCAGGTGACGTTGACAGAGCCGTCTGCAATCACAACGAGCTCAACAGTAAATAGCGATGCGAGCTGTAACGGAGCTTGCGATGGTGATGCACAGGTTTCAGCATCAGGCGGAGCAGGCGGTTTCACTTATGACTGGAACGGAACAATAACCGGTCAAAACCCAACGAATTTATGCGCGGGCACTTACGATGTAACTGTAACAGATGCCAACGGATGTACAACAACTGAGCAGGTGATTATCGGAGAGCCAAATCCGGTTGTGGCAAGCATCACGATTGATCAGCCGGTTACTTGCGGTGGAATTTGTGATGGTCAAATCACGGCTTCAGCAACTGGTGGAGATGGCGGACCATTCACATTTACGTGGTTAAATGGATTACCGGCCGGAGCTACTCAGTCTAATCTTTGCGGTGACAGTACTTATACAGTGATCGCTACAGACGGGAACGGATGTGCCGATACTACAAGTATTACACTCACCGATCCATCAACAATCAGCGTAACGGCAACAGTAGATGTGCAGGTTTCGTGTAACGGAGTTTGCGATGGAGAAATCTCAGCATCGGCAACAGGTGGAGCAGGCGGCTTTACTTACACATGGAGTGGTGGTCTCGGTAATGGTCAGACCCAAACAGGCGTTTGTGGAAATCAAACATACACCGTAACTGCAACCGATGCGAATGGCTGTAGTGAAACTGCCCAGGTAACAGTTAACGAACCGGCTGCTTTAACAGCATCCATTACAACTGATAGTCCTGTTTCGTGTAATGGAGTATGTGACGGAGCAGTAACAGCATCCGGTTCAGGCGGAACTGCACCTTACACATTTACATGGGATGGCGGTCTTGGAAACGGAGCTTCTCAAACTGCACTTTGCGGAGGTCAAACATACACCGTAACCATCACCGATGATAACGGTTGTACAGCAACTGATCAGGTAACGCTCGCTGATCCTGCGGTTCTGACCGCAACGTCAACTGTAAACAGTGACGCTTCATGTAACGGAGTTTGTGACGGTGATGCTGAAGTAACACCATCAGGCGGAACTGCACCTTATACTTATGACTGGAATGGAACAATTACTGGTCAAAATCCAACAAATTTATGTGCGGGCACTTATGATGTTACCGTAACAGACGACAACGGTTGTACAGTAATTGAACAGGTGATAATCGGAGAACCAAGTGCGGTTGTAGCGAGTATCACGATCGATCAACCGGTTTCTTGTAGCGGTGTTTGTGATGCTCAAATTACAGCATCAGCAACAGGTGGTGATGGCGGACCGTTCACATTTACATGGTTAAATGGATTACCGGCCGGAGCAACTCAATCGAATCTTTGCGGAGATAGCACTTACACGGTTATTGCGACAGATGGTAGCGGCTGTACAGATACGGCTGACATAACATTAACTGATCCGGCAACGATTTCACTTACAACTACAGTAATTAATGATGCAAGTTGTAACAGTAGCTGCGATGGAAGTGGTTTTGTAACTGCTTCTGGTGGTACAGCACCTTATACTTACAACTGGTCAAACTCAACTTCAAACGATACAATAGATAGTATTTGCGCTGGGACATATTTAGTAACTGTAACAGATGCAGGAGGATGCTCTGAAGTAGACTCGGTGATCATTTCAGAACCGACACCACTCAACTTTAGCGTCTCTATTCAAACTCCGGTTACCTGTGCTCCATTCTGTAATGGTGAAGCAGCAGCTACTGCGCCATCAGGTGGTACACCACCTTATTCATTGACATGGTCAAATGGAGATAGTGGTTTAGTAGCCGATTCAGTTTGCCCGGGATTATTGCAGGCATTCCTTGTTGATGCTAACGGATGTTCTGATACGTTAGATCTCAACCTTGCCAGTCCGGCTGCATTCTCAGTTTCGATTACATCATCTACAGATGTAACTTGCCCGGGCGGAAATACAGGTAGTGCATCAGCATCAGTTAATAACCCTACTCCAGATATGATCTACAACTGGGCTCCGGCTCCGGGTGCTGGTCAGGGTACGTTAAATGCTTCACAACTTTCAGCCGGAACTTACAGCATCACCGTTACTGATACAGTGACGAACTGTACTGATGTGGCTCAGGTGACAATCAACGAACCTGCACCGATCAATATCAACTTTACAACTACAATTCCTATTTCATGTAATGGAGTTTGTGATGGTGAACTCGATGTTTCTGCAACTGGCGGAAATGGCGGATTTACTTTCAGCTGGAGTACATCGGGAACGGGAACAACTCAAAGTAACCTTTGTGCGGGGATGTATTATGTGACTGCTACAGATGATTCTGGTTGTGTGGCAGTCGATTCATTCGATCTTTCAGAACCGGCACCGCTTGCTCTTGCCACTTCATCAAATGATGAATCATGCGCAGGTGCTTGTGATGCTACTGCAACGGTTACTCCGAGTGGAGGTACAGCTCCTTACACTTACCAATGGCCAAGTGGTGGAACAGACTCAACTGATACGGCATTGTGCGTTGGTCCGGTAACAGTAACAGTTACTGATGACAATGGATGTACAAACACAGCAACGATAAACGTAAACGGTCCGCAACCATTGGTTCTGACCGATCAAATAATTTCACAGCCGAGCTGTAATGGTGGTTGTGATGGACAGGCAAGTGTATCTGTAACGGGCGGTACTTCACCTTACTCATTCAGTTGGTCTGGTGGTGGATCCGGTACGAGTCAGTCTAACTTATGTGCCGGAACAACAACTGTAACTGTAACTGATAACAACGGCTGTACAGACACTGTGAATATTCAGCTTCAGGCTCCAAATGGAATCAACGCTACAATTGTTGAAAACCAAAGTATATCGTGTAACGGATCATGTGATGGTGAATTGGAAGTGAATATTACTCAAGGTTTAGCCCCATTTGTATTCACATGGTCTAACAGTGGTTCAACGCAGGTTCAATCAGGATTGTGTGCAGGTACTTATTCTGTGACGATTGAAGATGCTAACAATTGTATTTCGACATTGAGCTATAACCTAACTGAGCCGGCTGCAATTGTAATGAATCCATCAACTACAGATCCTAACTGCGGTGCTTGTGATGGTGTTATTGACGCGAGTGTAATAACAAATGGTGTTGCGCCATTTACTTATTCATGGTCAGGAATTACACCAAACCCGGGTAACGTTTCAATTGTAAACAACCTTTGTCCGGGAGCTTATAATGTAACAGTTACTGACGCTGGCGGATGTGCTGATACAGCTCTTATCACGCTCAGCAGTGTTGGCGCACCTGGCGGAACAATAACAGGAATTGATCCAACTTGCTTTGACTCTTGTAACGGTTCAGTAGAAGTAACACCGGTAGGTGGTACGCTACCTTACGATTACCAGTGGTCAACTTCAAATCCTAATGATACGACTGAAATAATCACAGGTGTTTGTGATGGTATTTACACGGTAACTGTAACGGATGCAACGGGTTGTCAGCTTGTGCTTGCTGATACACTCGATAATCCGGCTCCACTTTCAGCGTCATCATCAACGACTGATGTGACTTGTAACGGAGCTTGTGATGGTGAAATAGTAGTTACGCCAACAAGCGGAAGCGGACCTTATACATTTAATTGGAGTGATAGTGGCACTGATTCGGTCAGAACCGGACTTTGTGCTGATACATACTTCTTAACTATGACAGATGGTTCAGGTTGTGTTCTGATCGATACATTTACGATTACTGAACCGACAGCCATTACAAGTTCTTTTGTCGATACAACAGATGCTACTTGTTTCAATAGCTGTGATGGAATGGCTGAAGTATCAGCATCAGGCGGTAACGGATCGTTTACTTACAACTGGTCATCAGGTGCTTCAGGTAGCATTGCAAACAACTTGTGTGTTGGAGAAAACTACGTGACTATCACTGATGGTAATGGTTGTTCAATAATCGACACGATTGACATCGGTGCACCACCGGCAATTGTTATCGATACTGCAATTATTGAAGATGCTTCATGTTCTGCTGATACAGGAAGTATTGAAGTTGTAGCATCAGGCGGACAGGGAAGCTTGACTTACTCCTGGAACGGAGGCGCCTTAAGTGGTAATCCGATCACAGGTTTGTCGGGTGGAGTTTACAATCTTACTATTACTGATACTACCGGATGTAGCGTTACAGCTTCTTACACTGTAGGCAACATAGGAGCTCCTGATGTAACAATGTTGTCTCAGGATATCAGCTGTCACGGAGCATGTGACGGAACAGTTACAGCTGCAGTTGTGAATGGTTCCGGCTATTCTTACAACTGGAGTAATGGATCGAGCGGAGCTACGCAATCTGGTCTTTGTCCGGGGACTTATACGGTAACAGTTGATGATGGATCAGGATGCTTAGCGATTGAATCTGTGACATTGACTGAACCTGCTGAAATTTTCATCGACAGTATCGTGACAACACCAACAGCTTGCGGTGACTCAAACGGAGTTATTGAAGTATTTGCTCACGGTGGTGAAGGAACTCTTACTTACCTTATTAATGGAGTAGATACTGTAAACCCAATAATCAATGTAGCGGGTGGAACTTATACAGTAGAGGTAGCCGACACAACTGGATGCTCTGTATCACAAATTGTTCCGGTTCCAAACACCGGAAGCTTTGGAATTACAGTTTCAAAAGTTGATGTGACTTGCTTTGATGATTGTAATGGTCAGGCGTTTGTGAACATCGGTCCACCACCGGGAACAGGGCCTTACAGTATTCAGTGGACAACTGGAGTAAATGATACACTCAATACTTTGACTGATCTGTGTCCCGGAACTTACGGTGTTCAGGTGACTGATGAAACAGGTGGTTGTGTTGCTGTGGATAGCGTAACAATTGAAGCTCCTGCTGAGATTGAACTCGACAATGTTATTACGGCTACACCTGATTGTGGTCAGAACAACGGCTCTATTGAAGTAATTGCAAGTGGCGGTATTGGATCGTTGAATTACCAGTGGAATGGTGGTCCGGCTGATAGTGTTTACAACAATATTTCGGCTGGCTTATACGAGGTCACTGTTTCAGATGCAAATGGATGTACGCTCACGGAGATCATTCCATTGAGCAACCCAACTTCACCTTCAATCAGTGTAACTACTCAGGATGCTTCATGTAATGGAGATTGTAACGGTAGTGCTGAGGTTGCTGTTGCCGGATCTGACTATGAAGTGATGTGGAGCAACAATGAAACAACCGAGATGATTGCGGGACTTTGCCCGGGCAATTACGGGGTTGTAGTTACTGATACGACTAACGGATGTATCGCTGCTGATACAGGTTCTGTAGGTACAAAAGGAAATCTCGATATCGAGCTCGATATTCTCAACAATAGCAACTGTAATGCACTTACGGTATGTGAAGGTGAGATTGAAGCAATCGTGACAGGAGGTGATATGCCAATATCTTACAACTGGTCCTCTGCCGGAGCAGGTGATACAAATGTATTAGCATCACTTTGCGCAGGAACTTATACAGTTACAGCGACCGGAAACAACGGTTGTGAAGCAATTGCTGTTGGGCAGGTTGTGGATGTGCCGGGCCTCGATGTAACAGTTGACACTGTAATTGACGCTCAGTGCTGGAACAGTAATAATGGTTCGGTTGATATTTCGATATCAGGAGGAAATCCTGATTATACAATTAACTGGAATGGTCCTGGTTATTCTGGAGATTCAGCCGATATTGACAACTTGCTTCCTGGTGAGTATACATTAAGAGTTGCTGATGAAGGCGACTGCGTTGTATTCGATACAATTCAGGTTGGAACGCAAACGAGACTTTCGGTTTCTGCACTTGACACAACTCTTTGTGGATTGGGAGACACAGTTGAAGTTTACGCTGATGCATCCAGTGATTATCCGATTACTTACGAATGGCAAAACAATGCCGGTCAAACAATTGATACTGGCAGATCAACAACTGTTATTCACGAAGAACGAGTTGAGAGAAGACTAGTCTTTGTTTCAAGTAATGGTTGCGTTAGAGTTGATACTGCTATAGTCAGATCACGAGGCGTACCTGTTGCCGATGCCGGAAATGATACGACTATTGTTGCCGGAGCGAGAATCAGACTGGGAGGTAATCCAACTTCAAACGAAGCAGGAAGTACCTACGAATGGGGTCCTGATCAGGCAGACTTGAGTGGTTTCGATATTGCGAATCCATATGTTCGTCCTGAGCAAACATCGACTTACAGCTTAAAAGTGACGAATATTTACGGCTGTGAAACATGGGACTTCATTAGAGTGACAGTAACAAACGCATTTGATTTCCCTGATGGCTTCTCGCCAAACGGAGATGGTAAAAATGATGTTTGGGAACTCGACTTCTTAAGTGAATACAGAGATTGCAACGTGAAAATATTCAACCGCTGGGGTCAGGTGGTGTTTGAAAGTGAAGGATATGATGAACCGTGGGATGGAACTTACAACGGTAATGATTTACCAGTAGGGTCTTATTACTACGTGATCGATCTTGGAACTGAGGACTTCACTGAACCAATTACCGGACCTGTAACCATAATGAGATAATCGCTATGAAAAGATATATATTGACATTAGGTGTGATTTTTGGGGCTCTGACCGTAACGGCTCAGCAGCTCCCTCAATTCACCCAGTATTTCCTGAATGATTTCATAATCAACCCGGGAGTAACTGGTACAAAAGATGCCTGGATAGGGCAGTCTAATAATCGCTATCAATGGGTAGGGATACAGGATGCTCCACGCACTTACATTTTGAGTGCAAACGGTCCTTTTAGTGATTACAATATGGGATTGGGAGGTTATTTTTTCTCTGATATTGCTGGTCACACACGAAGGACTGGTTTTGCCGGTTCTTATGCTTATCACCTCAAAGTTGCTGATGATATTAAGCTTGGAATGGGGCTGAATTTTGGAGCTACTAGATGGCTTATCGATGGATCGGCAATTCAAACCAAGGACACTGAAGACCCGGCATTCTCGAGAGGTACTCAATCAACATGGGTTCCCGATGCAGGTGTAGGTTTTCACCTTTACGCCAAAGAATTTTGGGTAGGCATTAGTGCTCCGCAAATAATAGGTAATAAATTGAAGTTCTTTGATGATTACACTCAAACACAGGCACGCCTTGCAAGACACTACTTTTTCAATGCTGGTTACAATTACCAAATGCTCGATGAGTTAGTGCTGCAACCAAGTGTTTTCGTCAAGTATATCGATCCACTTCCTGTTCAATTCGATGCAACTTTAAGGGTAATCTACGATGATTTCATCTGGGCCGGTTTTTCTTACAGGATGGATGACGCTGTGGGTGTAATGTTAGGAGTAGATTTTCAAAACAATCTGCGATTTGGGTATTCTTATGATATTCCAACATCAGACATCAACCCATACACAACCGGCTCTCATGAGCTAATGCTGGGAATAAGATTTAAGGAGAGAGATTGATAAACTTATTATACGCGATTAACGTATAGTGATTAGATTATATGAAGTGTTGTTATGGAAGTTGTTGATGTTGAATCCAAAACTGAAAAAATTGATAAAGCCGTTTACATGCTAAAGGCAATAGCTCACCCTTTGCGTTTGCAAATTGTTGAATTATTGACCGGAAATGAAGAATTGTGTGTTAGCGATATCCATCAGCAAATGGGAGTAGAACAGGCCGTAGCTTCACAACAACTAAAAATCTTAAAACAAAATGGAGTGCTAACTTGCAAACGAAAAGGAAAGCATTCTTTCTATCAATTAGCACACCCTCAAATTAAAGATCTAATTTCATGTATAGAATCATGTCACTCATGTTAAAAAGCACGTTCATTACCGGAATTTTCACAGCTGCATTATCTCTCGCTTTTACAGGTTGCTCAGGCCAAAATAATGCTGATGAAAGCGGGGCAGAGAATCAAAAAGAAACAGTGAAGAGTGAAAAGTCAACTGAAAAAGCAATCGTTGATATTGGTCCAAAAGAATTTCAGGAAAAAATCAAAAAAGACAAAGTCCAATTAGTCGATGTTCGAACTAAAATGGAAACGGATAAAGGTGTCATAGCAAATCCGGTTTTGAATGATTTCTACAGTGATGATTTCAAAGAAAACTTGAAATCATTGAATAAAGATGAGCCCGTTTATGTCTATTGTCATTCGGGAGGTAGAAGTTTAAAAGCTGCCAATATGATGAAAGAAATGGGCTTCAAAAAAGTCTACAACCTTGAAAATGGTTTTTCAAGCTGGAAAAAGCAGGATTTACCAATTTCAGAACCATCATAATTTTTCTCCATGAAGTACATTTCTATTCTTTCGGCACTTGTGCTCTTGTTCTCCTGTAATGGTCAGAACCAAAACCAGCAAGAACAATCACAAACAACTAAAGAAACACAGCAACAAACCTCTTCAATTGATACTGCAGAAATTATCCAGCAAGGAGATTCCATTGCGATGGTGACAGGCAAAACGCTCATGGGGCAATTGCAATCTGCAATGGGTAGAGGCGGAATTGAAGAAGCAGTTAAATATTGCAATGTTAATGCCTATCCCTTAACAGATTCAATCTCAAATAAACTCAACGTATCCATTACTCGTGTGGCCGAGAAAAACCGAAATCCTGAGAACAGGGTAAAAAAGCATGATGTTTCTGTCTTTGAACGATACAAGAATAACAAAGACCTCGGTTCACTGGTGAAAACACATGGAGATGACATCTATTTTTACAAGCCTATCAACCTAAAAGGTTTTTGCGTAAGCTGTCACGGTAGCGTAGAAAACAACATCGGTAAAGAAAACTACGCGTTGATCAAAAAGCTGTATCCAAACGATAAAGCGATTAACTTTTCACCTGGCGATTTAAGAGGTATGTGGAAAATTAAATTTGAAAAAGGTGGCGAGCTTTAAAGAAATTATCAATCAGGAAAAGCCTGTTCTCATCGACTTCTATGCAGACTGGTGCGGACCTTGCAAAATGATGCCGCCAATTCTGAAAGAACTCAAAAACAGTCTTGGAGATCAATTGCGAATCATTAAGATCAACGTTGATACAAACGAGTCACTTGCTCAAAAGTATCAGGTGAGAGGAGTTCCCACAATGATGCTATTCAAAAATGGAGAACTGCTTTGGAGACAATCCGGAGTACTTCAGGCTTCACAACTCAAAGGCATTATCAAGAGTAAAGCTCAACTCAATTGATCCACTTTTCAGTAAGAGCCTCAAATTTATAGCCTTTATCGCTAAAGTGCTCAAGCGTCTTACTCAAAGCGTAAATCATATTCTTTTCAGCTTTTAAGCTATCGTGAAAAACAATTATAGAGCCAGGCCTTGCATTTTCAGTGACATTTTGCGCACATTGCTCAGGAGTAGAATTCCTGTCAAAATCTCCGCTTAGAACATCCCACATTACAATTTTTGATCTCTTGTGAATCGACTTTATCTGGCGAGGCGTTATCCTGCCATATGGAGGTCTAAAGAGATTTGAAGAAAAAACCTGTTCTGCTTTGAGGTAATTTTTCAAGTAGCCGAACTGATTCGTTTTCCATCCACTTAAGTGGTTATATGTGTGAGTGCCAAAAACGTGTTCTTCGGTCAGAGCCCTTTCAATCAACCTCGTGTTTCTCATCATATTTTCGCCAACACCAAAAAACGTGGCTTTTGCATTGTATTCTTTGAGGATATCCAAAACTTTTGGAGTAACCTCAGGGATCGGACCATCATCAAAAGTTAAAAAGAGGACCTTTTGAGAGGTATTGATTCGCCAAATAAGTCTTTTACTTATGGCAGAAACGAAGCCGGGGATCTTTACTGAGTACACAATCCAAAAATACAAACCCTGATGGAAAGATAGGAATCAAAAATAATTTTTGGCGGAATTGAGAGAATTTATACTTTTGCGTCCACTCAAAACAAAGCTGTCCCGTGGTGTAACTGGCAACACGTCTGATTTTGGTTCAGAAGAGTCCAGGTTCGAGCCCTGGCGGGACAACAAAAATTTCAAGCCCTGAGGTTTCCCTCGGGGCTTTTTTCGTTTAAATAAATCAGTTTTTTTTCAAGCTATTCAAGGGGTTTGGTTGCTCTAGTGTTTTTTGTTTAACCTTTTTGTGTAAAGTCTAAACAAAAAGAAATCCTTTTGCGTTTACAATAGTGATTAACACATAAAAACCAATTCGTTATGAAAAAGTTATTACAAATTTCAAGCTTAGTCTTTACTTTGCTTGTGGGCATAAATTCAATTGCTCAAACAGCCAGAGTTCAGGTCATTCACAACAGTCCTGATGTTAATGCGCAAACAGTGGATGTTTGGGTGAATAATATGTTGGCACTGGATGATTTTGAATTTAGAACAGCCACTCCTTTCCTCGATCTTCCTGCAGGTGTACCTGTAGAAATTCGCGTCAAAGGATCTAATAGTCAGGATACGACTAATCCGTTGTTTTTTACCACTCAAACATTACAGGCAAATGAAACCTATGTTGCCGTAGCTAATGGTTTGGTGTCTCAAATGGGATACTCAAACTTTGAACCATTTACAATCTCTATTTTTCCTACGGGTAGAGAGCAAGCTGCTAACCAGGGAGCTAGTGAAACAGATGTATTAGCGTTTCACGGAGCTACTGATGCACCAACTGTCGATATTGCAGAAGTTGGTGTAGGTGCAGGAACTATTATTGATGATCTCAACTATGGAAGTTTCAGCGCATCCTATTTATCACTGAATACAGCTGACTACACAATTCAGGTTCAGGATCAAACAGGCGCTGTAACTGTTAGAGAATACGCAGCTCCTCTTCAAACTTTAGGTTTGCAGGATTCTGCATTAGTTGTTTTAGCAAGTGGATTTTTAGATCCATCAGCTAATAATAATAGTGAAGGATTTGGGTTGTATGTTGCATTGCCATCTGGCGGACAACTGATCGAATTACCAATGTCAACTGCTACAGCTCAATTTGCTCACAACTCAGCAGATATGGCAGCAGAAGTAGTTGATATTTATATGGTAGACCCTGTAGGCGTTACATTGGCAAAACTGGATGATGTAACATATCAGTCAGCTACAGGCTTTTTGCCTGCTCCTGCAAGTATTGATAATTCACTTGAGGTACAGGCAGTAATTGCGCCAGATACAAGTACAAGTCCGGCAAGTGGTATTTACACACAAAACATAGCACTATCAACTGATTCCAGTTATGTAGCAATTGCAAGTGGTATTGTAAGTGGTAGTGGTTACAATCCTTCTCAGCCATTTAATATCGATGTTTTTGAAGGAGCAAGAAGCTCATCTCAAAATGCAGGTCAGGTTGATGTATTAGTTTACCATGGTGCTACTGATGCTCCAACTGTTGATGTATTTGAAAATACATTGGGAGCAACTATTGTAGATGATTTAGATTACGGATCATTCCAGGGATATATCAATGCACCATTAGCTGATTTGGATCTGACCGTAAGAGATGGAAGTGGTTCAATTGACGTGAGAAACTTCAATGCTCCTCTCGCAACACTAGGGTTAGGCGATACAGCTCTAACAGTAGTAGCATCAGGGTTTTTAGATCCATCACAAAATTCTGATGGACAAGAATTCGGTCTGTATGCTATTTTGCCACAAGGTGGTCCATTTGTAGAGTTACCTATGCAAACAGCACAAATGCAGATTATACACAACAGTGCTGATATGGCTGCAGAAACAGTAGATCTTTACGCTGAAGGTCCGGCAGGCGAACAACTTGGTAAAATTGATGATGTTTCATTCAGGACCGCAACTCCATTCATGGAAGTTCCATCGGGAATAGATCTCACATTCCACGTTGCCGATGAGTCAAGTATGGATTTCTCAAACAGTATTTTCGATAAAACTGTGATTTTGAATGAAAACAGCTCAAATATTGTTATTGCAAACGGTATCGTTAGTCAGTCTGGTTATACACCTGATGCGTCTCAGGTAGGATTTGATCTTTACCTCAATACTAACGCAAGAACTGAAGCAGCAAATTCAGGCGAAACAGATGTGCTTGTATTCCACGGTGCAACAGATGCTCCAACCGTAGATGTTGTGGAAGTTGATGCTGGTGCAGGTACATTAGTAGATGATATAGATTACGGTAATTTCAGTTCTTATTTAGAATTGGCAACTGCAGATTATCAATTGAATGTAACTTCCTCTGACGGTCAAACCACAGTTGCAGGTTTCAGCGCACCACTCGCAACATTGAATCTGCAGGATTCTGCAATTACAGTATTGGCATCAGGATTTTTAGATCCTAGCCAAAACAGTAATGGTGAAGCATTTGGATTGTGGGCTGCTCTTCCTGAAGGTGGAAACCTTGTAGAGCTCCCATCAGTACCAACATCTGTTGATGAAGTAGTGAACAAAGAAAATGTATCAATCTATCCAAACCCTGCAGTTGATCAGTTGACAATTGAATTGCCAAATGACGTACAGGGTGAAGTAGAAATTTACGATATGTTAGGATCAATGGTCAGAACCGATAGATTGAATTCTGCGAGAAATGTAATCGATATGAGCGAACTATCAGCAGGTCAATATATTTATCGAATTAAGACTGACAATACAACGCTGAATGGAAAGGTGATGAAGATTAAGTAGGGTTGGTTTATTTCATTTAGTGTTTTGGTTGGGCCCCGGCATTTTGCCGGGGCTTTTTTATTTTGACATTTTCATGTTCATGATATAATCAATTCACTGTTTTGCGTTTCAATTAAGAACGTAAGTTTGAAACCAATATATTTTGACACTTATGAAAAAGGCAGTCCTTTTCTGTACATTGATTTTGATTTCAAGCCTGTCAATTGCTCAACGTATTCAGGAATATGTCGATTATTACGACAAAGCTGAAGAGCACAAACGAAGCGAAGGCGAATACATCAAAGGAAGAGAAAACGGCACCTGGAAATTCTGGTATGAATCGGGGCAGCTGCAGGAAGAAGCAAATTTTGAGAACGGTTATCGCCACGGAAAAAACGTAACCTATTACCCAGATGGTCAACAGGAGTTCCTCGGCTTTTTCGAATGGGGAGAAAGAGACAGTATCTTCAAAGCCTGGTATCCAAATGGTCAACTCAAAGAAGAAGGTTATTATGCTAATGACCTGAGAGATGGAACATGGAATTACTATTTCAAAGACGGTTCAGTTAGAAAAATCGAAGAAAACGATACCGGAATCATCACCATACAAAAACTCGTGAGTGATGAAGGTGAGGTTCTGATCGAAAATGGGAAGGGGACTTTAAAATACTACCATGATAATGGCGAGCTAAGAGAGAAAGCTAAAGTTAAAGAAGGAGTGAGGAACGGAGAAGCCTCTTATTATTATGAAAGTGGAGAAGTGAAATCTAAAGGTAGTTTCCTCGATGGCAGACTTCACGGTGAATGGGATTACTGGTACCCAAATGGCGAAAAGTGGAAGCGCGAAACATATGAAAATGGTTTATTGACAGGTCCGTTCAAAGCCTGGTATCCAAATGGTCAACTCAAGATGGAGGGAGCTTTTTTGCGCGATAAGCAAAGCGGTTTTTGGCAATGGTATTACGAAGATGGATCGCTCAAACAAAAAGGCTACCTCAAAAACAACAAGCAGGATAGTATATGGCATTTTTATTTCAAAAACGGCCAATTAGATGCCACAGGCAAGTTTAAAAACGATATGAGAACCGGCACCTGGGAATCGTTTTATGCCACCGGTGAAAAATTTGCTGTTGGCGATTACCTCAAAGATAAAAAAGACAGCACCTGGACAAGATGGTGGAAAAACGGGAATGTTTGGACAACCGGAGAATTTGAAAAAGGAAAAGAACAGGGCGAGTGGTTTGCTTACTATGAGGATGGTCAAAAAGAGAGTCAGGGTTTTTATAAAAACGGCAAAATGCACGGCAAGTGGGAAAGCTGGTTCCCTAATGGCCAAATCAAGTACCGCGGAGAAATGAATGAAGGTCTCAAACACGGGGAATGGACTTACTGGTACAAAACCGGCCGAATAAGAGAAAAAGGTGAATACGAAAACGGAAAAGAAGCAGGCTGTTGGGAATATTATTTTCCAAAAGGCAATATGAGTTCTGAGGGCTGTTTTGAAAACGGTCAAAAAACCGGAACATGGAAATTCTATTTCCCCTTTGGCCAGTTGAAAAGAGAGCAGGATTTTAAATTTGGACGTCCACACGGAAAAAGCAAACAATGGTACCAGGGAGAACAATTGCTCAGCGAGACAGAATACAGGCGTGGATTACCACATGGAACCTGGAAATTTTACAGTAAAGAAGGCAAACTCATCCGTGAAGTAAAATATAAAGATGGAGAGAAGGTAAAATAATGTTTTTTAGAAATTTATCATTACATTTGCAGCGAATACAGGGAAGAGGGGCAGGACCCCTCTTTTTTATTATGTGAAATTTTGTGATTACAAAAGATAAAATAGAAGACATAGTAAATGACAAAATCGCTGATAGCGATGTTTTTGTTGTTAGTATTTCGGTCGGATCCGGGAATAACATCAAAATAAACCTTGATTCAGATAGCGGGCTGGGTATTGATGAATGCGTGCAAATCAGCAGGCATGTTGAACACACACTCGATCGCGATGAAGAAGACTTCAAGCTCGATGTGTCATCACCCGGAGTTGACGAAGGTTTAACCATGCCTCGCCAATACAATAAACATGTTGGTAGAACACTCAGAGTTTTGAGAGAAGGAGAAATCAAGAAAATTGAAGGAGAGCTCGCTGAGGTTGGATCTGACCAAATAAAACTGGTTCAAAAAGAGAAAAAGAGAGTAGAAGGCCGCAAGAAAAAAGAGTGGGTCACTACAGAATACGATATACCTTTTAACGAAATAGAAGAAGCAAAAGTCATCGTGTCATTTAAATAATTGAACAATGAACACACAGGAAATAGTTGAATCGTTTTCGAACTTTAAAGAGTTCAAGAATATTGACCGCGTTACCATGATGAATATCCTCGAAGAGGTATTCAAAAACATGATCGCGAAGAAATACGGAGACGATGAAAATTTTGACGTTATCGTAAACCCTGATAAGGGCGATATCGAGATTTGGAGAAACCGCGTTGTTGTTGAAGACGGAGCGGTTGAAGATGATAATGCTGAAATCGAATACTCAAAAGCAATCCAAATCGAGCCCGACTTTGAAATAGGTGAAGAAGTTGCTGAGGAACTCAAACTCGATTCATTTGGTAGAAGAAATATTTTGGCCATGCGTCAAAACCTTATTTCTAAAATCCACGAACTCGAGAAAGACAGCCTTTACAAACTCTATAAAGATCGTGTTGGAGAAATCGTAACCGGAGAGGTTTACCAAATTTGGAAACGCGAGATTCTCGTTTTAGATGACGAAGGAAATGAATTGATCCTTCCAAAATCTGAACAAATCCCATCTGATTTTTTCAAAAAAGGCGATGCCGTTAGAGCTGTTGTTTTGAAAGTGGATATGAAAAACAACAACCCGATCATCGTTCTTTCGAGAACTTCACCAGTCTTCCTTGAAAGACTCTTTGAACTCGAAGTTCCTGAGATCTTTGACGGATTGATCACGATTAAAAACATCGTGCGCGAACCGGGCGAGAGAGCAAAAGTAGCTGTTGAGTCTTATGACGATCGCGTTGATCCGGTAGGAGCATGTGTGGGTATGAAAGGTTCCAGAATCCACGGAATAGTTCGTGAGCTGCGCAATGAAAACATCGATGTAATCAACTTTACAACGAACCCTTCATTGTACATAACACGTTCTTTGAGTCCGGCTAAAATTTCATCAATCAACATTAAAGAAGATGAAATGAGAGCCGATGTTTTCCTCAACCCAGATCAGGTTAGCCTGGCAATTGGTAAAGGAGGACATAATATCAAACTCGCAAGTAAGTTAACGGGATACGAAATTGATGTTTATCGCGAGAGCGATGAAGATCTCGATGATGTAAACCTCGATGAATTTAACTATGAAATCGAAAGTTGGATCATTGATACCTTTAAATCAATAGGTTTAGACACTGCCAAAAGCGTTTTGGAACTGTCTAAAGAAGATCTCGTTCAAAGAACCGATTTGGAAGAAGAGAGTATAGAAAACGTATTGAATATACTCAAAGCAGAATTTGAATAAACCTCAGGGTTACATAATTCAAGTAGAATCTGTTAATTTGTGCTAAATTTTTTTTCGAGGTAATATATGGCAAACGCACCCAAAAGATTAAATAAAGTAGCGAAGGAGCTAAATGTTGGAATTGGTACGATCGTGGAATTCTTAGGAAAGAAAGGCCACGAAATCGAGGCGAAACCTACATCTAAGATTTCTCCAGAGCTATATGAAATCCTGCTCGAGCAATTCATGCCCGATAAGGCGGCTAAAGAAAAGTCGCAGGAGCTGAAAAGCCAAAAAGAGGAGCGTACAACCATTAGCCTCGATGATGACGCGCAGGAAGAAGCTGAAGAAGATGATGATGACTCTCACGATGAAGTTCTCATAGAGAATGTTGGATCTGATGAAGAAGAAGAAAAACCTTCACAGTCAGAACCAGAAACTCCTGAGCCAAAAGCTGAACAATCAGAAACGAAAGCGGAAGAAAGCAAAGAGAAAGAAGCCGAAAAGCCTGAGGCGAAAGAAGAAGCTGATTCCGGTTCTGACAGTAAAAGTCAAGAGGACGATAACAAACCTGAAATCGAGAAGGAAGAAAAACAACTCGGTGAAGACGGCCCTCGACTAGTAGGTAAAATCGACCTTGAGGGAATGAACCTCAAAACGCGTCCTTCAAGATCCAAAAAGGATAAAGAGAAGGAAAAAGAAGCTGAGAAAAAAGCCAAAGCCAAGAAGGAAGCGGAGAAGAAAGAGCAGGAAAAAGCTGCTATAAAAGCTAAAGAAGAAGAGGCTAAGGCGAAAAAAGAAGCAGAATCCAAAAAGGCAGAAGAGGATAAAAAAGAGAAAAAAGAGGAAGAAGAAACCTCTAAAGGCCCAGAGCACCACGAGACCAAGTATGAGAAACTATCTGGTCCAAAAGTGATGGGTAAAATCGATTTACCGGAAAAACCGAAGAAGAAAAAACCGGTTGCCTCATCTTCTGACGAAAAAGATACCGAAAAGCCTAAAAAGAAAAAGCGTAAACGCATTAAGGCTAAAGGTGTAAACCCTGAGAAAGAAGCTCGCAAAAACCGCAATAAGAAAGGTGGAAAACCATCAACTAAAAAACGCGGTCCAAAACACGAGCCAACTGAAGAAGAGATCCAAAAGGAAATCAAGGATACTTTAGCTCGTTTGCAGGGTGGAAGTAAGAATAAAGGAGCCAAGTTTAGAAAACAACGTAGAGACGAAAAAGCTGAGCAGCGCGAGAAAGAAGCTGCACAACAGGAAGCTGAAAAGTCAATCCTCAAAGTAACAGAATTCGTTACCGCGAGTGAACTGGCTAATATGATGGACGTTTCAGTAAATGACGTTATCTCGGCTTGTATGTCGCTTGGTATGATGGTATCCATCAACCAACGCCTCGATGCAGAAACACTTTCTATCGTTGCTGAAGAATTTGGCTATCAAACAGAAATAGTAAAACCAGAAATCGAGGAAGATGTCGTTCCTGAAGAAGAAGAGGACGATCCAGATAAGTTAGAACCGCGTTCACCAATCGTTACGGTGATGGGTCACGTTGACCACGGTAAAACATCACTCCTCGATTACATCCGTAAAGAGAATGTAATTGCCGGTGAGGCAGGAGGTATTACTCAGCATATTGGTGCTTACAATGTTGAAATAAGTAACGGAAAACACATTACATTCCTCGATACACCGGGTCACGAAGCATTTACAGCTATGCGTGCACGTGGTGCTCAAATTACCGATTTAGCAATTATCGTTATCGCGGCAGACGACAGCGTAATGCCCCAAACAAAAGAGGCTATCAATCACGCCCAGGCTGCCGGAGTACCAATGGTTTTTGCTTTCAACAAAATCGATAAGCCGGGAGCCAATGCCGATAAAATTCGCGAAGAATTGGCCGGTATGGATATCCTCGTTGAAGATTGGGGAGGTAAATTCCAGGCTCAGGAAATATCAGCCAAAAAAGGTGAGGGAATTGAAGACCTTCTCGAAAAAATTACGCTCGAAGCAGATATTCTCGAACTCAAAGCAAATCCTGATCGCACTTCAACAGGTACAGTGATCGAAGCTGAACTCGATAAAGGTAGAGGTTACGTAACCACGCTACTCGTTCAGTCAGGTACGCTTGAAGTTGGAGACACAATCGTTGCAGGAAGCCATTACTGTAAAGTAAGGGCCATGTTTGATGAGCGCGGTCAAAAAATTGAAAAAGCCGGACCTTCACAGCCAGTGTCAATGCTCGGTTTCAACGGAGCACCAAATGCAGGTGATAGGTTTGTAGAATACAAAGACGAGCGCGAAGCGAAAAATATCGCCAACAAACGTGAACAACTGCAACGCGAGCAGGGAATTCGAAGTCAAAAACACATTACGCTTGATGAAATCGGTAGACGATTGGCAATTGGAGACTTCCAGGAACTCAATATCATTGTAAAAGGTGACGTTGACGGGTCTGTTGAAGCACTTGCCGATTCATTATTGAAACTTTCTACTGACACAATTCAGGTGAATGTAATCCATAAATCTGTTGGTCAGATCTCAGATTCTGACGTGCTTCTTGCCAGTGCCTCTGACGCGATTATCGTAGGTTTCCAGGTAAGGCCTTCATCAACTGCGCGTAAACTTGCCGAGAAAGAGGAAATCGATATCCGCCTTTACTCTGTAATTTACGATGCTATTGAAGAAGTGAGAGCCGCTATGGAAGGCATGCTCAAGCCAAAAGTTGAAGAGAAAATTGTTGCCAATGTTGAGGTTCGTGAAACATTCAAAATCTCAAAAGTTGGTACAATTGCCGGCTGTTATGTGACTGAAGGTAAAATTACCCGAAACACGAAAGTTCGTTTGATACGCGATGGAGTTGTGATTTACGATGGTAGACTCGGTTCGCTCAAGCGTTTCAAAGACGATGTTAAAGAAGTTGCAGCAGGTTACGAATGCGGACTCAACATCGAAAACTACAACGATATCAAAGTTGGTGATGTCGTAGAAGGCTACGAAGAAGTAGAAGTGAAACAAACACTCTAGTAAATCGTGTATTATAGATATATAAAAACCTGCCGCAAAGCGGTGGGTTTTTTGCTTTTGGTCAGATCCGCACCAAACCGCCAGCCATCTTCACTCATCGCTGAATCGGTTCTGACCGAAAATTTTCAACTTTTTAATAAACCTGTTATTTGATTTGAGTCGTTATTGAGCTCAAAATGTTTCTTTTGCAATCGAAAAACAGACAGAAATGCAAAAACTAGTCGGAACTTTTGTTATTTTAATATTCTCTCTCTTAGCTTGTCACACCCCCACCTGGACAAAAACTACTGAGAAAGAATTCGTTGAAAATTGCGTCAACTCAACGGCTGAGGATTTGGAATACGATGAAGCAAAACTTTACTGTGAGTGCGCATTGGAGTACGCTAAAGGAAAATCTTCAAATCCTGAAGTAGCTCGCGATATGAACGAAGCTGATTACCAAAACATCAAAGAGCGTTGTTTTGATAGTGCTAGAGAAGAAGCGAAGAAGCTGCGCGAAGGAAAATAAGCTTTAACTTCTTACATTTGGAAAAAACAAGAACATGTCCTTAGCATTCATAGAGTCGCAATTTGAAGAAGCAAAAAAGACGCTTGACAATTTTATTTCCAATCCAAAAAATGCTGAAAGCATTGAGCAGTCTGCTCAATTGATGGTGAAAAGTATTCACAATGGAGGTAAAGTGATCAGTTGCGGAAATGGCGGCTCGATGAGCGATGCTATGCACTTTGCTGAAGAGCTCACAGGACGTTACCGCGATAATAGAAAATCGTTACCGGCCATCGCGATATCAGATCCCGGTTATTTAACTTGTGCCGGAAATGATTTTGGATACGACTTTGTTTTTTCTCGTTTCATTGAAGGAATGGGTCAGGAAGGAGATACATTGCTTGCTATTTCAACCTCGGGTAACTCAGCCAATGTTGTTAACGCAGCCAAAGCGGCTCGCGAAAAGGGTATGAAAGTAGTGGCTCTGACCGGGAAAAAAGGAGGTGAACTGGCAAATCACTGTGATGTTGAGGTTCGAGTAACCCATGACGGCTATGCTGATCGCATTCAGGAAATTCACATTAAAGTTATTCATTGTTTTATTGGGCTCATCGAAAAAGAGCTTATTAAGTAGGTTTTATCTAATTGATAATTGAATGTTTACACGATAATTGGTTATTATTGTGGTAAACGCGATTACCTATGCTAGTAAAAACCTACGGATCAGCAGTTCAGGGTGTCGATGCACAATCTATTACCATTGAAGTCAATATTGGAAAAGGAATAAACTTTTTTCTAGTTGGATTGCCTGATAATGCGGTGAAAGAAAGTCAAAAACGCATTGATGCAGCTCTCAAAAACAACGACTATAAGATTCCCGGAAAAGGAATAACCATAAACATGGCACCGGCTGATATTAAGAAAGAAGGATCAGCTTACGACTTACCTTTAGCGATTGGTATTTTAGCGGCAAGTGAGCAAATTCAGCCAGAATCAGTTGGCGATTATGTCATCATGGGCGAGCTTTCACTTGACGGAGAATTACGACCAATAAAAGGAGCTTTACCAATAGCTATTCAAGCCAGGAAAGAAGGGTTTAAAGGTTTTATTCTGCCAGAGCAAAATGCTCGAGAAGCTGCTATTGTAAATGATTTAGATGTATATGGAGCTAATAACATTCAGCAAGTGATCGATTTCTTCGATAAAGGAAATAGTCTGGAGCCCCTAGTGCTCAACACGCGTGAAGAATTCAGCAAAAACGTAAATCAATTCGATCTCGACTTTCAGGATGTAAAAGGTCAGGAAAGTGTTAAAAGGGCTCTTGAAATATCAGCAGCGGGGAGTCATAATATAATATTGATTGGACCACCGGGATGTGGAAAAACCATGCTCGCAAAAAGAATTCCTACTATACTACCACCTTTAACACTGGAGGAAGCATTAGAAACAACAAAGATTCATTCCGTTTCAGGTTATCTCGGTGAGAACACAGGACTTTTGACTAGCAGGCCATTTCGGCATCCACACCACACCGTGTCTGATGTTGCGCTTGTTGGTGGAGGCTCAAATCCAAAACCTGGAGAAATCAGTTTGGCACACAATGGAATTCTTTTTCTCGATGAATTACCTGAGTTTAAGCGGGCAGTTCTCGAAGTACTGCGCCAACCGATTGAAGATGGAGTTGTAACGATTTCACGTGCTAAAATAACTGTAGATTATCCAGCTAGCTTTATGCTTGTTGCAAGTATGAATCCGTCTCCAAGTGGAGATTTTTACGATCCTGAAACATCCAGTGAAAGCGAGCAAGCTGTTTTGCGTTACCTCAATAAAGTATCCGGTCCACTTCTCGACCGAATTGATTTGCATATTGAAGTGCAGCCTGTGCCTTTTGAAAAGTTATCATCGAAAAGAGCGGGTGAGTCGAGCGCTTCAATTAGAGAGCGTGTCATAGAAGCCCGGGAAATACAAATAGATCGGTTTCGGTCAGAGCCAAATATTCACAACAACTCGCAACTAACACCAAAACTGATGAAAGTGCATTGTCAAATCGATGATGCCGGTTCTCAGCTATTGAAGAATGCAGTTGATAAATTCGGGCTTTCAGCAAGGTCGTATAATCGAATTTTGAAGGTGTCCAGAACCATTGCTGATTTAGAACAAAGTGAAACAATACAACCTAACCATCTCGCTGAAGCTATTCAATACCGTTCTTTAGATAGGGAAGGTTGGGCAACTTAGCATCCCATAAGAGTAAAAAGTCTCACTTTGGGAAAAAAGAACGCTTCACTGAAACGGTGTAACTGCCTGAAAAACAAAACATTTATATTTGCTATTCAATTGGTACAGAAGTTGAAATGTATCAACAAAATTAATTTGCTATGAAAATCAAACAATTATTAATCGTTGCAATTGGAGCAGTTGCTCTTTGGAGTTGCGAGAAAGATGAGCCAGCTCAACAGCCAACTTCTCCTAATTCTGGAGTAAACAATAACGTTGCAGAGATAAACGAACGCGTTACAATTAAAAATGAACCAATCGACATTTCTGGAAAGCGTTATTTATCATCTGGGAAAAAAGGAAACTCTATTGACGCAATTTCAAGCACCCAACCAACAGACTGTCAAACAGGTTGTACTCAAACAATTTCAGGTGCTCAAAATGGCAACTTGAATATCAATTCAAACCAACATGTTTGTATTACTAGTAGTGGTGTTTTTCAGGGTAATGTTAACCTGAATGGTGGTGTATTATCTGTTTGTGGAAATCTCACAGTTAACAATATTAACCTGAACAACGGAGCTAAGCTAATTATTAATGCCGGTGGTATTTTAAATATTTCAGGCGGGCTCAATATCAATAATGGTAGCTATTTTGTCAACTACTCTAAGAGTGGTGTTAATATTAGTGGCCACATGAACAACAACGGTACAGTAGAAAACTACGGTGATGTTGATATTGCAGGTAATTATAACAATAATGGAAACTCAACACTGATCAATAGTTGCCGCATGGATATTGCTGGTAATTTTCACCAAAATGGTGATATGGATCACTTTGGTTTTCTCAATATTAACGGAACTGTTCATTTCAATAACCCAACAGGAAGTAATGATTTGAATGGTGGTTCTTTGATTGCCTGTCAAAAAGTTTTTGTCAATACAACTCTTAATGGTGTTGGATCTGACTATAGCAAGATTGATGTAGCAGGACAAACGATTATCAACGGATCTGGAAATCTTACAGGACTTCTTGATATTTGTGACTCAACAGGTATTGATGTAAATAATGGTACATTCGGTCCTGATGTTACTCAGTGTGCAGCTTTCATCCCTTCAAGTGGAGATTGCAACCCGGGTAGCGGAGATGCACCAGAGGATGATTTCACATTAGTAGCTGATGTTGATGCGCCAACAACTAATGATGGTCGCAAGTTGAGTGCAACTTGTATTCAAATTATTGGCAACTATGCTTATGTTTCATGGCACTTGAATGATGGTCCACAGGACTACGCAGGTCTTCTTGAAGTATATGATATCAGTAATCCAACCAGTCCATCTATAATCACAACACTTTGGTCAGCTGATATCGACTTCAATCACCTTTATGCAAGTGAAAACACTTACGGTAATAAAAGAAAACTTTGGGCTGTAGGTAGCCGTGATATTTATTCAAGCAATCTTTCTTCACCGGCTTACTTAGGTAAGTTCACATTGACAAACGAAATTTTCACTAACAATACTTTTGAGCAATTTGATCTACCTTCTTATTCAGGTAACTCTGTTATTGAGAGAAATGGATTGTTGTATCTCGTTTCTGGTCAAACAGGTGGAGCTTTAACAACAATGGATACAGCTGGCGGACCATTGACTACTCAAGTTAGTAACGACCGTCTCAAGTACCTCGATTTTGATGGAAACAAGATGATCATGCTTAAGCAAGGTAACTCGAGTTCTGAGCTGATGGTTTATGATTTGCCAAATCCTAACTTCTCAGCACCAACAGTTATTCAGGTTGGTCCAATCAATCCATCTGATGGTAAAAACGTTGCTCATATCAATAACGGAAAAGTTTATGTAGCGACAGGGACTTATGGTTTGAAAGTATTTGATGCTATCACAGGATCATCTTCTCCAATTGCAACTTTCAACCCTGCTGAAGGAGCAACAAATGGAGTTTCAACTGATGATGAGTACATCTATGTTGCAAACGGTAAAAGCGGATTGCATATTTTGAATAAGAACGATGCAACTGCTGTTGGAAACTACAACTACGATGGATCTGCAAACTTTGTAGCATCACAATCTGATTTCATTTTTGTAGCAAATGGTACTGGTGGATTGAAGATCATCCACAAGAATTAGTAGTTAATTCAAACCATTAAATTTTTAGCCCGGAAAGTACTTTCCGGGCTTTTTTTTGAAATAAATGAACTTGATTTCAATAGTTAGTAAACTATTGTTCTGATTTCACGTCTTATTAGTTACAAATTAATTATCAAGAAGTTATGAGGGGTAAGGTTTCGTTGTTAGTTTTTCTTATTAGTATTTTTTGCACTAACCTATTTTCACAGGGGTTCCCCTGGTTAGTGGATATTGAAGGAGGGTCATCAATAGGTGAGCCCGTGCCAACTGATGTTGCTTATGATCAATCTGGTCATATTTATGTTACCGGTTATTTTGAAAATTCGGCTCTGATTGGAAATGTTAATTTATCTGGTACAGCAAATGAGGGCTTTTTAGCAAAACTTACTGATGATGGATCAGTTGTTTGGACTCAAACCTTTGGAGGTAATGAAGATGATGCCGGAGTGAGTGTGGTGACCGATAACGCAGGAGGGGTTTATGTTAGTGGTGTTTATCAAAATACTGCTCAATTTGGGTCTTTGAGTACTACTGCAACTATTTCCAGTCCAACTTTCGATTCTGAAAACTTTCTTGTTAAATATGATACTGCAGGAAATGCTGTTTGGTTAAAAAATGGCGCTAATGCGGGTAGCTTCTTCAACGCAACAGATAATAACAAGTCCAAGCTTAGCTTTAAAAACGGAACGTTACTTTTTGGAGCATTGTATGAAATACCCACATTCGGAGGTGGAACAGTAAATGATAGAACCTTTGATGGAATTGCTTTTCCTCAAAATTCAAATAATTCTGGAGGTACTAACTCATTTGTTGTTTCAATGGATACAGCTGGAAACGTAAATTGGTCTAACACCATTAGGGCTGAAGGATCATCATTTTCAACAGAGTCTTACATCAAAGATGTCAAATTAATGAGCTCAGGAGATGCGCTTGTTTTAACTCTTAGCGAAGATACTACTATCATTGGAGCCAATACGGTCATTAATTCACCTTCTGCCTCTTCAAATATTAGATATAATGCATTGATCAAACTCGATGGCTCAAATGGTAATTATATATCAAATCATCTGTTGCCAAATCAGGGCTTTTCTACAACTTCTCGCGGGTTAATAGCATTAACTTCATCCGATGATATATTTATCTCTACAACTAGAAATAGTAGTACACCTCAGTCTCTTTTGGGAACACCTTTACCATCATCAGGATCATTTATCTACAAACTCACCTCAAATCTTACACCGTATGATATAGAAATATTAACCAATGGATCAACCTTTACTGGCCTGAATGCTGTTTCTTCTATTGACATTGATAATCAGGGAGCTCTTTTTATAAGTGGTGTGATTGATGGACAACTAACAATATCTGGAGCAACTATTAATGAACAGAGAGAACTGTATTTTATTAAGACTGATACTGGTTTTACTCAACTTACCTGGTCTGTTACAAGTAATAAACCAACAAATAATTTTCAGGTTCCAGCTATGACCGGAGCTGATATTGGTGTTACCAACCAGGTTTATTTTTGTGGAAATGTTGCTGCATCACAAACAGAGTTTGGAACTCAAACAAGCTCTTCAACTTCATTCAATAATGGTTTTGTAACTAAAATAGTTGATTGCCAGTCATTAAATGTGTCTGTGACTCCAGCTAATCCAGTTATTTGTGGAGGATCATCAAGTACCCAATTGACTGCTACTACAAGTCCCAACTTTGATTATCAATGGATAAGTGGATCTTCAGAGATTGCAGGTGCAAACAATGTTTCATATTCAGCCTCGAGTCCTGGAACCTATAGTGTTCAGGTCGATAGTCTCGGTTGCCTGGATACTTCAAATAGTGTGTCAGTAACACAAGAACCTTTACCAAATGTGAGTGTGCCTAGTACAACATTGACCTTGTGCTCTCAATCTGCTCCAATTGTCTTGCAGGGAGGCTCACCAGCCGGTGGTGTTTGGTCAGGAACGGGAGTGATAAATGACTCTGTTTTTGATCCCTCTTTGGTCGGATCCGGTCCGGTTTTGCTTACATACACTTATTCTTCAACAGGTGGGTGTTCTGACAGTGATGTGAGAATAGCTAATGTTGTATCACCTCCAACACTTTCAGTTTCAAGCTCTATCCCTGATTTTTGTGAAGGAGATCAATCTGTTAGTATGAGTAGTTACGTTTCTCCAACTGGGGGGACATATTCTGGCCCCGGTGTTAGTAATAATCAGTTTTATCCAGATAGTGCAGGAGTTGGAACACATGTCATAACTTATACTTACTCAGCTGTTCAGGGCTGTGATGATTCCACAACGTTTAATATAGTTGTTTATCCAAGCCCGGTAATCAACTATCCAACTTATTCACCAGTTTGTAACTCTACTTTCTCAATCCCACTAAACAGTGCCACACCATCTGGAGGCTCGTACTCGGGTAATTTTGTGGTGAGCAACACTTTTTATCCCTTTTTATCTGGCCCCGGTACTTTTCCTATCACTTATACAGTAACCCAAAATGGTTGCACGTCAACAGCTACAGAGTCTATACAGGTTGATGCGCCAGTTACTCCAACGCTATCCAGTGTTGGTCCATTTTGTACAGGTGATGACTCTGTGGTTCTGAACCAGGGAAGCCCCTCAGGCGGAACTTATTATTTGAATAACTCAGCTGTAACGAGTATAGACCCAGGTTCTTTGGGAGTAGGAAATTATCAGTTAGAATATGTGTTTAGCAATGCATGTGGATCTGACACTGCAACCCAAAATTTCGATGTGAATCAAACACCATCAGTGAGTTTTAGCTCAATAGGCGATTATTGCGAAAATGAACCTCCGATCAACCTGGCAGGAGGAAGTCCTTCAGGCGGAACATATTCTGGCCCCGGTATTTCAGGAAATACTTTTGATCCATCGCAAGCACAAATAGGTGTAAACACGCTTGTTTATACTTATACAAGTTCAGGAGGATGTTCAGCTTCTGATTCTATTACAACAACAGTTTATTCTCAACCGACAATATCATTCAATAACCCTGATTCTGTTTGTTTGAACGGTGGAGTGATCAATTTGAACGCATCACCAACGGGAGGTAGTTATTCAGGTGCTGGTGTGACAGGGAACACATTTGATCCGCAAGTAACAGGAGTTGGTTCTCAGGTTATTTCCTACTCATTCACGAACACTAATAATTGCACAACAACATCATTTGATACGATAGAAGTTATCAACCCAACAGCACCTACACTACAACCACTACAGGCTGTTTGTGAAGGAAGTTCGGTTATCAACTTAACGGGAGGTTCACCATCTGGCGGGACATTCTCCGGACAAGGCGTTTCGAACGGACAGTTTGATCCCTCATCAGTAAGTGGAGGAACATATGATATTGTTTACTCTATCAATACTGTTTGCGGAACACTGTCAGATACCCAACAAATTGTTGTTAACCCAAAACCACAGGTTACACTACCATCATTAACCGACAGATGTGTTGATGCCGGAGTTGTAACACTTCCAGCAGGCTCACCATCAGGCGGGACGTATTCCGGCCCTGGAGTAACAGGAAATCAGTTTGACCCATCCGTAGCCGGAGTAGGCACACACGCTATCGTTTACTCATTCACTAACACGAACGGCTGCACGGGATCAGACACCCAACAGGTTGAAGTGAATCCATTGCCGACAGTTTCGTTCTCTGGTTTAAGTGATGTTTGTATAAGTTCAAACTCAATAACACTAACAGGTGGAACACCAACAGGCGGCACTTACTCTGGCCCAGGAGTGTCAGGAACTCAATTCGATCCATCAGTAGCAGGAGTCGGAACGCATGTAATTACTTACAGCTTTACAGATGGAAATGGATGTACTGATTCCGACACAACAAGTATTACAGTAAATCCATTGCCAACCGTTTCCTTCACTTCACCGGGCACATTCTGTGAAAGCGATGCAGCGATCATCCTAACAGGAGGCTCACCGACTGGCGGAACGTATTCCGGCACCGGAGTAACAGGAGGTCAATTCGATCCATCAGCAGCCGGAGCAGGAACTTTTAGTTTGATTTATACCTATTCAGATCCGAATGGTTGCAGTGATACAGCAATGACAACGGTGACTGTAAACCCAAAACCACAGGTTACACTACCATCACTAGCCAACAGATGTGTAGATGCCGGAGTTGTG
>NZ_WACR01000010.1 GCF_008806325.1 Salibacter halophilus
GCAGTTAGCAGGCGAAGTCACCTGCACAGTGTAGAGTCCGGTATCGTTAACGAGCGTGAAAGAATCGGTAGAAGAAGTGTTCCATAAGTAAGTAAAACCGGAATCAGCACCAATTACATAAAGTGAATCGCCACAACTGTTAGTAACAGGAGGAACAATCGAAATATCAGGAAATGAATCTAGAGTAAAGGAATACGTAACAGAATCGGGGCAAATCGTAGAGTTGCGGTAGAGTTTGAATTCGTAGTAGCCTCCTGATTGAATTTGGATCTGAAAGGTGTCGTGATTTTGAGTAAAAGAAGTATCAGGAGTGTTGACAACCCACGTTTTAGAAAAAACATTGTTGGTGTCAGAAGAATATCCAGTAAGGATATCACCGAGACACAGGTTATTTGAATCGAGCCCGAAAAAGCTTATTCCGGAAAAGTTAATATCAAAGAGATTTTGGATTTCGGTTGTTGTCAGCTCTCTGTCCCAAAACCCAACATCATCTATCTTTCCTTTGAATTCGTACAGTATGCTTTGATTACTACAAAATCTACCCGCACCAAATCTGTAAGGAACACTTGAGCTGTTGTTACCTGTAGAAGGGATATTTATTTGATTTTGGTAAACCCCATTGAGGTATGACTTTAAAATGTCGTTTTGAGCATCTTTTACATAAGTAATCATTTGCCATTGGCTACATGGATTGAAAGGGGCTCCTGTTCTGTAGTATGTACCTGAAGCGCTACTTCGGTAGTTAAACTTAATGGTATCCTGAAAGTAGATGCCAAAAATATCATCCCCTGCTCCGTATGGACAGGCATACTTTTGAACTATTTTTTGATTTGCATTAAAGGGCTGAGTAGTGTCAATTAAAGCCCATACATTTATTGTAAAGGATTCGTTAGTGCCAAATTGAAGTTGATGTGGGTCTTGAACTTCTATGAAATCTCCATTTCCATCGAAATAGAATGCACTATTAGGATTTCCAAATCTATCAGTTGTAGATGATACATTACCAAAAAGGGCGCCATCATTGTTGAAAGTACTTTCGTCATTGGCATTTCCATTGAATGGATACCAGGCAACTAGACCATTTGATGGAACATTAGGAGGAAGTGTTTGTCCATTTGAGAAAAAGGAAACAAACACAAAAACGAAAAATAAAATGGTCTTTAATATGGTAGGCATGTCTGATTAATTCCTTCCAAAACTAATGAATTGAAATAATTTATTGAAATAAGTCTCATAAACAATAAAGCCTTCGCTCAAAAATGTTGAACGAAGGCTAATGATTTCCTTTAATGTGCTCCTATTTAAAGGCGTTAATTCCTGTAATATCCATTCCAGTTATAAGGAGATGAATATCATGCGTTCCTTCATATGTGATAACTGACTCGAGGTTAGCCATGTGGCGCATAATCGGATATTCATTCGTGATTCCCATTCCGCCAAGTATTTGGCGAGCTTCACGGCCAATTTTCAGAGCCATATCTACATTGTTTCGTTTAGCCATAGAGATTTGTCCGGGAGTTGCTCTTCCTTCATCTCTCAATTGGCCAAGTCGAAAAGTCAATGTTTGAGCTTTCGTGATTTCGGTAATCATCTCAGCTAATTTTTTTTGCTGAAGTTGAAATGACGCGATGGGCTTACCAAATTGTGTTCTTTCTTTAGCATATTTTAATGCCGCATCATAGCAATCCATAGCTGCGCCAATAGCTCCCCATGCGATTCCGTACCGGGCAGAGTTTAAGCAGGAGAGTGGTCCGCCAAGTCCTTTCTTGCCTTCGAAAACATTTTCTTTAGGGACTTTAACATCATTGAAGATCAGTTCTCCGGTTGCTGATGCACGTAAAGAGTGCTTTCCCTTCATCTCAGGAGTTTCAAATCCTTCCATTCCTCTTTCAACAACTAAACCCTGAATTTCATCATTTTCATTTTTAGCCCAAACGACTGCGATATCTGCAAAAGGAGCATTTGAAATCCACATTTTAGCTCCGTTCAAAATGACATGGTCGCCATCTTCTTTGAAATTTGTGATCATACTTCCCGGGTCAGATCCGTGGTCTGGCTCGGTGAGACCAAAACAGCCAATCATTTCTCCAGTAGCGAGCTTTGGTAAATATTTCTTTTTTTGTTCTTCAGATCCGTACTTCCAAATTGGGAACATTACAAGTGAAGATTGAACAGAAGCAGTTGATCTAACGCCTGAGTCAACACGTTCAAGTTCCTGCATTAACAATCCGTAAGTAACTTGACTCAATCCCGGTCCTCCATACTCTTCAGGAATGTATGGGCCAAAACACCCGTGATCTGCCAGTCCTTTGAGAATTTGATTCGGAAACTCTGAGCGTTCGTAATAATCCTCAATGATTGGTGACACCTCTTGCTTTAACCAGGTTCTGAGTGAGTCGCGCATGAGTTTTTGTTCGTCACTGAAAAACTCATCCATCATATAGTAGTCGTGCGCTTCAAATTTATCAGCCATATCTTTGTTTTTTGCCTTGTCAATAAGTTGAGTTCAAAAGTATTTAATTTACCTCGTTTCAAAACTTCATTGAGCCACTTTATAAATACTAACCTACTTTTGCATTGTGGTAACAAACCAAAATCCATATTGGTTGAGTCCTTCCAACGATTCAGTATTTGTTGGAGTGAAACCTTATGTTGTATACGGATCTGACAGTGATCAGTTTTTTCATCGTTCACTTTCAGAACCGGATCAAGCCGACTACAGTCAGTATTTTACACAGCGTTCGACTTCCTTCACGGCAGACTGGATTTTCTTTTTATTGCTGGGGGTTCTCTTTCTTTTCGCATACCTGAGAAGATACAGCGGAAGACAGATGAATGAAGTCCTGGCTTCTTTTTGGAATAGCAGGTTTGCTAACCAGTTGATTAGGGAAGAGGGAGCTTTCGTTGGTAATGTCAATATAGTGCTGTTGCTCAATGCTTTTTTGTTGCTAGGCTTTTTCGGATTTAAGCTTTGGCTTTTTGTTTTTGGAGATAACCCAGGTGAACTACCGGCTCTTGGTGTTTATGCAGTTATCACTGCCTCTATGGTGGTATTGTTTCTACTAAAATTGCTTGTTCATCGCTTGTTTGCAGGGCTGTTTCAGGTTGGTGATTTCTTAAAGGATTATCTCTGGCATTATTTTCAATTTTTTCAAATGCTTGGTGTAGGGCTATTACCCATAGCAATTATTAGTAGCTATACACCTTCATTCACGAGCTTTACATGGCTTATTGTGGTGGTATGTATTTTGTTAATCGTATTCGTAATCAGGTTGCTGAAAACATTTTATCGATCTGTGGCTGAGTATAAAATTTCTCCTTTATACATTATTTTGTACCTTTGCGCCTTCGAAATTCTACCTTGGATTATTGCTTGTAAGTGGCTATTGGAAGTCGTTTAATCTGGTAGTTGAGTAGGTAAACGCAAAAAATACGGAGGGATTCACGTTGAAAGTTAAAAGTATCTTAGTTTCACAGCCCAAGCCCGACAATGAAAGATCGCCTTATTTTGATCTGGCAGACAGGCTAAAGCTCAAGATTGATTTTAGGCCATTCATTCACGTTGAAGGTGTACCCGCGCAGGAATTCAGAAAGCAAAAGGTTGGTATCCTCGAGCACTCGGCAGTAATTTTTACAAGCCGAAATGCTGTTGATCACTTCTTTAGAATGTGTGAAGAAATGCGCGTTAACGTGCCAGAATCGATGAAATACTTTTGTATTTCTGAGTCTACGGCCTATTATCTTCAAAAGTATGTGGTGTACAGAAAGCGTAAAATTTTCCACGGAAAACAACGCTTTGTCGACTTGATCGATGTTATGAAGCGCCACAAGAAGGAAAAGTTCCTTTTACCGTGCTCTGATATCCTCAAAAAAGATATCCCTAAATTGCTCGATAAAGAAGGTTACTCTTACACTAAAGCGGTTTTTTACCGCACAGTGTGTTCAGATCTCAGTGATTTGGAATCTGTAAAATACGATATGCTGGTATTCTTTAGTCCGGCAGGTATTGAATCACTCTTTAAAAACTTCCCCAACTTTGAACAGGGAGATACTCGTTTGGCAGTTTTTGGTCCCACAACAACCAAAGCTGTTAAAGACCGTGGTTTGAGAGTAGATATTCAGGCTCCAACGAAAAATGCTCCATCCATGACGATGGCAATTGAGCAATACGTTAAGGAAAAGAATAAAAAGAAGTAAATTATTTACGATTACTTTTGAAGGGGTAACGGCTTTGCTCGTTGCCCCTTTTTTGTATCATGGAAAACAGGCTTACAAAACAAGAACGACTCAATAAACAGAATGCTATTCAGGCACTTTTTAAAAAAGGTACATCTTTAAAAGCAAGGCCTTTCAAAACATTGTTTATTGTTGAAGAAAGTGATGCTGAAGCACCTGTAAGTGTTTTGTTTGTTGTTCCAAAAAGAAACTTAAAACTAGCTGTCGATCGCAATAGGATGAAGCGGTTGATGCGTGAAGTATACAGAAAAAATAAATCCGGAATAAATGAAGCTGCAGTATCTGCAGGTAAAACAGTAACTTTAGCCTTGATCTTTACAGGTCATAAACCCGTTGCTTATTCAACTGTTGAAGATAAAATAATCCTAATTTTACAGCGTTTACAAAAAACGCTAATTAATGAAACCTCAAACTCGTAATTCTCGCACATTAATTGAGTTATTTTTAAAGTCAATTGAGGTAAACAAGTTTTAGATAAATGAAACGAGCGCTAAAAATTCTATCCATTTCAATATTTTCAGTAGTGTTGATAGGTAGTGGAATTCTGTTCACTGCCGGTAAATCTGCTGATAATTATTTCCAAATTGCTAAGAACATTGACATTTTCAACACGCTTTACAAGCAAATCAATGTTTACTACGTAGACGAAACAAAACCGGGTAAGCTGATTAAAACAGCGATCGATGCAATGTTGGATTCGCTCGACCCGTACACGGTTTTTTATCCCGAAAGCGATATCGAAGATTACAAGTTCATGACCACAGGTCAGTACGGTGGAATTGGAGCATTGATCAGAACCGTGGATAATCACGTTGTAATTGCTGAACCTTATGAGAACTTTCCGGCCCAAAAGGCTGGACTGAGAGCAGGTGACCGAATCATTACAGTTGACGGAGATACGGCTATCGGGAAAAACTCTTCTGAGATGAGCAAGGTTCTGAAAGGACAACCGGGCACGAAGCTCAAAATGGTTGTCGATAGACCTGGATCTGACCAATACCTGGAAGTAGAAGTGATCAGAGAAGAAGTGAAAATCGATGAAGTTCCTTATTACGGGGAAGTTGAAGAAGGTGTGGGGTATATCAAACTCAACAGCTTTACAGAAACGGCTTCGAGCAATGTGAAAAAAGCTCTTGTTGATTTGAAGGAAAATGAAGGAGTTGAATCTGTCATTTTGGATCTACGCGGAAATGGTGGTGGTTTGCTTCGCGAAGCAGTAAATATTGTAAACCTTTTTGTGCCCAAAGGAACTGAGGTTGTTTACACAAAAGGGAAAAACGAAGAGTGGAACCGTAGTCATCGCACGATAAACGATCCGGTTGATCTCGAAATTCCATTAACTGTTTTGATCGATGGTTCTTCTGCATCAGCATCTGAGATTGTTGCGGGAACGATTCAGGATCTCGATCGCGGTGTTGTGATCGGTCAAAATTCTTTTGGGAAAGGTCTTGTTCAGCAAACAAAAGATCTTTCATACAACACAAAAATGAAAGTGACGGTTGCCAAGTACTACATTCCAAGCGGCCGCTGTATTCAACGACTCGATTACTCTCACAAAGATGAAGAAGGAAATGCAACCGAAGTTCCTGATTCTTTGCGTAAAGAATTTGAAACTGAAAATGGCAGAACTGTTTTAGACGGAGCCGGAATTGAGCCTGATATCAAGGTAGAAAACCAAAAAGCGTCACCTATTTTACAGGTGCTTTTGGGAAAGAGTTTGATTTTTGATTACGCCACACACTTTAGGAATGAAAATGACTCAATTTCGCCTGCTTCAACTTTTCAAATATCTGATGAGCAATATGCTGATTTTGAGAAGTGGTTGAGTACTAAAGATTACGAGTACACAACCCGCACAGAAAAGATGCTGGAAAAGCTAGAAGAAGCAACGAAAAAAGAAAAGTATTACAACGAGATAAAAGATTCATATGCTGAGCTCAAACAGCAGATGCATCACAATAAAGGCAGAGATTTAAAAACCTTCCGCGATCAAATTGATAAAGTACTGGAAAACGAAATAGCATCGCGTTACTACTATCAAAAGGGGAGGATTCAGGCATCTCTCAATGAAGATGATGATGTAGCAAAAGCAGTCGAGGTTCTGAACAACAACGAGAAGTATTCTGGAATCTTAACAGTTTCGGCTAATACCCAGGAAAAGTAAGATGCTGTTTGGTTCAAAATGGCATAGAATAATAGATATCATAGCCCTTTCGCTCCTCTGCGTAGGGCTATTTTTTTCAAAAGCTTTTATCAGCATTGGGGCAATCACATTTGCCGTCAACTGGTTTTTAAAAAAAGACTTACTGGTCAGAACCAAAAGCTTTTTCACCGATCGGCTGGCATGGATTCTATTGATCGTATTTCTTTTACATGTCATTGGATTGAGCTGGACGCACGACTTTGATTACGCACTCAAAGACTTGCGAATAAAACTTCCGCTACTTCTTTTTCCAATTGCATTTTCAGCATTTAAACGATTTTCAGATCTCGAAACAAAGATCATTTTAGGTTTTTTCATTTCTAGTGCCCTGGTGAGCACCATTATTAGCTACAACCTCTATTTGACGCAATACCCTGATCAGATTTCTGATATCCGCAACATCTCAAAATACATCTCTCATATTCGGTTTAGCTTGCTGATTGTGATGGCGATAATTTTCATCGCTGAAGGTATCAGGCAGCGGTATATTTTGGGGAAATGGAAAGTTATTGGAGCTATTTTGATTTTGTGGTTCATCTACTTCCTTTCGGTTATTAATGTTATTGGCGGGTATGTTGCTCTCGGGTTAGGAGCTCTAACAGCTCTAATCTACTTTACACGTGAAGCGTCTAAAAAATTGGCAACCTTTTTTTGGAGTGCGTTTATTGTGTTATTCATAGCTACAGGTTGGTGGATGTACGATACGGCAAAGAGCTACCTCACAGTAAAACAGGATTTTGATTATTCGCAAGAATACACTCCTTACGGTGATATTTACGTGACTGATCGTGAGGATAAACGAGTTGAAAACGGTTATTACATCACTCATTTTGTCGCTTACGGGGAATTGCGAAAAACCTGGGAAAAGCGGAGTGATATTCCGTTCGATAGCCTTGACGCAAAAGGTCAGCGAATTGAAATGACGATGAAGCGCTTTATCACATCAAAAGGACTCAAAAAAGATCGGGATGGGGTTATGGCTCTGACCGATGAAGAAATTAAAGCCATTGAAAATGGTGTGGCAAGTGTACGTTACATGGATGCGAGCGGAATAGAACTACGCTATCTCAAAATTTTGTTCGAGTTCAATAATTATCTCGAAGGATTTAATCCGCAGGGAAATTCCCTCACGATGAGACTCGAATACATGAAAACAGGTTGGCATATTTTCACTCAAAATCCTTTTTTAGGAGTTGGAACGGGTGATGTTCAGGCTAGTTTTGACAGGGCTTACGATGAACTCAATTCCCCGCTAAAAGGAGATTACAGGCGAAGAGCACACAATCAATTACTCACTTTTTTAATCACATTTGGAGCAATTGGTTTTGCTTTGGTTCTTTTCAGTTTTGTAGCACCATTTTGGTCAGAGCCAAATGCCCGATCATTGGTTTACATTCTTTTCTTCGTTGTTGTGATGTCTTCGATGTTGAGTGAGGATACACTGGAAACGCAAGTAGGCGTTACATTCTTTGCGTTTTTCAACTCTTTCTTGTTGCAGGGGCTACCTCGTCAATTTTCTAATAAAGATCGGTAGACTTCAAGCGTCTTTTGCGCTGTTGCTTCTTTTGTGAAGTTTTCGAGCAGATTTGTAGCTCCCTCAATCATTTCGTTTTTCAAAGCTTCGTCCTTGAGTAACCGCTCGACTTGATCAGCAAGTTTTTTGGGGCTCTTTACCGGAGCTATTAATCCTGTTTTTTCATTTTGAACAATCTCTGGAATTCCGCCAGCTTGAGTAGCTACAACCGGAACTTTACACCCAAATGCATCCAGGATGGATGTCCCTAATCCTTCTGTCTTTGAGGTGATGAGGAAAATGTCAAAATCTGAAATGATTTCGAGAACGTCTTTTTGGAATCCGGTCATGAAAATATGATCAGCAATTCCTGAGTTTTTGACGAGCTCTTGAACATCACTTTTGAGCGGACCATCACCAACTATCACAAATTGTGCATCAGAGCCTCGGCTAACGATTTCTTTAGCAGTTTCAATGAATGTTGGATAATCCTTGTGATCAGCTAGAGCTGCTACATTTCCGATTATCGTTTTGTTTGGATTTAGCCCGAATTTTTCAATTAGAGGATGACTGAGCTTGCGCTTCTCGTAGCGTGATTTATCAACTCCTGAGTAGACTGTTTTTAATAGAGATTTGTCGCGAATTGAAGGTGCTGTAATCTCTTTAATCATGTCACTAACGCACAGTATGGCTCTGACCATTGGATGATTGTACTTCCATTTTGAGAGCGGTGATTTAGAAACAGGAAAATCAACTCGCCTGCTCACGACTATAGGGCAATCATTCCCGAAAAAAGAAGCGGCCATTACAGCGAAAGTATGCGCGTGAGAATCGTGAACGTGAATAATATCGATGTTTTCTTTCCTGCAAACACGCCTTACAGCTTTTGCAAAAAGTGGATTCACAGAAAAGCGTTCTTTAACCTCAGTACATGGCCAGTTTTGACTTTTACAACGCTGGGCCATTTCACCGTCTTTTGCACAGAGGATATGTTGATCAATGTCTTTTTTAAAGAGTTCTTCAGCGAGATACGCGAGTTGTTGCTCGCCTCCGCGCCACGATGTTGGCGTTGATATGTGCAGTATTTTAGGGTTACGCACCGCGCTGAATTTTAAGTAATTTGGAATATTTCAAATAAGTAGCGTAAGCAGAGTACCAGGCGATTTTGAATCCGGCTTTGCCATCGAGTAGTCCTAGTCTCAATAGATAACCGCCAACAAATTTTGCAAAAGGGTTAATGATTAATTTCAACCAGTTTGATTTTTTGCCTTTTTTGAAAGCGGCTTTACTCGAAATATCAGTGAATTTATGAATTTGCTTGAGATGTTGATCGAATGAATAAAAACTGTAATGAAGTAAGTGTCCGTCAAGTAATTTTTCAGAACTGCCTTTTTCTAATTCATAACGATCGTGCGGATTGAGGCCTGTCCATTTCCCCTTTCGTGAATCCCAAAGTCGAAGCTTGATATCAGGGTACCAGTTTCCGTGCCTGATCCAGGAGCCGCAATAGTTGGTGAGTCGCCTAATTTTGTAGCCGTCAACTGAAAAACTTTCCTTGGCTTTTTTGATGCTTTTTGTGAGTTCTTCATCTAGCGCTTCATCGGCATCGAGCGAAAGGACATGCGGATATTTGGCTTGTGTAATCGCCCAGTTTTTTTGCTCGATGTGTCCGTCAAATTTATGTGTGACAAAACGTGCCCCTTTTTCCTCACAAATTTCTTTTGTGCGATCGGTAGAAAAGCTGTCAACCACCACGATATCATCAGCTACTGGCTTGAGCGAATCGAGGCAACGACCAATATTCTGTTCCTCGTTGAAGGTTATTATGACGGCACTGATCGGTGTCATTCCTGCAAATAAACACGTTTTACCCGACCTGAGACACTTGTGAGCACTTCATACGGAATCGTTTCCATGATTTTGGCGAGTTGTTGTACTGTTTGGTTCTGACCAAAAACAATGACTTCGTCACCTTCTTTTACATCGGTCAGATCCGTAATATCCAGCATGCACATGTCCATGCAAATATTTCCAATGATAGGAGCCGGTTGGTTGTTGATCAACATATGGGCTTTTCGGTTTCCGAGTCTGCGATCGAGGCCATCAGCGTAACCGATGCTTACCGTTGCGATACGCATTTTTTTAGATGCCTTTTCTGCACGTCCGTAACCAACCGTTTCACCAGCTTCAATTTCGCGTATTTGTACAATCTCTGATCGAAGCGAAGAAATGTGTTTCAGTTTTGGTTGAAGTTCTTTGTCACCGGTAACCCCGTAAATTCCGAGTCCGAGACGAACCATGTCGAATTGCGCATCGGGGAAACGTGAAATACCTGATGAATTGAGAATGTGTTTTTGGAAACTGTAACCGAGTTCTTTTTCCAGCTTTTGTGCGATACGCTCAAACTTTTCGATTTGACCGAGGGTGAAATCGTTTTCATTTGGATCTTCGCTCACGGCAAGGTGCGACATCACAGAGGTTACTCTTACGCTCGGTTCTGACCGTAATTGTTCGATTAATTCATCAATTTGATGTTCCTCAAATCCGAGTCGGTTCATGCCGGTATCAACCTTGATATGAATGGGATAAGGATTTTCAAACTCACTGGCTGATTTCTTCAACTTTTCAGTAAAAGCACGAAATCCTCGCAAATTGTAAATCTCAGGCTCCAGGTTAAAACGAATCATCGCTTCGTAGCCGCTCTGTTCAGGACTCAAAACCATAATGGGTAATTCTACACCGGCAAGCCTCAGGTTGATGCCTTCATCGGGATAAGCAACACCAAGATAATCGACATCATTTGCCTGGAGTAAATTTCCTATTTGCGTGATTCCACTTCCGTAAGCAGCGGCTTTCACCATGACCATCAACTTCACATTTGGCTTGAGAACACTGCGGTAAACATTGAGGTTGTGGATGAGGTTATCGAGCGAAATGTTCAGTATTGTCTCGTGTGTCTTTTCCTGAAAAACGTAATCGAGCTTTTGAAAATTAGATTTTGACGACCCGGCAACTAAAATGAAGTGTTCTTCAAATGAGAGGAGGTCTTCATTCTCGAGAAACTTGCTAACGTTCTTGTAAAACGCCTGATTTTGGTATTTGAACTGTTCACGGTTTTCGCAAAATCCCGGGCCAATTCCTATAAATCGCTCAATGATATTCTGCTGCAAGATATTTGCAATTTCCTCATATAGTTGTGGTTTAGGTTTACCGGCAGGATCTGAAAGAATAACCGTTTTCCTGGCATTCTTTCCCTGCTGCAGGAGAAAATTCATGGATTTGCGAATATCGCTGAGATCTTCACATTTGAGGTTACTCACGAGAGTAGATCCGTAAATCCCTGATTTCATCTCCATAGCGTTTTCACGCATATCGAGTAGTTTGCTATTTTGTCGCGCTTTGAATTTCATAAAAACATTTTCGGCAAAGAGGCTGATAATCTTCTTTTTCTCCTAAATGAACGAGTGCCTCTGCTTTGCTTATACGGTTTGAGTGGTTGGCGAGGTTTCCGCATTTGACACAAACAGCATGAACTTTGGTGACGTATTCGGCAACAGCCATAAGGTTAGGGATGGGACCAAAAGGATGACCTTTAAAATCCATGTCGAGTCCGGCTACAATAACTCTTGCGCCTCTGTTTGCCAGTTGAACACAAACCTCAGTGAGTTCATCGTCAAAAAACTGGGCTTCATCAATTCCCACCACATCAACGTTATCAGCCAAAATAGCGATGTTTCCTGATGATGGAACCGGAGTTGAGCTAATCGAGTTTTCATCGTGGCTCACAACTTCTTCTTCGTGATAACGAGTATCGATTTGTGGCTTGAAAATTTCAACGCGTTGTTTGGCAAATTCGGCACGTTTTAATCGTCTTATTAATTCCTCGGTCTTGCCCGAGAACATTGATCCACATATGACTTCTATCCAACCACTTTTAGCGTGGTGATTGATTGTATCTTCTAAAAACATTTAGGATGATTAAAAAATCAACATAGGAGACACACAAATCTAACTAAATTTGCGTTGTACAAAGGTGAATATAATTGAACCAAAATGCCGATAAAAACAGAAGAATTAAAAGAGATTGCCCTTAAACAAATTGAGTTGCTCAACAGTGATGCTGATGTGTTGAAATCATCTCAGCAGTTGAGTGAGAAACAAATCGATGAACTTTTAAGTCACGTTCAGCAGGTTCAACAAAAATTATCGGTGCTGAAGTTTATGTTGGAATTACCTGATGGCGAAGAAGTGGTTGTGACGCAAAACGCTGTTGAATCGAATAGCGAAAAAGAAGAAAAACCTGCTCAACACGAATCAATCATGCATCAGGTAGATGATTTTGAGGAATCAATTGCTGAGGATGCTGAAGAAGTGAAAGAAGATGAACGGTCAGAGCCTGAATCCGAAACCTTAAGTGGAGAAAAGCCTGATGAGCAAAAGACAGAGCCGGTTGAGGAAAAGAAAGAAGAAGAAATCGAAGAGGAACAGCCAAAAGCAGATTCTGAAGATTCGGCTGAGAAAACCGAAGATCGCTCTGAGGAAAAAAGTGAGGAAGTTGAAGAAAAGTCGGCTGAGAAGGGATCTGACCATGAAGTTGAAGAAAAATCAACCATTGAAGATTCTTCACCATCAAATAATTCACTTGCCGATTATCTCGGCAGCAAAAGAATCGATGACCTGAAAACGGCAATCGGGTTGAACGAACGCTTTTTGTTTTCAAATGAACTGTTCGATGGAAATATGGAAGCGTTTAACAGGGCATTGAGTGAATTGAATCATTTGGAAAGTTACGAACACGCAAATAATTACGTTGAAAAACAACTCAAACCAACTTATGAGTGGGACATGGAAAGTGAGACAACTGTTGCTTTTATGTCGTTAATTCAACGTAGATTTATGTAAAAATTTTTAACCGTTTTATGGAGACTGAAAACAAGCTTAAAAACAAAGAACATTTTCGCCACTTGCTCAGTATAGCAATGGCTGACGGTATTTTAGATAAAGCAGAACTCGATTTTTTATTTAAAATCTCAAACCAGTTTTATATCACTCGTGAAGAGTTGAGCGAGATCATTCAAAAACCGAATGAGTTTCACGATGAAAACATCAAACTCACTCAGCAAGATAGAGCTGAGCAACTTTACGACCTCGTTGAAATGATGAGCCTTGACGGTGAAGCCGATCAGCGGGAGCAGGAGCTTTGCATGAGCTTTGGCGTTGCTATGGGGATTGACTCTGAAAAAATTGAAGATTTCATCAAAACTGTTGCAGAAAAAATTGAGTCTGGCGAATCGAAAGAAGCTATCGCGAGCAGCTTAGTTGAAAAAGCCATTTAATATGGCAGGCCTTTATCTGGTTCCCACGCCAATTGGCAATTTAGAGGATATTACGGTCAGAGCCCTTTCAGTCCTCAAAGAGGTGGATTTGATTCTGGCCGAGGATACCCGGCAAACCGGAAAGCTCCTCAAGCATTTTAGTATTGACAAGCCGCTCAAATCTTTTCATCAGCACAACGAACACAAGCAGGTAGAAAAAGTAGTTGAATTACTCGAAGAAGGGCAAACACTAGCATTGGTCTCTGATGCGGGAACCCCCGGAATTTCAGATCCGGGATTTTTACTCGTTCGCGAATGCGTGGCTCACGATATTGATGTGCAAACGCTTCCCGGAGCAACCGCTTTTGTCCCTGCTCTTGTAAACTCAGGTTTGCCGTGCGATCGTTTTTTGTTTGAAGGCTTTCTTCCTCACAAAAAAGGAAGACAAACACGCCTTACAAAACTGGCTGAAGAGGAACGGACAATCGTTTTTTATGAATCGCCTCATCGGTTGGTGAAAACACTCAAGCAACTCAGCGAATATTTTGGATCTGACCGAAAAGCAGCAGTTTGCAGAGAATTGACTAAAATACACGAGGAAACAAAACGCGGCTCGCTTCATGAGTTACATGACTATTACGACTCTAAAGGTGTTAAAGGCGAAATAGTGGTCGTTGTTGAAGGACTCGGCAGAAAATCGTGAATACAAAGCAAATAGCCATATTCTTCATTTTATTGGGACTGGCCTGCCTAAGCGGACCACTGAGTATCCCGATTCCCGGAACTGAGGTAGATATATCGCTTCAAACCCTTTTTCTCGTTTTACCCGCTTTTGTTTTTCCTTTGAAAAAAGCATTGCTGTTGGTGTTGAGCTATTTGTTCCTGGGTGCGTTGGGGTTACCGGTTTTTTCAGATGGCTCTTCTGGGATAGATGTTTTATTGGGACCTCATATTGGCTTTTTCATTGGTTTTTTGATTTCAAATGTTGTTGCAAGTGCTCTTAAAGTATTCCTCAATAATAGGTTTTGGTCAACATTTATTAACTTTAGCATCAGTCAATTTGTGACCTTGATAACCGGATTTATCGTATTATCTATAAAACAGGACAGTCTTCATATTATGCTCGAAAGCCTGAATTTTATTCCGGGCCTACTCGTGAAATCACTGATTGGTTCTGGTGTAGTAGGCTGGCTGAGAGTTAAAAATCTAATTTGGCACGAACATTGAACTATATGATGCAAAAGGAGGAAATCATGAAAAGAATAGGAATCGTTTTCGTGGTGTTATTTGGCCTCAGCATGCTTCATGCCCAAAAGCCCGAAATCAAAAGAATTGAACAGGATATCAGTGAACTTCACAGAGTAGACTATCCCGTTTTTCAAAAAGGTGAACGTATTGAATATCTCGTGCATTACGGGATTGTTGATGCAGGTAAAGCTGTAATTGAAATTAAAAACGAAACACATTATTACGGAAGTCGTGAAGCACTTCACGTAGTAGGTAAAGGTAGAAGTGTTGGTGCTTTTGACTGGGTTTTTAAAGTAAGAGATACTTACGAGAGTTTTATCGATGCTAAAAACATTCACCCATACGAGTTTAAGCGCGATGTAAGTGAAGGTGGTTATGAGTTCAAACAACACTACAAGTTTGAACATGACGAAAACAAAGTGAAAACTGAAAAAGGTGAAGTGAAAAGAGTTCCTTACGGAATACAGGATATGATTAGTGCATTTTACTTTGCCCGCACGCTCGACCTCAGTAAATATGAAAAAGGTGAAATAATCGTTTTACAAGCATTCATGGACGGAAAAATTGAACCTTTAAAAATTCGCTACACAGGTAGAGAAACGATTAAAACTGAAGCAGGTAAGTTCAGGTGCTTAAAGTTTGAACCAATCGTTCAGCCGGGAAGGGTTTTTGACGAACCGGGAGATCTCACAGTGTATATTACTGATGATAAAAACAGAATACCGGTCTTGGCTAAAGCAGGAATTTTGGTAGGCTCAATAAAAATGGAACTTACCAATTACAGCCAGCTTTCACATCCTGTAGCTTTAGTGAGTAAATAATTTTCACAATTCATTGTGAATCAAATTTAAAGCAGGTCTAATTTTTAGGCCTGCTTTTCGTTTTCTTTGGATAAATGAGTTGTATATTCGCAGCCGTTTTAGCGAACCTCATAGAGAAGAACTCGTAAATAACGCGAATTATCAGCCAAAATACCTGACATGGCGAAACATAAATTAGCTTACATCTTACTGGGAATCACAGTTGCCGTTTTTGCCGGCCTTCTTTTATTTTGTGAAAATAACAGTCAGAACCCGCAAACCCTCGCGCAATCGTCTACCGTAGCCGACACGCTCACTCCCGATTCCAGTGAACTCAACATGGAATACGGAATGATTGCCGACTCATTTTCTGTGTACAAAGGAAAGATTGAACGCAATCAGTTTTTGGCAGATATCCTGCTCAAGTACAATGTTTCATATCCTGAGATTGACAGGTTGGTGAAAAATGCCAAAGACATTTTTGATGTCCGCGATATCCGTCACGGTCGCGATTACGCAGTTTATTGCAAGAAAGACAGCACTGGAAAAGCTGCTTGTTTTGTTTATGAACCCAACCCAACAGAGTATGTTGTTTTTGATTTGAGAGATAGTATTTCTGTCTTTAAAGGACAAAAAGAGATTGAAGTCAGAACGAAAGAAGCCTCAGGTGTAATAACATCATCTCTTTTTGAAACATTAGTCGATAATGATTTGAGTCCGGCACTTGCTTTGGAGTTAAGCGACATTTATGCCTGGACAATCGACTTCTACCGCATTCAAAAAGGAGATTATTTTAAAGTAGTTTTTGATGAGCATTACGTTGATGATGAATTCATTGGCGTAGGTAAAATTCATGCTGCAAACTTCAACCACATGGGGAATCCATTTTACGCTTTCAGCTTTAACGATGGCGACTTTGAAGATTACTACGATGAAAATGGAGAGAGTTTGCGCAAAGCATTCCTAAAATCCCCACTCAAGTTTGGCCGATTGACTTCAGGCTACACAAAACGCAGATTCCACCCGGTTCAAAAGCGTTGGAAAGCTCATCTTGGAACCGATTATGCTGCTCCGCGCGGAACGCCTATTATGAGTACAGGTGACGGTGTTGTTATAGCGGCTCAATACAGCAAGTACAACGGGAATTACGTAAAAATCCGTCACAACGGAACTTATACCACTCAGTATCTTCACATGACCAAGATCAAGAGCGGAATTAGAGCTGGTGTAAAAGTTAAGCAGAGCGATATTATCGGTTATGTTGGAAGCACAGGCTTAGCGACCGGACCTCACGTTTGCTACCGCTTTTGGAAAAACGGAAGTCAGGTTGATCACAGACGCGAAAAATTGCCTCCATCAAAACCGGTTAAAGAAGATATGCGCGAAGAGTTTGAGCAGGAAATGCACGAACAAAAACAGCAACTCGATAGTATTCCAATCGATACTGATGCTGTAAAAGGTGAAAAACTAGCGTCTATTTAATTTCGGTCAGAACCTCAGTTAACCTGTTGGGGTAATCCGTGATAATTCCGTCAATGCCCCAGTTGATCAGGTTTATCATGTCGTCTTTTTCGTTGACTGTCCAGGAAATTACCCGAATATTTTGTTCGTGTAAATTCTCAATGTCTTGAGCATTTAAAAGTTCAAAATCTGGACTGTAGATGTCTGGTTTAAAACCGAGCTCAGCGATGTTTTCTTCAAATGGTTTTACATTCTCAATAAGCAAAGCAATCTCTACTTCAGGATGGTTTTCATGAGCGTATTGCAGAGTTCTAATATCAAATGATTGAAGCGTAAACCGATCAGTCAATCCGTGCTTCTTAATAGTTTGAATCAGTAATTCAGCAAACTCATTTGGCTCAGGATGGTAGATGTTATCCGTTTCGGGAATGCATTTTGTTTCTATGTTGAAGTGAACCGGAGGAGTATTGTTCTTTTCACTGAAAGACTTAGCCAGTTCAATTACTTCAGTCAGAGTAGGTTTATAGGTTTTAATTTTTTTTTGTTCAGGAAATCTGGGATTGAACTTTGTTCCGCAGTCGAAATTCCGGATCTGACCGTGATCCATTTTATAGATGTTTAGCTTGTCGCTATTTTGCGGAATTGAGTCTGGAATATCACAAATCTCCTTGCTGATATAAGGCTCGTGTGAGACGATCAACCTGTTTTCTCCAGATACCACAACATCCATTTCGAGAGTAGTTACACCGATTTCCAGGGCTTTTTCAAATGCTTCGAGAGAATTTTCCGGGAGTAAGCCACGGCATCCGCGGTGACCCTGAATGTCGAAGTTTTCGTTATTCATATTCGTGCAATTTAGCATTAGCGACAGACAAATAGAGATGACGACAATAAATCTCATAATTTTGAAAATTGTAAGTGAAAGTACATAATCGGCATTAAGTGAATATGACCTCAAAAAGAAATATTTGGATAACGGGCGCTAGCTCAGGAATAGGAGAGGCTTTATGTTTTGAGTACGCTGAACAGGGCTGCAATTTAATTGTAAGTGCCCGTAGAGTAGAAAAGTTGAAGGAACTCAAAGAGAACCTTTCTCAGTTTGATGTTGAGGTTGTCGTTCAGCCATTGGATATTTCTGATATTGCTTCTCACCAAAAAGTAGTCGATGACATCATTGAGAAAGTTGGAAGGGTAGATGAGGTTTTGCACAACGCAGGAATCAGTCAGCGAGCTTTTGCGATAGAAACAGATCTCGAGGTTGATCGCAAAATAATGGATGTCAATTATTTTGGTACTATTTCCTTGACGAAGGCACTGCTCACGCATTTCATTGAAAATAAAGGAGGAAAAATTGGTGTTACTACGAGTGTGACCGGAATGTACAGTTCACCTTACAGAACAGCTTATGCTGCCTCAAAACACGCTTTACACGGCTTTTTTGATGGCTTGAGGGCTGAGCATGTTCAGGATAATCTCCAGGTTACGCTTATTTGTCCGGGATTTGTTCGTACTAACATCGCCAATAATGCGCTAACCGGAAAAGGAGAGAAGCTGAATAAAATGGATGACGCGCAGGCTAATGGAATGAATCCTAAAGATGTTGCGTCAAAGATCTACAGGGCTATGCAATCCGGTAAAAATGAAATTTACATGGGCGGACTCAAAGAGGTGTCAGGTATTTATGTAAAAAGGTTTTTTCCTGCTCTCTTTGCTAAGGTTCTTTCAAAAGTGAAAGTGAGATAGTATGAAGGCAATTTACCTCGTAAAAAACGGAGATCCTAAAAAGGCGTTTGAGCTGAGAGATCACAAGATTGAAAGTCCGGGTGAAGGTCAGTTACTCATCAATGTTGAGTCGTTTGGACTCAATTACGCTGATGTAATGGCCCGAAACGGAATTTACAATGATGCACCGCCACTCCCTGCAGTTTTGGGTTACGAAGCTGTTGGCCGTGTTGAAGCAGTAGGCTCTGGGGCTGAGAAGTTTAAGAAAGGCGATCGTGTTTTGGCCTTTACTCAATTTGGTGGTTATGCTCAACAGTGTGTAGCTGACAGCAGGACAACTGTAAAACTTCCCGATTCAATTTCTAATTCTGCCGGAGTAGCATTGGCTACCCAATATTGCACAGCTTATTACGCGGCAATAAGAATGGCGAATATTCAGCCACACGAAAGAGTGCTCATTCATGCTTGTGCAGGAGGCGTTGGTATTGCGCTCACTCAGCTCGCTAAATGGTTAGGCTGTGAGGTTGTTGGTACTGCAGGATCTGACCAAAAAATTGAATTTTTAAAAGAGCAGGGCGTTGATTACCCGATCAATTATAGAAAAGAAGATTTTGCAACTTCGGTCAGAGCCAAGCTTGGCGAGCACCCAGTTGACGTAATATTCGACCCGATTGGTGGCAAAACCTTCAAAAATGGCAACAAACTCGTTCGTTTTGGTGGGCGTCACATCATTTTTGGTGTTTCTTCATGGAGCGGAAGCAAGGGAAATGTATTTGATAAATTGAAACTTGCGTGGGATTTTGGCTTAATGCATCCCCTTCAGTTCTTATTGAAAAGTAATGGAGTTATTGGACTCAATATGTTACGCATTGCGGAGCAAAACCCTTCTGTACTCGGTGATGTGATGGCTAAAGTTGTTGAACTCGCTGATCAAAATATTTTAATACCGCATATTAGAGGAGAGTTTAAAGCTGAAGAAATCGCTGATGCACATCACTTACTTGAAAGTAGAAACTCGATTGGGAAAGTCGTGGTAAACTGGTAGTTTCAAGTTTTATTGAAACATTTGAAAGGGAGGGCTGTTTTATTGGATACAGTCATTAGAAATGGGAAAAAAAGAAAAACATAATTTCACAAATAGTTGGATTAAACATTCAGATCCGTACCTGATAGCTGGCCCGTGTAGCGCTGAGACAGAAGATCAGGTAATGGAAACGGCTCGTCAATTAGTCGAATCGAATAAACCTCATTTATTCAGAGCCGGAATTTGGAAGCCGAGAACAAGGCCCAATTCATTTGAGGGTGTAGGTGAAAAAGGACTTCCATGGCTCAAAAGAGTGAAAGAAGAGTTCGGTTTACCAGTCACAATTGAAGTAGCAAATACTGATCATGTTGAGAAAGCGCTCAAATACGATATTGATGTTTTGTGGATTGGAGCTCGTACTACGGTTTCCCCCTTTGCCGTGCAGGAAATAGCAGAGTCGCTGCGAGGAGTTGATATTCCTGTTATGATTAAAAACCCGATCAATCCAGATTACGCATTATGGGTTGGCGCGATTGAAAGATTACTGAATACTGGGAACAATAAATTAGCAGCTATTCACCGCGGATTTTCATCCATTAGCTCTGAGTATAGAAATACGCCAAACTGGGAAATTCCTATTAAGCTAAAAACAGATTTCCCTGATTTGAAAATCATTTGTGATCCCAGCCACATCTCAGGGCAGCGCAATAAAGTTTTCAATGTTGCTCAAAAAGCACTCGACCTCGATTTTGACGGACTCATGATCGAAACTCATATCACACCTGATGATGCCTGGAGTGATGCCCAGCAACAAATTACTCCTCAACAACTAAGTGAGACTATGTCGCTATTGACTGTGAGGAGCAATACGAGTAAGTCAAAAACTTTTCAGAACCAGCTCGAACAGTTGCGTAGCCAGATTGATGAAATAGATGCAGAAATATTGAAATCACTCGCTAAACGGAAAGAAATCGTGGGCCAAATCGGTTCTTACAAAAAAGAGAACGATGTTACTATTCTCCAGTTAGAGCGATGGAGAGAAATTCTAGATACTCGAATACCTTTTGGTGAGGGAGAAGGACTCGATAAGCAGTTTGTAGAGTTGTTGCTTCAATTGATTCACGATGAGTCAATTAAAGTTCAAACCGATATTCTCAACGAATGAGTTTTACCTGATAAAAAAGGGTGAACCATTGGTTGAGTGGAATTATTTCTCAAAAAAATCATTTTTGATTTGGCTAGAGAAATAAAGTTGTCTTATATTTGTACTCAAGTAGGTGGTTAGTGGGGGGAGTCACTTAGCGTAATGCGGTGGCTCCCTTTTTTATTTTCAATTTATCCGGTTATTCAACCGGATTTTTTGTTTCTACAGGTTTTTGAAGATCTCAAAGAGTAGAATTCCAAGATAAGTTCCAACAGCATTTCCAAAGATGGCCATAGCAACTCCGGGAGCGATGAGCTTTTGATTTCCCGTTGCGTTTGCAACAGGACCAATGAAAGGCGGACCAAAGACTCCGGCTGTCGAGCTGATCATGAAGTGATCAGTATCCACTTTCAACAATCTGGAAAAAGAGATGTGAAGAATCAGCATTACGCCAAAAATGATAGCGCACATAGCAAAGCTACGCCAGTCACTGCTCACGAGCTTATCGAATTGAGCGAGCGTCCCCATTCCAAATGCAAAAATTAAGAGAAGGTAATCTGCGGTTTCATAGGTGAGAGGAAGGGCTCTGATCCGTTTATTGAAAGAAAATAGAATCCCTAAACTCGAAGCTCCAATCACGACAAACAATGCATTTAACTCATCAAAGAACAAAAAGGACAGTCCAATTGTGAGACCAACTGATCCTATTCCCCAGAGTAATGCCACAATCACATTTTTGAGATGACCCTTGAAACTTTTTAGTGTCACATTTTGAAATTGAAGAGGTACTTCCTTTTTCTTTTCACCTTTCTCTTTTGAAGGAAGAACCTTGCTGAGTAATGGCCTGGCTATAGAGACGAGTAGAAAGAAATAACTACCACTCAATATAACATCATATCCGTTGAGTAGTACAAACATTTCATCGCCAGCGTTGAGCGCAATCCCAATAGCGTTGAGGTTTGGTGTTCCGCCAGAAATCACTCCACTGTACATGGAAGCGATTATCGGTGCATCAGCTAGTTCATTGAAAGCGTAAAACCCTACAAAGGATGCAATGGTTACAGAGACTAAAAGTAATCCGTAAGATTTGAGCATCATCCCGGGATTTTTGAGCCACCCTTTGAAATCTGACGAAAAAAGAAGGAGAGGTAAAGCCAAGACTACCATGACTTCAATAATAGATCTTACCGTGTCGTGAGCAACATACTCCGGAATGGTATTCCCGATTAATATTCCGGCCGCGTAACACAGGATGATAGCATTTAGTGCCGGTATGCGTTGAGCGATCAATATTGCTACAGCAGGAAAAACCAGAAGAATTACGATGTTGAGTATTTCCATATTTTAACCTTCAATGCGGCCAAAAATACATTCAAAATTTTTCATCTTTGAAGTAATGGAAAAAAGATGGCACTTTATACCACCTGTTGACGAATCGAAATCGCTTGAACTTTCATCAGCGATAAACTGTCCGCTACCGCTTGCAACAATTCTTGTAAATCGCGGTGTTAGCAGTTTTGAAGAAGCGCGAGATTTTTTCAATCCGAACCTTGCAAACCTCCATGATCCGCTCATTATGGCTGATATGAAAACGGCTGTTGACCGGGTTCTGACCGCGAAAAAAAACGGTGAAGCAATTCTTATCTATGGCGATTACGATGTCGATGGAACAACATCAGTATCCATGATGTACAGTTTTCTAAAGCCGCATTTTGATGAAATTGATTATTACATTCCAGATCGTTACACTGAGGGTTACGGAATTTCTAAAGCTGGTATTGATTACGCGTCAGAAAATAATTTTTCTGTCGTAATAGCGCTCGACTGCGGAATTAAGGCCATCGAGCAAATGGAGTATGCCCGTGAGAAAGGAATTGATTTCATTATTTGTGATCACCACCGGCCGGGTGATGAATTACCGGCAGCTTTGGCTGTTTTAGATCCCAAACGATCAGATTGTGACTATCCTTTTAAAGAACTTTCAGGTTGTGGAGTGGGATATAAATTGATGCAGGCTCTTTGTGCAATTGAGCCGGAACTAGCCAATGCTAATCCACCGGCAAATTTTTTAGATCTGTTGGCGGTGAGTATAGCTTGTGATATTGTTCCTGTAAACGGTGAAAACAGGATTCTGCTGTTCCACGGTCTAAAGAAGATCAACGAAAATCCATCGCCCGGTATAAAGCGACTTTTAGGCGAGCACGCTGCTAATGATCGCGAAATCACTGTTAGCGATTTGGTTTTTATTGTGGGGCCTCGAATAAATGCTGCCGGCCGAATGGAACGTGCAACAAAAGCTGTTGCGTTACTCACAAACTCTGATGAGGCTCAGCTAAGCGAATTAGGATCCTTGATTAACAGTCAGAACCAGGAGCGGAAAGATTTGGATAGAGCGATCAATGAGGAGGCTCTCCAAATGATTGCTGAGGATAATTGGTATGAAAGCGCTGTATCTACAGTCGTTTACAAGCCGGGATGGCATAAAGGAGTCATCGGGATTGTTGCTTCTCGATTGATTGAAACACATTATAAACCAACGATAGTCTTAACCGAATATGACGGAAAAGTAACCGGCTCGGCACGTAGTGTGAGAGGCTTTGATATTTATGAGGCTATTGATGCCTGTAGTGACATCATTGAGCAATTTGGAGGTCATAAATACGCAGCCGGCTTGTCCATTTCTCCTAACAAGGTGGATGAGTTTAAAGAGAAGTTTGATCAATCGGTTAGGGAGCGGATAAAAGAGGAGCACAAGCAGCCTATCCAGGATATTGATGCTGTATTAACTCTCGATGAAATCAACAATAGCTTCTATAAAATCCTGAAAAGAATGGGACCGTTTGGTCCTAAAAATATGCTTCCTGTTTTTGCTACCCATTATTTGGATGATGCCGGATATTCAAAAGTCGTGGGAAGTGACGAAACTCATTTACGTGTTGTTGTGAAAAATGAAGGTTCAAATATCATGATTTCAGGAATAGGTTTTGGAATGGCCGATAAAATTGAAATTGTTCAATCAGGAGAACCTTTTAGTATTGCTTACACAATTGAGGAAAATACTTTTAACGGGAAAACGTCACTTCAAATGAAAGTAAAGGACATTCAATTTACGGATGAGCTACTCCAATAAATCCGGTTGCGTTGATGAAGTCCATTTTTTGCGAAACATCATTCACTTTGTATAGCTGAACGTTGCAGTTAAATTCTAGACGTTTTGTGTTCTGACCAAAACGGTTTTGCTCATAACTCTCCATTTCAACGATCTCGAAGTTTGCCCAACCCGGCTGTTCTTTAAGTTGTGATGTGTATTTGTCTCCGTTTTCATCAACATATTCTACCACAACTTCATTGTAATCGTGTTGATTAAATGAGTATTGTTTTGAAGTTGTATAACTGAAATTTCCAACTGTAAATGCTGATGTAGCTGATGAATCAACTAAAAGTGTTTTACACATAATAGCTTCACAGTTTACAGCATCAATGATTTTCAAACAAGCTGAAACAGTATCCTGTCCGCTAAAGTTTAAATTGGGTTGTTGATTGAGTGGCATAAAACCATTTCCAAAATCCCACAAATAAGTAAATGGCGCAACTCCGTTTTCAATAGCGTTGACTGTTACGTTACCGCCTGATGAAAAACTGTAGGTAAAATCTGCATAACAGCTTTTTGTTGGTGAAATTGTATTACAAGTTGTGACACTCGTATTGGAATCGAGATTTGTTACTGTCATGCAGGCTGTAATTGTTCCAACGGGAGTCTGGAAAAACACTGTTGGATTTTCTGACGTGCTTGTTTCGCCATTACTGAATGTCCATTCAACTTTGTAATTACCTCCGGGAGGTTCAATGTTGGAGTTGAAGGAGACATTGTATCCCGCCAGGCTAGAATCTGAAATGCTGCGGAAAGTTTTTTGTTGCGGTGAGAGCGTTGAGTCAACATGGCTCTGACCATTAGCGCGGAACTTGAAAGTCAATGCGTTTTCACAGGGATTGTCCATTTCACAGTCAGAACCGGCCATCATACCAACATATGAATTGATATTGGCGCTGTCAGAATTGTAATTGGTGTGCATGAAGTTGTTATCAATGCCACCTTTTAAGCTGATGGGGTTTTCACCCATTTGTCCATCGACATAGAAAACCACATCATTGCTGGATACTTCAGGAGTATCCTTGTCGCAGCTCAAAAGGAATAACGATGCGACAGCAATTGAAATGGATACAATTTTATTCATTACAGATTCGCCAGGTTGTATTTAGCGTAAATGCGTACGTTGAGGTTGTTGTCAACAGCAGAGTGATTGTAGTAATCATCTTTTACGACATCAGCAAAACCGTAAGATCCGCGAACACCCAAATTCAATTTGTTGAGAACAAGTCTCTCATAACCAAATTGAACAGAATAATCTATTTTGTTGAATCCGTCATTGTGACCGTACTCTGTTGAGGTTGAAACCTGTTGCTCAAAAGGTGTGTTGTGAATGTGTTCAACTGTACTTTTAGAGTTGATGAGATAACTAACACCAACACCGGCTTTAATCATATTATTCCCGATTCTGTAATTTGCAAAAACCGGCAACTCAAGATAATGTAGCACCTCATGATTGATGTTGTAAATATCAGTAACCCGACCAAAGCTGTACTCACCGCTCTCAATTGTTTTTGTCGTGTTAACACCGCTACGGTGGAGGTAAAGTACATCTGCCTCAAGTGAGAAGTTTGGATTGATGAGGTATTCGTAACCAAATCCACCAAAAGGATCTATCGCGTAATTTTTAGAGTAGTCTCCAGTTTTGTAAGCATTGCTTACCATTCCACCACCTATGAGGAAGAATCTGTGCTTCACGACTGGCGTGAAATCTGGAATCTTATCAGTGTAAATTGTATGATCGAGTGAATTTTCTTCTTTTGAATTGCTCAATAATTTCTCTAGAAGAGGGATTTCACTTAATGAATAAGTTCTTTTACCCTGTTTTATTTCGGTTGAAGAACTACTTTTCACATCAGAAAGTGATGATTGTTCTCTTGGATACGTTTGCCCCGCAGCGGCCCTGTTGGGCTCGCTGGTTTTGGCAAATCGCATTTGATCAGCACGCTTTTGGTTCCTTTTCGAAGTAGCGGAAAATGTTGACTTCATCTCTTCTTTCGCGAGCTGATCTTTGGGATTTTGGTTTGTTTTGGGGGTATCGTTTTCTTGTTCAAAAACATCTTTTCCAGAAAGTTTTTCCTGGTTGTTTTGAGACTGAGAATCACTGTCTTTTGTTTCTTGTTTCTCAGCGAGTTGATTATTTGAAGTTGAGTCAACAACAAAATAAGCACCTACTGAAAGTGAAACTAACAGCAATGCTGCAGCAGCAGCTTTCCACCACACAAAGCCTTTTCTCGAATTGCCCTGCTCTTTATTGAGCATAGCTTCAGCTTTATCCCAGGCACCTGGGTTAAAGGAGACTTTGCGGTCTTTCAGTCCTTCTTTAAAAATTTCATCTAAATCCTTGCTCATGCTGTAATACTCTGAGAGTTACTTGCTTTATTTTTATTCTTTTCAATTTGCTCCTTCAACAGTTTTCGTGCGTTGGACACGTGCCACTTTGAAGTTCCTACAGATATGCTGAGCATATCACTAACTTCTTTGTGACTGTAGCCATCAATTACATGAAGGTTAAAAACCTTTTGTGTAACATTTGGCAAATTTTGCAGCATTAGCTCCAGCTCTTCAGCATCAAAGCGTAAGTCTGCATCATTCATTTCAACTTGTCGGTGGTGGTGTTGGTCGTCAAAGTCGGTGTATTCTATGGTCTCTTGCTCTTTCTTCCTTTTCCTAAACTCATCTATCACAGTGTTGATCATTATACGCCTGATCCACGCTTCAAAGGGAATATCGGAATTGTATTTGTCGAGCTTGGTGACGATTTTGAGAAACCCCATGTTAACAAGCTCTTCTGCATCCTCTTTGTTGCGCTCATAGCGTAAACATACAGCCATAAGAATTCCGTAACACTGCTTGTAAAGCGTAAACTGTGCTTTTCGATCTTCCTTCTTACATAACTGTATAAGTTCCTGATCAACGATCATTCATTTTTAACTCAAGGCCTGTCTTTACTTGTTAACACATTAAGGTAAACGGGCATTATTTCACAATGGTTGGGTAAGTGGGTTAGTTTTAATAAACTTAGATTGGTTCTATATTACTTATCGGATAACGACTGACCCGCGCATTTCTGATAATTTCATCTTGATTTTATCCAATTCTCTCTGCTCTAAAAGAATGTCATCGATAGGTTCTTCGCTCTTGAAAGCGGTTTTCATCTTGTTTTGATTTGCCTGGATCATTTGGTTAATACAGGCCAGTTTGTACTTGTAAAGGGTCTTTTCAACATGATTGCCAACATGTTGTTCTTCGCGCTTTACAAATATGTTTTTCTTTTCCCAATCGTGTAGTTCGTAGCGTTCAGCCAGTAAATCAACCACAAACTCTCTTATTTTATCATTTTCGTGATGGATAAAGTGTTGTTCATCGATTGCTCCATCTCGTTCGATCAATTCAGCTATTTCTTCAAAAATGGTGTCATGGAGCTGACTTTGAAATGTGAGTTCGTCTGCTATGATTTCACTCACAAGAAACTCTCCCACAGCAACAGAAACCTCTTCTTCTTTTTGACTTTCCTCTAAAAAAATATTGGTATTTATCAATTCAGAGCCATACCTCAGGATTAATCTCAGGATCTCGCGTTCCTGATTTTTGATTTCGTCCTGAATAACAGGCTTTGTGTTTTCCTCTAAGAAATTCTCCGGTTCAGATTCAGGTAGGTTGCTTTCCCTTTCTTCGCGCTGTTGTTCCCTGAGTTTCTCTCTTCGTTGCTGGTTGAACTGATTTCGCCTGATCTTGTTTGTCTCAGCAATGATCGCTTTTTCCGGAACATCGAGTTTAGAACTGCATTCCTGGATAAAAACGGCTCGTGAAATATGATCGGGAACCTGCGCAATGGAGTTCACGATATCGCGAATCGCCTGTGATTTTTTGAGCGGATCGTTTTCTACGTCTTTTAGAAGAACGTTGGTTTTAAATGTGATGAAGTCGGTTTGGTTCTGACCAACATAATCCAGTGTTTTTTCCTTGCCGTAATTTTTTGCGTACGAATCTGGATCGTCCCCTTCAGGCAACAACACAACTTTCACGTTCATGCCTTCCTGCAGGATAAGGTCGATTCCGCGAAAGGATGCTTTAATTCCGGCCGGGTCACCATCGTAAAGGATTGTGACGTTTTGGGTGTAGCGTTTTATGAGTTTTATTTGGCCTTCGGTCAGAGCCGTACCAGACGAAGCTACCGCGTTTTCAATGCCGGCCTGGTGTAGCGAGATAACATCGGTGTAGCCCTCAACTAAAAAGCAGAGGTCGTTTTTGATGATGGAGTGCTTGGCCTGAAAAATCCCGTAGAGAATGCGGTTTTTCTTGTAGATGTCACTCTCAGGGGAGTTGATGTACTTTGGAACTTTGGGATCTGACCGTAAAGTGCGAGCACCAAAGCCTACTGGTCTTCCTGAAAGATCGTGAATGGGAAAAATGACACGCTCGCGAAATCCATCGTATTTACCGCGATCATTTTGTTTGATTAGTCCGGTTTCGAGGAGGTATTCGTCTTTGTAGCCTTTTTCCTCAGCGGTTTTGGTAAATATGTTTTTGCCCGGAGCATACCCGAGATCAAATTTTTTGATGATGTCGGTTTCGAACTGGCGCTCCTTGAAGTAACTCAAACCAATTGCCTGGCCGTCTTCTGTTTCGTGAAGTTGGTCCTTAAAAAAGTCTAAAGCAAAGTTTGTGACGATGTAAAGGCTCTCACGCTTGTTTTGTTCTTCGAGCTGTTCTGGCGTTTGCTCACCATCTTCCTCAATGGTGATGTTGTATTTGTCTGCTAGGAAGCGGAGTGCCTCAGGATACGACATGTGTTCGTGTTCCTGGAGGAAAGTGACTACGTTACCGCCTTTGCCTGAGCTGAAATCCTTGAAGATTTGCTTGGCAGGCGAAACCATGAAAGAAGGTGTTTTCTCATTGACGAATGGTGAGAGCGCCTTGAGGTTTGAACCTGCTCGCTTTAGGTGAAGAAAGTCACCAATGACTTCTTCAATACGAGCGGTTTGCATGATTTCATCTATGGTCTTCCGCGCTATCACCTGCTGGCATTAATATGATTCTGTTTTTAGTAGCTTTCCGTTTTTGTCCCAAAAGTGCCAGCTACCAGATCTTTTTCCGTTTTTGTATTTGCCCTCGTACCGTTTTTGGCCGTTGTCATAATAAACGGTTCTTTTTCCGCTGGCTTTATCGTTCTCAAAAGAGCCTTCGCTCTTAATTTTACCGTTTTGAAAGTATGCTTTCCAGTGCCCGTTTCGTTTTCCATCTGGCGTAACAGGCCCCTCCATTAGCTTTTCTCCACTGTCGTAAAAATACTCTTTTTTGACTTGATAAACAGTGTCTTCTCTCATTTGATAATGGAGGACTACATGTTTTTTGCCGTTGGAATACGTTTTTTCGATTTTGGAGAAAGTCTCATAACTTTCCTCCGTATTGCAATTTGAGAAAAGGGCAATACTGATAAAGGCAACACATAAAAAGTTGAATAATCTACGCATCTTCAGCTACTACTTCTTGAACTTCAGGTAAATGTTCTTTGAAAAGGTTTTCAATTCCAAATTTAAGTGTTTGAGTTGAAGAAGGGCAACCACTACAAGCTCCACTCAATTTAACAGTAACTTTTCCTTCATCAAAGGATTTGAAGTGAATAGCTCCACCATCTCCTTCAACTGCCGGACGAACATATTCTTCGAGCAAGTTGATGATCTTTTCTTCCATCTCATTTTGCGGAGTGGAAGTTACTTTGATCTTTTCAGATTGATTGTCTTCGTTTTTGGTTTCGTGTCCGGTTGTTTTGGGCGGTTTTGTAAAAACAGGCTGATCAGCACGGAGATAATTGGTGAGGTATTCTCTCATTTCCATCACGACATCATCCCATTCGATGAAATCTTTTTTCGTTATTGAAACAAAGTTGCTCGAAAAGAATAGACTCTCCACGAATGGAAAAGTAAAGAGAACTTTCGCGAGAGGTGCGTCCTGGCACTCGAGCTCTGAAGTGTATTCAACTGATGCTCCGTAAGGAACCAGAATCTTGTTGGCCACAAACTTCATCGTTTTAGGGTTGGGAGTGGTTTCAGCGTATATTGTAAAAGGAACTTCTTTTTCGCTCATGATTGCGTTGTTTTAAGAATGCAAATTTAGTAAGTGATGGACAATTGAATACGTCATTTTTATGAATTAGGTTTGTATTTAACACCATAAAAAGATTAAAGATGGCATTAATAAAGTCGTGCAGAGGTTTTAAACCCAAATTTGGCGATGATTGTTATTTAGCTGAGAACAGTACAATCGTTGGAGATGTGACATGCGGAGACGAGTGCAGCTTTTGGTTTAACTCGGTTGTTCGCGGAGATGTTAACTCGATCAAGCTCGGGAATCGTGTAAATGTTCAGGACGGTGCGGTTATTCACTGCACGTATGAAAAAACGCGTACGATTGTCGGGAACAATGTTTCAATTGGTCACAATGCTTTGGTTCACGGATGCACAGTTGAGGATAATGTGCTCATCGGGATGGGAGCTATAGTGATGGATAACGCTCACATTCCTGAGAATGTGATCATCGCAGCCGGGGCGGTCGTCCTTGAAGGATCAAAGCTCGAGAGTGGCAGTATTTATGCTGGAGTTCCGGCTAAAAAGGTGAAAGACTTGAGCGAGGATTTATTCAAGGGTGAAGTGCAGCGTATCGCGCAGAATTATGTGAAATATTCCGGTTGGTTTAAAGAGGAGTAACTTTAATAGCTCTGTTTGGCTGTAGTCTTTTCGCCAATTCAGTCATGATTTCTTTTGATCCGGTGGTGTACATTTGGTCAGATCCGAGTGGCTTGTCGGCTAACGCGTTTAGCTCGGTCAAAATCCGCTTAGTCTGTTTGGCTACTGCTTCACCTGAATCGATGATTTCAACGTTGGTCGGAACCAGGTTCTGAATGATGTCTTTGAAAAAAGGGTAGTGCGTGCAGCCGAGGACGATTTGATCAGCATTTTGCTCCAGCATTGGTGCGATATAGCGTTCGAGCAGTTTTTTTGACTCTTCAGACTCGATGCGGTTTTCCTCAACCAACTTAACAAGTCCTTCACCAATTTGCATCACAGATTCTATATCGTTTCCAAATCTGCTGTAAGTATCGTGAAAGTGCGGACTATTTAGCGTTCCTTTCGTGGCTAAAATACCTATACAGTTTGTCCTGGTGTTTTGAGTTGCTGGTTTCACAGCAGGCTCTACTCCTACAAACTGAAGGCCCCGGTACTTTTCTCGTAAGTGCTGAATTGCTTGAGTTGTAGCTGTGTTGCAAGCTACAATGATAATCTTGGCATTGTGGTTGAGTAGAAAATCTGTGTTTTTTTCTGATAGATGAATGATTTCATCTGTCGATTTGTTACCGTATGGGGCATTTATGCTATCACCCAAATAAAAAAACTGCTCACGAGGGAGCAGTTTCACAAGTTCATTCCAGATGGTAAGACCACCCAGTCCAGAATCAAATATACCTACAGGTGCATTCAATTTACTGTATATCTAAATGCTTTTTAACAGCGGGTAACAAATTATCTCCATCAGGGTAGTGGAGTAGCATTCCGTTACTTGTGTCAAAAACATAATCGTAACCTTTTTCTTCAGCAACAGCATCAATTGCTTTTTGGGCTTTGTCGAGTACCGGTTGTAGCAGTTCCTGTTCTTTTTCAGAAAGTGATTTTTGAGCAGTTTGCTGGAACTTGTTGATACGCTTTTCCAACGAGCCGATCTCTTCCACTTTGGATTCTTTTACCGGATCTGACCAAAGCGCTTGATTTGATTGGTACTCTGAAACTTTTGATTCGTACTCTGTAGACATTGTTGTCAATTGCGATTCGAGCTCTTTGGCATATTTTTCTAATTCAGCCTGTACCTGTTGACTGGCTGGCATTGCAGCTAAAAGCTCGTTAGAGTTGATGTACCCAATTTTTTGTGCTAGTCCACTAGTTGCGATTCCCGTAAGAAGTGTTGCAATTATGATAAAGGTTCTCATATTCTATTGTGTTTATTTAAAAATGGTTTACAAAATTATTCATCAGATGTTGATAAGCCTAACTTTCTTATGATAACATCGCTTTTATCGTAGCGAGGATCAGAAAAAAGTATATTTGAGTTACCGGCACTTTTATCGAAAATCACAGCGTAGCTGCGGTCTCGGGCCAGTTCCTTTATGGCTTCAAAAATCTCATCCTGTAGGGGTTGTATTAATTCCTGTCTTTTCTTGAAGAGTTCGCCTTCAACACCAAACTTATCACGTTGATATTTACGGGCTTCTTCTTCTTTTTCTTTTATTTCAGCCTCTCTTTTCTTACGCATATCAGGCGTTAAGAGAATTTTCTCTGCCTGGTAGGCCTTTTTCATTTTATCGATTTCAGCATATTTTGCCTCAACCGTTTCCTGCCAGCGAGAGCTCAAAGCATCTAATTCTTTTTGAGCTTCTTTGTACTCGGGCATTTGTTTTAAAATGTACTGAGCATCAACGTAAGCAAAACGCTGTGCTTGCATGCTAACAGCAACTGCGAGAAAGGTGAATATGACCAGTAACTTTTTCATAGTGATACTATAGTTGACCAAGATTTGTGCCAATCGTGAAATGCACCTGTGAGCGTTCCATTCCGCTGCGGCCAGGAACTTCGTCAAATCTGTAACCCCAATCGAGGCCTAGCAAGCCAAACATCGGTAAATAAACTCTCACACCCACACCGGCACTTCGGTAAACGTCAAATGGATTCCAATCGTAAAGGTTTCCCCAACTGTTACCCATTTCAAAGAATGTGAGGCCGTAAATCATGGCCTGTGGGTTTGTTGAGAATGGGTAGCGCAATTCAGTGGTGTATTTATTGATGAGAATTCCACCAACATTTTCTTCATTACCTCTAATGCCACTGTTTGTTACAGTTTGATCACCATAACCGCGCAATGCAATAATTTCACGTGCATCAAGGTTAAACCCTGTGAGACCGGAACCACCTAAGTAAAAGCGCTCAAACGGAGCGTTTCCTACTTCAGGTGTGTAGCGGAACAAACCGCCAAAGCCAACTTTGGTGTAGAGCACAAACTTGTCAAAGATTTTAGAGTACCATTTAGAAGTAAACTTCCATTTGTGATATTCAACAAATTTGAATCGCTCCTTCGTTGATAGCGTTGTGTAATCTTTTCCGTTGAACCATGAATATGGAGGTGTTAGCTGAGCAGAAATGGTTGTTTGAGATCCTGAAGTAGGGAAGTAGAGGTCATCCATTGAACTTCTCGATAGCGAAATTTTATAAAAGATGTTGTTAGCGTGTCCATCAGAGAAGTTTTCAAAAGTTCTCCATTGGTTAACATCGTAGTTTTGATAGGCAATTTCCTGTTGTAGTTGGAAATTGTCATCTGGCCATCTCAGTCTTTTTCCCAAACCGATAGAAGCACCAAAGATGTTTAATGCTCTACGGTTATCGCTATCTCTCTTTTCACCATTTGTTTGGATGGAGTAATAAGTACTTACCGTAAGTGCATTAGGGCGTTTACCGCCAAGCCATGGTTCAGTAAAGCTGATGTTGTAAGACTGGTAAAAAGTACCGTTAGTTTGCGCTCTAATACTCAACGATTGGCCATCACCTGATGGTAAAGGTCGCCATGCTTCTTTGTTGAATAAGTTGCTGGTTGAGAAGTTAGAGAAACGCAAACCGAGCGTACCTACGATAAAGTTTCCACCCCACCCACCAGAGAGTTCAATCTGGTCAGATGGTTTCTCCACAACCTGATATTCGATATCAACTGTTCCGTCTTGCGGATTAGGAGTTGGAACAACATTCATTTGTTGTTGATCGAAATATCCGAGCATTGATAACTCGCGCTGAGTACGCATGATATCACTTCTGCTGAAAAGATCACCGGGCTTGGTTCTGATTTGACGCCTCACTACGTGATCGTGCGTTTTCGTGTTTCCTGAGATTGTTACTTCGTCAATTCGTGCTTGTTTTCCTTCGTAAACTCTCAGTTCAAGGTCGATAGAGTCATTTTCAACTCTCGTTTCAACAGGCTCAACCTGGAAAAACAAGTAGCCGTTATCCATGTAAAGCGAACTCACATCAAGTCCTGCCTGATTCATGAATAATCGTCTTTCCAGTATTGTGGGGTCGTACACATCTCCTCTTTCAATGCCGAGTATGCGTGATAACCTGGCAGTTGAATATTTCGAATTTCCTATCCACTTGATGTTTCTAAAATAATAACGATCGCCTTCTTCAACTTTGATGTGAATATTAACCAGTTTGTCGTTTATCTTTTCTACGGAATCGGTAACAATTTCAGCATCACGATAACCCATTTCGCGGTATGCACTAATCAGTTTTTTCTTATCCTCTTTGTACTTTGAGCGAAGGAACTTTGCATTCTTAAAAATCCTGAATCTTACTCGGTTCTGAAAGTAATTTAAACTGAGGGTGGAAAGTGTATCAGTATTTCCTTTCCAGGTTTCTTTTGCCAGGCTTTTGATAAAGTCATCCATTTTATAAAATGGCTTGAAAACAGACTTCTCATGGGTTTCCTTCATCGCTCGCTTGAGCTTGGCATCGCTGATAGCTTCGTTGCCATTGATGAAAATCCGATTGATTTTCACCTTTTTCTTTTTGTCGACTTTTATAATGACGAAGATGTGGTTATCGAATAAAGTGTCTTGCTTTTGAACAACCTCCACCTGAGTGTTCAGGTACCCTTTATCTACGAAGTGGTTGCGGATTTTGCGCTTGGTGTTTGCTACAACACTATTCGTGAGGATCTTCTCTTTGTAGAGATTGATTTTTTCGCGAATATCATCAGCTTCAGATTTTTTAACACCTTCAATTCTAAATCTCGACATTCTGGGCTGTTCCTGAACATAAAAGTCGAGTGAAATTCTTTCTCCTTCAATCTTTTTGTAAGAAACCTGAATATCAGAAAATAAACCTTGTTGCCACAAGTTTCTTATCGCACTTGAAATTTCATCTCCTGGAATTGTTACGCGGTCTCCAATGGTCAGACCCGTAAGCAGAATGATGGCATTTTTATCGAGCGATTGGGTTCCGGATATCGTAATGTCGCTAATTATGTACTCTTTAGGAGCAGAGTAGTTGATGGATGATGACGATCCTGAACCTCTGTTCGATTGAAGTTGTAATTGAGCTATGGCCGGTGAAAAGGCGCAAGACACAATGAGCACAACTAAAGTAAATAGCGCTTTATTTAACTGCGTATTGTTCGCTCGTTTTGCCAAATCGTCTTTCTCTTTTTTGGTATTCCTGAATTGCTTGATGAAGATCGGGTTTCCTGAAGTCTGGCCAAAACTTGTTAACAAAGATTAACTCCGTGTAAGCCAGTTGCCACAGCAAAAAGTTGGAGATGCGATACTCGCCACTGGTTCTGATCATTAATTCTGGATCAGGGTAGTTTGCCGTAGCTAAAAAAGACCCAAATACTTTTTCATCAATATCGTCTATATCGATTTTATCATCTTTAACTTCCTGTGCGATTTTTTTTGTTGCGTTGAGTATTTCCCACCGCGCACTATAGCTCAAAGCGAGTATAACACTCATGTGAGAGTTATCTTTTGTCGCTTCAATCGCCTTGTTGAGCTCTCTTTGACATCTTTTTGGCAAGCTGTGTAAATCACCAATTGCCAATAAACGGATGTTATTTTTGTTTAGTGTGTTGACTTCTTTGCTGATGGTATTCACTAATAACTCCATCAAAGCCTGGACTTCGAGTTTTGGTCTGTTCCAGTTTTCTGAAGAAAAGGCGTAAAGAGTGAGGTATTTCACACCGAGCTCTGCCGATCCTTCAATGGTATCGCGCACTGCTGAGATAGCATTTTTATGGCCAAAAATACGAGCCTTACCCTGGCTCTTGGCCCACCTGCCATTTCCATCCATGATGATGGCAATGTGTTCAGGTACTCTCTCTGGTATGATGCCTTTAACTTTCTCCATAAACAAAAAAATCGCCCTTATTGACGACTTTCGCGCAAATATACTTTAACTATCTCGATTTCCACTGATTGAAGTGGCAATGATTTGGGTTCTTGTGTATGTTGTATGTTAGTGTAATGCCGGCAAATGAAAACCAATCAGTTGTTTGTGAGTTTCCTCTTTGAGTTCCCCAGTTAGATCCGTCTTTTCCCTGTTGCTTTACGCTTCGGTCTGATAGATCGGCACCAGTTTCACTGAGTTGTTGTGGACTGTCAGGGTACATGCCGCTTACATCATCCAGGTAATCGGTGAAGGTTTTTCGCATTCCCCATTCTGTTGTTACAATTAACCTGTCAGAAAGCCTGAATTTAAACCCGCCACCAAATGGAATGGCAATACTTGTTCTACTGTATTCTTCTAACTCTGTTGTGTAAGCACGTAATTCGTATTCGTTTTGTCCGATCCTTGCTTTTGGGTTGAAATTGAAGACGCTCAACCCACCGTAAATAAAAGGTGTGAATTTATCAGGCCCTTTAAAATAACTCATGGGATTATAAGGATCAAAGTAGAGGAAATTGAATTCCATCACGGCTGAAGCCTCATTGATTGAAGAGTAGAAACTCAGGTTGCGGTTTTGCTGGAAGGGATCAGTTGAGTTTCCATCATTACCAGAAATATTCCCATGTGTTAAGTTAAAACGCATGGCCCAGCGGCTATTAAAATTGTAGCGGCCGGCTAATCCCAGCGCCATGTGAGTATTTTCAAGAGGGAAGTATGCGTTGGGGTTTAGATCACCTGTATAATAAGAAACTCCCCCAAAGACACCTAATTCAAGGTACCGTTGGGGAAGTGCTTTAATTCCAATTATTAAAAAGACTGCTATTAAAAGGCTGTTCTTCATTTTCAGTTCGCTAACGAAACAGCCACAAAATTATTTTTAGAATCGAGTTCTGCCAGGTCCTTTTGACTTCATTTTGTAACTTAATGTTAAAAAGCCAAACATATAAGTATCTAACCTGTCAGGATTTCCTCTTGTACCGTACTGTTCGCGGGTTAATCCTGATGGTGGGTTGCTACTCAATCTTTTATCTGCCATATCAACGGCTTCTTGGCCATATTCTGCAGCTAGTACATCTGGATTGTAATATTTTCCGCTCACATCATCGAGGTAATCAGTTGTTGTCATGCGCAAACCGTACTCGAGACCGATTGACCACTGACGATCGATTGCATATTTAAACCCAAAACCGATTGGGAATGCAATTGATACTTGTGAGTAATCATCTGGTCCGCCCGGTAGGCCTTGACCTTCAGTGTTCAATGGAGCAAGTTTCACCCATTCGTTGTCAGCGTTCTGACCCTGAGGATCAAAATAGAATGCTCCAATTCCACCGAATAAATATCCTGAGAAGCTCTCGAGAGTTTGACCTCTCAATCCAGGTAAGCGATAAACAGGACCAACTTTTTCCTTGATGAAGTAATATTCACCCTGAACAGAAAGTTCAATCACATCTGAACGGAAGTTTAGGTTTCTGTTTTCACGCCCCGGGTTTCCTGCGTATTCATCAGATCCGTAAATTCTGCCGTAAGCGAGGTTTCCTTTGAAAGCAACACGCTCAAGAGCTCTGTACTTGTAGGAACCTTTCACCGAAGGCCTGGATACAACAAACTGGAAATCGCCAAAGCGCGTACCGTCTCCGGTAGTGGCTCCACCCAGGTCACCGAGATAGTTTGACGCTCCAACGCCAAGACTGAACTCATGCCTGTAACGCTTCCAGCGCTGACCATAAGAATTTAAAACTGTACCAAATAATAAGAATAGAAGGAAGGCCTGAAGAATGTTTCTAGCCTTCATAATAATGGTTGTTTGTAAAAGAGTTTAAAAGGTAAGGTGCTACAAATATAGAGTTATTATTTGTAAATCAGCAAATTTTATTTGAAATGAATTAGAATTTGGGTCTTTTTTTCCGTTTAAAAATATTGAGTTGTAGTTTTTGATCTTTAGCTAATTTATAATTAAACGTGAAAAAGCCTGCAAAATAAAGGTCGTTTCTATCGGGGTTGCCTCGAATACCTCCGCTATTTCCCCTCCTGTCACTCAACCTTCTATCGGCCAAGCGGGCAGATTGAGCCCCAACTTCACTTCTCAATTCACTTTGGTCGTAATATGTGGTACTCACATCATCGAGATAATCAGTAGTGGTGAACCGCACACCAGTTTCAAATCCAATACTCATTTGTCTGTTGATTAGGTATTTAAAACCCACTCCAAATGGGAAAGATACCGCTATGCTACCGTATTCTGATGCACCACCTTCTAATCCCTGACCTTCCGTTTTGAGTGGACGGAGGTCAACCCAACTACCATTTATTTGTCCCTGTGGATTGTAATAGAATGGAGCGATTCCACCAAAAAGGTAAAGCGAATAATCAAATCTTTTGTCATCTCTGTATGTTACCCCGGGACCGTTATATCTACCGAGTGGTTCTTCGACAATATAGTATTCAAATTGTGCTTTGAGCTCCAGGATATTTGAACGAAAATTGAGGTTTCTGTTTCTGCGACCTTCATTTCCTGAAAATTCATCACTTCCGGTAACATGTAGAAAAGAAAAGGTTGTTTTGAAAGCCGTTCGGTCGCTGGTTCTAAGTCTGTAACCGACCTGAGCTGAATAGCGAATAGTTTGAAAGTCAATATCTTTCACGTAGCCGCCATCTCCTGTTCCGCCACCGAGGTCGGTGAGGCAACCGGCATATCCGGCTCCTGCTATAAACTCATTTTTGTAATAGCGCCATGAATTTTGCGCACAAAGGTTTACAGCCAGGAACGCGAATACCATAAGGGATATGAGGTACTTTTGGTTCACTGTTAGGCTTAAGGTGCGCCAAATCTACAAAAATATTAACGTTGGAATGTTAATTTCTTTTGTCGAGTCCCCAATTGAGTTTGTTGCGTAGTGTTGTGAGGTAGGAGTGATCTTTTAATGTTATAAGGTTCAGTTTTTCAGGGAAGAGCGAGATATGGAGATCTGTATTGTGGTCTATTTTGTGAATTCGCGAGTCCAGGCTTACCATGTAATTGTTGATTCTTCCCTCAATGCTCAATCGGATCTGACTATTATCAGGGATTACAATGGGGCGCACGTTTAAATTGTGTGGAGCAACCGGAGTAATGATGAAGTTTTCAGAACCGGGCATAATAATGGGGCCACCGCAACTCATCGAGTAAGCAGTAGAGCCGGTTGGTGTGGCGATTATCAATCCATCGGCCCAGTAGGTGTTTAGGTATTCATCATTGAGCCAGGTTTTCACGATGATCATGGATGATGTATCGTTCTTGTGAACGGTAAACTCATTGAGAGCGAAATTGTCAGAGCCGAATAAATCGCCCTCAGTTTTGAGCTGTAGCATTGCTCGTTGCTCAATTCCGTAATCGCGGTTTTTGAGTTGAACGAGAGCTTCTTTGAGATCTGACGATGAAATGCGTGATAAAAATCCTAGCCGACCGGTGTTGAACCCGATGATTGGAACTGAGCTTCCTGCAACTTGCCTGGCCGATTCTAAAAATGTTCCGTCTCCGCCAATGCTCATGAAAACATCCAGTTCATTGAGAATGTCTTTACTGTTTGAAAAAACATCAATATTACCAGTGGAGAAATGATCTTTAATGGCATCGTGAAATGGTGCGCAAATGAAAATTTTCACATCCCATTCTAGTAACGTGTCGATCAAAAACTCAATTTGCTCGATGTGTTCCCTGTTGACTGTTTTTCCGTAAAGTGCAACTGCTTTCATTAAATCGGTTTTACAAAATGTAAGAAAAAGCCGCTTTGTCCCTCAATATTAAATGAGTATTCTGTTCTTACGATTAAATCGTAATAAGTTACAAAATCGAGCCCGGCTCCGTAACCAACAAGCCATTTGTTGGCGAGGTTATTATTCGTTTGATAGCGAAGCTCAGATCCGTAACCCACATCGATGTAAGCGTTGGTGTAGATAGCCAAAGGTATGGTTTTGAATTGTTCCAGCGGAATGAAATCGATACGCTTTAGTTTGGGCTTGAGCAGGTGGAATTTAATATTGTTTCGCGATAAAAAATAATCCTGTGCATCAATGACGTAGAGTTCGTAACCGCGTACAAAATCGTTGTAACCGAGTCCGCTTTGAAGCATGTAAGGTGGGTTTTCCAGGAAGTTGAGATATGAATATATTCCGTTCGATAAGGTGAAGCGTTCCCCAATTGGTTGGTGGTGATGAGCTTCCATTCTTGCTGTCAGTACATCGAGGCCTTCATCGTTGACAATGCCAAATCCTTTTTTCATGATATTGGCGTGGAGCATCAATCCATCGAGCGGATAGTTGATGTAATCTCTTTTGTCAAACTTGATGTCGTAACTAAAACTGAAAAATTCAGATTTTGATGAGTTACCGGTAAGGAGTTCAAACGGCTGACCTAGCTCTTGCAGTGTATCGGTCACTGAAATGCGGTCGTAAAATAACGTGAAATGCTGACGGGTGTAAAGTTTATCTCGCCAGGTAAAACGCATATTCGCGTAGGAATTTCGCCTTTGTGGTGTTTCGATTTCCTTGTAAAAAAGCCTCTTGTTTTCGCTACTCCCGTAATTGACTTCTTTGTTCATGGAATAACCAACTTCCAATTTGAGTCCGAACTTTTTCTCGCGATCTAAATAAGGAATTCCATAAGCTAAACTCAGTCGCTCCTGGAAACCTGCTTTACCGGTCAGAACCAGGGTTTCGTTTCTGCCTCTAAAGTTGTTCCACACCAGTCGCATTCCGTAGGATAGCCGGTCAAAATCCTTGTTTTGCCACCATACATTAAAGTTCCTATCGGCATTTTCAATGAGCGGAAAAGGCCAAACGTACCAGCGCTCAAAAACGAAAATGGAAAAAGCTACTGTGTTGTCCTCAAACTCGGGGATAATGGTGACGTAATTGAAAAGTGTGGTGTTAAAGATGTTGTTCTCTGACCGCTCGATGTTGTAGCTCATTCTTTCCAGCGATAATGTATCACCAACTTTAAAAGTGAGCTCTCGCGTAATGATCTCGTTTTTCGTCACGTCATTGCCATTGACCTCGATACCTGTAACGCGGTATTGGTTTTGCTGGGCTCTGACCGAAACAGAAAGCAGAACAACAAAAAGTGTATTTAGCAACCAAAAACGCATACTGCCTTACTAAATGTTGAGGTAATTCATGAGGTTGTCGTAGCGGTTTTGCAAATCGTCATTTTCATTGTTCTGGTAAAATCTAGCTGCAATGGTGTATTCGTATCGCTCAAAAGTTTGCACCACGGCTGATAGATCTGATTTGTTGATTTTTAACGCCACATGAATCTTTCGCGAGTCAGGGTGGTTGCGGATGTACATACCCAGTATTTTAGCGTTGTTGCTCTCAACGATATTGGCAATTTCAGAGAGTGAATAATCGATGATATTCATTTCGAGCTCTAGGATTCCGCCATGATCTTGAAATAGCGCTAACTGACTGATGATTTTCATGAGATGGTAAATGGAAATGGCGCCAATAAATTGTTTCTTTTCGCTCACAACGGCTATGCAACTACTGTTGCTTTCTCCCATCTGCTTGATTACCGTAAAAATGTGGTCGTTTTCCTTCACTGAAATATCGACAAGAGTCGATTTGTAAGATTCTACGGGAGCGTCCCAGTCGTCAACATCGAAAAGTGCTGATTCGCTCAGCATTCCCAGAAGCTGGTTCTGACCATTAATCACGGGAAGATGCGTCATGCGAAATTCATCCATTAACGTGCTGGCTTTTTGCCCGTTATCACTCGGTGAAATTTCAGGTACATCGTCAGATATGAGTTCTTTTGCTATCATGAACTTTCGTTGATTTGAATTGCTTTACTTTTGAACGCTCAACAGCCAAAATTAGCCTTTTTAATGACGCGATTAAGTGTAAATATCAATAAGGTTGCCACAATTCGCAATGCGCGAGGCGGCAACATACCCAATGTTTTTCAGGTAGCAATGGATTGCGAGCGTTTTGGCGCTCAGGGAATCACGGTTCATCCACGTCCCGATGAACGTCATATTCGTTACAGCGATGTTCGCGAAATTGCTCCACATGTAAAGACAGAATTTAACATCGAGGGATATCCAACCCGCAAGTTTTTGGACTTAGTGACTGAAGTTAAACCTACTCAGGTTACGCTTGTCCCCGATCCGCCAGATGTACTCACATCAAATGCCGGCTGGGACACAGTTAAGCACAAAACGCTTTTGCAGGACGTTGTTGCCGAGTTGCACGAGCACAACATTCGCGCGAGTATCTTCATTGAGACTGATGCCAAAATGATTGAAGCGGCTCCTGAAACAAAAACTGATAGGATTGAATTGTACACTGAGTCGTATGCAGTTGGTTTCGGTCAGAACCGTGAGCAAGCGGTGAGTCCTTTTGCTGAAAGTGCTGAGCTGGCTCATTCAATCGGACTCGGAATTAATGCGGGTCACGATCTCAATCTCGATAACCTGGAATACTTTGCTCAAAATGTACCGCACCTCGATGAGGTGTCGATCGGGCATGCATTGATATCAGATGCTCTTTATATAGGATTGGAAAATACGATCCAGCTTTACTTGCGAAAACTACAATCGGCTTAATACGTTTTTTGAAAGATGGAATTGAATTTTAAAAAGTACGGAGACTCAGGAGAACCACTTATCATCATTCACGGATTATTGGGAATGTTGGATAACTGGTCTAGTCATGCTCGTTTTTTTAAAGATCAGGGTTACAGAGTCTATTTAGTTGATGCTCGTAATCATGGCCGCTCTCCGTGGAGTGACGAAATGAATTACGAGGTGATGATGGAAGATCTCAAAGAGTTTTTAGATAGCCAGAGTATCAATGAGGCGCATTTACTTGGCCACTCAATGGGCGGAAAAATTGTGATGAAATTCGCACAGAATTATGCTTACCGCGTGAAGAAACTCATTGTGGCTGATATTTCCCCCATGTCTTATCCGGTTCACCACGAACTTATTCTTAAAAGTTTGCGCAACGTTCCGCTCGATAAAATTGAAAAACGGACAGAAGCTGATGAATTTTTAGCAGAGTACATCAAGGTAGTTGGTATTCGTCAATTCCTGATGAAAAGTCTTCACAGAAAGAAAGACAAAACATTTGGCTGGCGATTCAATGTTGATGCTATTGAAGCCAACATCGAAAGAATGGGCGATGCCGTGATGGATTCACGCTATCAGGGAAAAACGCTTTTCATTCGCGGTGGAGCGTCAGATTACATCAAGGATAATCAACTTGACGAACTCAAAGTTAGCTTTCCCAATAGTGAAATTAAAACCATTGAAAAAGCCGGACACTGGCTTCACGCTGAAGAACCGAAAGTCTTTGACGAATATGTAATCAATTTTCTCGGTTAATCGAAATCGAGTGTCAGCTTGAAACGGAGAACGCGTCCGTTGTCGGCATCAGCTACGTAGAGGATCTCGTCAGCATATGCGACTCCCATCGGGTTGTTGAATTCAGTTGGAGCATTTCCTGTTCCGCCAAAGGATGTTTTGATGTACTTTGTTTCATTTGAACCCGGAGGTGGGCGAACACCTTCATATCCTTCGCGCGTAAATTGATAAAGCGAATCGGTTCCGGCATCCGTCACGAATATGAAGTTGGAACCGTCACCTGTAGTTGTAACATCAGTAGGATCGATAAACTTGTCCACATCAGTTATGAAACTATTTGCTTTTGATGTATCACGCGATGTTGAAGCCGGAGTGTAACTAATTCCGTTTGCACTTTCATTGTAGCGAATAAAGCGAAATTTCACACTTTCATTAGGGTCTGCAAGTGTTACCATGAAGTCACGACTGGCAGTAGCTTCAATTTGCGGTGGACGAACCAGTGAAGTAACGCTTGAAGGTTGTTTGAAGTAATTCCTGAAAAGTCCCTGAGAAGTAGTGACGTTGATCGGAGTTACAAATTCATCATCTTCATTGAAGCGCAAAACAGCATCATCAGGAGGGAGGATGGATGACTCGTTGTTGTTTTTTGGGCCGGTACGCGTAACGTAAAATTCGTTTACATCAGCGATCGCAATTCCGGTAAACTTCACATCAATCGCATCACTTTTTGAAAAGACAGACTTGTAGTAGAACGGATGTACGATTTTGTTGGTGATCTGACCAAACTGCAAGCCGTAGTTCCCGGCTCCTCCCAGTTCAATTCGATATATACAAGGCAAAGTGTAAGTGGAATCCTGAATCGTTGTATCTGTTTTTCCAAGTGCCAGCAGGTTGAGTCTGCGGTCTTGAACAACCTCAGTCACACCGGGAACAGATAGCCTGCTCAACTCACGCCCCGAGTAGTCGAATGAAATAATTTCTTCACTTCCTTCATCCACAACATACATCAGTTGATCGAAACCTGCTACGATATCAACTGGTTTAACAAAATTGGTCAGAGCCGGCTGAATGGGAACATAAGCAGCCTGGCGAGCATCGAACTCGGGCGGTTCAATGAAATCGAGATCGGTTTTATCACCAAAATAATCACTGCACGAAACGAGCAGAAATACAGATGCTATATAAAGTGCAATCTTTTTCATCATCAATTTCTTTCCATTTTATTGATCGACAAACCAAAGCTCACAGCATGTTGTACGCCAAGATAATTGGTCGGGTTTACTGCGTAGTTGATTTGCATCGGGTGAGCACCTATGCTGTGACGTATCCCAATTCCAAAAGTCGGGAAGCGCTGACCAAGCACATTGAACTTGTATCCGGCTCTCACCTGTAAAAGATCTAAATACTGGTATTCAGCTCCAATTCGGTAGTTTTCAGCGTTGTCATTTGGGTGGTTCAATTCAAATGTTGTGAGTAGCGCGTGATTACCAACTTCAACCGGCTTCATGGAAACGCCTAATTTGAACACGTTCGGAACCGTGTAATTGTCGAGGCTCATGCCTGATCTATTGAAATCAACTTCTCGTTCATCTCCACTGAGTGATGAACTTCCACTGAAGTTTTGCATCATCACGGCAAATGATAAATCTTTAAAATCGGTGTTGTATTTGAAGCCCACATCAACTGCCGCAGTGTGATTGTAATATTCTGCTAGTTGCTCGTAGATGTACTTCATGGTTACACCAAAAGAAAACTGATCACTGAGAATTTTGCTGTATGTCAATCCGGCTGCTAAATTGTTAGCGTAGGTTTTTTGTCCGGTTCCCATCGGTTGAAATTCCGTTCTCACTTCCATCGCTCCTGAGTTGAGCGTGTTGACCGTAATGCCAAATGAAGATGCGCTTTTTGTCGGGATAATGGCTGTTACCAATCCCTGGTTAGCTCCGGCTCCAACGAAGTAGTTGGAAACGCCAAATGAGAGATCTTTCACTTCTGATACTGAAGCGGGGTTTGTGTAAACCGACATGATGTCTCCCGGCAATGCAACAGAAGCTCCGCCCATTGCAACAGATCGTGGATTCATATCATTTTTCAAAAAGCTCAGTGTTGAGAGGCCGGCTCTTTGCCCACCAAAGTTGGGTAGGATCTGACCGAAAGCCTGAGCTGAAATAATGATCAATGCGATATGTACTATAAATTTCTTCATTAGAATTTAAAGCTTATGCCGTACAACAATTGACGCGGAGGTAGGTAACGTGCGGGATTATTGGGTAGAGCTCCAGTTTCCTGCGGACCTAAGTAACGCGGATCACGGTAGCTGTTTGTTACAGGGTCACCCTGCTCATAAGCTGTTCCGGTTACCGGGTTCACGATTTGAGCTCGTTTGTTATCGAGTGCATTACGCAATTCAATACTGAGTGTAATGCCTGTTTTGCTGTTATCGTTGAAGTAGAAAGTTTTGGAAACTTTGATGTCTGTGCTGATCCACGGTGTTCCGATTTCCTGCAGGTAACGGTCGTTATCCGGTGCGTAAATCGGGCGGCCTAGGTCATTTGTTCCCACTTGTTCAACGGGTGTGTAGCGATAGCCGCTGCGGTAACTCTGCTTGAGGAAAACTCTCCATCCGCCAAGACTGTATCCCCAAAGTTTGAGTGTGCTATCCGGTGAGAATGTAACTCCTCCGTTGAAGTTCCACGGGCGATCAAATGCGAGGTATTGTTCGCGGGTTAACTCGACTTCACCATTTTGCTCAATTTGAAGTCCGGCCTCACGAGCAGAGTTCGATTTACCACGAGCAACCTGATAGGTTCCGTTAGCAAATGCTTTGAAATGCTCGCCAATACGGAGGAAAACACCGAGCTCAACACCTTGTATTTTGGCGTAATCCTGGTTGATATACATCTGCTTACTAACCGGGCGACCAGTTTGATCTTCTACCAAAACTCGTCTCGATACGATGTAATCAAAACGGTTGTTGTTAAATGCTGAAAGCGTGAAAGCTAGATCTTTCGTGAGCTGAGACTTCATCCCAACTTCATAAGAAACGTTCACCTCAGGATTGATATTCGGGTTTCCGAGGTTGCTCAGGAATGAGCGGTCCTGGAAGTCAGGGTCTAATCCCTGATAAACAAATCGTGGGTGAGGTAAGCGCATCGAGTGGCTGTAGTTGAAATAGAGCACGTTGTTTTCTGTAACCGGGAAAGAAACGTTGATACGTGGTAACAATCTCGCTTTCCAGCGTTGACCAAACAAACCAAATGTTTCTTCTTCATAATTCTGACGAACCTGATCGACAACAGGAGAATTAGGATTCTCTACTGCATCATCAGCGAATTTACCCGGTGCCCAATAATTGAGTCGCATACCGAGTGTAGCGATAATTCCTTTGTAAGTGATGACATCCTGAGCGAAGAGACCTCCGTTCATGGCGTTTACACTCCAAATATCGAATGAACTCCCGATACTTCTGTTAGGTGTTGTTGTGTTCTCATCGATCCTGATTGGAGCTCCAACCCACGGACGCGTAACATCAACCCACTGGTATCCTGTGAACTTGTGTTCGTGGCCAAATGTGATCTTGTGAATTTTACTGTTCGGGTAAAAACGGAACTTGTATTTGAGTGTGTATTCCTGTGCGTAGTGATCGTGCCATAATGAAGAAATACCTCCGTTATTGATCAACCACGGTGATGGAATTGTATAAACGATTTCATCGCCCGGATTGTAGAGTTGAACTGGATCAGTAATAATCGATTGCTCATCGAGAATTTGATCAACAGTTTCGGTTCTGAATGGGCGACCGTTTGCGTCTGCTCTCAGGTTTGTAAAGAGTCGGCCAACAGAAACGTCAAGGTTCCACTTATCATTTAAAAAGTGGTTAAAGTTCAGAGCCGTTAGGTTTGAGTGGTGCGTGTAGGTTGTGGCATTGTCGAGGTTTAAACTTCTGCGGAATTGAAAACCGGGAAGGAGAATCGCATCAAACCCCACAATTTGAAGTGTTCTTGTATTTTGGTTGATGTTGAGGCTGTGCTGATTGGTGAGTGAAAGTCTCGTCCCTTCTTTTATTTGCCACGATAACTTGAGCGTGTGCGACCAGTTGTTGCGTTGACGGGGAGCCCAAAATTTTCCCTGGTTCAAGGGATCAATAACATTATCATTCAGCCAGTCATTTCCTGATCGATTGTAATTCGTTCTTAGGATACTACTTTCGAGTTGATTGGCAGTCGGCCCAAAGTAGTTGTCACTCATGATCGACTGAATGGCTGTAAAGAACTTCACCTTCTTTTTTGTTCCGGGAACTGGTCCGCCCATGTTGAGCTCGATGATATCAGTATTCCAGGAGTAAGCATTGTCTTTATCAAAGCCGAGGTTGTCGCGTTGCCAGCTACCACCAATTTGGAACTTGTCACCACCTTCGCGAATTTTCGTTGAGATAACCCCAGCCGAACTACCGCCAAACTCAGCTCCCTGGCCACCGGTAATTACTGTTACATCAGCCGCTGCATTTGCTGATACATCTGCACCCGAACCACTACCTGCCAGCGGATCCTGAGCTGAGATTCCATCGATCAAATATTCGGTTTCGTAAACACGACCACCTCGGATCTGAATACCATCAGTTGTTGTGTTGACACCGGCCTGCATACTCACAACTTCCTTGACATCGCGAACGTTCATCTCCTCGATGTCGTCCTGCCCGATGCTCACTTCAGATTTTCCAGATTCGAGGTCAACGAGGTTTGCTTCACCAACAATTGTTACCTCCTGAAGCGTTTGTGAGCGCGGTTCAAGCGATGCATCCAATTTAGTGGTTTCACCATCTTTAATCGTTATCCCGTTGAAAACCTTAGCCGCAAAACCGATGAACGATATCTTGATCGAGTAGTCACCCGGCTTGATATCTTTAATCTCGTATTTGCCGTCAACATCAGCCGATGTCCCTTTATAAGTCCCCACAATTTGCACGGTGGCACCAATCAGTGGCTGTCCCGTTTCACTATCTGTGAGGGTTCCTTTTAGTTTTCCCTGAGCTGTTACGGTCAGAACCGAAAGCAACAAGCCGAGGGTCGCGATGATGTGTTTACCAGTCAAATTCATCATTCAGTATTGTGTCAAATAGGTTTTCCAAATTTTGTTGGTTACCGCTCAACGTGTAGAGTTCAACAGCGAAAAGTATTTGGTTGACGTTGTTATTTGCGCCTGTTCTTTTTATTCCGATTACGTTGTCGCTCCAATTTTGGTAGTTATTAAAATTGGCGAAGTAAAACGGCTCTGCATCGGCAGTGGGAACTACCGGATCCATACTGAATACAACTGATCCTGATTTGAGATTTGGATAGTTGCTGTCATTCGAGTACACGGTACTGTCTGGATAGAGATCAGCACTTCCCGGACCGGTTGAAAGCTCCTCAAATGGAAGAACTCCGGCAATTGCGCTGAGATCTTGTCCACTGGTGAATGAAGTCGTGATGAATAGTTTTCCTCCGTCATTCGTAAACTCGAGTAGAGAAGGAGTGGCAAAATTTAAAAGCAGTCCTTCCTGTTGGTTGTTCAGATTAGTGAAAATTTGCGAATCCGTATTGAAGAATACCTTATCAAATTGTTGGATAAGCAACTTAAATGTTGGGTTGAAATAACGCGGTAGTCTCGTGTTCTGACTGATATTGTAAATGTTGTAATTCGGGTAAACATTGTTGAGGATAGAGCGGTATTGATCAGTAACGGTTTCCGGCTGACCGGTAACCATCAATAAATCAGAGTTGATGTCGCGGAAGAATACTGTATTCGAAGTATCAGGTTCACTTTCCTTTCCTGCAATATCAGCTACTTTGATGTAAAATGTGTTTGAGTCACCGTTGATAAAGCCATCAATTGTGGCATTTGGTGAATCTTCCTGGCCGATGTAAATATCAGCAGATTGTTGTCCTTGTTGATCAGGTTGGGAGGGAACAACAGAAATGAGGTTTGTTCCCTGGCTGAAGTCGAGTTCTGACCACGAGCCGTTATTTGCTTTGATATAAGCTTTTTCGAGTGTTTCGAAACCATCCGGGTCTGTTCCTTCCCAATCGAAAGAAAGAACAACTAATGTGCTGTCACCTTTGATGGTGCTGTTGTCGATGGTCGCTATTGGAGTACTGTTTTTGATTGGAACCGAAAGTATAGCAGGACTCTGATCGATATTGTCATCATTGTCGATTGCGCGTACGGCAAATTCTATGTCGGCTGAGTCACTCCCGGCTGGAATGCTGAACTTGAAAGTGCTATCCTGGGCGTTCGTGTACTGCCATTCGCCATCATCAATTGAAATTTCAAATCCTGTGATGTAGCCATCGGAATCGGTTCCGAACCAACTCAGTCTAACACTGCTGCTGAGGCGATCATCACCGCTGAGATCAATCGACTCAAAAGCGATTTTTGTCTCGGGATACTTATTTTCATTTCTGTCTCCTGTTTTTTCACAGGAAGAAAGAAAGGCAAGAACCACGATTGATAGTATTTGAAGATAGACTTTGTTCATCAGCTTAAAATCTATACACGAAACGATCAGTTGATTTGAATGCGTTTCTTAAAAGGATTAAAAGAAAACGTCTGCCATTGATTGACTCAACAGCAGACGTTTTATAAAATATGGTTATTGAATAATGATCTTTTCAGTTTGAACTTTTACACCCTCAGTTTTGATAACTGCGAGGTAAACGCCAGCCTGTAGGTTAGCAATGTCAATTTGGTTCTGACCGTTATTCACGCGAACTGTTTTTACATTGCGACCGCTCAGGTCGTAAAGTTCAACTGTTGTAAGATCCTGAGCACCTTTTACGCGAACGTTCAATCTGTTGCTCGCAGGATTTGGATAAAGAGCCGTTTCAACAGTGTTTCCGTTGATTACAGCAAGACCAGTTGGTAATTGAGTATCTTCAAGTTGTGCAGAATCCAAAGGAACGCTAAACCCGATAATATCATCGTTGTTACGTGGAGTGAGCTTATAGTCTTCATATCTCGAAGTCATAACACCGCGAATAGCATCCATTGATTGAGTTGTGTCAGTTAATATGTGATCTACTTCTAAGATACTTTGTTGAACTGTGTCTTGCGTAACAACAGAAACATAAAGTGATGAGAAGTTTTGTTCTGCTTCAATACCTGACATTACCAGTGAAGACTGATCATTTGGAGCTTGATCAATCGAGGATACCATCCATGATCCATAATAATCATAAAAGTCGTCAGTAACATGAATTCTGTTGTTAATAGAACTGTACTCAACCAACATTCCTTCGTATTTTTCCCAGCCTCTGTTGGCTTTAGATGCTGTGTCAGCTGGATCGAGAACGATTGGTGAAATTGTATCGAGCGTTGTGGAGTCAATTGATACAATATCTGAAACATTTAGTTGAGTTACTTCCTGGCCGGTTTCCTGTACAGTTCCGGTTACAGTCACGATATTATGACGTTGGAGTTCTGCCAGTTGAAGAGCTCCAACAAGCATAATGCCACCAAACTCACTTGCGTTTTGGTCCTGAATATAAACATATCCAAGGTCGTAATCCTTTAAAGAAGCAGTTACGACACCTGTTACAGTCACTTCTTCACCTACAAAGCTGGAAGCATCGTTTTGGTTTGGATATGGAATATATTGAAGATCGTAAATTGAAAGTCCATTATCACGAACCGTGTAGAATTCAACATTTTGTTGTTGTCCGGCATTTGTGATTGGGAAATAAGACATGTTTCCGTCATTGTCCTCTGCTTCGATGTAATAACCTACTGTTGTGCCATCTCCCTGAGCAGGAATAGTAGCTTCATAAGTATCAGCACTTGTATTGCTCATATTTACTGACGTGAAATTAACAGAGCCTGCATTGAGGTTTGTTGAGTAATAAAGCGTAGTGTTTACAACAGATCCATCAGGGTCAACAATGTCAGCTGAAATTGTTACGTCATCTGAAGAAGTTGGAATGGCTACATCTTTCTCAACATTAGTTATAATAGCTGGAGAAATACCACGAACAATGTCGGAATTATAAACTGGTGATATTCTGTAGCCACCTGAAAAGTCTTCTGGTCCAAAGCATCCATTAGAATTATGGTCAATAATTCCTCTTAACGTATCTAATACCTGGCCAGGTTGGAGAGGTGTAAAAGAACCGTTAGCTACTGGTGAATTTGGATTGTAAGTGGACCAATTGCTATTTTTCATTCCTAAAAACTTGTCATAGATCCAAATTAGATTTCCACTTTGGTCTTGGACAATATATTGGTTTCTGGTATCTCCACTTGATGTATATGATTCATCAGTTACAACTGTCAAATTAGTAAGCTCAACATAAGATCCTTCCCATTGCTCTCCAGTTTCAATTTGATTGTTCCCATTTCCATCCTGAAGATCTGAAAGGTTAATACTAACCGGATTGATTTCGTTTACAGAAATACCAGGAACAACAATATGTGTTTGAGTGTTTGTTAAAGGATAAATCTGAGTTTCATTGTCGTAAGCATCAACTATGCCGGTAATATAAACAAGTTGATTTGCTGGAATATTATTAAGCGTACTAGCAGTAATAGTATTATTATTTTCATCTTCCCAGTAACCATGAATTTGAACGCCATGGAATGGGCCGCCAGCTCCCTGATTCATCGTGTCCACGATGTTTAAAAGTGGACGTTGGCCTGTTGGAGAGCTGCCAGATGCTAATTCTGAGTATCCACCCGGAGTAACAACATAACCGGCAACGGTTACGGTATCACCGAGGTATGAGCTCGTGTCGTTGCAGCTTTGTAAGCTGCTCTGGTCAACGTACTGGATGTCGTACACGCTAACCGTGTCAAACTGGGCCTGCGCTGTTGCAAGTCCCAAAAATGCTGCTGCGCTGAGTAGTAATTGTTTCATATTTGTTTGCATTATTTAATAACCATGAATTTGCCTTTGTGAATTTTTCCGGTTCCCAAATCTTCAACCGTAAAGAGGTAGAGTCCTCTCGATATAATTTGGTTGTTTTGGGAGAGTAAATCCCAGGCGTGAATACCACCTGAGAAAACGTTTTCGTCTGGATCTTCAGCTCCAAAAGTCTGGAACCATCTTATGTCTGATCCATTGTAGTCCTGGTCGTGGCGAATTTCGTCAATCAAATCACCAGCCGGGGTAAATACCCGAATTACACATTCTGCCGGTAAATTGGCGAAATACATTTTTCTACTTTCTTCCTGGAAGTTACTGGTTCCCTCCCAGGCTGCACCGCTGTAATACGGATTTGGATAAGCAAAAGGCTCTTCGCTGTCGGGATCATCGTTTACCGGAGTTCCGGTAAATACGCGTTTGAGGTTTGAAGCCGGTGAACTCTCCAGTGACTCCAAATTATTTTCGGGTTCGCCACGGTCAAATGATGTCACCGCAACTGCGTATTGCCAGCCCGGTTGTACATCATTGATTGTGTACTTGTAGTAATAAGTTTCGCCTTCAAAGGTGTAAGGCTCTTCAAGCCTAACGCTGTTGAGGCCTATGTCGTAAGCTATCCCGTTATCATCGAGGTCGTACTCGGCAATTTTGAAGAGTTCTTCTTCAAAGTCGAGATCTGATGTTCCCACAACATCAAAACCGAGTTTAGAAAGGTAAACGCGGTAGCCTTCAAAATCCTGTTCCAATGAAATAGGATCTACTGATGACTCGGCATTATCACCCCAGTAGAGCTGAATACTATCACCTTCAGCAATGACTTTTGTTTTTGGGATATCGGGTGGAGTAGGAAGGATATAGCGATCGATCTTGTTATCACCATCGAGATCTTCATCAGGAGTCAAGATTCCATCTCCGTTTGCGTCTTCACCGAGGTATGCTGTTTGTGCCCAATCTGCATTGCGGTAGAAAATTTCGCGTTGAGCAAGTGTATTCGCACTGTTCGGATTTCCGTCTTCCTTCTTTTGCCCCATGATGAAAGCAAAAGCTAAGCTGATCGTATCACCGGGCTGGTAGTTGTAAAAGGGTCCTGCACTCACGAGATCTGAACGGTTACCAGGCTGACTGATGTCGTTTTGGATTTGATCCCAGTTTTGCTCGTAATTGAGTCCACGTGTCATTTTTTGGAAGCGCGCATTTTCACTTGTAGGGAACGCCAATGTTGCCGATCCCGAGTTGAATTGCCAGGTGTTATAATGAACATTAAAGCCCGGTGTGTTTTGCGGATTGTAGAATGCCCCGTTGTAATCGGCACCGAGGAATTTTTGACCGATGTAACTTTCCGTGAAACCAACATCACCTGCAACATCCCAGCAATAAGCCATATTCAGCGAATCGGAGTATCCGTTTCCTCCTTGAGAGTAAAAAGCAGATCCACCTGATCCTGCCGGAGTAACATTCACATTTCGGACAACAGTATTTGACCACAGGCCAACGTACATAGAGTCGTAAGTGCGGTTTGAGTAATTTACAATATCGAAACTTACAATCACGAAAAAGTCACTAAAAGCGTAATTCCAGTTGTAAGCTTCCATGTGAACACCAATATTCAATGGATCGTTGTGATCTGAAATAGGTGTGTTCGTTCCGGGAACCACAACATTGCTATCGGTGAAATCTGCGATGAAATCCTGTTGTGAAATAGCATTTGTCGCATAATTAGGACTGTCAAAAAGCGTTGATTTTTCGTTCAGAACCGATCCGACAGGAACTGTCATCTCAAAGCCTTGTCCGCCTGTAGCATAACCACTTGGCGCATCATAAGCTGCAGTAGAAACCTGATCGGGATTAGCTGCAATCCATATTCCGGATTCGAAAAGGTGCTCAATTCCTGAGCCTGCAGGGTACTCGCAGGAAGGGGTACCTGAGCCATCGCGATATCCTCTGAAAGCGTTTCCGAATGTTCCTACATTCGTAACATTTAGCCTCACTCTTGATGAAGAGGTTACCTTTTCGTCAAACGATTGAGACCAGCCGCTAAGCGACAGCCCCAGAATAAAAAATGATACAATTATCTTTTTCATTTCGCGGCAAAATTACCTTTGAATATTTCCCTGATTGTTAGGTTAAGATTAAATTATAACTATACGGAAAGGAGTTGATTCCTTTTTGTTGATTTTCAATATATAGTTACCTTTTTTAGTTTTTGAGTCGAGCTGAATGTTATTCACTCCGGGAATAATATGAATGTCCTGTATTTTGCGGCCCGTTAAGTCGTAAAGCGTAGCCGTTGTTTGTCGGTTGTAACTGCTTCTAATGATCAGAGCCTTGTTGCGAACAGGGTTCTGAATTTTAATGAGGTTTTTATTGAACTCTGGTTCATGAGTAGAACTTGGGTTTCTCGAATATGCTTTGAGATTCACGACAACCGGCAGGTGATCGCTTACGCGGTAAAGTGCGTTTGCCACATTGAGGCTTACATCAGCATTGCTGGGCGTTACAACATTAGAGTTGAATCGGTTGCCATCCTGCCCGATTACCCGGTAAGAATAGCTATCGTATTCCAGGTAATTTGAATTATCCATTATCGAGTTGCTGAGCAAGATGAAATCGAAGCGGTCATCCAGTCCGCCACCTGAAAAACACGGATCAGAGCCGGTATGTGTGCTCTGACTGTGAACGAGCTTGAAGTTGCCACTGCTGCTGTTGTGCCAGGACCCTTCAATTCCCGTTGGGTCATTGAAGTTGTACGAGGCATCGTAGAAATCTGTCAGTTCCTGATAAGCGGGTTCTGATGCAGCATAAAGATTGAGATCGCCCGCGAGCATAAAGTTTTGAAGATCGTTGTCGCGAACATATTCCATGATGGCTTCAGCAGCAACGTGACGGTCATCAGGGTTCTGACCACCCTGACCTGCTTTGAAGTGCGCTGCGAATACCGTGAAGTAAGTCGTGTCGGCTCCCGAAGCGAGAGAAGGGTCTTTGTAGTAAAAGCGGTAAGCATCGATGAGGCGAACGATGTACTCGTTGTTGATGCCGCGCTCAATGCTGTTGTGACCGATGTAACCTATTTTGTTTTCGTTGAAAAAGCAGTGATTGATGAGGCTTGAGCTGCCTGCATAAGTGGTGTAAGTGTATTTCGTTTCTCCGTCTGTGTTGAGAGAATTATCCAAAAGATCGAGGATATTCCCCTGACTGTTCCCGATTTCCTGAAATACAACAACATCGGGATTTGCGTATTGAATAACGGTTTTGAGGTTGTCTTCTTTTTGAGCGGGATCATTGTTGCTGTAATCGCACTGACCTATCGTTGAACGATACAACATGAGGTTGTACGTGAGGACCTTTATGTCCTCCTGGCTGCGAAGTGTTTGAAGGGATAGCAGCCCGGTAATAAGGAGTATAAAACGCATAAAATTGTGTTTCTGCCGGCAAAAGTACGTTCAATTTTCGATCTGTTATGAAAAATTTTGACCGCTTTTTGAAAAGTTAATGAATTGGTAATGGGAGATGGTTTACTAAAAACCAGACAATTCAAAATTAAAGTTTGAGAGATGCTATATGCTTATGGATAATAAAAAAGGAGCTGCTCAGCAGCTCCTTTTTTGAGGTTTTAGTTTATGTATAGGACCTTTTCGTTATCAATCAGTTGATTATTCTTGTCGAATTTTTGGATTAGATAAATAGTATTTGCTTCCAATATGTTTTTAATTTCTGGGTTTGTTAAGTTGTTACCAGAATATGCTACTCGGCCTAACATATCAACTATTCTAATATAAGAAACCTCATCTTTATTATGAGGAGGCTGGATTCCCTCAATGCCAGAAGAAGAGGTTGCTTCTCCTTTGCAAGAGGATAAGTTTAATTGAATACTATTTTCAAGTTTACATTGAAAGTCTCCATTGTCATCATAGACATTGGTTGTATATGTAGCTGTATAAGAGTCATTAGGCGAGCAGGATCCATTGATGCCTATTTCAAATGTCCTAGTACCGTCTTGGTTGTAATTAAAACTTACGATATAAGGTGTTCCCTGTGTCGATCCATTAGGTGTAAAAGAAAGGCCTCCTAGAGTTGAGTTAACAGTAATGTACCAAGGGCCAGGGCAACAATATGTGAAAGGGTGATCAAACTTAATTGAATTAATAACCTTAACTTTATAAGTAGTAATACAGCCATCTTGATTTATCGTGTTTATATAATATAAATCAGATAGGTTGCCACTTTGTAGATAAAAGGAGGAAACATCAAATGATTCATTGTCTAAGTATATATATTCTTCAAAGAACTTGCTATAATAGGAGACAGCTAAGATGTCAGAAGAAATAAAATCCGGTGAGAAAGAATCTTCACCACCACACAGGTAATAAGTGTCGTTTATTTCAATGACTTCATTACAGCAGTTTGTTTCATTCTGAAGACTAGAAGGCCATAGTTCAACTTGTTCTCTCTCTAAATTACTTTCATAAGAATTTTCGTATTCAAATGATATTGCTGATAGCGTATTAATACCTATAGAAGTGTAATTGTTATTTATCAAGCAGTTTTCTGGATTATAGAGAGATTCTCCTGATCTTGCCTGGATCTGAATTTCACCATAGTATTGAATTAAATCATTATCTTCATATTTTCCGGTATTAAACGAGTATGTGAGGATATTGTCTTGATTAATTGTTAAGTCACCAGCTGTTATACTTTCTAATGTGTTTAAGCCAAGGTGAGGGTCTTTTAGCTCAATTGTATTGCATTCACTTTCAATTATTTGTTTAGCTTCAAACTGAAAGACTTTTTGACCAGTAATCAAGTCTTTAATTTTATACTTTGTTAAAGTAACTTCTTTTAAAAAAGAACCATATAAATATTCTGTTGCTAAGACATACAAAAAGTTTTCATGTATTTCAATATCAATTATTTTTCTTTTATTCAAACCATAGTCGGTAGGATAAACGAAGCCAGGACTTACATTTAATTGCATAGGGCTTATAACAGCCCTGTTGCCGCCAGAGGTATATGTGTAATCATCTATTATATCAATTCCGATTAACTCTGATGCTTCTGATGCGGATCCGTGAGAAGTGTAAATGTTGTGATGATTCATTTGAGTGTTAGAAACTATTTCTACCCAGAATCCTTTTCCCTCATCAACCTTATATCCTCCTACACATCCAACAATAGTGTTTTTATTAAGTTTTGAAACAACATCTATAGCTGTTCCTCCAGCTGTTCTTTCTTGGTTTGTGCCCTTAAGGTAGTGGTTTTCAATTAGCTTAAATTTGTTGTAGGTGTAGTCCATATTGTAGAGGGAGAGGATGTAAGGGGTTGTATAAGTTACTGCTTGTGCGTAATCATTTGGGGCTTCATCATCATTAATTGAAAGATAAGAGAAGTGCCCAACAATTTCCCAATGTGAAGAATTTTCATTAAATGATAAATCATAAACTGTAAACCCACATTCTCTTCTTTTTCCGGCTGGATCGAATTCATCAGGTGGAGGGATTTGTGAAGAAGATCTAGAGTAACCATATAGTCCAGATTCCTCAAGGAATTCATCACTGGGACATGTGAATGTATAAGAATCTAACAAAGTACCATCTGGTGATAGTTTTATGATTTTCGGGAATCCAATATGATGATTATTTGGAAGTTTACACGAAGGATTGGCGCCAACGGCAATTTCACCAGTTGTTGGATTTTCACCAATTGCTTCATATACAGTGTGGTTGTCGAGTGTGCGAGACCAGATAAGGTCACCGTTCAAATCTATTTTAGCAATTACAGAGTACTGGGTGTTTTCCCAATCATCACAAAAAGGAACGAGATCAGCATGTGTTGATAAGGCGATAATATACTCATTTGGATTGAAAGTAGAGCGTATGAATTTTCTAACTTTTAAGTCCGAAATTGATGATTTGAACTTTGTCTGATTTGGACTTGTAGCCATTAACTTAAATGGGCTTAATAAGTAAAGCCCTAATAATAGTGTAAGATAAATGTTTTTTTTCATTGAATAATTATTTATAGGGTTAATATTACTTGGCTAAAGTAGTTAAAAAAGAAGTTGTAATGATGGAGATAAGTTAACAATACTTTAAGTAGTTGTTTTGTGGTTTTCATTATTGTAGAGTATGGTCTATGATCTGGTATTTTTGGGTATATTTAGTTTTTACTAATTTATTAGATAGTAAAAAGGTGTTGTTAAAAAAAGCTGACCGTTTTAGGAATTGATGATTTTATTCCAATTAGTGAGTTAAATGAACGAATTTAAAAGAAGTACGGGTTTTGATGTTCGATTGAAAACCTTTCCCAAAGTTCAAAACTTTGGAAAAGGTGCTTTAAAAGAAATTACTTCGCGATAACGAGGAAGTAGTTTTTCTTTCCGCGTTGGAGGAGGAGGTATTTGTCGTTGATGAGGTTGTCATCAGAAATACTGATTTCTCCCTTAATTTTCTCTTTGTTCAGTTGTAGGGAGTTCTCTTTGAGTGCCCTGCGAACTTCCCCGTTCGATTTCAAGAAATCTGTTTTGCCGCTGAACAAGTCGTACTCATTACTGCCGATGATTTCATTCCTGGGTATTTCTGTTTGCGGAACTCCTTCAAAAACACTCAGGAAATCCTCTTCACTGAGCTTACGCAATGATTCTTCAGTCGCTTTACCAAACAAAATGTTGCTGGCCTCTATTGCAGCTTGGAGATCTTCTTCACCGTGAACCATTATCGTGACTTCCTCAGCGAGTTTCTTTTGTAAAGCTCTTCGGCCGGGAGCTTCTTTGTGTTCTGAAACGATTTTTTCGATTTCTTCCCTTTTCAACAACGTGAAAATCTTGATGTATTTTTCAGCATCTTCATCGCTGGTGTTAAGCCAAAACTGGTAGAACTTATAAGGAGATGTCAGTTTTTTGTCGAGCCAAACGTTGCCGCTTTCTGTCTTTCCGAATTTCGATCCATCGGCTTTTGTGATAAGCGGACATGTAAATGCAAATGCCTCGCCCTGCTCCATTCTGCGGATCATCTCAGTTCCGGTCGTGATATTTCCCCATTGGTCAGATCCGCCCATTTGCAATCTGCAATTTTTTTCGCGGTACAGGTGGAGGAAATCGTAACCCTGCACCAACTGGTAAGTAAATTCAGTGAACGACATGCCTTCTTTACTTTCAGAACCGAGACGTTTCTTAACCGAGTCTTTCGCCATCATGTAGTTCACGGTGATGTGCTTACCAATATCACGGATGAATTCGAGGAAAGAGAACTCCTTCATCCAGTCGTAGTTGTTCACGAGTTCGGCTGCGTTAGGTTCTGACTGGTCAAAATCCAAAAAGCGTTTGAGTTGCTCTTTCAAACAAGCTTCATTGTGGCGAAGTTGTTCTTCATTTAACAAATTGCGCTCTTTCGATTTACCTGATGGATCACCGATCATTCCTGTGGCTCCACCAACAAGAGCCAGAGGTTTATGTCCGTGAAGTTGCAGGTGTTTGAGCAACATAACTGATACGAGGTGACCGATGTGCAAAGAATCTGCAGTGGGGTCAATGCCAACATAGGCTGTAGTTGATTCTTTCTCGAGTTGTTCTTCAGTTCCCGGCATGATGTCGTGCACCATTCCGCGCCATTGTAGTTCTTCTATTAATGCTGATGCCATTGTTGCGTTTCGTTTTGCGGGCCAAAGATAGTCAGATTAACACTTTAAAAAATCAATTCCCTGACTACCTTTGCCACGTGATATTCATTACGGGCGCAACCGGACTTGTAGGCTCTCACTTAGCTTACTTTCTCCTTTCAAGAGGTGAAAAGTTGCGTGCGCTCAAAAGGGAATCGAGTGATACATCAATTCTCGAAAATCATTTCAAGCATTACGGAGGAGATAGCCAACTGTTGAAAAACATCGAATGGGTTGATGGTGATTTATTTGATGTCATCGAGCTGGAAAAACTCGTAAATGGGTGTGATGAGGTTTATCACGCTGCAGCTTATGTGAGTTTTGATCCGGCTGAGAAAAATAAGTTGTACAAGGTCAATATTGAGGGAACAGCTAATTTGGTTAACATCGCGCTTGATGTCGGTGTCAGGAAGTTTGGCTACGTTAGCTCTACGGCTGCAATCGGTTCTGGCCGAAACGGTGACAAAACGGATGAGAACATCAAGTGGAAAGAGGATAAACATACATCTTATTACGCGATTTCAAAACACTACGGAGAGCGTGAAATATGGCGCGGATCTCAGGAAGGTTTAAACGTGGCGATGGTGAATCCATGTATTGTTGTGGGGCCTGGAAACTGGAATACAAGTAGTGCCGCTATGTTTTCTCAGGTTTGGGACGGTCTCAAGTTTTACACAACGGGTTCTAATGCTTTTGTAGATGTTCGCGATGTGGCTCAGGCTCTCATCGAGGTGATGGATGAAGAGCTTTTTGGAAATCGCTATTTGGTTGTGGGGAAAAACATGAAGTATCGCGATTACTTCAATTTGATTGCTGATGCTCTGGATAAGAAACGGCCCTCAGTACAGGCGACTAAAACAATGAGCTCCATCGCGTGGCGACTGGAAAAGGTACGCAGCTTTTTTACGGGGAAAAAGCCGTTGATTACTCGAGAAACGGCTCAATCGGCTAATAGTAATGTGCAGTACAGCAACGAGAAGATTAAAAAGGAATTAGACTTTGAGTTTAACTCAATTGAAAAGGCTGTAAAGGATACTGCTGAACGGTTTTTAAATGAGCACTAATTGTCTTTCTTTTTCTCCTTATTTTTTGCTTTTCTTTTGTCGCGAAGGTTGGCTTCTCGCTGAGAGAGTTCGTTGAGCACTTCATCGTATACATCGGCTAAAATTTTCGGGTGCTCTTCATACCAGGTTAGCGATTGCTTGAATTTTTGCTCATCTATTTCATACTTCTCAAAAATCTTTTGATACATTTTGAGAACGTACTTTTTTCCATCGTAATCATCCTTTGGGAAATTTCCACGCTGGTAAATCGCTTCTGCAATTTGAATATCGGTCAGAATCTGAACCATTTGTTCCTGTTGGATAATATCATTAGGCGGAGTTGCTTTTTCTTCATCTGAGCTGCAGCCAAACGAAATAAGCGAAATAAATGCTATGAATAAAAAGTTGCGCATCAGCGGTCAAATGTTAGGCGTTTACCCAGTTGCTGGTCATGGATATGACCATTGTCCCAGGCGAGGTAGCCGTTCACGAATGTTTTGTCAATGCTGCACTGGAAAGTAGTTCCTTCAAACGGACTCCATCCGCATTTGTAGAGGAGATTGTCTTTTGAAACGGTCAGTGGTTTTTCAGGATCGATCAGAACCAAATCAGCGTAGTAGCCGGGCTTGATGTAACCGCGTTTTTCAATGCTGAACATATCGGCCACATTGTGACTTGTTTTGCGCACAATTTTTTCGAGTGTCAACTTGCCCTGTTTCCAAAACTCAAACAGAGCAGGAAGAGCATGTTGAACGAGAGGTCCGCCCGATGGTGCTTTGAAATACGTGTTGTCTTTTTCTTCAAGCGTATGAGGAGCGTGATCCGTAGCAATTACATCTATTCTATCGTCATTTACAGCCTGCAGAATAGCCTCAGCATCTTCACGTTCTTTTACGGCCGGATTCCATTTGATGTGAGTTCCCTTTTCTTTGTAATCTTCTCGTGAAAACCACATGTGGTGGATGCATGCTTCACTCGTTACATGCTTTTCTTTCATTGGAATATCGTTGCGGAAAAGATCCAGTTCTTCTTTTGAGGAAATATGCAGAATGTGAAGTCGTGTCCCGTATTTGTCAGCCAGGCTCTTGGCGTAAGAAGAAGACTTGTAGCAAGCTTCTCTACTGCGGATATCAGGATGACATTCTATCGGAACGTTTTCTCCGTATTTTGCGCGGTATTTTTTTGCGTTTTCACCAATCATCGGGTCGTTTTCGCAATGCGTGGCAATGAGTGTTTTAACTTCTTCAAATGTTTTCTCCAAAGCTTTTTCATCATCTACAACCATGTCTCCCGTAGAAGAACCCATGAAGATTTTGACACCGCAAATTTTCTTTTGATCGATCTTGAGCAATTCATCGAGGTTTTTGTTCGTGGTGCCCATGTAAAAGGAATAGTTCGCCAGCGAAACCTCATTTGCTCTTTTGTACTTGTCTTCAAGAAGGTCAATCGTTGTGGCCTGTGGGATGGTATTGGGCATTTCCATATAGCTCGTGATTCCGCCAGCTACAGCTGCCCGTGATTCGGTTTTTATTTCAGCTTTGTGCGTGAGTCCCGGTTCTCTGAAATGCACCTGATCGTCAATCATGCCCGGGATCAAAATTTTCCCTGAAGCATCAATCGTTTTGTCAGCCGGTTTGTCAAGTGCCTCGCCAACTTCAATGATGAATTCATCTTCGATAAGCACGTCTCCTACAAATTGCTTATCCTCATTTATGATTGTTGCATTCTTGATGAGTGTGCGCATAACGATCAGTATTTTTTAAACCACGATTTTATTTTCATTTCGATAACTCCAAAGAAAGCTTCTTTGAAAATTCCGGTATTCATTTTAGAAGTTCCTTCCTGGCGGTCAGTGAAAATGATCGGAACCTCTACAATGTTGAAGCCCAACTTCCAGGTTGTGAACTTCATTTCTATTTGAAAGGCGTAACCTTTAAACTTTATCTTGTCGAGATTGATGCGTTGTAATACTTTTTTTGAGTAGCATTTGAAACCGGCCGTGGCATCCTGAATGGGCATTCCGGTTATCATGCGAACATAAACCGATGCAAAGTAACTCATGAGTACTCTGCCCATCGGCCAGTTGACCACGTTGACTCCCGAAACATACCGCGATCCAATAGCCATGTCAGCTCCTTTTGTAGCACAGGCTTCATGTAACCGAACGAGGTCTTCAGGGTTGTGCGAGAAGTCGCAGTCCATTTCGAAAATGTAGTCGTAATCGTTGTCGAGAGCCCATTTAAAGCCGGTGATATAAGCTGTACCCAGACCTAATTTTCCTCTTCGCTCAATGATGTGGAGTTTTTGAGAAAACTCTTTTTGAAGTGTTTTGACGATTTCTCCGGTTCCATCAGGTGAGCCGTCATCAATAATGAGCAAGTCGAACGGAATTTCGAGTGAAAACACGGTTCTGACCATGCGTTCCACATTCTCCTTTTCATTATAGGTTGGAATTATTACAACGTTGTTCGACACGATTAAATCAATTATTGAATGGCGAAATTACTCAACGGATTTTGTATTCGCTATATTTTGTGTTGGATTTAGGGAAAATTAAGAGAATTTAGAGTAGATAGATTAGGTTTTTTTTGAGGTTTGACAATGATGTGCTTTACTCATTTGAATAGTTATTTTTAGTTTAGTTGTTGTATTTACTAGTAAACACCTCTACTATGAATTCAATTAAGATAGCTTGTTTGATATTTTTATTCTCGCCTTCATTCTTATCTGCTCAGAAAGTAGATGACGATACTGTGGATAATGGATCTCCTGCACATCGGGTTATTTTTGGAGGTGGTTTTGGATTGGGAATGTCCTCTGTGCTTAATGAAAATAACTCAGGTATTAGCCCGGAGAAATATTTTGGGCTCAATTTGGGTTATCGCTTGAGTCATAATTTCTATTTGGCAACAGGGTTATTGGTAAGCACAGATCATCGTATTCAATTTGAGCGATCTAATAATTCCTCAGCATATTCAGGGAATACAGCTATTATTCCGCTATCAATAAACTATTCAAAAAATAGTGAGGGTGTTTCCCCTGTTTTTGGCATAGGAGTCTTTTACCGAACTGACCAAATGGGAGACGACTCAGAATTAACGATAGGGAATGAAATGAATGATGATGACATAGTATCGAACTTTGGCTCTCACCTCAAGTTAGGATTGGCTTATACTGACTATTATTCAAATACTTTCTTTCTTAAAGGTGCCAGGTACGGGATAACTTTTAACAGCTATACTGATACTATTAATGATGAGTTGCAGATTACTTCTTCAGTTGTGATGTTTAGAGTTGCTGCACTTTTTTGAAAAATTGCTTTTTTACAGCATTCCTAAAAATAAAAAAAAACCGTACAAAGAAGACTCTGCACGGTTTTGAGTTATTTAGTATCGTGATATTAGTTGATCACAATTCTTTCAATCGCTGTTTTTTGATCACCAGTTGCTTTGAGCAAATAGTAACCGGCAGCTAAATTGGAAACATTAATTGTAGCTCTTGTAGCTGATGTGTTGATCGTTTTCACGAGAGCACCGGTCGATGACAATATCTCGATTTGAACTTTTTCGTTATTCCAACCGCTGAACTCAACATTTAATTCTGAGCGAGCTGGGTTCGGGTAAAGTGTCAATCCTGAGTTTTGAGATAGTTCATTTGTTCCGGTAAGGTTTACAATTACTTCTTCGCGTTCTGAGATACAAGACGGTTCCTGAATCTCCCAGTCGTAGAAGAAGTAGTAGTACCCAAAAGGATTTGAATTAGCTGAACTTCTCTTGATTGACGCTAATCCGGCAACGCTGTAAGGATACTGAACACCACCGTCATTTCTGTATAGTGAAATCGTGTTATTTGTAGAAATACCGAGACGGTAATCAGTTCCCTGTTGAACATCAAAATCGAGCTCAACTCTGTGTTCGCCAGGCTGGATGAAAGTAGTTTCACTCGCCAACAATTGACCGCTTGAATTGCGTAGCTCGATTGTTCTGTTCCCTGCCTGCCCGGCAAATACCTTTACAGTTTTGAGTTCGAAATCAGAAAGTGCATCAAAAACTAAATGCTGGTCATTATTAAAAATATTTCCTGAACCAAACTGGTTGTCAACAGGGCCAACTTTTTCAATCGGTTTTACAATTTCACGTTCAACAAAAAATGAAGTAGAACTAGAAAGAGGAGCTGAGGTAAACGTATTTCCGGTATCCAACAGATTACCTCCCCAAATATTGTCAAACCAATAAATGATTCCGCTATCGCTAGTGGTCAGAACCGCAGAGTCACCCGGTCCCGGGTTGTTAGTCAACATGACCTGTGGAGCTGATGGTTTTGTAATTGTAACGTGAGATGATTTTACAACGCTGTCAGTTCCGTGGCTATTTGTAGCTGTTAGGGTAACATCAAAATCACCATTTTGCGTGTAAGTGTGAGTTGGGTTCTGATCAGTAGACGTGTTTCCATCACCAAAATCCCATGTCCAGCCAGTTGGGCCATTGGCAGATTCATCGCTGAAGGAATATGTTCCGCGACAATCGCTAACGGCTGAAGCAGTAAAGTCTGCAGCGGGAGGAACATCAGGGTAAGTACAGTTCCATGTGATATCAAACCCGGCATTTTCTACACCACCATCAGAAAAGAAGTGAAGAGTAACAGCATTGGTTTGAGAAGTGATTACTCCTGGTATTCCGGTCGTGTTACAATACTTGCCAATCAAAGTGCCGTTAGTGCTTTGTCCTTCATAAATTGCGAGATAGTCATAGTCGCATGTTGATCCAGATCCTGCTTCAACATCAAAACTGTTGATGTAAAGCGTAACACTGCTTGCGCCACCTGATGGAGCAATTGTGAGAAAACTTGATTCACCACTTCCGTAGTTGCCCTGTTCACCACCAGAATCAAATACGCGACCTGTACAACTTGTTTGATCTTCACCTGGACCTAATGAAGGCATCGTAACTACACAAGGCTCATTTGGACCAATGTTTATGTAGCTGGATTTCACTACCGAATCTGCACCGCAGCTACCGCCATCTACAATTAGTTGAACATCGTAGTTTCCATTATTGGCATAAGTGTGAGATGGATTGAGTTGTGTGCTCGAATTTCCATCACCAAAGTCCCACGTGAAATTGAGTCCATTGATGCTGTTGTTTGTAAAAGATACTTCAAGTGGTGCTGTACAATTCGATGTTAAACTTGCAGAAAAATCACTTACAACATTAGGAGTGTAAGCCGGGCCTACACCAACTGCATGCCATGCATTTGTCACTGATTCTACCTCAGGGCTACAAGCTCCAAATAAGTCAACTGCAGATTTAATCGAGTAAAAACGAGCTTCGTCATAATCAGATGATGGGCCTAAATAAGTGACTAAGTTTCTAAAAGCGATTTCAGCAGCAGAAGTAAGTCCAAGAGCTGTTACATTGTAACTTTCATTATTGTCATTTGTGTCGCTTCCACCATTTACAAGTAAATAAAACCAGTAATTCTGGACGCCACTATTAATATGAACACCACCATTGTCAAAAGCTCCAAACTCCCAGTTATTTCCCTGGTAAGTGTCGGGGTCTCCGTATTGATTAGGATCTGACATACTGCGAAGAGTAACGCCAATATCTTCACCAATGAGCCAGTTGTTGTTATTAGGGCGAGCCCATATTTCCACTGCAGCTCCAAAAATATCAGAGAATGATTCGTTTAATGCTCCAGATTCGTATGAGTAAATGAGATCAGCTGTTCTGCTCGTTAAGCCGTGTGTGATTTCGTGGCTCGTGATATCGAGAGCTGTAAAAGGTGTTGTTTGGTTTCCTCCGTCACCATACGTCATGCGTTGGCCGTCCCAAAAAGCATTCCCGAAGTTATTGTCATAATGAACGTAGCTATTAAGAGCAAAACCATTACCGTCAATTGAGTTTCGGTTGTGTTGGCTGAGGAAATAATCATAAGTCATTTCGGCACCCCAGTGCGCATCTGTTGCTACTTCATCCTGATTAGCGTTTACGTTGTCCCAGTAATTGTCGCCATCGGTAAAGTCTACAGCATTTCCATAACTGGTTCCGTTTTGCATGTTGAAAGTGTTGATTCCGTTTCCGCGCCCACTTTCTCTCAATCTGAACAAATTTGGAGAAATACTGTCTGCTACAATTGTGCGTGTTCCGCTGTATTTCGTTTCGGCTGTTCCATGCGAGTCAGAGTGGTGAATCTTATCGTTAGTGAAAATGATTTCACCTGATTGTGCATCCACAAAGTATTCTTTTCTTGAAAGTGGTTCCTGAGCGTAGATGTTGAACTTCCATGCTAATTTGTGGTCAGCATCAATTCTAGCATCGGGCTGTACGTAACACAATTCACCTTCAGGGTAAAAAGTAGCTGATGGATTACCTGTTTCAGTTTTGAGCAATTGCTCCTCAGCAGGTATTTCCCATTTGTAAGTTTGAGCATTAATACTGTTAAGCGCATTGGTCAGAGCCGTGCTTTCAGTAATTCCAGCCTGTGTTGAAGATGGAGAAGAAAGATTGAAATTTCCATTTACCGAAGTTACTTTTCCATTTTCAATGTGGGCAATGATTCGGTTAAACGAAACAGGAATTCCGTTGTAAGTCAATTGATAAGTAACGTGAGCTTGTCTCAGCTTATCGGTTCTTTTGTTGATCTCTTTCAGTCCAAATCCACTATCTTTTGTGAATTGCTTCAACCAGTTTGATAATTCGTTTGGGTTGAGCTCCTCGCCCGGAGCAAATTTCACATATTCCGGTGTGTTGATTTTATCCTGCATCCATACTTCAGCAGCACCGTTTACAAGATTTTTGGCTTGTTGTCCTGTCACACTTTGTCCTATTCCTACACCAATACCGACTACAGCAAAAGCTGTCAACACTAGCAATTTCTTCATAATCAAAAGTCAATAAATGTTAAAAATATAAGTGTGTGAAATTAAGGAAAAAATTCATTGCAAGTGATAAACTTCTCCAATTCCACTCATGGCTATACGATAAATCTCAATACCTTTGCGCCATCTCATGGGGTGTCCGTTGCTACGGGCTGAGATTATACCCAGGTCTTTCTAAAGACAAAACCTGATCCAGGTAATGCTGGCGTAGGTAAAAACGTAGTGGGTAACTACATATTATTAAACAATTATTAACCAGAGGAAAACCGCCCCAGTTTTCTGTCTAAAACATTTATGTTATGAAAAGACAAGGACTGCTCTTTGTTTGCCTTTGGTTGATGGTGATGACTGCCATGGCACAAAATGTCACATTAAAAGGAAAAGTGCTCAGTTCACTTGACGAACCGCTCCCCGGAGCTACGGTCCTCATTGAGGGGACTTACCGCGGGACATCCACTGATGAAAAAGGTGAGTTTTCGTTTGAGGGCTTATCGGAAAAAGAGTACGAACTCAAGATTTCTTACATCGGGTATGCTACTAAAAAAGTTACAGTTGATTTAGCTGCTAACGGTCAGAGCCCGGTTGAAGTCACGTTGAAACGCAAAGCCATGGAGGCACGAGAAGTAACGATTGAGGCTACGCGTGCTACGGAGGAAACGCCTATTGCTTTCGAGAACATTTCTGAGGAGGAAATTGAAAATCGAAATTTTGGGCAGGATATTCCTTATATCCTGGACATGTCAACATCAGTAACCACAACGAGTGATGCCGGTGCTGGAGTTGGATACACAGGAATGCGAATCCGAGGATCTGACAATACTCGTGTGAATGTTACAATCAATGGAATTCCTTACAATGATGCTGAGTCGCACGGAACATTTTGGGTCAACATGCCTGATCTCGCTTCATCCGCTGATAACATTCAAATCCAGCGTGGAGTTGGAACATCGACAAACGGTGCCGGAGCTTTTGGCGGAACGATGAAAATCAACACGCTAGAATTAGAGCCTGAGGCTTATGGAAAATACACTGGAAGTTATGGTTCTTTCAATACGATGCGTCACACAGTAGAATTCGGTTCGGGTCTAACTAAAAATAACTTTGCTTTTGATGGTCGGTTATCTACGATTCAGAGTGACGGCTACATTGACAGAGCGAGTTCTGATCTCAAGTCGTACTACTTTAGTGGAGGCTACTATGGCGAAAAAACAACGCTTAAGTTTTTGACATTTGGTGGTAAGGAGCGCACTTACCAGGCGTGGAACGGTGTTCCTCCGCAATTGCTCGATGAAAACCGCACATTTAATTCATACACTTATCCTGATGAGGTTGATAACTACGAGCAAACGCATTATCAATTGCACTGGCTACAGGATATTAGTAAGTCACTTTCGTTCACGGCTTCATTGCATTACACGAAAGGACAGGGTTATTTTGAGCAATATAAGGGTGAAGGTTACAACTATTACCTGAATTTTGACTCTAAAGAGTCGTTCAGTGACTATGGACTTGAGCCAATTAATTTGGGTACTGATACATTTGGACTGGGTAATGATGAGCCATTCCTAAATCCTGATGCATCAGCAAATTATGATACAACTGTTGTAAACGGAGATTCAATGGTTGTTCGTGATTCAGAGATTAACGAAACAAACCTTATTCAGCGCAGGTGGTTGGATAATGATTTTTACGGAATTGTTTACTCACTCCAATATCATAAAGGAAACTTCGATTTCACACTTGGTGGTGGAGCCAATGAATATGTTGGTGATCACTACGGAGAAATTATTTGGGCTGAGTATTCGAGCGGTAGTGAAATCTATGATCTCTATTACGATAACACAGCTACAAAAACGGATTGGAACGTTTACGGTAAAGCGAACTACCGTTTGAATGATTTTAACTTTTTTGGAGATTTACAATTGCGCCAAATTGGATATGAGGCTAACGGAGTTGATAACGATGGTCGCCTAATCGATGTGGATGAAACGCTCACTTTCTTCAATCCTAAGGGAGGTTTTACATGGAACATGAGTGATAAGTCTAAACTTTACGGATCGGTATCGGTGGCTCATCGTGAGCCAACACGTAATGATTACCTCGATGCTCCTGATGGAGTAAAGCCAAAGCCTGAAGAACTCATCGACTACGAGTTTGGATACAAGCGAGCTACTCAACGCTACTCATTTGGAGCTAATCTCTATTTCATGGATTACAATGATCAGCTCGTGCTTACTGGTGATGTAAACGATGTGGGATCACCTGTTCGTATGAATGTGCCAGAAAGCTACAGGGCAGGTATTGAATTGACTTTTGGCTGGCAAATCACAAAACGCCTCGATTGGCAGGGTAATGCTACGTTCAGTCAAAACAAGATCAGCAGCTACACAGAAAAAGTTGATGATTGGGTAAATGGTGGTCAAATTGAAATTGAGCGCGAGAATACTGATATTGCTTTTTCTCCAAACACAATTGCTGCTACTCAACTTTCATATACGGTTCCTACAAATTTCACCGGTCTTGACGATCGGTTGAAAATTACCGGATTTGGAAAGTATGTTGGTGAACAACACTTTGATAATACCGGATCTGACCAACGCGTTCTCGATGCTTATTTGACGAATGATATTCAGCTTTCTTACGGAATCAAGAATTCATTTGTAAGGCATTTAGAAGTCGCTTTCCAGGTGCGTAATGTGCTTGATGTTGACTATATCACGAACGCATGGGTTTACCGTTTTGCGAGCAGTAACCCTGGGTATGTAGATTCATCTGATCCTTACGTGACTAAGGAAAGAACGAATGATGCGAGCGATCCTTATTACCGCTACACAGGTTTATTCCCGCAAGCTGGCCGTAACTATATGGCTACGCTCAGGATTAAGTTTTAAGAGTTAAAATTAGGGGTGCGAAAAGGGGGTGTTTTTAAGGATTCACTCCCTTTTTGTTTTTATAGCGTTTCGTTTTTTGATGTATGCGCTGTAGTCATCATCAAAAGCCACGCGTTTATCAACTGTTTCGTCAAATAGCTGGAGATTTGACAACACAACTTCACTCACCTCTCGCACACAATGTTGACCACTTTCAGATCCGGTTATGTAGTCAGCGAGTTGTTTGCGCTTGCAGTAATCGATCAGTAGAGGATTTGCAGATTTACGCACCAGAAATCTGGCACCGCTTTCTTTAGCGAGAGATAAGTCGAGGATGTCGTCAAACACGAAAAGCACCTCATTTGGTTTGATGTCGTGTTCTGACTGTAAATAATCGAGCGCCTCAACCTTGTTTTTCATTCCGCTAATGGTCAGATCCAGGTGTTCCCGCTCAGCCCAGTGAATAGCAGTAGGGTTATTTTCGCCTGAAATAATTGCCGTAAACGGAATTTTTTTGTTGAGCAAATAATAGCCAAAACGCATCATGTTGACACCCATCGAATCGGTCTCAGAGAATGAGCTGCTGCGCGATTCATCTTTGTAGCCTGAATGGAATACTCCGTCCCAGTCAAAGATGAGGGCTTTCACGTCTTTTAATTTTTGGCGCAACAAAAAAGGCGAAGAGATAAACTCCCCGCCTTTTGATTCAAAAATATGTTGAATATCCTGCATCGGATTAGCTATTCATTTTTACGATATCCTGAACATCGAGCATACCAACAACTTTATCGTTTTTGGTGACTACCAGTTCATCGATTTTCTTTTCAGTAAAGATCGACTGGGCATCGATGAGCAATGATTCTGCATCCACAGAAAGCGGTTTTGAAAGATTGAGCTCGCTCATTCTTTTGTTTACTGCACTTGCACCTTCTGTTTCGATTAATCTGCGGAGGTCGCCATCAGTAAAAATACCGATTGCTTCCTGTTTGTCGTTGACAACGCTCACTGCTCCAAACCCACCTGATGTCATTTTAACTGTACAATCAGTAACTGAAGCACCTTCTTCAACCATTGGGTTGTGATCGTTCATGATGTCCTTCACGCGAACAGTCATGAGGCGAGTGTGCTCAAAGAACTGGCGTGTACCAATTTCAGTAAAGTGGTTTTCAGTGAGTTGCTTCATCACTTTCCATGGAACTGTAATTGTGTGTACGCCAACGTTAATAGCGTTGCGAACGTGCTCAACGTGACGAACAGATGAGAACATGATTTTTGTGTTGTAGCCGTAATAATTTACTGCATCAACACATTGTTCTACCAATGATAGAGCGTCAGTTCCCTGATCCTGTAAACGACCAACGAGTGGACAAACGTAAGTTGCACCTGCCTGCATCGCCATGTAAGCTTGTTGTAGCGTGTACACCAGGTGAATGTTTACTTTGAATCCCTGATCAGTCAATTCTTTACAGGCTTTTACACCTTCCATTGAAATAGGAATTTTGTAAACTGTTGTTTCACGATCGAGTCCCAGTTTTTCCTGGCGTTTTGCTTCAGCTACTATTTCTTCAGCAGTTTCGCCAAGTGCTTCAATTTGAAGTACAGGAACAATTTTAGAAAGCTCAACGATTGTACCGTCAATATCAGTGATACCGTGACGGTGCATGAAAGTTGGTGTAGTTGTTAGTCCACTTAAAAAGCCGAGTTTAAAAGCGTGTTTGATTTCGTTTATATCGGCAGAATCGAGATATAATTCCATGGTTTAAATTTCTTTTTTCCTTCTTATCAGACCACAAAGATGTGGTTTTCTTATGAATTAATTATTTGCGGTATTTTAATTCAACTTCATGTAATTCGATGAGTGGCTTGAGGAATTCCTCGAGCTGGTCCATATCGAGCTGACTGGCAGCATCGCAAAGAGCATCACTAGGGCACGGATGTGTTTCCACAAAGATGCCGTCAACTCCGGCTGCGACTCCGGCTCTGCCCAAAACGGGTAGGTATTGGCGTGCTCCACCGCTAGGATCTGAACTTGGAATACCGTATTTACGAATGGCGTGTGTGATATCAAAAACTACAGGATATCCGATTTTGCCCATGTCGTAAAAACTCCTGGGATCGATTACGAGGTCGTTGTAGCCAAATGTGTAACCACGCTCTGTTAAGATAATGTTTTTATTTCCAGTCGATTCAATTTTAGCAGTTGGCTTTGCCATGTTTTCAGGAGCCAAAAACTGACCGTGTTTCAGATTCACGGTTTTACCTGTTTTAGCTGCTTCAACTACGAGTGTTGTTTGCATGCAAAGGTATGCCGGAATTTGAAGTACGTCAACAACATCAGCGGCAGGTTTTGCCTGATCAGGATAGTGGATGTCTGTCAAAAGCGGAAAGCCGAACTCTTTTTTGATTTTTTCCAGTATGCGGAGTCCTTCATCCATTCCCGGCCCCATGTAATAATCGACAGAGCTGCGGTTGTCTTTTTGGAATGAAGATTTGTAGATTACCGGAATATCGAGCTTTTCAGTGACTTCCTTGATTTTTTCGGCTGTGCGCATCATCGTGCTTTCTTCTTCTATCACGCACGGGCCAGATATGAGAAACAATTTGTCATCTCCGGCTGTGATGTCGCCAACCTGAACTTTGAACTTACTCATTCGAACTTAAATTTGCGCAAAAATAGGTATTTGGATGAAGTTAGTAGTGTTTTATCGGTAGCTCTTATTTGGTTGAGGGATGAACAATTATTGTAAAATTGAATATGTTTTTTCAGAGCCTTAAAGTTAGCATCTCAATTGTTCCGTGGGTGGAACAGTAAAGGCGAAAAATCGTTTCGTTCACAAAACGATTTAGTGCTTAAAGGAGTGTTTATGAGCAAAAGGCTAATAAACGCGTAATATGATTCCTATTTCATCATTTTCCTCACCCGTTCCAAATCATCAACTGTATCCACTGAAATACTGTCGTGACTGGTGAAGCCTAGTTTGATTTTACCGCCATTTTCTAACCAACGATTTTGTTCCAGGCTCTCCATTTTTTCCAGTCCTGATGGCGGTAAACTTGCAAACTCTTCAAGTGTCTCAATAGTGTAAGCATAAAAGCCCAGATGTTTGTATATCGTGGTTTTTTTGAGCCATTTTGTTTTGTCAACGCCTCTAATGTGTGGTATTACAGATCTTGAAAAGTAGAGTGCAAAATAATTTTTATCGAATGTGACAAAAACTTCGCTTTCGTTAAAGAGGTCATCTAAACGAACAACGGGTGTGATGAGCGTTGCGAGTTTTGTTTTGGGATCTTTAAAACACTTTTTGAGCGATGTGAGGTTTTCTTTAGCTAAAAGGGGTTCATCGCCCTGGATATTGATGACCACATCGTATTCCGTTTCGTTTTCTTTCTGGATTTTTTGGTAAGCTTCTAAGCACCGATTTGTACCAGTAGAGTGGTTTTTGCTGGTCATGATTACTTTCCCGCCAAATGACTCAACTGTTTCAAAAATGCGTTTGTCATCTGTTGCCACGCAAACAGTTTCGAGAGCTTTTTGAGCTCGTTCGTAAACGTGCTGAATCATCGGCTTGCCGTTGATATCGGCAAGTGGTTTTCCTTCTAAACGTGTTGATCCGTAACGAGCCGGTATAATTCCGAGAAAGTTCATGCTTGATGTTTTTCAGTTATCACTCAAAACAAGCAATTTTTTTCAATAAATGGACCGATATTCAAGATTATTGTGAAGATTGGCTCTGATCGTGAAACTACTGAACTAATAGATTACAGCCTCTTATGTCGCTGTTGTCAAATCGGCCTACGACTTCAAAGCTGCCATCATCATGTAGCTTTCCCAAATCCTGGGTAGCGATAAAACTACATGAGTATCGATTGGCCAAATCGATGATGTTGAGTCCGCCAGTGCTGTCATTTTCGATGTAACAAAACGGGTCATTTGTATCTCTAATCAAAACTTTCATCCAGGGCGGAGCCTGAAAAATATTGTGACCGCTCGAATAGGCCTGAGAAAGCAACTCTGTCATGCCGTATTCGCTGTGAATAGATTCAACTCCAAAACCTTTTTGCAGAATTCTGTGCAGCTCTTCCTTCACCATCTCTTTTCGTTTTCCCTTCATGCCTCCGGTTTCCATCACGGTTGTATGGTTGAGATCTAGCGAATATTTCTCAACAAAATCCAGCAATGCGTAACTGACTCCAATGAGTAGAGTTGGCTGTTTTTTATCTTCGAGTTTGAGGAGTTGGTCACGCAATGCCTCGTGGTCATAGAGGTAATACCCGCTTTCCTGAATTCGGCTCTGACCAATAAGGTCATCAACCATGTAAATCAATGAAGAGCCTTCTCGTTCCAGATAACTCGGCAGCAATCCCAGGATAGCCAGCTCTTCAGGCTTGCCGTAGAATTGCCTAAAGGCGCGGTTAAAAGATTCCCTGTAAGTCTTTAATTTATGAATTTTGTGTTGGCTACGGTCAGATCCGGTGGTTCCGCTACTCGAAAACACAACCTCAGGCTTTGGGTATTGCTGAGGGTAAACTGACTGCGTTTTGAAAAAAGAAATGGGCAAAAACGGGATATCAGAAAAGTGCTCAATTGAGTTGGGGTCAATCTTTAAAGTATCAACAAACTCGCGATAGATAGCGACATTGTCGTATTGAAAACGAAACGTTTTAAGGGCAACATTATTGAATTGTTGCTCGTTACGGATAGACCATATTTCTGCAGTTTCAGGCAATTGTAATTTGATTCGTTTGAGCGCTTATTGTAACTTCGTAAACATGAAAAACCTTGCAAAGGTAATTACCGCAATTGTATTGATGTACACAGCATGGTCTTGTGAACCTGAAACTTGTTCAGATCCGGTTCCTTCCATGAAGTACAAATCATTTAGGCCAATCTCAGCCGATTCATTTGAATTGGTTTATGAATTCAAAGATTGCGATGGTAACATAGGACTGGAGCAAGGTGAAACACAACCTCCTTACGATTCTTCAAGTAAATATTATTACAACCTATTGATCGACCTTTATTATTTAGAAAATGGAGAGTGGTTGAAATACGAATATCCTGAAGGCTCTCCAGGTCTAAACGACCGAATTAGCCGATTAAAGGAAGATGATGGCGATGCATTGCTCGAAGGTGAAATAATCAAAAAGATCGATGAAACAGCCTTCAATCCTTCGCTCGATACAGTGAAGTTTAGCGCTATATTGGTTGACAGGGATCTGAATGAAAGTAACGCTGCCGAGAGCGATGTTTATGTTCTCGAATTAGATTGAGCCTGTTGCTCTGCCATTTTGTTGTACATCGCTTCAGTTACATTGGTGACGTTTTCTGTGATCTTTTCACACGCATTGAACAAATCGTTGTAGACTAATCCGCTGTGGATGTTGTAATCTCCAAGTTCTACACTCTTGAAGTGACTTTTCCTTATCTCTTCTTTGCGCTGCATGATTTTGCGTTTGATCTCTTTGGCACGCGCAATGTTTTCATCTGTTACATCGTCTTTTAAATTGTTGTTCATTACCTCAAACGCTTCCCTCAGCATTTCCAGCATTTCCTGGATATTTGAACGCTGCTCAGGGGTAAACCAAATACGATCTTCAATTTTCTTTTCCATTGTGATCGTCATTTGGAAAAATAAATCGCCAATTCGTTCGAGCTCACTGCTTATGCGCAACATGCTGCGAACTCTCTCTGATGTTTGAGAAGTTAACTCACCGCGAGAAACTTTCATCAAATAATCAGCAATTTCTAGCTCAATGCGATCAGTGATGTTTTCGTATTTCTTGAGTTTGCGGATTCGCTTATCTGTTATTTTGCGCTCTTTGCTATTGAATAGTTCAGTGAAGTAGTTGAGCATTTTTTCTGTCAACCATCCAAATTTAGCCATTTCCTTTTTGGCTTCGAGAAGCGATAATTCTGGCGTTCCCATTGGTCCGCGATCGATGAATTCAAGTGTGTATTCTTTATCGATCTTACCCTGAGATGGAAGTAAGCGAACAACCAGATTCACGACAATGTCAGTAAACCAAACGAAAATGAACGTATTGGCGAGGTTGAAAGCAATGTGGAAAAATGCTACTCCCCAGTTGACAGCGTATTGATATTGTTCTGAAGCCGGGTTGACATCGAGCGGACTGTAACCGATAACCCAATTAGTAAATGTTGCTATTCCATCAATAAAAAACGGAAAGGCGAGGAGCATCCAGACAACTCCAAACACATTAAAAATCGAGTGAGCACGAGCAGCTCTTTTGGCATGAACATTCCCGATGTTAGCCGCGAGGTTTGCTGTAACAGTTGTCCCGATGTTTTCACCCAACACCATGGCTGCAGCCTGTTCAAAATCGATGAATCCATTTGCTGCAAGCGTCAGGGTTATAACCAGCGAAGCGGATGAAGACTGAATGACAACAGTAAACAGCGCTCCAATCGTAACAAAAATCAGGAATAGCAAAAAGCTGTTGATTTGAACAGATGCTATGAGTTCAGCTATTTCAGGAAATTCATTGATCGTTGGAATATTCGCTTTGATCAAAACCAGCCCTAAAATGAAAAGTCCAAAACCAACGAAAAACTCGCCCAGGGATCTGATCGTGGAACTATTAGCAAAAAGTAATGGGAATGCTATCGCTAGCATAGGTAAACCCCAAATCGTGACATTGAATGGAGAAAAACCGATGAGAGTAATGAGCACAGCGGTTGAAGTAGTTCCAATGTTTGCTCCCATGATGACATTAATAGCCTGCTTCAGTTTCATGATGCCGGCATTGACAAAACTCACCATCATCACTGTGGTGGCAGATGAGGATTGAACGATGACCGTTGTGAGAAAACCGTTGGCAATTCCGCCAGCTGTACTTTGGGTTAAATCAGAGAGGAGATGGCGAATCCAGGGTCCGGCAACGCGCTGGATGCCTTCACTCATGGTTTTCATCCCGTAAACAAACAGCCCCAGAGCACCAAGAGCAGTAACTATATTGAGTAAATCAAATGTCATATGAGCATTATTGAAATGCGAAATTATAATCCTTCCCCGATAAAATGGATATTCAGCTTTATTTAAAAGTTAAGGAGTTGAACTCAACTTCTCATAACATAGGGTTAAAAGTCGTTTTTATAGATAACAGTTACATAAACAATCAGTTAAATTATCTTGTTTTTGCGGTTATAATTTCGCCTTCAAAATATACCTAATGGCTAATTCTCTCCGCGTACTGCTCGTAGATCCAAGCGATGAGAGCTACAAAACTTTTAGCGAAGCCGCTCGCGTAGCAGGCTTTGAACTGGTTTACGCTTCATCTTACAGTGAAGGGATTTCATTGTGTGAAAAAATACAACCACAAATTATTTTTTCAGAACTCGTTTTAGAAGAAAGCGATGGAGTAGATCTCCTAATGACAGCACGAGATCATATTGAGAATGTTGAATCAATATTGGTTATTTACACAACAGTTCAGGATCAGTATTCTGAGGTTGCTGCATTCAATGCCGGAGTAGATGACTATTTGCGCAAAGCTTATTCAACGCAACTTCTCGCCAGCAAAATAAAAGCACTTCAAAGAAGAGTAAATCGCATTAATGGTCAGAACCAAAGCCTGGGGAATGCCTGCTAAATAGTGCGATTTTTCCAAAAATAGTTATCATAAAAAAAGCCCGGAATTCCGGGCTTTTTTGATTTATAGTTGTTTGGGCTTAGATATGTTAGAATTCATACTTGAAACTCGCGCTGATTGTTGTTGCAGGGCGAAGTCTTGTGAAGTATTGATCTTCTGCTTTGTAAGATTTGAATACCGATTCGCGGTAGTCGTTGAGTATGTTTGAAACTTTAAGACCAACCTGCATTTGATTGTCTTTTCCAAATTTCTTTGAAGTGTTGAGGTTCAAACTGTGGAAAGGAACTGTGTAAATATCTGGGCGGTCAACAATACTCGTGTATTGAAGAGTTGGGCCCTGAACATTGTAGAACAACGCAGCATCAAAGTTGCTGAATATACCACTGCTGTCAGTACCGGAATAAGAAACACCGGCATTGATGATGTACGGAGCTTGTCCGGCCATATCTCTGTATCGATCAACTTCCTGTCCGGTTCTGGCATTGTTTACACGACTTTCATATTCTGTCAAACTAAGACGAATGCGTGATTCAACGAGTGTTACGTTAGCTGTAGCTTTCCAGTTTTCCAGTTTGTCTGTGATGATTCCCAAACCTTGTCTCAACTCAACTTCAGCACCGTAAACCTCTCCATCTCCAACATTTCGCGGTTGGAAAGCTCCGGCTTGAGTAGCAAACTGAACAATTTCAATAGGGTCGTCAAAAGATTTATAGAATGCGCCAACAGAAACTGTTTGACTGTAAGTTGGGAAGAAGTCCCATCGCAAATCAACGTTTTGAATGTAAGAACTTGTTAAATCACCATCCCAGTATTCTACGCCTCTTGCATCATCAGCGTCTCTGAACAAACCTCCGATGAAAGTACGACCGGTTAATGGATCGTAGATCTCAGCATAAGAAAGTTCTTTGAATGATGGACGTGCAACTGTTTGAGAGTAAGAAGCTCTGATGTTTTGTTTGTCATTAAGAGCATAAGTCACGTTAACCGATGGGTAAAACCCGAGATCGTTGAGAACCTCTTCATTATTGAGGACACGAGTACCTAACTGATCTTGTCCGGTGTAACGCTGAACGTAGTTTTCCATTCTCAAACCAAGCGATACTGATAAATCAGTTGTGGGTCTGATCATTGAAGAAACATAAGCTGCAGCGTAATTTACATTAGAGTTGTAATCGTTGGGGTTTGTAGGGATAAAGATAGGGTCGTAAGAAACACCTCTATTTATGTTACCCTGGTATGGCCAAAGGTTCTCATCGTAAAACAATTCATCGGGGTCACCAGTGAGAGGTACGTTTCTAACATTGATGTTGAAGTTGCGAATAGTGAAGTCTCTTTCTTTGTAAGTGTATGCTCCACCAAATTTAAGGTTTGACTTTCCACCTAGTATAGTGAAGTCCTTCTTGAGGTCAACTTTACTACTGATGTTAACCTCATCCAAATCTCTCCATATTCTTTGAGGAAAACCAACTTCAGTACCAATTGCATAATCATTATCTCGTATTTGATAGCGAGTAAATCGGATGTCAGGATCATCCATAGATGAGTAAGTTGGTGATAATTTCCAATTCAGTTCCCAATCAGATTCTTCAAAAAAGTGTTCACCGCTGATTAATACATTTGATAGTGAGCGTTCGCTGTATTCAAGGTTGTGTTGTTCAGCATCAAAAACAGCTCCCTGATCAGAGTTTTCATATATGAAACGCCCTGCTTTAGATTCACCATTCTGTAAATGGAGCAAGTTGAGTTTGTATTTAGCATTATCAGTTTTTATTGCAAAACCACCCATCGCACTCACAAGGACATTATTAACACCAAAGCTACCTTTTTGATACTCTCGTGTTTCCATTTCATATACATCAGGATCTGCGCTCAAACCATATCTTCCGTATTCAGCGTCCTCGTAAAATTCAGTTTTATTCGAGTAATTCAGCATGAAGTTATACCCAAGGGTTACATTTTCCTTCTTAACCTGATTACCATAATGACCACCAACTCCAAAGTCAATCAAACTCATTTGTTTCATTGTGGCCATCTGTGGATTGAAAGAATTCATGATAGAACGGTAACGCTGACCTTCTTCACTATCTGGGCTTCCCACAACATCAGCAAACTGAGGTATGTTTTTCTCAGCTGGAATATCTCGTTTACCATTGTCAAAACCGAGAACATCAGTGGAACTTCCCTGATAAGTAAGGTAGTCTGAATTGAAGTGAAAATTTGGGTTATATCCAGCGCTTACAGATATTCCTGCTTCTCTTTCGTCTGGGAATGATTTAGTCGTGATGTTGACTACACCCCCCGTAAAGTCAGCAGGTAAGTTTGCTACAAAAGACTTGTTGACTACAATATTGTCGATAACATCAGTAGGGAAGATATCCATTTGAAGAGTATTTCGATCTGGATCTAGTCCAGGAACATCGAGTCCGTTGAGCATGGTTTTCGTGTAGCGATCACCTAACCCGCGTACGTAAACATATTTTCCGCCCTGTACTGAAACTCCTGTTACACGCTTCATTGATGAAGCAGCGTCAGAGTCGCCAATTTTCTTGAAACTGGCCGATGAAATACCATCGAGTAAATTCTCTGATTTTCGCTTCATCGTAAGGATAGCTGTTTCAGAGTTCTTGTTAGATTCAGCAGTTACCGTATAAGTCTTTAATTGTTGAGACTTCTGTTTTAGAGAAACAGGGTTGAGAACTGTCTTTTCTCCTTCTTTAACTTCAACACCTGTAATTGTAACAGGTGCGTAACCGATAAAGCTGTACTGAATGTTGTAAGTGCCCGGGTCAAGGTTGAGTACATACTTACCGTCAAAATCTGTTGTTGTACCTGTAGTGGTACCTTTTACAGCTACGTTAGCTGTAAAGAGAGGTTCACCAGTCGCGCCATCTAAGACTTTACCAGCTATACCGCTTGTTTGAGCAATTAATTGCCCTACCGTCACAAAAACTAAAAAAACTGTCGTGAAGAATTTCATCTGTTTAAGGCATTAAAAAAAGATAACCCGCAGGAAATTTTCCTGCGAGTTACCTATAGTTAATTAATCTTGGTTATATAAATCATTCAATTTTATAACTCACCACTTAATGAAGTCCAAGTCCAATTTTGGAATGGAGAAGCATCAGCTCCAACAGTGTTTCCACCAGATCCAACATTAGTAGCATTAGCATCAGTACCGTCTTTGAATACGTCAGTTAATGTAGCACCAGAAGGAAGTGTAGCCTCAAGGTTTGAGAAACTTAGATCACCAGTTGTGAAGTTTGTTTGAGTTCCAGTACCTGATAGAGAAAGATCACCTCTACCATCGTCAGCAGGATTTGGGAAGTTGTAGAAATAGATGTTTTGGAAAGAACCTCTTGCACCATCTCTGAAATCACCTAGCTCAGTATTTTCAGCACCTTTAATAGTACCGTTGCTAACTGTGTGACCATCAAGAAGAGTTCCTTCAGGACCATCAATTTCCATTGCGTGATCAGTATCTTCACCAGCTACAACTACAAAGTTGCTAAGGCTTCCTGCCCATGCCTGGTCAGTATCGATAGCGTCATCACCAGCGTTCCAAACTATAACATTTGTTACGTCAACAGTTCCACCGAACCATTCAACACCGTCATCCTGGTTAGCAACAACTTCGATGTTAGAAATTTGAGTTCCTTTACCTACTCCACCAAGAGTAAGACCGTTGATTTCGTTTCCTTCACCGATGTTAGAACCACCGTGACGAATAGAGATGTAGCTCAACTCTCCAGAGCTGTCATTAGCATCACTACCACCGTAAAGGCCGTTTTGGTCAGATGGTGGAATACCTTCAATTTGTACAGCTTGAGCATCAGCTGAAATTGGAGCATTTCCAAGTACAATTAATCCACCCCAAAGACCATTAAGATTAGGATCAAGGTTAGGGCTCATGATCATACCCGGCTCAATTTCATCAGCTACTGAAGTGAAAATGATTGGTTGTTCAGGAGTGCCGTTTGCAATGATTTCAGCATCTCTTGCAATAACTAGAGCAGTTGCATTAGCACCGCTACCAGCTTGTCCTTTAACGATAACACCAGGCTCAATAGTAAGTGTTGCACCATTCGTTACAGAAATTCTGCTTCCTAATTCGTAAACATTTCCTGTTCTCCAGGTTGTGTTAGAAGTGATGTTTTCTTCAATCACCCTGTTACCAGTAGAAGGTGTTGGTGTTGGATCGTCATCATCGTCATCGCTGCATGATGTGAAAGTGAAAGCCGCAGCGAAAGCGAGCATTGAAAGTAATTTTAAATTCTTCATCTGTGACAGATTTTTTTGTTTTATGATTTGCGAGCAAAAGAAGGCTTGTCTTTTTATTTGAACTTTAATGTGCTTTTATCTTACATTTAAAGAAGTGTTTCCTTAATGTTAACTAGCGCAATTTTTGGTCAGATCCAAACCCGCTTTTTGTTGATTGCAAAGGTGTTGAAGCTGTGTTACCTTCAAATTAAAGCTATGTTAATACGTGTTTAATATAAAAGGGTACATTTGAAATAATTTTGTCGCCAGGATTAATTAATTACATTAAATCACTATGAGTCAGGACAATAAAAAGATTTTAATCGTTGACGATGAACAGGACATCCTGGAGTTCATCAGTTACAACCTCAAAAAAGAAGGATTTGAAGTTGAAACAGCTGATAACGGACGCGATGCGATCGCTATCGCAAAAAAGACACATCCAGACCTTATTATTCTTGATGTTATGATGCCTGAAATGGATGGCATTGAAACATGTGCCGAGATGCGTAAGATAGATTCACTGAAAGACACCTTCGTAACTTTCTTAACTGCTCGTGGAGAAGATTACTCCCAAATTGCAGGTTTTGATGCAGGAGCTGATGATTACATTATCAAGCCTGTTAAACCCCGTGTTCTGACCAGTAGAATAAAAGCGATGTTGAGAAGAGGGACAACCTCTGATGATAAACCAAAAGGAAACGTGGTTGGCGATCTTGTTATCGATAGAGATCGTTATATTGTAACGAAATCTGGTAAAGAGTTAAACCTTCCTAAAAAAGAGTTTGAATTGCTGTCTCTGTTGATCTCTACTCCGGGTAAAGTTTTCAATCGCGATACTATTTTATCATCTGTTTGGGGTGAAGATGTCGTAGTTGGAGATCGTACAATTGATGTACATATTCGTAAGTTGAGAGAGAAAATTGGTGATAAGTACATTAAAACAATTAAAGGAGTAGGCTATAAATTTGAAGTTTAATGAAGAATAGAACGCCTCGCGAAATAGCGTTCATTACAGCGCTTTATGTTGCTGTTATTGCCGGTGTGCTGATGTTGCCGGCTTTTTTGCTTTTTACAGATTCCTGGGAGCCATGGCTCATTTACGGGATTACTATAATTCTGATCTTTGCTGTTGCCTGGGTTTCAGTTAATACAGGAATTGAAAAGTTTATTCACCGCAGAATTAAGCTCATCTACAAAACGATCCACCGGTTTAAAACTCAATCGGGAAATATGGAAGATCTCGATTTGAGTAAAGATGTGTTGGGCCAGGTGAACACTGAGGTTGAAGAATGGGCGAGGAGTAATAAAGAAGAAATTGAGCAGCTTAGAAAGCAGGAACAGTTTCGGAAAGAGTTTATAGGAAACCTATCTCACGAACTCAAAACTCCTATTTTCAGTATCCAGGGGTATTTACTTACCTTATTAGAAGGCGGGTTGGAAGACCCAAAAATCAATCGGGATTATCTTGAACGAGCTGATCGCAACCTGGAAAGGCTAACGAATCTTATCAATGAGCTCGATGAAATCACCAAGTTAGAATCGGGTGAGAGAAGGATGGAATTCACAAAATTCGATTTGATAAAATTGACGGATGATTTGGTGAAAGAACTCGAGTTCAGAGCTAAAGAAAGTAATGTGAAGCTCACTGTTAGAGATCCCAAAATGCCTGTTTGGGTGGAAGCTGACAGGAGTAAAATTTCTCAGGTTCTGACCAACCTAATTATGAATTCCATAAAGTACGGCCGGGAAGAGGATGGCGAAACGCGCATCAAGTTTTACGATATGGATGAAAATATCCTCGTTGAGGTTGAAGACAATGGTTTAGGAATTGCTCCCGATCATCTTCCAAGATTATTCGAGCGCTTTTACAGGGTTGACAAATCAAGATCTCGCCACCAGGGAGGTTCTGGCCTCGGCCTTGCAATTGTGAAACACATCATCGAATCTCACGGGCAAACAATCAATGTCCGCTCTCAGGAGGGAGAAGGCTCTACATTCTCTTTCACACTTAAAAAAGTTAAACCTCAATAGATCGCATAAAAAAATCCGCTTCAAACGAAGCGGATTTTTTATGATCGATAAGATTTATCTTATTCACCCTGACCTAGAGAGTAACCTCTATCACCATCAAAAGTGTAAAGATGTTCAGTCTTGATAAAATCAAAACCAGCTTTAGAGATGTTGTCTAATAGTTGAGTGATATCAGCGTGAGTGAGTTCTTTGTTCTCATCCTGTGCTACAAATCGACAGCGCCAGTGATCTGTTTTGAAAGTTTCCGGTAAACCACCAGGATAAACTTTTACACCGCGGTTGGTGATCATCTTGAGCTTTAGAGTATCTCCCTGGCAATCTTCAAGACCTTTTCCAATTACATCAGGATCTCTATCGTTCTCAATCCAGTCGATAAATACATCAACACCTTTGAGTTCTTTCTTGCGATAGTTTTTAGTTGGTCTGCGCTCAACCTTCATCGGGTCAGCATCAGTGTCGTATTTCTTGATCTCGAACTTTGTTGGGGTCTGACCAAGACGTTCGATAATTGCATCAGCAAATTCCTGAGTTCCCACTTTTTTCACAGAAATATCTTCCTGATATACATCACCGGTGTGAATGCCGTCTTCAAGTGTTTTGAGCCATGCATTTTCGATCTTCTCGGCAACATCAGTTTGACCGATGTGAACGAGCATCATGATGGCACCGTTGAGCAATCCTGATGGATTTGCAATATTTTTTCCTGCAATGTCAGGAGCAGATCCGTGGATTGCTTCAAACATAGCAACATCAGTACCGATGTTTGCAGAACCGCCAAGTCCAACAGATCCTGCAACCTCTGCAGCGATGTCAGAAACGATATCACCATAAAGGTTGAGTGTAACCACAACATCAAAATCTTCAGGGTTATCAGCTAATTTAGCCGATCCGATATCGATGATCATGTGATCAGCTTCGATGTTCGGGTATTCTTTTGAGACTTCATCAAAAACGCTGTGGAACAAGCCATCAGTGTGTTTCATGATGTTGTCTTTAGTCATGCAAGTCACCTTTTTGCGGTTGTTTACACGAGCATATTCAAATGCATAACGCACGATGCTTTCAATACCAGGGCGAGAAACCAACTTGAGTGTTTGAACAACCTCTTCAGTCTGTTGGTGTTCGATACCAGCGTAAAGATCTTCTTCGTTTTCGCGAACGATTACCAGATCCATGTTAGGGAAGTTTGAACTCACAAAAGGAGTAAAAGCTTTACATGGACGAACGTTAGCAAAAAGACCAAGCGATTTGCGAACAGTAACGTTCAAACTTTTAAATCCGCCACCCTGCGGAGTGGTGATAGGAGCTTTAAGAAAGATCTTGTTTTTACGCAAGCTATCCCAGGCACCTTCTTCAATACCTGAAGTAACTCCTTTGAGATATACATCCTGCCCAATTGCAATTTTGTCGTAATTCAATTGCGCACCTGCCGCTTCAAGAATTTTGAGCGTGGCATCCATTATTTCTGGGCCTATTCCGTCTCCGTGAGCTACCGTGATGGTCTGTTTTTCAGCCATTTGATTTGATTTTTTTGAAAAAGTTTAGCGCAAATGTAAAAGGCAAACGGCTAACTACCGTTACTTTTTTAAAAAAATCGAGCTTTGCGTAAAGAAAATGATGATTATGAGCGCTTCGTTCAGAACCGAATTTCACCCAAAACTAAACCTCGACCCTATTACGCATCACGATAAAGTGTTGCATTTGGGATCTTGCTTCAGTGAAAATATTGGAGCTAAGATGCGAAATGCAGGTTTTGATATTTTAGAAAATCCGTTTGGCGTAATTTTTAACCCTGTAACGATTCTCGATCACATCAATAAAGCAATTGAGAATGAAAGTTTTGGTCAGAGCCATTTTCTCCAGTCCGCCAACCGTTGGTTCAGTTATGATGCGCACTCCAGAGTTTCGGCCGGCTCTGATCGTGAATTGAAAAAACTACTCGAAACAAAGCAAGCTCAACTGAAAGAACGATTAAAAGAAGCACACACAATTTTCATCACATTTGGAACGGCCTGGGTTTACGAACTCGATGAAACAGGTGAAGTCGTTGCTAATTGTCACAAACAACAACAAAATATTTTCACCAAACGATTATTGGAAACGCTAGAAATTCAACATGCATTGGATGCTTGCCTGAAGAAATTACAGGCTCTAAATCCTGAAGTCCAGGTAGTGTTGACAGTGAGCCCGGTAAGGCATTTGAAGGATGGATTTGTAGAGAATAATCGCTCAAAAGGAAGGCTACTTGATGTTTGCTGTTTGGCTGAAGAAAGTTTTGAGCAAGTTCATTATTTCCCTTCTTACGAATGGGTGATTGATGAATTACGCGATTATCGGTTTTTCGCTAAAGATATGGTGCATCCTAATGAACAGGCCATCGATTTTATTTGGGGAAAGGTGAATAATTACTTTTTCTCTGATCAAACAAAGCAAATCGTCAGCGAAATTGAGAAACTCTCAAAAGCTGCAAATCACAGCCCTTTCCATGATGACAAAAACTTTTCAGATTTTCAATCGAAGATGCACAGGAAGTGTGAAGAGTTGGAAGTTAAGACAGAACTGAATTTAAACTGGTTGAAAAAGCAGTTTATACCTTAGCCAAAAACTCCTCAATAGCCTCCCCCATCTTTTCAGGCGTTGGAGGAAGGTAAACACCTTTGAAATCAGTTGAGAATTTTATGGCTTCTTCCAAATCGAACCGATCCTGATCGATGGCGAAATAGTGCTTGCGATCCATGTGATATTGTGCGAGATATTCCTGCTCTGTTTGTCCGGGAGTTGGGATCATAATCGCTGACCGCCCCATAGCTGCTAAATCCATCAAAGTGGAATAGCCCGATCGCGTTACAAGATACTTCGATCGGTTGATGAGGTCCTCGAGTTCTGTGGCTGTAGCGTGCGAGCGGACTTCAATGTTTTCCAGCTTTAAATGTTGCGGTTGCTCCGCTTTGCCAATGACCATCACTGACTTCAAATTCGAAATCTCCAGCTCGGTTTGTACAATGTGCTGAAAAAGAGTCCGCTGTGGCTCAGGGCCAGAAATGATGGCTAGCACCTCTATGTCGGGTTCTTGTGGTTCTGACTGTGAAAAACGCGTGAGCGGACCAATAAAACTGGCTCCTTTTGGTTTTTCATAGCGGTGACTCAAATCGCCAGATAAGTTGGGTTCACCTTCGTAATCCGGAATCCAGCACGTGTCAAACTTGCTTATGAATCGCCTGTTGAGCTTTTGAATAATTGATTCGGCAAAGGCGCTTTTGATCATAACCTGGTGCGTGATGAAAACCGTGGGAACGAGATTGGTGTGCAGGCCAAAACGATTGTCACTGATCACGCCATCGATGTTTTTATCCCTGATAAGTTTTTCAAGCGCTTTGCGTTCTTCACTGATTCCTTTTAAAATTTTAGGCATCAACTTGACCATGTGAATCGCCATGTTGCCACCCGATGGATAAGTGATTTGATAACCCGGAAGATCGAAAAACTCCAAATCGGGAAATTCCTTTTCCAGCAGAGCTTTTGGATGTTCTTCAGCAGCGATGGAAACTCTTACATTTTTTTTGGTCAGAGCTCGAATGATAGGGATGCACCGCGTGGCGTGTCCTAAGCCCCAATTCAACGGGGCGACTAATATGTGCGGTTCTTTTGCCACTTGTCAAAAATAGCGAACCCAATCAAAATGAGTCTGCTATTTTTGCGGCATTAATTGAAAGTTATGCCCGGAAAAAAGAAGTTAGCCCGCTTTGCGCAAATGAAGGAATTCCCCAATACCATTGAGCCTGCTCTGCACGAAATCAAAAATGAAGGTGAACGAAACTTTAAAAGCCACTATTTGAAAGGTAAGTGGCACGAGGAAGTTTATGAAAATAAAAATCCACTCGTGTTGGAATTGGGTTGTGGAAAAGGTGAGTACTCGGTTGGTTTGGGCCGAAAATTCCCTGATAAAAATTTTCTGGGTGTCGATATTAAAGGAGCCCGCATTTGGAGAGGAGCTAAAACAGCGCTCGATGAAAATTTGAAAAACGTAGCTTTCCTCAGAACCCGAATCGATTTCATCGATTTGTTTTTTGAAAAAGGTGAAGTCGATGAAATATGGATCACTTTTCCCGATCCGCAACTCAAGGAGCGCAGAGAAAGAAAACGGTTGACAGGAAAAATGTTTACTGATCGCTACAAGAGGTTTTTGAAAAAGGGCGGACTCGTTCACCTCAAGACAGACAATACTCCACTGTACGAATACACGCTTGAGCAAATAAAAGAACACGGATTCAAGCTACTTTTTGAAACGAATGACCTTTATGGAAAAGGTATGGAGAATTTCGATGAGAGTGTGCAGGAAATTTTGAGTATCAAAACGCATTATGAAGGTATTTTCAGCGAGAAAGGATTTAAGATCAAGTACATTATCTTTCAGCTTGAAGAGTGAGTGATGTAAAAAAACATAGCGACTTTTTTGAATCTGTTTGGTTGACAGTTCGTGAAATTCCGCGAGGCAGAGTAACATCTTACGGAGCGATTGCTAAATACCTTGGAGCTCCGCGCAGTTCGCGAATGGTAGGCTACGCGATGAATGCTTCACATTCGGCAAGTGTAGAGGTTCCGGCTCACCGGGTAGTGAACAGGAATGGCGTTCTGACCGGAAAACACCACTTTCCTGATTTATTGGAAATGGAACAAAAACTCGAGAAAGAAGGTGTGCGAGTTGAGGATGATAAAGTGATTGAGTTTGAAAAACTGTTCTGGGACCCGATGAAAGAGCTGAGCATGGAATAAAAAAAAGCCGACACTCTCGCGAGTAGTCGGCCCTTCCCGTTGTGGCTTAGTTTGCAGCTTAGGGAATTACATTACTTCAAATGAAGTGAAGATTACGTTGTTCGGAAACGCTTCATTTCCGAAGATCTCCGGACCATCAAACTCTCCTGATCCGTCAAATTCGTAAACGCCAATTTGGCCGTTGTCTAAGTGGAGCATCGGGAAAAGTTTTTGCCCACTTTGAAGCATTACATTTTGGTCTAACTGAATTTGTACATCAGTGTTTACACCCTTTTCAACCATTGTTTTACCAATGATATCGGGAAGTACGATATTTCCGGTTCCGTCATCGTTGTGTACTACTAACCAGCCGTCCTGAGCTGCTACCACACGGTCAATTGTCACCATGTTATTTGTTGCCGCCTGGTTTGATACCATAATACTAGCCGATTCAATGGTGATTTGACTCATCACAGGATCCCCGTTCTTTGTAAATGGAGCATCTTCACCACTTTGCCCGTCAAATTCATACTGTTGAGGCATGCCTGTATCTTCGTGAAGCATAACCCATACTTTTTCGCCATCCATAAGAGTTGTTTCATCGTTGAAAGCAACTTTTACTTTCATGTTTTCACCTTCCTGGATGAATTTTGGTTCTGAAACGATGTCAGGAACAACCGGGCTCCCGTTATCATCTTTGTGGATCACAATCCACCCATCGGCTGGTACATCTGCTAACTCAACTTCAACCATGTTTTGTGAAGTTGTTTGATCATTGACAGTCATTGAAGCCGTTTCCTTTGGTTGAGGAGTTGGCATGTTGTCATCATCGTCATCTTTGTCGCAGTTTCCGAGTGCAAGTGCTAAAACTGCCAGAGAAAATAATTTTGCGTAATTCATAATTATCGGTTTAAAAATTTTGATTCGGCATACCTACGTTCAGTTTTTGAGTTTGGATTTCGCAACCCAAAAAAATCTGAAAAAGCGGTGATTATTTTTATGTAGATTTGGGCAATTGAGTCGGGAAGAACTAAATAGCATAGAAAAGCGAATTGCCCAGTTTTTAGCTGAAGGCAATGAACATGCAATTGAATTGCTGTATGATCATTATGCCGATGCACTCTACGGAGTTGTGTTGAGGATTGTGCGCGATGATGACCTGGCTTCAGATATTATTCAGGAAGCTTTTGTGAAAATCTGGAAAAACGGAAAGCGTTACAGTAAAGAAAAAGGAAAACTGTTTACATGGTGTCTTAACATAACGAGAAACCGTGCTATCGATGAACTTCGATCAAAACAGCGAAAGGGAGAAATCCAAAACCTCGATTCAAGCGTAAATTTTATTGATCGACAGCATTCTACAAATCCAAACATCGACCATGTTGGGTTGAGAGAAATAGTAGATTCTCTCGATCAGGAAAAGCGAGAGCTAATCGAAATGGCTTATTTTGGGGGTTACACACAAGCTGAGATTTCAAAGAAAATGGAATTGCCGCTTGGAACCGTGAAAACAAGAATGCGAAACGCACTAAAAGATTTAAAAAATATATTTTCAGTAGGGTGAATGTAAAAGAATACATAGAATCAGGAATACTTGAAGCTTACGCTCTCGGTCAGGTTAGTGATCAGGAGAGGCAGGAGGTTCAGTGTCTTACCTCTATCTATCCCGAACTGAAGGAAGAGCTCGAAAGCGTTCAGCAAAACCTCGATGAGTACGCAAAAGCTCATGCCCAAAAAGCACCGTCAGATCTCAAAGCGAAAATTCTCGCTCAGGTTCGTGAAACGGAACAACTACCGGTAATGGAAGCCGTAAAGGAAAAAGCCATTGATAAAACGCAGGAAGAAAGACTCGATGCAGGTCGTGGTCAGAACCGGAATAAAAGCCTTGTTTACTGGTCTGTTGCAGCATCCTTTTTGTTCATTCTGGGTCTAGGTCTCTCATACTGGCAATTTAACGAGAGCGAAAAACTCGCTGATCAGGTTGAGGAACAATCGTTAAAGCTCGAAGGAGCGCTTGAAAAACTCGAGAAACGTGAGAATCAATTAGCAAAGGTTGACAGACGATTGAATGCTTTAACCGGATCTGACTATAAAAGAATTCCACTTAAAGGGACTGAAAAATTCAACTCCAGCTATGCTGAAATACACTGGAACAAAGATGCTGAGTCGGTATTCATAAATGTATCAGGACTGCCAACTCCTCCAGAAGGAAAGCAATATCAACTTTGGGCGCTTGATGGAGATCAACCAATCAGCAAAGGGATGATCGAAAGTGAAGATGCCGGAACTATCCAGGAGATGCTAGCAACAGCTAAAGCAGATGCATTTGCTATTACTCTTGAAAAAGAAGGCGGAGTTGAAAAGCCTACTCTCGAGCAAATGGTTGTGCTTGGAAAAGTTTCCTAAATAGAACTTCTTTAAAATCAGTCTAAATAACTGTCGAATAATCCTTAATTTTGCGAACAAATGTCGCAAAAGAAGATGATTACAGAGGAACAGGTTAAGGAAGGGCTCTCCTATGTCATAGAGCCAGATCTCAAGAAGAATTTAATTGAAGCGAATTTAGTATCTGACATAAAGATTGAAGGAAACAATGTGGCGTTTGTACTCCGGGTGAACAATCCGGCTATGCATAATAGAAAGCGAATTGTTGATGCCTGTGAGCATTATTTGAAGCAGCACGTTTCTGAAGATATCGATGCACACATCGAGGTAAAACCGTTGAGCGAAAAACCAAATGATCGCGAACCTGAACAACGCAAACACATGTCTAAAGTCAAACATGTTGTTGCAGTAGCTTCAGGGAAAGGAGGCGTTGGTAAATCAACCGTTACGGCAAACCTCGCAGCCGGATTAGTGAAAAAAGGTTACAAAGTGGGATTGATCGATGCCGATATTTACGGTCCGTCAATGCCCATGATGTTTGATGTTGTTCACGACAAACCGGGCGTGGTGGAAGTTGATGGTCGCAGGATGATGACTCCGGTTGAAAGTCCGTGGGGTGTAAAAATGATCTCGATAGGCTTTTTTGCTGATCCTGAGCAGGCAGTTGTTTGGCGTGGTCCCATGGCTACAAAAGCACTTCAGCAAATGTTCCAGGATGTTCACTGGGGCGATTTGGATTACATGTTGATCGATCTTCCTCCGGGAACAGGTGATGTTCATTTGACGCTTGTCAATGAAGCTCCACTGACCGGAGCAATTGTTGTGAGTACACCTCAGGCGGTAGCTTTGAGTGATGCCAAGAAAGGTGTATCGATGTTTCAACTCGAAAACATCAATGTGCCGGTGTTGGGAATCGTAGAAAACATGAGCTACTTCGTTCCGGAAGATGCGCCAGATAAGCGTTACCACATTTTCGGTAAAGATGGAGCCAAGAATTTAGCTGAGGATTTGAACGTAAACCTTTTAGGTCAGATCCCGTTGGTACAGAGCATACGTGAGGCGAGTGACGCTGGTAGGCCGGCTGTTTTACAGGGCGATACAATCCAGGCACGAGAGCTGATGAAATTTACTGAAGAGGTTGTACGCACGCTTCAGGAGAAGAAGATGTCTAAAGTATAGGACTATGGCAAACAAAGAAGAGATATACGAAAGAACGATAAAGGCCATGGAGCAAATTCGCCCATTTCTCAAAGAAGATGGTGGCGATCTCTTTTTGGCAGAGATCACTGATGACATGATCGCTAAGGTTGAGCTCAAAGGTACCTGCACAAACTGTTCAATGAACAGGATGACATTTACTGAGGGCGTTAAAGATACGATCATGCGTCAGGTTCCTGAAATTAAGGGTGTTGAGGCGGTTAATTTCGCACTCAATGAAAGTTAGTTCTTGTCCTGCTAAACCTCATGTTTTCTGATTGCCGGCATGACTAATTTTGTCGCAAACAGTTGAATATTTATGGCTGAAGTAAAAGAAAAAAGAGAGCAGATTACCGTTCTTTTTGCCGGAGACTCCGGTGATGGAATGCAACTTACAGGAAATCAATTTACCTCTACTCATGCTCTCTTTGGAAACGATATAAGTACATTCCCCAACTTCCCTGCTGAGATTCGTGCTCCGCAAGGTACAGTAAATGGAGTGTCAGGCTTCCAGGTGAAGTTTGGTAGCTCCAGGATTTTCACTCCGGGCGATGCTGCTGATGTCCTTGTAGCAATGAATGCAGCGGCTCTCAAAGCCAATATGCATAAGCTCAAGAAGGGCGGAATCCTCATTGCCAATACTGCCGGGTTTGACAGTAAAAACCTCAAACTAGCTAACTGCGAAGATGAAAATCCACTAGAGAGTGAGAGGCTTGAAGATGTTATGGTTTATGATGTGGACATCACCGAGCTCACGATGGCGGCTTTGGAAGATTCGCCTCTTACAAAAAAGGAAAAGCTCAGAACCAAAAATATGTTTGTCCTCGGCTTTCTTTTTTGGATGTTCAACCGCTCATTAGAGTCCACTGAAAATTACATCAAAGAAAAGTTCTCCAAACTTCCCGATGTTATTGATGCCAACGTTTCAGTGCTCAAAGCAGGTTACAACTTTGGTGAAACAAGTGAAGCGTTTACCTCTCGATATCAGGTTGAACCCGCTTCATTGGAGCCGGGAACTTACCGCAGCGTCATGGGAAATCAGGGTGTTGCAATTGGTTTGATAGCGGCAGCCAAAAAAGCCGGACTCGAAATGTTTTACGGATCGTATCCAATCACTCCGGCAAGTGATATATTACATGAACTGGCTAAACACAAAAACTTTTCGGTCAGAACCTTCCAGGCTGAGGACGAAATTGCAGCGGTTACGTCTGCTATTGGAGCTTCGTTTGGTGGAGCGCTAGGTGTAACGGCATCATCAGGTCCCGGAATAGCACTGAAAACCGAAGCTATTGGTTTAGCAATTATGTTGGAATTACCACTTGTTGTGGTGAATGTTCAGCGAGGAGGACCCAGTACAGGACTCCCAACGAAAACAGAACAGGCAGATTTGCTCCAGGCTGTTTACGGTAGAAATGGAGAAGCTCCAATTCCGGTTGTTGCTGCTCGTAGCCCTGAGGAAGCTTTTGAAGCGACTTACGAAGCGGTGCGTATTTCTGTAGAACACATGACTCCGGTTATGCTGTTGAGTGACGGTTACATCGCGAATGGTGCTTCACCGTGGAAATTCCCTGAAGCTTCTTCTCTAAAACCGATCAAGCCTCTATATGCTGAAAAAACTGAAGAAGAATACATGCCATATGCCCGCGATGAAAAACTCGTTAGGAAATGGGCTATTCCCGGAACTGAAGGATTAGAACATCGAATAGGCGGACTGGAAAAAGAAGAACTTACCGGAAATGTGAGTTACGATCCTGATAACCATGAAAAAATGGTGAAGTTGAGAGCCGAGAAAATCGATAAGATTGCCGATTACATTCCGGAACAGGAAATCGACAATGGATCTGACAGTGGAAAAGTTCTCATACTGAGCTGGGGATCAACTTACGGAGCTGTGAAAACGGCTGTTGAAGATCTTCTGAAAGATGATTATGATGTGGGACACGCACATTTACGCTATTTGAATCCTATGCCGCGAAATCTGGGTGAGGTTTTGACCAAATTTGATAAGGTACTTGTGCCGGAAATGAATGATGGTCAGCTTATTCATATTATACAATCGAAATACAACAAGCGATGTATTCCACTGAATAAGATCAAAGGTATTCCATTTACATCAGCGGAAATTGTAGAATCAGTCAAAGAAAATTATGCGTGATGAGTGAAGTGAAGGAAAAGAAATACAAGGCGAAAGATTTTGCGAGTGATCAGGAAATCCGTTGGTGTCCCGGCTGTGGCGATTATGCGATTTTGAAGCAGGTTCAGAGCGCAGTTGCTCAAACCGGAAAGCCCAAAGAGGAAATAGTTTTTATTTCGGGAATTGGATGTTCGTCTCGCTTCCCGTATTACATGGATACTTATGGAATGCACAGTATTCACGGTAGAGCAACGGCTATTGCAAGCGGATTAAAAACTGCTCGACCTGATTTGAGCGTTTGGATTATTACGGGAGATGGAGACAGTCTTTCGATTGGGGGAAATCATTTGATTCACCTGTTGCGCAGAAATATTGATACAAATATCTTGTTGTTCAACAACGAAATTTATGGCTTGACGAAAGGACAGTATTCTCCAACTACCCCTGAAGGAAGCCACACTAAATCGAGCCCGATGGGAGTTATCGATCATCCGTTTAATCCTATTTCTCTAGCTCTTGGTGCTGATGCCGGTTTTATCGCACGAACTGTCGATCGCGAACCGAGACACATGAAAGATATTTTTCTCCAGGCAGATGAACACAAGGGGGCGTCTTTTGTAGAGATCTATCAAAATTGCCCTGTCTTTAATGACGGAGCTTTCAACGCTTACACTGATAGGGGCTTGAAAGATGAAAATACACTTTTCATTGAAGCCGGAAAACCGATGACTTTCCACAAGGATAAGAAAGGAATTGTGCTGGATGGATTGAAACCTAAAGTTGTGGATCTGACCAGTGATGAATACTCAGTTGATGATTGTTTGGTTCACGATCCGTCAGATAGAACGGTAGCTTATATTCTGTCACAGTTTTTTGACAATGATAAATCTGCAGATTTGCCTAGAGTTTTTGGTGTGATTTACAGCGAAAACCGACCAACTTATGAAGATCAATTGAGCAATCAGGTTGAGTTGGCTATTGAAGAAAAAGGCGAAGGGGATTTGGATGCTTTAATTGCAGGTCCAAATACATGGTATCACCAATAAGGGTTACTTCATCAGCTCTTTGGGAATCTCACAAACTGGGATTGGTTTCATTTTGTGAGTATTAGCTTTGTGTCGTTCCAGGTAAATTTTCCAGATGTTTTCCTGACGACTGTTTTCAAAGACATTTTCGGGTGGATTGTCTCCGTGCTTTTGTTGAACCTTCATCGCCCACTCGAGTTCATCATAAGTGGCACCAATTTGGTCCTCATCAGTTCTTCCGTCATCCCATAAGCCATCTGTTGGGCGTGCTGTGAGGATGTCTTTGTTGACACCGAGAGCTTTTCCTAATTCGTAAACTTCAGATTTCATCAAATCGGCAATGGGAGATAGATCGACTCCACCATCACCGTATTTAGTGAAAAAGCCTACGCCAAAATCTTCAACTTTGTTACCAGTTCCACAAACGAGGAGCGAGTTCAGTTGCGCCACAGCGTAAAGAGAAACCATTCGCATCCTGCTGCGAACATTTGAAAGTGTGTGGAATTTTAAATCTGTATGTGAATTGATGTCCTGATTCTTTTCAAGCGCTCTCACAAACTTATCATAAGAAGGAGTCAGATCCATATCAATTGACGAAACATTGTCGTGCTTTTTTTCGAGCCACTCGATATGTTTTTTTCCTCTCGAAACCTGGTCGTGAGCCTGGTGAATAGGCATTTCCATTAAAATCACATCCTTTCCGGTACGGGAACAAAGTGAGCTCACAACAGCTGAGTCGATACCACCTGAAACTCCAACAACAAATCCTTTTGCTCCGGCCTGATCAACATAATTTAGTAACCAGGATTGAATATGATCAATGACCTTTTTTGCTTGCATCACTTAAAATGTAATTCCAATGTTGAGTTTTACAAAATGCTGGCGGTTTTTCAATTCCTGATCTTTTGAGAAGCTACCATTAGACTCTAAATCATAAGATCTACCGTTTACAATATTGGTGAAGCCATTGTGGTAGTGAATTCCAAGAACGATTCTGGTGTTGCCACTCAGCGTACGTTCCATACCACCACCAAAAACTAAATCAGCTCTAAAGAGACTTACATCATCTTTGACATCAACATCTTTGAGTTCAGCGCTGCTGCCTTTTTGATCGGTGTAATCGTAATCGGCCTCAGCCTTGATGTTTACTCCACCTTCTAAACCGAAAAGTCCGTAATAGTAAGCGAAGCCAATTTCATTAGTCTTTAATTTAATTGCGAATGGAACGTCAACATAACGCAAACTGTAATTTGCTTCTGATACACCTCTTGCTCGATCATTATCCTCACCAAGGTAATTTGGTCTATCAGGGTGACTCAACTTTCCGCCAATATGACTGAGTTTGACACCAGTTGCTAAATAATAATTAGGGTTGTTAAAAAGCACAAAGTCCATTGATAATCCGTATTGTAAACCCAACTTTACGCCTTCTCCAGAATAACCATCGTTATCTGGTGAAATCCAACCCAGGTTAGGTGACAGGTTGAGGCCAAGTCTTGCGGTTTTTACATCTTCGTTATCCTGCGAGATTGCAAATACTGAGGAAAACAAAACAAAGGCAATCGCAGCAGAGTGCTTTACTACGTTGATTGGTTTCATAATTTTGCGTAATTAAATTCAATTTATGAACAGGAAATTTGCTTCCCGTCTGTGTTTAAAACACGTTGTCAAAGGTATATTTTTGGTATTGATTTTAACAGCCTGTAACGATAATCGTTGGGATGTTAAACTTGAGCAACAGTCAGAACCGATAGAGTGGAAGCGTCTCGATCAGGACTTCTTCTCGATGAAAGGCCGTAATATTGACTCGGTCAATGATTCTCTAAGTGCTGAATACGGGGAGTTTTATACGCGTTATCTAGTTAATATTCTTGGACTAGGTCATCCAACAGATCCGGCAATTGCATTTCCGGTAGATGACTATCTTCACGATGAATACATTCAAAAACTCAATAAAGCTATTCAGGATAAATTTCCTTCAGTAGACCCTTATCAAAAAAAAATATCAAAAGCCTACGCTTATTACCACCATCATTTTCCTGAGAAATACATTCCTAATGTCGTTTCTTTTGTGGGTGGGTTTAGCTACAACGCTGCTGTTACTGATTCTACACTTGGAGTTGGTTTGGATATGTATCTCGGATCTGACCATGAAATCTATGAAAAGGTTCCATTACCTAGATATCGTGTTGAAAGGATGAATGCTGAATATTTGCCTTATGATGCTCTGCGAGGCTGGGTTTTAAGTGAGTTTGGCGATCCTCAAAAACAAAAGAATATTCTCTCAAAAATGATCGAGTATGGAAAAGGACTTGTTGTAATGGATGCTGTTTTTCCAAAGTCACCAGATTACTTGAAAATCGGCTATACCAAAAAGCAAATAGAATGGTGTGAGAACAGTGAGTTCTCGATTTGGGGCAAAATGATGGATCAAAATGTGCTTTACAGCAATGAAAAGGAAGCGGTCAGAACCTACCTTTCTGAAGGACCGTTCACACCCGGAATGCCACGTGAGTCTCCCGGCAGAGTTGGATATTGGGTAGGATGGCAAATAGCGAGAGCGTTTATTGACGAACATCCTGATATGACTTTGAAAGAGTTCATGAAGCTCGAAAATTATCAAATGATATTACAGAAATCTAAATATAAACCGAAGAAGTAATGGGTAAGAAAAGTGAGATCAAGTTCAACATAGAATTAGATGAAAATAATGTTCCTGAAAACATAACATGGGAAGCAGAAGACACAGGAGAAAAAGGAAACTGCGATGCTACAATGCTTTCGATGTGGGATTCAAATGAGCAAAACACCATGCGTGTTGACTTGTGGACCAAAGACATGACGGTGGATGATATGAAGCTCTTCGTTTACCAGTCAATTTTGACAATGAGCGATGCGTTTGCTCGCGCAACAGGTGAGAATAATCATGCTGATGAACTCCGACAGTTCGCACAGGACTGGGGTATGAAAATGGAGATTATTAAACCGAGTGAAAATTAACCTTTTGCCAAATCAGTATTGATGTGGTCAATGTAATTCAAAATCTCATCTCGGCCGTGTTCACTCACGGCTGAGGTGGTAAAGCTGTCAGGTAAAAACTCCCACGTTTCCAGCATTTTGTTGCGGTAAGCGTTGAGGTTTTTACGCAATGCACTGCTGTCAATCTTATCGATCTTTGTAAAAACCATCACAAACGGTATTTGCTTTATTCCGAGCCATTGCATGAAGTCTAAATCGGCCTTCATCGGTTCGTGGCGGGCATCTAACAGGACAAAAGTTGCGATGAGTGATTTTCGTTTTTCAAGATAGCTATAGATCATGCGCTTGAAATCGTTTCTCATCTTTTTGGAAACTTTCGCATAACCATATCCCGGTAAATCAACCAGGTTCCAGGATTCATTGATTTCAAAGTGATTGATCAATTGTGTTTTACCCGGGCTAGCTGATGTCTTGGCCAGGTTTTTTTGCTCAGTGAGCATGTTGATCAAAGAAGACTTGCCAACATTAGACCGCCCAATAAAGGCGTATTCCGGAAGTGATTCAGGAGGAGCATCCTCCAACCCTTTGCTGCTCTTGATGAACTCTGCTTTTTTAATCAGCATCACCAAAAGTCTTATCCAGCCATTTTTCCAGAATTTCGTTGAATTGCCTGGGGTGTTCCATCATAGGCGCGTGACCACATTCGTCAATCCAAAAAAGATCTGCCTGAGGTAATTTGTCCTGAAATTCCTGAGCAACTTCTGGAGGAGTGATCGTGTCATTCTTACCCCATATCAAACAAGCCGGAACATCCATTTTATGAAGATCATTCGCCATGTTGTGACGAATAGCTGATTTGGCTAAAGAAAGTATACGAATCAGGCGGTTTTTATCATTGACAATTTCAAAACATTCATCCACTAACTCGTCAGTAGCGTGCTTTGGATCGTAAAAAGTGACTTCAACCTTTTTCTTGATGTATTCTTTATCACCTTTTCTCGGAAAGCTGCCACCCATTGCATTTTCGTAAAGGCCAGAAGAACCGGTTAAAATCATAGATCTCACACGCTCAGGATGCCTGGTCATGTAAACCAATGCAACGTGACCACCGAGTGAATTTCCCAATAAATTCACCTTGTCATATCCCTTGTGTTCAATGAATTTGTGAATGAATTTACTAAGACTTTTTACGTTGGTATTGATAATCGGTAAAGTGTAAAGAGGCATGATCGGTATAACCACTTTGTATTTTTCGCTAAAGTGGTCAATCACATCTTCAAAGTTGCTCAAAGCCCCGAACAATCCATGCAATAAAATGATGACAGGGCCGTCCCCTTTCTCTACGTATTCGAATTCGCCTTCGCGGATTAATTGATCTTCCATTTATTCGATTCTCGCGTTTCTAAACGGATTACGAAATTAAACATTATTCATTAACCCGTTGCAGAAAGCCCTTTTCGTTTCAACAAACTCGTGTTGACACATAATCGACTTTACCACTCTTTGCCACCTGAATAATTTTCCCTTTGTATTTACGGTCAGATCCGCAATATAGCCAACTGTCGTTTGCTGTTGAAAACCCTCGTTTAGCCGAAAGTTTTCAACAAAGTGGTAAGAAGTGGTAGAAAGTGGTAAATTTTCAATACTTTTACGTTCTGAAAAGACGGTAGTAGTTACATGGCTAATTTCATCGGAGAATATCATTGCAAAGTAGATACCAAGGGGCGGTTCATGATGCCTTCGGGGTTGAAGAAACAGCTTGATCCTGCAGCCCAGGAGAAGTTTGTGATCAACCGTGGTTTCGAGGGGTGTCTTGTGTTGTATCCGATGAACGAATGGGAAAAGGAAACGCAGAAGTTTGAAAAGTTGAACCTGTTTGTTGCGAAGAATCGCAAGTTCTACCGTCAGTTTCACAACGGGGCTACTCAGCTTTTACTCGATGGAACGGGTAGGTTGTTGTTGCCGCGTACACTTGCTAAATCGGCAGAGATATCAAAAGAAATAGTGCTGTTTGCCTACGCTAACAGAATTGAAGTTTGGGCAAAAGACCGTTACGAAGAAGTGATGGAAGAAGATATGGATGATTTTGCTTCACTCGCTGAAGATGTGATGGGTGAGCTCGATGATAAAACTGACGAGTGATGTATCACGATCCGGTTTTGTTGAGTGAAGCGATTGAGGGGTTGAGTATTGATCCTTCGGGTATTTATGTCGATGTCACCTTTGGTGGTGGTGGACACAGTAAAACGATCCTTGAAAAGTTGGGTGGTAGCGGTAGGTTGATCGCTTTCGATCAGGATGAAGATGCAGTTAAAAACCAGCTCGATGATGAGCGATTCGAGTTGGTTGAAGCGAACTTCAGGTTTTTGAAAAATTACCTGAGAATGCATGATGCTCTTCCTGTTGATGGTGTTCTGGCTGATTTAGGTGTTTCATCACATCAGTTTGATACCGGAGAAAGAGGGTTTTCAACCCGGTTTGATGGTCCGCTCGATATGAGAATGGATCAATCAGTAAAAAAATCAGCTGCTCAGGTTGTGGCAGAGTACGATGAAGAAGCTTTAGAGCGAATATTTAAGCTCTATGGTGAGTTGAGGAAAGCAAAGCTGATTGCAAGAGAGTTAGTCAGTGTGCGTGATACGGAGTCGATCGATACGGTTGAGAAACTGAAGTCGGTCGTGGAGCGGTTCGGACCAAAAAATAAAATGGCTCAGTTCTTCGCTCAGGTTTTTCAGGCTCTGCGAATTGAGGTGAATGATGAACTAAAGGCTTTGGAGGAACTGCTGATTCAATCTGTTGATGTGCTCGATGAAGGTGGTCGGCTAGTAGTGATCTCGTATCACTCACTCGAAGATCGGCTGGTGAAGAATTTCCTGAAAACCGGGAATTTTTCTGGGAAGCCTGAGAAGGATTTTTACGGAAACCTGATAAGACCGCTTAAACCTGTAAAGAATAAAGTTACGGTTCCGACCGAAGAAGAAATAAAAAGAAACCCGAGAGCGAGAAGCGCAAAAATGAGGGTTGCGATTAAAAATGGCTGAGGAAAAAGAACAACAAAAAAGCAGAAGAAAGGTGATGCAGCCGGTGAAAGATCTGGTGAGCGGAAACTTTTTGGCTAAAGATGCAGTGGTGAAGAATCTTCCCTACATGCTCTTTTTGGGTTTTTTGGCTTTGCTCTACATCGCGAATGGCTACATGGCTGAAGGTACAGTGAGAGATATTAATAAGGTGACAAATGAATTGAAGGAGTTGCGGAGTGAATACATCACAACGAAAAGTGATTTGATGTACACGACCAAGCAAAGTGAGTTGATAAAGATTATTGAAAAAAGAGGTCTGGGGCTTGAAGAGTCTTACCAGCCGCCCAGGAAAATAGTAGTGACTGAAGAAGAAAAAGAAGCTATAGGAATAGATGAGTAAGCCTAAGAAACATAGCAAAATGATGCGCGTGTATCTCCTGTATTTTTTACTGGGGGTGTTTGCTTTTGCTATCGTTTTTAAAACTGTACAAATTATGTATGTGCAGGGCGATCAGTGGCGTGAAAAAGCAGAAAACCTCACGGTGAAGTACAGGACGATTGATGCTGTTCGTGGTAACATCTACGATTACAACTCAAGGTTACTCGCGACTTCAGTTCCTATTTATGAAGTGCGCTTTGATCCAAACGCTGATGCGCTAAGTGATGAGTTGTTCAATAGCAAAGTTGATTCACTGGCCAGATCACTCTCGAATTTATTTAGAGACAAAACGCCTTTTCAGTACAAGCGAGAACTTGTAAACGCCCGGAACCAGGGAGAGCGATTCCACCTTATTAAGAGAAACGTCAAGTACAATGATCTCAAAGCGATGAGGGAGTTTCCTTTATTTAGAAGAGGTCGTTATAAAGGCGGTTTTATTTATGTGCAACAGAATAAGCGTCAAAAGCCATTTAGATTGTTAGCAGCTCGCACGATTGGCTACGATCGTGAAGGCTTAGAGTCTGTTGGTCTCGAAGGGGCTTATCACGATGTGCTTCACGGAAACAGCGGAAAACGGCTCATGAAGAAAATTGCCGGTGGTGTTTGGATGCCGGTCAATGATGAAAATGAAATTGAACCGGAAGACGGGGCTGATTTGTACAGTACAATTGATGTCAATATTCAGGATGTTGCGGAGTACGCACTCATGAAACAGCTCAAAAAGCACGAGGCTGATCACGGCTGTGTAGTTCTGATGGAGGTGAATACCGGAGAGATCAGGGCTATCGCTAATCTTCAAAAAGGATCTGACAATCAGTACTACGAGAGTTACAATTTCGCGGTCGGATCCAGCACTGAGCCGGGATCTACCATCAAGCTTGCTTCCTACATGGCTGCAATGGAAGACGGTTTTATCGATCTCGATCATAAAATTGAAACCGGCAATGGGAAACACCTCTTTTATGATACACCAATGTATGATTCGAAAGAGGGCGGTTATGGTGAGATTTCGGTGAAAAGAGCATTTGCCGTTTCATCGAACATCGCGATCGCGAAGATCATTAATAAGTATTACAAGTCTAACCCGCAGGGTTTTGTCGATCGTCTAAAAGATTTCCGACTCGATGAGCCAACCGGAATTGAAATTGCCGGTGAAGGTGTGCCTTATATTAAGGATGCAGATGATGAAACATGGAGTGGTATTACGCTGCCATGGATGAGTCACGGTTATGAGCTACAGCTGACTCCTCTTCAAATTTTGACATTCTACAATGCCGTTGCAAATGATGGTAAAATGATGAAACCTTCTTTTGCCCATTCAATACAAAAACACGGCAAAATTGTAAAAGACTTTGAGCCGGTAGTTTTGAAAGATCAAATTGCTTCAGAAGGTACGATCAAAAGAGCTCAGCAAATGCTTGAAGAAGTTGTACTGGATGGTACGGCAACAAACCTGAGAGGAGCTGATTACAGAATTGCAGGAAAAACCGGAACGGCTCAAATAGCAAGAGAGAAATTCGGTTACGATGATGTGAGTTATCAGGCTTCGTTTTGCGGATACTTCCCGGCTGATAAGCCCAAATACTCCTGCATTGTGGTGGTAAATGCGCCATCGAAAAATGTTTATTACGGAAACCTTGTAGCGGGGCCTATTTTCAAGGAAATTGCCGATAAAGTTTACTCGACAAGTATCGATATTCACGATGAGTTGCAGCCACTCCAGGTTGCTGAGCGACCTAAAATTCCTGTTTCCAAAAACGGTGATGTCGATAAGTTGAAGTCTGTATTCGACAGAGTTGATGTGAAATACCATTTGGATAACGATAAAGCAGAGTGGGTTTTTACTCAAACTGAGAATGACTCAGTGAATATACACGAACGAAAAGTTACGCCAAATCTGGTCCCTAATGTTCGCGGTATGGCAGCTCAGGACGCTGTGTATTTACTCGAAAACATGGGGCTTCATGTTGAAGTGACTGGTCGTGGAGTAGTGAAGCAGCAATCACTCAGAGCCGGTACTCGCATTCAAAAAGGCAAAAAAATAAAGTTGGAGTTGACGTGAAGTTATTGAAAGACATATTGTACAAAGCCCGAATAGAGGAAGTTGTTGGCTCGACAAACGTAGCGATAGAAAACATCGTTTTCGATTCTCGCGAAGCTGTTGAGTTTTCAGTTTTTGTAGCTGTGCGCGGTACACAGGTTGACGGTCACGACTTTATCGACAAAGCGATTGAGAATGGATCAATAGCAGTTGTATGTGAGCAATTACCGTCAGAACCGATTGAAAATATCACTTACGTTAGAGTGAAAGACAGTGCCGAGGCGCTGGCTTATATGGCTTCAAACTTCTACGATCATCCTTCAAAGAAACTCAAGCTTGTAGCGGTTACAGGTACGAACGGAAAAACATCAGTCGTAACACTGCTGCATCAATTATTTACCGATCTCGGGAAAAAGAGTGGTTTGCTATCTACGGTTGTCAACAAGATTGGAACGAAAGAGATTGAAGCATCGCTCACAACACCGGATACGGTTCAAATCAATCAACTTTTACAGCAGATGGTTGACGAAGGCTGTGAATATGCCTTTATGGAGGCGAGTTCGCACGCTATCGTTCAGCACCGCACAACGGGTTTGGACTTTGACGTGGCTGTATTTACGAATATATCGCGCGATCATCTCGACTATCACGGGTCATTCAACAACTACATAGCTGCTAAAAAAATGTTGTTTGATAATCTGCCTCAGCATGCTCATGCACTCATCAATAATGATGATCGCCACGCTGAGGTTATGGTTCAGAACACAAAAGCGAAAGTGGAAACTTTTGCTCTCAAATCTCTGGCAAACTTCAAGGCCAAGATACTGGAGAATCAGTTGACAGGCTTACAACTCATCCTCGATGAGAAAGAACTATTTACGAAGCTGGTAGGAAGGTTTAATGCCTACAATCTCTTAGCAGTTTACGGAACCGGAATGGTACTGGGTGTTGATCAACTCGAACTGATGACAGCAATTTCATCACTCAATCCGGTTGATGGAAGATTCCAGCATATCCAGTCGCCAAATGGTGTAACGGGAATTGTTGATTATGCTCATACTCCTGATGCACTCGAAAATGTACTCAGTACAATTCAGGGAATCAGAGGGGGAAATGAATCTGTGATTGTAGTTGTGGGCTGCGGTGGCGACCGAGATGCAGGTAAACGACCCGAGATGGCTCAAATAGCCGCCAAGTATGGAGACAGGGTTTTGTTGACATCTGACAATCCCAGAACTGAAGATCCCGATGCAATTATCGAAGATATGAAAAAAGGCCTCGACCCGGTTGGCTTGAAAAAGGCTCTGACCATTACCAGCAGGGAAGAAGCGATTAAAACGGCTTGTGCTTTGTCACAACCGGGAGATATTATTCTCATAGCCGGAAAAGGCCATGAGACTTACCAGGAAGTGAATGGCGTGAGGCACCATTTTGATGACCTCGAAGTGTTGAACGAACAATTTAACGAACTCAAGTAATGTTATACTATCTGTTCGAATATTTAAATCAGCTCGACTTGCCCGGTGCAGGTGTATTCCGGTACATCTCATTCAGAGCCGCAATGGCAGTCATTACTTCACTCATCATTTCAATGGTGTTCGGGAAGAGCATTATTCGCTTACTCCAGCGCCAGCAAGTTGGTGAAACAGTTCGTGACCTGGGTCTGAAAGGTCAAATCGAAAAGCAGGGAACCCCAACAATGGGCGGACTCATGATTTTGGCTTCTATCATTATCCCAACATTGCTTTTTGCTCGATTAGATAATATTTACATCCTGTTGCTTTTGGTGTCAACCGTTTGGCTGGGAGCTATCGGTTTTATCGATGATTACATCAAAGTATTCAAGAAGAATAAAGAAGGCCTTCAGGGAAAATTCAAAATTGTTGGTCAGGTTGGAATTGGAATTATAGCAGGAGCTGTTCTCTACTTCCACGATGATGTGGTAATCAAAGAAAAAGTAGAGCAAGAGGTTGTGACCGAAGCTCAGCAAGGATCTGACCAAAGCAAAAGTGAAGAAAGCTTTACGTGGGAAGAACACCGTTCAACCAAAACGACAATTCCTTTTGTCAAAGACAATGAATTCGATTACGGCTGGTTCCTGGCATGGCTTGGCAACAACTACAAAGATTACGTTTGGCTGCTCTACATTCCGGTTGTGATCATAGTCGTTACAGCAGTTTCAAACGGAGCTAACATGACCGATGGAATTGACGGACTGGCTGCCGGAACGAGCGGTATTATTGGTCTTGGACTCGGGATTTTCGCTTTTGTATCGGGTAACTACATTTTTGCCGATTATCTCAACATTATGTACATCCCTGAATCTGGGGAGATGGTCATTTTCATAGGAGCTTTCATAGGAGCCTGTATTGGGTTTTTGTGGTACAACTCGCATCCGGCTCAGGTTTTCATGGGCGATACTGGTTCGCTCGCGCTTGGGGGAATCATAGCTGTTGTGGCGCTCGCTATTCGCAAAGAACTGATTTTACCAATGCTCTGCGGAGTGTTTTTAGTTGAGAATTTATCGGTAATGCTCCAGGTGAGCTATTTCAAATACACGAAAAAGAAATACGGTGAAGGAAGGCGGATTTTTAAAATGTCGCCCATTCATCACCATTACCAAAAGCTTGGTATGCACGAATCCAAGATTGTAACAAGGTTTTGGATTGTGGGCATCATACTGGCTGTTTTGAGTATTGTAACGCTCAAATTGAGATAGATGAAGCGCATTGTAGTACTCGGAGGAGGAGAGAGCGGAGTTGGTGCTGCACTGTTGGCAAAAGAAAAAGGATTTGAGGTTTTTCTCAGCGATGCGGGAAATCTCAAGCAAGATAAGAAAGACGTTCTTTCACATGCTGATATTCCATTTGAAGAAGGTGGTCACACTGAGGATAGAGTATTGATCGCTGATGAAGTGGTGAAAAGTCCGGGAATTCCCGATACCGCTCCACTCATCCGCAAGCTCGATACTTTGAGGATTCCGGTGATTGACGAACTCGAGTTCGCAGCTCGCTTCACTAAAGGAAAGCTACTGGCAGTAACAGGAACAAACGGCAAAACGACAACGGTCAAGCTGTTTTACCACATTCTGCAAAAGGCAAATTTGGATGTTGGTTTAGCAGGTAATGTCGGTCAGAGCCTGGCCCGCCAAATTCTCGAAGGAGATCGTGATTACTGGGTACTCGAAGTGAGTTCTTTTCAGCTCGATCGCATTTACGAAACACGGTTTCATGTAGCGATTTTACTGAACATCACACCCGATCACCTCGATCGCTACAATTATGAGTTTGACCGATATGTCGATTCAAAATTCAGAATCACAAAAAGTCAAACAGAAGAAGATCACTTCATCTACTCAGCCGATAGCAAAGCGGTAGTTGACGAGCTTCAAAATCGCGATCTGAAAGCAAAACAATACAGCTTCTCAGCAATGGGATATCAGGAAGGATTGAACGCCTGGTTAGAAAACGAAAAATTAATAATCAATATAAACGGGGAATTAGAAATGTCAATACAAGAATTAGCACTTCAGGGAAAGCATAACGCGAGCAACGGAATGGCTAGCGGAATTGCTTCAAGGATCTTAGAGATCCGCAAAGAAATCATTCGCGACAGCTTGAGTGATTTTCAAAATGTTGAACACCGTCTCGAACACGTGACAACAGTTTCAGGAGTTGAGTACATCAACGACTCAAAAGCCACGAACATCAATTCAACGTGGTACGCTCTTGAATCTATGCAGTCACAAACTGTTTGGATTGTAGGCGGAGTTGATAAAGGAAATGATTACTCAGAACTTCTCGACCTTGTGAAAGATCGTGTAAAAGCGATTATCGCACTCGGGAAAGACAACAGCCGAATACACGCAGCATTTGACAATGTTGTACCGGTTATTCACGATGTTACTGATATGCGTGAAGCAGTAGGTCTGGCTTATCGTGAGTCGCGAAAAGGCGAAGCTGTTTTGTTGTCTCCAGCGTGTGCCAGCTTTGATTTGTTCGAGAGTTATGAAGATCGCGGAAACCAATTTAAAGAATACGTGAGAGCACTTTAATGACGCGCTTATTCAAACATATTGGCGGAGATCGGGTGATCTGGATGATCGTGGTGTTCATGGCGCTTGCATCAGTATTGCTGGTGTACAGTTCCATTGTAACACTCGCGTATAAATACCAGGACGGAAACACATTTTATTACATCCTGAAACACGGGTTGTTTATTATTTCCGGCTTCCTGTTCATCTACCTGATTCACAAAGTGCACTACCGCTATTTATCGCGCTTTGCACAGCTTTTGTTTTGGATAAGTATTCCGTTATTGATTCTTACACTTCTTCTCGGTCAGAACCTCAATAATGCCAGTCGTTGGCTTGTTATTCCGGTGATCAACCAGTCTTTTCAAACGTCAGATTTAGCGAAGCTGGCTCTGATCATGTTTACAGCGCGAACGCTTGCAGTAAAGAAAGACGACCTCAAAGATTTTACGAAAGGTTTTCTTCCAATTATTTTACCGGCAATTGTGATTTGTGGATTGATATTACCCGCAAACTTCAGTACAGCAGCTGTTTTGTTTACATCTGTTTTGATGCTGATGTTCATGGCAGGATCTAGACTCAGACACATGTCGTTGATTATTCCAGCCGGAGGGTTAGCCCTTTTACTCGTCTTTGCCGTTGCAAAGATTCAACCCGATCTATTTCCCCGTGCAGAAACATGGATCAACAGGGTTGAGCGATTTGCATCTGATAAGGAGGAAGATCCAAATGGGAATTATCAAATTGAACAAGCTAAAATAGCCATAGCAACGGGTGGATTTTTCGGGAAAGGTCCCGGAAACTCCACCCAACGTAACTTCTTGCCGCATCCTTATTCTGATTTCATTTACGCAATCGTACTGGAGGAATACGGACTGCTGGGAGGCTTGTTTATCTTGATGTTCTACCTCATTTTGCTATACAGGGCGGTTAGAATTGTGCAGGCAGTACCGCATTCTTTTGGCGCTTATCTGGTCCTCGGGCTCAGTTTCAGTCTCGTTTTCCAGGGACTTGTAAATATGGCGGTAAATGTGAATCTCTTGCCGGTAACTGGTCAGCCGTTGCCACTCGTGTCGATGGGAGGAACGAGCTTGTGGTTTACCTGTATTTCGCTCGGAATCATTTTGAGCGTTAGCCGTGCTGTTGAAGTAGGCGCTACTGAAGAAAATTATAAAGAAGACGAATCCAAAAATGAACCTGTAAACAAACCCATTGCTGATGCCGCAAATTAAAGTGATCATAAGTGGTGGAGGTACGGGCGGACACATCTTCCCGGCTATTGCAATTGCTGATGCTGTCAGGAAAAAACGCCCTGATGCGCAGTTCCTTTTTGTAGGTGCAAAGGGCAAGATGGAAATGGAAAAAGTTCCCGCTGCAGGTTATGAAATTGAAGGTCTTTGGATCAGTGGACTGCAGCGAAGTTTGACGCTAAAGAATTTAGCGTTTCCATTTAAGTTGATCAGCAGCAGCATAAAAGCAAAAAAACTGGTTAAAGAATTCAATCCAAATGTTGCGGTCGGAACCGGAGGTTATGCCAGCGGTCCAACTCTAAGAGCAGCTATGAAACGCGATGTTCCGGCATTGCTGCAGGAGCAAAATTCGCTTCCGGGAATCACAAATAGAATTCTCAGTAGAAAAGCGAGTAAAGTTTGTGTCGCTTACCCTGGAATGGAAAAATACTTTCCGCAAGACAAAATTGTGTTGTCTGGAAATCCGGTTCGGAGTAGTGTGATACAAATTGAAGGAAAAAAAGAAAGAGGGCTTGAGCACTTTGGATTAAAACCGGATAAAAAAACTTTGCTCGTTGTGGGCGGTAGCCTGGGGTCGAGATCAGTCAATAATGCTCTAATTGATGGGCTTGATGATATTGCAAAATCAGATTATCAATTGATTTGGCAAACAGGTAAATTGACACATGAACAAGTGAAAAGTGCCGTTGAAAAAAGCGGTGCACAAAACATAAAAGTGTGCGAATTTATCAGTGAAATGGATCTCGCTTATGCAGCGGCTGATTTGATAGTAAGTAGGGCCGGAGCAATAGCAGTGAGTGAAATATCACTGGTTCAAAAACCGGTTATTTTAGTTCCATTTCCTTATGCTGCGGAAGATCACCAGGCTAAAAATGCAATGGCATTAGTCAATAGAAATGCAGCATTGATGATTCGCGATAAAGATTTAGGTAAGGGATTGATTTCAACCATTTCAACTACAATAACAGACGATAATAAGCTCGAAAACTTAGCTCGAAATATAGCGGGTCTTGCCGTGCATGACTCTGCAGATATCATTGCAAACGAAGTAATAAAACTGGCAGAAAAGTGAATCTCGAAGAAGCGAAACATATCTATTTTTTGGGCATAGGCGGTATTGGTATGAGCGCACTTGCCAGGTATTTTCATGCCAGAGGAGTGAGGATAAGCGGCTACGATAGAGTGAAGTCGGCTCTGACCGAAAACCTCGAGAAGCAGGGAATGGAGATTCATTACAAGGATAATCCACATAAAATTCCTAAGGATGCTGATCTGATTATTTATACACCAGCAATTCCTTCAGATTTAGGCGAGTGGAAAGCCGCACTTTCATCTGGAGTGCTGATGTACAAACGTTCTCAGGTTCTGGGTGAAATTACTAAGCTGGAGCGCACAATTGGCGTGGCCGGAACGCATGGAAAAACCACGACATCAGCCATTTTAACGCATTTGATGCATTACGCTACGGGAAAAGTCAATGGCTTCGTTGGCGGAATCATGAATAATTACAAAACGAATTTCATTCAGAGTAAAGATGCTAACTACACTGTCATAGAGGCTGATGAATACGATCGTTCATTCCTCCAGCTGCACCCTTATGCCGGGATAATTACAAGCGTAGATGCCGATCATCTCGATATTTACGAGAGTGAAAAAGGATTTATCGAAGGGTTTGAGAGTTTCGCGAAATTGATTTCCGGATTTTTGGTGATTCACAATGATGCTGAGGAAAAACTGGAGCTCAAAGGAACTCACTATACTTATGGACTGGAGGAAGGAGCTGATATTATGGCTGTAAATATCGGTCAGAACCAGGGCGTAACCTCGTTTGACCTCGACTTTAAAGGCACGCTTCATGAAGGGTTTAAGGTAACACTTCCCGGTCGGCACAATCTTGAAAATATTGTAGCCGCTTTAGGTGTTTGTGTACAGCTCGGGTTGAATATTGACTTACTACGCCAGGGACTTCAAACTTTTGAAGGAGTTTACAGGCGATTTGAGTACAAGCTAAAAGACGATACAATATTCATCGATGACTATGCTCATCATCCCAATGAGATTAGCTCATTGATATCAGCAGTTAAAGAAGCACATCCAAATAAAAAGATAACAGCTGTTTTTCAGCCACATCTTTATTCTCGAACAAGAGATTATATGAAGGATTTTGGCAAGGCTTTATCGAGTTGTGAAACGGTTTATCTCTTGCCGATTTACCCAGCAAGGGAACGACCCATACCGGGAGTTGACAGCAATAAGCTGGCTAAAGAAATCAATGCTGATAAAGTAGAGGTTCTGACCAAAAAAGCAGTTGTAAAAAGAATTGGTGATGAAAAGCCAGAATTGTTAGTGACAATTGGTGCCGGAGATATCAGCAAACTTGTTGAACCTTTAAAAGAGGAGTTAACCCGATGAAGCGAGTATTGAACATAGCGGGCTGGGTACTCTCGGTTGTCGGGTTGATAGTCGTGCTCGGATTTACAGAGAGCGAATTGGCATCTAAAAAGTATTCAGATTTACGGGTAAATATCCACACTGATCAGGGGAACTTTTTTGTGAGTACCTCAGAAGTTGAGCAAGCCGTAAAAAATATGGGATATGCTACCGGAGCTCAATCTGTGCGCAGTATTAACATAACATCGTTAGAAGAATTTTTTGATCGCTATCCGTCTGTAAAGAAATCTCAAGTATATTCCACGATCAATGGGGAACTTATGGTTGAAATTGAACAGCGAAACCCTATAGTCCGCGTTTACAGTGGAAATGAGAGCTTTTATATAGATGATGAAGGTGCTTTAATGCCACTTTCTGGTAATTATACAGCTCATGTTCCGGTGGCAAACGGGAATATTCGTGTTCCATTTAACCTCAGTTATCAGCAAAATTACGCTGACACCTCAGGGAAGAAACTGAACAGCGAAAAGTTGAAATTGCACGAATTGTATCGTTTGGTTTCAACGATTAGAGAAGATGAATTGTGGAACGCACAATTCAATCAGGTTTATGTGAATGAAAATAATGATTACGAGTTGATACCGCGAGTGGGCGACCACAGAATAATTCTCGGAGATGCTCAGGATCTGAAAGAAAAACTGAATAAACTGAAGATATTCTACTACGATGGTTTGAATAAAACCGGTTGGAACGAATATGAAGTAATTAATTTAAAATACCACAACCAGGTAGTTTGTACAAAAAATTAGCTTATGGATCAGCAAGATGAAATAATAGTTGGCCTCGATATTGGGACTACCAAAATTGCAGCATTGGTAGGTCGCAAGAATGAGCACGGCAAACTCGAAATATTGGGAATGGGGAAAACCGAAAGCATCGGAGTTAATCGCGGTGTGGTTACCCATATATCACCCACTGTTGATGCAATTACAAAAGCTGTTGAAGAGGCTGAAGAAAAATCTGGCGTTAAGATCAACGTTGTCAATGTTGGTATTGCAGGTCAGCATATCAGAAGCTTACAACATCGCGGAGTAAAGATGAGAAGTTCTTACGAGGACGAGATTACACAAGCTGATATCGATGATCTCATCAACGATATGTACAAGCTCGTTATGCTTCCGGGCGAACGCATTATTGATGTGTTACCTCAGGAATTTACTGTCGACAACGAACAGGGAATTCAGGATCCAATTGGTATGTCGGGTGGCAGACTGGAAGCTAATTTCCACATCATAACCGGTGAAATTGCTGCAGCAAAGAACATCTACAAATGTGTTACAAAAGCCGGATTAGAAGTAGCTAATTTAATCCTTGAACCACTCGCTTCATCAGATGCTGTTTTGAGTTCTGAAGAGAAAGAAGCTGGTGTTGTTTTAGTTGATATTGGTGGCGGTACTACTGATGTTGCTATTTTCAAAGAAGGTATCATCAGGCACACTGCTGTGATTCCATTCGGTGGAAACATTATCACTGAGGATATCAAAGAAGGATGCACGATTATCAAGAAGCAGGCAGAGCAATTGAAGATTAAATTCGGCTCAGCCTTAGCTGATCACACATCAGCTCATGAGATCGTTGCTATTCCGGGTCTGAGAGGAAGAGAGCCAAAAGAGATTTCTGTTCAGAACCTGGCTCATATCATTCAGGCGAGAATGGAAGAAATCATCGAGCAGATTTATTACGAGATCAAAAACAGCGGATTCGAGAACAAGCTTATTGCCGGAATCGTCATAACCGGAGGCGGAGCACAGATGAAACACATCTCTCAGCTGTTTGAATTTATGACCGGAATGGATACACGAATCGGCTATCCTACAGAACATCTCGTAAAAGGATCTGACGAAGTTACGAGTCCGAGCTTTTCAACCGGTGCCGGTTTAATTTTGAAAGGTTACGAACGACTCGAAAAAACGAATCAGCCAGAGAGCGAAAAAGAAACGGAAGAAAGTTCCGATGAGCAGCCTAAAATGAAAAGAGGTATGTCGGGATTCTTCAACATTATAAAAGAAAAAAGCCGCGAATTTTTTGATGACGGCAATGTTTAATTGATTGAAAAAACTCGAGCTTATGGAATTTGATTTGCCTAAAAACGCACCATCTATCATCAAGGTGCTCGGTATTGGTGGCGGGGGAAGCAACGCTGTCAATCACATGTATAAACAAGGAATTGAAGGTGTAGACTTCATTATTTGCAATACTGATAACCAGGCGCTGGAAGCTAGCCCTGTACCACATAAAGTTCAGTTAGGCGCCAGCCTCACTGAAGGTCGCGGAGCTGGTTCAAAGCCTGAAGTTGGTAAAAATGCAGCTATTGAAACCATCGATGAAGTGAGAGATGAACTTCTCAAAAACACCAAAATGGTATTTATCACTGCCGGAATGGGCGGTGGTACCGGAACCGGAGCAGCGCCAATCATTGCTGAGGCTTGCAAAGAACTTGGTATTCTAACAGTCGGAATTGTGACCATGCCATTCTTCTTTGAAGGTAGAAAAAGACGCCAACAAGCTGAGGAAGGAATAAAAGCTATTCGCGATCATGTTGATACACTTCTCGTGATCAACAACGATAAACTCCGTGAAATGTACGGCAATCTCAAAATGGGCGAAGCTTTTGCTCAGGCAGATGATGTTTTATCGACTGCCGCAAAAGGCATCGCTGAAATTATCACTCGTACAGGTCACGTGAACGTTGACTTTGAAGATGTTCGCACAGTGATGGACGACAGTGGTGTTGCGATCATGGGATCTGCCTTTGCTGAGGGAGATAACAGATCTATCAAAGCTGTTGAACAGGCACTCGCATCTCCGTTGCTCAATGACAACGATATCAAAGGTGCACGTTATGTACTCCTCAACATGGAATATGGGAGCGAAGAGCACGAACTCACGATGGACGAAATCTCTGATATCACAGATTACATCCAGGAAGAGGCCGGTTCAACCGCAGATGTTATTTGGGGTTACGGATCAAATGAAAGTCTCGCTGAAGGTTTGCGCGTAACGATTATCGCAACTGGTTTCAAGAGCGCACCCGATGCCGGAGCAAGTTCTCTTGAAGAGAAGCCGCAGCGTAAAGTGCACAAGCTTGAAGAAGATGTGGATACTCGCTTGACTGATCCTGTGAGTAATGATCAGAACCAAAAGAGTGAACCCGCTGAGCCAGAGAAAAAAGAAGAAGAGAACGAACCGTACCTGAAGAATGACGATTCAAAATCTGATAGTCAGAACCAGGGTACGATCGAGTTCGATCTCGAGAATGATAAATCAAAGCCTCGTGAGCAGGCAATGCCACAAGACGATTTTGAGCCATATCTGAAAAATGATAATCAGCCAGAGCAGCGTTCTGAGCAAAAAGAAAATCACCAGCCAGAAACTCAAACATCGAGTCAACAACAAGAAATTTCGATGGAAGAGCAGCAGGCAAGAGCAAAAGAACGCATGAAGCGACTCAATGATTTAACTGGTAGAATGCGTTCACCTCAAGGCTTGTCTGATCTCGAAAATGAGCCTGCTTACAAAAGGAGAAGAATACAATTGAACGACACTCCTCATTCGTCAGAGTCACAGGTTTCTCGCTACACACTAGGCGATGAAAATGAAAGTTCTGATGATAAGAACGGTGGATTAAACAGAGGGAACTCTTTTCTCCACGACAATGTAGATTAAAAATCAATCAATAAGCTGAGTTTTGAGAGGCACCTTCAAAAGAAGGTGCCTCTCTTTTTTACCTCACCAACTCCAAAAATCCTTTATAAGTATGCTTGTTCCCCACCGTTTGAATCGCGGGATCCACTTCTAGGATATAGTAATACGTTCCGTCAGAAGCAGGCGAACCGTTTATGTGCCCATCCCACGACTTCATAAAATTCTCGTTGTCAAAAACCAACGTCCCCCAGCGGTTGTAAATCCTCAAGTGAAAATCAGGGCCATCCAGGTTTTTAATCTCAAACCCGTCATTGAGTCCGTCACCATTAGGCGTAAACACATTCGGAATAATCACCTCGATAGCACAGCCTTCAATCACCACCTGGTAAACACTCTCACAACCAAATTCATTCTCCACAACCACACGGTCAGATCCCGTTTGCGAGTACACGATGTTGTCATTACCCGCAACACCAATCATCGACTGGTAACTGTACTGAGCCGGCAAATCGATCTCCACCGGAACCTCGTCACAGTACTGATATGCATCATTTATATCCACAAAAGGCGTATCGATCACCCTCACCGAGAACGAATCCGTTTCAAACCCGCAGAGGTTGAGAGCAGTGAGTGAAAAAGAACCAGAGTTTTCAATTTCACGGTCAGATCCATTAAAACCATCTCCCCAAATAAAAGAAGAAGCGTTGGAGTCCTGAATGCTGATCTCCAAAGAACCACCCCGGCAAAATGAAGTATCCGGAATGTCAAAAGACTGTACCCTCTCGATGAAACCGACATTTATGGAATCCCTGAAAACACCACAACTGTTTTGCGCTTCCACATAGAACAAACCAGACGAGTCGATCACCTTTTGGTAAGAAGAATCACCATCACTCCACACGAGGTAATCAAGGCTCTGACCGGAAGGAATAGTTACCGTAAAAGAATCACCAGTACAAATAGCCGTATCAGCCGGCAGCGTAATGTCCACCTCGATCAAACTGTCGATAAAAAGCGAATCAGTAAAAAGACACCCTGCCGGAGAAGTGATGTCCACACTCAACCAACCTGAAGAAGAAATAGCAGTGAAATGATCCTGACTGCCATTGCTCCAGGAGTAAGAATATCCCGGTAAATCCTGCACACTGGCAGAATCACCAAAACAAACGATAGAATCAGTTGGCACAATCGAAAAAGAAGGAAAAGGATCAACCGTAAAACTCGTGGCCAACGTATCCAAACAACTTCCAGCAGAATAAACCAATTCCACCGAATAACTACCACTGAGAATCGGCTCAATAACCACCGTGTCAGCAGAATCACTCAAAGTAGTGTTAGGCGTGACAACCGACCAGCTTTTAGGGAAAGAAGAAGTCGTATCAGTAGTCGCCAAAAAAATCGAATCCCCGGGACATAAACTAGCCGTATCGGAAACCCAAAGCGCCAATGAGTCTGGAGCCACAAAAAAAGTGTCAGAAAAGGAGCACCCTACAGAATCAGTCACCAAGACAGAATGCATCCCCGTATCGAAGAAAGTAGAAGCAAGAGTGTCACCATTGGACCAGTTGTACGAAAAAGGCGGAACCCCAAACGTGTTCATTACTGAAGCCTGCGCACCAACACACCCCGGGAGAGTAGAAGAAGCATAATTTACCGAAGTATTTAAGAACCCAACCGTATCGACATAAAGCGAATCAGTATAAACGCAGTTAGCAGGCGAAGTCACCTGAACAGTGTAGAGTCCGGTATCGTTAACGAGCGTGAAAGAATCGGTAGAAGAAGTGTTCCATGAAAAAGAAGAACCACTTTCAGATCCTGTGGCGAATAACGAATCATCGAGACAGTAAGCTCCTAACGTTGGTTCAATCGAAATATCAGGAAATGAATCGAGAGAAAAAGCAAGGT
>NZ_WACR01000011.1 GCF_008806325.1 Salibacter halophilus
CGCTTTAAGGGTTTTTTATTTTTGTCCAATCATGAAATGGATTGTCACTATATCTTTATTAGTTTTTTTTCAATCGGTTTTTGGACAAATCGATTTGGAAGAAGAAACAAAAGATCCTCGTGTAGTTGTTTGGGAGGGTGTTAAGTTTAGGCTTGATACTTCTAATGTGGACTCTATTTCATCATTTAAGGAAAGGATTGATTTTCACAATCCTTATTCATTTAGTTTCAATTCTAACTTTTTCAATTCTTTGAGTTTCCTTGGTTCTCAGAGGATCCATCTTGATAGAGGGTACGATATGTTTTCTTCGTTATTCTCTGATTATCGTTTTGGATCTGACCAAAAATATTTCAATGTAACAGCTCCTGTAACTCATGCTAACTATTGGATAGGGCCAAAGGAGGAACAAGGGATTGAGGTTTTTCACTCACAAAATATTTCTCCCGGCTTTAATTTGTCTGCTAGATACAGAAATGTTAGTTCAGATGGTGTTTTTCCAAATCAATCTACTAAAAATACAAGTTTTTCTTTGGGAGGTAATTTCTTTAGTAGATCAGGTAGCTACTTGTTGTTCTTTGATTTTGGTATTGATAATTCTGAGGTTTCACAGAACGGTGGACTATTTGAATCTGATACTGTAGGGACTAGTGAGTTGGAAAGTAATCCTCTTAATAATAATGCTTTAATTGAGAGTGGATATTTGAATGATAGAGATTTACATTTTAATATTCAACAGTATGCTTTTTTAAAAAATGACTCAACTGGTCATTTTGGTTTTTTGCACTCTGCCAGTTTAGGGCAAAGGAAGAACAGGTTTGTTGATAATAATACAGATTCTGCACATGTCTTAATCTATGACTTATCATCAGAAATTGGTTGGATGACCAGTGAACTGAAATCCAGATCTTATGAAAATAAACTGGGCTTAAGCTATAAGCGTAGAGGACTTGTTTTGGAAGGTGGTTTTGGTTTGTGGGGATCTGAATATGACTATAAATCAACTTTTCATGATTCTAGTCTTAATAGGCAATTCTTATTCTTTGATGGAAATTTAAATATATCAGATGATCTAATACTTTCTCTTGGATCTGAATATACTTTAACGGGTTTCAATAGTGGTGGTTATGAATCATCAGTAAAGGTTAATTATTTCTTTGGTAGTTCAGATAACTGGAATATTGGTGTTCATTCTTCGCTAACAGAAAGAATGCCTTCTATCCAGTTTTTATGGTTTGAATCTAACACTTCGATTGGTTGGCGAAATATTGATCTTGAAAAGCCTCGATCATTAAATGTGGGAGCTTATATAGAGGAGAATAGATGGTTCAGACTTGGTGCAGAATACAATAGAACTGATAATTATTTGTTTTATGATTCTGATGTAAAGATTTCACAGGACGACTTAGAGTATTACAAATTATCATTTGAACCGACTATCGATTTGGGTGTTGTAGGTTTTACTTCAAGTTTAAATTATTTCGTTGTTGAATCTAAAAACTCTATTCGTTTTCCTGAATGGAGAGCTTCTGGTGATTTGTATTATGAGAATGACTTTTTTAAAGATGCTTTAAGACTCAAGACAGGATTGAAAGTGTATTCAGAAGCAATCTACACTGGTTATGGTTATGCTCCTCTTTACCGATCAGTTTATTTACCTGATGAAACAGAAGATGTAGGAGGCTTTTTGTTCCCTATTGTTTATGCAAACTTCACGGTTCAAAATGTGGAGATTTTTGTGAGTGTTTCTAATTTTTATTCAGACATAAATGAGAAAACACCGCATATTGTAGATGGTTATCCTTTACCTCCATCGGCATTGAGGTTTGGATTGAGCTGGACTTTTTTCAGATGATAACTAGAAACAATTTAAGTCTTTCTCTTTTTCTTTTTAGCAGCTGGAAACAATACGTTGTTTAAGATCAAGCGGTATCCAGGAGAGTTTGGGTGAAGATCTAAGTCTGTAGGTGGATCTCCAACAAAGTGTTGATAATCCTCTGGATCGTGACCTCCATAAAAAGTCCATTGGCCTTTACCGTATTTCCCATGAATATATTTAGCTGTCTTGAGAGCTTTCGTTTCTCCCATTATCAAAACATCAGATTTGATTGTCGATTTGTGATAGGCTGTTGTTTGCCCCATGAATCCTTTGATGACATTAGTATGGTTCTGACAGAGCATTGTAGGAACCGGATCCCATTTAGCTGAGAAATCAAAAAGTGAAAAAATATCCTGCTGTTCTGGTGTTTTATTATGTACCCGCGTGGCGTCAATGGTTGAGTATTCGTACTCGAGTGGATTCATCTTCAATTGGTAGTTGTGAAAGGCAAAAGAATTATCAAAGTTGAGTTTTTCCTGAGCATTTGGATCAGCTGGATCGCCATCATACATGTATTCACAGATATCTACATTACTTGCAGCAAGCGCTATGTCATACGAATCAGTACCTGAACACATTGAAAACAGAAAGCCTCCGCCAGCTGTGTATTCCTGAATGTTTTTGGCAACCTGAAGTTTTAGCTCCGAAACTTTACTGAACCCGAGTTCTTTTGCGTCTTTTTCAGCATCGGCAACTTGTTTTTTGTACCAGGATGCATTTCGGTAATTGGCATAAAATTTACCGTACTGACCGGTGAAGTCTTCATGGTGCATGTGTAACCAATCGTATTCAGGAAGTTTGTCATTGATCACTTCTTTGTCGTAGATTTTATCATAAGGAATTTCAGCGTAGGTCAGAACCAGCGTAACTGCATCATCCCAGGGTTGTTTTCCTTTAGGAGTATAGACCGCAATCTTAGGAGCCTTTTCTAGTCGCATCACATCCATGTTAGCTTCTGGATTGCTGATTTCCTCTTTAATTGATAGCGCTTGAGCATCGGCTATTGTTTGATACGAAACGCCTCTAATTGTGCATTCACTTTCAATTTCGCTGTAGTATTCGATTAAAAAACTTCCACCTCTGTAGTTTAATAACCAATCAACTTTTGCATTCTTGGTCAGAGCCCAATAAGCTATCCCGTAAGCTTTAAGGTGATTTTTTTGTGAATCTTCGTCCATAGGAACGAGGATCTTTCTGGCCTGGATCTGACCGAAAAAGAAAATGCAGAGAATAAATAAAAGCGCAGTTTTAGAAAGGAGCGCTTTCGTTTGAAGAGTAGTCATCGTTTTCAAGATCATCCATTCGGCTTTTTCTGATTTGTGTTGTATTGCCAAATTCGTCAGATGTTGGCATTTCGCCACTGTTGAAGTGGAATTCATCACTGGTTTCTAAGTTGGCGAATTTTGCCAGATTAGCAATGAACTTCAGGTGAATATTTTCGAGCGCACCATTACGGTGTTTTGCGATGATAATCTCACCCATTCCTTCAACACTTTCGCCCGCTTCATCAGTTGTGATGCCGTAATATTCTGGTCTGTAAATGAACATTACCATATCAGCATCCTGCTCAATTGCACCTGATTCACGAAGGTCAGAAAGTTGTGGTTTTTTGTCACCACCTCTTGTTTCAACAGCACGACTCAACTGAGATAGTGCTATAATTGGAACATTCAGTTCTTTAGCAATACTTTTTACAGAACGTGAAATGGTTGATATTTCTTGCTCACGATTTCCTTTTTCTCCACCTGCTGTCATAAGCTGGAGGTAGTCAATGATGACCATTTGGATATCATGCTGAGCTTTGAGTCTTCTGCATTTTGCTCTCAATTCAAAAACAGATAGAGCAGGTGTGTCATCAATGAAAATAGGGGCATCAGCTAATTTACCAATTTTAGCGTGAAGCTGCTGCCACTCATGATCTTGAAGTTGTCCTTTTTTGAGTTTTTCAGCCGATAGTTCCGTTTCAGATGCAATTAACCTGTTAACTAACTGAAGTGAGGACATTTCAAGTGAGAATACTGCAACAGGGTGGTTAAACTCAACAGCAGTGTTTCTTGCAAGCGATAGCACAAAGGCTGTTTTACCCATACCCGGTCGAGCTGCAAGTACGACCATATCTGATGGTTGAAAGCCGCTGGTTACTCGATCAAGGTCGTGGAATCCGGTTGGAATACCACTCACACCATCAGTCTTATGACTGAGATCTTCAACTTGCTTAATTGCTTGCTGGATCAACTCAGTCATAGAATCGTAATTCTTTCTGATATTACCTTCAGCAACCTTGAATAGGCTTGACTCAGCTTTATCCAAAAGATCGAAAACATCAGTCGTTTCATCGTAAGCATCTTTGATCGTTTCAGATGAAATACGAATCAATTCACGCTGAATGTGCTTTTGGGAAATGATACGAGCATGGAACTCAATGTTTGCAGCTGAAGCAACTCTGTTAGTTAGCTGTGAGATGTAATAAGGCCCTCCTACTAATTCCAGTTCACCATTTGTTCTCAACTGTTCAGTTACAGTTAAAATGTCAATTGGCTTTGACTCTGCAAAAAGTGTGAGAATTGCACCATAAATCTTTTGGTGAACCTCTTTGTAGAATGACTCTTTAGAAAGTACATCAATAACATCATTGACAGCTTCCTTTTCAAGCATCAATGCACCCAGTACAGCCTCTTCAAGATCGACAGCCTGTGGTGGCATTTTTCCCGGCTCAAAGGCTTGCGGGAGAGATGAAGTATCGATCTTTTTTTTGCGGTTTTGTGCTGAGCTTTCTGCCATTTCCTGTACTCCTGATTATTGTTTAGCTGTTGTTTTCGTTTTCTTAGCTGGTTCTTTGTATGCACCCATTGAGCAGAATTTTTCAATTCTGTGCTCTATTCTATCTTCAGATGAAGAGCTTTCAAGAGCCTTAATGTGCTTTTTGATTTCCTTTTTTACGTTTCCGAAAATGGTTTCTCTATCACTGTGAGCACCTCCGGGAGGCTCCTTGATGATTCCGTCAATGAGCTTATTTTTAAGCATGTCCTTGGCGGTAAGTTTCAATGCATTCGCTGCAATTTCTTTTTGCTCCCAACTTCTCCATAAGATTGAGGAACAAGATTCCGGTGAGATCACCGAATACCAAGTATTTTCAAGCATAAGAACTTTATCACCGATGCCAATTCCAAGCGCTCCACCTGAAGCACCTTCACCTATTACTATACAGACAACAGGAACTTTAAGTTGCGTCATCTCCATAAGATTTCTCGCAATAGCTTCACCCTGACCTCTTTCTTCAGCCTCCAAACCTGGATATGCACCAGGAGTATCGATGAAAGTGATTACGGGCTTGTTGAATTTTTCTGCTAGCTTCATCAACCTGAGTGCTTTTCGGTATCCTTCAGGGTTTGCCATACCAAAATTGCGGTACTGACGCATCTTGGTATTGATCCCTTTTTGATGTCCGATGAACATGTAAGTCTTTCCGTTGATTGAACCAAATCCACCTACAATCGCTTTGTCATCTTTGACATTTCTGTCACCGTGAAGTTCGATGAAATCTCCGTCAGTGATATGCTCAATGTAATCAAGTGTGTAAGGTCTATCAGGATGACGAGACACCTGAACACGTTGCCAGGGAGTTAATCCTGAGTAGATTTCCTTTTTGGTATCGAGGATTTTGTTTTCTAAATCCTTAATGGTTTTTGAAGTATCGACTTTACTCTTTTCTTCAATGTCCCTGGCTCTATCGAGTTGTTCGTAGAGCTCTCTTATAGGTTCTTCAAAATCAAGATAAGTTGGCATAGGCACCAATTTGTTTATTCTCGAAGTTATAAATATTAATGCTTGATCGTAATTTCAAGTTCAAAAAAATAAGGTCGCGAACCTACTGACTCGCACCCTATTTTACAAGTTAAATTTTACAATCGGTTTTCTAAGTTCTTAACAACTTTGTTTTTCCATTCGGAATATTCACCGCTCATGATTTTCTCTCGAGCGGTTTTGACCAAATTTAGGTAAAAACCAATGTTGTGCACTGATGCAATTTGAGCTCCAAGGTACTCTTTTGTTTTCATCAAATGGCGTAAATATGCTTTAGAATAGTCGTGATCTACATAAGTCGTACCTGCAGGGTCAACCGGAGTGTAATCATTTTTCCATTTTTCATTTTTAATGTTGATGATTCCATCCCACGTGAAGAGTAGTCCATGACGTGCATTCCTTGTTGGCATAACACAATCAAACATATCAACGCCTCTTTCAATCCCTTCCAAGATATTTGCTGGTGTTCCAACTCCCATCAGATAACGGGGCTTTTCTTTCGGTAAAATATCGCAAACAAGCTCAGTCATCTTGTACATTTCTTCAGCAGGTTCACCAACAGATAGTCCGCCAATGGCGTTACCTTCAGCTTCATGACTGGCGATTTCCTCAGCAGATTGCTTTCTCAAGTCTTCATACGTACTTCCCTGAACTATTGGGAACAAAGCTTGATTGTAGTCGTAAACCGGCTCTGACCGTTGAAATTCATCAAGACATCTTTTTAGCCATCTATGCGTCATGTGCATTGACTTTTTGGCGTAATCATAATCGCATGGATAAGGAGTGCATTCGTCAAATGCCATGATGATATCAGCTCCAATTGTGCGCTGAATTAGAGTGACATTTTCAGGTGAAAAGAAGTGGCGTGTTCCATCAATATGAGATTTGAAAGTGACGCCTTCTTCAGTGATTTTTCTCTGATTTGAAAGCGAATAAACCTGATATCCGCCACTGTCAGTAAGCATTGGTTTATTCCAACCAATGAATTTTTGCAATCCGCCAGCTTGTTTAATGATATCGAGGCCCGGTCTCAAAAAAAGATGGTACGTATTGCCTAATATAATTTGGCTTTCAATGTCTTCTTTTAATTCGCGTTGATGAATTGTTTTTACTGATCCCACAGTGCCCACGGGCATAAAAATGGGTGTCTGAATTTTGCCGTGATCAGTGGTGATTTCACCTGCACGAGCATTTGATTTAGGATCAGTTTTGTTTAATGTAAAATCCATGCTTGAAAAAATTGGCGCTCAAAAGTACAATTCTCTCCATCAATTCAGCGGTTATCCTACTTTTGAAACCCATGACAGAAAAACATCTTCAAATTATATTTTTCGTTTTTACAGCCTTAATAGTACTGCAACTGCTTTATACGGTGCTTGTTCAAATGCGTTTTATTTTTCGGGTTAAGAAAGAAAAAAAACAAGATTTACCGTTACGGTCAGAGCCTGTCTCGGTTGTCATTGCTGCCCGAAACGAGGAGTCAAACCTCAGGGAGAATTTACCCGCTATTTTGTCTCAAAACCACCCCAATTACGAGGTGGTTGTTGTGAACGACAGATCAAATGATGATACTGCTCTTGTGTTGAGAGAGTTTGAACGACAGGTAAACCACCTGAAGGTGTGTAAAATTGAAGACGATAGAAAAGGTGAATGGGGAAAGAAATACGCACTAACGATTGGATTGAAAGCAGCAAAGTATGATAGGGTTGTGCTTACTGATGCTGACTGTAAACCGGCTTCTGATTCCTGGTTGCAGAGGATGAGTTTGGATCTGACCGAAAAGCAAATTGCTCTAGGTATTTCGCCACTACTTTCTAATGGTAGTTTTTGGGGCAGGTTTATGGAAGTGGATGCGCTCAAAATTGCTTTACAATACACTACTTTGGCAATGTGTGGATTGCCTTACATGGGTGTTGGGCGAAATATTGCTTATCGTAAGGGGTTGTTTTTCAGAAAAAAAGGATTTTCGAAACATATGCACCTGTCATCAGGAGATGATGACTTATTTGTGAATGAAGCTGCTAATGCTAAAAACACTGCCGTTGTGACACATCCCGATGGTTTCACCTTTTCCAAAACAGCACGAAACCTGAAACATTTTATTAATCAAAAGAGGCGACACGTCTCAACTTCGCCTCATTATCGCTTTAACACTAAATTAACGCTTTTAAGTCTGTCATTTAGTCAATATATAGTGTTTGGTCTATTTGTTGTGCTATTAATCACTGAAACTCACATAGAACTAGTATTACCTTTGTTTTTTGTGAGATATTTAACAGAACAAGTACAATGGATTACTTGTTGTAGTGTTATAAAAATGAAGAAATTAGCTCCATACAAAATTATATACGATATAATTTCTCCATTTGTTTATGGATACATTGGAGCTACAGAATTAAAGAATAGGAGTACAGCATGGAAAAGAAAGATGTAAAGCATTTAAATACGAAGGCAAGAGCAGACTGGGAACTTATACAAAAAGCTAAAGACGGTGATGAAATGGCTTACGATCAATTGATGAGTAAGTATTATCACCATGTATATATGGAAGTTTTGTCCAGAGTTAAACGTGATGAAGTTGCACGAGATTTAGCTATAGAGGCTCTGACTAAAGCATTTACTCAATTGCATACTTACGAACCCAGGTTTGCATTTAGCACGTGGTTAAAACGTGTTACTGTTAACCATACAATTGACTATTTGCGTAAAAAGCAACTCAATACAACTTCGATTGACGAGGTGATTAAAAATGAAGATGGAGAAATGAGTATCCAAATTGAATCTTCTGCTTTAACCCCTCAACAACAGTTTGAAAAAAGCCAGCGTATTGATATTGTACGTAATTATGTATCTAAACTAAAAGATGCTTATCGCAGTTTGATCGAGTTGCGTTATTTCAATGAGTTATCATATGAGGAAATAGCTCAACAACTCGGTATTCCGCTCGGTACAGTTAAAGCAAGATTGCACCGTGCTAAAGGAATGCTTAATCAAATGATGGTAGGTTCAAGACACACGATATAATCAATTACTTTTGCGGCATGAACGTTGCAGAATTAATTGAAAAATATTTTGAGTTAAATGATGAAGAGCGACTTAGGTTTCAAATACTTGAGTCGCTCTACTTGTTTTGGAACGATCAGATCAATGTTATTTCCAGAAAAGATACTGATCAACTTTACGAGCGTCACGTATTGCATTCGCTTGGGATAGCGAATTTTATTCAGTTTCAACCCGGAACGAAAGTTTTAGATATTGGTACTGGAGGTGGTTTCCCGGGAATCCCATTGGCAATTATGTTTCCTGATGTTCAGTTTACACTAGTCGATAGTATTGGTAAGAAAATAAAAGTGGTCAATGCCGTTAAAGATGAGTTAGGTCTTGAAAATGTAACGGCTCATCATCAACGTGCTGAGAAGGTAAAAGGTAAGTTCGACTTTGTGGTAAGTAGAGCGGTTACAAAACTCAAACCGCAGTGGAGCTGGATCAATAAAAAGATATCTGCTGAATCATTCAATATCCTACCTAACGGATTTATCGGCCTCAAGGGAGGTGATCTTACAGATGAAGTAGAAGAGATGCACCTCGATGTTGAGGAAGTTCCACTTTCAGAGTTTTTTGAAGAATCCTTCTTTGAAACCAAGAAAATAGTTTACGTTGCTAAGCCTTAAGAATTAGTAAGCTGCAACTCATTCAAGTTTTGATAAACCCCATTTTCTTTTTTAATGAGTTGTGAGTGATTTCCTTTTTCAACGATTTCACCATCTTTCAGAACCACAATTTCATCGGCATTTTTGATTGTGCTCAGGCGATGAGCAATCACAATACTCGTTCTGCCTTTCATCAATTTGTCGAGAGCATCCTGAACGAGTTTTTCAGATTCTGAATCGAGTGAAGATGTAGCTTCATCAAGGATGAGTATTTTAGGGTTTTTCAGAACCGCACGGGCGATAGCTATTCTCTGTCTTTGTCCGCCAGATAGTTGAACACCGCGTTCGCCAACAATAGTTTCTAAACCTTCTTCAAATCGTTCAATAAATTCGAGAGCATTCGCCTTTTTAGCAGCTTCAACAATTTCTTCTTCTGAAGCTTCGGGATCTCCGTAAGCAATGTTCTCTCTGATTGTTCCACCAAATAGGATAACTTCCTGAGGCACAACCGCCATTTGATTACGCAGATTGTTGAGTTTGTAATCCTCAGCCGGCTTGTCGTCAAAGAGTAATTTTCCTTCAGAAGCGTCATAAAAGCGCAAAACCAACTGAATAAGTGTGGATTTACCAGCTCCTGATGGGCCTACTATCGCCAGGTTCTGACCGTGATCGATCTTGAGATCAATATGTTTGAGAACCTCATGATTTTTTCTGCTAGGGTAGTGGAACGAAACATTTTTAAATTCTATTATTCCTTTAAAATCATCGAGCTTTTGGGCCTTTTGAGAAATATCGAGAGGTTCAGTTGTTTCGTCCATCAAATCGAAAAGATGTTCAGTGGCTCCAACAGCCTTTTGAATACGGGCAAATAAATCGGCAGTTCCGCCAAATGATGCGCCAACAAAAACGCTGTATAAAATGAATGAAAACAGCTCACCAATCTTAATTTCACCGGCCTCTTTCAGCAAAACACCCTGCCAAATAACCAAAACGATTGAACCGAAAAGCGCAAAAATGATGAAGCTGGCAAATCCGCCACGCCACGTAGCACCTTTCATCGCTATCTTCCTGATTTCATTTGTACTTTTCGTGTAACGGGCAATTTCAAAAAACTCATTAGCGAAAGACTTCACATTGGCGATGCCGGTAAACGTCTCTTCAACAATAACATTTGATTCTGATACTTTATCCTGCGTTTTCTTTGAGAGCTTTTTAATGAACTTACCAAAGAAAATAGCGATGACAATCATCACCGGTAAAGTAGCCATCATGATGAGCGTAAGTTTCCAAGAATAGAAAATAAGCAGTGCTAAGCCTACTACAATAATGATAATCTGGCGGATGAATTCTGCCAAAACTGTGGTAAACGCTTCCTGTAAAAGTGCAATGTCTGCAGAAATACGGCTATTCAATTCTCCAACTCGCTGACTATTGAAAAAGCTCATCGGTAATTTGAGAAGGTGCTTGTAAGTATCTTGCCTCAGTTTTGCGAGCATCCTTTCCGTGACATCATTGAATATATAGATTCTGAAAAATGAAAAGATTGCGTTTAAACCAAAAATGAGGAAAAGGGCAAGAGCAACATCATTTATGTTATCGAGGTTTAGTAAAGAATCCTGTTCAGATCCGGTTGATGTTCCCGCATCAACTAGTTTACCGGCCAACCCTGGGAAAACCATAGAGGCCAGGCTGGAAAGGAGAAGGAAAACTAAACCGATGCTGAATTTACCGCTGTAAGGTTTGAGATAGGCGAAAAGTCGCAATGCCTTTTTCCAGGCTTGTTTTGAAACTTTGACTTTTTCTTTCTTATTTCGTTTAGGTGCAAACACTAGTATAGAATTTTGCGCAAAAGTAAATCTTTCAAATACTCCGTTGTCATGGAAGAGTAAAGGAGTTTAAAAATGATTGCATCTTAATTTTGTTCAAAACCAAAAATTAAAATACATTTGCAGTCCTTTAAGAAATAGCAATAGCTCGAAGATATGAAACGTACATTTCAACCATCAAATAGAAAGCGCAAGAACAAGCACGGATTCAGAGAAAGAATGTCTTCAAAGAACGGACGTAAAGTTCTTTCTCGTAGAAGAGCTAAGGGTCGCAAGAAGGTATCTGTTTCCAGCGAACCACGTCACAAGCGTTAATTGAACGATACGTAAAAGAATTCAGCCTTTCCTGTTTTCAGGAAGGGCTTTTTTTATTTGTACAAAATCGGTAAGTCACTCATGACGTCTTCACCAAGGAGGGCATGACCTTTTTCTAACTCGATGAAATTTTGGCTCTGACCAATGGACTTACTGAATTCTCTTCCAATATCAGGCGGAATAACCCTGTCGTATTTTCCATAATACTGATAAACCGGTATTCCTTTTTCAATAATTGTGTTTTTTACTTCATCCATATTCGGATTCAGCTTCCTGTAAGTGAGCCACACCGTTTTAGCTAATTCTCTTTGACGGTCAGATCCTAAATTGTGTTCAGCGAACTTTTTCAGCCTCGGGTGAACAAGCCTGAGTTTTGTGGAGAAATTCATAAGATTCTGAATAGCATGTGGGCTTTCCAGTAAGTACCGATAAGTTTTTCTTCCTAAAATAGAATTTGTGGCAAGGTTGTACCAAAAGTTGACTTTCACTCCATCAGGGGCAAAAAGCCAAACTTCATCAATCACGTGAGACATTATTTCAACAGAAGAAAGAGCGATTTTTCCACCAAGACTGTACCCACAAACTGATATTTTAGAGAGATTCAATTCATTTATAAAAGACTCAACAGCGGTTGCTAATTCCTTTTTTGTGATAGGAGCTGAGTCGTTACGTGATTGTTTAAAAGAGCTATTCCCGTGGTGAATAAGGTTGAAAGCGTAAACAGTATAATCGGTTCCGACTTTTGAGGCAAATGGTTTAAAATCTGAAGCATGTCTGCCAAACCCGTGAAATGCAAGCATGGGCTTTTTTCCCGAACCGTAGATGTGATACTCGAGTTTAGCGTGTTTGGTTGTGAATAAATTCCGATTCATACCTGTTTTTTAACCAATGAGTTTAGCCTGAAATTTTACATTTGCAGGAATATTTTCACCAGCGCAAAATTGCGACATCATGCCGAAAGATAACTCAATCAAATCAGTACTTATTATTGGAAGTGGTCCAATTGTTATTGGTCAAGCCTGTGAATTTGATTATTCAGGGTCTCAAGCAGCTCGATCATTGAAAGAAGAAGGAATCGAAGTTACACTTATTAACTCGAATCCGGCAACGATCATGACTGATCCAGTAACAGCCGATAATGTTTACTTACTTCCATTGACAGTTGATTCAATTCGTCACATTCTTTCAGAACGCCAAATCGATGCCGTGCTCCCAACAATGGGTGGGCAAACAGCTTTGAACCTCGCGATTGAGTGCCAGGATCACGGTTTATGGAAAGATTTTGGTGTCAAAATGGTTGGTGTTGATATCGATGCAATTGAGATTACTGAAAACCGCGAGGCTTTTAGGAAATTGATGAGCGATATAGGCGTTGGTGTAGCGCCCTCCGGTACGGTGAAATCATTTCTAGAAGGCAAAGAGATGGCACAGGAACTAGGGTTTCCATTAGTAATCAGGCCATCATACACGCTTGGAGGGTCAGGAGCATCGTTTGTTCACACACAGGAACAATTTGACAAACTCCTCAACCGCGGACTTCACGCTTCACCAATTCACGAAGTGATGATTGATAAAGCGGTACTCGGGTGGAAAGAGTATGAGTTGGAGTTGCTACGCGATAAAAATGATAACGTAATCATTATTTGTTCTATCGAGAATATGGACCCAATGGGGATTCATACCGGTGATTCGATTACAGTTGCCCCGGCAATGACGCTATCTGATACCACTTATCAGCGCATGCGTGACATGGCGATCAAAATGATGCGTGCTATTGGTGATTTCTCAGGAGGTTGTAATGTTCAGTTTGCGGTTTCTCCTGATGAAAAAGAAGATATTATCGCAATTGAAATTAACCCAAGGGTTTCTCGCTCATCTGCACTTGCATCAAAAGCGACAGGTTATCCAATCGCTAAAATTGCTGCAAAGCTAGCACTAGGTTATACGCTTGATGAATTGAAAAATCAAATTACTAAAACCACATCAGCGTATTTTGAGCCAACTCTTGATTATGTGATTGTCAAAATTCCGAGGTGGAACTTCAATAAATTCAAAGGATCTGACCGTGAACTTGGCTTGCAGATGAAGTCTGTTGGTGAAGTGATGGGTATAGGCCGCAACTTCCAGGAAGCGCTTCAAAAAGCTTGTCAATCACTTGAAATTAACAGAAATGGACTCGGAGCTGATGGTAAGGAATGGCGCGATCAGGACAGGATTTTAGAAAGCTTAAAACATCCTTCTTGGAATCGACTTTTTCACCTTTACGATGCCGTGAAGTTGGGAATTCCTTTTAGCACGATTCATGATATTACGAAGATCGATAAGTGGTTCTTACATCAAATTGATGAGTTGATTTCACTTGAAAACGAGATCGAAAAATACCACCTCGATTCGTTACCAAAAGAGTTGTTGCTCAAAGCAAAACAAAAAGGTTATGCGGATAGGCAAATAGCACATTTATTGCGTTGCCTAGAAAGTGAGCTTCACGAAAAGCGCACTCAAATGAATATCAACAGGGTATACAAACTCGTTGATACTTGTGCTGCAGAGTTCCCTGCAGAAACACCTTATTATTACTCAACTTTTGAAGAAGAAAATGAATCACCCAAAAGTGATCGTAAAAAAGTTGTGATTTTAGGTAGCGGCCCTAACCGAATTGGACAGGGGATAGAGTTCGATTATTGCTGTGTTCACGGTGTTTTAGCTGCTAAAGAAGAAGATTATGAAACAATCATGATCAACTGTAATCCGGAGACTGTTTCAACAGACTTCGATACAGCTGATAAACTTTATTTCGAGCCGGTTTTTTGGGAGCATATTTACGACATCATTAAGCATGAAGATCCTGAAGGCGTTATCGTGCAGCTCGGTGGACAAACAGCACTCAAGCTCGCTGAAAAACTCGAGCGATACGGTATTAAAATTTTAGGTACCAGCTACAGAACGCTTGATATGGCTGAAAACAGAGGAGAGTTTTCTGACTTACTTAAAAAGCTGGAAATTCCCTATCCAGAATATGGATCTGTTGACACAGCCGAGGAGGCTATAGAGTTGTCTCGTGAAATCGGTTTTCCATTATTGGTCAGACCCAGCTATGTTTTAGGTGGTCAAAGCATGAAAATCGTGATCAACGAGCAAGATCTGGAACATCACGTAGTGAATATTTTACGTGACTTGCCGGATAATAAAATTCTGCTCGATCATTTCCTCGATGGAGCAATTGAAGCTGAAGCAGATGCGATTTGTGACGGGGAAGATACGCTCATCATGGGAATAATGGAGCACATAGAGCCAGCCGGAATTCACTCAGGTGACTCTTATGCTGTACTGCCTTCATTTGATATGAATGACGATGTTCTCGATCAAATAAAAGAATACACCAAAAAGATTGCTGTTGCCCTTGAAACAAAAGGTTTGATCAATATTCAGTTCGCTATTAAGGACAATAAAGTTTACGTGATTGAAGCCAACCCAAGAGCTTCACGAACAGTACCTTTTATTGCGAAATCTTACGGTCAACCTTATGTGAACTGGGCAACCAAGGTAATGTTGGGAACACACAAAGTGAAAGACTTTGATTACGATCCAAAACTCGATGGTTATGCGATTAAGATTCCAGTCTTCTCATTTGATAAATTCCCTGATGTTGATAAGGAATTAGGTCCTGAAATGAAATCTACCGGTGAAGCAATACGTTTCATCAATCACTTGAGAGATCCATTTTTCAAAAAGGTGTATGCTGAGCGTAACCTATATTTGAGTAGATAATAAATGACTTACCAGGCTGATTTTATCGGATTACTGAGAACCATAGCGATCATAGCACTCGTCTACTTTGGAATAAAGTTGATTGCGAGATACGTGTTGCCATTTTTACTGAGGTGGGGAGCCAAAAAAGCTCAGGAAAAGATGTATGATGATATGAATCAGCGTCAACAAAACCGTCATAATCAGCGATCTGATAAACAGCAGGTGAAGGATGACGGTAAAGTGAAAATAGAATACATCAAGAAAAAAAAGCGACAATCGTATTCAGATAATGATGGCGAATACGTAGATTTCGAGGAAATTAAAGACGATTAAACCAAACTGCTATGCAAATTGACAAGAACAAAACCTTAATTCATGGAATCGCTATTGTCTTATTTTTAGTCATTAGCGGAATATTTTTTTCACCTGCTTTCAAAGGTTTTGTTTTGTCACAGGGCGATATTCAGTCCTGGGTAGGAATGTCACGAGCTATCCTCGACTTTAGAGAAGCTTACGGTTCTGAACCACTTTGGACGGCCAACATGTTTGGCGGAATGCCGGCATTTCAAATATCCATGATTACTGATGGTAATTTACTGGGCTACATCAATGAACTGAGGAATATTTACCCCAGGCCACCATTTTACTTTTTCATCATGATGTCTTCTTTCTACATCCTGATGCTTACTCTAAAGGTAAAACCGAGACTTGCAGTATTAGGAGCACTTGCATTTGCTTTTTCAAGCTTTTTCATGATTTCATTGGAAGCCGGACACAACAGTAAAATAGATGCAGTGAGTTATCTGCCCGCAATAGTTGCCGGTATGATACTTGTGATAAGAAAAAAATATATCGCAGGAAGTATTTTAACAGCCGTTGCGCTAAGTCTTCAAATTTCTGCAAATCACTTTCAAATTACATATTACACAGCAATTACACTCTTAGTTATTGGGATAGCTGAAATGGTCAGAGCCCTAAAGCAGCAGGAACAAAAACACCTGTTGAAAGTGATTGGTTTCCTCGTAGTTGCTGCCCTTTTAGCAGTGAGTTCAAATATCACGCGTTTGTGGACCACCTATACTTATGTAGAAAGTACAATGCGCGGTGAGAATGAACTCACAATTGAAGCTGATGGAGCGAGAAACTTAACAGGACAGGAATCAGGACTTGATAAAGATTACATCACGAACTGGAGTTTGGGAATTGGCGAAACATGGTCACTATTATTTCCAAATGCAAAAGGAGGCCCAACTGGGGCGATAGGCAATAACGAAGATGCTCTTGAGGAAGTATCGCCAAGAGCGAGACAGTATGTTGGGCAAATGAATCAATACTGGGGCAACCAACCTTTTACAGCCGGACCGGTTTATGTTGGAGCGATAATTGTCTTGTTATTTTTATTGGGGGCATTCACAGTTAAACACTGGCTTAAATGGCCTTTAGTTGTACTCACAGCTCTGAGTATCATGCTGGCATGGGGTAAGAACTTCATGTGGTTCACTGAATTGTTTATCGATTACTTCCCGATGTATAACAAGTTCAGATCTGTGACAATGATGCTGATGGTTGCCGAATTCGCTATGCCACTTTTAGGAGTTCTATTCTTAAAAGAACTTATTGAAAAAGATGGCTTTTGGGCAGAGAACAAGAAAAAAATATTCATCGTATCGGGAGTGCTTGCTGGAATCATGCTGCTTTTCATGATGACACCATCTTCATTTTTTGACTTTTACGCCAATGGTGAATTAGCGAGGTTTGAAGCACAAAAAAGCTCAAATCCGCAAGCTGCCAGTCAGATTGATATGATGCTGGCAGAGTTAGAAATAGCCAGAGAGTCGATTTTTAAAGCTGATCTACTGCGCAGTTTCTTTTTAGTCCTTCTAGGATTTGTAGGAGTATTTTTGATCGGACTCAAAAAGATTCAGCCAAAAGTGATAGTGCCAATACTGGCAGCTGTCATTCTTATCGATTTGTGGTTTGTTGATAGAAGGTATATCCACAATGAAAAAAGTGGCAGGAATTACGAAAAGTGGGTTAAGAAAGAAGGTCAAAGACAGCCTTACAAAGCTCAACCGTATGATCTTCAAATTTTACAAACAGAACTTCAAAACAGGCCAGAAGTATCTCAGGAAGTAGAAAGAAACATGGCTGAGCTTCAGCAGAAAGAGGGTAATCTCGATGAATCTGATAGAAACAGAGTTATGTTTTCTACTCTAGATTCAATGAGTAACTACAGAGTTCTCGATCTTGTAAACAATACTTACAATAGCTCTCGATCATCCTATTTCCACAAAACTATTGGCGGTTATAATGCAGCTAAGTTGATGCGTTATCAGCAGCTGATCGAATTCCACATGAGCAGTGGAGGACAGTTCAACCGTTCGGTTCTGAACATGCTCAACACAAAGTATATTATCCAAAAAACTCAGAACGGACCATCAGTCACTCAGAACCCAGAGGCTATTGGGCATGCGTGGTTGGCGAAGAATGTAAATTGGGTTCCGAATGCTGATGAAGAAATTAAAGCGCTAGATAATTTCAACCCTAGAACTGATGTAGTAATCGATGAGCGATTTAAAGATAAAGTATCGCAAAAGGAATACAGTCAGGAAGGGACGATTACGCTGGAACAATTCAAGCTCAATGACCTCAAGTATTCAGTGGATCTGACCGATAAATCGTTCGTTGTGTTCTCTGAAATATTCTATCAGCCCGGTTGGCAGGCTTATATTGATGGAGAAGAAGTCGATCATATAAGGGTTAACTGGATATTGAGAGGAATGGAAGTACCTGCCGGAGAGCACGATATTGAATTTAAGTTCCGCCCGGCAAGTTACGAAGTTGGTGAAAAGGTTTCTTTTGCCAGTTCATTAATTTTGGTGCTTCTAGCAATTGGTGTTCTGATCAAAAGCCTGAGAGGAAAAAATGAATAAGCGAGTATTGATACTCACTTATTACTGGCCACCAGGCTCAGGTCCTGGAGTTCAGCGATGGCTCAAATTTTCTAAATATCTTATTGATTTTGGCTGGAAACCAGAAATCGTAACGGTAAGGGATGGGAGTTACCCATCTTATGATGAATCTTTGATAGATGAAATTCCTTCTGAAGTAAAAGTTCACAAAACTAAAACTATTGAGCCATTTAAGGTTTTCAATGCTTTGACAGGAAATAGAGGGAAGAAGTCATCGGTAGGAATGAGCGGAATTAAAGATTCGGGTTCTCCGGTGAAAAAGTTAGGCCTCTATGTTAGGGCAAACTTTTTTATTCCAGATGCAAGAATGGGCTGGAATAAGTTTGCTCAAAAAAAATGTGAACAGCTGCTCAGCGATAAAGATTACGGAGCTGTTATTACAACAGGACCTCCTCACAGTACACATCTAATAGGTCTAAAGCTGAAAGAAAAGTTTGGTGTAAACTGGATAGCAGACTTCAGAGATCCCTGGACAGGGATTTATTACAATGAGTTTTTACCGCGAACACAAACAGCAAAGAAGAAAGATGCGGAACTAGAGAAATCTGTTCTAAAGTCTGCTGATTCAGTTATAACTGTTAGCGAGGGACTCAGTCAAGAGTTGGCTGATATTTCCAATAGAGAAAGTGGAATAGAAGTTTTGTTCAATGGCTTTGATACTGATGATTTGCCTACCCAATTTCAAAAACGTAAAGACTTCTTTGTAATTAGTTATATTGGTAATTATAAGGACAATCAGGTTGTGCCTGAATTAGAGAGTGCTCTTGAAGAGTTACTCAATGACGATGAAAACTTTAAAAATGATTTCAGGCTCATTATTACCGGAAATATCTCACCGCAAACCTCGAACAGATTTCAAAAAAGCCTGGGAGATGCTTTTATTAGAGAAGACTTTGTTCAGCACAAAGTAGCAGTTGAAAAGATGGTGAGTTCTGGAATGTTACTTTTTGTGATTCCCCAAACGAAAGGAAATCATTTAATTTTAACAGGAAAACTATTTGAGTATTTAGCATCTGGAAGTGATTTATTGAGCATTGGTCCTGTTGATGGAAATGCCTCTAAAATAATTGAGTCTGCTGAACGCGGAGATATGATCGATTATTCAGATAAAGCGTCAATCAAAGATGCTATTATGAATAGTTATGAAAACTGGAAGCAGTCTAAAAAAGAAACTGAAAAGTTTTCACTTTCAAAAAAAGTGCTTGAATATTCGCGTAAAGGTCAGGCAAAAGAGTTGATTAAAATTATTGAAAATTGCAGGAATGAAGATTAACCTCACAGACTTTCAAAGAGATCATGCCTTTTACGGAAACATTGATATTGTAGCAACGATAAAGAGTTTTAACCTCCAGGCAATTCGTGAACGTTATTTAAAGTCTCAAAAAAACGTTTCTGGCAGATCTGGTAGTGTAGAAAGGAGAAAGGTTGATAAAGGAGGCATTGTTTCCATGTCATTGGAGAATGGAGCCTTAAAATTAAATGAAGAGTTTAGAGGCATTCCTGAACCTCGCGGAATAGATTTAAAAAAGAAAACTTTTTCTTTTTCAGCTGAGAAAGAGGTTTATATTCTCTGGCCAAATGGTGAAAAGCAGACAATAAGCAATCCATGGTTTAGCTATATTCACACCGTTGAGCTAAACAGGAATATTACAAAGCTTTTGGTTTCGTCATCTGGCTTTGATATGATTCTAGAGTATGATCTTGATTCAAAAAAACAATCTGCAGAATGGCTGGCCTGGGAAAACGGATTTGATAAGGCAGTTGATCCAAATTCTGGGAAACCATTTCGACTCACAAGAAATAGTGAATTGAAAAATGAAGATGGTTACAAAGTAATTGACGATCCTGAGAATCAGGTTTTACCTACAGCAATGAGATCGGCATTTATCAATTCAGTTTCTTATTGCGAGGATGAAAAAAACGTGTTGGCTACATTTTTTCATGAAGGAGCTGTTTTTAAAATAAACTTGAGTAATGGTCAGAGCCAAAAGCTACTTAGCGGAATGAAAAAACCTCACGGAGGTCGTGAAATACCTAGCGGTTTTATGGCGACAAGTACTGCTACGGGAGAGGTGTTTTTGAGGATTGATGGATCTGACCGAAAAATAGACTTTACTAAACTACCCGGAAAGCCTGATTTTTTATCTGATGCAGAGTGGTTGCAGAACACGATTTATTTAGATGAAAACTTTATTACAATCGATTCAAACAGAACGAGTTTTGTGATCTTCAACCTCAATGAGGAAAAATTCGATGTAATTCCTTTTGATGATAACTGGGCTGTTCAGGATCTTGTTAGCGGAACTCTCTCAGATGCTCAAAAAGAGTTCATTCAAACGATTAGTCAAGAATCCACCTAATAACTTCAAATGCCTCAGCATATTCTGATCCAACCTGTACACCTCTCATCTTACCTAAACTGTAGAAAAACTCATCTTCTTTGTAGGCTCTAAAACTTTGGGATTCATATTGGTTGATAGCCTCGATTTTTCGAGAAATATTCGAGCGATCTAACTTGACATAAAATCGATTTTCAAAAGCTACATCGTTCCAGGGAAGTTCGTAGCCTAAAACTCTTGTCATTTTGAAAGCCCTTAGTGCTTCTTTGTGGATTGTGTTATGATCCTGGTGAATATCTTTGCTGTTGGGAGCTATGACAAGATCAGGTTTAAACTCCCGATTCATTTTGACGAGTTCCTCGAGAATAGCTTGTCTGTGATCACTTAAATATCTTACAGGAAAGTCAAATGTTGTGACGTTTTCTGGTTTAATGCCTAACTTTGATGTCGCTTTGTTGAGCTCCTTGTATAGGATGTCTTTAGGCAATCCATGAGGAACAGAAGCTTCACAAGGTGAAAAAGCTACATAGCGAACGGTAGCACCATTTTGGATAAATTTATTTAAAGTTGCACCGCAACCAAATTCCCCATCATCGGGATGAGGTGCGAGTATTAGTACTTTTTTTATGTTTGGGTTCATGAGCTGACTTTGTATTTAGTTCATCTTGCAAAAATATTCATGTTTTGAGAAAAAAAATTAAAGTATTAGGCAATAATACTGGCTTAGGAAATCAAATCCAATTTATTCCAATAATTGAATTGCTTAAAACTAAATACGATGTTTTTAGTGATTCCAATGTTTTTTACGAATTAGGAATCCTTGGCCCGGCAGCTCCTGCTAAGAAAGCTGATATAAATATAACAGTATTTGGATATGATGTTAAAAAATTTTGGAATGAAAAAATAAGAAATTCTGGTAAGTTTTTTGGATTTAAATATAGGGTGAAAGGAGTTCATACTGGATTTGGATATGATAAATCAATTCGTTTTGATGAAAATAAAAATGAAATTGATAATAACATAGAAGCATTCAGATATTTTTTTAATGATCATTCTTCAGAAATCACTTACAATATCAATAAAAATAGAGAGATTAACTCTAATAAATTAGTAGTTGGAATATCACCCAAGAAAGAAAAAACATTACCTATTAGTTTATGGAAAAGGCTAATTGAGAATTTTGAAGAGATGGGATTCACTGTATACACAGTGGATCATGATATTGGTTATGGTAACTACGTTTCAACTCCTAGTCTATCAGGTCTAAAAGACTTTCTCAAAGACGCTGCTTATTATGTTGGGACAGATAGCGGTGTTATGCATCTGGCTGATATATTAAATATCCCATTATTGATCATGTTTGGTAGTACTAGCATTGTTAAAAATGGACCCTACAATGCAAAAAGTAAAGTCATAAGTAGAGAACTCTCCTGTTCTCCTTGTTACGATTGGGGCAGAGTTAATTGTCCTTATGAATTCAGGTGCATGAATTTTAATGAAGAATATATCTTAAACAATTTTAAAGAACTATGTCAAAGCCAATAATCTTAATATGTGGTGTTCCACATTCTTTTACTTCTATGACTGCAAACTTCTTAATGAATAATGGAGGTTATTGCGATGATACATGGGATAACCCTGAGTTTGATCTAAATTACTCACGCTTTGAAAGTAAGGAATTGCAATTATTCCTTAGAGATAGAAAAAACTTTAAGGATAGAGACTTGAGTGAATTTTTTGATAATTTACCTAAAGACAAGGTCGTTACTTTAAAAGCCCCGATGTTAATCATGTTTATCAATGAGTTTGAAAAATTTACAGATAGGCCTATAAAAGTTGTTTTCGTTTTTAGAAATCCTGAAGACATAATTTTAAGTTCCATGAATAAAGGAAAAAAGAAATCCTTCATATATTTCTTTGAAAGAATTTCCTGGCTCTATGATTTCATGGTTTCATCAAATCTGCCTGTTTTTACTTTAGTTTCTGAGAGGTTATTAAATAAAAATGAAGATGATGCAAGAAGATTATTGGACTTTTGTGAGTTAAATCGGGATGCAATTGATTTTTCCACAATAGATTCTAAAAAAACGAAAAAGAGAAAAGTTACTTATGGTAAGTATCGGTTCGCTAATTTTTTCTGGAAACGGTTAGCTTCTTTTTTCAAAGCAGTGTAATTAAGGAACCACTTTTTTGAATAATTTTTTCATTTCATTTGAAATATTCCAATATTGAATACTTACAATGATTAATAACAATGTAGTGGTTAAATTTACTATTGTTTTGATTAATGTTGATTGTAGGGTGTTGTAATAGATTATTGATTGGATAAATACTAGGATAATAACTGTTTTAAAAGTTGTTCTATTAAAGGGCTGAATTTTAATTTTTATTTTAACAAAAATCAATTTCATTACACTCAAAAGCATTATTGAAATTGCTGTTCCCAAAGCAGCACCCACAATTTGATATTTCGGGATTAGTATATAATTCAATCCAATTACAGTAATTAATGAAATAAGGTTCCAAATGAATGACCACTTGTAATATTTTGATTGAACAATTATGGCACCGTTTACACCTGTTGCTACATTAAATAACTTTGATAGACCCAATAAAAAAGTGACTGCAAATAAGTCTCCAATTTTTTCAAATTTTAAAATGGAAATTATTAAATCAAAGCCTCCAATTATTAGAGAAAATATTGCGCCACATATAATTAGCTGATTTATTGATGACTGTTTATACAGTTTTTCAACTTCTCTAATGTTATTATTTTTGAAGTATTTAGCTAGTAATGGTGTCGATATTTGATGAATTGTCCTGGCTGGAACAGCTACTACGTTAGCCAGAAATAGAGCGATACTATAGACTCCTGCATTCTCAAAGTTCGTCATAGCTCCTAGCATTACAACATCAACGTTATTTAATGCTGTATTTGGAAGTTTATTAAGCACCATGAACCCTGAAAACCGATATAATTCTTTAAGAGTGACTTTTGTGTTCAGCGTAATTTGCTTGCTTAATACAATTAACTTTCTATAGTATAAATATCCAATTATTAATATGGCTTGAATACCATAGGCAATTGCAAACGTCAAGATAAAGCCGTCAAAGTCTAAATAGTTCAGGTAAAAGGCAGATATTACTCCGGTTTGTAGAAGTCTTAAAAAGAATTCTTTTATAAATACCGGAGGAACATTCTTCATTTGAGCTCTGGCATATCCAAAGAGTATTTCACTTACAACAGATGTAACTGAGATTAATATGATACTGTAGTAATAATCAGTAAGTAAGCTGTTGCCTTTTCCAAATTGACTGATGATTAAGGGCTTGAAAAAAAATAATCCTATAATCAGTGTAGCTGATAATATCAGTGCAATCTTGAGTATCCAATTGAAAAAGCCATGGTGGCCTTTTTCCTTGTCCTCAAGATGTGGGAAGTATTTGATAACTGTATTTGATAAACCGAGCTCACCAAATTGAGCCAGAATCATTGAAGTGGATATAATTACTCTGATTAAGCCAAACCTTTCAGCTCCCAGGATGTTTGGGAACAGAACTAACATATTTAAATATCCCAGAGCGAGTCCAAGGTAATTCCAAACTGATGCGAGCGCACTTTGTCTAAATACTACCCCCATCTCAACTAATTTGATTTTTTATATCAATCAATTTTCCTTTACCCCTTGTCCATACGATATTCCAATATGTTTCTGGGACCGGGCTGAAGCGCTCAAAGAATTTGGCTATAGATGGTTTATTGCTGCCATAAAAACAGAACTCTTTTTGTTTATTTACTGCTCCCTTGATCCCAAAATCAATCAGTTGAACTTGATCTCCGGCAATTGAATGTTCCTTATTAATGCCTGAAGCTAAAAAGTAGACCTTTAGATGATCTTCAAGAAAGAGTGCTGTAGCAACAATATCTTTCTTTTCATTCTCAATTCCTTTGATCAAAACACTGTGTTCGTTTCCTACTTTGTTAAGAGCATTTTTTAACCTGTTCTTTTCGTAAGGTAGATTAGCTCCCTGATTTAAAAATGAAGCTTCATTTAAGGAGGTAAATGTCTCAAAATCGGTATCAACTATTTTATGGTGTTCAGTACTCTTTTTGATAAGTGATTTGTGTGACTTATGGTATTGCTGAGGTTCATGGGTATTCAAAGAGAACATGTTGATAGGTTTAACATTAAACTCATTCCATTTGAAGGGCAGCCAATATTCTTCATCGACACAAAAATTCACATAATGAAACTCTTTAAGCTGATAGCTTATGTTCTCAATGATCTTTCTCTTTTTAGAGTAAAGCTTAGAGTTTGTGAGGTTTTGTGGCAAGTCGTAAACAAGTCCGTTTAGTGTGGTCATTTGAGGAGAAATAGCCATCTTAATACCGTATTTAGACTTAACTTCTAAAGGCAAATAGGCAATATACTTGCCGGCTTCTTCATAACCAAAAACATCCCAATTTCCATTTGTCATTGCATCAATCCAGGAGGGCTTGCAATAAAATGGAACTTCGTTATTCTCACAAAACTCGAGATACGCTTGTTTTGCCTGTTTTGACACTTAAAATGGTTGACTTATTCCGATGATATAACGCATTTCTACATATTCCTCTTCAGATGGTGGCCTGTTGAGGAATAACGGCAAATCTACTCGAATATTTAGTGGCAACAAATCATTGTACTTTCCCCACTTTACTTTAATAGCTACTCCAATTCCGGCATCAGCTCTAAAGTCGCCCCATTTAAGATCATTTTCAGGTGAATTGACATTCAGGATTCCGGCATCTCCAAAAAGATAACTCTCAAAATTCAGGAAGTCATTCAAATCAAAAGGATTGAGACTCGATAATTTTGTGAATAGTATCTCTGCATTGAAGGCAGCTCCGCTTGTTCCTCGATAATTACTGACAACTTCCCCGTTTTCAAATTGATAAGGAGCCAGGTAACCACTATAACCACGTAAATTCAAACCTCCACTATGGTGAAACGTATTCGTTGAATTTCCTAACTCGGCTAGTTCAGCTGGCACAATACCTGCGGCTCGGGTAAAAGGGTTGTCAACCATTTCGAGCGGATTTGCACCTGAGAGGTAAAGACTCGATTCCGGAGCCCAGTCCTCGCCAAAACCCATTTGACCAAATATTCTGGTTCTGACCGGTAGCTTACCTAAACGATGCTCATGCTTGCTTTCAAATTGCATGTAGGAATACGAATAATCAGAGAGTAATGCACTTGTAGCCACTTCCAGCCTGATGTTTCCATATCCTTTGTTGTATTGATAGTTGTGGTCGAGTCCAAAATGAATGTTGCTGTTTACGCGATCAACGCCCCAGCCGTAAGGCATAAGCATATACTGTAGTGCGATCTCATCTGGAATGTAATTGAGCTTGTAGAACCCGAAAAATGAAGTTTTTCCATTTGAACTGTTGAATCGCATTCCACCCTTTGCTAATTTGAGTCCTGACATTGAGCGCAATTCAGCAAAAACTTCTGATCCTCTCCACAATCCCGGAGTAGCAGTGTTATATAAAAACTGAACATCCAGTTTGTCAAAATCGTTGTTGTTTTCATCTGAGACATCGTACTGGCCCAAACCTGTGTTGTATAAAAAACGCAATTCAAAATTGTGGACGTTATTCATATATCCACCATTGAAAACAGCACCAACTTTAGCACCATCAAAATGATTATACCAGAGATCAGGACGCCAGTAAAATTTGTATTCATCTTCGTTGTAAAGGTCTCGCTGAAACTTGTTCAACTCGAAAGAAACCGGTTCAAATCGGTGGTTGTTTAAGAAATTGACATCAGGCGTGACCATAGCAGAGTCAACTGCGTATTGACGGTCAGATCCAGCAGGCATTCCCACTTCGTAGCTCGCGTGGTTGACATCGGTTAGCTCTCCCTGGCTCTGATCGTGATGAGAAATTGAAAAGCCGCCAGTGTTTTTAACAGTATAAAAAACCGAGTCGTTTTCATAGTGTTCGTTCGTGAGCTTGTAGTCGAGCGGTTCTGACTGATAGAGGAAAAAAGCCAGCGATTTATAATCGGGGCAGCTTGCAATAATATGATTGGTGAAAGAATCAATCGTTTTTCGGTTCACGCTATTGTAAGTTTCCCAGCATCTCTTTGGAATCTGGCTCTTGGCGTAAAGTAGTTTCTTGAGCAGGTAATAGCTTTTAAAAGCTTCACGATGATTATCGTAATAACTCTCGGTGAAATGTTGGTTCAACGAATCGAGATTGAGATTAGGATCATTCGCTTCATCCCAAAAATGTGAAAAGTCAATCCTTTCAAAATCAGTATACTGTTGATTTTGAGGAAAGCCTGAAAGAGTGATTATAATGGTCAGAACCGAAAGAAAGATCGTTCTCATTTTCATAATTACATCGCTTTTAAGCTGAGGTCAAGGCCGGTAGCTGAATGGGTTAATGCTCCAACTGAAATAAAATCGACACCGCATTTTGCGTATTCACCAACAGTGTCAAGATTAATTCCCCCGCTCGACTCAGTTTCATATCTCGAACCGATTAACGCCACCGCTTTTTTTGTGTCTTCATAGTTGAAGTTGTCGAGCATAATACGATTTCCAATTCCCACACTTAGGATTTCTTCAACTTCTTTTAAATCGCGTGCTTCAATCTCAATGCGTAAATCCTTGTTATTCTTTGAGAGGTATTCCTGCGTTTTTTCGAGAGCTTGTTTTATTCCGCCAGCAAAATCAATGTGATTGTCTTTGATCATAATCATATCGAATAAGCCAAAGCGGTGATTGTGCCCGCCACCAATTTTGACTGCCATTTTCTCAAACTCACGCAAATTTGGTGTCGTCTTGCGAGTATCTAGTATTTTCGCTTTTGTTCCCTCACATTTTTGCACATACTGATTAGTAAGCGTTGCAATTCCGCTCATTCGTTGCATCAGGTTTAATGTGAGTCTTTCGGCCTGTAAAATATTTCTACTACTGCCTTCAGCAGTAAAAGCGATATCTCCATTTTCAATTTGATCTCCATCATTAAGCTTGAATTCGAGATTGACTGAAGGGTCAAATTTTTCAAATACTTTTTTGGCAATTTCAATGCCGGCTAAAATTCCGTTTTCTTTTACAAGTAATTTGGCCTTTCCTTTTGCAGAGGAAGGAATGCAAGCTAATGAAGTATGGTCGCCATCACCAATATCTTCTTTGATGGCTTCATCGATGAATGTAGAAATATTCATTTTTTGGGAGTTAATCCTTATCGATCATCAATTGTTGAATGCGGAGTTTTCCGCTATCTTTTTTCATGTATAGTGAAACTCTGAACTCTCCGTTTTTTGTGGAAAGAGTTCCAATCGAGTATTCTAATCCGGTTTTCGATTTACCTGAGTGTAGGATTTTGAAATCGGAGGGCGGGTTCTGATCAAAAAATGCCTGTAATTTTTTTTGAGCTTGAGCTTTAGGTACAATTGCATCTTCATCGAGTAGTGTGAGATCTACTTGTTTGGTGAAATATGGAGCTAGTTTGCTCGCTTTGCCCGTTTTAAATGCTTGTGAAATTTCATCGGCAATTGGTGTAAAGGCAAAGATGAAGGGCAGAAATAGGATAAACAGTATTTTTGACGTTTTCATACACGACTATTTTGTTTCACTAAATTAAGCAAAACTCTATTAATTGATTGGTTAACACTCATGAGAATCAAAATTCTTGCCATAGGGAAAACCCGCTCAAATTATTTGAACGAAGGTATCGATTTGTTTTTAAAACGGTTGCAGCATTATGTCAATGTTGAGCTTAAAAATATCCCTGATGTTAAGGGAGTAAAAAACTTATCAACTGATCAACAAAAGGAGAAAGAAGGTGAGTTTATTTTAAAAGAGCTTTCGACAAGTGACCGGGTTTATTTGTTAGATGAAAAAGGGAAGGAATACACATCAAAAAAGTTTGCTCGATTTATTGAAAAACAGCAGGTAGCGGGATACAAACAAATTGTTTTTTTAGTCGGAGGTCCTTATGGTTTTAGCCAGAGTGTTTACCAGAGGGCTGATGGTAAAATTCAGTTATCATCAATGACTTTTTCGCATGAAATGGTGCGGTTGTTTTTTGTTGAACAGCTGTACAGAGCTTACACGATTTTAAATAACGAGCCCTATCATCACGAATAAAAATCCCCTTTCGATCTTGTCAAAAGGGGATTGTAGATTGTGAGAATCTAAATGTTAAATATCGAGATTAGCGTATTTAGCGTGTTTTTCGATGAATTCTCTACGTGGCGGAACTTCATCCCCCATCAACATAGAAAAAATTCGATCAGCTTCAGCACCAGATTCAACAGTAACCTGTCTCAGCGTTCTGTTTTCAGGATTCATTGTTGTATCCCATAGCTGAATTTCATTCATTTCACCAAGACCTTTGTATCGCTGTACGCTAATGTTTGATGATTTAGCCGTCCTCAATTGTTGTAACAATCGATCGCGTTCGTCATCATTCCATGCATAATGCGACTGCTGGCCCTTTTTGATTTGATAGAGTGGCGGAGTTGCAATGTAAATGTAACCCGCTTCAATCAGCTCGCGCATGTGGCGGAAGAAGAATGTTAAAATGAGTGTTTGAATGTGAGATCCATCGACATCGGCATCACACATGATTACTATTTTATGGTAGCGCAACTTTGAAGTATCCAAAGCTTTGCTGTCTTCTTCGGTTCCCACTCTAACACCAAGTGCAGTATAGATATTTTTGATCTCCTCATTTTCAAAGATCTTGTGCTGCATCGCTTTTTCAACGTTCAGGATTTTACCGCGTAAGGGCAAAATAGCCTGGAAGTCACGATCTCTACCTTGTTTTGCTGTTCCACCTGCAGAGTCACCCTCAACGAGATAGATTTCAGATTTATAAGGATCCTTTGATGCACAATCAGCAAGTTTACCCGGTAAGCTGTTTGAGCTCATTACCGTTTTACGCTGAACCATTTCACGCGCTTTCTTAGCAGCATGACGAGCCTGAGCAGCTAAAATTACTTTCTCTACAATTACCTTAGCATCTTTTGGATGCTCTTCAAGATAATAGGAAAGCATTTCACTCACGCCCTGTGATACAGGTGCTGAAACTTCTCTGTTACCGAGTTTTGTTTTTGTTTGACCTTCAAACTGTGGTTCTGCAACTTTAATTGAAATGACAGCTGTAAGACCCTCGCGGAAGTCGTCACCGGAAATTTCAAACTTGAGTTTTGATAGCAGACCTGATTCCTCAGCGTACTTTTTTAGTGTATTTGTTAATCCGCGTCTAAAACCTGTAAGGTGCGTTCCCCCTTCGTGAGTACTGATGTTGTTCACGTAAGAGTGAAGGTTTTCAGAATACGAATTGTTGTAAACCATTGCCACCTCGATAGGTATTCCTTCACGCTCACCATCCATGTAAATTACATCTTCAATGATTGGGTCACGGGTTTTATCGAGGAACTGAACAAATTCTTTGAGACCACCTTCAGAGAAAAACTCTTCACTGCGCGGATTGCCCTCTTCATCGAGCTCGCGCAAATCAGTAAGGCTGATACGAATTCCTTTGTTGAGGAAAGCCAGCTCTCGCATACGCTTCTCGAGGATCTCGTAATTGTAATTTGTTTCCTGGAAAATGTCAGCATCTGGTTTGAAAGTGATTTTTGTTCCGGTCAGATCCGTATCACCAACTTTCTTAACATCTTCAATTGGCTTTCCAATATTGTATTCCTGAACCCAAAGTTCACCTTTTCTGTGGACTTCAGCACGTAAATCTGAAGATAGAGCGTTCACGCAGGATACACCCACACCGTGCAATCCACCAGATACTTTGTAAGAATCTTTGTCGAATTTACCACCGGCATGGAGAACGGTCATTACAACCTCAAGCGCAGATTTTTTCTCTTTTTCGTGGTAGTCAATCGGAATACCACGACCGTTATCTTCAACAGTTATTGAGTTGTCTTCATTTATGACAACTGATATTTTATCGCAATGGCCTGCTAAGGCTTCATCAATCGAGTTATCTACTACTTCATAAACGAGATGGTGCAATCCTTTTACACCTACATCTCCAATATACATGGCGGGGCGCTTTCTTACAGCTTCAAGTCCTTCGAGGACCTGAATACTCCCCGCGGAGTAATCCTTATTTTCTTTCTTTTCTTCGCTCATTTTCTATAATTCTATTTATAGCATGAATTCATACAAAGATAACATTCTGCACGCCATACGAGTGGTTCTGACCGAACCTTTAGACCTGACTTTTCAACATGAATTTAACAGTCTCTTAATTGCCCCAAAAACTGTAGGTAAATCCTGCCAGCACTGATATCCGCTGAACGGGATAATTCATCCAGCGATTGTATTGGATTGATGCGAGATTGTATCCTTTGAGAAACGCACTAATTTTCTTGTTGTACCGGTATTCAACACCGAGGTTTATATCTACGTAAGTTGGCAGTTTTTGTGCGTAAATACCGTTGGCTACTTCTTCATCAGAATTGGATTCATAGAGTGTTTGTGCATAGCGATCAGTTACAGCGAAAATATCTGCCGTGGCGATAATTTTATCGCGCATGTTGTAACGACCACTTAATGTAGCTTTAAACCTGGGCATGTGCCATGCTTTGGGGAAGTTGTTAGGATCGTAACTGTAGTAATCAACTCTTGCTGTTGCATTGATCTTTTCAGCGTGGAAGTATGAAACCTCAGCAGTTAATTGCGTTACATTCATTGTGTCATAAACTACGCTGAATGTTCCATTGTCGCGAAAAATTTGATCGACTGATGGAGGTATAAACATATTTTGCACCCCAAAAAATGGATTGTTCGCAATTTGTTTGCGAGCTGCTTTTAAGTTGAAGGAGAGCTCAGATGTAAAGGCACCGCGAACACCACCGTAAAAGTTGTAGCGAGTATTTTTGTTTTCAACAGTTGATATAGGGGCTACAAACCTGTTTGTTTGACGCAATGAATTTAGGTTTACGCGTTCCAAACCTCCGTCAATACCGGCATAAGGAATAATGTAATCTTCGTAAATGTTGTAATTCACAAAAACATCAGGGTAGAAACGGAAATCTGTTTCGTTTTCATTTTCGATGAATGCACTTATTCCAAACTTAGCACGCCATTTTTTTCCTTTTACTTCAATTTTTGGGTTGATTTCAACGAAGAGATTAGGATCATTGTAAGCAGAGTCGTAAATTGTTTGATCATTGTAATCTGCATTGATATCAATTACTCCAAGTTCAGATCCAAAATAGCGACTAAAAGTTGAATTCAGTTTAAGGTGATGTTCCTGAACAGCATCGTCTAAGCTCGTGAAAAGGTAGTCGTACTCAGCGTCAAAGCGGTAATTTACCATTTGCGAATCGGCATGAAAGCTGGCAAATTCTGCTGTTGCATTCAAGTTGTTGTAAATCCTTTTGATTTCATCCTTTTCGATGTCATCATAATTATAGGTAACACTGTCAGAGAAAAACTCAGGATAACCGTAATTATGATGTACATCGCGACTGTAATTGACATCTCCTTTTAACTGGTGCGATTTAAAAAAGCGAGTTCCGTAAACTGATGCGCTATTATTGCTGTATCCGCTAAACGGGACATCATCAATTTCACCCTGGCTCGATAAATGGTCCAGAGCAACACCCCACCGGCCATTTCGCGAACGAGTGTTGTTTAATCTTACTTTTCCGTATGTAGTGAGGTAATTCCCCATTCCTAATTCTGCATAGCCACGGTAAAGCCTGTTTAATGGCTCTCCTTTTATGCGTGCTGCTTTTATCGTATCGGGCAGATAAGATGTTTGAAAGTTTGTTGGGATAAACTTGTAGTCAAACTCCATTTTTTCTGGCTTAACATCGAGTCGTTTTGGTGAATCTGTGATTTTAATGGCGTTTGAAATTGTGGGTTCAAACTCCTTCACGATAATGACGTTCTCCGTTGATAACGTGTCGCCATTTCCGCGTTGGATCTGACCAAAACCATTGATACCAAACGTCAATAAAAGCGCGAATATGATTGTTGCTCTTGTTCTCATGATTATTCGTTTTCCCATTCTTCGGTTTCCATTTCTTCCTCAGGCATGAGTTTTTCGTAGTTCACCGAGTCGATGGATAAATCGATTTCTGTTTCTTCCTGTTTCTCAGGTTGAGGGTTTTCAGCTTTGATGATTTTGTCGAGTTTTTCCTGAGCTTCGGTCAGAACCGACTCGTCACCATCGTAGTTTTCTAAAATACTCTCAAGCGTGGCTTTGGCCTGGAATGAATCGTCCTGTGCAAGGTAGATATCCGCCAGGAGAATTAGTCCATTAGCCAGCCAGTAGTCGTAAGTTGGTGTGTGGTTGATCAGTTTGAAGACAGCCTTTTTAGCTGTGTCGAGCTGAGCCGAATCTGCCTTATTTTGTTCGTAGAGCAAGCTCGCAATTCTGTATTTCGATTCTGCCGCTTTTTGATTTTGAGTGGTATCGGTAACAGAAGTGTAGTACTCTATCGCTTTATCTTTTTGCCCTGATGTTTCAAGACTCTTAGCAATAGTAAAGAGCGACTCAACATAAAGAGGCTCTTTGATTTTTTGCATGTCTTTTACCTGGCGGGCATACTGGATAGCATCGCTGTATTTTTCGAGTTCAAAAGATGTTCTCATCAACCCGATGATCGCTTGCTGTTTGTTTTCCTCGTATTGTGCAATGCGCTGCAATTTTTCGTAATAGCGGTGAGCTTTTATGAAGTTGTCGTTTTTGTAGTTGAGATAGGCAGCCTTGCTGATAGCCGGTTCTGAAAATTTGTTGATTGGCTCGTCAGCTACACGCTGGTAGTATTCCATTGATTCTGGCAGGTTGTTCTTTTTGTAAAGGCATTCTGCGATGTAGAAATTTGCGTTTTTCTCAAAAATCGGTTGGTCGAATTTTTCGAGGTAAGCTTTGAAGTCTTTCACTGCCTGACCACAATTTGATGCCATGTACTGAAGCTCGGCACTTTCATAATTGAGCGAGTCTAGAGCGCCATCGCTTACATTCATGAAATCGAGTCCTGTGATGTAATCCTCGTATTCCTGAACGCGGCCGGTTTCTTTGTAAATGTTTTTGATGGCCCGCATCGCTTCTTTAGAATCAGAATAGCTCGGATTTTCATCAACCACTTTCTTGAAAATGGAAAGTGCTTTTTCGTTTTGGCTCTGATTATAATAAATAAGCCCGATGCTGACCTGTGCGCGTTTTTTATACGGACTGTAAGGGTAATTCTCTACGATGTCTTCAAATGTTTGAAGTGCTTTATCTGTGTTCTGATTATTGAGATAACTGCGTCCCAGTTCATAGGATGCAGCTGCAAAATAGTCTGAGTTTGGATATTCGTCAACAAGCTTTGTGAGGAGTCTTATTTTTTCTTCAGGCTTTTTGAGAACACCATTTGCCTGAGCGTATTGATAGAGAACATAATCAGTGTCACGTAATTTGAGGTTCAGCGCTTTTTGATAATACTCTAGTGATAGCAAGTATTGTTTTGTCACGAAATAAGCGTCACCGGTTCTGATGTATGCATCGTTGAGTTTGAGACTGTCAATTCCTTTTTTGTTGATGTACTTTCTGAACCAGTTTGCTGCCTCAGTGTATTTTTCTTGTTGAAAATAGGCGTACCCGATGTTGTAATGAGCAGGCTTAAACTCATCGAGCAGAATTGCACGTGGTTCAAATAAAAACGCTTTATACGATTCTATACTACTGTTGTAGCGGTTTAGCCTGTAAAGAGCTTCGGCTTTCCAATAGTGCGATTTTGTTGAAATTTCTTTATCGCCAGATGTCTCTGTGATTTTTTCAAATGTTTCTGCTGCTTCGTTGTACTGTCCGTTTTGGAATTCTTCTGTCGCCAGGTTGTAGAGTAGTTTTTGGTAAACTTTCTCCAATCTGGGGTCGAGATCTTTTGTGTTTTCGAGTGAGGCAATTGCAGAGCGATAATTTTTTGAGTTGAGGTAAATGTTTACCAAATAGTTGTATGCTTCTTCTTTCCTTATTGCATCAGGGTATTTTTCAAGGTATTGGATGAAAGCATCAATAGCTTTGCTGTACGGGTCGTAATCCAATTCATACGATAACTGTGCGAATGAGAACAGTGCATCTTCGGCAACTTCCTCGTTGTACTTCATTTGTGAAGCATCGTAAAAACTACTGCGAGCTGCTTTTTTGTTGCCCTGTTTTAACTGGCACTCTGCAAGTAAATAATTCGCTTGTTGGGCGAGTGAGTCTTTTTCATAAGTAACACGTTGCAAGTACTTGATGGAATTCTCGCAATCTGTTGTTTTGTGGTAAGCAAAGCCTAGTTGAAAGTAATCCTGTCTTTCGGCTGCGCGGCTTATTTTGATGTATTCCTCCAGATAAGGAATCGCGTTGTTGTAATCTTCCTGGGCAAAATAAGCTTCACCGATGAGTCGGGAAATTTCATCCTGTCTCTTTGTTCTTGGATTTTCTAAAAATGGCTTTCCGTAACTGATGAGTGAATCATACTCTTCCTGCAGGTAGTAAAGTTGTGTGATATAGTAAGGGACAATTCGCTCAAACTTCTCGTCCTTCTCAATTTTTTTGAAACGCGTTATAGCTGTTTGGTATTTGCCCTGCTCATAAGCGATCTGACCGTAATAATAGTTAGCCGGAGAGTAGTACAGGTTAGGCACATCGATTATTTCGTAAAAGTTTTGTTTCGATTTTGTGAGTGAGTCGAGTTGGTAAAGTGCGTAACCATTTCTAAAGTAAAACTCGTGACTTTCTTTATTGGTCAGATCCAGGAAGTCCAGCTTATCGTACCAGTAGAGAACATCTTCCCAGTCTTTTTTTCGGTAGTAGTATTTTCCCAGTTGGAAGTAAGCATTTTTAACCCTCGGGCTCTCAGGGTAATCCTGAACAAACTTTTTGAGAAGATAAGCGGCATTCCTATTAAACAGATTGAGGGAGCTCAATGCTTTGTAATAAGCCGAGTTTGAATAAACTTCTGATGTGGGATCGTCAACCTCTTCCTGCGCCTTCTCAAAAGACTTGATGGCCGCACTGTATTTTTCTTTTTCATACAAATCCAGCCCTTCATTGTAATATTTGATATCACTAACGCGAACCTCAGTTTGTTGTGCAAAACCGATCACACAAACTGCATTTATAAGGAGTAGTAAAACTGCTTTTCTCATAACTTTATAGACAGTATTATTGCCAATCTATTGAGGTGTAAAATTACAGTTGTAAGTCCAGAGAAAAGTTGTGGCTTATTTTAGTTTTCAACCTAAAACTGTTGAACGCAAAACGCACAGGTTATCATATTCATGTGTCCATTAATGCTAAATTTGTGCAAAACCTGAAAGATGAGCGAAAACACGGTAATTGAAATTAGTAACGGCAAAATAAATCAGGGAAAGACTACTGTCCTTGAGGAAGTAAATGTGCAGGTAGACAAAGGTCAGTTCATTTACCTGGTTGGTAAAACCGGGTCAGGTAAAAGTAGTTTGCTCAAAACGCTTTACGGTGAATTACCTTTAAAAGAAGGTGAAGGACAGGTTGCCGGTTATCAACTCAATAAGTTGAAAAAGAAAGAAATTCCGTTTTTGCGTAGAAAGCTGGGTATCGTTTTTCAGGATTTTCAATTATTGATGGATCGCTCAGTTAATCAAAACCTTGTTTTTGTGATGAAGGCTACCGGCTGGACAGACAAGAAAAAGATGAAAGAACGGATCGATAAAGTGCTTACTCAGGTTGGTTTACAAGATAAAGGTCCCAGTATGCCGCATCAACTTTCAGGAGGTGAACAACAACGCATCGCCATTGCGAGAGCACTTATCAATGAACCCGAACTAATTCTCGCTGATGAGCCAACAGGAAATCTCGATCCTGAAACATCTGATAAAATCATCCATCTCCTCAGTGATATCAGCATGAATGGTACGGCAGTTCTCATGGCAACTCATGATTATGCACTCATGGAAAAGTACAAATCCAAAACCATCACGTGTAAAGATGGTAGGGTTGAAATGAGTTGATGATGAGGTTGTCGGTTCTAATCCCGGTAAAAAATTACACGCTCGTCCCTTTCGCAAGTGAATTGGTTGATCAGCTCGGTCAGAGCCTTGATAAAGCTGACTTTGAGTTACTCATTGCTGAAGATGGTAGCGACAGCGAACATGTTGAGCTCAACAGTGAAGTGAATCAACTTGAAGGTTCAAAGCAGCTTGTGATAGCAGAAGATATTGGGAGAGCTTCTGTCAGAAACTATCTCGCTAACGAAGCCAATGGAGACTGGCTTATTTTTCTCGATGCAGATTCTGATATCGATTCTGACTTTATCGCAAATTATTTGAGAGAAATTGAAAAGAACGAAGCTGAGGTTATCGTAGGCGGAACTAAATACAGAGACGAAATGCCGGCTGAAGGAAAGCTTCGCTGGTATTATGGAAAAGCTCGCGAGGAACGCTCTGGATCTGACCGAAACAAATATCCTTACAGTGGTTTTGCGGCCAATAATTTCGCGATTCTAAAAAGTGCTTTTGACAAGGTCAGGTTTGACGAATCATTAACTGAATACGGTCACGAAGACACATTATTTGGAAAAGAATTACAGCGTAAAAAAGTTAAGATTCAGCATATAGAAAATGCTGTTTATCACATCGGGTTGGAGACGAACAGTGATTTTTTGGACAAGTCAAAAGTAGCCGTTGAGTCACTTTTTAATCTTTGGCAAAACGGAAAATTGAAGACTCGGGATAGTCTGTTATTGCAGACATACATAAAGATGAAGCCTTTCATTCCGGTTCTGAGGTTTTTTAAAAAAGGTTTTGAACGGAATTTGATATCAGCCACTAAACCAAAGATTGGCTATTTTGATTTGCTGAAATTGATTTGGCTTTACCGGGCAGATAAAGCTCGCTCATAAACCTCAAGCAATGTTTTTTCGTCCTTTTGCCAATTGTGAACTTCACGTGCTTTTTTAGCGTTTTCGATTAGTTGCTGTCGGTACTGCTCATTTTCTAGGACTTCCTTGATTGCGCTTGCAAGTGTTTCGGCATCCAGTGAGTCGATCAATTTTGCTACTTCAAACTCATTATTGAAGTTTTCATACTCAGGATATTTCATCGCAATTTGCGGAATTCCGCTGTGGTAATAATCGAAAAAACGATTTGCGAGGGAATGTTGATTACTGAGACCTGCATTGCTGAATAGCGTGAATCCGAGTTTGGCTCCCACTGTGAATCGCTTTAATTCATCGGGATCGACATAGCCCTTAAATGTGATTTTAGAATCAAGTTTTTCATTTTTCACAAGTTCTCGCATTTCATCGTAAGCATTTCCCAGTCCGCAAATGATGAGTTCGTGATCGTTGATTTGATGCATTGCAAGAATAAGCTCTTTCAGACCTCTGCCAACATTTACAGCTCCCTGATACAGAATGTAAGGTCGATCGTTTTGAATAGGATCAGGATCTGGTTTTCGTTCACTAACATTGCGCACAATTTGATAATCAACTCCGTATTTCTCCTTAAAAAGCCTGGCGTAACCTCTTGAAACTGTATAGCCAAATTTGATTTTAGGAACAGTCCATTTTTCAATTCGGGTCCATACTTTTTTGACGAAGGGGCGCTCAACAACTTCTTCCATTTCAGTGAAGTACTCGTGAGCATCGTAAATGATGGTCTTGTTTTTAATTCTGGATGCTGAATAAGAGGCTGCAATTGAGTCGAGGTCAATCGTATTGATAACATCTAACTTTTGACCTAATAAAAAGAAAAACAACCTGATGTTGTATTCGGCATAGAACAAAAATCCTTTTTCAAACCAGCCATTTAAACGGTGTTGTTCAAAAGGTTGATCAGTTAGCGGTTCACTAAAAGGACGCTTTCTACCCACTAGAAGTACATCGTAGCCGGCTGTGGATAGCGATGTGCATATACGCTTCATCCGCTGATCGTAATTGAGATCAGTAGTTACGGTACAAACGATTTTGGTCATTTTATTTTATCGAGTTTGTCGAGGGTAAGTTCAACTTTTTGGCCGTTTTTGATAGCGTAGGGAGGTGGGAAAGGAGGCAGGTGCGTTGCCCTAATGTGTTTTTCGATTTTTTCTTTAGGCCAGTTTAAATCTATCTTTTTTACTTCATCAATCTCGTGGCGGTAATGGTATGATGAACCTCTTTCTTCTTCGAGATCTGATTGTGAAACAGGGGAGTAGTTTCCTTTAATCAAATCCTCAATTTTTTCGCTGAAGAGCTTTTTAGAAGTTTCTACAGTATTTTCATACAGCTCTTTAACTGTACATTTCTCAGGAATTGGGAATCGCTTTTCAAACAATATGCTGCCGCTGTCAATTCCGGGTTCTAATCGATGAAGTGTGGTTCCAAAAGTTTTGGCTTCGTCCAGAATTGCAAATGTGAATTGATTACATCCGCGGTATTCGGGAAGTGGAGCCATGTGTAAGTTCACAGCAATTTGGCTTGCCAGCTCGATGTGCTCTGACCGTAAAATCTCATGATGCTGAACCGATAAAATGATATCGAGATCATCGATTTCTTTTAAGTCGTTAAGGCTTGTCAGAACCGGAATTTCGTTCTCTTTGGCTAATGACGAAACGGTTTCACCGGAATCGAGTTTATTGGCTTTTGTCAGTACAGCTATAACTTCAGCCTTGAGTTCATCCTGCCTGTTGATCAATTCTGAAAGACAAAATGCCCCAATAGCCTTACTGCCCAAAAACGCTATTTTGCGAATCTTACTCACTGCTCACAAACCTACTAAATAGCGCGTTCACAGGGCGTGGTTTATAAAAGTTTTTGTGATTGAAAGTGTCGAGCTCAGGTTTGATTTAGCTTTGAAATGTAATAGAACCATTATGAAAATTGAGAAGAATATTGATTTGAGTCCGTACAACACGTTTGGGATAAAAGCTCTCGCGAGTAAGCTGGTTAAAGTTGAGCGTGTTGAAGACTTACAGGAGTTGGCCAAAAAGGGAGAACTCAAAATTGAGGATGTGTTGCTGATGGGAGGAGGGAGCAATATGCTTTTGCGCAATGATGTGGATGGGCTTGTGGTTCTGAATGAAATTCCGGGTATTGAAAAAGTTGACGAAACAAGCGATGAGGTTTTTGTAAAAGTTGGCGGAGGTGTTGTGTGGCACGATTTCGTGATGTGGGCTGTTGGTCAGAACCTGGGAGGAGTCGAGAATCTGTCACTTATTCCGGGAAGTGTTGGAGCCGCACCGATGCAAAATATCGGGGCTTATGGAGTTGAGTTGAAAGAAACCTTTTGGAAACTCGAAGCTGTTCATCGAGAATCTGGTGAAATCCACACCTTTAACAAGGAACAATGCGAATTTGGTTACCGATCAAGTGTTTTTAAAACTAGTCTTCGAAATCAGTATGTCATAGCAAGAGTTTACTTCAGATTGCAGAAATCACCTCACCTCAATACGAGTTACGGAGCAATTGAAGCCGAACTTAAAGAGATGGGGGAGGAACCATCGGTCAGAACCGTTTCTCAAGCTGTTATCAACATCAGGCAGAGCAAACTTCCCAATCCGAAAGAAATAGGAAACAGCGGTTCATTTTTCAAGAATCCTATTGTTTCAAAAGAGTTTTATGAGGAATTGAAAAAACAACATCCTGATGTTGTTGCTTATCCGGTAAAAGAAGGGGTTAAACTAGCTGCTGGTTGGTTAATCGATCAGGCAGGATGGAAAGGAAAAACTTTTGGTCATTATGGTGTACATAAGAAACAGGCACTCGTGCTTGTAAATTATGGCGGAGCAACCGGTGAAGAGATTTACCAGCTCAGTGAAAAGATCATTGAAGATATAGACTCCAAATACGGAGTAAAACTCGAAAGAGAAGTGAATATCATCAAATAAAAAAGGCGAGCATTTGCTCGCCTTTAGTGGTATATGAAAGATTTTTCTTCTCTCTTAGATATCCATTCCGTCAAGAACTTCAAGTACAGATTTAACTGATTTTGCAGAATCTTCGAGAAGTCCTTTTTCGTCATCGTTGAGGTCGAGCTCAATAATTCGCTCAATACCGTTTTTACCCAATACAACAGGAACGCCAAGGTAAAGATCTTTCATTCCGTATTCGCCCTGTAGCCAAGAGCAAACTGGGAATACACGCTTTTGATCTTTTACGATCGCTTCAACCATTTGAGCTGCTGCTGCACCCGGAGCATACCATGCAGAAGTACCGAGAAGTTTTACAATCTCACCACCTCCAAACTTAGTACGCTCAACGATAGAGTCTAGTTTTTCTTTGCTGATCAGTTCAGTTACCGGAATACCACCAACAGTTGTATAACGCGGAAGTGGAACCATTGTGTCTCCGTGTCCGCCCATCAATACAGCCTGAATATCCTTAGGCGATACATTCAATTCCATTGCGAGGAAAGAGCGGTAACGAGCTGTATCGAGGATGCCAGCCATACCAAATACTTCGCGGCTATCTTTCTTAGAGCTGAGGAAAGCCTGATAAGTCATCACGTCAAGTGGATTAGCCACAACAACGATTTTAGCATCAGGAGAATGCTTAACAACATTTTCAGTAACAGATTTAACGATACCGGCATTTGTCGCGATAAGATCGTCACGGCTCATACCCGGCTTACGTGGAATACCTGAAGTGATTACCACAACCTCAGATCCGGCTGTTTTTTCATAATCGTTTGTTGAGCCAGTGATGCGAGAGTCGTAAAGGTTAATCGGGCTGGTTTCCCACATATCAAGAGCCTTACCTTCAGCAACACCTTCTTTAATATCAACTAAAACAACTTCATTGGCTACTTCATTGTGAGCCAAAACATTTGCGCAAGTAGCACCTACGTTACCGGCACCTACAACTGTTACTTTCATAATAAATTTATCGTTTATTTTGTTTTTATTCTAACGAGGTCAAAATTAAAAAAATAGCCTATTCCACGGCAGTCATTTACGACTATCTTGCGAGGTTTTTAATACTTTAGCCTTCTCTACCAGCCAACTCCTAGCCTCATTACACGTTTTATTAGTGAATAATAGTTTGAAATTATGAAGAGTGTATTGGGATTTTTAGTAGTGTTTTTTCTGACACTAATTGTTAATGGTCAGAACCATGATCCGCGTGTTGATGAGGTTTACGGGACTTCTTTTATAGAAAAGCACGAGGGAACAAATGTCTTGAGCTGGCTTGAATTCAAAGCTAAAAATGGCTACTCTTTTGAAACGGTTCCGACCGAAAAACTGCAAGAATTAGAATTAGCAAGTTCCTATTTTCCAAATGATACAGATTGGAGTACTACTGAGAAATTCAATGTATTAAAGTTTAACGGGAAGCACGATCCTGATGAACGTGTTTATTTACGAGTTCCCGGTGAGGATAAAGTACTCATAATTTACTCACATGATGAATTGCTCGAGCAATATAAAGCGAGCAAAATGGAGGAGAAGTAAGATGAAAAGGAGCATTTGCATAATAATTTTTTTACTGGTACTTTTTTCAATTGATTTGAGTGCCCAGCAAAATATAACCATGCATACTGGCAACGTTACAATGACCGGTTGTAATGGTAACTTTTTTGATGACGGAGGTAACTCGGGGAATTACTCTAATAATGCTAACGATACATTAACGATTTGTCCGGGGCCTAACACCGGCCTTCCTCAAATATCTTTTTCAAGCTTTAATCTTGGAGCTGGAGATATTATGGAAGTTTATCAAGGGACTAATTATACACCTCAAACTTTAATTGGGACATTTGATCAAACAACTAATAATCCTGGGGTTATTCAGGGCAATACTAATGTTAGTCAAAATGGATGTTTGACTTTTGTATTCATCTCAAACAATTCAACCACTGATCAGGGATGGAGTGCCGAGATTGGATGTTATTATCCTTGCCAGGTAGTCGATCCATTTATATCGACTATTAATCCAGATTCAACTGACGGGTTTCTTGATTTATGCCAAAATGATACCGTTTCTTTCTATGCAGGAATTAACTTCCCTGAAAACGATACTTTCTATCATCAAAGTGCAAATACAACTACATTTTACTGGTATATTGATACTGTTGCAAATGTTGTTGATTCGGGACAGTTTGTTCAAATACCTTTTGATAGTGCTAGAGGTCAAATTTTAGGGCTTTACGCAGTTGATTCTAATGGATGTAGCTCAATTTATGATAATGAATTACCAGTTCGTGTTTCAACAACTCCGCATTTTGACAGCGCTGGAGCTTCAACTGATACTGTTTGTTTTGGGGAAACATTTGATCTTGAAGGTAATGTAGAGCCGGTTGAATGGTCAAATGCCACTCCAACAAATATTGCTGGAGTTACTTATTTGCCTGATGGTAGTGGTGTATCATATAGTTCAACACTGACATTTAATGATTTTGCTCCAGGTGCAACAGTAAATAATGTGAATGATATTATAGATGCTTGGTTAGATATTGAGCATTCATATTTGGGAGACCTTGAGATAGAGATTATTTGTCCTAATAATCAGAGTACTGTGTTAAAACAGAATCCGGGAGGAGGAGGAACATGGTTAGGTGAACCCTGTGATAATAATTCAACCTTGACTCCAGGGAATGGCTATGTCTACAGTTTTCCAACTACTACGCCAACTTTTGGAGTAATGAATACAGCAGCTACTGTACCTGCAAATGATGCATGTAATAACAGCCCAGGGAATACCTTACCTGCAGGATCATACACATCTGACCAACCTCTTTCTAATTTAGTTGGATGCCCTCTCAATGGGACATGGGAGCTAAAGATAACGGATAATATACTTATAGATAACGGCTTTATTTTTGCTTGGGGAATTAATTTTCAGAGCTATCTTTATCCATCAAATATTTTGACTTATAAGCCTGGTATTGATAGTCTTGGCTGGATTGTAGATTCCAATTATAATGATGTGCTTTCTTCAACCACAATGGGGGATACAATGACTGTTGAACCAACTGTTTTTGATACTACTCTTGAGTACACTTTATTTTACAGAGATAGTTTTGATTGTACTTATGATACTACGATTTCCGTATTTGTTCGTCCTCCCTGGGAACCTGTGTGCTGTGAAGCTGTACCACCAAATATGACGAGTTATCCTGTTGGATGTCCGGGGGATAGTACGGGTTATGCAGTAGCAAGTCCTGTAGATTCATTGGGGCCAGCTCCATGGTGGTATACCTGGACTGATCAAAATGGCGATACAATAGCACAAGTAGATTCTGTGTTTACAGCTGATACGCTTTTCAACTTACCTTTAGGCCAGTACACAGTTGAGGTTCGAGACAGTATTGGGTGCTTTGCTTACAATAATGTTCAGGTGAATGAAGTTCCGCCAATGCAATTATCGATTAGTGATATTGAAGCTATTTCGTGTGCAGGTAACTTTTGTGATGGATCAGCTACGGTGAATATTAATTCTGGCGGTACTAGTCCTTACTCATTTCTTTGGTCGAATGGTGACACTAATCAGATCCCAAATTCATTGTGTTCTGACACAAACACTGTGTTCGTAACTGATGCAAGAGGTTGTATGGATACAATTGGCACGAATATTCCATCCCCTGATTCCATTGATGTAGTGGCTTCCGGTTCTGACACAATTTGTATTTCGAACTCTACTCCAATATCGGCTCAGGCAACCGGAGGGAATGGAGACTATGTTTACAATTGGACAAACACAGGAAATGGTTCACCATTAAATGTTTCACCAATAGTTACAACTACTTATGAGGTTGTGGCGACAGACTCGAATAATTGCCCATCAGCAGTTGATTCTGTAACGATTTATGTTCGCGACTCTATTAGGGTTAATCTTGATTCACCAGATACAATTTGCCCCGGAGATACGGCTCTGATTCTTGCAAATACAACAGGCGGAGATGGTAATTTTACTTATAACTGGAAAAACGGTTGGGGATCTGACAGTTTAGGCGCAGCTCCATTGCAACAGCCTGGTTATGTAGATGTAGCGATAAATGATGGTTGCGGATCGCCAACACGTGTAGATTCTGCATTTATTCAGGTTGGAGGTTACGACCAGTTGAAAATTGCAACAAATGGAGATGATACTATTTGCCTTGGTGAAAGTGCTGTACTCAGTGCTCAGGGACGCGGTGGAGATGAAGAATTCACCTACGTTTGGGATAATGGTTTGGACACAGGCAAAGTACATGCTATTGTTCCGCAAACAACAACGACTTACAATGTTACAGTAAGTGATAATTGCTTGACTCCAACTAATACGGCTTCGATTACAATAACAGTTGGAAATCAAAAAGACTTTGATTTACTGGTTGATCAGCCTAAGGATTGTAAACCGGGTGAGTTCAAATTTGCTTTTGATACGATCAGGCCTGATTTTAATTATGAAATCAACTTTGGTGATGGTTACAGACCGGTTTTTGAAGATTCAATAGGTCACACATTCCCAGGTATTGGTTGTTATGATATCAAAGCCAAAATTTACACTGATCTGGGTTGTCTTACACAAAAGACATTCCCGTGCTTAGTTGAGGTTCTTGAAACACCAATCGCAGATTTTTCATTTAATCCGTTAAATCCAACCATTTTAGATGGGCAGGTTGAGTTTATCAATGAATCGGCTTATGCAGATTACTACAAATGGTTTATCGATGATTCACTTTCTAGTCAGAACCTTGAGTTTGCGCACTTGTTTGCAGACTCGGGAAAATACGCTGTTAAGTTGATCGCAGAAAATGAAAACGGTTGTGTTGACTCAACTCTTAAAGATGTGTTCATCGATTATAAATCTGCTATTTGGATACCAAATGCTTTTACACCAAATGGTGATGGTGTTAATGATACATTCCTTCCTAAAGGTGACGGATTAACTAAGAAGAATTACTCACTTTTCATTTATAACCGTTGGGGAAATGTAATGTGGAGCACCAATAATCCTAAACAGGGCTGGAACGGAATTGGTCCTGAAGGTCTTCCAGCTGAAAACGGAAGTTATGTTTATGATATTTCATACATGCTTGAAGGAGGTAGAGAAATACACGAAAGAGGAGAGTTTAAATTGATCAGATAAGTTTATTCATCATATATTCATTAGAAAAACCATTGCATATTTGCGATGGTTTTTCGTTTTTAAAAGCTAAAATTACTACGATTTGAATTGGTTTAAACAGTTTGCAAAGGGCTTTAGCGCAAATTTTAAAGCCATGAGTTTTATTAAAGATCACAATATGTGGGGATTTTTCATTTTCCCAATTGTGATCAATATTGGTCTGTTTTACCTGGGCTTTTCAGTAACAAGCGGATTGAGCGATTCCATTTTTGATTGGCTCAAAGATTTTTTAGGAATTAGCTCTTGGGAATTTGATGGAGCTGATACACTTTCTTCTGTCATTTGGTTCTTGATATGGATTGTATTGAAAATCCTCTTCTTCTTTTTATATGCCTATCTGGGTGGATATATTGTTCTTATTTTAATGTCACCTATTCTTGCATGGGTGAGTGAGCGAACAGAAAAGCTTGCTACCGGCCGAGATTATCCCTTTAGCTTGAAACGGTTTATTACAGATGTAATTCGAGGTATCTTTATTGGTGTGAGGAGTTTCGTACTCGAAGTGATTATTACGCTGGCTATCGTGATAATTGGCTTTATTCCAATCCTTGGCTTTTTGAGTCCCATCTTACTTTTTGCCGTGTCGGCTTACTTTTACGGTTTTTCATTCATCGACTATTCCAGCGAGCGAAAAGGGCTTAAGATGAAAGAATCGATGAGTTATGTGTCGAGGCGAAAGGGATTAGCGGTTGGAACTGCTATGCCTTTTTCAGCACTTTTACTGATTCCGTATATAGGTCAAATGTTAGCCGGGTTTACTGCTGTCATCGGGACTGTGGGAGCTACTTTGGCCGTTTTAGAGGTTGATGGTCAAAGCCAAACTGAAATCACTTCACACGCTTGAGCTCGATGTTTTCAGATACGGTTGTGAGGTAATTGTTCAGTACTTTCAATCCCTCAGGCATTTCAATCATGCCAACGATTTTTTTCTTCTCACCACGGTAGTTGATCACGGTTGTTACAGTTGGAAGATCAGTGACTTTAGGCTCTACGTAGGCAGAGTCCATTTCCATAATCTTATTGCTATCGATGAGGTTGCCGATTTCCTCTAATGTGGACTTGCGAACTTTCCCTTCAAATACACCTTCGTACTCAACATATTTTCTCCCGATGTATTTGACACTTCCATCGTAGTTGATGCTCATCTTAAAGATCGGGCAAGTACCAAAGCAGCCAGATTTCTCGATGGACACAAAAAGCTGCTCACCATCCATCTCACTGATTACATCCTTTGCAGTCGGTTTGGTTTGGCTCTGACCGTTGTTGTTCTCTGTTGATTTTTCACTGTTCTTGCAGCCGATAATGCTCAGTGAAATGGCTAAAAGTGTGATAAGAGTAAAGCGCATATTATTTATTTCTTCTCATTTTGCGATTTGAGGCTTGCTGTTGTTGATCCTGCATATCCTGTAATCGCTGTTGAAATTTACTCTTTTTCTTTGGCTTTTTCTTGTTCTCTTCAATTTTCGCCCTGATTTTGTCTTCATTGATGAAGAACTTGCGAATTACAAACTGTTGACCTAGTGTGGTCATGTTAGCCGTGAAGTAGTACAAACTGAGACCAGCACTGTAATTATTGAACCAGAAGAGAAGCATTACAGGCATGAAGTAAATCATGATGGCCTGAATTTGCTTGGCTTGAGCATTTCCGCCTCCCATTGATGCTGATTGCATGTTGTATTTTGAAGTGAGGAACATTGAAATGGCCATGAGAATTGTCAGTCCACTCACGTGATCTCCGTAGAGTGGAATGTCAAATGGCAAATCAAATAGCACATCGTAAGAAGAAAGGTCATCAGCCCAGAGGAAACTTTTTTGGCGAAGTTCAATTGAGGCAGGGAAGAAGCGGAACATCGCGATCAAAATTGGAAGCTGAATAAGCATCGGGATGCAACCGGCAAAAGGATTGACGCCTGTTTTTTGGTACAGGGCCATCGTCTCCTGTTGCTTCTTCATTTGATCTTTTTCACCGTACTTCTTATTGATCTCTTCAATTTCGGGTTTTATAGCACGCTGCTTGGCACTTGATAAGTAGGTTTTGTAAGTAATGGGGAAGAGGAGTGTTTTGATAAACAAGGTGAGAATCAAAATCACTAACCCGATGTGTATATTAAAAGATGAAAGGAAGTTGAAAGTTGGGATGATCAATATTTGGTTCATCCAGCGGAAAAGTGCCCACCCTAACTCAACCTGATCTTCCAGGTCTAAATCGTATTTCTTGAGGATACTGTACTTGGTTGGACCCAAATACATTTTGAAATTTCCGTTATTGCCGGCCGGTATTGTAAATGTGGCTGACATATCCTTCGTAAACTCATCGCTTTTAGCTGTATTGTACGCTAAATTTGAGTTTGTGGCTTTGAATTTATCTTCAGCTATGAGGGTTGTGGAGAAAAACTGCTGCTTGAAGGAGATCCATTTGAGGTCTTCTTCAGGCGATTCGCTGTCTTCGTCACCCATGGTGGTCAAATTATCTACATCATCACCGTAAAGCTTGTAGTAGATAGTCGTGTATTGACGTTCATTATCAACGGCTTTTTCAGATTTTGGAGCGAGTTGATTCCAGTTGACAAGTAGATCATTCGTAGCGATGTTTTGGCGATTCATGCTGAATTCAAGCATGTTATCGTTAGCTCCTAAAGTGTAGTTGATGGTCAGAGCCGCTCCTGTGGCATCCTTCATACTAAATACCAACTGAGAGTCGCTCGGTTGCTCAACATCAAAAAAGAGCTCAGTAGAATTGATCTTTCTGTTTTGATGGTCAAATTGGAGGTTGAGTGTATTGTGATTCTCAGTAAAGAGCATTAGGGGAAGCGAATCATAAGTCGTGTAGTTTTTCAACTGCGCTTCAACCGGTACAGCTCCTTTGTTGGAGAATTTGACAATTACTCGTTCGTTTTCAAGCGTAAAGTATTCTTTTTCACCAGATCCAAAAGGAGCGAGGCTTCCGTATTTTTGCTCGTTGAGAACACTTACAACTGAGTCATTATTCGCTTTTTGGATGGTGTCCTGTACCTGAGCTGATTGTCCAGCCTTCGGTTCTGACTGTGAAGCTTCCTGCTTTGCTTTTTGATCAACCCTTTCCTTTGCTTCAACGGCTTCAATAGAATCCTGCTTCTTGCGCATAGCTTCCATTTCAGCATCAGATGGTTGCATCCAAAATTGCCATCCCAGTAGAATAGCACCTATAACGAGTAATCCAATAACAGCATTTCTGTCCATAGTCAAGATAAATTGGCTGCAAATGTACTATTTAACAGCAGCCTTAGAAGTTTTTTTGTTTTTCAATTCTTTTACCGCTGCATTAACGAACTTCACGAAGAGTGGATGCGGGTTGGCAACGGTACTTTTGTATTCTGGATGAAACTGAACGCCAACGAACCACGGGTGATCATTCAGCTCTACAATTTCAACCAATTCAGATTCAGGATTAGTACCGGTTGCAATCATTCCTGCATTTTCAAATTGCTCCAGGTATTCGTTGTTAAATTCAAAACGGTGACGGTGTCTCTCCTGTATTTGGTCAGATCCGTAAACATCAGCAGCTAACGAGCCGGGTTTTATGTTACATGGATAAGAGCCTAAACGCATCGTACCACCTTTGTCAGATACATTTTTCTGCTCTTCCATCAGGTCGATTACCTTGTTTTTGGCAGATGACTTTAGCTCAGCAGAGTGACAATCTTCAAGGTTCAAAATATTTCGGCCAAATTCAATTACCGCGCATTGCATTCCGAGGCAAATACCCAGGAATGGGATTTTGTTTTCCCTTGCAAATTTTACTGCATTCAATTTTCCTTCTATTCCGCGCTCGCCAAAACCGGGAGCTACAAGGATAGCATCCATTTCACCCAGTTTTTCCTGAACGTTGTCCTTTTCAATTGACTCTGAATGTACCCACTGCAAGTCAATGGCTGTTTCGTTTTGAGCTCCGGCATGGATAAAGGCTTCAGCAATTGACTTGTAAGAATCTTTTAGCTCAACATATTTACCCACCAAAGCAATTTTCAATTCATGCCTGGGCATTTTGACTTTACGTAAAAACTCTTTCCACTTAGTGAGTTTCGGTTCAGCCTCAACCGGAAGTTCAAATCGTTGAAGAACCACTTCATCCAGGCGCTCTTGCTGCATCAGGATCGGAACATCGTAAATCGTTTCAGCATCAATTGACTCGATGACTGCATTTTGCCTGATGTTACAGAACAGCGCTAATTTTTTTCTGATGTCGTTTGTCAAATGATACTCAGTTCTACACACAAGGACATCTGGCTGGATACCTGCGCTCAATAATTCTTTCACACTGTGTTGAGTGGGTTTTGTCTTGAGTTCTCCTGCAGCACGTAAGTAAGGCACTAAAGTGAGGTGAATAACCATCGAGTTCTTTTCGAGCTCCCAACGCAATTGACGAACAGCCTCTATGTAAGGTAGTGACTCAATATCGCCAACAGTTCCGCCAATTTCCGTTATAACAACATCGTAATTCCCTGTATTCCCCAGAATTTTTATTCTGCGCTTAATTTCATTCGTGATGTGTGGTACAACCTGAACAGTTTTGCCGAGATAATCACCTCTTCGCTCTTTGTCGATAACGGCAGAGTAAATTCTACCGGTTGTTACATTGTTTGATTGAGAAGTAGGGCGATTGAGAAAACGCTCGTAGTGACCGAGGTCGAGATCCGTTTCAGCGCCATCATCAGTTACGTAACATTCACCGTGTTCATACGGGTTTAATGTACCCGGATCAACATTGATATAAGGATCAAATTTTTGAATGGTTACGTTGTAGCCCCTTGCCTGGAGTAGCTTGGCAAGAGATGCTGAGATTATTCCTTTTCCTAAGGAGGAAGTTACACCACCGGTAACAAAAATGTATTTACAGGGAGCCGCCATCTTACTGGTATCAATTAAAGATTAACGGGAGACAAAGGTAATATTAATTGTTCCTCTGGCGGACTTTCTATCCTTTAAATAAAAGCTATTTTTTTAGAATGAGAGCGTCAACCCGGCACTTGGCATAATTGGGAGCTGATCAACTCGTTCGTATTCAATTCTATCAAAGTAGAAAATGTTGTCTCGGTTATAGGCATTGGTAACACCAACATTGGCTTCCAATACAGTGTTAACCGATAGCGCGAATGTTCGTTTAACATTCAGGTCGAGGCGGTGATAGGATGGTAATCGTCCTTCGTTGATTGTTGCGTATTCAATTCCGCGGTCACCATTTGCTTCTGTATAATCAGTTCCAATGCCATCGCTAAAGTCAAACTTCTCGTAAAAACCCTGAGTTTGTGTGAAAGGGAATCCTGAACCGAAGTTCCAGCGAGCACTAACTTCCCATTGCAAATCTTCTCCAAATGTGTAATTGGTAACGAAGTTTACGTTGTGTCTGCGGTCAAAAACTGGATTGTAAGTTCTCACTCCATCCCAGCGATCAACATAAGTTAAACTGTAAACAGCCCACAGGTAAAATTGCTTGTAGTCCCATTTTAAGTTGAAATCGACACCATAAGCCTGGCCGTCTTCAATAATAAAGTCTTTCGTGAGGCGATCAGGTTGATCGGGTTGATCTTCGTTAAAAATTCGGTAACGGTTGAGTGTAGTTAGCTGTGGGAAATACTTGTAATAACCCTCAAGGTTAACGGTAAGGCTGTTGGTCAGATCCACTTCAGCTCCCACGATTGCGTGATAAGCACGTTGTAATTTTGAATCTACTGTACGAGTTCCGCCATCGCGAGTAGTGAAATTGTCTTGTAGGTTTTCAGGAGCAGAAAGGAATCCGTTAAAGAGGTTCACGACATCGCGGTTACTCTGTGCCGATATCAGGTTCTGACTGTAAAGACCACCGGCAGCTTTTAATCGGAAGTTATCTGTGGCGTTGTATTTCAAACCGAGTCTCGGTTCAGGAGAAAGCTCGTTGAGTGCTGCGTAATACTGAAGTCTAATACTAGGATCCACAACGAATTTCCCACGCTTGAACTTATACTTGAAATAACCCGCGAGTTGAGTTGTGTTTTGGTTCTGAGAGATAAGTCTGTCAAGCGTGTTGCGGTAGCTGAATTCTGTTGAGAATCCCTGAATTTGAACACCGTACTCGATAGCATCTTCACCCATGAAATAATTGAAATCGAGCGACATGTTAAATCCGTTGATTCCTGAAGTTCTAATTCTGCCAGCTTCCTGCTGCTCGATAAGGTAATTAGAGAAGTTGAAAGCACCTTCAATCAAAACAGGGGAACTACCGGGAACGAGCACGAAATTAGCTCCGGCACCATACGAGTTCCAGTCTAGCTTTGAAGTTGAGTAGTCAACTTTATCAGTGAAATTAAATCCAAAAGCACTGAATTTACTACCTGTTTTACCATTGAATGAGATCTTCCCAAAAAGATCAGTAAACGAATACGGCAAGCCCTCTTCGTTTTCGATGTATGGATAAAAGAGGTCGTCTGTTCTATCGAGGTAAGATGATTTGGCAGACAGGATAAAAGAAGCAGAGTTGTCACCAGGTTCATCTGGTTTGTTGAGCGGACCTTCTAAAATTGCTTTACCACCAAATGTGTTGATTCCTACTTTTCCTGCAAGGTGCTGATTGTTTCCGTCTCGGGTTGTAATGTCCATTATAGAGGAAATTCGGGTTCCGTATTCAGCACCAAATCCGCCTGTGTAGATGTCAGCGTTTTTCATGATGTCGGTTTCAAAAACGGAGAACAATCCAATGGAGTGGAACGGATTGTAAATAACCATTCCATCGAGAAGCACTTTGTTTTGAATGGGAGAACCACCTCTAATGTAAAGTTGTCCACCCTGATCTCCAGTGAAAACTACACCGGGGAGTACCTGTAAATATTGAGCTAAATCTGCATCACCACCAATTGAGGGGATTGACTTGATCTCTTTAGGAGTCACTTTTTGGACAGACATCTTAACTTCTGTCTTTCGTTCCTGCTTCTCAGCCGAAACTTCAAAGCTTTTCAAAGTCACACCCTTCTTCGATAGAAAGAGTTTTTGGTTGGTGATATCGCCTTTTTCAATTGTTACCTGAGCGCGGGCAGTATCAAAACCCATTGATGTAGCGAGGACAGTATAAGTCCCGGGTTTTATCTTGGTAATCGAGTAGTAACCATTGATATCCGTTGTAGTTCCTATTTGCGTGCCTTTGAGAAAGACATTCGTGAAGATTGCCGGTTCGCCAGATTCCTTTTCGTAAACAAATCCTCTAAGCGTTCCCTGTGCCAGGCTGAGGGTACTCACACAGAATAACAATACAATGGTTAACAAGATATTTCGCATGCTCAAAATTTTAAGAAAGGTGACAAATGTAATTGAACTTGCCCCAGCATTCAAGAATTTTTTGGAATCTACCTGAAATACTAAATAATCAATGCATAAGACGGTGAACGAATTCTTTTATGAGCTCGCCCTCAGGAATGTTTCCTGCATTTACTCCTTTATACCTCGCATCGTATTCGCGAATGAGTGAAATGTTTTCCTGTACTTTTTTTCCGCTGTAGTTTTTAGCAGCAATTAAATAATCATCCACAAAAAATGGATTCACTTTTAACTTTGAAGCTAAATGTCGCTTGTCTTTGTTCTTTTCAAAAAAGATGCACATCACTTTTGAGAAGTAACTGCTCAGTATTGAAAGCGTCATCACGAATGGATGATCTTTCGTGTTTTGAGAGAAATAGCGAGCAATTTGTGTCGCTTTGAAAACATCCTTTGCTCCAATGGCCTTCTGTAGCTCAAAGTTGTTGAAGTCCTTACTGATCCCAACATTTTTTTCAATGTCGTTTTCGTCAATTGTAGCACCAGGGTCAATATTCAACTTTAATTTATCCAGCTCATTGGCGATTTTCCCCAGGTTATTCCCCAAAAACTCCCCCATCAAGATTGAAGCCTTGGGTGTTATTTGATAGTCAGAACTCTTTAGATAGTTCTGAATCCAGTCTGGGATCTGATTATCGTAAACGATTTTCGACTCAAAGACAACTCCACTTTTCGCAATGTTTTTGGCAAACTTCTTACGGCCGTCTACCTTTTTGTATTTGTGAGCAATGACCAAAATAGTAGTTGAAGTAGGGTTGAGAGCATAATTCTCGAGTTTGTCGAGCTGTCTCAAATTTTGCGCTTCACGAACGATTACAACCTGTCGTTCAGCCATCATGGGGAAGCGTTTTGCCGCTTCGATGATTTGATCAACATCAGTATCCCTGCCGTACAGAATGGTTTGGTTGAATTCTTTTTCATCTTCAGAAAGTGCATGCTCTTCCACGGCATGGGTGATTTCATCGATGAAGAATGGTTCTTCACCGTGAAGAAGATAAACAGGCTTGAACTTTTGTTGCCTTATGTCAACTATTAATTGCTTGTAATTCATGATCAATCAAATCGTAGGTGACGAACAGATTTACGATTATCTTTAATTTCCATCAATGACTCAATCCCAATGCGGATGTGTTTTTCCACAAAGTTTCCGGTTACTTTTTTATCGCTGGCAATCGTCTTTACTCCTTCAGGAATCATCGGCTGGTCAGATACGAGGAGTAGAGCACCGGTTGGAATTTTATTGAAAAATCCAACACTGAAAATCGTTGCTGTTTCCATGTCTATAGCCATTGCACGCAATTCACGCAAATAATCTTTAAATTTTTCATCGTGCTCCCAAACTCTGCGGTTTGTTGTGTAAACAGTTCCCGTCCAGTAATCGAGTCCAAATTCGCGAACGGTATGGGAAACAGCTCGCTGTAGAGTAAAGGCCGGTAGTGAAGGAACTTCAGGCGGAAAGTAATCATTTGAAGTACCTTCTCCGCGAATGGCAGCAATCGGCAAGATAATATCACCGATTTTATTCTTCTTTTTGAGTCCGCCACATTTCCCCAAAAACAAAACAGCTTTAGGTGAAATAATACTCAACAAATCCATGATTGTTGCCGCATTTGCACTGCCCATGCTAAAATTGATCATCGTAACACCATTGTGAGTAGCATTAGGCATTGCTTTATTTTTACCTTTGATCTCAGCTCCGGTAATTTCAGCAAATATCTCAACGTAATTATTAAAATTTGTGAGCAATATATATTGTCCAAAATCATTTAACTCCGTACCAGTGTAGCGCGGAAGCCAATTTTTGGTAATTTCATCTTTTGTAAGCATAGTGAATCAGTTTTATGCAAAAATTAAACTTTCCCAAATATGAATTTTCTATTCGGAGTGTAGCAAAGAAAACGCAAATTTTCGATCAAACACGAAAGCGGTACTATGTTTTAACACCCGAGGAGTGGGTAAGGCAACATCTGGTTGAATTTTTAGTTCACGAACGCAACTTTCCAAGAAGTTTGCTCGAAATTGAAAAGTCACTCACCCTTAATAAAATGCACAAAAGAGCAGATTTACTTGTACGCGATAAAAGCGGAAATCCTATTTTGCTGGCTGAATGCAAGGCGTCTGATGTCAAGGTGACTCAAAAAACATTCGATCAGGCTGGTCGTTATAATATGGTGTTTCGGGTTCCATACTTGCTAATCACAAACGGAGTACAACACTTTTGCGCGCAAATTGATTTTAACCGAAATTCGTATAAATTTTTGAGAGAGATACCATCGTATGAAGAGCTTTAAACTCATTTTATTTTTCCTCGCTTTTGCCGGTTTAGCTTACGGTCAGAACCAGCAGGCTGGTAAGGCGATTGTCAAAATAAAGCCGCAACATCTGGCTTCTTGTGGATCTGACCATATAGAGATAGAAGCCTTGCAACAATACTTTCAAAATCAGGGGATTTCAATTATCCAAAAATTCCCCAATGCAAAGGCGCCTGTAGCTCGATCGTTTGATGGAGCAGGAGTGGAGATAAGAACCATTTATGAACTCACTTTTAATCAGAGCCAGAATATTCAAAAGATAGTCAATCGGCTAAAAAGATTTGAGCAGATTGAATACGCTGAGCCTAAATTCATCGATAATGTTGTTTTTCAGCCTAACGACACGCGATACGCTGATCAACAGCCAGATTTAGAATTGCTTAATGCTCCGCAAGCCTGGGATATTATCCAGGGAAATCCGAATGCTGTTGTAGCGATCGTAGATAACGGAACAGATCTCGATCATCCAGATTTGGTGAGTCAGCTTTACCAGAATTCTGCAGAGCAACTTGACGGATCTGACAGTGATAACAATGGTTATGAAGATGACATAAACGGTTGGGATTTTGTCAATGAAAATGGAAACACTGAGGTAGCCGATGGCGATAACCACGGAATTCACGTTGCCGGTATAGCAGCAGCTTCAACTAACAATAACAGAGGTGTTGCTTCAACCGGATTTGATGTGACGTACATGCCTGTAAAAGTTGGCGAAGGAAGAACAATTAACTTCGGTTACGATGGAATAGTTTACGCGGCTGATAATGGAGCTCAGGTGATCAATTGCTCGTGGGGAGGTTCAAATTATTCTGATTATGCCAATGATATTGTCAATTACGCCACGATAAATCAAAATGCTTTAGTTGTTGCCGCTGCCGGGAATAATGGTGTTGACGAGCCGTTTTATCCGGCCGCTTATAAAAATGCAATGGCTGTGTCTTCAGTAAATTCTGCCGGAGAGCCATCGTTCTTTTCTAATTTCGGTTACTGGGTTGATATTGCAGCACCGGGTGAAAATATTTTGAGCACCGTTGAAGATGGAACTTACAACAACAATACTGGTACTTCAATGGCAGCTCCGGCTGTATCTGGAGCAGTGGCATTGTTGCTGGCTCAATATCCCAGTTTGACACCCAATCAAATTAGAGCTCATTTAAAAGCCACAGCATCATCTTTTTCACAACTCGACTCCTCAAACTCTCGGTTTGGTAAGTTTGGAGCCGGAATATTGGATATGGAGCAAATGCTTACGAGCAGCTTAACAACCCCATATTTTTCGATGGATAATGTTGTGGTGACAGACAGTGCTGATAACATTCTCGAAGTTGGCGACACAGTTTATGTTTACGCTTCATTGACGAATTATCTTGCACAGTCAAGCGATGTTTGGTTACACCTCAATACCGATTCAAATTTTATCGTTGTGGATGACTCGGCAGGTTTTGGTAGCTTTTCCGTTTCTGAAAATAAAAACAATCTCGATCAACCATTTAGGATTGTTGTAAATAGCCCTAATGAACTCGATATAAATTCGGTTTTACAGTTTGATTTGTATGAGGTTAACAGTACCAGTATTTTACAGACTTTCTACAAAGAAGTAATTCTCAATCCGGGTTTTATCAATGTTGATGACAATCGTATTTCTACAACAGCTACATCAATTGGCAGAGTTGGCTATTATGACAACAACAATACGCTCGGGTTGGGGCTTGAGTTAGAAGGAGGGCAGTCTATGCTTTTCGAAGCCGGTTTGATGGTAGGATCTGATCAAAGTGGCTCTCCAGTAGTAGTTGATGATATCCGTAACGATCAGAGCCGTGACCGCGACTTTTCGCCTCTAAACTCAATAACGCGCATCCCAAATCCGGGCTTTGCATTTCTGGGGCAGGGAAGCTTTACTGATACGATTCCAAATTTATTACGAAACGATAGCCTGGGCATTCTTGTCAACCAGCGTGTGATGGCTTACGATGAATTTGGCCAGGATCAATATGTATTGTTTGAATACAGAATAAGAAATGTGACGAATCAACTTCAAACGGGAGTTAGAATAGGATTCTTTACAGATTTTGATGTAGAAAACTTCAACCAAAACAAGGTTAATACTGATGAGGGAAGAAGAATTGTCCTTACAAAAGGAACCGGAGAAACCGATCCATTGGCAGCGATTCAGTTGATTGAAGGAAATGGTTTTAATGCTTACGCTGTGGATAATGTAAATGGAGGAGGTGGTGGAATTGATATTTCAGATAGTTTGCCTTCTTCAACTAAGTGGCAACTACTATCTGAGACGAGAAAAACAGCAGGCAACACCCGCGATGTTGGAAATGATGTAATTCAGGTGTTGAGCTCAGGGCCATATGATATAGCTCCAAATGATGAGGTTAAAGTTTGTTTTGCACTTTTTGCCGCTGAAACTGAGCGCGATTTGTATCGAATTGCTGACTCAGCTTATTTTCGATATAACGGTGTCTTTTTGAATGGAAGAGAAAAGATTTCTCAAAAAGATGAAATTCAGTTCTATCCAAATCCGGTTAAAAGCACAGTAAAGTTAGTTTGTGAAAGTTGCAAATCTGGCGGAACACTGAATGTGAAATCGATCACTGGTGAAACGGTTCTGACCAAAAAAGTAGTTGGAAATACACAGGAAATTGATTTGAGTGAATTGCCAACTGGAATCTACCTACTTGAAATTCAAAGTGGACAAAACCGATATGTAAAAAAATTACTCAAGCTTTAATTAGTGAATGAGTTGAACTTATATATTTGGCGACTTCGAAAAACAGAAATATGGAGTTAAAAGGAATTATCTCAATCTCGGGAAAATCGGGCCTTTTTAAAATGGTAGGCCAAACGAAAAGTGGAATTATTGTAGAATCACTTGAAGATGGCAAGCGTTTTCCTGCTTATGCTGCTCACAAAGTAAGCGCTTTGGAGGATATTAGCATTTACGGCTACAATGAAGATCGTCCACTTGCTGATATTTATGAAGCTATTTACAAACTTGAAGATGGCGGTAAATCAGTATCGGCAAATGCTTCAGCGCAGGACCAGCGCGATAAATTGCTCGAGGTATTTCCAGAGTACGATGAGGATCGTGTTTATTCATCTGACCTCAAAAAGTTATTCAAATGGTACAACGTGCTTGTTGACAATGGCTTTTTGAAAGAAGCAATTGAAAATGCTGATGATGATTCTAAAAAAGGTAAAAGTGACGAAGAAGAATAGATAACTTCTTCATCAAATATCGATAAACCTGTCTCGTGTTTCTTTTGAAGGCATTGGGCAGGTTTCTTTTTTACCAAAAATCTGATATCGATACCTGGCTATTAAATCGTAGCCTGCGTTTGTAACAGATTTTGGAAGAATGCTAAAGATGTTTACAAATGACCACGGTGCTTTCAGGTGTTGAGCAATCCTGAATGCAGCTTTTGATTTGACATCAACATTTTCATTATCGTAAAAAACGATGCTGTCAACAGATGAAGGGATTTTATTTTGCTTGATCAAATTCTTTGCAAATTCACTTTGAAGAGAAGCGAACTGCAAAACCGAACTTTTTTCATGCTTTAAAATAAACTGAACAGCTCCGTTACACAGGTTGCAAACGCCATCGTAGAACACAATTGGCTTATCAAATGAATTGCTTGAATGATTGCCCATTATTCGCAAAATAACAACAAGATTTGAAAATGATGAGCAGTATGTTAAAACTGCGTTGGGAATAAATCATTGAAATTCTATATTTGCGCACTTAATTGTAACGGAATACACCCTATAAGAATTTAATCACATGCAAAACAAAGGTGCACTTTGGACATTCACCATTTTACTGGTACTCGCCTGTATCTTTCAAATCTCATTCACATTTGTAACAAGTAGTGTTGAGTCTGATGCAAACGAGAGAGCAAAAGCAAAGGTAGACTCACTATTGGAGGTGAATCCAGAACTGTCGCTTTATCAGCAGGATTCGGCTCTTCAAAGTTATGAGTCAAAGATTTTGCTCGAAATGGGTAGTGAAGAAGTTTATCCGGTATTTGGATATACTTACAACTATTGCAAAAAGCGCGAAATTAATTTAGGTCTTGACCTCCAGGGCGGGATGCACGTAACACTCCAGGTATCAGTTCCTGATATGTTGAACTCGTTAGCTGGTGTTAATCGTCAGAACCCAACTTACCAGGAAGTATTGAGTAAAGCTCGCGATCTTCAAAAATCAAGTGATGCTGATTTTGTGACGTTGTTTAGAACAGCTCAACAAGATATTGCTCCTGATTTTAAACTCGCTTCTGTTTTTCACAACCTTGAAAACAAAGAGAAGATTCCGGCTGATGCTACAAACGAAGAAGTTTACACAATTATTCGTCAGGAATCTGAAGAAGCGATCAGGAGAACAGAGCAGGTTCTAAGAAAAAGGGTTGACAACCTCGGAGTTGTTCAACCAAACATTCAGCGTCTTTCAGGTACAGGGAGAATCATCGTTGAGCTTCCCGGTGTAAAGGATAAAGATCGCGTTCGTGATATTCTTCAGGGAACTGCGAAACTCGAGTTTTTCCATACTTACCAGAACTATGAAATCTATCCTTCTCTAGAGAGAGCTAATGCTATCTTGAAGGAGACTGAAAAGACATCATCTGATTCTGATAGCGAAGAGGCAACTGAAGCAACTCAATCTGATGACAGCGGTGAACAAATTGCTGATCTACTCGATGATTCAGGATCTGACCAGGAAGAAACTGCAGATGACTCTGCTGCTGTAGCGAATGATACAACTGCTGCTGATACCGGTTCTGAAGATATTGATGACTTACTCGCTGGTGAGGGAGATTCTGCTCTTGCAGATTCTACTCAAATGTCTGCTGAAGAATTTAGAAGAGAGAATCCATTCTTTGCTAAATTACAGCCGCTCCAGGAAGGTAGTCAGCCAACAGTTGGTTTAGCTGAAGCATCAGATACGGCTATCATCAATGACTGGTTGAACAGAAAGGATATTCGCAATCAAATGCCTCCAAGAGCTAAGTTCTTTTGGAGTGCAAAGCCATTGCAGGATAACGAAAACATTTACCGCCTCTATGCTGTAAAGGTTCCAAAAAGTGGTGAAGCTCCGCTTGAGGGAGATGATATTACAGATGCGAGAGTTGGAACTGACCCAATGGGTAACGCTACTGTTAACATGACAATGAACAGTACGGGTACTCAAACATGGAGAGAAATGACGCGTGAAGCATCATCAGATCCTAATGATCTCAAATCCATTGCTGTTGTACTCGATGGTCTTGTTTACAGTGCTCCACGTGTTCAGGGCGAAATTCCAAGTGGTCAAACAGAAATTACAGGTCGCTTCACTCAGCAAGAGGCAAGTGATTTAGCGGGTGTATTAAAAGCCGGTAAACTCCCTGCTCCGTCTGACATTATCGAAGAAGCAGTAGTTGGGCCAGAACTCGGTGAAGAATCAATCGAAAGTGGTTTGTCATCATTCCTAATCGCACTTGGTGTAGTGTTGATCTACATGATCTTCTATTATGCTCAGGCAGGAGTTGTTGCAAACGGAGCGCTTATTGCGAACCTCTTCTTTGTATTAGGTGTGCTCGCTTCATTGAGAGCGACATTGACACTACCTGGTATTGCCGGTATTGTATTGACTATCGGTATGTCAGTTGATGCTAACGTACTTATTTACGAACGAATCAGAGAAGAAATTAGAGCCGGAAAAGGACTCAAGCTCGCTGTAGCCGATGGTTACAAAAATGCTTACAGTTCAATCCTCGATGCCAACATTACAACTCTATTGACTGGTATTATCCTTGCTACATTCGGAACCGGACCAATTCAAGGTTTCGCAACAACATTGATTATTGGTATTTTGACTTCATTGTTCTCTGCAATCTTCATCACAAGATTGTTGTTTGAATGGAGACTTGGTCAAAAAGCGAAAATCTCATTTGGTACAAATGCTACCAATAACATCCTTCAAAATCCAAAATTTGAATTTGTTAAAGGGCGTAAGAAGTTCTACATCATTAGCGGTATTATCTTGCTTGTAGGTTTAGGATCTTTATTTACAAGAGGCCTTAACTCTGGTGTAGATTTCACCGGTGGTAGATCTTACATCGTTCGTTTTGACAAACCTGTTGAGGTTACTGAAATCTCTGAAGCGCTAGGTAAAAAGTTTGTTTCAGAAAATGGTACAGAACAACCACCTCAGGTTAAAACTTTTGGTTCTTCAAACCAGGTTAAGATTGTTACCAAGTACAAAATCGACAGTAAAGAAGATGGTGTTGATGGAAGAATAGAAGCAAAACTCTACGAAGGATTATTGCCTTTCTATCAAAATGAAATTTCTGAATCTGAGTTCATCACTGAGTTGACATCACAAAAAGTTGAGCCAACAATTGCTGATGATATCAAGCAGGCAGCTGTTTGGGCAATTTTGTTCTCGCTAGTTGTGATCTTCCTTTATATCCTCATCAGATTTAGAAAATGGCAGTACTCAGTTGGAGCATTGCTCGCCATGACACACGATGTGTTAATCGTACTTTCATTGTTCTCAATATTCTATGGGATATTGCCGTTCTCACTTGAAATCGATCAATCCTTTATAGCAGCTGTACTAACAGTTGTAGGTTACTCGATCAACGATACCGTGGTTGTATTTGACCGTATTCGTGAGTACATTGGTTTACACCCAAAACACGATCAGGAAAGAACAATCAATAGTGCATTGAATAGTACATTGAGTAGAACGATCAATACATCATTAACAACATTTGTTGTGTTGCTCGTGATATTCATCTTTGGTGGTGAAATGATTCGCGGATTCGTATTTGCGCTCATGGTTGGTGTTGTAGTAGGTACTTACTCTTCACTTGGAATTGCAACTCCACTTATGATGGATTTGAGCAAGAAGGTAAAAGGAAAAGTTTAATAAACGACTTTACTTCATTATAGAAGCCTCCTCATTTTTGAGGGGGCTTTTTCTTTATATTTGCGTCCTGAATTAAGAGGAGATCGGTTGATATGACATTGTTGTTTTTCGATTTAGGTGGAGGAGAAGTTTTCATGATCCTCTTTATCGTTTTACTCCTTTTTGGAGCTAAAAAAATTCCCGAGTTTGCTCGCGGTCTCGGGAAAGGAATCCGTTACATCAAAAACGCAACCGATGATATCCAGCGAGACATTCAAAACAACATGGGAGATGTCAAGAACGATTTGGATGTAAACCGAAAGCTCTACGCTGAAAAAAGAGACCAGGATCCACAAAATCAATCTCAAAGTCAGCCCCGTTCAAAGGAAAATGACGATTCTGCTGGATCTGACCGAAAGGAAGACGATCAAAAAACCGATCAAACGAAATCTGATTGATGGCTTACTTGTTCCTTATTTTGGGTATCGCCCTGTTGATTGCCGGAGGTGAAATCCTCGTAAAAGGTGCGGTCAATATAGCGATCAGAGCCAGAATTTCCACCCTCGTTGTAGGTATGACAATCGTGTCTTTTGGGACATCTGCTCCAGAACTTGTTGTGAGCCTTAAAGCTGCTTTGCAGGGGCATCCAGATATTTCAATTGGAAATGTTCTCGGTTCTAATGTGGCAAACCTCGCATTAGTGCTCGGGCTTACTGCACTTACTTCACCAATTAGAGTTGATCGAAACTCCATCAGGTTTGATTGGCCTATGATGCTTTTCGTAACTATTTTGCTCTATTTATTTATGCTCGATCTCGAGCTGGAACGCTGGGAGGGCATTGTAATGTTTGTAGCGCTTATTTTGTTTAGCTTATTCCTGGTTTTTGAATCGAGACGATACAATAGGAGATCAAGAGTAGAAGATGAAGTTGAGGATACAGCTACAAAAGGATCAGTTTGGCGCGATGTCTTATATATTGCACTTGGAGCCTTTGGCTTATCACTCGGTTCTGAATGGTTAGTCGATGGTGCTACTGAAGTGGCGAAAAATTTAGGAGTAAGTGATTTATTGATAAGCTCAACAATTGTAGCCTTTGGAACATCTACTCCAGAGTTGATAACTTCCATTACTGCAGCAGTTAGAAAGGAAACTGATATATCAATTGGGAATCTAATCGGTTCCAATATATTCAATATTGCTGCTATTCTTGGTATAACGGCTATTTCGATTCCAGTTTCAATTAATCAGGCTGTGCTTTCAATCGACTTTTGGTGGGTGGCAGCTATAACATTGCTGGTATTTCCATTTATGCTCAATAACCTTAAAATATCCAGGGTTGAAGGTGGAATTCTATTTATTTTCTATTTGGCTTATATTATTTCAGGGGTGTTGTTCGAAAAAGGTGTTTTTTAACAGTGCCGCCTAACAAAATAAAGGGGTGTTGATAAATATAATTGATTTTTCTATGATACACCCTCTTGGAAAGTCTACATTTGTATAAAAATTCATCAAATGTTACGACTTACAGCTCTAAAAGAAACTTTCAGAAGGCGTCCGGTAGAAGTTAACGCCCCTTCAACTAAAATTTCAGATTATTTTGGAGAGTTGGTTTTCAACAACGAAACCATGCGCCAGTACATGAGCAAAGAAGCTTTTGAAAGTGTAATGGATTCAGTAAACCGTGGTGTAAAGCTCAACCGAAAAATGGCAAACCAGGTAGCCTCAGCCATGAAAGCCTGGGCAATGTCAAAAGATGCTACCCACTATACGCACTGGTTTCAGCCATTAACTGGTAGAACTGCTGAGAAGCACGATGCTTTTTACACGCCTACTGAAGATGGACGTTCTTTCGAAACTTTTAATGGTGAGCAGCTTGTTCAACAAGAACCCGATGCATCTTCTTTTCCGAGCGGAGGAATTCGTAATACATTTGAAGCGAGAGGGTACACAGCCTGGGATCCGAGTTCTCCGGCCTTTATTATTGGTCAGACCCTCTGCATCCCCACAATTTTCGTTTCCTACACAGGTGAGTCACTCGACTACAAAGCACCTTTGATTAAATCGCTACAGGCAATTGATAAAGCTGCTACTGATGTGTGTCAGTATTTCGATAAAAACATTTCAAAAGTCACTGCTACACTGGGTTGGGAACAAGAGTATTTCCTTGTAGACTCAGCTTTGTTTACGGCACGACCAGATTTGGTTCTGACCGGTAGAACACTTTTCGGACATTCATCATCAAAAGGTCAGCAATTAGACGATCATTATTTTGGTAGTATTCCAGATCGTGTGACTGCTTTCATGCATGATTTTGAACAAGAGTCTTTGAGACTGGGAATTCCCGTTACAACACGTCACAATGAAGTAGCACCAAATCAGTTTGAATGTGCACCGGTTTTTGAGGAGTGTAATTTGGCAGTTGATCACAACCAGTTACTTATGGATGTGATGGAGAAAGTCGCACATCGACATAATTTTAGAGTGTTACTCCATGAAAAGCCATTTGCAGGAATGAATGGATCAGGTAAACACAACAACTGGTCATTAGGTACAAACTCATCAAAGCATAAGAATCTTTTAGCGCCTGGGAAAACACCAAAAGAGAACATTCGGTTTCTTACTTTTCTAGTAAATACCATTAAAGCTGTTCATGAAAATGCTGATTTGCTCAGAGCGACAATTGCATCTGCCGGCAATGACCACAGATTGGGCGCCAATGAAGCTCCACCGGCAATATTGTCGATTTTCATTGGTTCGCAGTTGACTAAGGTTCTAAATGATTTAGAGAAAAGCGTAACGGGTGAAGCACTCACACCTGATGAAAAAACAGAGTTGAAACTCAATATTGGCAAAATTCCGCAAATACTTTTAGATAATACTGATCGAAACAGAACTTCTCCATTTGCTTTTACTGGAAATAAGTTCGAGTTCAGAGCCGTTGGTTCAACAGCTAATTGCGCCAATCCGATGATTGCTTTAAATGCTGCCGTGGCAAAACAGCTTCAGGACTTTAAAGGTGAAGTAGATGGATTGATAGCTAAAGGTGTTAAAAAGGATGAAGCAATTCTGAATATTTTAAGAGATTATATCAAGGTTTCAAAACCTATTCTTTTTGAAGGTAATGGTTACAGTGATGAGTGGGTTGAAGAAGCTAAGAAAAGAGGGCTGAATAATGTAATTGGAACAGCTCATGCTCTCGATTTCCTTATCGAGGATAAGTATAAAGATCTTTATGAACGATTGAATATCATGAATCACCGCGAGGTTGATTCGAGATATGAGATCAACCTTGAGGAGTACAAGCTGAAAATTCAAATCGAATCGAGGGTAATGGCAGATATGGCACTCAATCACATGGTTCCTGTAGCTTTAAAGTATCAAAAAGGAATGGTTGATAGCGTAAAAGGCTTAAAAGATATTTTTGAGGCAGACTTCAAGAAACATGCGAGTGACCAAATTGCAATTATTGAAGAAATATCATCGAGGGTAAAAACTATAAGAAGTTTGGTTTATGAAATGATCGATGAGCGGAAAGTGGCTAACAAACTCAATACGCCAAAAGAACAGGCTGTAGCTTATGGTGATAAGGTAAGGCCTTATTTTGACAAGATACGCTATGAGGTTGATAAGCTCGAATTAATTATTGATAATAACGATTGGCCATGGCCTAAATACAGAGAGTTATTATTCACACGATAAATAGGATTTTTTATATAAGAGCCCCACCAAACTGTGGGGCTTTTCTTTTGCAGTAGCTTTTTTTTACTTATTTTGGTGCCTTAATTTATAATGTAATAATATAGTTTAACAAAGTATTAACCTATATGAGTGGAATCAAATCAGCCTCAGGTCTAGTGTTATTATTCTTATTTGTTCAGTTAACTTCTTTTGCACAAAAGGATTACACTGGAGAGGCAGACGCAGCGTTTAAAAATTATTCATTTCATCAGGCTATTGAAATGTATAAAAAGGCTTACTCTAAAGAGAAAAAATTTGCAGAGAAAAAACGTATTCTCTTTAAAATTGGTCAGTCTTACTTTTATCTTCAGGATAATGAAATGGCAGAAAATTGGCTTTCAAAAGCTGATAAAGCAGGTTACTCAAACCCTGAAGTGAAATATTTCCTTGCAGAATCTCTACGGAAACAAGGAAAATTTGAAGAAGCTCTGGTTGAGTATAAAAACTATAAAGAGTTAGCACCAGATGATAAAAGAGGTCAAAGAGGAATCAAGTCCTGTGAACTTGCTCAGGAATGGAAAGATAATCCTACTCGCTACGAAGTGAGGCCAGAGCAGTTGCTCAACTCCAAACAAGCTGATTTTGCACCTGTTTATGCTGACAAAAGGTATGATGAAATCATTTTTACATCAACACGTGAAGGATCTACAGGTAATTCAATAGATCCTAACACTGGTCAAAACTATTCATCACTATTTTATAGTAAACAGGATAGAAAAGGAAAGTGGATGGTTCCAACTCTATTAGAAGGATTGAGCATGGAAGAATCTAACGAAGGTGGAGCCACTATGGACAAGCGTTACAGAACGCTTTTCTTCACACGTTGTATTGATAAAAAGAATTCTGACATGGGTTGTGATATCTACACAGCCAAGCAACGTGGTCGATCTTATGCTGAGCCTGAGATGGTTCCAATCGATAAGCCAGATTCAAACGTTGTTGGTCACCCTTCTATGGGACTTGATGACGAATACATGTTTTTTGCCTCAGACATGCCAGGTGGTAAAGGAGGTAAAGACATTTGGTTTGTGAAATACGACAGCCGTAAAAGAACATGGGGTGAGCCAGTGAATGTAGAAGGTGTAAATACTGATGGTGATGAAATGTACCCTTTTATAAGAGAAGACGGTAATTTATATTTCGCTTCTAATGGTCATCCGGGAATGGGTGGATTGGATATTTTCAAATCTACACGTCAGGGAAAATCTGATTCATGGGGTGAAGTAGAAAACATGCAATATCCAATGAACTCTTCTTCTAATGACTTTGGAATCATTTTCGAAGGAAGTGAAGAAAAAGGTTTTTTCAGCTCAGATCGCTCAGGCGGTCGTGGAGGTGATGATATTTGGAGTTTCCGTATTCCACCACTCAAGTTTGTTATTGACGGTATGGTTAGCGATGTAGAAACTGGAGAACCAATTCCAAATGCTACTATTGAAATGAAAGGTACTGATGGAAGTACTGTTCAGGTTACTACTGATGAATTGGGGTATTATCAATTCGATAAAAAAGAAGGGTCAGATGAGCGCTACGTTAAAGCTAACACTTCTTACACTCTTCTCGTTTCAGCTGATGGTTATTTGAACGGAAAAGGTCAGGAAACAACTGTTGGTGTTCAACAATCTACTCGATTCAAGCACGATTTCAAACTACAGTCTATCAAACAGGACGAAATCGAATTCCCAGAAGTTCGTTATGACCTTGGTGAATGGGAACTACAGGTTAATGATTCAGTGAACTCTAAAGATTCACTCGATTACCTTTATCAGGTGCTTGTTGATAATCCCAACATTGTTGTTGAGTTGATGGCACATACTGATACTCGTGGTTCTGCAGCATCAAACCAAACGCTTTCACAAAAACGTGCTCAAAGTTGCGTTGATTACCTTATTTCAAAAGGAATTGCTGCTGAGAGAATGGAAGCAAAAGGTTACGGTGAAAACGAACCTAGAATTTCTGATGCTGAGATTGCTAAACTTCCAACTAAAGAAGAGAAAGAAGCAGCCCACCAGAAAAACAGGCGTACAACATTTAGGGTAATTCGGGATGATTACGTTCCTAAAGACAACGGTGATTCTGGAGATCAAGAGCCACAAATGAATGATGAGGGTGAACAACCCATGGAAGGAGAAGGCTCTGAAACAGATTCAGAATAGAAAATAAACACATAACTTTAAGCATCCTGTTGGCTACCCGGCAGGATGCTTTTGTATTAATAGAATGATGGAAAGATACAAAGCAAGAGGTGTTTCTGCCGATAAGGAAGATGTACACAATGCTATTAAAAATGTTGATAAGGGGCTATTTCCTAAAGCATTTTGTAAAGTGGTGCCGGATTATTTAACCGGATCTGACCAACACTGTATCGTTATGCATGCTGATGGGGCGGGCACAAAGTCTTCACTTGCTTACGCTTACTGGAAAGAAACAGGTGATTTATCTGTTTGGAAAGGAATTGCACAGGATGCGCTAATCATGAATCTCGATGATTTGTTGTGTGTTGGAATTACGGATAACATTTTGCTTTCGAGTACCATCGGGCGAAATAAGTCGCTTGTTCCGGGAGAAGTGATCTCGGCTCTGATCAACGGAACTGAGGAATTACTAGAAGATTTACGAAACTGGGGAATTGATATTAGATCAACAGGTGGTGAAACAGCTGATGTTGGTGATTTGGTCAGAACCATAATCGTAGATTCTACCGTTGTAGCGCGTTCTGAACGAGATAAAATCATTGATAATTCTAATATCAAGCCGGGCAATGTAATTGTTGGACTGGCATCATTTGGACAGGCAAGCTATGAAAACGAGTACAACGGAGGAATGGGAAGCAATGGATTGACCTCTGCTCGCCATGATGTGTTCGATAAAACAATAGCTGATAAATATCCTGAAACATTCGATAATAGTGTTGACGAGGAATTTGTATACTCCGGTTCTCGAAAATTAACCGACAGCGTTGAAGGAACTGATGTGAATGCGGGAAAACTCGTTTTATCACCAACACGTACTTATGCACCTATTATGAAAAAGGTGTTTGAAAAATGCCGCGATAAAATTGATGGAATGGTACATTGTAGTGGAGGAGCACAAACCAAGGTTTTGCATTTTATCGATCAGCATCATGTAATAAAAGATTCACTTTTTGAAACTCCACCACTTTTCAACCTGATTCAAAAAGAATCTGGGACAGAATGGAAAGAGATGTACAAAGTCTTCAATATGGGACACCGAATGGAAATCTATACAGATGAGAAAACTGCAGCTGAAATAATTTCCATTTCAAAAGAATTCGATGTTGATGCCAAAATCGTAGGTAGAGTAGAAGAAGGAGAAAAGCAATTGTCAATTCGTTCACAACACGGAGAATTTAACTACCAGTAAGATCAATGGATTTAGTAGAGAAACTAGAAGGAATAAAAGAGCGCTTTGTTGAAGTTGGTAAAATGATCACCGATCCCGAGATCATTGCCGATATGAAACGCTATGTCAAGCTCAACAAAGAATACAAAGATCTTGAGGAAATCGTTAAAGAATACGATGAGTACAAAGAACTCACCAGCAATCTAGAAACGAATAGAGAGATCCTCAAAAGCGATGAAGATCCTGAACTCAAGGAAATGGCTAAGGAAGAGCTCAGCGGGATGGAGGAGCAGAAGGAAGAGATGGAAGACAAGCTCAAGTACATGCTTATTCCAAAAGATCCTGAAGACGATAAAAATGCCATCATGGAACTCCGTGCCGGAACAGGCGGTGATGAAGCATGTATTTTTGTTGAAGATATGTTTCGCCTCTACACGATGTTCTTCAAGGAAAAAGGCTGGTCTTATGAAGTCATCAACTCAACTGAAGGAACTGTTGCCGGACTCAAAGAAATATCTCTGAATGTATCAGGCGAAGGAGCTTACGGAACTTTGAAATTTGAATCAGGGGTTCATCGTGTACAACGCGTTCCCGATACTGAGTCACAGGGAAGGGTTCACACATCTGCCATTACAGTTGCTGTTTTACCAGAAGCTGAAGAAGTAGATGTTGAACTGAACATGTCTGATGTCAAAAAAGATACTTACCGTTCATCCGGAGCTGGAGGACAGCACGTAAACAAGACAGAGTCAGCCGTTCGTCTCACTCACATTCCCACCGGAATGGTTGTTGAATGCCAGGATGGTCGTTCGCAACACAAGAACTACGAAAAAGCAGTTCAGGTCATGCGTTCAAGATTGTATCAAAATGAGCTTGAAAAGAAACAGGAGGAAAGGGCAGCACACCGTAAATCACTCGTGTCAACAGGTGACCGATCAGCAAAAGTGAGAACTTACAACTATCCTCAGGGAAGAATTACGGACCACAGAATCAATAAGACAATCTACAATCTCAGTTCTTTCATGAACGGAGATATTACTGAAATGCTTGAAGCATTGAAAATGGCAGAAAATGCCGAGAAACTCAAAGAAGGTGAAACCGCTTAATTGTTGAAATTGTGAATCGGTCAGAACTCGTTGATCAAATCAAAACTAAAAGATCTTTCCTCTGTGTGGGATTGGATACTGATTTAGAAAAAATTCCCAAACATCTTCTCGAGTACGATGATCCTATCTTTGAATTCAATAAAAGGATCATTGACGCCACAAAGGATTATGCAGTAGCTTACAAACCCAATATTGCTTTTTATGAATCCCAGGGGCCAAAAGGTTGGGAATCACTCAGGAAAACACTCGACTACATTCCCGAAAATATTTTCACAATAGCAGATGCCAAGAGAGGTGACATTGGGAATACCTCGGCCATGTACGCTAAAACTTTTTTTGATCACTACAACTTCGATTCAATCACAATCGCACCTTATATGGGCCATGATTCGGTTGAGCCGTTCAAGAAAGAAGGAAAGTGGACAATTGTTTTAGCTCTAACCAGCAATCCCGGAGCAAATGATTTTCAACTATTGAAAACGGAAAGTGGAAACCGGGTTTTTGAAGAAGTAATTGAAAAAAATCGTCAATGGTCAGATCCCGATCAACTCATGTTCGTTGTAGGTGCAACTCGTGGAGAATTGATCGGTGAAGTGCGAAAAGCAGCACCGGATAATTTCTTTCTCGTTCCCGGAGTTGGTAAGCAAGGTGGCAGCCTTGAAGATGTTGCTAAATTAGGGATGATTGAAGATTGCGGTTTACTGGTCAACTCATCGAGAGGAATCATCTATGCGTCTAATCAAAAAGACTTTGCAGAAAAGGCTAGTGAAAAGGCAGCAGCAATTCAGGCTGAGATGTCTACACTTCTTGAACGCTTTAATGTGTGTTAATTAGCGCTAGATTTATTACCTTAGTCAAATGACTGAGGATTTTCTTCATCATATTTGGCAAAATCAGGCTTTTAACCACAACAATCTCACCACCACGAATGGAGAAGAAGTGACTATCTTAAAGCCCGGAATTCACAACCACCTCAGTGGTCCTGATTTTCACGAAGCACTCATTCAAATAGGAGATACCAAATGGGCAGGGAGTGTAGAAATTCACCTTTCAAGTTCAGACTGGTATCATCATAACCACGAAGATGATTCAGCTTATCACAATGTGATTTTACACGTAGTATTCGAGCACGATATCGTAGCTGATGGTTTTAAACAAATTCCACTTTTGGAATTAAAGGGGCGAATTTCCAGGCAACAGCTAAATAGATACGAAGAGCTCTCCGGCTCTGACCAAAAAATACCATGTTCTTCATTGATTGAAAATGTCGATGAATTCATTTGGCAAAATTGGCTTGAGCGATGCGCAATGGAGCGTCTTGAATCAAAAAGTGAATTTATTCAGCAACTGGATAACAAGTTTAAAGGAGATCAAAAAAGGTTGTTACTGGTTTTGCTTTTTAGAGCCTTTGGATTTAAGTGGAATGCTGATCCAATGGAGGAACTGGCAAATCGCATCCCGATCAAAGAAATAGAGAAAAACAACTTAAATCAAATTCAACTAGAAGCTTTAATGCTCGGTCAGGCTGGGTTTTTAACAGCGAGTGAAAAATCACCTTATCGAGATGAACTGAAGAAAGAATACAGTTTTTTAAAAAGTAAATTCGGATTATCTGAAATGAAACTGGGCGCCTGGAAAACTGGTGGAGTAAGACCCGCTAATTCCCCTCATTTACGACTGGCTCAACTCAGTTCGGTTCTGACCAATTGGAATGTATTCAATCAACTTTTTAATGAAGGGAAAGCCAAAGAATTGATTGAGCTATTACGGTCAGAACCTTTAGAATACTGGGGAGAACATTACCGTTTGGGTCGTAAATCAAAAGGAAAGGTTCATTATCAATTGAGTTACAACGGTGCTTGCAACATTATAACAAATTCTGTTGTACCATTTCTCTATTTTATTGGGAACAAGTGGGCTAACCATGAAAGTGTTGAAAAGGCGATAAATCTACTGGAGCAATTACCGGCAGAAAAAAATGGTGTAATAAATAGCTGGAAATCATTATCTTTGAAAATTAAGAATGGATTGCAGTCACAGGGAGCATTGCATCTTTCAAAGAACTATTGTAATTTTAAGCGTTGCTTAGAGTGCGATATAGGAAAGAGTATTTTAAAATGAGTGCGTCATGATTGACAAAATACAGGGATTTTTTGAGAAGCAGGCATTTGGCGTTTGTGAATGGTGGGGCGAAAAGCTCAACATGGAAATTGGCCAAATAAGGCTTTCATTTATATATCTTTCCTTTTTAACATTTGGATCTCCAATTGTCATTTATCTCGTAATGGCATTTATACTCAAGCATAAATACTGGTTTAAAAGACGTCAACCCACAATTTGGGAATTGTAGCAAGTGTTTGAGAGTTTTAAATATTTCAAGAACCTTTACTACGCTTTAATCTTAATCGTATCAATTGTGCTGATTGGCACAATTGGCTACATGGCTGTGGAATCGTATTCACCCCTCGATTCCTTTTACATGACAGTGATTACTGTTTCTACAGTTGGTTTCAAAGAAGTTCATCCATTGAGCGAAGAAGGGAAAGTTTTCACAGCCTTTTTGATTATCATTAGTTTCGGTACATTCGCTTATGCAGTATCTTCACTGTCGAGATACTTGATTACAGGTGAAATAAAGTATTACTACAAAAACTTTAAAGTGCATCAGGAAATAAAAAAGTTAACAGGACACGTCATCGTTTGTGGATTTGGACGTAACGGACAAGAAGCTGTAAAGTCGCTTGAGGCTTACAATAAAAAAGTTGTGATCATCGAAAAGGATGAATCAGCAATGGAGACTTTACAAAATAATGGAAAACTCTACATCGAAGGTGATGCAACTAATGAAGATGTACTGCTCAAAGGCGGGCTGGATAAAGCATCTGCTCTTGTAACAACTCTTCCTAAAGACAGTGAAAACGTATTTGTTGTTCTCACAGCAAGAGAGATGAACCACGATTTGCGAATTATTAGTAGAGCTACGGCCTCAAGTTCAAATAGAAAACTAAAAATTGCCGGTGCTAATAATGTCATCATGCCTGATAAAGTAGGAGGAGCTCACATGGCAAGTTTGGTTGTGACGCCAGATATTTACGAATTCCTGGAGCGCATTTCCATGACAGGACAAGATGATATCAACCTTGAAGAGCTCGACTTTAAGAATATTCCAGATGACTATCATAATGACTCAATCAAAGAACTCAAGAAGCACTTTTCATCTAACTGTTTGATCATCGGCTACAAAGGATCTGACGGTCAGTTTGTGGTAAATCCATCAGATGACACGAAAATTGTGCCTCACAGCAAGCTTTTTGTTTTAGGAACTCCTGATCAACTTTCAGAACTGAAACAAGAACTCAAAATTTAGATGAAAGTTCTCATTACAGGAGTCAATGGATTGATCGGGAACGAAATTGCAAAAGAGTTTTTTGGAAAAGCATCTTTTACAGTCGGAACCGGAAGAGGTGCACAACGCTGTAAAAGTCTTGATCTCTACGTAGAGCTCGATCTCGAGGAAACATCGAAAATAAGATCTGTATTGGATCAGGTAAAACCAGATGTGATTATCCATTCCGGAGCTATTTCTCAGGTAGATGTTTGCGAAGAAAACAAGGAAAAGGCTTTTCGGATTAATGTTCAGGCTACGAAGGAAATAGTTTCCTGGTGCTCTGACCGTAATAAGAGATTAGTGTTTTTCAGTTCTGACTTTGTCTATGCTGGAAAATCTCTCAGTTATGATGAACAGGATTTTCAAAGTCCTGTGAATTATTACGGATACACAAAAATGATGGCTGAAAGGTGTATTTATGAGAACCTTAAAAATTTCTCAATCATAAGGCCAGTATTGGTTTATGGATTAAAAGATTCAGCCAAAAGAGAGAATATATTTTCCTGGCTTAGAAAAGATCTGAGCGATAATAAAATTGTGAAAATCGTTTATGATCAATGGCGTAAACCCACTTATGTAGATGATGTTGCATTGGCTACAGCTTCAATTGTATTTGGTAAATTCACAGGGTCTTTTAACATTTGTGGGCCGCAAGAGTATTCGGTATTCGGTTTTGCGCGGGAAATTGCAACTATACTCGATACACCACTGGCAAATATTTTACCGGTATCGGGCAAAGATTTGAATCAAGCGGGAGATAGACCTCCCATAACAGGTTTTAGTTGCAAACGAGCAAAACAGTATTTCAACTACAATCCGCGATCTTTGAGGGACGTGTTTCCTGAGATTTTGGATTGCTAGTTTTAAGCGTTCTTTATATTTGGCTGAATTATTAAAAATTAAAGTACATGACTGGATTTACAAGGAAGTTATTAGTAGTTCTTTTGATCAACGTATTTGCATTCAATGTAGGCGCCTTTGCCGAGGAAGGTAAGAATGGAGAAGGCACCAAAGAAGAATTGACATTGAGTCAAAAGATCGATAATAAATTTAGGCCAGTCGTGGATGCAATAGCAGCAGTGCTATTCGTTGATCCATTCGAAAAATTGGGACTTCACGATCCCACGGTACGCGATTCAGCCGGTAATCCAGTCATTAATGCTAAAGGCGAGATCGTAACACATCAAATTCCGCTTGTTGTTATTTGGTTGATATCAGGGGCTGTATTCTTTACTCTGAGGATGAAATTTCTCAATATTTGGGGTGTTAAACATGCCATAGCTCTGGTTAGAGGGGTTTATGACAACCCCGATGATGAAGGTGAAGTTAGTCACTTCCAGGCTTTGACAACTGCGCTTTCAGCAACTGTTGGACTCGGTAATATAGCCGGTGTTGCAGTAGCGGTTTCATTAGGTGGTCCGGGAGCTTCGCTTTGGATGGTTGTTGCCGGCTTATTTGGGATGACATCAAAATTTGTTGAATGTACTTTAGGTGTTAAATACAGAACAATTGGTTTTGATGGCCGCGTGAGTGGTGGACCTATGTACTACCTTAGTCGAGGGTTAGAGAAACGTAATCTCAAATGGTTAGGGAAAATACTCGCTGCTTTATTTGCAGTACTTTGTATAGGTGGTTCTTTTGGAGGCGGAAATATGTTCCAGGCAAATCAGGCATTTGCTCAGTTCTCCGGAGAATTCACTTTTATGCAGGATCACGGATTTTGGTTTGGTGTTGTAATGGCAGTTCTCGTAGGAATTGTAATTATTGGCGGAATCAGAAGTATTGCAAAAGTTACCGATAAAATTGTACCGGTAATGGTTGCTTCTTACGTGATTACTGCAATCATCATTATCGGGATGAACTGGGCAAATCTCGGTGAAGGTTTTGCCGCAATTTGGAACGGAGCTTTCGATGCAGACGCGCTCAAAGGAGGTTTCCTTGGAGTACTGGTGACCGGTTTCCAGCGTTCAGCATTCTCTAATGAAGCCGGTGTAGGTTCAGCATCAATTGCTCACTCGGCATCCAAAACAAATGAGCCGGTTAGTGAAGGGATTGTAGCATTGCTCGAGCCATTTATTGATACAGTTGTTGTTTGTACGATGACAGCTCTCGTATTGATCTTTACAGGATTTGCTGACGGTGGTCCTGAAAGTCTTGAAGGATCTGAGCTAACTGCAGCAGCTTTCTCAAGCGTATTCCCATGGTTTAAATACTTATTAATCATTGCAATTGTTCTATTTGCATTTTCTACGATGATCAGTTGGTCGTATTACGGACTCAAAAGTTGGACCTTCCTCTTTGGTCAAAGTAAAGCTGCAATTGTGTCCTATAAAGTGTTATTCCTTTTATTCATTATCGTGGGGGCATCATCGAGTTTGGGTGCTGTATTAGACTTCTCAGATATGATGATACTTGGAATGGCTTTCCCCAATATACTTGGTCTATACTTCCTTGTGGGAGAGGTTAAGAAAGATCTTGACGATTACTTTAAACGTATTAAAACGGGTGAGATTAAAAGATTTAAATAAATTAGAGCGGTAAACTCCCGCTCTATGAAGAACCCACTACAGGAAATTTTTCATTTCACAAGAAGCGAGCGCAACGGTATTGTTGTGCTCGTTTTCATTATAGCCCTTTTGATCATAGCACTGGCATTGCCCAATCGCTTTTACAGGTTCAATTCTGAAATTGGAGTCAACAAAGAAAAAAGAGATAGCTTACTCGCTGAGTATCGAGCTAATCTGGTTGAGGCAAAATCGAAGTACCGTGAGCAAAAGAATGATGAAGAAAGGTCATGGTCAGAACCCAATGATGTTCCCGTTGCTGACCGAAAACCGGTGAAGGAGGAACAAAAGCGATTCCAGTTTGATCCCAATTCACTTTCAGCTGATAGTTTTGAACTTCTTGGTTTCAAAGATTACGTAGCTGAGAACATCATCAAATACCGAAATCATGGAGGCCGCTTTTCTGAACCAAAAGACTTAAAGGATATTTACTACATCGATACTATTTTGGTAGATGAGCTTGCTGGTTTGATGGAAATAAAGAAAAGGAAAAAGCGTATTGATTCCTCCGGCTCTGACCGTGAAAATGACACACTCCTTGCAAAAGTTGAAACAGATAGTTTAAAACGAGATTCAACTCGTGAAAATAAATATAAAGACATTTCCTTTGAATTGAACACTTGCAATGCAGAGGAATTGCAGGAAATCTATGGAATTGGTCCGGCTTATTCAGGCAGAATAATAAATTACAGAGATCTACTTGGTGGGTATTTGAGTGTGGGCCAGTTAAAAGAAGTCTACGGAATTAACGATAGTTTGTACAGTCAAATAGCTCCATATTTTACAGTGACAAACAGAGATTCAATTAAAAAAATTAACATCAATGAAGCAGACGCGTATGAAATTGGAAAACACCCGTATATCACGAATTATCTTGCTATTCAAATAGAAACATACAGGAGAGAGAACGGGAAATTTGAAAACCTTGAAGACTTGCGCGAACATCGCTTGCTAAATGACGTTTTATACATTAAAATTGCACCCTATCTTAAAGTGACAAAAAACTAGAGAATCAATATTTTATATTTCTGATTATGAATTTTGAAATGACAGAAAATCAGCGAATGATCCAGGATATGGTTCAGGATTTCGCTGAAAAAGAAATAAAGCCAAATGTCCTCAAGTGGGACGAAGAACAAACGTTTCCCGTTGACCTGATGAAAAGAATGGGTGAGCTGGGATTACTAGGAGTACTTGTTCCTAATGAATACGGAGGATCAGGTTTTGGTTATTTTGAATATGTAACTGCTATATCTGAGATTTCAAGAGTTTGCGGAGCAGTTGGATTATCAATGGCAGCTCACAACTCTCTATGCACGGGACACATTTTACAGTTCGGAAATGAAGAGCAAAAGAAAAAGTATCTTCCAAAACTGGCATCAGGTGAACATATTGGTGCCTGGGGATTGACTGAAGCTAATACCGGTTCTGATGCAATGCGCATGAAGGTGACTGCTAAAAAAGACGGAAACGAATGGGTGATCAACGGTGCAAAAAACTGGATTACTCATGGTATTTCAGGAGATGTAGCAGTAGTTTTAGCCAGAACAGGAGATCTATTGGATAGTCACGGAATTACAGCTTTTATCGTTGAGCGCGGCACTCCTGGTTTTTCAGGCGGTAAAAAGGAAAACAAGCTCGGGATGCGTGCCAGTGAAACGGCTGAAATGATCTTTGAAGATTGCCGTGTACCTGAAGAAAATGTACTTGGTGAAGTAGGAGATGGCTTTGTTCAGGCCATGAAAGTTTTAGATGGTGGTCGTATTTCTATTGCAGCACTTTCTATTGGGATTGCTAAAGGAGCATTTGATGCTGCCAAGCAATATTCCAAAGAGCGCGAGCAATTTGGTCAGCCAATCTCCAAGTTCCAGGCAATAGCTTTCAAACTAGCAGACATGGCAAGCGAAATTGAAGCAGCAGAATTGTTGACAATGCAGGCTGCGGATATGAAGAATCGTGGAGAAAAAATGACTAAAGAGTCAGCAATGGCCAAGTACATGGCTTCTGAAGTTTCTTGCAGAGCTGCCAATGAAGCAGTTCAAATATTTGGCGGTTACGGATACACAAAAGAATACCCGGTTGAGAAATTCTACCGTGATTGTAAGCTGTGTACAATTGGAGAAGGAACATCTGAAATCCAAAAACTCGTAATTGCACGAGAAATATTAAAATAGGCTTGGCAATCTGAAAATTAGATTTACTTTTGCCGGACTTACGAAAGGAGGTGGATAAGAATTATGCTAGTTATACCAGTTAAAGAAGGCGAATCAATAGAAAGAGCCTTAAAAAAGTACAAGAAAAAATTTGAGCGTACAGGCGTTATGCGTGAACTAAGGGATCGTCAAAAATACACGAAACCTTCAATGGAACGCAGAGAACAAAAGCTCAAAGCAATATATAAGCAACAGCTTAGACAGGAAGAAGAATAAGCAACTCTTCCGTAAAATATTTTTGGACCTATAGAGGAAAAGTGTTTTTAAATCACTACCTTTATAGGTCCAATTTGTTTGTGAGAAATGTTGCCAATAGAGAAGTTCATCAGATACATAAAACTGGAAAAGCGCTACTCAGATCATACAGTTACAGCTTACCAAAATGATTTACTGGCTTTTCAGCAGTTTTTGGATGAAACTCTTGAAGAGGACTATCATCTCACAGATATTAACTATCAACTCATTCGTTCCTGGATTCTAAAACTCGTGAACGAAGGGATGGAAAACACTTCCGTGAATAGGAAGATCTCTACTCTGAAATCATTCTTTAAATTTCAATTGAGAAAGAGAACAATCCAAACCAATCCCACTCAAAAAATCATAGCACCCAAAAACAAGAAGCGACTTCCACAATTCGTATCTCAATCTGATATGGATAAACTTTTTAGCCGGTCAGAGTATTTTACTGATGATTGGGTAGGGTGCAGGAATCAACTCTTGATCGAGATGTTGTATCAAACCGGAATGCGTACATCTGAATTGATCAATCTCACCCACAATCAGCTCGATTTGAGTCGGGGTATAATCAAGATAATAGGGAAAGGGAATAAAGAACGCTATGTTCCCATAACGGCAGAACTGCGAAGTTTAATTGATAAATATTTGAGTCACAGTCAGAACCCAAATCCAGCTGATAGCGAAGTAATTTTTGTCACAGAAAAAGGAAATAAACTATATCCAAAACTCGTATATAACATCGTGCGAAGTTGCCTGGATCAAATAACGACTATTGAAAAGCGAAGTCCTCATGTCTTGAGGCATACTTTTGCTACTCATCTCCTCAACCGCGGAGCCGAGTTAAATACCATAAAAGAGCTTTTGGGGCATTCAAATTTATCAGCAACAGAAGTTTACACACACAATTCATTTGAGAAATTAAAAGACATTTATAAACACGCCCATCCAAGGGCCTAAAATCATTAGATATGAAATTAGACATTCAATCCGTACATTTTGATGCTGATCAAAAACTAGTTGATTTCATACAGCGCAAAGCTGATAAGCTTGAACAATATTTTGATGGAATTATTTCAGGAGAAGTGATATTGAGAGTGGAAAACACTGAAGATAGATCGAATAAAATCGTAGAGATGAAACTGGAAATACCTGGTAATAACCCATTTGCCAAAAAGCAGTGCAAAACTTTTGAAGAAGCTACTGACAATTGCGTGGAAGCCCTTCGCAGACAAATCAAAAAGACAAAAGAAAAATTGCGCACACATTAGGTGAAAAAAAAGAAATAAAGTTTGCACGAAATATTTTTGTTATTACATTTGCAGTCCTTTTGAAAGAAAGGGCTGTTTTTTTGCAGCAAAAGCCAATGTAGCTCAGCTGGCTAGAGCAGCTGATTTGTAATCAGCCGGTCGGGGGTTCGAGTCCCTCCATTGGCTCGCTTTTTTAAATGTTTTGATTGGGGAGATACCGAAGCGGTCAAACGGGGCAGACTGTAAATCTGTTGGCTACGCCTTCGTAGGTTCGAATCCTGCTCTCCCCACTTTGATTTAAGCGGGAGTAGCTCAGCTGGCTAGAGCATTAGCCTTCCAAGCTAAGGGTCGCGGGTTCGAATCCCGTTTCCCGCTCTAAATAAATAGATGAATTGATCATCTGTTTATTTTTAAGTGAGAAGCAAGATTGGTGATGTGAAGAGAAAGTTTCTCACACGATTGCCAATGTAGCTCAGAGGTAGAGCACTTCCTTGGTAAGGAAGAGGTCACGGGTTCAATTCCCGTCATTGGCTCTAAGGTGGCGTATTTAAACGATGAAAATTATATATTAAAGAGGAATTAATTAACTAATTCAAAAGCTATGGCTAAAGAAACTTTTGATCGTTCCAAACCGCACATTAACATAGGTACGATAGGTCACGTTGACCACGGAAAAACAACTTTGACAGCTGCTATTACAACTGTTCTTTCAGGACAAGGGTTGTCAGATAAGCGCGATTTCGATACTATCGATAACGCACCAGAAGAAAAAGAACGTGGTATTACAATTAATACGTCACACGTTGAATATACAACTGACAAGCGTCACTACGCTCACGTTGACTGTCCAGGTCACGCTGACTACGTAAAAAACATGATTACTGGTGCTGCCCAAATGGACGGTGCTATTTTAGTAGTTGCTGCAACTGATGGTCCAATGCCACAAACTCGTGAGCACATTCTACTTGCTCGTCAGGTAAATGTTCCTGCAATCGTAGTTTTCATGAATAAGGTTGACCTTGTTGACGATGAAGAACTACTAGAGCTAGTAGAGATGGAAATCCGTGAATTGCTTTCTTTCTATGACTTTGATGGTGATAACACTCCAGTTATCCAGGGATCTGCTCTTGGCGCACTTAACGGTGAAGAAAAGTGGGTTAACAAAGTAGTAGAATTGATGGATGCAGTTGATGAGCACATTCCATTGCCTCCACGTGATGTTGACAAAGAGTTCTTGATGCCAGTTGAAGATGTATTCTCAATTACAGGTCGTGGTACAGTTGCTACTGGACGTATCGAATCTGGTGTTGTTAATACAGGTGATGAAGTTGAAATCTCAGGAATGGGATCAAACATGAAGTCAACTATTACAGGTGTTGAGATGTTCCGCAAAATCCTCGATAGAGGTGAAGCTGGTGACAATGTTGGTCTTCTTTTGAGAGGTATCGACAAGAAAGACATTAAACGCGGTCAGGTAATATCTAGACCAGGAACAATAACTCCTCACACTAAGTTTAAAGCTGAGGTATATATCCTTAAAAAAGAAGAAGGTGGACGTCACACTCCATTCCACAATAAGTATCGTCCACAGTTCTACTTGAGAACAACTGACGTTACTGGTGAAATTCTTCTTGAAGAAGGTCGTGAAATGGTAATGCCAGGTGATAACCTTACAATTACTGTTGAATTGATCGCGCCTGTAGCTATCAACACAGGTCTTAAATTCGCTATTCGCGAAGGTGGACGTACAGTTGGTGCTGGTCAGGTTACTGAAATTATTGAGTAATTATTGCTCTCAATACTTGAAATTATATCGAAGGTGTCCCGTTTTTACGGGATACCTTTCGCTATGAATACAGGTTTACGGGTGTAGCTCAACTGGTAGAGCACTGGTCTCCAAAACCAGGGGCTGTGGGTTCGATTCCTACCACCCGTGCAAATATTAACAGCAATGAATAGTATCACGAATTACATAAAAGAATCATATAACGAGCTTCGTCATAAGGTTACTTGGCCAACACTTAAAGAATTACAGGGGAGTTCTGTTTTGGTTCTTGTTACTAGTTTGATCATTGCTCTTATCGTTTATGGAATGGATGCTGGTTTCGGTCAAATCTTAGGGTTCATTTATGAAACAATTTATTAACCCTCTACTGATAGTATGATGACTGAAGAGAAAAAAGAAATAGAAAAAAAGTGGTACGTAGTGCGTGCTGTTAGTGGTAAGGAGAAGAAGGTTAAAGAGCAGCTCGAAGTAGAAATTAGTAGGTTGAATCTAGAAGATTATGTTTCTCAGGTTTTGATTCCTACTGAAAAGGTTTATCAAATTAGAAATGGGAAGAAAATTTCGAAAGAAAGAAACTTTTTCCCTGGTTATGTACTGATCGAAGCTGCACTTACTGGTGAGATACCACATATTATTAAAAATGTAACCAATGTAATTGGTTTTCTCGGAGCTACTAAAGGAGGAGATCCTGTCCCAATGAGGCAGGCAGAAGTGAATAGGATTTTAGGAAAAGTAGACGAGTTAGCAGATAGTGATGAGGAAGTAAACATTCCTTACATAGTTGGCGAATCTGTTAAAGTTATTGATGGACCCTTTAACAATTTTACTGGTGTTATTGAGGAAATCAATGAAGAGAAGAAGAAACTCAAGGTTATGGTGAAAATTTTTGGTAGAAAGACACCACTTGAGTTGAATTATATGCAAGTAGAAAAAGAATAATTGAATTGCTCATCGTTTCAAATGCTTCCCTTTGAGCGATAGATTAAATAGAGAAATAGAAAAATGGCTAAAGAGGTAAGTAAAATAGTAAAACTTCAGGTAAGAGGAGGAGCAGCTAATCCATCTCCACCTGTAGGTCCAGCACTTGGTGCAGCTGGAGTTAACATCATGGAGTTCTGTAAGCAGTTTAATGCTAGAACCCAGGATAAGCAAGGGAAGGTATTGCCGGTTGTTATTACAGTTTATGGCGATAAATCCTTTGACTTTGTTGTTAAAACTCCACCGGTAGCTGTTCAATTAAAGGAAGCATCTAAGTTAAAAACAGCTTCGCCTGAACCTAACAGAAAAAAGGTAGCTACTTTAACGAAAGATCAGATTAAGGCTATTGCTGAAGATAAAATGCCTGATCTTAACTGCTTCACTGTAGAATCGGCAATGGAAATGGTAGCCGGTACTGCTAGAAGCATGGGAATCATCGTTAAGTAATTGTTGAATTAGGTTAAAATTGAATCATGTCAAAGTTGACTAAAAATAGAAAAGAGGCGGAGTCTAAGTTAGAGGCTGAAAAAGCTTATACACTTGGTGAAGCTTCTGGACTTGTTAAAGAAATATCAAATACTAAATTTGACTCATCAGTTGATTTAGCTATTCGTCTTGGTGTAGATCCAAGAAAAGCTAACCAAATGGTGAGAGGTTCAGTTTCATTGCCACACGGAACCGGTAAAGATGTTAAAGTTCTTGTTCTTTGCACTGCTGATAAAGAAGAAGAAGCTAAAGAAGCCGGTGCTGACTATGTTGGACTCGATGAATACATCGATAAGATTAAAGGTGGATGGACTGATGTAGATGTTATCATTACAATGCCTTCAGTTATGGGGAAAGTTGGTGCTCTCGGTCGTATTTTAGGACCAAGAGGTTTGATGCCAAACCCTAAAACAGGTACTGTAACGATGGATATTGCGAAAGCAGTAAAAGATACAAAAGCCGGTAAAATCGACTTTAAAGTTGATAAGTACGGTATTATCAACACTACAGTTGGTAAGGCTTCTTTTACAGCTGAGCAAATCAAAGAAAATGCAAGTGAGTTGTTACAAACTATATTAAAGTTGAAGCCAACTGCGGCTAAAGGTACTTATGTGAGAAGTATTTTTATGTCCAGTACAATGAGTCCCAGTATACAGATTGAACCCAAATCAGTTGGTGCTGTAGGGGCTTAACAATCCTTTAACCGAACGAATAAAAGTTAGAGATGACCAGAGAACAAAAGAATCAAGAAATTGCCAATTTGGCTGAAACTCTTTCTAGCAATGGTATTATATACCTTGCTGACATCTCTGAGCTCGATTCTTCGAACACTTCTAAGCTTAGAAGAATGTGCTTCAAAAAAGAAGTACAGATTAAAATGGTCAAAAACACACTTTTGGCTAAAGCGATAGAAAAAGTAGAAGATAAAGATTTTGGTGAAATTCCATCTGTTTTAAAGGGAAGTACTTCTCTGATGATTTCAGAGACTGGTAATGTTCCTGCAAAACTGATCAAAGAGTTCAGAAAAAAAGAGGAAAAGCCCTTATTGAAGGCAGCCTATATTGACGAGTCAGTTTATATTGGAGACGATCAGTTAGAAATGCTTGCAGCGCTCAAGTCGAAAGATGAGCTTATTGCAGAAGTGGTTTCTATACTTCAATCTCCAGCCAAAACTGTTGTCTCTCAATTACAGTCTGGTAAAGATAAATTGTCAGGAGTTGTAAAAGCTCTTGCAGATAGAGAAGAATAAAAATTGTTGAATCAACTTTCGAAAAATCCAATACAATGGCAGATTTAAAATCGTTTGCTGACCAATTAGTAAACTTAACTGTTAAAGAAGTTAACGAATTAGCAGATATTCTCAAAGAAGAATACGGAATTGAACCAGCAGCTGCGGCTGTTGCTGTAGCCGGACCAGGTGGTGGCGGTGAAGGCGGTGAAGCTGAAGAACAAACAGAATTTACTGTAGTTCTTAAAGCTGCAGGCTCTCAAAAACTTAAAGTAGTTAAAGCTGTAAAAGAACTTACCGGTCTCGGACTTAAAGAAGCGAAAGAAATCGTTGACGGTGCTCCTAAAGAAATTAAAGAAGGAGTTGCTAAAGACGAAGCTGAATCACTTAAGTCACAACTTGAAGAAGCCGGTGCTGAAGTTGAGCTCAAGTAATATAGCTCGCAGCTTATAATAAGCTTTTTTGCAAGGTTTAGGCCCCTCTGTGGGTCTAAACCCTCTTGTGTTTATAGACGTTTTTAGTTCTAACTTTTCCATTTAATGTCCATGGCTGATACGAAAAAGAACCAAAGGATTTCATTTGCAACTATCAAGAATCAACTTGATTATCCTGATTTCCTTGATATCCAGGTTCAATCATTTAAAGACTTTTTTCAACTCGAGACTACTCCAGATAAAAGAGAAAATGAAGGACTCTACAAAGTATTTGCTGAAAACTTCCCGATAACGGATGCTCGCAACAACTTTGTACTGGAATTTCTCGATTACTATGTGGATCCTCCTCGTTACTCAATGGATGAAACCATTGAAAGAGGTCTTACTTACAGTGTTCCACTAAAAGCTAAACTGAAACTTTATTGTACAGATCCCGAACACGAAGATTTTGAAACAATCGTTCAGGATGTGTACCTCGGTACTATTCCGTATCTCACTCCAATGGGGTCTTTTATAGTGAATGGTGCAGAGCGAGTTATTGTTTCTCAGTTACACAGATCTCCAGGTGTGTTCTTTGGACAAAGCTATCACGCCAATGGTACTAAGTTGTACAGTGCTCGTGTAATTCCATTTAAAGGATCCTGGATTGAATTCGCTACTGATATCAATAGCGTAATGTACGCTTACATTGATAGAAAGAAAAAGCTTCCGGTTACTACTCTCTTGAGAGCTATCGGATATGAAGGCGATAAGGAAATCCTTGAAATATTTGACCTCGCTGATGAAATTAAAGTTTCAAAAACAGGTCTCAAAAAAGTTACTGGTAGAAAACTAGCAGCACGTGTTTTGAAAACGTGGTTTGAAGACTTCGTTGATGAAGATACAGGTGAGGTTGTTTCTATCGAAAGAAACGAAGTAATCGTAGATCGTGAAACAATTATCGAAGATGAGCATGTTGAGCTTATTCTCGATGCTGGCGTAAAAACAATTCTTCTCCATAAAGAAGATGTGAACGCTGCAGATTATGCGATCATTTACAACACTCTTCAAAAAGACCCTTCAAACTCTGAAATTGAAGCGGTAGAACACATTTATCGTGTATTGCGTAACGCTGAGCCGCCAGACGAAGAAACTGCTCGCGGTGTAATCGAGAAGTTGTTCTTCTCTGACAAACGTTATGATCTCGGTGAAGTTGGACGATTCAGAATTAACAAGAAACTCGACCTTGACCTGGACATGGAAAACCGTGTTCTGACCAAGGTTGATATTATTTCTATAATCAAGTATTTGATTGAATTGATCAACTCTAAAACAGATGTTGATGATATCGATCACTTGAGTAACCGAAGAGTGCGTACAGTTGGTGAGCAACTTTACAACCAGTTTGGTGTAGGCCTTGCGCGTATGGCACGTACAATTCGTGAAAGAATGAACGTTCGCGATAATGAGGTCTTTACACCAATTGATCTCATCAATGCGAAAACGCTTTCTTCAGTAATTAACTCTTTCTTTGGTACGAACCAGCTATCTCAGTTCATGGATCAAACGAATCCACTTTCTGAGGTAACGCACAAAAGACGTTTGTCTGCCCTCGGGCCAGGCGGTCTTTCTCGTGAACGTGCCGGGTTTGAGGTTCGAGATGTTCACTACACGCACTACGGTCGCTTGTGTACCATTGAAACACCAGAAGGACCAAACATCGGTTTGATATCTTCCCTTTGTGTTTACGCGAAAGTGAATAAACTCGGATTTATCGAGACTCCTTACCGCAAAGTTAATGACGGTAAAATAGGAACTGAAAAAGGTGATATCATTTACCTTTCAGCCGAAGAGGAAGACGGCCGCACAATTGCACAGGCTAATGCTCCGGTGAAAGATAATGGTACATTTGAAAACGACAGAATTAAATCAAGATACGAAGGTGACTTCCCGGTTGTGGAACCAAATGATGTGAACTTGATGGACGTAGCTCCTAATCAGATCGCATCGATTGCCGCATCACTTATTCCATTCCTCGAGCACGATGATGCCAACCGTGCATTGATGGGATCTAACATGCAGCGTCAGGCAGTTCCGCTTCTCAAAGCTGAAGCACCTGTTGTGGGAACTGGTCTTGAAGGCCGAGTTGCTCGTGACTCGAGAGTTCTCATGAATGCTGAAGGTCATGGTACTGTTGAGTATGTGGATGCACGCGAAATCCACATCCGTTACGACCAGGATGAAAATGATGAGAAGGTGAGTTTTGACAACGATCCTGTTGTTTACAACCTCACTAAATTCTCCAAAACGAATCAGGGTACTGTTATCAACCTTAAACCAATTGTAAGAGTTGGTGATAGAGTTGAAGAAGGACAGGTACTCTGCGAGGGTTATGCAACTGAAAATGGTGAATTAGCTCTCGGTCGGAACCTTAAAGTGGCTTTCATGCCGTGGAAAGGTTACAACTTTGAGGATGCTATCGTTGTAAGTGAGAAAATCGTGAAAGACGATGTTTATACATCAATTCACGTTGAAGAATTTTCTCTCGAAGTTCGTGATACAAAACGCGGTCTTGAAGAACTTACAGCTGATATCCCTAACGTTTCTGAAGAAGCTACTCGCAACCTCGATGAACACGGGTTGATCCGCGTAGGTTCTGAAGTAAATGAAGGAGATATCCTTATCGGTAAAATTACTCCTAAAGGAGAGAGCGATCCAACACCTGAAGAGAAACTCCTTAGAGCGATCTTTGGTGATAAAGCTGGTGATGTGAAAGATGCATCACTCAAAGCCGGACCATCAATGCAGGGTGTGGTTATCGACAAAAAACTCTTCTCAAGGGTTCTGAAAGATAGAAGACAGAGGACGAAGGATAAAGATATCCTCGATAAAATGGATGTTGAGCACGAAAAGGTTGTTACTGAGTTAAAATCAGAAATGGTTGAAAAACTGTTTGGCATCGTATCTGGAAAAACTTCTCAGGGAGTGTTTAATAACTATCGTGAAGAAGTAATCAAGAAAGGTACTAAGTTCACGCAAAAGATTTTGTCAACGCTTGACTTTGATGAAATCAATCCTGCTGGATGGACGACTGATGATGAAAAGAACGAACTGATTGCTCGCTTGTTTGTGAATTACAAACGCAAACTGAATAAAGCAATTGGTGAGTGGAGAAGAAAGAAATTCCAGGTATCTGTTGGTGATGAATTGCCATCGGGAATTGTACAGCTAGCTAAGGTTTTCGTTGCGAAAAAACGCAAACTGAAAGTTGGTGATAAAATGGCTGGTCGTCACGGTAACAAAGGTATTGTTGCCAAAGTTGTTAGAGAGGAAGACATGCCATTCCTCGATGACGGAACACCAGTTGATATTGTACTCAACCCACTTGGTGTACCATCACGAATGAACCTCGGTCAGATTTACGAAACAGTTCTCGGCTGGGCCGGTGAGAAATTAGGTGTTCGCTTTGCAACTCCAATTTTTGACGGTGCACGAGTAGCTGATATCGATGAGTGGGCACAAAAGGCTGATATTCCAAAACTCGGTAGAACTTATCTTTACGATGGTGGAACCGGAGAGCGTTTTGATCAGCCATCAACAGTAGGTGTTGTTTACATGCTTAAACTACACCACCTCGTTGACGATAAAATGCACGCTCGTTCTATTGGACCTTACTCGCTCATTACGCAGCAACCATTGGGTGGTAAAGCTCAGTTTGGTGGTCAGCGTTTTGGTGAAATGGAGGTTTGGGCTCTCGAAGCATTTGGTGCTTCAAACATTCTCCAGGAAATTTTGACTGTTAAGTCTGATGATGTTATCGGAAGAGCTAAAGCTTACGAATACATCGTAAAAGGAGAAAACATGCCTAAACCGGGAATTCCTGAATCATTTAACGTGTTGTTACACGAGATGAGAGGTTTGGGACTTAACATTTCATTGGAGTAATTTGATTTACTGACTTTAAATTATTTTTAGCAATATGGCTATAAAGAAAGAGCAAAAACTGAACAGTAACTTCGATAAAATCGTCATTTCACTCGCTTCACCAGAAATGGTTTTAGAGCGTTCAAGTGGCGAAGTATTGAAGCCGGAAACTATAAACTATAGAACCTACAAGCCTGAGCGTGACGGTCTTTTCTGTGAGCGTATTTTTGGCCCTGTCAAAGATTACGAATGTCACTGTGGAAAGTACAAGCGTATTCGCTACAAAGGAATCGTTTGTGACAGATGCGGTGTTGAAGTAACCGAAAAGAAAGTACGTAGAGAGCGTATGGGACACATCGCTCTTGTAGTTCCTGTAGCACACATTTGGTATTTCAAATCACTTCCTAATAAAATTGGTTACCTTCTCGGGTTGCCAACTAAAAAACTGGATTCAATTATTTACTACGAACGTTATGTAGTAATTAATCCAGGACAGGCAGTTGATGCTGAAGGTGAAGCTTATCAAGCGTTAGAGTTCCTCACTGAAGAGGAATATCTCGATGCTCTTGAAAGACTTCCAAACCGCAATGAAAATCAACACCTCGATGATGATGATCCAAACAAGTTCATCGCTAAAATGGGTGCTGAGGCTCTGTACGGATTGTTGAAGAGACTTGATCTGGATCAACTTTCTTACGACCTCCGTCACAAGGCAAATACTGAAACATCTCAACAGCGTAAAAACGAGGCGCTAAAACGTCTTCAGGTTGTTGAAGCTTTCCGCGATGCAAATTCCAGAATGGAAAACCGTCCAGAGTGGATGATCGTGAAAGTTGTTCCGGTAATTCCGCCAGAGCTGAGACCTCTTGTTCCGCTCGATGGTGGTCGATTTGCGACATCGGATCTGAACGACCTCTACAGAAGAGTAATCATAAGAAATAACCGACTCAAGAGATTGTTAGAAATTAAAGCTCCTGAAGTGATCCTCAGAAATGAGAAACGTATGCTCCAGGAAGCTGTTGATTCGCTATTCGACAACTCTCGTAAGTCGAGTGCAGTAAAAACGGAATCTAACCGTGCGCTTAAATCACTTTCTGATTCATTGAAAGGTAAGCAAGGTCGTTTCCGTCAGAACCTTCTCGGTAAACGTGTTGACTATTCTGCACGTTCAGTTATCGTTGTTGGTCCTGAATTGAAAATGCACGAATGCGGATTGCCTAAAAACATGGCAGCTGAGCTTTACAAACCGTTCATCATTCGCAAATTGATCGAGAGAGGTATTGTGAAGACAGTTAAATCTGCAAAGAAAATTGTAGATAAGAAAGAACCGGTTGTTTGGGATATTCTTGAGAATGTACTCAAGGGTCACCCTGTACTCCTCAACCGTGCTCCAACGCTTCACCGTTTAGGGATTCAGGCGTTTCAACCAAAACTAGTTGAAGGGAAAGCAATTCAGCTTCACCCATTAGCCTGTACGGCATTTAACGCTGACTTTGATGGTGACCAAATGGCTGTTCACCTTCCATTGGGAAATGCAGCAATACTGGAAGCTCAATTGTTGATGCTCGGTTCACACAATATTTTGAACCCTGCTAACGGAGCTCCTATTACTGTACCTTCTCAGGATATGGTACTCGGTCTTTACTACATTACTAAAAGCCGTAAGTCAACAAAAGAACACCCAATTAAAGGTGAAGGTCTTACATTCTATTCTCCAGAGGAAGTTAGAATTGCTTTCAACGAGAAAAAGCTTGACTTACACGCTAATATCAAATGTAAAGTCAACGTTCTTGAAAACGGAGAGTTGGTCAATAAAGTAATTGAAACTACTTGTGGCCGTATCCTTTTCAATGAAGTTGTTCCAACTGAAGTTGGTTATATCAATGATCTTCTTACGAAAAAGTCATTGCGTAATATCATCAGCTCTATCTTGAAGCTCACAGGCGTTTCCAAAACAGCGAAATTCCTCGATGATATTAAGGGGCTAGGATACTTCTGGTCTTTCAAAGGTGGTCTTTCTTTCAATATTGAGGATGTAATTATCCCGGAAGAAAAAATGCCACTTATTGAAGATGCGCAATCTCAGGTTGATGAGGTTATAGCTAACTATAACATGGGTCTGATTACTAATAACGAACGTTATAACCAGATCATTGATGTTTGGACGCACACGAACTCGAAATTGACGAATATCCTGATGAATCGTCTCGAAAACGACAACCAGGGATTCAACTCAATTTATATGATGTTCCACTCTGGAGCACGTGGTTCTAAGGAGCAGATTCGTCAGCTCTCTGGTATGCGTGGTCTGATGGCGAAACCGAAAAAATCTGGTTCGCAGGGTGGTGAAATTATCGAAAACCCAATTCTTTCTAATTTTAAGGAAGGGTTGAGTATCCTCGAGTACTTTATCTCAACTCACGGTGCACGTAAAGGTCTTGCCGATACAGCTCTTAAAACTGCTGATGCGGGTTACCTTACTCGTAGGCTTGTTGACGTTGCTCAGGATGTCGTGATCACTGAAGAGGATTGCGGTACACTTCGCGGACTTGTAGCAACAGCTCTCAAGAAAAACGAAGATATCGTTGAGCCACTTCACGAACGTATTCTCGGTCGCGCATCAGTGTATGATATCTATCATCCAGAAACAGATGAACTCATCGTTTCAGCTGGTGAATTCATTCACGAAGACGAGGCGATGAAGATCGAAGAAGCAGGTATTGAAGAAGTTGAAATTCGTTCAGCTCTTACTTGTGAAACGATCCGCGGAGTTTGTTCTAAGTGTTACGGTCGGAACCTTGCAACCGGTGGTGAAGCCCAAAAAGGTGAATCAGTTGGTGTAATCGCAGCTCAGTCAATTGGTGAGCCGGGTACACAGCTTACACTTCGTACATTCCACGTTGGGGGTACTGCTTCTAACATCGCGGCAGAGTCTAAGGTAACGGCTAAAGCTGATGGTAAAGTAGAAATCGATGAACTTAGAACAGTTGAGAAAGAAGACGATCTAGGTGAAAAGATAGAAGTTGTTATTGGACGTTCAGCTGAAATGAGATTGATCGATCCAAAATCTAACAACGTTATTGCGACAAATAACATTCCTTACGGTTCACTATTGAAAGTGAAGAACGGAGCTAAGGTGAAAAAGGGTGAAGAGATTTGCTCATGGGATCCTTACAATGCCGTAATTCTTTCAGAGGTTACTGGTAAGGTAGAGTTTGAAGATATTGAAGAAGGTGTAACTTATCGTGAGGAGTCTGATGAACAAACAGGCTTTAAAGAAAAGGTTATTACTGAACGTAGAGACAGAACGAAAAACCCAACTATCAAAGTAACTGATAAGAAAGGTGAAGTTCTCAAGTCTTACAACATTCCGGTAGGAGCACACGTGATCGTTGATGAAAAAGATGAGATCAAGCAAGGAGCTATCCTTGTTAAGATTCCTCGTCAATCTTCTAAGACGGGTGATATTACCGGTGGTCTTCCACGTGTTACTGAGCTCTTTGAAGCAAGAAACCCATCAAACCCGGCTGTAGTTTCTGAGATTGATGGTATCGTTTCATTTGGAAGAATTAAGCGTGGTAACAGAGAAATCATTATTGAGTCTAGACTCGGTGATAAGAAGAAATATCTCGTATCGCTATCTAAACACATCCTTGTACAGGAGAATGACTTCGTGAAAGCTGGTCAACCACTTTCTGATGGAGCTATTACTCCGGCTGATATTCTCTCAATTATGGGACCAACAGCTGTACAGGAGTATCTTGTAAACGAAGTACAGGAAGTTTACCGTTTACAGGGTGTGAAGATTAACGATAAACACTTTGAGGTAATCGTTCGTCAAATGATGCGCAAAGTTGAAATCGTTGATCAGGGTGATACCAAGTTACTCGAAAAACAACTTGTAAACCGTCACGAGTTTACAGCTGAAAACGACAGCTTATTTGGAAAAATGGTTGTTGAAGATGCTGGAGACTCTGAAGAGTTAAAAGCAGGACAAATTGTTAGCTCGCGTAAATTGAGAGATGAAAACTCCAAATTAAAGCGTAAAGACATGAAACCTGTTGAGGCTAGAGAAGCTGTTCCGGCAACTTCTAAACCGGTACTTCAGGGTATTACAAGAGCTTCTTTGCAAACAGACAGTTTTATCTCTGCAGCATCCTTCCAGGAAACTACGAAGGTGCTCAACGAGGCAGCTGTAAATGCGAAAGAAGACCACTTGTTGGGTCTGAAAGAAAACGTGATTGTTGGTCACTTGATTCCGGCTGGTACGGGATTGAGAGAGTATCAAAATCTGGTAGTTGGCTCACAAGCCGATTACGACAAACTATCCAGCAAGAAGAACAAAAAGGAAGAAGTAAATTCTTAAATATAAAGCCCCGCTCAGCGGGGCTTTTTTATGCTTAAATATTGAATTATGAGTGATCAGGATAACAAATCAGGCAATCAGAATCAGTTAAATATTGAGCTTTCTGAAGAAGTTTCAGAAGGAGTTTATTCCAACCTGGCGATTATGACGCATTCTTCATCTGAGTTTGTCGTGGACTTTGTGCGTATTGTACCGGGAGCTCCAAAGGCTAAGGTGAAATCGAGAATTATCATGACACCTCAACACGCTAAGAGGTTGATGAAGGCTCTGAACGATAACATCTCTAAATACGAGCAAAACTTTGGCGAAATCACTGATCATGAAGGTGGTGGGAACCAAAATATCCCAATGAATTTTGGCGGACCAACTACTAAAGCTTAATCGGTGACTTTATCGTTGAAGATGAGGTAACCAAAATTGAATAGAATCCTGAATGGATTGTCATCTTCACGAGCTACTTCAGGAATGTTATCATAATAATTAAAACTGAGCCCAATAGGTCCTATTGGGCTTTTATATACACCAGTAACACTTCCTATCGTGTACTGAGATTCCCAGGCTTTTCCTAACTCTGCTTTTCTCGTTGTAGTGTTTTTGGTGATTTCTTTGTAAGGCTGAAAGAGGTAACCTTCTGCACGAATATGCCAGTTATCAGATATTTTGTACAAAATCTTGAGCCCACCAGCTCCGTACTGCAAGGCTCTGAAAGATTCCATGAATAATGTTTTGCTATCTACTGTTGGCTGAAATGCAGGAGCTCTTGCAATGGTTGCTGTATAGTTTTGTAATAAGTCCTGAGAGGAATACGCAATGTCTGTCATCCAGCCAATTCTAAACCTGCGTTTGGAGAAAAAATAATTTTCAAATTGGAACCTGGCTATAAACCATTTGTGTTCTTCCTTTAGTTTGTTATCAAAAAGAGCAGTTGTACCTGGTTCCTGATATTCGTTTCCCTGTAAGTACTGTACTGAAAGTCCAATCTTTTTTCCTTTTGTTGGATAATGAGGATCGTTCAGGTTGTTTTGAAGATAACCGATCTTTGAGTACCAGCCTTCCTGAATTGAGACATCAGCAGTATCTACGGCATTAAAGTCTTTCGTTTGGTAATAATCGTCAATCATTTTAAAGTATCCTCCGTCAGCATAAAGCTTGCCTCTGTTACCGATTGATACAGCGCCTTCTAACCCGGCATAAATTTCTCGAAGTACAATATATGAAGGTCGTTCATCTGACAGAATTGATGTGTAGCCGCTTTCAAAGTAATTGAATCGGTGAAGCGTTATGTGAGGTTTTAGGTAGAATGGGATTCTTCCGGGAGTGTAGAGGTTTATATCACCGTGTATTGCATCGTATAACCTTCCAAAATGAAAAGTGGCTTGTGGTTGGAATCCAATACGAGACATGTAATTGTACTTGGCCCCAATAAATCCATGAGAAACTGATCTCGATGCGAAGTTGCCACCAAACGAAACTTCAAATTCACTTTCCTTTTGAATATCAACTTCAAAGGTGTAGCTGGAATCATCGTAGTTGTAGCATAAATCGGGGAGGGCAGATTTAATAAAAGGATCAGTATTTAGTCGGTAATAATCGTTTTCTAATTCAGGTAGGGTAAGAGTTCCGTTTCTGGTCAAATCATGAAAGGAATTTTTGACGTACTCTTTTTCTTTGCTTTTCAGATCTCTAATATCGAGGTCGTCAATTAAGATATCCGGGTTTTTTTTATGAAACGTAGCTCTTTTTTGAGCCATTTGAGCGCTATCTATTCTAGTTGTAATTTTAGCCTTTAGCTCATCAATATTTCTGTAAGCTGCAACATACCCTGAATCAATAATTTCCTGAGCCTTTTCAAATTCAAAAACTCCGTTATTAACCTTGGGTTCAATAATTATTCCCGGAGCACATTTGATGTTGAAATCGGTTCGTCCCATCATCATGCTCTTTATTTGTGAAAGGACATCCTCTTCATCGGGCTCAGGGTTGTTATTGGCTACTTTACTTCCAATGATGAAATCAGTTTGAAATGATTCACACATTACATTAACAGGGAAGTTATTGTAGAGGCCACCATCAAAAAGTAATTTTTCGTTTACTCTTATCGGTTTCAAGTAAAACGGATAAGCCATTGAAGCGCGAACTGCTTTAAAAAGACTGCCATTTTCAAAGACAACCTGTTTTTTATCGGCTATGTCTGATGCTACACACCTGAAAGGAATCATCAAACTATCAAAGTTGTAGTGAGCTGCAGCAGCTGCCGGACCCAGGTATTTCATCACCTCAAAATCTATCGCGACTGGTGAAATGAGGTTTGTAGGTAAAACAGCTTTAAACAAACTATCTTTTGAAAACTTGACATTGATTAAGGAAGGGGTGGGTTCATTTTGAGGAAGAAAGAATTGAAATTCCTCAGCGACTATACCCTGTGACATCAATTGATATTCATTAGAGGTGAAAAGTGTTTCTAGTTGCTCAGGTGTGTATCCACTGGCATACATACTACCGATAAGTGCTCCCATTGAAGAACCGGTAATGTAGTCAACAGGGATGTTGTTTTCTTCCAGAGCTTTTAAGAGTCCGATATGTGCAAGTCCATCAGCACCACCGCCACTCAATACCAAACCAACCTTTTGGTTCTGACCAAAGCCCAAAACCGAAACCAGAAAAAGTGTGGCAAGTATGAAGCGAACTTTCATCGGGTCTAAATTAGGTATTTAATTGACGCTTTAGTTGTTTAAAGTATTGAAAAGATTTGATCATCCTGCTGCCGTACCATGAGAAATACTCACCGTTCACAACCAGCTTTTTACAATTTGGAATTTTTTCCTGGAAAATTTGTAACTCCCTGGAGCTGTAGGGGAAAGGTTCTGATGTGAACAGCAGTAAATCGGGCTCACTTTCCTCAATTTGATCCATTGTAACCTGCGGATAGCGCTCATCATCACGATGAATGGCGGTTTCATAGCCGAGCAACTTTAACACTTCATGCATGTAAGTATCTCGGCCTGCAACCATATAAGGATCTTTCCAAATGAAAACCAGTGCTTTCCTTTTTCGGTCAGAGCCAATCTCAGCCAACTCATCGAGCAATTGCTGAATTTTGTTGACTAGCTCTACCGCTTTGTCTTTAGTTTGGGTGATTTCTCCTATTTCCGTCATCATGTCAAGCGCGTCACCAGGCGATTTGATATCACTCAACCAAACGGGAAAATCAGTTTTTAATTTTTCTACCTGCTCTTTAATGTTCTCTTCCTTATTCCCGATAATTAGGTCAGGATTGATATCCCTGATCTTTTCGATATCGAGATTCTTTGTGCCGCCAATTTTGGGAATATCGGCTACTGCATTTTTAGGATGAACGCAAAAGCGGGTAACGCCTTTCACTTTTGACCCCAAACCAAGGTCAAAAAGGAGTTCAGTTTGTGAGGGAACAGTACTCACGATACTGTTCACCTCACTCTTTAAGTTTATTTGATAACCAACCTGATCAGTAAATTGGCTCATTATTAATCGAGGAATCCTTGTTCTTTCATCCACTCGTCATTGTAAACTTTTCCCACGTATCGGCTACCGTGATCGTGGAATAGTGCCACAACTTTATCAGTTGGTTTGAGCTCGTCTTTCAGTTGACGAAGTCCCTGGAATGTTGATCCACAGGAATAACCTAAAAATAGACCTTCTTTACGTGCCATTTCACGTGCTACTAAAGCACCATCTTTATCAGTAACTTTTTCAAAGTGATCGATGAGATCAAAGTTTACGTTTTTAGGAAGGATGTCTTCTCCAATACCTTCAGTGATGTAAGAATAGATTTCATTCTCATCAAATTCACCAGTTTCGTGGTATTTTTTGAAAACAGATCCGTAAGCATCAACACCCCAAATTTTAATATCAGGGTTTTTCTCTTTCAAGTATTTGGCAACACCTGAGATAGTTCCACCGGTTCCAACACCCACGATAAAGTGTGTGATTTCTCCGTTGGTTTGTTCCCAAATTTCAGGCCCTGTAGTTTCGTAATGAGCTTTAGTGTTCGACATGTTGTCGTACTGGTAAGGGTAAAAAGAGTTTTCGATTTCTTTACTCAATCTGGACGCTACTGAGTAGTAAGATTCTGGGTGATCAGGTGCAACTTCAGTTGGGCAAACTCTAACTTCAGCACCCATTGCCTTTAGGATATCAATTTTTTCTTTTGACTGCTTATCACTCAATGTGCAAATAAGCTTGTAACCTTTTACAGCAGCTACAATAGCTAATCCCATTCCGGTGTTTCCAGAAGTACACTCTATAATAGTTCCGCCCGGTTTAAGTTTGCCTTCTTTTTCGGCATCTTCAACCATTTTAAGCGCCATGCGGTCTTTAACGGAGTGACCGGGATTGAAATATTCAACTTTCGCCCACACTTCAGCGGGAATATCTTCAGCTATTTTGTTCAGCTTGATAAGTGGCGTATTGCCAATTGCTTCGATAATGTTGTTGTAAACGCGTTTATCTTTCATGTTGCTGTTTTGATTTTGCTCGTGCAAAGCTAACGAATAAAGGGCGGGATTAATTCCTCAGGATTAAAAATGTGTTATTTGATGATCAGTCAAATTTAATAGCTCTTACCGGAGAAATTCTGGTAATCACCATTGACGGTATAATCAACATGATTGTACACAGTGCTACAGTGCCAAAGTTGAGGAGGAGGATATGCGAAATATCCAGATTGATAGGGACATATGAAATGTAGTAAGTCTCTTCAGGAAGAGTGATAAACCTGAGTTTTTCCTGCAGCAATGCAATCCCAATCCCTATCAAATTACCCCAAAAGACACCCACAGAAATGAGGTACATAGCATTGTAAAGGAATATTTTCCTGATGCTCCAGTTCCTGCTTCCCATCGCTTTTAATATTCCGATCATTCCGGTTCTTTCCAAAATCATAATGAGCAGGGCTGAGGTCATGTTGATGGAGGATACTAAAATGATAAGGATGACGATAATCACAACATTCATATCCTGTAGCTCCAGCCATCCGAAAATATCAGGATATTTTTCCTGAATGTTGGTTGCGTTGAGCGAGTACGGAATTGCATTGTACACTTCATCATTGGTTTGTTGAAGCGATTCGTAATCTTTCAGATTAATCTCAAAACCGCCTACCTGAGTAGAGTCCCAGCCGTTGATGCTTTGAACGTGTTTGATATCGCCCAGGAGAATGAGCTCGTCAAACTTACCCATTCCGGTTTTGTAAATTCCCGAGACGAAGAATCTCCTTGGCCTGGGCTTTTCATTCCTGATGAAGTACACATAGATTTTATCGCCAACATCGAGCTTCATCTTGTCGGCAATGTGTTGTGACACCAGTATGCTGTCCTTTCGGTTCTGACCAAAACGCGGAATTTTTCCTTTTTCAATGTTGCGCTCAAAGAATTTCCAGTTGAAATCCTCACCAACACCTTTGAAAACGATACCCAAAATTTCATCATCGGTCTTTAAAATGCCTGGCTTGGTAGCGTAAACCTGAATATTTTCAACCTGCCTAAAACTATCGGCAGCGGGGTAGAAGTCCTGATTTTTGGAAATTGGGTGAATATCAACTCCCTGGGCATTATCGAAACTCGAAATTTGAATGTGAGAGCCAAAACCAACCACTTTTTGCCTAATCTCGCTTTGAAAACCAGTGAGTATGGCAAAAGACAAAATCATGACAGCAACGCCAACGGCAATACCGCCAATCGCAATTTTGATAATCGGTCGTGTGTTGCTGGAAGCACTTTTGCGCTCCCCAATCATTTTTGCCGCTATGAATCGTTCAAATTTCAATTTAACCCGTTATTTGATTTAAGTTTGGCCGCTATTATGAATTCGAGTTTTAAGCGCATAAAAGTAAAACGATTCGTTGAAGGAGCAGGATTTCTTTTGCTTTTCCTGGTATCGTTTTTTTGTAACGGTCAGAGCCACACCTTGAAAACGGATGACGATATTTCGATGGGGGCTGAACGCTTGCCAAAATACGTTTCAAAACTGGCAGGTAAACGAATTGCAGTTGTTGCAAATCACACTGCTGTTGTAGATGGCGAGCACCTTGTTGATTATCTCTTACAGAGCGGACTAAATGTAACTAAGGTGTTTTCACCTGAGCACGGTTTTCGCGGAACTGCCGATGCAGGAGAAACAGTGAAAAGCAATACAGATTCTAAAACAGGGTTGCCGATTATTTCACTTTACGGTTCCAAAAAAAAACCTTCAAATGCTGATTTGAAAGATGTGGATGTCGTGATTTTTGATATTCAGGATGTGGGAGTTCGTTTTTACACGTATATCTCCACACTTCACTATTTAATGGAAGCCTGTGCTGAAAATGATAAAAAACTCTGGGTACTCGACAGACCAAACCCCAATGGCTTTTACGTTGATGGCCCCGTTCTTGAACCGGAACAAAAATCATTCATAGGACTTGACCCTATACCGGTTGTGCATGGATGCACAGTTGGCGAACTGGCAAAAATGATCAACGGAGAAGGTTGGCTTGAGGATGAGCTTGTCTGTGATCTGACCGTAATAGAAATGATGAATTATTCGCATTCAGATCTCTACCAGTTACCGATTGATCCTTCGCCAAATTTGCGCACCATGAACGCAATCTATTTTTATCCGAGTCTGGCGCTTTTTGAAGGCACGGTGATGAGTGTTGGACGGGGAACAGAATTTCCGTTTGAAGTTTTCGGACATCCTGATTTAAAAGTCGGGGATTTTTATTTTACACCTGAACCTTCTCACGGAGCAAAGAACCCTAAACTCAACGGTGAAAAGTGCAGAGGCTTCGATTTGAGAAAACTCGATCCCAAATTCATGATGGATACGCAAAGACTTTATCTCAACTGGCTCAAAATCGCCTATGAAAACTATCCCGATAAAGATGACTTTTTCCTTGATAACAACTTCTTCAACTTACTTGCGGGGAATAGTTCATTGATGAAGGCAATCGAGAATAATAAATCTATTGAAGCGATAAGAAAATCGTGGCAACCACAACTCGATGAGTACAGGGAAATGCGAAAAAAGTACATCTTGTATCCCGATATTGAATAAGTACGAACCATTTCATTAACTTCGTGGTTACCTCTAAAAACAAACTAAAATGACACATTTAGAAGAAGGCGATAAAGCTCCTGATTTTAAAGGAGTAGATCAGGATGGGAATACAATTCAGCTGAGCGATTACAAAGGTAAAAAGTTAGTGCTTTATTTTTACCCAAAGGATAATACACCCGGATGTACAAATGAAGCCTGTAACCTGAGAGACAATTATGAGGAGTTACAAAAACAGGGCTTTAAAATTCTGGGTGTTTCGGCAGATTCACAGAAAAAGCATCAGAACTTCATCAACAAATACGACCTTCCTTTTCCACTTCTTGCCGACACAGAAAAAGAAGTCATTGAGAAGTACGGAATTTGGGGACCAAAGAAGTTCATGGGTAAAGTAAATGACGGTATTCACCGCACCACTTTTGTAATAGATGAAGATGGGAAGATTGAAAAAGTCTTCAAAAAAGTAAAGACGAAAGACCACACGAATCAAATTTTAGAAGCTTATAAGTAAACCGTAAATAGATTACGTTTTGCTGGGGTATGTTTGCTCACAAATTGATAGAAACACAGAATAATTATGGCTAAAGATATTTCAAAAGAGAAGCTCAAAGCGCTTCAAATGACCATGGACCGCCTCGATAAAACCTACGGTAAGGGAGCAATTATGCGTCTCGGTGATAAGGTGGTTGAAGATGTAGATGTAATTCCAACCGGTTCACTTTCACTTGATATTGCACTTGGAGTAGGGGGATTACCCAGAGGTAGAATAGTTGAGATTTACGGTCCGGAAGCATCCGGTAAAACAACTCTTGCAATTCATGCAATTGCTGAGGTTCAAAAACAAGGAGGTATTGCTGCAATTGTGGATGCTGAACACGCCTTTGACCGTATGTATGCTGAAGCGCTTGGAGTAGACACTGAGAACCTTCTCATTTCACAACCCGATAATGGTGAACAAGCTCTCGAAATTGCTGATAACCTGATCAGATCCGGAGCAATTGACCTCCTCATTGTCGATTCGGTTGCGGCACTTACACCAAAAGCTGAGATTGAAGGAGAAATGGGGGATTCCAAAATGGGCCTTCAGGCTCGTCTCATGTCACAGGCTTTGCGTAAGCTCACAGCTTCTATTTCAAAAACGCATTGTACGGCTATTTTCATCAACCAGTTGCGTGAAAAAATTGGTGTGATGTTCGGGAATCCTGAAACAACAACAGGTGGTAATGCGCTCAAGTTTTATTCATCTGTTCGTTTGGATATCCGCAGAACAGGTCAGCTCAAAAGTGGTGATGAAGTAATGGGGAACTCGACTCGTGTGAAGGTCGTGAAAAACAAAGTTGCTTCGCCATTCAGAAAAGCTGAGTTCGATATCATGTACGGAAAGGGAATTTCTAAAACGGGTGAACTTATCGACCTGGGAGTGGATCACGGAATCGTGAAAAAGAGCGGCTCATGGTTCAGCTACGGAGATACAAAGCTTGGTCAGGGCCGTGATGCAGTCAAACAACTGCTCGAAGATAATCCTGAATTGAGCGAAGAGATTGAAAACAAGATCAAAGATGCTATCAATCCACCAGTAGAGGAACAGGTTGAAGAAAAAGGAAAAGAGTAACGGAAATTCTTAAAAAACCGTAATATTTGGGGAGTGTATCAAAAGGCTTCCATTTGAGTAAAAAACTGATTATTGTAGGGTGTTTATTCATTCCTTTATAGCATTTCCAACTTCTCAAATAGCCTTTTAAAACCGAAAATTAATTTTCGGTTTTGATACACTCCCTTTTTTATTGATTAAAATCGCATCATGAAAACTTTACTGACAATACTCACCGCTTCAATTTTGCTATTTAGTTGTTCGTCAGAACCGAAAACGGATGCTTCCGGCTCTGACCAAAAAGAGCAGAGCACACAGGCAAATCAAAAAGACACGATCAAGATCCTCAATGAACAGATCAAAAATGATCCCAATAATCCTGATTTGTACATCGCCAAGAGCTCGGTTTACCAAAAGAGAAAGCAATTTGGTGAAGCGCTTGATGAGGCGAAAAGAGCAGTGAAGGCAGATTCTACGGCTCCGCGCACATGGATTCATTTATCGAAGCTGTATTACGACTCAAAGCGCATCAAAGAATCAATGCAAACCGTTAAAACTGCGCTTGATCTCGATCCCGATAATGCTGATGCACACACACGTATGGCCTGGATTTACTTTATCCTGCAGGATTACGAAAAAGTGTATGAGCACGCTAATGCTGCATTGAAAAAGAATGAGTTTTTAGCTGAGCCGTATTACATCAAAGGACTGGCTTATAAGGAGCAGGGAAATTTCAAGCTAGCTATTTCATCTTTCAGGACAGCAACCGAGCAAGATAACAATCACTATGATTCATGGGTACAGTTGGGTTTATTGCACGCAAAAGTTCAGCATCCCCTTACAATTTCGTATTACGACAATGCCATCAGGGTAGATAGCACGAATTACGAAGCGCATTACAACAAAGGGTATTATCTTCAGAACCAGGGCAAGTACCGCGAAGCGATGAAGGAATACGATGCTATTTTGCGTCACAACGAGTCGTTCTATAACGCGCATTTCAACAAAGGATTCATCTACCTCGAGCATCTTCAAAAATACGACAGTGCAGCTATGATGTACACAAACGTGATCAACATCAACCCGATGAACTACAAAGCGTATTTAAACCGCGCTTTGGCAAAAGAGCGGGATGGACAGCTCACCGCTGCCTTAGCTGATGTCAACGAAGCACTCAACTTAAAACCCGACTACGAATTAGCTGCCCGCGCTAAGAGTAGAATAGAGGGGAAGATGGAGAAGTGATGAAAGTCAAATCTTCATTTGACTACTCATTAAAGCTATGTTAATACGTGTTTAATATAAACTATGAATGCATATAGTTTATGTATTTTGATATTTAGCTCAGGTATTAATTACCTGATAATCAGTGTTTAATTCTTGTCCTTTCGTGAGAGTATATACTGAGTACTTTTATAGTTCATTCAGAGAATAAACTTTTTTTTAGTTCTCACTATAAGACTCACTATGAAAGTCGATAAGAAATCAAAAAAAGATATCTATTACAGAAGAAATAAAGTAGAAATAAAAGGGGATGTAGAAGATGTGAAGAAGATTATAGACAAAGATCAGAATATTGTAATCCTTTGAATTATATTTACATCCTTGGGACTGTTGTTTTTACATTTATTGTACTGCTTTTTTTAAAAAGCAAGTGCTAGAGATTGACAGAGTATGCCAATTAGTAAACAAATCATTCCTAGCTTGATTAGTTGATTTAGTCGTTTTGCTTTTCTAGCATTATGTTCATCCTCACTTTGGAAGTATAAAACCGTTTCAAAACTAATCTTCGGAGAGTAAAGAAGTAATAGAATTGTTCCTATTGCACTAAGGCCTAATCCTGTGAAATTTAGTATATTACTAATGATGTTGTGATTCATAGAAGTTGTGTAATAAAATCAAAAGAATTCGTTTTCACCATTTCACAACCTTTTTCGTGGTGATGTTTCCGTCAACATCTTCAATCTGTAGCAGGTAAACTCCTGCTTTTTCAAGCTGTATTTGGCTTCTTTTTGACTCAATGCGTTTTTGCATGATCACTGAGCCACGCAAATCGTAAACGCTCACCTGTTTTATCCTTTTGCCGGATTCGAGGTTGTAATGGTTGTTGCTCGGGTTGGGGTAAACGGTTACTTGAGGTTGATTTGCTTTACCGGGAATATCCTGCTCGTCACTTACAAACTCTGTTTGAAATGGAATGCTGGGTAAGTTGATTTTCCAAACTTTAATGCCTGTATTGCTAGAGCCGGTATAACCAACTGAAACTATTTTTCTACTATTTTTATTTTGGCTCATTAAATGCAAAGAGGCATCGTTAGGAACTAAAGTGTCCCAAACTGTTTCTCCATTGTCCGGATTTATTTGACTAAATAAATTAAATGATGTCCATGTCCCCGAGTTATAGTAACCTGTTATTGATCCAATTAGAATTCCAAAATCATTGCTGATTTCAGTTTTTTTGATAGTAGTTGAGACAGTATTATGATTATTACTTAACGGAGTTTTCACTTTTTTATCTATAACCTTCTGCCAACCCATATCATACCACGATATATAAGGAGTATTAATGCCATCACTTATAGTAGAGTTCCAATTGTAGCGGTTTAAATATGTAAGAAATGAAGAAGTTGATACTCCGAATAATATACCCACACTATCATAGGGCAATTCTGTAATATCCGGAGTTCCGTGAACACTCATATCTACTGCTGAAGTGTCATTCGTGAAAACCCAGCGATCTCCTAAAAACGGAGGAGGTGTTTCCATCCACACAAAGCGGTC
>NZ_WACR01000012.1 GCF_008806325.1 Salibacter halophilus
TGGAACACTTCCTCCTTCGAGCAAGTTCACTTCAAGAAGTGGAGGCTCATTAACAACAACCTCAAGGGTATCAGGACAACTAACAGAATCGTTAGCAACTACTAAATGAGTCTCTGCCCATAAGTTAGTAACAGAGTCCCCTGTAGAACCACTACTCCAAATGTAAGTAGGAGCATAACCATTACTAGTAACTTTAACATATCCGTCAGATCCACCAAAACAAGACACATCTGTCATTTCAGCTACCTGAAGATCTATCATGTCAGCTTCAATTTGAACATCTATAGTATCATTAAAGTTAGAAGTATCAGGAACCCCATTAGGCATTGAAGTCCAAACTCTAACATCATAAACACCAGATTGTCCAAAATCGTATTGGCCGATATTTAATAATGTATCAGTAGAACCAGATCCATTCAATGTATCAAGCATAGAGCTTAGAAGGAAGGGAGTTTGAACTACACTATCAACACTCCAGTTAACCATTACATTGTTCAACTGGTTATTACCATAATTTTTGATATTTGCATAAACATCAGTTGGACCTTTACAAGTAACTAAAGATGTATCAACAGCTGTAACTCCAGCATCATTAGGTCCACTTACAGTAGGGTAGTTTAAAACCATTGTAACGGAGTAGGAGGCAGAAGCTCCAGTACCACCAAAATTACAATTACAAATACCAGAAGAAACAGCTGAAGCACCTATTGTTTCAAACTCTATAATACCATCAGTAGCCCAATTATTTAAATCGGTCAATGGAATTGTAAATGTTGACGTCCCCTGAGCTGAACATTGGTTTCCAGGAGTATTTAATGATGTTGCAAGAACATTGTTATTTTCATCCTCTAAATCAAATGTTTCTGTTGACCCATCTAAGTCTCCATGATAAGTAACTGTTAATGTTCCGTTTCCTCCTGGTGAACCAAGTGAGTTAACATTATTAAAAGTAAATGTCATATTTCCTCCAGTACTGTTAGTACAGTTACTGACAGTTGCATTAAAATTTTGTGCTATTGAAGCAATTGGCAGCAACGCTACAAATGCTAGAATATTAGTTACATTAAGTAAATTCTTTCCCATAAGCGTAACTTTCTTGATTTGTTAAAACTGTTATTTAATCTAAGAACATTTTCATGTATCTTACAATAATTGAAATCGCAATTTATAAAAAAAAACACAGCTTCCAACTTTTGTTTTGTTCCTTTTTCTAATACAAAATAAAAAAGGAGTAGCTAAAATTAGCTACTCCTTGTACTTATACTATAATCGGTACAATTAACTATTGATCATTTTTTAGTTGATCAATATTCTTAATACTTGTTTGTGATTATCTGTTTTCACGTTCATGAAGTAAACACCTTTACTGCTATCAATATTGAAAAGTAACTTCTGTCCCTTCTCAAGATAATCAACCTCTCTAGTCATTAAAGTAACACCTTTAACATCAACCAACTCTATTGTTGCATTTTTGACAGTAGAACCAAAAATCAATGAGAATTCGCCAGAGGATGGATTTGGGAAAACATTTAATCTCTGAAGATCTCCATTTAAGACATCTGTTGATGTATTGAGTACATCTATGCATCTTGATGTATCAGAGCAATTTCCACTTGAAATAACTACAGCATAACTTCCATTATCTTCTGGTGTAAAAGTACTGCTTGTAGCACCATCTACAGGAGTACCAGTATCACAATTAATCCACTGATATGTAGCTCCTGATAGGTTAGCAACTAAAGTTGGAGATAAGTTCGTAACTGAAACGTCAATATCATATATCCTGTAAGATTCTACTTGCTGACATCCGTTCTTATCTGTCACTGTTACCGTATAATTGCCACCTGAAAGGCCGCTTATAGCAGAACCGGTAGCTCCATTACTCCAAGAGTAAGAATATGGTTCGGTTCCTCCCACTGCATCAATAGCAACAAGCCCAATTTGATTTTCACAACCTGCATTTGAGTTAATGTTTGTCGTTTCTATTTGAAGCTCTTCAGGTTCAAATATTGTAAACGATTCTGTTGCCTGGCATCCATTACCATCTGTTACAGTAACATTGTGGGTTGTGTTGACATTCAAGTTGTTTCTTGTACTATCTGTACTACCATTACCCCAATAATAAGTGTAACCTCCTACTCCTCCAAGGCCTTCAACTGAAACCATTCCTAAATTATCACCAAAACACGGCACACTTCCTCCTGATAGCAGACTAACAGAGACTGGAGTTGGTTCCAAAACTGTTACATCTAAAGTATCAGGACAACGATTGGTAGTATCTGAAACTACAACCTGATGTGTTTCTGCCCATAATGTTGAAACGGAATCACCAATTGCACCACTACTCCAATAGTAAACCGGATTGTAAGCATTAGATGTTACTTTCACTACACCGTTGGATTCACCTGCGCATCTCACATCTTGAAAATCTACAACACTCAGGTCTAATAAGTCTGCATAAATTTCTGCTCTACTTGTATCGTTAAAGTTTGATGTATCACTAACTCCATTAGGCATACTAGTCCAAACGATAATATTATATGTTCCCGCAGATTGAATATCAAATTGACCCAAGGTCAACAATGTATCACTTGACCCCTGACCATTTAAAGTATCTAAAACATTATTAAATACGAGAGGCGTTTGAAGTGCACCATTAACGCTCCAGTTAACTTGAAATGAGTTCAACTGCAGAGTACCAAAATTATTTATTGTAGCTTCCAGTTCATACATTCCTGCACATGTTACAGTTTCTCCATCACCTTCAATTGATGAAACACCTGCATCATTAGGTGCACCTCCTGAAAGTCTATTGATGACAACTAATCCATGTCCGGTTTGGACTCCTGCAAGGTTAACGGGGTTTTGACCACCATTGAATGAGCCACCGCCTCCACCGGTAGGACAACATGTCCCTCCGTTGTTAGCAGCACCGCCACCACTATAACCTCCACCGCCACCACAGCGATAGTTATTCCAGCTACTGGTTCCGCCACCGCCACCAAAGCCTCCAATTCCTTCATCAGATCCTCCCTGGCCGCCATTTACAAAAGCAACTCCGGCAGCAGATCCATTTCCGTTACCATATATTCCGGCACCGCCATCAGCGCTAGAAGCTTGCTGTCCACCGTTTCCATTAGTTCCGCCAGCTCCAATAGTTGAACCACCAACACCGGCTGCTCCATTTTGCGTGATCTGACCATCACATGAAGCTATAAAAGATAGAGCGTGGTTTCCTCCTCCTCCACCTGCAACAATTAAAGGTGTATTATTAGTCGTTGTAATAAACGATCCTCCACCTCCACCGTACTGGTGATCATAACTTGGACTGGGATATATTGGTGCTGCCTGCCCAACGAGGATTTTGAGAGTATCTCCTCCATTGAGTAGAAATTCACCAGTGATGCTTGCACCTCGACCTCCATAAGTTCCGTATCCCTGTCCACCGAGGGCAGTAATTTCATACAGTCCAGAAGAAGGCACTTCCCAGTACTGAATACCTCCGTTAGATGTAACTGCTCCATCCAAATTAGTTCCGGTGTATGCAGTATTGATTTGGGCTTGTGTTGGCCCATTTTCACCAGTTGCTCCAGCATTTGTAAATGTGTACGTTTGGGAATAACCAACAACACATATAAGGCTAAAAACAACAACATTGAACAAGTGTAGAGTTTTTCTCATAGCTAATAATTTTTATTTATGATAAATCCTAAAACTTGATAAAAATAACTAATATTCTTTTACACAATCCTCTTTTGCAATTTTTTATAACAAAAAAAGCCGCATACAGCGAAACTATATGCGGCTTTAAAAAATTTATTAAGTCTGTTAAAGTTTAGCCAATGCCAAACTCCTTCTTGACATCATCAACTCTATCGAGTTTTTCCCAGGTGAAAAGCTCAACTTCTCTCTTGATAGTTTCTTTTCCGTCAGAACTCAATCTATCGAATTCCTTAGTAACTAACTCAGAATCTCTCCCCATGTGTCCGTAAGCTGCTGTTTCAGCATATATTGGATTGCGGAGTTTTAGCGACTTTTCTATAATACCGGGACGGAGATCAAACAGCTTCATCACTTTTTGAGCGATTTCACCATCGGTTAAATCGACATTGCTGCTTTTGTAAGTATCAACATAAACACCCGTAGGTTCTGCTACACCAATGGCATAACTAACCTGTACGAGTAGCTGATCGGCAACACCTGCTGCTACGAGGTTTTTCGCGATGTGACGAGCAGCATAAGCGGCTGATCGATCCACTTTACTTGGGTCTTTTCCTGAAAATGCTCCACCTCCGTGAGCTCCTTTTCCTCCGTATGTATCGACAATAATTTTTCTACCTGTCAAGCCGGCATCTCCGTGCGGACCACCAATAACGAACTTCCCTGTTGGATTGATGTGGTACTGGATCTGACCATCAAATAATTTTTGCAACTCGGGAGCTAACTGAGCTTTTACTTTTGGTATTACCTTATTAATAATGTCGTGCTTGATTTCTTCCAACATTTTGTTGTCGTCAGAATCAAAAGCATCGTGCTGTGTAGAAACTACGATTGTGTCGATCCTTTGTGGAACGTCATCATCGCTGTACTCAATTGTTACCTGTGCCTTAGCATCAGGACGGAGGTATGTGATTTCGTCACCGTCTCTGCGCATTTGAGAAAGCACCTTTAAAATACGGTGCGATAAATCGAGTGCCAAAGGCATGTAGTTATCGGTCTCGTTTGTGGCGTAACCAAACATCATACCCTGGTCACCTGCTCCCTGATCTTCAGGATTTCCACGATCTACACCCTGATTGATATCTGGCGATTGCTCGTGAAGAGCTGAAAGGATTCCGCACGAGTTGGCCTCAAACATGTACTCACCTTTGTTGTAACCAATTCCGTTGATCACTTTTCGCGTAATATCCTGAACATCAATATAGGTGTTTGACTTAATTTCACCTGCGAGCACTACCTGCCCGGTTGTCACCATCGTTTCGCAAGCTACTTTTGAGTGCTCGTCAAAAGCCAGGAAATTATCTAAAATCGCGTCTGAAATTTGATCTGATACTTTATCGGGATGTCCTTCACTAACGGACTCCGAAGTAAATAAATATGACATTTTTATAAATTTTTGCTATGAGTAGAATTCTCAACAGCTGATTGGATTTTCCGTTTAGCATTTTTTTGCGTGGTTGCAATCAGCCAAATCTTTCCACGGGGCCCAAAGTAAAGAAAAGTAAATGAAAATACAGGAGTTAAAATTCAATTTTACTTTCCTGCGAGTAATGGTCAGAACCGAATAAACGTCCGGTTCTGACCATAAATAATTTAACTAAATAACTGATCGAGTGCTTTTTTGATTTCACTTGCAGCTTTTTCCAGCTCATCATTACTGTGAGCTTCACTCACGAAACCAACCTCAAATCCTGATGGTCCAAGATGAACACCGTTATCGAGCAAGATGGCGTGCAACTTCTTAAAGTGATCACCACTTTCCTGAGGAATTGCATCAGCACTCTTGATAGCTTCATTCGAAAAGGCCAACCAAAAAATGCTGCCGATATGCGGCATTGTAAAGTCGTACCCTTTTTCTTTGGCATACGATTCTATTGATGAACAAAACTTATCTGTCTTTTCTGCTAATTCGGTATAAAATCCAGGTTTCAGGCACTCTTTGATTTGTGCGATTCCGGCCGACATTGCCACTGGATTTCCTGAAAGCGTACCCGCCTGGTAAACCGGTCCCTCAGGAGAAACGCTACTCATCACTTTTTCAGATGCAGCATAAGCGCCAACAGGCAATCCGCCTCCAATGATTTTTCCGAATGCGATCAAATCTGGCTGAATATCGTAATAGCCGGCTGCTCCTTCAAAACCAACTCTAAAGCCAGAAATCACCTCGTCAAAAAAGAGCAGGATTCCTTCTCTGTCACATACATCTCTAAGGAACTGCAAGTATTCTTTTCCCTGGATCAACAATCCGTTATTGGCCGGTATCGGTTCCAATGCGATTGCTGCAATTTCACCTTTGTATTTTTTTACTGCCTCCTCAACAGCTTCTTTGTTGTTGAGAGGCAAAACGATGGTATCTTTTACAGTATCCTCAGGAACACCGGCAGATGAAGAAGTCCCTAAAGTCGCCAAACCAGATCCGGCTTTGACGAGTAGTGAATCAACGTGACCGTGATAACAACCTTCAAATTTGATGATCTTGTTTTTGCCGGTATATCCACGAGCCAAACGAATTGCACTCATAGCCGCTTCAGTACCTGAGTTGACAAACCTTATTCGCTCGATGTAACGGTGGTTTGATAGAATTGTATCGGCTAATTCGTTTTCTTCTTTCGTTGGTGCGCCAAAAGATGTTCCTCTTGCAACTGTCTTTTGAACATTTTCAACCACCTTATCATTGGCGTGTCCTAAAATGAGCGGACCGTAAGAACAGCAAAAATCGATGAACTCATTTCCGTCTACATCTTTCAAAATTGCACCTTTTCCACTTTCAAAAAAGATGGGGCTTCCACCTACACTTTTAAAGGCTCTTACTGGAGAGTTGACTCCACCGGGAAATAATGTTTTTGCTTTATCAAATAGTTTACTCGATTCTTCGCGCTTCATATTTTAATATTTTGAATGACTACAAATGTAGAAGTCTACAAATAACTGGGCGGTCAGGGAAGTGTCAAAAAATGACGAAGACTAAACTTTCGGTTCTGACCATTAATTACACCAGAACTGCTAAGTTTGCAGCGAAAATTTGATCAAAATGAATTACGCTTTCACACACGAATTTGCAGCACAGGCTGATGAAGCCGATCCATTGAGAAGCTACCGCGAAAGATTCCATATTCCGCAACACAACGGAGAAGACACGGTTTATTTCACCGGTAACTCGCTCGGTTTACAACCTAAATCTGCGAGGGAAGTAATCGATCAGGAACTCAACGATTGGGCAAAATACGGTGTGGAAGGTCATTTTGAAGCAAAGCATCCGTGGTTTAGTTACCATGAAATGTTTGCAGGTCCGCTCAGCAAAATTGTGGGTGCAAAAGAAACTGAGGTTGCGGCCATGAACGGACTCACTACTAACCTCCACTTACTCATGGTTTCATTTTATCGCCCTGAAGGGAGTCGATACAAAATTCTTTGTGAAGGCAAGGCATTTCCTAGTGATCAGTACGCACTTCAAAGTCAGGTTGAATTTCATGGCTACGATGCTGATGACGCAATCATCGAATTGTATCCCCGAGAAGGTGAGCACACGATCAGAACCGAAGATGTACTGGCTAAAATCGAGGAGCACCGCGATGAAATAGCGCTTATCATGATTGGTGGGGTGAATTACTACACCGGCCAGGTTTGGGATATGAAAACGATCACTAAAGCCGGTCACGTTGCAGGAGCTATGGTAGGATGGGATCTCGCTCACGCTGCTGGGAATATCCCTCTCCAACTTCACGATTGGGATGTCGATTTTGCAGCATGGTGTTCCTATAAATACATGAACTCAGGCCCCGGAAGTGTATCGGGAGTTTTTGTACATGAAAAGCACTGCACTGACAAAGACATAAAGCGATTTGCCGGCTGGTGGGGACACAACAAGGATGAGCGATTCAAAATGGAAAAGCGTTTTGACCCAATGCCAACTGCTGAAGCGTGGCAATTATCAAATGCACCCGTTTTTGCAATGGCTCCTCACAAAGCTTCACTAGACATCTTTAGCGAGTTAGATATGAGTAAGCTCAGAACCAAAAGCGAAAAACTCACGGGCTACCTCGAATTTGTTGTAGATCAAATTTCAGCGAACAGCGAAAACGTAAACTTTGAGATTATCACCCCGCGAGACATGAATCAACGTGGCTGCCAACTTTCAATCCTTTGTCACGGACAGGGAAAGGCACTTTTTGATCATCTTTCTAAAAATGGTGTAATAGCAGATTGGCGCGAACCAAACGTTATCCGTATTGCTCCCGTACCTCTCTATAATAGCTTTGAAGATGTTTACAGATTTGGTAAAATCCTCGAAGAAGCAGTATGACAGACATCCTTTACATATTTGCGATACTACTTGTTGGTATGGTCATCGCACGCTTTTCTGTTCGAAAAGGAACGAAACCTCCAAGAGGAGGACGCTACTTCAAAAAACGAATGGAAGACGATTAGTTTTGGTCAGATCCTGAGATCTCATTTAGATTCAATTCAATTCTGATTTAGAATCAATCTCGTCTCTATTTCCATACTTTTCACCAACTTTGTCCAAACACTAGCATCCAAACTGTGTTTGGGTGAACAAGAGAAACAAATTATTACGCCAACATGCAAAAAGTTGTAGTAGTCGGAGCCGGGTTAGTCGGTTCGTTGCAAGCTATTTTACTAGCAAAAAAAGGATTCGAAGTTGAAGTTTATGAAAGACGTCCAGACTTACGGAAAGTCGAACTAAAAGGTGGTCGATCGATCAATCTTGCTCTTTCCACGAGAGGATGGAAAGCTCTAAAACTTGCCGGTGTTGAAAAGCAAATTGAAGAAATCACCATCCCGATGTATGGCCGCAGGATGCACGATGAAAATGGAAACCTCAGCTTTCAGCCTTACGGAAAAGACGACCAGGCTATTTATTCTGTTTCTCGTGGCGATCTGAATAAAAGACTACTTCTCGAAGCTACAGAATACGATAACGTCTCTTTCTTCTTTGATCAAAAATGCAACGATCTCAACCTCGAAACCAATACGCTCGAGTTTGAAGACAAAGAAGGCAATATCAAAAAGGTTAAGGCTGATAGAATTTTTGGAACAGATGGCGCTTTCTCTGCCGTGAGAACCAGACTCATGAAAACCGATCGTTTCAACTATTCACAGCAATATCTCACACACGGCTACAAAGAACTTTTGCTTCCGGCTAATGAAGACGGCACTCACAAGCTCGATAAAAATGCACTTCACATTTGGCCACGTGGTAAATTTATGCTGATCGCCTTACCAAACGAAGATGGAAGTTATACCTGCACCTTGTTCTTCCCATATGATGGAGAATACTCCTTCAATTCACTACAATCAAAGGATCAGGTTGAAGGTTTCTTTAAAAAGACTTTTCCTGATTTTTATGACATCATGCCCAATCTGGCTGATGAATATTTTGAGAATCCCACATCGTCACTTGTCATCATTCGTTGCGAACCGTGGAATTATGAAGACAAGGTATTACTGATGGGAGATTCTTCACACGCAATTGTGCCGTTTTACGGTCAGGGGATGAATGCCGGATTTGAAGACTGTTCTGTTTTTAGTGAAATGTACGATGAGCTCGGATCTGACTGGCACAAACTATTTGACGAGTTTTCAAAACAGCGAAAGCCCGATGGTGATGCAATTGCACAGCTAGCGCTCGACAACTACATTGAAATGCGCGATCTCGTAGGTGACGAAATGTTCCTGCTCCGCAAGAAAATCGAAAATAAAATTTACGAAAAACACCCTGATAAGTGGATGCCTTTGTACTCACAGGTAACTTTCAGCCACATCCGTTACTCTGAAGCTTATGAAACCGGTCAAAAGCAAAAGCGTATCATGGATAAGGTGATGGATAGAGACGATATCAAAGAAAAGTGGGATTCTGACGAGGTCGAGAATGAAATTTTAGAAGCGCTGAACGATGCGGGTTAGTTTGGTTCTGACCATAGCGCTGTTCTTTGCATTTTTGGCCCAGGCTCAAAAAAAGTACAAGCCTGGTTTCAATAAATCGCGGAATGAATTTGAACAGGTTTTTCCCAGCGAGGATATTTTCAAACGTGGCGGATGGCTTTTTGGTGCCGGAGTTACCGGTTTAATCGGCTCTGAAAACACCACATCTGTTAATGGTCAGAACCTCACGACAACTCCTCAAATAATTCCGGGCCTCAAACTTGAAGTGGGCCGCTATTACAATTTCAAGCGTACACTTAGCTTCACTTATTTCGATTATTCGCTATCTTATAAAGGCTTGTTTCACGGTGAAGATTTCGATGATCAGTCAATTGATCAATCGGGAAGTCACACCCAGCTTGCACATTACGCATCGGGAAGTTTTAATTTAAATAGTACAATTCCTATTGGCGATTACAATTTCATTCAAAACTCAATTGGCGTAAATGCCGGATATGCATTTATCAGAAATCAGGAAGTTGGATATGCCGAAAATTCACCATTCAAAGATGATTTTAATGAAGCTCCGCAAATTGTTGGGCAGGTACATTATCAACTAGGCTTTGGTATTATGCTCTCGAACAATCTGGTTCTTTTGCCTTATGCTGAAGTTCCTGTTTTCAATGCTTACCCACAAACCGAATCATCATATCAACTCGATATTTATCACAACCAATATGTTCCACTTACAATAGGAGTCAAGATTATGCCTTTCAACCTGGCTGATACAAAATGCCCTGATGTCAACAATCCCAAACTACCGGGTGGATTCAAAAATGGTTATGGTGATGACTGATCCTCACTCAAAAAGTGACAATTGATCGCTGTCGAGTCTGCGAAAAGCTGAGCAATTATAATCGGGATAACTTTTCTTTTGAAGGTACATCGACTTCGCTACTTCAAACTGCTTTTTGATTTCGTGCGCCCATGTTCCTTCACCTTTCATCCTGGTTCCGTAGCGCGAGTCGTTGACTTTACCACCGTGCAACTCTTTAACCTGGTTGAGAACCTTTCGCTGCCTGTCAGGGTAGTGTTGCTTCAACCAGTTTGTAAACAAAACACCGTTATGACCATTCAGCCTAACGACTAAATAATTGATATTGGCGGCTCCTGCCTCTCCAACTTTTTTCACGAGCGAAATCAACTCGTGACCATTAATCCCGGGAATTATGGGTGCCAACATCACATTGACAGGAATATTGCAGGCACTCAACCTCCTCACTGTTTGTAGTCTCCTGTGAACTGATGCTGTTCTCGGCTCAAGCTTTTTCCTCAAATCATCATCTAATGAAGTAATCGACACCGAAACATGAACGAGCTGATGATAATTGAGCTCTTCCAGCAAATCCAAATCTCTCAACACCAAAGCATTTTTGGTGATGATCCCAACTGGATGGCGATGCTTCAGGCAGACTTTCAAAATTTCTCTCGTCAGTTTAAACCTTGCCTCTGCAGGTTGATAGCAATCTGTATTGCCGGATAGCATGATCGGAGTTGGTTTCCATGACTTGCTTTTAAATTTTTGCTGGAGAAGATCAGCCGCATTTTTCTTCACCAAAACCTTTCTTTCAAAGTCAGATCCGGCACTGTATCCCCAATATTCGTGACTGTTTCTCGCATAACAGTAAATACACCCGTGTTCACATCCCTGGTAAGGATTCATGCTGTAACCGTGTCCAATATCAGGACTATTTACTTTGTTGACAATGCTTTTTGGAAATACTTCAATGAATTGCGTTTTATCATCTCCCTCCCACTCATCTTCTTTATGACACAACTCAAGAAACTCATTATCTGTAAACCGCTGGTATTTTTCAAAGCGATTATTGGGCGCAATGTGAGCTCCTCTCCTTTTAAACTTTTGATTTTTTACCGTCATATCACAACCTCCGTTCATAATTTCATTTTGACAATATTTTTGTCAATTTTCAGACAAATAATTTATCATAAATTATAACTTTGACAAAATACTTTACCGGAAATGAGTTATTTTAAATTGAACCTAAAGACCCTGCGTAAACACAAATCGCTTTCGCAATCAGCGTTATCAGATGAATTGAGTTTAACGCGTTCAACATTGAGTGCTTATGAAAATGGATCGGCTGAACCCAATTTCAAAACGCTCATGCGCATTTCTGATTTTTTTAAGGTGAATATCGACAGGTTGCTGAGGCAAGACATGAGCAAACTGACCGATCTTGAACTCAAAAAGATCGAAGAAGGTTACGATGTCGATTTACGCGGCAAACACCTGCGCATTCTCGCAACAACGGTTGATCACGACAATAACGAACAAATTGAGCTGGTTCCGACCGAAGCTAAAGCAGGTTATACTGCCGGTTATTCAGATCCTGAATTCATCAGCGAGCTACCGCGTCTCAGTTTGCCATTTCTCGATCAGAACCGAAAGCACCGCGTTTTCCCGATTTCAGGAGATTCGATGCCGCCCATTCCTCACGGATCACTCGTGATAGGCGAATATCTTGACGATTGGTCTCAATTGAATGAAAGGCAGCCTTACATCGTGGTAACACGAGAAGATGGAATCGTTTTGAAAAATATTGTGGATCGGGTTACGAAAGACGGAGTTTTGGAATTACATTCTACAAACCCCGAATATGAAAGTTACGAGGTTCACATTAAAGATGTACTCGAAATATGGCGATTTGTCCACTTCATCAGCAAAGACATTCCCGATCACAACCTCAACAATGCCGAGCTTTCAAAACAGGTTTCACTTTTGCAGCGCGATGTAAGAAAGCTGATGGATAAAGAAAAGTGAGATTATTTTTGGCGAGCAAGTCGTCTAACGGCCACCATCTCTCTCCAGGCGTCACTTTTTTCCTGGGCCACTAACCCAAAATATGTTTTACCGCCTTCGAGCGATTTAGAAACACACGAACAAGCCAGTATTTCAGCTTTGGCTCCAATTGTGACACCGCTCTTAACCCCAACGCGTCCCCAAATCGTTACATCGTCTTCAATAACTGAACAACCGCCAACTCCGGTGTGGGCTGCAATGAGACAATGCTTCCCGATAATGGTATCGTGACCGATGTGACAGAGATTATCAATCTTCGTGTCCAATCCGATTGTTGTTGGACCTGTAACACCTCTATCGACAGTTGATCCGCCACCTATTTCAACATCATCTTCAATAACGACAGATCCGCCAGTGAGCAGCTTATCAAATCCCGACTCACGTTTTTTGTAATAAAAAGCTTCGCTACCAATGACCACGTTTGCGTGAATAATCACATTATCGCCAATTGTGGCGTGGCCAACAATACTCACCCCGGGATGAATAATACAATTCTTCCCGATCTTCACTTTTGGCCCGATGAAAACATTGGGTTGAATTACAGTATCCTCCCCTATCACAGCATTTTCATCAATTGTTGAACTGCTCGCGATAAACGGATTGAAATGTTTGGTTAGCTTATTGAATGCAGAAAAAGGATCATCAACAACCAGCAACGCCTTGCCTTCAGGACAATCTACTTTTTTATTGATCAGAACCACAGTTGCTGCAGATTTGAGTGCCGTATCGTAGTACTTGGGATGATCTACAAAGACGATGTCCCCCTCTTCCACAACGTGAATTTCATTTTGGCCTTTTACCTTCATGGTAGCGTCACCAACAACTTCAGCATTGATAAGTGACGCGATTTTTGATAGCTCCTGTGGTTCTGAATAGTTCATGTAAAAAAAGTGTAAATTGAAAAGTATGGAATTAATCTTTTACGCGTTCAACATAAGCTCTCTTGCGCGTATCGATTTTAATCTTGTCGCCAATATCACAGAATAAAGGCACTTTGACCTCAGCTCCTGTTTCTACGGTTGCCGGCTTGAGTGTATTTGTAGCTGTGTCACCTTTTATACCCGGCTCAGTATAGGTGATTTCCATTTCTACGTGTTGTGGCATTTCAACAGCTAACGGGCGCTCTTCTTCAGCATGGAAAAGGATATCTACTTTATCACCTTCTTTGAGCAAATCTGCTCCATCAATGAGTTTTTCAGGAAGGTTTGTTTGCTCAAAATTATCAGTGTTCATGAAGTGCAAACCTGTATCATCTTTGTAGAGATACTGATAAGTACGGTTTTCAACACGAATATCATCAATTTTAGTTCCGGCAGGGAAAGTGTGTTCCAAAACTTTTCCTGATGTCAAACTTTTGAGTTTGGTTCTCACAAACGCGTTTCCTTTTCCCGGTTTAACGTGTAAGAATTCCTGTACCTGCCATAGGTCGTGATTAAAATCAATGCAAAGTCCGTTTCGGATATCTGAAGTTGTTGCCATTATTGAAATTTTTAGTTCATGCGAAAATAAGAGAATCTATCCAGTTACTTTTTGTAATCGTGAATATTGATTTGTTCGTTGCAAAGTTTTAGTTCCTGGCTGTGGTGATTTGTACAAATTACCGTAAGCCGATCTTTTGAATATTTTTCGATTAGCTTATTCATCCAGTCCTGCGCATCGTGATCGAGGTTTGATGCCGGTTCATCGAGCAATAGAATCTTAGAATCAGACAAAACGGCCAGTCCTAATTTCACCCGTTGTTTCATTCCGGATGAGAATGTATTGATGGCGCGATTTTTAAATCTTTCGAGCTCCAGTATTTCAGGAACTTCCGATTCTTTTATCTCTTTTGCAAAGGACTTAAACTTTGATTGAAAGTGAATGAGTTCGCTGAGTGTAAACTCATCATAAATGCTGAGGTAAGGCGCGCACATGGCTATTTGCCTGTAAATCTTTTCGGTCGGAACCGGGTCATGCTGGCTCTGACCGTGATAACTCACATCTCCTTTTGACGGGCTCAACTTGCCGGACAAAACTTTGAGAAAAGTCGATTTGCCGGAACCATTTCTACCCACCACAGCATAAGTTGAATTTGCCTTTAACTCACGGGAAAGATCTTTAAAAATCCACTCGCGATTGTAGCGTTTTCCAACATTATGCAGCTTGATATTCAAAAGTTAAGGTCGTTTTACAATGCCGTTTTCTGAGTTTTTGATGAAATCGACAATCTGGCGTTTATGCGGACTATCAGGATATTCTTCCTCAATTTGATTGAGTGCGTTCAATATGTTTTTATTGTGTACATAAAGAGTGCGGTAGATATTTTCAATCTCTTTGATTGCATTATCATCCCAACCTCGTCTCCTCAAGCCAATAGTGTTGACACCGGTATAGCTCAAGGGCTCGCGAGCACATTTGATAAAAGGCGGAACATTTTTACGAACCTGGCTGTAAGCCGCAATAAATGAATGAGCTCCAATTTTTACAAATTGTTGCGCTCCGGCCTGACCTTCAATAATAACATGATCTTCAATATCCATGTGACCGGCAAGTGCAACGCCAACGGCTACAATCACATTATCACCGATGAATGTATCGTGTGCAACGTGAACGTAAGCCATCAAAAGGCAGTTATTACCGATTTTGGTTTCCATCCGGTCAGATGTTCCTTTATTCACCGTTACACATTCCCTGATGATTGTATTGTCACCAATGGTCACGATTGAATCTTCCCCCTGGTATTTCAAGTCCTGTGGCTCGGCTGATACGACAGCTCCCGGAAAAACTTTACAATTCTTCCCGATGCGTGCACCGTTCATGATTACCGCGTTTGGTCCGATCCACGTTCCTTCACCAATCTCCACATCTTCTTCAACCGTTGCAAAAGCTTCAATTATTGCAGAGTCTGCAACTTTTGCATTTGGGTGAATATTTGCCATTTTATCCTGGGCCATTCTCTTCTATTTACTGTTTTTTGGCAATTTGAGCGAGGAGTTCACCTTCAGCTGCAATTTTATCGCCAACATAAGCTGTTCCCTTCATGTGAGCCAAACCTCTCCTGATTGGTGAGAGTAGTTCGAGCTTGAGTAAAATCGTATCACCCGGAATCACTTTGTGTTTGAAGCGAACTTTGTCAATTTTCATGAAATAAGTGGCGTACTGAGTTGGATCATCAACATGCGCCAAAACGAGGAACCCTCCAGTTTGAGCCATCGCCTCAATAATCATCACACCCGGCATAATTGGTTCACCGGGAAAGTGACCATTGAAAAACTCTTCATTGCGAGTCACATTTTTCATACCCACAACATAGTCGTCTTTCTGTAGCTCAATAATCTTATCGACTAACAAAAAAGGATAGCGATGAGGGAGAATATCCTCAACATCATTTATGTTATAGAGAGGCTCTTTCGTGAGATCGTATTGAGGTGGTTTTGTACGCTGTTTTTTCACCTGTTGCTTGAGCACTTTTGCAAATTCACAATTACTCAAGTGACCTGGACGAGCAGCCAGAATATGAGCTTTGATGTGTTTCCCCATCAGAGCCAAATCACCAATGATATCGAGAAGCTTGTGACGAGCAGGCTCGTTTTCAAAACGCAAATCGACATTATTCAAAATCCCTATTCCAACTTCCTTGAGCATGGAAACAGGTTTATTGAAAGTACTTGCCAGCTTTTCTTTTTCTTCTTTGGTCAAATCCGTATCGATCATCACAATGGCGTTGTTGACATCTCCACCTTTGATCAATCCAGCATTTACCAACTGCATGAGTTCCCTGAGAAAAACAAATGTTCTACAACCTGAAATTTGATCTTCAAATTCACGAATGTTGTACATCATAGCGTGCTGTGTACCTAACAGTGGTGAATTGTAATCGACCATTACTGTTACACGGTATTCGTCATCTGGAACAGCTAATATCTCAGCCTGCTTTTCTTCGTTTTCGTATTTGAGGTTTTCACTCAACTCAAAATATTCACGCTCGGCATCCTGTTCTTCAAGACCTGCTTTACTAATCGCTTCAACAAATTGTTGAGCGCTACCATCGAGAATAGGAATTTCAGGGCCGTCAACTTCAATGAGCGCATTGTCAACTGACATCCCGTAGAGTGCTGCTAAAACGTGCTCTGTCGTGTGAACTTCAGCACCGTTTTGTTTCAAACTTGTACCGCGTTTAGTTGAGTAAACATAGTCGACATCAGCACAAATAATTGGGTTTCCTTCGAGATCAACCCTCTTGAATTTAAACCAATGATTAGCCGGAGCAGGTTTGATAATCATCTTAACAGGTTTTCCCGTATGAAGGCCAACACCGTTAAATTCAATACTTTCTTTTAATGTTTGTTGTTTTTCAGCCATCACTAAGAGCCGAGTTTATTTTTCAAATCCTTAATTTCTTTCTTGAGTTCGCTCACTTCTCCTTTGACTTTAGGTAACTGCCTAAAGATCACGTAAGAGCGTTTATAATCACCAATATTCAATGCTGGTGATCCCTGAACTATTTCGTTCTCTTTTTCTATATCTCCCTGTATTCCAGATTGTGCAGCTATTTTGACGCCATCAGCTATTTTTTGATGACCTGCAAAACCAACTTGCCCGCCAATCATACAGTTTTTTCCAATTTTCACTGATCCGGCAACACCACTTTGAGCAGCAATCACAGTATTCTCACCAATCTCGCAGTTGTGACCAACCTGAATGAGGTTATCGAGCTTAACGCCTTTCCTGATAATCGTTGAACCGAATGTAGCTTTATCAATTGTCGTGTTGACGCCTATTTCAACATTATCCTCTAAAATCACATTTCCAACATGTGTAATTTTTTGATAATTGTTTTCGCTGTTTGGTTGAAAACCAAAACCGTCACCGCCTATCACTGCTCCGGATTGAATCGTGCAATAATCGCCAATCACAGAATCTTCGAGAATTCGAACACCGTGATGGATCACACAATTGTTACCCATCTTCACATTTTCAGCGATAACTGCTTGAGCATTTATTTGACAGTCAGAACCGATTTTAGCTCCGTGCCCCACATAAACCTGCGGACCGATGTAAGTATTCTCACCAACTTCAGCATCTTCCTCTATTACAGCACTAGGATGAATACCTTTCTTGTGGTTCATCTGCATGCTTTTGTAAGCTTCGAGTAATTTGGCAAAAGCCATTCGCGCATCATCAACCCTTATAAGAGTTGGGTTGAATTTCATTTCCTTTTCAACCTTCAGTTCATCACTAATGATGACAACGCTTGCTTGCGTGGTATATAAATATTCAAGATAATCAGTACTGTAGAGAAATGAAATGGAGTTTTCTATGCCTTCATCAATCTTTGACAAGGAACTCACTTTGGTGCTTTCGTCACCTTCGATTTTTCCATTTAATATTTCTGCTAATTGCCCTGCTGTAAACTCCATGTAGGGAAAAACTTTTTTCGAAATGCGCTATTTTAGTGCGGGTCAAAGGTATTGTGAAACAATTCAAGCTAAATAACGCTAAAAATTACTTTTCAACAAACCGCGGCAAATTTAAGCGTTTTTAGGATAACACAGGAAGTATTTCTTCACAGGCTCTGACAGCATGGAAATATTGAGCAAATCTGCATCATTTGCAATATCCATAACCTCTCCGGTTTTGTGCAATATGTTGATATTATCAGTCTTTTGACTGTAAGCCCTGTTCACCACTTCGTTACTAAAAACGAAATACGATGCTTCGTGATCACTTAGCTTCCATTTTGATGCGATTTCTGCCTGTTTTTCGGTGATTTTACCTCGATCAAATTCATCCTTTTGGATCTCTACTTTTAGGAGCGTTCTATTGATGAGCATGCAACAGAGATTACTCAACACAAAATCTTCGTGATCGCACCAAACCTTTATAGCACCCATAATATCGAAGTCATCGAGACGGGCAAATTCATCGAGAAGTTTTGGATCTGACTGAAAATCTTTGCTCGAATGGCTTTGATAAAGGAATATTTTCAGAGCCGGAGACGCAAACAAGTCAACATTCTCAGATGCTAACTCCTTAGCGCGTTTGAGAATTTTTGTCAGTAAATTTTCTGCCGCCAATACCGTTTTGTGCAAATAAACCTGCCAGTACATCAACCTGCGAGCTACGAGAAACTTTTCAATGCTGTAAATTCCTTTCGCTTCCACAGCTAGTTCGCCATCTGCTACACTCAGCATTTTGATGATTCGTTCAGATCCGATAACGCCCTCAGAAACTCCGGTGAAAAAGCTATCGCGTTTGAGATAATCGAGGCGATCGACATCGAGCTGACTCGAAACTAACTGGTGTAAATATTTTTTGTGGTAATTCCCTTTAAATATATCGATTGCCAGGCTCAGTTCACCTTCAAATTCCTTATTGAGTCTTTTCATGAAAAGTGCTGAAATAGACTCGTGATTGACTCCTTCTACGAGACTGTATTCTAATGTATGAGAAAACGGCCCGTGACCTATATCGTGGAGTAAAATTGCAATAGTTGCCCCGGTTGCTTCCTCATCAGTTATTTCAAAACCTTTAGATCTGATTACATCTATAGCCCGGCTCATTAGATGCATCGCTCCCAAAGTGTGCTGAAATCTTGTGTGATTCGCGCCAGAGTACACTATATTTGTTAATCCAAGTTGAGCAATCCTGCGCAAGCGTTGCAGGTAGCGATGTTCAATGAGGTCGAAAACGATTTCGCTGGGAATTGAAATAAACCCGTAAATGGGATCGTTAAATATTTTTCGTTTACTGGTAGTTGTCAATTGAAATAGGTTTAAATTACTTCTCTTGTGCACAATGTCACAAGGTTAGCAAAAGTCTAAAATATTTATGAGTGTAAAAATTTTATGGGCCGATGACGAGATCGATTTGCTCAAGCCACACATTATGTTTCTCGAGGAAAAAGGGTTTTCGGTTCTGACCGCAACAAATGGTGATGATGCGCTGGAACTGGCAATTGATGAAAGTCCTGACATTATTTTTCTCGATGAAAACATGCCGGGACTCACCGGTTTGGAAACGCTCGATTTAATCAAAACAAAACGTCCCGCTGTTCCTGTTGTGATGATCACAAAGAGTGAAGAAGAGCAGATTATGGAAGAAGCGATCGGTTCAAAAATCTCTGATTACCTCATCAAGCCGGTAAATCCAAAGCAGATTTTACTCTCTATTAAAAAGAACCTCGACACTGACCGACTGGTAAGTCAAAAAACGACATCAAACTATCAGCAGGAGTTTAGGCAAATCGGTATGCGACTCAACGACCCGCTCGATATTGACGAGTGGATGGATATTTACCGTCAAATGGTTTACTGGGAGCTGGAACTGGAAAGCAGCCAGGATGACGGCATGAAGGATGTCGTGAAGATGCAAAAGGAAGAAGCTAACGCTCAATTCTCTCGCTTCATTGAAGACAATTACCAGTACTGGATGCGCAATGAAGATCAGGCCCCTGTGATGTCTCACAACCTTTTCAAAAGAAAAGTGAAGCCACATTTCGATAAAAAGCCACTTTTCATGCTCGTTATCGACAACTTGCGCTTTGATCAGTGGAAAGTTTTGCGCCCGGTTTTTGAGTCGCTTTTCAGAATTGAAGAAGAGAGTACTTACCTGAGTATTTTACCAACAGCTACTCACTATGCCCGCAATTCAATTTTTGCCGGTCTCAAACCGCTCGAAATTCAAAAGATGTTTCCTGAATTATGGAAAAACGAAAATGATGAGGGTAGCAAGAATGCAAGCGAAGACAGCTTTTTAGAAAACAACCTCAAACGACTCGAGTTCAACGGAAAGTCGAGCTACAACAAGGTGACGAATTTACGGTTCGGAAAGAAACTGGCAGAGAATTTCTCTAACCTCATGCAAAACGATTTCAATGTAATCGTTTACAATTTCGTTGACATGCTTTCCCACGCTCGTACTGATATGGAAGTAATTCGCGAACTGGCAGATGACGAAGCAGCTTACCGCAGTCTTACTATGAGCTGGTTTGAGCACTCACCCCTTTACGATATTGTACGACAAATTGCTGAGAACGAGGCAAACCTCATCATCACAACTGATCACGGAACAGTTAGAGTTGGAACTCCTTCAAAAGTTGTTGGAGATAAAAACCTCAACACAAACTTGCGCTACAAAGTAGGGAAAAACATTCAGTACAAAGAAAAGGACGTACTCGATATCGAAAAACCTGAAGAAGCATTTTTGCCTGCTCAAAACGTAGCTTCACGGTTCATCTTTGCCAAGGAAGACAAGTTTTTCGCCTACCCCAATAATTACAATTACTACGTAAAATACTATCGCGACACCTTCCAGCACGGGGGAATTTCCCTTGAAGAAATGGTTGTTCCGTTTATTCTTTTAACGCCAAAATAATGTCAGTTGATAGTACCATAAAAGAAGATGATCTTCCAGGCTTCGTTGAAGAAACAATTCTGCCTTTACGGTCAGATCACAATGTTTTTGCGTTCTATGGCGACCTTGGTGCAGGCAAGACAACACTCATCAAAGAAATCTGTCACCAACTCGGTATTGAAAAAGCAGATGTGAACAGTCCTACTTTCGCCCTTGTCAACGAGTACGATAACGGTAAAGTTTACCACTTTGATTTCTATCGGCTCGAGGATGAAACAGAGGCTTACGACATCGGATTTGAAGAGTATTTAGACAGCGGAAACCTTTGCCTGATCGAATGGCCTGAGCGAATTGAAAATCTTTTACCTGCCGATACAGTGAAAATTGTCATTCAACATTGTAACTTTGAGGAGCGCAATTATAAAGTTACCGGCACATGAGTTCAGATGATCCAGTAAAGAATTTATCCCAGGAAGCATCCCGCCAACCGCAGGAACAACTCCTGGCAGTGAAAGAAGATTCCAGGAAACTCTACATCGGTATTCCAAGAGAAATTTCGTTTCAGGAAAACCGGGTAGCTCTCGCTCCTGAGGCCGTTGCTCTACTAACCAATAACGGACACGAAGTTTGGGTTGAAATGGATGCCGGAAAAGCGAGCAATTTCAGCGACCGCGATTACAGCGAAGCCGGAGCTAAAATTGTTGAGAGCAAAGATGAAGTTTACAAAGCACAGGTCATACTCAAAGTAGAGCCACCTTCAATGGACGAAATCAACCTGATGCAGCGCAAGCAACTATTAGTCTCAGCTCTTCAACTCTCTATTCAGCCAGAGAACTTCCTCAAAAACCTCATGAGCAAGCGCGTCACTGCAATTGCCTGGGATTATTTCATGGATGCAGAAGGAAACCTGCCCATCGTCAACGCAATGGGTGAAATAGGAGGAAATACTGCGGTTCTCATCGCAGCAGAATACCTGAGCAATTACAACAACGGAGTTGGAACAATGCTCGGTGGAATTACCGGAGTTAAACCATCTGAAGTTGTCATTATTGGAGCCGGAAGCGTTGGCGAATATGCAACTCGTGCAGCACTCGGACTAGGAGCTACAGTTAAAGTCTTCGACAATAGCACATACAAATTGCGCAGACTACAAAACAGTCTCGGTCAGCGCCTGTTCACCTCCACCCTTCAGCCAAAAGTTATAGCCAATGCGCTCAAAACAGCAGATGTTGCTATAGGAGCGATAAGAGCTCCGCACGGAAGAACTCCATGCGTTGTCTCTGAAGAAATGGTTTCTGCCATGAAAAAAGGCTCTGTCATTGTTGACGTGAGCATTGACCAGGGAGGCGTATTTGGAACCAGCGAAGTTACCAATCACGATTATCCCGTTTTCACTAAACATGGCGTTATCCATTATTGCGTTCCCAATATCGCTTCACGCGTTTCACGTACTGCCAGTTATGCCTTAAGTAATATCTTCGCGCCAATTTTATTGAGTATTGGTGAAGAAGGCGGTGTAGATGCACTCCTCAAGAAAAACCGCGGATTGCGAAAAGGCGTATACATCTACAACGGAACACTCACCAACGAATTTTTGGGAGAATCTTACGGAATCCCTTATAAAGATTTAGACCTGTTGATGTCAGCACTGTAGTATGGCGCGTAGATTGAGAATTTATTTTATCGGAGTAGGATTGGGATTAATCCTCACCTGGGCATTAGTTTTGCGCAATCGCAACGCTGATGAGTTGTTAGCGTGGACACCTAAAAACCGAATTTTGAACGAATTAAAAGCCGATTCAAATTTGCAATATCCTGATGAGTACACCTGCTTGCTCAAATGCCATGAACTCACATCGCTGGATATTGAAAATGTAATGAATGATGGCGAAATAAATTTCAAAGAAAGTAGTACACGGTCAGAGCCCAGGATCTACCAAATCGAGTGGGAAAAATCGAGTTCTGTAACGGTTTTCGGTGAATTTGAATTTTCCTCTGACTCTACCCACACATTACTCGATTTTGGAATTGTAGGACGCGAAAAAGATTGCGCCTGTTAATTATGCAAGCAAAAAACTCAAATCTTATTTTCAATAAAGATTTCTCGCAGTTAAACACTCTTTTAGAAGAGAATTACAGCGACTCAATCAAGTTCATTCTGGTTGATCAAAACACGCACGACCATTGCATCTTAACACTGGATCAAATTGGTGTATCTCAACTTGAAGATGCTGAAATTTTACTCGTTCCGGATGGCGAAGGATCTAAATCACCGGAAATTGCAATTTCGCTATGGCAGGCACTGATGAGCCACAATGCTGATAGACATGCAGTTCTCATCAATCTGGGCGGTGGTATGGTTACCGATTTGGGCGGATTTATCGCTTCAACTTATAAAAGAGGAATCGACTTTATCAATATTCCCACTTCCCTGCTAGCAATGGTTGACGCCTCAATTGGCGGAAAAACAGGTATCAATTTAGATGGAGTTAAAAACCAGGTTGGAACATTTAATGATCCTGTTGCTACATTTCTCAACACCGATTTTCTACAAACCCTCCCGCAAAGAGAGTTCATGAGCGGCTGGGCTGAAGTCTACAAGCACGCTTTAATTGACAATGTTTCACTTTTCGAAGAAATTCAAAAAATAGAATCTCCGTCAAAAGAAGTAATTACTACAGACTTACTAAAGAGAATAATCGCTGTCAAGCAACAGGTTGTTCAGTCAGATCCTTTTGAAAAAGGCGAACGACAAATACTCAACCTTGGCCACACAATTGGCCATGCGGTAGAAACGGCAGTTTTAGGATCTGACCATGAATTACTTCACGGTGAAGCAGTTGCAGCCGGGATAGTCATCGAAAACTTCATCGCTGAAGAGAAAAACTTATTGGATAATAACATCAGAAAAAACATTCAGGAAAAGCTCAAAAGCTGGTATCCTGATGTATTCAAGCTCGAATTTAGAGGTGAGGCTCTGACCGAAATAGCACTTGCAGACAAGAAAAACACAAACCAAAACATTCGTTGTTCGTTACTCGAAGAGCCGGGCAAGGTGAAATGGGGAATTGAAGTGAATAGTGAAGATATTGAATCGGCAATTAAACAATGGAACGCAATATGAGTGAAGGCGAAGCGGTGAAGATTATTGCACCGGAAGACAAAAAATTAAAGGGCGAAATTAAATTGCCGTTTTCTAAAAGTGTCTCCAACAGAGTTTTAATCATCAAGCTTTTGAGTGACAGCAACTGTGAGATCAAAAATATTTCTGAATCGCAGGATACAAAGTCATTGATTAGTGTTCTTGAAAAAATCAATCATGATGAGATCAATGCAGGTAGTGGCGGAACAACTTTCCGATTCATCATGGCATTGCTCAGCCTGTTACCGGGTAAACGAAAACTTACCTGTAGTGAGCAAATGAAAAATCGCCCTATTGAGGCCCTCGTGAGTGCTTTGCAGGATCTCGGTGCTGATATTTCTTATGCTGAAGAAACCGGAAAACCACCTCTCATTATTACTGGTAGAAACCTCATAGGAGGTTCTGTGGAGTTAGATGCTTCTATCAGTAGCCAGTACCTATCAGCTTTGGCGATGATTGCTCCGTATTGTAAAAAAGGAATTGAAGTTACATTGAAGGGTGATATGGTTTCGCGACCCTATCTCGAAATGACTCTCCGCATCATGAATAAGTTTGGTGCTGAGTATTCCTGGGAAGGAAATGTACTTTCAGTAAAACCCGGTGCTTATGAAATGCCAGACTCCTACGAGATTGAACCGGACTGGAGTGCAGCCTCTTACTGGTACGAATTAGCAGCATTCAGTAATGAAGCACAAATCAAGCTTAAAGGTCTTAATAAGTCCAATCTTCAGGCCGATTGTGCAGTTTCCAGAATCTACAAAGGCTTTGGTGTTGATAGCTACTTCAGTGAAGACGGAGTAGAACTCGTGAAACTCGATGACTCGACAAGAATCAGTCACAAGCGACTCGAGCTTCTCCACAATCCAGATTTAGCTCAAACAGTAGCTGTTACAATTGCCGGACTAGGAAGCAGTGGAACGCTCCTGGGTTTAAAAACACTCAAAGTTAAAGAGACAGATCGCATTGAAGCCCTACGTATCGAACTTACAAGATTGGGTGCTGAAGTGGATGTAATTGACGATACTGAAATCATTGTCGACCGAACAGAAAGCCTACCGGTAAGTGCTCACATCAACACTTATGGCGACCACAGAATGGCGATGTCATTTGCTCCTCTCGCACTCGTGATGGAGTCTGTAACTATCGACAACCCTAAAGTTGTAGCTAAATCATACCCCAACTTTTGGAATGATTTGGAGAAAATGGGATTTAAAATTGAGATGGTTACTGAAGAGGTTAAATCTTCTTGATATAAATATCCGGAACTTTTCGTTTGATGGGAACAAATCCCCAATCACCTTCAATACGCGAACAATTCATGTTAATTGCATACCTGAACAACCTGTGTTGAAAAACGATAACTGTGGGTTGAGCAATTAAAAATGGTCCGTCAGTTCGTGTGATATACTCAGCTTTAACGAACTTTATTTTATTCCAGTCGATCCCTTTTTCGAGTCCGGTTTTAATGAGGCTTGAAAAGTCAGCAACCAGCGAGTCGTGGTAGTTAAAGCCCAGTTTTTCATTGAAGTTTTCGACAATCACAGAATCCTTTTCGTACAACTCGATGAACGAAGACGTCTCCATTTTCCTGAGCGCCTTCACAAAATCTTTAGCCAGGTCTTCAACCGACTCATGCTCCTGAGCGTTAATGGTCAGAGCCAAAAACATAAAAGGAAGTACGAAAAAACTTCTCATATTGCTAAATTAAGTATTTATGGAAATCGTGATGTATTGTACGTAAGCTTCCTTTTTAAGAGTTCAAAAACAGGAGTATAATAAAATTGTATCTTGCAACTATATTTAGTTACTTTGCGTTATGAAAAAAGAGAAATTAAAAGCTCGTTTTTTCACTTTTCCAAAAGACTTCCACTACAAAGAAGTAGTGAAGCTATTAAAATACTATGAATATGAAGAAGTTAAAAAAGGGAAAACATCTGGATCTCGAGTTTTATTTAAAAATAAACGAGGCGATAAAATATTACTCCACAAACCGCATCCTGATGGTATAATGAAAAAATACCAGCTAAAACAGATAGCAAAGAAATTAGAAGACTAATCAATTCTATTGAAGGCTTTCAAAATCAAAAGCCATAAAGATAGAGTTGAGTGAAATTAAAATTACTTGAAATACAAAACACATTAAAACCATGAAATATTTAAAGCATCGCGGTTATACTGGAAGTATAGAGTATAGTGTGGAGGATCAGTTGCTTTATGGTAAAGTACTGGGAATAAAAAGCTTGATTTCATATGAAGGAGAAACTGGCAAGGATTTAGAGCAGGACTTTAAAGATGCCATAGACACTTACCTTTCATATTGTAAAGAAGAAGGAGAAAAGCCTGAAAAGCCATTTAAGGGAAGTTTCAATGTGCGCCTTTCCTCCCATTTACATAGACAAGCTGCTTTATTAGCTATGGAAGCTCAAGAGTCATTGAACTCATTTGTGGCTGAGTCGATTCGATACAGAATAGACCAAATAACTGGAAAGCAAAAACATAGTGATATTGCAGATGTGTAACCCTTCTAGTGTGAATTCTTGAGTAAAAAAGTTAAAACTATTCTCTTATTTATGAATCAATAAGAAAACCTTAGAATAGACTACCTTAATCGTATGGTTGCCCTATTGGCCAAGTATAAGCTTAGTGTAGGATTTCGAAGCAATTCACACTCCGCATATCGCAAAGTTTCAAAGAAGCCGAATTACTCATTTTTAGCCGTTCAGCCCGCATTACGCTTATACAATGTTGTGCAATCGTGCTTTCTTTTCTTTCGACCGTGCGTTGGCTCAGACACACTCTTTGACAAGCTTTGGTTGGCGCGTTGGCTTTGCGCGGCTTGGCAAACGCGGTTCATGAACACTTTTAAAAAGAAGCAAGCTGTGAGTAATTGTGTGGCTGTTGAGCGTTGGCATTTGTTGTCTGGTTTTTTTACATGTAAAACGCATATGCTTCTTTTGGTGTGTCCTTTTCTCCAAGATATTTCATAATCTCTCCTACTTTTCGAGCACATCCAATGGTGATAGGATATTTATTGTCAAATTGGGTATTGTTCCAGTTCATTTTTGTCAGACCGAGGATTTCTGTACAAATCGTTTTTATAGACGGTGGTATATTTAGTAGAATTATTTTCCCTGCTTTCTCAAGTTTGTAATTGCCTGAATTAATCCTTGCTGTACCTTTTCCTTTGGTTTGCTCCATTCTTTCCAAAAATCCAATGTAGCACTGGACGGTTTGATACTAGGTTCATCAATATTTATTCTTGATGGCAGTAAAGAAGCATCACCGACAACTAATGCTTCTCCAATATCTAACACAGGAACTACATCAGTCAATCCTGAAAGATTATCAGGGAGTAGTCTTTTTATAACGGATTGATCGTCAATATTTGTTAATCGCAATGAAATAAAGTTATTGCATTGACTCAGGATTGTTCTATTCACTTCTGAAGGTCTTTGGCTAATCACAACTAATCCAACTCCATATTTTCTTCCTTCCTTTGCTATTCGCTCAAAATTATTTAACCCAAGTTTTTCAACAGAGTCGGAAGTAATTCTTTCTGGAATATACAGATGAGCTTCATCACAAAATAGTGAAATAGGGTGTCTATTTTCTTTAGGAGTCCATTGTTGAACAGAAAAAATAATTCTCCCTACCAAGCCAATTATGAGTGGGAGAATATCAGAAGGCACTTCTGAAAAGTCAATGACTTTAATGCCATTCCTTTGGTTGTTATCTTTTCCGAGCATTAGGGCAGAACAAAACTTTTCCATCCAGTCAAGCTGCATTTCGCTTTCTGTCACATCAAATAAAAAACCAAGTCGCTTATCCTGTTTTTTTGCTTCTAATCTTTGTATAAACCTTGTCAGCCTGCTTCTCATTGGGCCTGCCTTTGTTGTTCCAGCTTTAGCACCTGGCACCTCCTCATCTTCGTCATAATAACGCAGTTTATTCAGTACTTCTTCGAGTTTATACGGAACTGGGCTGTCAATTGTGAAGGAAGCCAATAGTTCATCAGCATTTTTACTCTTTAAATATTTTTCTTTCTCTTCAGTGACAGTTTTAGAAAAAATCATTGCCTGATTAGGAGCATTATTATCGCTTCTATCTAGAAGCATGGCAAGCATTTCTTCATAGGTAAGAAGCCAGTATGGTAGCATTAGCACATTATTGTCTAATTTATTCTCCTTGGCAAGGTCGCCAGGGTTCGCCACACGGAAATGCTCAATGCCTTCCTTTTTAAATTCATCTGTACTGTACTCACCGTGAATATCAAATAATAAGCCGTTTGCCATTGGTAAATCAGCAATCTGCTCTATTAGCTTTGCGACACACCAAGATTTTCCGGAACCTGTGCTTCCTACAATAACAGCATGACGTTGAAATAACTTATCTCCATCCAGATAGGCTTCTGCATCGTTGTCAATTGAGTACTTTCCAATGGAAAGCGATTTTTCTCCTTCTTCGCTCACTTTTGAGATAGTCCCCATGAATGAAGTTAGATTATTACCTTGCAATGGATAGCACTCCGCATCAATTTCTGGAACGGAATCTATGTTTCGCTGAAACACATCACGTTTCTCTCCTTTTTTGTCAAACAAAGTGCCGATCAAGGTTACCTTAATCAGATTTTCGGAAAGCTGAAAAAACACATCATCATGCGGAGTGGTATCATCCGTGTCCTTGTCATCAACTACTTTTCTTGTGATTTTGCTTATCAATCCAATCAAATGTTGTCCAGCTTTAGAACTTTGCAAGGCCACTAATTGATTGACTTGAAATTTCCTTAATTCGTTTAGGTTGTCAACCTTCACAATGACAGTACCGGTGTCAACGCTGAAAACTTTACCTACCGAATTTGATTTATCGAAATCGAATATTGCCATATTTGTTATTTTAGAATTGACATTAAACCGCTTACCGACCAAAAGTCTTCATTATCGTAAACTATTTCCTCCTCATGGTCGGATAGAAAAACACGAGTACCATTTTTACCATTATCTTCAATCAACGCATATTTTTGAATATCACTATTCAGTATTTCCCTCTTAGCTGCTTTTGAAATTTCTTTGGTTGCCAAAACCACGGGAATATTGTCATTCTTGGCTTTACTTAGCAACTTGGGATGAACATGCTCATCATTGAAACCATAGCCAATACATAAAAATGATGAGGCATTTGAAAAGTCCTTATCAATTTGGGTTAAAATTGACCGGAATGGGTCTTGTAGCGATTCCCTATATTTTTCCGCACCGGGTGTAATAATGCATGGTGAATGATTATCAGCTATGTATTGTGAATGGGGGAAGCTCCTTACTACTCCTTCTCCATTTTTAAACCAATCCAATGAACCGTGTATTTTCCAAATTTTAATCAAATATCCGTAATGGTCTAACTGTTTGTACTTCTGGTCGGCTGCCTCAGCAATATGATTGCCAACATAATTATTAGTGAATCCTGTGTAAGCAAATCCGTTTGTATAGCTTGAAGCATATTCGGCCAATCGATCATAATTGGTTGTAATTACCCTCAACTCCCTTTGTGAAGTTCCAAAATGTTTGAGAAGGTTTATCAAGTGAAATTCTTGGGGATTTGATATAATCTTATCAAAGGCCTTTTTGTCTGCTTCATTCACGAAATTCCAGGTACATTTGATTACTCTTTTCAAAATCGCTTCGGTTACTCTTGTCTCCTGAAGGGCAGTTTCTAAATCGCCTGTCTTTTGCAATTTGTTTTTAAACTCATTCCATACTTCATAATTATCCCTATCGTCTGAGTTAAAGTTGATCTCCGTTTCCAATTGCTCTGCTAATTGGCTCATTGTAGGTAATCCATATGGAACAGTAGCCCCACTACCAAGTACAATCAGCGGAACGCCTTCTACAAAACCTTGTATTCTCTTTAAAAATGTTTCTTTGTCCATTGTCCAATTAAGGTTTGTAGTTAACTCATCAGCTTTCCAATATCGGTTTCAAAATATCCGGGCTTTTCTTCTTAAACTGCGCCATGCGCTTCACCGCCTCATTCTCGGGATCACTCCAAGTAGCGTGAAGTTGCTCAATGACCTTTTCTTTTTCTGCATCATCCAGGCTGTCAAACTCCCGGCCATGCATGACTTTTTGCATATCCCGCTCTACAAATTCCAGCACATCAATCTCCCGCTCTTTCATGTGGTCGGAGAAGTAAAGATTGAGTACCACTGAATCTACTATAGCATTAATTAATGAATCTCTATTGAAGTGTAGAATTTTTGAGAGTAAAATGAGAACTGAATCTTCGTAAACATTCTTTATGGGGATCTTTCCTAACTGAGACACTCTTTGATAGGGAAAAAGGACATCATCAAGAATGTAAACTTTGAAAAACCAGTAATTAATCAAAGAAGAATTTAACAGTGCGCATAACCCCCAATAATTCTCATGATTACCTGACTTCAAGTGACAGTTATATACAGTATTAAGACTTACTTTGTTCTTAAGGTCAATAGCTGTTGTCACTTTGTTTCCTACTCTTCTGATACACAGTTTTGGACTTTTGTAAAGTTCTTTAGTTTTAAATTTAGATGTATTTGAGAAATCGGCATCAATCCAGAGGTTCGTATCTTGTATTTTAAATTGAGATAAGTCTTCTCCTCGCAGTAGCTCATGCCCTTGGCCATTCGAGTTAATTGTTTTGTCTTTTTTTCCTGATTCAACTCCCCTGAATATTTCTATAATTGTTTCAAGGTTTACGGAATTTCTTTGGATATTATCAATTATTTCGTACTCATCAGGGTATATTAAAGTATTGAAAATTTTGAAAGGTAGTTTATTGAAATTCTCGGAAGCTACCTTAAACAAGTGTTTAAACCCTCTCGTGAAATTAAAATGCTCAATTCTTGTTTTCTTTGTATTTGGATTTGTGATAAATATGCAGGATTCAACTCCTGCATTTTCAAAAATATTTGAGCCAGTAACAAGTGTTTGAACACCACAATCATTGATTAACCTTCTTAAAACTTCATAGTTCTCATTATTTATTATTGGCTTTGGAACAATTAATGAAAGTATCTTACTATGTTCTAGAGATAACTCAATAAACAGACTAAATAAATCAAATTGTCCAGTTGCTGAATTGTAACGCTCCTTATAATATTTCTTAAAAGCTGATTGAATTCCACTTTTAGTATTAATATATGGCGGATTACCAATCACCACATCAAACGCTTTTACATCAAACATCCATTCCGGGTCAAAGAAAGTGGAAGAGGCGTTTTGATCATAGGGATCCCATGCAGCCAATTTTTCTGCAGTATCATTGGGCCATCCGCTTTGTTTTAACTCATCAGCAATGGCACTGCGCAATTCTTCGTCCTTTTCGCGATATTTAAGTTTGGTATCCTTAGTTCGTGCGCTAAAGAGTTTGTGACGCACTTTTTTAAGCTGGCTTTCCAATTTCTTAATTTCCCCACCATCGAAGATATTCAGCTGGTCTTTGGGTTTATCAATTCCTATGAGCGTATTGGCAGCCACAAACTTGGTTTCGAGGTTGGGCAGGGCACGAATGCCGAAGTTAGGCTTATCATTATTTTTACGCTGATCCACCACCAGGGAGATGAAAAAGCGCAATTTGGAAATCTGGGTGGCAATGGGCTGAATATCAACCCCGTATATACAGTTTTCAATCAGGTAAAGCTTCCGGGCATAATCGGGATCGTTAATACTCCGGTCAAAAGCCTCATCTATTTCACGCAAGCGCTCACTTCGTTCTTCTTTATCTTCTATTTCGAATGCATCATCAGCCGCTTGTTTGGCCTTGTTTTTCTGCACTTCTTTCCAAATGATATTCTCCGGGTCAAGCTTTTGGAGCATGTGCACCATTTTCTGCAAAATGCCCATGGGAAATGCACCGGAACCACAGGCCGGGTCTAAAATTTTGCATTCATCTATGGCTTTTACAATTTGTTTAGTGAGCTTTTCATCTTCGGCAAACGGGTTTCCGGGATCAAAAGAACTTAGTTGATGTAATTTTTGATCCAGTTCCTCATCACCAAGGTTCCAATCTTTTATTGCATTTTTCAGGTAAGCGATCAGGCTCTCGTCCACCATGTAATTCACAATTTCCCTAGGAGTGTAGAAAGAGCCGGTTTGCTTGCGGGCTGTTGTTTTGGTTTCAGGGTTGTAACTGGCCAGTAGATTTTCAAAGACTTTCCCCAGTAATTCAGGGTCAAGCGCCACATCTTCTTCTACGGGGGTATTTTCAGTAACAGTAAACTTATAGGAATGGAGAATATTGATGAGCCCTTTTACCGCTGCTTGTTTTGTCCCTTTATTTTTCACTCCGTATTCCGGGCTCAAATCCACATGTTCCGTTGCCCCGAAAAAGAGATAGTCCGGTACAATGAGTTGCTCCTTGTATCCTTTTAGGTTATCTGAAAATCCATCTAATAATATTTTATTTTCTTTATCATCAAGACACTCAAATAAGCCACCATTTAAGAATGGGACGCTTTTATTCATGAGATCAAGAAACGCTTCTGAATCTTTAAAATATTCTTCATATCTCATCAGATAATCTATACCTTGATGTTTTCCTCTGGCTTCCTTTCCTGATTTTGTAGTAAGCTCTCGAAACCCTCTTGTTCGCCTATCCGTTTCATCCGCTTCTATGGGACAGTTGAGCGAAGCAAAAAACAGGTTTTGCAAAATAGCCTTGTAGTAAACGCTTTCTTTATTGGCATCTTTGAACATGCCGTTTTCATGGTAGGGAGAAATTTCATTGAGGATATCTTTTTGCAGTGCATCCAGGTCAAAAAGTTCGTCAGGAACCAGTTTCTTTTCTTTGATGAACCAGGTAAACAACAATCGTGTGAGCAAGCGAATGACATTGGTGGCATTGTGCTCTTTAATGAGGTCATCCAGGTTGGCTTCTTTTCGATGAGCATCTTCTATGGTTGGCTCTGAGGGAAACTTAACATGATTAATAGCCCAGAAGTACCAATTGGAAAGTTCCTGATAAAACTTCTTGTTTAAGATGCTGACATTAAATACTTCCTGCCAGTAATTGTAGAGTTTGGCAAAAGAATCCACCGCATTTCTACCGGTGAGGGGAATTTGAAGTTCTGCAATAATGCGTTCATGACCGGCATGGGGCTTTTGAATATCAATATCCCGAAGCAGGGAAACCTTACCCGCTTTTTCGCCTTCGCGCCATTCCTGTTTGTATTTCAACCGCTCCGTATTGGCAAAAGCCAAATAATTTTTTTGGTCGTCTTTGTATTTAAAAACCAATACCACAGGGGTATAGTAAAACTCCCGGTTGAACGCGCGGGAAATTTCTGCCAGTTGGGAACGAGTAGGCAACAGATTGTTTGGTCGCGGGTGTAGGGTAATTCCGAATATCAGGATACCGTCATAGTCGGATTTGATTTTCTCCGTTTCCAGTGATTGATTGCCTTCAAAAGCCGCATCGTCCACCATACCCACGAAATAGACATCATCAACAAGTCGGAAAGTTTCGTTTTCCTTGTAGGTATCCTTGAGAATTTCTTTTGCAGTGGTAGGCTCATCAGCCACATAATTCATGGGCACATTCAGTTCTTTGAAGAGCGCCTTGATGGCCGGAAGAAAATTGATGTCTTTAAAATGCGTTAGTTTCATTTATCCAGCTTTTTCAAATTCGAATTATTGATTAGTGATGTCATTTGTGTGATGGCGATCTCGTTGAGTTGCTCCAATCGTTCTGATTGTGAATGCCCCTGCCGGATCAATACCGCATTGATACTTTCCAGGTTTGAGAGTACAACCAGTTGTTCAAGAGTAGCATCATCCCGTATATTGCCTTTTGCTTCGGGGTTTTCATTTCTCCATTCGGCTGCGGTTTTTCCGAAAAGTGCCATATTGAGCATGTCAGCCTCCGTTGCATATACAAAAGATATTTGTTTTTTATTGAGCCTTTCCGGAATCAGTTTTTCCTTGATGGCATCGGTATGAATGGAGTAATTGACTTTGGCAAGCGTGCGTTGCAGGTTCCAGTCGAGTTTTTGACGATTGCTTTCTACCTCTTTTAGGCGTTGGAACTCCTTTATAACATAAAGCTTGAACTCGATGGAGATCCAGGAAGCAAACTCAAAAGCAATGTCTTTATGAGCGTACGTACCGCCATATCGGCCGGATTTAGAAATGAGACCGATGGCGTTTGTTGTTTCAATCCAGCGTTTTGGAGTGAGGACAAAACTATTGAGCCCGGCTTGTTTTTTAAACCCCTCGAATTCGAGGGGTTTAAAATCAGGGTTGTTGAGTTTCTCCCAAAAGCCAAGTAATTCGATGGTATTTCTATTCCTGAGCCAGTTTTGGATGATGGCATTCATGTTGGCAGAGTCCTTATATCGTGCAATATCAGTCAGTGATATAAAGTCGTCCTTTTTACCTTTGAAAAAGGTGATTTCCGTTCCTTGTACTTCTATTTTCTTGTTTTTTGCCATTGTTTCTCTATTGTGGCGAATTCGCCATATTTAAACGGAGACCAAAAACCAGGTTATTAAATCAAAATTTTCTAATCTATATTTCTCGTCCACTTTCACGTTTTGTTTCACCCGTTCTACCGCAGATTTCTCGCCCTTTCTCAGTTTAGCCAGCACATCTTTAGCTTCTTTGCCCATGGTCTTTTTAGTGCTGCCATCTTCTTGTTCAGCTACCTCTGCAGCTTGACTGTCTAAATAGGCTTTCAGTGATTTAACCAATCTTTGAATTTCATTCTCATTTCCTTTATCAATTGCATCGGGTACATATCGTTCCCTATCCTTGTGATAAGTGATCGCATCCAGGACCTCCTTTTGATTAAGCAGAACCAATTGTCCATTATTATTGATATAGATCAGGTCAAAAACCTTGTATTCATGCGTTTTAGCCTTCTGAGGTCTGTTTGGATAACCTAACAGGGCGATGATACCGTCTTCGGGACAAATTGCAGCATCCGCTTTGAAACCGGAATAAACGCCCTTTGGCATGTGTTGGTATTTGGCTTTGTCCTTGTTAAACTCTTCCATTAAATCCTGACGATAACGTTCCAGTGACAAGTCATCAAAACCCAATCCCTGATCACTCACTTCAATGTCTTCCCAGGAAGTTTGCATTTGCTTCATCATTCTCTCTTTGAGACGACTCTCAAGGTTTTCGTCTTCAGCCATTTCTTTGAAGGTTTCAGAAAAATCCAACTGGACTTCTGATCCAGCTAATTTCATAGCTGCCATGCGTTGTTCTATTCTGCCCTGTAAATCGAGGTAACTATTAATGTTGTTCGAAGGCCAGAAATTGATTCCAAATATTTTTTCATTCGGTGAGCCCAGCCGGTCAATACGTCCCATTCGCTGAATAATCCGAACAGGATTCCAGTGAATATCGTAATTGATAACCATGTCGGCATCCTGTAAATTTTGTCCTTCACTCAGCGTATCCGTGGCAATCAGAATGTCGATAGGGCTTTGAAGTTTCACATACGTTTTAGGATGGTTCTCTTTCACCCAGGCGATCCAATTTTGATATGCTGCCCAGTCGCCCTTTTTGATGTCGAAATCCCATTCTTTTTCTTTAAACAGTTTGGTGTAGGGAGCGAAGCGTTCCAGAATGGGTTCAAAGAGTTTGCTTTCCTCATCCGTATCAGAAGCCAAAGAGCCGGAACCTGAAACCATGGCTAACTTGTCATAGCCTCTGGATTTTAATTGCTTAAACAAGTATTCAGCGGTATCCCGGTAAACAGTGAATATGACTACTTTTTGATTGTTGGCATTATGGCTTGATTGTCTTTTCTGTTCAATCTGTTTGATCAATACTTCCAGTTTATGATCAGCGGAATTGTGGTTTGTGGGTTGTATGGTTTCTTTTTTGATTCGCTCCTCAAACTTCAAAAGATTTAAGTATAGGCTATCCAGTGATTCCAAATCCTTTTTGAGGTCATCTTTAAAGTATTCCAGATTTCCAGCAGCATCAATATCTGATAATTTCACCTTTCTTTTCTTCCCCAGGGAATACTCTTCATATTCCGCTTCCAGTTCGTCATCTTCAAACAAGTCCTTGCGATCTTCTTTTAACGTATCGTTTTTCTTTTCTTGCTGAAATGCCTTTATCCAGTCTAATGCATTTTGATGGTGATCTTTGATTTTGCCGATTGTTGAAAAGAAAGAATTCCATGATGACTCCAATCTTTTAACCATTAATATATACAGCATCTTGACTAGAAAGAACTCCCTTTGTCTTTCATCATGAAGAACATCACTCTCAATTTTTTCTATATAAGCAGAAGGTTGATAACCTGAAAGCTTGGGAGGGAAGTGGTCGAATAACTCTTCAAAAGATTCGAACTTCCCAAGTTCATTGGGTGTAACAAATAAATTTTTTGGCCTTCCCTTTTTTGGAAACGTTAGTGCAGACTCTTGTCCCTCGATCATCTTTCTTGTCCGTGAAACGGTCAATGTATCTGTAAGCGTAAAGAAGTTGGCCGGAAGTTTTTTAATGAACTCCGATATTTTCGGTTCCGGTTCATTTCTCCATTCATTAAATGCTTTCTGCGCTGTTCTAAATGAATAGTCAAGGTTTCTCACTCCTAAAGACTCCTCATAACCATGAGTATTTCCCTGAACCATCAATTTGAACTGATTCCTGATGTCGTTCAAAGAGTTGTTAATTGGTGTAGCCGACAAAAGCAATACTTTAATGTCTTCATTTGGCTGGAGAACATGCTCCATTAAAAACTTGTAACGATTGGATTTATCATTCCTTAGGTTGTGGCTTTCATCAATAACAACCAATTTAGGTTTGTCATTGGTGAAATATTTATCTGCACGGTCAGTGTATTTTTCAAGTCTTTGATCAATTAAATCCGTGTGAAAACGGATTGAGTAATCTAATTGATCTTTTTCAAATCTTGATTCATGTTTTCTTTGATATCGTCTCCAGTTATGTTCCAGTTTCTTGGGGCATAATAGAAGTATCTCACGGCCTTGTAGTTGGAAAAATTTCATTACCGCAAGTGCGCTCCATGTTTTACCTAGCCCTACTGCGTCTGCAAGGATTGCTCCATTGTATTTTTGGAGCATACGAATTAAGCTAAGAGCCCCTTTTTTCTGAAAATCATAAAGTGTGTTATAAACCACTGAATTTTCAAGTCGCCCTACTTGTCGGTTGAATTCAGGATCATTTTCCTCTTCAAGTATTTGATTTCCGAATAGTTCAAAAAGTATTTTATAGTAAATATCCCTTGGTGAATACTTGATAAATATTCTCTCAATTTCATTGATAAGGTACTCCTTGAAATCAACTTTGGTTTTAGTCCCATCTTTATGCACTATGGTTTTCTGCTTATGAGCCTGGGGTCTTTTCCAAAGTGTTTCAAACCATTCTACCAGTTCTTTGTATTGGTTATTATTTCCTGTTTCGGCAATGTTTAATTCCACATTGCTAGTCTGCTTTAGTCCAATTCCGGCCTCAGTAAGATTGGAGCTACCCGAAATGAAGTATTTGTTTCTATCATCGTTTTTCGCTGGGTTAAAGAGGTAGTTTTTAGCATGGCAAAAATTTGGCTCAAGTGTTTTGGCTGATACTTTATCTTGTTTTAAAAATTTCACACATTCCTTAGAAACACTTTTGAGTTTTAAAGCTGCTTCAATAGTTATGTTTTCGTTTAGAAGGTCAAGAGGCCGGTTTTCCTCAAAGTCAATATTCACAATATCTCCAAGGACTAACCTATATTGTTCAACTTTATTATTTACAGTTTTGGAGAGGTATGCCAAAGCTCCAATAGTAAAGTATCCAGTTACAATATCAAGTTTACCTTCTTCGGTATACTTGCTTATCCACTCATGGACTTTCAGATTTTCGTTTTCGTTATCTAATATCATTAGTTACTGTCTTCAGCCTTAATCAATTCCTTAGGATTTACCCCCAATATTTTTGCTATTTCAAAAAGCACTTCCAACCGGGGTTGTTGTCTGTTTTGAACATACCCATTAACCATGTTGTAGCTCTTTCCAAGCTGTTCAGCCAACCATTTTTGCTTAATTCCTTTTACCTCAAGAACTTCTTTTATTCTGTTCATGTCTTCAATAAGTCAAGCACCTAATGTACGTTTAATATCTCGTTTTTCAATACAAAAAGCGTTCGAATAATTCTCAGTCTGTCCGAGATATAGTTAAAAGAACAGGCTCTTTTGGTTTTTCAGCGATGGCTTGTATGTAGGCAAAAACCAAATGTGCCTATTTGCGCGTTGGTCTTTTCAGCATGTTGCCCAAATCAACTTTAAAAGAATCTTAAAAACGAATTCTCATTTGTAAGCGCAGCTCTGTCTTGTGAGGCTGGTCGATTTGATTTAACCCTGCACTAATCTCATCAACATTACTGTAATAAGACTGCCCAAGCTTCGCCCAAACATCGAGGTAGCGAGTTGGTTCAAATTTCAACATTCCGTACCACCTGAATCCGCGATCAAAAAATGCCGGAATGCTAAAATAGTAGAGCACATCATTTTCGTAAGCATAAACGCGAGCGTTGTAACCCGTTACATCAAAGAGCGCCATTCTGCCCCAAAAAGACCATTTCGATTTGTTGGGATTGTACTTCACATCCTGAAAAAGTAAAAAACCGGTTGCCGGATCTTCATCCCCGTTTTGATAAAAAGTGTACTCAACACGGTTTCCCAAACTCAGGTTCTTAGAAACACTGTAATCAATATCGTACCTGAAATTATGCCTAACCTGATCGACAGGCACATTCACCGGACGTTCAGTCATTGTGGCGTTTCGCCTATCGCTTTCAGTTCTGTAGCGGACATACATTTCCACATAGCTACTGGGAGCGTAATCGAGTTGTGCGAGGTAATCTGCCCCAATTGAAGGAGCGTCAACTCTAAAGCTCATCCAGTCGTGTCGGTAGAAATCAGCGTAACCAGTGAAGTTCAACCTCGGTGCAACTTTGAAGCGCCCTCCAACATAAGTTCCTCTTTCATTTTGGTTGTTGCTCGACTCACCAAATGCCCTCGCATAAACCGAATGATAATCTTTTTGATAGTTGCGATTGATAACAACCATTTCGAGTCGTGGGTCGAGTTCAATTTGAGCTCCGCTAATGTATGCCCAACCTCCATTTCGCGAAACTGCCGCCTCTCCAAAGAAGTTGACCTTCCCTACAATCCAGTTTAAGTCAGCACTGGCATTGTATGTTTCAGCATCGTTTAAATCGAATTTGTTGTAAAGTCTCAAGTTACGGTTGAATGATCCATCGTAATTGTAATGAACTCCGGTTACCCCAAAATGGAAGTTATTTTTCTCGTAAGACACGTTTCCTCCCATGATCTGTTCATTCACTGCAGATTTATCGGCCATTTCACCCGGTGTTCTATGATAACCACTGGCCTGAAGAGAAGAGAAAACAATTTCATCAGAAGTGGCAGTATCATTTCCTTCACGGTTGGCGTCAACATTTTTGTTGCTGTAAAAAACAGTTGTTGAAATGGAATTTGACAATTCGATAGTTGCAGCCGCCCCACGCAAAAACAAGTTTTCATTAGCACTTGTGTAAGCTCTTAACTTTTGCCCATACCGTATTGCATTTAAAGCATTTGGTGTTTTACCAAATGAAAAGCCACTCCACAAAGCCAAACCCTGACCAAATTGTGCGTGATAATCTCCCAGCGCTAATTGCTTCACCGGACCAATATTCCTGGCAAAAACATGAGCCGAATAAAAATCAAAACCCTCTTTATTGTTTCCTGAAAAGAATTCTTCTCCTGCATCTTTATCACCAGTAAAACCAAAAGAAAGCTGGTTGGTAAACTGGTACCGGTAGCGCATATAAAGTCTTTCGGGAGAGCCGAGGTATCTGCGGTTTGGACTTTCTTCGAGTACCGAATCTGCTATTGGGCTAAATCCTTCCTGTTCCTCTAGTACACTGCTGTAACGCAAAAAGATATCGTGTCCACCGTATTTAAAAGCTCGTTTTAGATCGAAGCTCTTGTCATCTTTCACAGGGCTTGTGGTCACGAAAGGTAAAATTTGATTGATCGTATTCAGATCCAAACTCTCCACTTCACGCAATTCGTAAATGGTTTTCATTTCCCCAAATTGTGCAACATATGTAAGGATACCGGCAATTTGAAACGGTGAGAGTAAATTGAGTCTTTCAAGTTCTTCCCTATCTGTATTGTTGAGGTTAATCGGGAAGTCATAGTAGTAGCTCAAGTCATCGGTTAAAGTAGTGAAGTCAATGTTTTCGCTCTCGGCCTCCTCTGCTAAAAACTCGATGCGTTGCTGGATGACGGAATTTTTGATTTCCTCCCGGTTCTGACCGAAAAGAAAAGTTGAAAACGTGCAGGATAACAGCACCAGAATATGTTTCAACTCAAAACGCATAATGCATGGAGGCTTGTGGTGAATATCCTAGTATGTAGTGGTAAGAGGATGCTAAATCGATTGAAAATCCGCCAAAATTAAGCCCAAAACCAAAGCTGTTTTCAAAATGATTTGTCGAGAGTCCGCCTCTCAGATAAAGCATTTCAACGACTTTATATTCTGCTCCAATTTTCACATTAGCATCATTATCAAGGTCTTTTTGCACTTCGATATTTGTCGTGAGCTTTTCAGAGAACTCGTACCCTCCGCCAATTCTCAAAATAACCGGAATGCGCTCATCGTTGTAATCCGCAATTTTGGCGTAAGACGGGTTGTAGAGATGCGCTCCGATTGTGAGATCATCAGTTACTTTGGCCAGCATCCCGATCTCGGCTGTTAAAACTCCTGTGTTCCCGTAATAAGATTCCTGAAACCCGATGTGGTAATAATTCAGCCGAACACCGGCCGAGATGCGTTTCCCCAACTGCCTGGCGTAAGCGATTCCCGCTTTGGTTTCGTTGTATTGCGTGTAACCAAATTGCGATACTGAAACACCAAATGTCCCGGCATTTTCAGTTGGTAAAGCAAATGCTACCGCTTTTGTGGAGAGTTCGTTGAGCAAAAATCTGTTTTGGTAGCTGATGGCTGCTGTTGGCTTTTCCAAATAAGCCAGTGCGGCCTGGTTGTGGTGAATTGCCCACTCATCGACATTCGTGACAGCGGCATTTGACATGGCTGCTGCCCTGGCCCCCAGTTGTGGATTGTGCGTTTGCCCGCTCAACAAAAGAGAGCTAAAAATGGCAAACAGGAAAATTGATAAAAATTTCAAAGCGGTTGATTTTTCACAAATTAAAACAATCTGATGATTAATTGCTTTGCGAAAAAGTTAAATCCTTTTACTTATTAAATTTCTCTGCCTTATCGAGCACTTTTTCCTTTAATGATTTTTTGTAAGCTTCAATTTTGGTCAGAACCGAATGATCTCCGGAACCGATGATTTGAGCGGCTAGAATTCCAGCATTTTTAGCACCGTCAAGTGCGACAGTTGCTACTGGAACTCCGCCCGGCATTTGTAGAATACTCAAAACAGAATCCCATCCATCGATTGAGTTGCTCGATTTAACCGGAACACCGATAACCGGTAACGGAGTAATGCTCGCTGTCATTCCGGGTAAGTGGGCTGCACCTCCAGCTCCGGCAACGATTACTTTTATTCCGCGAGAATGTGCATTTTTCGCATAATCCATCATTCGCTCAGGTGTGCGATGAGCCGAAATAATTTCTTTTTCGTACTCTACACCCAGTTCATCGAGAATTTCTGCCGCTTCTTTCATTACCGGCCAGTCGCTATCACTGCCCATGATGATTCCTACCTGTGCGCTCATCGTGTTTTGATTTTAAGTGTGTCTTTAATCTTTTTTGCTTTCTCCTTAGCTGATTCCAATTCCTTATCAACAACTGTAACGTGTCCCATTTTACGATAAGGTTTCGTCTTCCATTTTCCGTAAAGGTGAACAGTTGCTCCTGAAATTGCCATTACTTCTTCGAGTCCCTCTACAAATGCTTCACCGGTGTGATCTTTTTCTCCAAGTAAATTCACCATTACAGATGGCGCTATAATTGAAGTATCCCCGAGTGGCATTCCGGTTATCGCTCTTAAATACTGCTCAAACTGAGAAGTGATATTTCCTTCGATTGTTTGGTGACCGCTATTGTGCGGACGAGGAGCAATTTCATTAACCATCACTTCTCCGTCTTTCGTGAGGAACATTTCTACTGCCAAAAGCCCCACTACTTTTGTCGATTCTGCAACCTGAGTTGCGAGGTCCTGGGCTTTTTGTTCTACTTCCTGGGAAATTGCAGCCGGACTAAAAAGATATTCTACCAGGTTAGCCTCCGGATTGAATTCGAGTTCAACAACGGGGAATGTTTTCACTTCTCCTTTTGTATTTCGGGCTACGATTACTGAGAGTTCTTTTTCAAAATCGATCAGATCCTCAAATACTGATGGCTCATGAAAGCCGTGAGTCACGTCCTTTTTGTCTCTCAGGATCTGAACACCTTTCCCGTCATAACCTCCTTTCCGGAGTTTTTGTACAACGGGTAACTCAATATTGTAGTCAAACGAATCTGAAAGAATGAAAGGTGCAGTTGGAATGCTATGTTCTTTATAAAATTCTTTTTGCGTTCCCTTATCCTGAATCATTCGCAGGATATGCGGTTGTGGATAAACTTCTACTCCTTCTTTCTCGAGCGTTTCAAGTGCATCTACATTTACATGCTCTATTTCAATCGTCAACAAGTCCAGGTTCTGACCAAAAGAAACGACAGTTGAATAATCCATCAAATCACCTTGTGTGAATGACGTTGCAATATCCTTGCATGGCGCTAGCTCTGAGGGATCGAGAATGTGAACAGATGCGTTGTAGTTGATCGCTTCCTGAATGAACATACGACCTAACTGACCTCCGCCAAGAATGCCGAGCTTGAAGTTTGAATTGTAAAATGCTTTATCCATGTGGCAAATATAGTGAACCAACACGTGAATAAAGGCGATAAAGATGTTTTGCTTTAAATGAGAAAAACTAGTAATGAATTAAAAATTCTACTCTACTAAGTCTTCTCTCAACCAAACATCTTTACCTATCCATAAAGCAATCATTCCCGTTCCTTTTTGAATGCAGAGGCTATCTAGAATATCCGTGCTATCTCGATACTCTTGTGCCCTATTTCTAAAGATGAAACTATTCTCATAAGTTTTACCATTAATTGAGATGGGGTGCAACAATTCGTTTAGTGTACCCTCAATTTCATTCCCAACGGGTGTCAACATTTTTTCACCACTACTCAGCGTGCTTTTTAATCTGTATTGATATCCTGTAGGATTTTTATTCTTATCACTAAATTCAAGTATATTAATAGAGTTACTTATTTCTATTGTTTTTTTTGCGTTTGACATTATAATTTCGAGATTACGCTCACACCCACATGAAGTTGATAAGACAGTACATGTTTCCTCATAGGCATCACTTTTTTCGCTTTTGATCAAGTTCAAACTAATATTATTATTAAATGAATCATTAGTAAAAGTAATTAAGGCATCCAGTTTTGGGTTAACTGTTACACTATGTAAAGCATTATTGTTGTCATATGATTTGCAATCAAACTCTTTTGAACACGATGAGCAAGAACTCAATGAAAAAATGAATAGTAAAGCGATAATATTTTGAGGTTTCATAATCGAAATTTTTTATTTTACAATTAACTTTACTACTTCTGTAGAATAAGGAGTATTTATTTTTAAAATATACTGACCCGGTGACAATGATCTATTTTGCAAGTCAATCGTAGCAGATTGAGAGTTGATTTTTTCGGTAAAAAACTCCCTCCCAGTCAAATCAAATAAATAAACCTCATTTATATTCTGATCCTCTTTTGCTTTAATAAAAAGCTTGTTTGATGTAGGGTTTGGATATATAACAATTCCTTTTGATACATCGCTACCTAGATTAGATGATACATTTAGTTTTTTACCATCACTACCACAATAAAACTGATCTAATCCAACAGGTTCATACGTACCATTTCTCACAACTCCACGATCAGTAAACGAACCTGTATTTGAGTCATAATAGAACGTTGCATTCGCTCCTGAGTTAATAACCATTGGATTCTCTCTTGATAAAGCACCGGGAACTCCAACAAATGGCCACTGGGCTGCCTGAGAAGGGTATTGATACATGAAAAACTGGTGTTTCCCGGCTGAAACTTCTCGTGCTGAAAATGAAGCATCCCAGTTGAGTTCATAATTTTCAAGCCACATTTTATCATCTCCAATCTCACGATTTAATACGCGTACTTCTTCACCGGTATCCATGTGATATTGCTTATCATTTCGGAACTGATGTTCGTGATCCCAATTATTACCTGTTTCATATTCATTATCTATAGGAGTAAAATCACCATTTGTAATAATGACATCGAAGGGGGTATAGTTATTGTTTCCCATTAAAGAAGAAACTCCATAGTTTGACTGAATGTCAAACTCTATATTACTCGGGTTCCACGAACCAGTAAAATCAATGGCACTCCCAACCGGGATAAAATTAAATGCCAAACCATTTGACTGTATTCCAGAAAGGAACTCAACTCCTAAACCAAATGTGGTATTTATTGTTGGTGGAGTCGGTGGAGCATAGGCTATTGCAAATGTGTTTTGCCAATCATACCATTCAAGTGTACTGGGTGAGTTTGAAAACTGGGGAAACTCACGAACTCTCCCGTAATAACTACCAGCCTCTACATCGATCGGGTACATACTCGTGCTATTAACATCAATCAGATCAACAAAAGAGTTAATGGTTAAACTCACTCCAAAAATATCGAAATTCAATTTTGGGACGAAAATATCGAGATTAGCATCTATCAATTTTCCATTCCCATGAGGAGAAGGGTTTACCTGAAGGGAAACATCAAAAATATTGACTTGCCACCAGAGTATATTCAATCTTGTCCTAAATCCACCATCAAAATAATGCGTACTATCTTTAACCATTTCATCACCTGTATAGGCATTAATCTGATTCTCTGAATTGAGCATACCATTAGCAATAGCTGTTTTTTTAGCATATTTAGGGTAGTTCCCCATAGCATCCAACTCGTTAAACAACTGGATTCCTTCACTATGCCTGTGGTACCTGTTAAACACATCTTTTGTATCCATGTGATAAATCAGCATCTGTTTAACTGATTGCATATCGATCATTTCTGCACGAAGTTCTGTTGCAAATTCATCCATAATACCTCGCGCAAACCCGGGTATGACGGAATAAAGGTCACTAGCTCCTTTGTATATATGTTGAAACGCTAAAGGAACATTAGCTCCTTGTTGTGGAGCATCTACACTAACAAATAGTCTTGTGTTGTGTAATTTATAAGGTTTACATCCTTCATAGTTAATATTACCCGGTTGCTCCATCCATGTCAATGCATAACGACCGATAAGTCCTCCCATAGAATACCCCATGACAACGAATTGCTCTTCACTATTGGGGTATTTTTCACACTTCAGGTATTCCAATAGATTTACCACATCTAAAGCGTTTGCTCTTATATCTCTTCCTGAATTATCATATCGAACAACATAAATATCATACCCTGAAAGTTGTAATTCATTAAGTTCAGATCTTTGTAAATCGTAATAATCTCTTGAAAAGTCTCTTCCATTAAAAGGATCAAATCCCGTTAAGAAAACTATGGCTTTCTGATTCTCTTCTGGTATATTCTCGCAAGCATTATCATAAACACCAACTTCAAGCTCACCCTCATAAATAGTGTCACTTGGGAGTTTCGGTATATCATTAGAAGAAACCTTAAAGGCTGAGTGATTCTTTTTAAATGTAAACTGTTCTTCTGTATTGTGAATCCTGTAAGTAATTTCATAAGTTCCTTTTGATGGATAGGTTACAGATATATAGTTGATTGAACCTCCGCTAATTGTTTGAAACCCATTTCCATCTCCAAAGTCTATTTGAAAGGAACCGTTCGTGTATTCATTAGAATTAGGAATATCTGACAATAAGAACTGAGGATCTATCTTAAATACTACTTCCCTAAACTGAGATGTGTTTTTGAAGGTAACTCCTTTAAAAAGTTGGTGATTCGTATAGGGTGACGATGGCCTACTTGGGTTATCTGTAATTACGTTATTTGGTATATCAAAATTAAAATACGTTCCGGAATTAAACACAGTAGAATCAATGAACCTGTGATAATTGTAGTTCATTGCTAAAATGGGAACAGTATCATATTTCACTTTATTGAGTTCTTCGAATAGTGTTTCTGTTTCAGTGTGAGTAGTGGTATCATAAGCCATATAATACAACTCTTCATACATTCCCCACCATTCATTGAGATGAATCGTGCTATCTGTGTAATGATCCCATCGCCAGTCTGGAGTCATCCTGGCAGACATATCAAATAAGTGAGTTGAATTATTAGGAGGATTCAACTGGCCAAACATGTGGCGGAGTTGACTATTGACATTAGCTGTTATGCTATCATTTACCTGAGCATTAACAGTATTTACAATAATTGAGCAAAATACGATGATTAATAGATTAGACTTTTTCATAACTGTATAACTTTGGGTTAAATCTTTTATGAAGGTATGAAAAAGAATATAGAAATCAATACTTTATGATAATAAAGTGTATATTAACCATCTTTTAATAGTGCTCTTTACCTCATCGAGCCTTGTATAGCCGCAGATGAGATTTTTGTTAAAAAACTTATTTTTAACATTAAATTAACCTTGATGTATACTTTCCCCATCCCTAAAATCAAAAAATAAAGTTGCCAACTTTTTTTACAAGTGTGATTTCAAATCACTTTGACTGAGCATTATGGAAAATATTACCTTTGCGCTTTCGTATTATGGGGTTAATTAGGATAAAAGACAAGCAGTTTGAGCCTTTCATCACGCATGATGAAATTGAGAAAAGGATTGTTGATGTTGCTTCGAAGATAAACGATGATTATGCGGGTCAGACCCCAATTTTTCTTCCGGTTCTGAATGGAGCATTCATGTTCAGTGCTGATCTTATGAAACATGTGGAGCTGGATTGTGAAATTCAGTTTGTGAAATGTGCATCATACAGTGGCACAGAATCTACCGGAAAGGTAAAACAGTTGATCGGTGCACCAACTGATATTGAAGGTCAGTCGATTGTCATCATTGAAGATATTGTAGATACCGGAAGGACAATTGATGTACTGGTGAACGAGCTCAAAAAACACAATCCAGCTTCAATAACAATTTGCAGCTTGCTTTTAAAACCCGATAGTTACAAGCTGGGGCATAAGATTGATTATGCCCTTTTTAAAATTCCCAACGACTTCATCATCGGCTACGGTTTAGATTATGATGGAGCCGGCAGGAACCTAAAAGATATTTATAAAATTGTAGAAGATTAAATCTATAGATATGTTGAATTTAGTGTTGTTCGGCCCTCCCGGTGCTGGAAAAGGGACTCAGTCAGAAAGAATACGCGACCACTACGGTCTAATCCACCTATCAACCGGTGACATATTCAGAGCCAATATCAAAGGTGAAACTGAACTGGGAAAAGAAGCAAAAAGCTATATCGATAAAGGCGAGTTAGTTCCTGATTCGCTCACCATAAAACTTCTCGAAAGTGAAGTTGATAAACACCAGGATGCGAACGGTTTCATCTTTGACGGATTCCCTAGAACTGTCAACCAGGCTGAAGCTTTGGATAAATTCCTCGCGAGAAAACAAACTGAAGTAACCAAAATGGTTGCCCTTGAAGTTGAGGAAGAGGAATTGATCAAGCGCCTATTGGAGCGCGGAAAAGAAAGCGGAAGAGCTGATGACCAAAATGAAGGGATCATCCGCAACAGAATTGAAGAGTACCAAAAGAAAACGGCTCCGCTCAAAGATTACTACCGCAACCAGGATAAGTTTGAGAGTATTGACGGTGTTGGTGAAATCGATGAAATCACCAACCGTTTGTATCACGCAATTGAAAAGAAGTAAGCTGATTTAATGAGTAAGAACCGCAAAGAGCAACAATCAAATTTTGTTGATTACGTCAAGATTCACTGTACTTCAGGAAATGGAGGTAGCGGATCTGCTCATTTAAGACGTGAAAAGTTTGTACCAAAAGGCGGCCCAGATGGCGGTGATGGCGGTAGAGGTGGTCATGTAATTGTCAAAGGCAACAAACAGCTTTGGACTTTATTACACCTGAAATACCGCAAACACGTAAAAGCCGGTCACGGTGGCGATGGTGGAAAGCAGCGCTCAACAGGAGCCCAGGGTGAGGATTTGATTTTAGAAGTTCCACTCGGAACCGTTGCCCGCGATGCAGAGACCAATGAAATAGCTTTTGAAGTTACCGAACACAACGAAGAGCATGTATTGCTTTACGGTGGTCGTGGCGGACTGGGAAACACGCATTTCAAATCATCAACCAATCAGACCCCGCGTTACGCTCAACCGGGCGAAGAAGGTGATGAGAGTTGGAAGGTTCTCGAACTAAAGCTCCTCGCTGATGTGGGCCTTGTTGGTTTTCCAAATGCAGGGAAATCTACGCTACTTTCAGTTCTGAGTGCTGCCAAACCTGAAATTGCAAATTATCCATTTACAACACTCACCCCTAACCTGGGGATGATCTCATACCGTGACGATCGCAGTTTTGTGATGGCCGATATTCCGGGAATCATCGAAGGAGCTGCTGAAGGAAAAGGTTTGGGGATTCGATTCTTGAGACACATTGAGCGAAATGCCGCTCTGCTATTTATGGTTCCGTGTGACAGTGACGATGTAAAGCACGAATACGAAGTACTCATAGGGGAGTTGAAAAAGTACAATCCACAATTACTCGATAAAAACCGTGTTTTGGCGATCACTAAAGCTGATATGCTGGATGAGGAGCTAATCGCAGAGCTCAAAGAGGAGCTCCCTACCGATATACCATATGTTTTCATTTCATCAGTTGCGCAAACAGGACTTGCCGAGCTTAAAGATAAACTATGGCAAGCCATAGAAATTCCGGAAGATGCTTGAGTCGATTATTGAAATAGATCAACGACTATTTTTGTTTCTCAACGGTTTGCAGTCAAACTTTTGGGACGAGTTCTTTTGGATTATTACGGAAACCAAAACATGGATTCCATTCTACTTTTTTCTTTTTGTGAAAACGTGGCATCACCTCAGCGCTGGCTATCAGGTTAAAATGTGGAAGAATTTAGGAATGCTTGCTGTTGCCGTTGGCGCCACAATCACTCTTGCTGATCAAACGACTTCAGGTTTCATGAAACCGTTTTTCGAGCGACTAAGACCTTCTCATGATCCGGTGACAGCTCCGTTCACAGAGTTTTACGAATACGCAAAAGGACATGTTTACAAAGGCGGTAAATTCGGTTTTGCATCGAGTCATGCAGCAAACTCGTTTGCTTTATTTGGCTTATTATCAATGATTTTCAAAAATAAGAGTATCACAATCACCCTTTTAGTTTGGGCTTTCTTTGTATCTTATTCCCGTATTTACCTGGGCGTCCACTACCCCGGAGACATTTTAGTTGGCGCAATGATCGGAACCCTGTACGGCTTGCTCGTGGGGTATTTGCTCAATAAGTTACACTCCGCATGGATTGGAAAATAATAGCATACGTTTTTTTGGGTGGCGGACTGGGATCAGTTTGTCGGTTTGGGGTTTCGGTTCTGACCGTGAAAAACTTTGACCAAAATTTACCGCTGGCTACGCTCATTTCTAATTTACTTGCCTGTGTAATTTTAGCATTGAGTATTGGTGCTTACAGCCAGTTATCAGGAAGGTTTGACTGGATAAGGCCTTTTGTTGTCGTTGGTTTTTGCGGTGGATTTAGCACCTTTAGCACTTTTGGTTACGAAACTGTATTGCTGCTCAAATCGCAACAGTACGGAATAGCCGCATTGAATATTTTGGTGAGTCTCGTTCTTTGTTGTGCAGCAATTTACGCGCTGATCAAGTTGCCGGTTGACTGATCAATTCAGTTCTCTTTTGAATACTAAATCGAGTTTTGCATCCCTTTGAATTCAACCGTGATGTTTCTATCTGCAGCAGAATCTTTGAAGTTATCGAGCGCTTCACGGATATCACTATCGATAAACGTAGATTGAGAAGCATCGATCACGAGATGACTATTTTCTTTCACTTTTTCGAGCTGACTTAAAATCAAAGCTTTGTTGATAAAGGTGACATCTTTATTGAATCGCATTTCGTAATCTCCATCAGCTTCAGAAAATGTAAATGCTTTTCTAAAGTTTGATCTTATGACAAATAAGAGTCCAACCGCTATTCCAATCCCGATACCAACCAGGAGATTTGAAAACATTATGGCAATGATTGTAACGGCAAAAGGAATGAACTGATCTTTCCCCTTTTTATACATGTTGGTGATGATTTTTGGCTCAATCAGCTTGTAACCAACCATCAAAAGAATAGCCGCTAAACAGGACAAGGGAATTAAGTTTAAAAAATCTGGAATGAGGTAAATACAAACGAGAAGTAAAACCCCGTGAAGGATAGCACTCAACTTTGTTTGTCCGCCTGCTGAAATATTAGCCGTACTGCGAACAATCACAGCTGTAACCGGTAACCCGCCAATTAATCCTGAAACAACATTTGAAACTCCCTGTGCCCGCAATTCCCTGTTAGCTGGAGAAATTCTTTTTTTCGGATCCAGTTTGTCTGCTGCTTCCAGACTGAGTAGCGTTTCAAGACTGGCAACCATCGCTACAGTGACAGCAATTGCATAAAGGTTTGTATTACCCAGAGCTGAAAAATCAGGAAGGGTAAACTGTGCCGCAAAATCCATTAAGTTATCAGCAATTGGTAAATCGACAAGGTGAGATTTTTCAATTTCTAAGTCGGGAAACTGCAATTTGAACAATGAATTTAAACCAATCCCGAGCAAGACAACCCACAACTCTGCCGGTATGTAAGACAGTAGTTTTAAATTACTCAACCTGGTTGATTTGAGCAGAATTAAAACTAACAAACAAATCATACTCACGATCAGAGCCCCGGGATGAATAAAATTGATAGCGTTGATAATCTCAGAAAAGGTGTTTTCCTGATCGACCTGGATAAACTCCATATCCCCTTCAGGATCTACATCGTAACCAAAAGCGTGTGGTATTTGCTTGAGTATCAAAATCAACCCGATAGCCGCCAACATTCCTTTGATGACTGAGGTGGGGAAATAATATCCGATAACCCCGGCTCTGACCACTCCTAAAATAAACTGTAATACTCCGGCCATAATAACAGCCAGTAGAAAGATTTCATAAGACCCCAGTGTTTCAATTCCATTGTACACGATTACTGTTAGCCCGGCTGCAGGACCACTAACTGAAGTATGCGAACCGCTCAAAATACCGGCAACAATTCCACCAACAATACCGGAAATCAATCCCGAAAACAATGGTGCTCCTGATGCCAAAGCAATTCCAAGACATAATGGAAGCGCTACGAGAAATACAACAATTGAGGCTGGTAAATCCTTGCCTACATACTTGAACATTTGGACTCTTTTGAATTTTCTGGTTTAGGGTTTGTCAGATTTAGAATTAATACAATGTAAATGTAATAATTCATGACTCTTCGATAACAATCCTTAACAAAAAAATGTACATACATTTAAAATGATAGTATTACTATTGCATTTGTTAATTCGCATAACCCATTATGATCCAGATCAAGTTAAATGAGAAAATTTACATAAAGGATCCTGAAACGAGCGAATTGGGACGCATGATCGTTAGCGACTCAATAACGCTCATCGATAAATGGGGGCTTGAAAACTTCACATTTAGGAAGCTATCAAAAGAGATCAATTCAACAGAGGCTTCTATTTACCGATATTTCGAGAATAAATACCAATTACTCGCCTATCTCAACAGTTGGTACTGGAACTGGATGGAATACAGGGTAAACTTTTCAATCAACAATATTGTTGACCCTTACGCTAAACTTGAAATAATTATTGAGCTTTTGACTCAACCTATTGAAAGAGACCCTAATTTTACCCACATTGATGAAAAAGCCTTACACCGAATTATCATCAGTGAAAGTGCCAAAACTTACTTGAGGAAAAATGTTGATGAAACCAACAAAGAAGGGTATTTCAAGAGTTACAAATCGCTCACAAAACAGCTCGCAAATATTATTCGTGAAATTACTCCTGAATACAAATATGCAGAGAGTTTGATATCACTGATTATAGAAGGAGGTCATAGTCAGGTTTATTTTGCAGATCATTTACCATCTTTGACAAATGTAAATGAGAAAAATTGTTCCTTAGTTGAGTTTTGTAAAGACATCGTATTCTCAGTTATTAAAAAAAATAAATGATTGAAGAAGAAGTAGATAAAAAAACCTCAAAGAAGAAAAACCCAGTTTATGATTTCTTCAACCTGTTGTCACCAGACAAGAAGGACATCATTTACATGCTCACCTATACCGTTTTTAACGGGTTGGTGAACTTGATTTTACCTCTGGGAATTCAAGCTATTATTGGTTTGATAATGGGAGGTGCCGCACTTTCATCATCCTGGGTTATACTTGTTATTGTGGTTACGCTTGGAGTCATGTTTAGCGGTAGTATGCAAATCATGCAACTGTTTGTAGCTGAGGTTATTCAACAGCGTATTTTTACAAGAGCATCTTTTTCCTTTTCATGGCGGATACCCAAGTTTAAAACAGAAGGACTTCAAGACCTCTACCCACCGGAACTGATGAACCGCTTTTTTGATACAATGACAATTCAAAAAGGACTTTCAAAACTCCTCATCGATTTTGTATCGGCCATCATTCAAATCATTTTCGGACTCTTATTACTAGCGGCCTATCACCCGGTATTTATAGCATTCAGCTTGCTTTTGATTGTTATGCTTTATGTGATTTTCAAATTCACAGGTGCAAAAGGTCTCAATACCAGCATAAAGGAATCAACCTATAAATACCAATTAGTTTACTGGCTTGAAGAAATGGCCAGGACTATGGATACTTTCAAGATCATCGGTAAATCGAAGCTTCCTTTCAAGAGAACAGATTCTCTAGTTGTCAACTATCTCGGTGCAAGAAAAAAACACTTCAACATCCTTGTTTATCAGTACGGAAGTATCATCCTGTTCAAAACCATTATAACTGCCGGCTTACTGATAGTTGGTTCATTACTTGTGATCGAACAGGAAATCAACCTGGGTCAGTTTGTGGCTGCAGAAATCATCATTCTTATTATTTTAACATCAGTAGAAAAACTCCTTCTCAGTATCGAAACTATCTACGATGTTTTAACCGCTACTGACAAGCTGGGTGTTGTGACAGATGTCGATATTGAAGATAACAGAGAAGGAAATGACGCCAATGAGCTTTTCGGAGATGAGAAAGCAATATCAGTAAAACTCAAAAACATAACATACAAAGGACTTCATGGCAGAGAGTTACTCAAAAGCATCGATCTCGAGATCAATAAAGGTGAACGGATTTGCATAACCGGTTACAACGGTTCTGGAAAAGGTATTTTAACCAATTTATTTTCAGGAATGCTCGAGGAATTCACCGGTGAATTGAGTTACAACGGTTACCCATTCGGCAACTTCCAGCTCGAATCGCTGCGTAGCAACATAGGTGATGTATTGCCGTACGAGGATGTATTCGATGGGTCAATTCTTGAGAATATTGTAATGGGCCGTGATATATCAATGAAAACAGTAAGAGAAGTTGTAGCAGCTCTCGGTATGGAGAATTTCATTCAGAACCAAAAGGACGGACTCAACGAACCAATTCTGGCTGAGGGGAAGTATCTCTCAAAAAGTGTTCTGAGAAAAATAAAAATTGCAAGAGCAATCGTTTGTGATCCAAAACTACTGGTCATGGAGGAGTTTATGCACAACCTCCAAAAAAGCGAAAGAGAACGATTGGCCAATTATTTAACTGATAAAAACCATCTCTGGACATTAATTGGGGTTTCAAATGATACGCTATTCGCATCAAAATGCGACAGAATATTAATCATGAAAGAAGGTCAAATTATAGACCAGGGAACATTCACTGAAATTAAAACTAAACCGTACTTCGATGAACTCTTTATTCAGTGATCATATGGAAGAACTGAGGGATCTAAAATCCCTTGGAACCATATCCAATATTCGGTTTGGTCGAATTTTGGCATACTGGTTAGTCGTGCTATTTGTAGCATTTGTGATCATTCTATTCCTCCCGTGGACACAGAATATCAATGCTACGGGTAAGGTGACCTCTCTGTCTCCAAGTGAAAGGCCTCAAACCATTCAATCGACAATTGACGGTAGAATTGAAAAATGGTTTGTGAGAGAAGGTCAAGCTGTTCAAAAAGGCGACACCATTATTCATATCTCTGAGATCAAAGATCAATATTTTGACCCTCAATTGATCGAGAGAACAAAGAATCAGGTTAAAAATAAAAAGCAGGCTGTTGAATCGTACAAAGAAAAAATCGATGCGCTAGAAGGTCAACTCGAACTGCAAGTGGAGGGTAAGCAAATCAAACTGAGCCAGGCGAGAAACAAATTAAAACAGTCAAAACTAAAAGTAACTGCAGACAGCATTGACTACGAAGCTGCAAAAGTGAATTTTGAAATCGCTGAAAACCAGCTAACTCGTCAACAAAATTTATTTGAACAGGGACTCAAATCAAAAACTCAACTTGAAAAGAGACAGAATAACCTTCAAAAAGAGCAAGCGAAATTGATCTCAGCTCAGAGTAAATTACTCTCCAGTCAAAATGAAGTGCTCAACGCAACGATTGAACTGGCATCTATCGAAAACGATTACAACGAGAAAATTGCTAAAACCAAAAGCACATTAGCTGAAGCGAGATATGGCCTTTCAGAAACTGAAGGATCGCTCAATAAATTGCGCAATCAATTGTCGAATTACGAAAAGCGCGTTGGCTACAGATATGTGACCGCTCCTTATGATGGATATATTGCAGAAACGCTACAGGGCGGAGTTGGTCAAAACATCAAACAGGGACAGGGAATCGTCAGGTTTGTGAAAAAGAATGCCAAACTCGCGGCAACACTTTATATTGATCCGGTTGATTTCCCGCTTGTACATGAAGGAAATAATGTAAGACTCCAGTTTGATGGCTGGCCTGCATTCGTATTCTCAGGATGGCCAAATTTATCGATCGGAACCTACCCGGCTGAAGTTGTGGGTCTAGATAATGTGAGTAGTAATAATAACAAGTTTAGAATTCTCGTTGCTCCTCCTGATGATGTAGATTGGCCAGAGCTCATAAGAATGGGTGGCGGAGTTAAAGGGTTTATCCTATTGGGTGAAGTTCCTGTTTGGTATGAGATGTGGCGTCAGTTTAACGGCTTCCCGCCAAACTTTTACGAGTCAATTGATGAAAACGCACCAAACTCAAACGCCAACAAAACAAAGATCAAAGTTGAACCAAAGCACGTGATCAAGTAATGAACAGGACTGCGATAATTCTAGCTTTTTTTTGCGTCTTTGGATCACAGGCTGTTCTTGCCCAAAACGATCAAGGCCAGTTGCTCACCTTTGAACAGTATATGTCATGGGTGAAAAACGAACATCCTCTGGCTAAAAACGCAAGGCTTCTTGTAGATCAGGCTGAGGGAAACCTGAGGTCTGCGAGAGGTAGCTTTGATCCTCAACTCTACGGTGGTGTCAATCAAAAGAGATTTGCCGGATCTGAATATTACCACATATCAGAATACGGACTCAAGGTTCCAACATGGTTTGGGATAGAAGGAAAAGTCGCTTACGAATACAACCGAGGAACATATCTAAATCCCGAAAACAATGTTCCTGAGAATGGCTTACTTGTAGCTGGCATTAAAGTGCCGGTTGGAAAACGGCTCTTCATGGATCAACGGAGGGCGCAACTCCGCAAAGCTCAAGCCATGACGAATATGTCTCAGGCTGAGCGCACTCTCGAACTCAATCAACTTTTGCAGGATGCAGCATCAGCTTATTGGAAATGGTCGCAAGCTAATGCGTTGCTGAATATCGATCAAAACGCACTCGAGCTTACTCAGGAGCGGTTTGAAGGAATCGTTCAAAGCTATTTAGGCGGTGACTTACCGGCAATCGATACAACTGAATCATTTCTATCAGTTCAACAACAGCAGGTTAAAGTTATCGATGCCAGGCAAATGGTCATTGAAGCAAAGATGGAGTTGGAAACATTTCTTTGGAAAGATGAAGTTCCGCTAGAACTCGAAGATGATATGCAGCCCCAGGATCTGACCGATGAAGTGAAAACAAAAGAAATTGTGAACGACAGTGCTCAATCCTGGCTCAATAATATTTACAATCTGCATCCAAAGCTGAAGATGAACCGCGCTAAAATTCAGCAGGCTCAAATTGACAGAAGACTTAAACTCGAAAAGCTCAAGCCTCAATTAGATCTCTCTTACAATTACCTGAGTGGGTACGATGATTACGAAAATGCCGAGTTGCAGAGGGCTTACCTCAACAATAATTACAAATTCGGGATCGATTTTAAAATGCCCATTTTCATTCGAGATGGCCGCGGTGAAGTTGCTGCCGCAAACGCAAAACTCGACATGGCAAATTTTGAAATGTCGAGCGAGATGTTGAACGTGAAAAATAAGCTCAACGCTGCTATCAACAAGCTCATCAACCTCAATGAACAACTCAACATTCAAACCGAGGCGGTGATAAATTACGAGAGGCTACTCGAAGCCGAAGAGATTAAATTTGACAATGGAGAAAGCTCTGTCTTTCTCATCAACTCACGTCAAATGAAGCTCGTTTCGGCACAGGAAAAACTGACTGAACTACAACGTAAACACAAAATCGCTCAAACCAAAGTCATGGAGCTGAGCGGTGTGCTGTTTAGGCAGTTTTAACGGTCAGAGCCGAAACCTTCATCAACTGTAAATCTTCTCGATCAGGTGACTGTATTTATCGTGAACAACTCTCCGTTTGAGTTTTAGCGTGGGTGTGAGCTCACCGCCATCAATTGTCCATTCAGTTGCGCAGAGTTCCATTTTCTTTGGCTGTTCCCAGCGGCCAAGATGATCAGTGCAATTTGTCACTTCTTCCCAAATTCGATCAATCACCTTTTGGTTCTTAATAATTTCTTCTTTGTCAGAACCGCACTTTACATTGTGCTTCTTACACCAAAACTCAACGTTTTCAAAATTTGGAACCACAATTACCGCAGGGTGTTTTTTTCCTTCTCCCACGATAATGGCGTTTTCAATGAATCGAGATGATTTCAACATATTCTCAATGGGCTGTGGAGCCACGTATTTACCACCCGATGTCTTGAACATTTCCTTCTTGCGATCTGTAATTTTGAGGAAATCGTGTTTTGGTCCGGTAAACTCGCCAATATCTCCTGTGTGAAACCACTCTTTATCTGTCATGACCTCATCAGTTCGTTCTGGATCTTTGTAATAGCCCATCATCACGTTAGGACCTTTACACAAAATTTCACCGTCATCGGCAATTTTCACTTCAACATCATCCAGAACCCTACCAACAGTTCCAACCATGAAGCCTCTGTTATCCATTTCATTCACTGCAATGACAGGAGACGTTTCCGTGAGTCCGTAACCTTCCATAACCGGTATTCCGGCAGCATTGAAAACCCTCGACAAACGAGGTTGTAAAGCCGCACTCCCCGATGCTACAGCCTGTGCGTTTCCACCAACGGCTTCACGCCACTTGCTGAAAATCAGCTTATCGGCAATAGTGTGTTTGAATTTGTACCAGCCCGAGTTCTGACCGTAAGGCTCCCACTCTTCAGCGAGCGAAACAGCCCAAAAGAAAAGCGCTTTTTTGAGTCCGCTGAGTCCGGCACCTTTCTCGATAATTTTATCGTAAACTTTTTCCAGCAATCGCGGCACTGCCGTAAAAACCTGAGGTTTCACTTCTCGCAGGTTATCGCCAATTGTATCGAGTGATTCGGCAAAGTAAATACTCACCCCTGAAAGCATGTACAAATAGAGCAACATTCGTTCATAAATGTGGCAAACCGGCAAGAACGACAAACTACGCGAGTTAGGCGAAACCGGCAATCTTTTCTTACTGCCAATCGCATTTGACAGGATATTCCAGTGGCTCAACATCACGCCTTTTGGCAATCCTGTTGTGCCTGATGTGTAAATGATCGATGCCAGATCCTCAGATTTGACTTTACTTTTGAGTTCATCAACCTTTTCCTGGTATTGGTCAAATCCGGCATCCATTATTTTCGTCCAGTGATCAGCACCCTGGATTTGGTCAAAAGTGTACACAGCTTTGAGTGTTTCTACTTCATTTTCTATCGACCTCACTTTCCCGAGTAATTCTTCATCTGAAACGATGCAGAGTTTGATCTCAGCATGGTTGAAAATATACTTGTAATCTTCTTCTGAAATAGTTGGGTAAATTGGAACATCAACTGCTCCAACCTGTAATATTCCCATATCAGCTACACACCACTCTGGTCTGTTATTCGAAATAAGGGCAATTTTATCGCCCGGCTGAATGCCCATCGCGAGCAAGCCTCTACTAAAAGCATTAACGTGTTCAATCACCTCATCAGTGCTCCACTTTTTCCAATCGCCATTTTCCTTTGAGGATAAACACGCTGGTTGTGGAAATTGATCTTTTTGATAGTAAATAACATCAAAGAGCCTTTTCAATTCAGCCGACATACTTTTTTAATTTAACTTGTTGCTCCACTAAAATACTAATTTTGATTACCTGATTGATATAGCAGATTAACAATATTTCCCCATGGTCGTAGAAACAGCCTTTTCTAAAGAACTTAAACTTCGTTTTCCATTAATTGTAGCGCCAATGTTTTTGGTTTCAAACGCTGAAATGATAAAAGCTGCAATCGATAATAAAGTAATGGGAGTTTTCCCCACACTCAACTTTAGGAAAGACGGAGAGCTGGAAAAGGTTCTGACCGAAATTAAAGAATACGATCAACAAAATGGGGGACTGGGCCACTACGGAGTCAACCTCATCGTGCAGCAATCGAATCCGCTGTACAGTAAACACCTCAAAATCTGTATTGAACAAAAAGTTCCGTTTTACATCACGAGTCTCGGAAACCCAACTGATGTCATTGAGGCTGCACACGAATATGGCGGGAAAGTTTTTTGCGATGTCACAAATTTGAAACATGCACAAAAAGTATCTGATGCCGGAGCAGATGGTTTTATTGCTGTCGCGCAGGGAGCTGGTGGCCATGCCGGCCCCAACCCGATGAACATTTTGATCCCGGCTCTGAAAAAACGATTCCCAAATATTCCGGTGATCGCTGCTGGCGGGATCGCACACGGCAACGCGATTGCTTCATCGCTTACGCTCGGAGCTGAAGGTGTTTCTATGGGAACTCGTTTCATCGCTTCAAAAGAAGCTACTGTGAATGACGCTTACAAACAGGCGATTGTCGAGGCCGGAATGGACGATATTGTGATGACAACAAAGCTTTCTGGAACTCCGAGCTCTGTTATCAATACCGATGAGGCTAAAAAAATCGGGCTCAAACAAAACTTCCTCGAGCGCTGGCTTTCCAAAAACAAAAAGACTAAAAAATACTTTAAGATGTGGGTACAATACCTCGGCATGAAAAAGCTCGAGAAATCTGTTGCAGCCAATAATTACAAACGAATTTGGTCGGCTGGAAAGAGTGTCCACATGATTGAAGATATTTCACCGATGAGCGAAATAATCAAGCGACTTGAGGATGAAACAATCGCGTCTATTCAGGAAACCAACAGTTTACTAAAAGAGCAATAATTACTTTTCCTTTTGAGCCGCAAAAACCTGCACGCAGTTGAATCTGTATTTTTCATGCGGTTCAATCGATGCCCCCATGAAATAAAAATCATTGGCCAATAAATTCTTCCTGTGATCAAGTGACGGAATACCTTCATCAATCAAGAGATCTACAACAATCCACGAAGCCTTGTCATAGCCGTATTGGCAATTTTCACCATAACCGTAATACTCATCCATTATCGGCTGCATCCTTTTACTAAAAGATTTCCCATTTGCACCATCATGCCCAATTTTCCCAGCTTCACCCATGTCTATCGCATGCTTTTGAGCAATCTCGTAAAGCAGTTTTTGAGGCTTCAACACATGAACGGGCTCCATCTTTTTCAGGTCCCTGATCAACGAGCGATAATTCCCCGATTTTTCAAACGGTTGTGCACTCTCTACAAGAGCAGGTAAATAATCATCAGCAAATTTTTGCGGAAACAAACGAGCCAAATTGGTAACGGTGAACACCTGCTTTTCTTCGTCTGTGAGGTAATCAGCAGATTTCGCTGTTTCTGCCTGAGCGATTTCCTGATCAGTGAAAAACTCGTTGAGCCGGATTTGACCAATACTGCTCAAAACCAGAAAAAGAGTCACAGTTAAACTACTTAGTATTTTCATAAACTTTTTTTCCTCCTAAATACGTGTAAACTACTTCAACATCTTCAAATGCCTTTTGCGGAGCGGTCATTATATTCTTGTTCAGCACCACAAAATCTGCCAACTTCCCCTTCTCCAGCGAACCTTTGTAGCTTTCCTCAAAGTTTGAAAGAGCAGGCCAAATGGTCATTCCGCGAAGCGCTTCTTCTCTCGTTAAACTCTCCTTTGGTTGAAAAGGTTCACGGTCAGAGCCGAGCTCAGTCCTGAAAACAGCGCTGTAGAATGTTTTTAGCGGATCGATGCCCTCGACCGGGAAATCTGTCCCCAGGTTGATAATTCTGTTTTGATCTAGCAGCGTGCTGTAGATATAAGCATCATTCACTCTATCGCCCAGTCGTTCAGGAGCCCACGGACCATCAGAAGTTGCGTGTGTTGGTTGAACACTTGGAATGATTGTGTATTCCTGAAATTTTGAAACATCAGCTTCGTTCACGATTTGTGCATGTTCAATTTTCCAGCGTTTGTCATTGGTCCCTTTTAAAACATTACCGTAAATATCGAGGATCAATCTGTTTGCTGAATCGCCAATGCAATGAGTATTGAGCTGAAAGTCGTATTCATCAGCCTTTTGAGCTATTTCTTTAAAATATTCCTCGTCATTGAGCAGCAATCCATAATTATCCTGATCATCAGAATACGGCTCTAAAAGTGCCGCACCTCTACTCCCGAGAGCTCCATCTGCATACATTTTGATGCTTCTCAATGTGAAGCTCTTTTCCTGAATCAAACCATTTTTCAAAACGCTGTCTAACTTAGGATCAGTCGAGGAAATCATTGTGTACAACCTCATCAACAAAGCTGAATCCTGTTGCATTTTGCGCATGAACTCGATGTCATTAATGGGTAACCCTGCATCAGAAAGTGATGTCAAGCCAACGGCAAAACAATTTTGTTGAGCTTCGAGAATTGCGCTATGGAGCTGTGAACTTTCGGGCTCTGGCTCTGACCGTGAAATTAATGAAACGGCATTATCGATGAGTAACCCGGTTGGTTTACCGTTTTCATCGAGTTTGATTTCTCCGCCTTTCACATTTTCAGATCCGGAAACACCGGCAGCTTCAAAAGCCGCCTGATTGGCAATTGCTGCATGGCCGTCAATTCGCTGTAATAAAACAGGCTTATCAGGAAACAATTCGTTGAGTTCTTTATTGGTTGGAAAATTTTTTTCCTCCCAGTCGTTTTGGTCCCAGCCTCTCCCGGTTATCCATTTCGTTTCGCTGTTTTGAGCAAAGTCTTTGGTTTTTGAAATACATTCCTCCCAACTATTAGTTCCAGTTAAATTTACTTTCAACAGACTTTTTGCATAACCGTAAAAATGGCAATGTCCATCAGCAAAACCGGGATAAATAAACTTCCTGCGCAAGTCAACAGTATTCTTGGACTGAAAGTGATTCATGATTTCGCGCTCTGCCCCTATGGCAATGATTGAATCATTTCGAATAGCCATCGCCTCAGCTTTTTCATTCGTTTCATTGACCGTGTAAATTGTGCCGTTGTGAACGATGAGGTCGGCTTTTTCTTTTCGCAGTCCTGAACAGGATGTAATAACTGCAAGCGCAAGTGATACAAAGACTATATTTCTCATTTAGTTTTATTTTATCTATTGCAAATTAAGGACTTCATTTAGAAATGCATCCAAATGTTTTCGAGATCTGACTAATTTTCAGGGTAAAACTCGGTTTCATATAGACCGAACTCAAAACAGATACCTATTTTTGCAGCATCAAAAAATAAGAGCATGTCTAAAAACGCTGCAGATACGGTAATAGCCACGAAAGAACAAGCCATTCAACTCGGATTACTCGGAGAAGAGTACGAAAAAGTGAAAGAAATCTTAGGTCGCGAACCCAATTTTTGCGAGGTAAGTATATACTCTGCAATGTGGAGTGAGCACTGCTCTTATAAAAACTCTATCGTTTGGCTAAAGACCCTTCCTAAAAAGGGACCACACCTCCTCGCTGAGGCAGGTGAAGAAAATGCAGGGCTGGTTGATATTGGCGATGGACTCGCCTGTGCATTCAAGATCGAATCGCACAATCACCCATCTGCTATTGAACCGTATCAGGGAGCAGCTACTGGTGTTGGCGGAATCAACCGCGACATCTTCACGATGGGAGCTCGCCCTATTGCTCAAATGAATTCGCTCCGCTTTGGAGATTTGAAACTCGACAAAACAAAATGGCTACTCAAAGGAGTAGTTAAAGGAATTGGCAATTACGGAAACTCGTTTGGCGTTCCTGTTTTGAGTGGAGAAACATTTTTTGATGAATCTTTCAATACGAATCCGTTAGTCAATGCTTTTTCTGCCGGTATCGTTGAAGTGGGCAAAACACTTTCGGCTACATCACACGGAGCAGGAAACCCTGTTTACATAGTAGGTTCGGCAACCGGGAAAGACGGAATTCACGGAGCTGCTTTTGCTTCAAAAGACATTACAGATGCCTCTACAGATGATTTACCGTCTGTTCAGGTTGGTGATCCGTTCCAGGAAAAACTTTTGTTAGAAGCTACACTCGAACTAGCTGATACAGATGCTGTTGTTGGAATGCAGGACATGGGAGCTGCCGGAATTACTTGTTCCACAGCTGAGATGTCTGCCGAAGAAGGTTTTGGAATGGATATCGACCTCGATAAAGTTCCAACTCGCCAGGATGGCATGCACGGATTTGAAATTTTACTTTCTGAGTCTCAGGAGCGCATGCTCGTAGTTGTGAAGAAAGGAAAAGAAAAAGTTGTTGAAGATATTTTTGAAAAGTGGGACCTCAACGCTGTACAAATCGGTGAGGTTACTGAAGGTGGCGTGTTGAATTTCCACAAAAACGGAGAGTTAATCGCTACTACACCAGCTGAGCCACTCGTACTAGGCGGTGGAGCACCGGTTTATGAACGCGAATATTCAGAACCGGCATATTTCAAAGAATATCAAAAATTCACCATTGCGAGCATTGAAGAACCAAAGGATCTGAAAAAAGTTGCCGAGTTCTTAATTCAGCAACCTAATATCGCATCAAAAAACTGGATCTCTGAGCAGTACGATTCAATGGTCGGAACCGCAAACATGACAACAAACGAACCGGCCGATGCGGGTGTAGCGCAGATCAAAGGATCTGACCGTGCCATTGCGATGTCTGTCGATTGTAACTCGCGCTACGTCAACGCTGATCCTTACAAAGGAACTCAAATTGCTGTTTGTGAAGCTGCGAGAAACATTGTTTGTACAGGCGGAAAACCTTCAGCAATTAGTAACTGCTTAAACTTTGGAAATCCATACAATCCTGAGTCTTACTGGCAGTTTGTAAAAGCTGTTCAGGGAATGGGAAGTGCCTGCGAAGCACTCAAAACTCCTGTAACAGGTGGGAATGTTTCCTTCTACAACCAAACGGTAACGAAAGACGGTGAAGTGCCGGTTTTCCCAACGCCTACAATCGGAATGATAGGGTTGCTGAATAAAGAGAACAAGATGTCGCTCGACTTCAAAAAGGAAAGCGATATGATTTACGTTATCGGTGAGAACCACAACGACATTTCATCGAGTGAGTATCTCGCTAAATACCACGGAGTGAAAGAATCTCCGGCTCCTTATTTCGATCTCGAAAGCGAACAGGAAGTTCAGGATGCAGTTCTAAAACTGATCGAAGAAAAACTGATCGTATCAGCTCACGACTGCTCAAATGGCGGACTCTTCACAACGCTTCTAGAAAGTGCTGTTCACCGCGACCTTGGATTCAATATCACAACAGATCAAATCATCCGCAAGGACGCATTCCTCTTTGGTGAGGCGCAATCGAGAGTTGTGGTTTCGGTTCCGACTATTTACAATGAAGACTTCATGGAAATGATGACACACTTCGGAATTGATTACAGCTTACTGGGCTACGTAACCAAAGGTGATATCACGATTGACGATGAGAGTTGGGGTGACATTTCACACTTCAAATCGCTTTACAACGAAGCTTTAGAAAAGGCACTGGATTAAAAGTTTACACCAAAATTGATTCGGAATAAGGGGTTCGTGTACGGACTCCTTGAATCATCATTGAGGTTGTACAGCAAGGTGGCAGCGATAAAACTGTTGCCGTAACGCTGCATGTAACCTCCGCCAACAAAAACACTGGTGAAGTTACTGCGCCCTTCATTGTAGCCAAACTCACCGTTTAAAACTTCTATTTCACCGTGAAGGAAAATGGGGTCGTAAACGACATAACGAGAGAAAACATTCCCTCCGTACATACTGGTTGAATAGTTGTAGATATTATCAGAAAAATACTGGTAATTCAATCCAACTCCTGAAGTGAATTTTTCACTAAACCAGTAACCAAAAATGGGATTGACATTGATGTACGTGATATTTCCAAAATTGAGTCCCAATCCGCCACCTACGTAAGCGTTATCCCAGTCAAAAGAATTCTCTTTCTCCTCCTTCTTTTGATAACTCTCTTCGTTATCCTCGGGCACATATTGAGCGCCCAGGAAAAAAGGAACCGTAATGGTCAGAACCAAAAGCAGAATTGTTTTCTTTGATATCATATTTCAAAGCTATTGAATAAATGAAAACAGTACTCATCACCGGTGGCAGCAGAGGACTTGGTTACGCACTCGCAAAACAAGCACTCAAAAATAACATGAAAGTTGTAGCCGTAACGCGTAACGGCACTACATTGCATGAACTCAACAATGAAAATCTTATTGTTGTTGAGTGCCTGTACACTGAAAAAAATGGCAGAGATAAATTAGTAAACGCTCTTCAGAACCACAAAATAAAACTCGATTACCTCATTTTAAATGCGGGTTTGCTGATTAAAAACAAGCTGGAAAATATCTCTGAAAATGATTTGGAAAAAATGTTTCAGGTCAATTCAATAGCTCCTCTATTGCTTTTTAAAGAGTTGACAAAAAACAATTGTTTATCAGAAAATTACCACACGGTTACAATTGGCAGCATGGGCGGATTCCAAAACTCAGTAAAATTTCCAGAGCTACTAGGCTACAGCGCATCTAAAGCTGCAATAATGGCTGCTACACAATGCCTCAAAGAAGAGTATTCTGACGGTCGCTTTAACTCTATTGCTTTAGGAAGTGTAGAGACAGAAATGTTTCAAACAGCATTTCCACAGGGAAAAGCACAACTCACTTCAGAGAAAGCCGCTCAAACAATTTTGAATTTGACACTCAATTTTCACGAGGCCGGTAACGGACAAATTATTCCACTTTCGTTATCAAACCCATAATTCATTTGCGGATGAGTTTACCATTTCCATTTTGCTCAATTTTATTGACTTGAGGATCTCCTTTCAGCAAGACATCTCCTTCAAAATTGATTTTGTAGTCGAGCTTATCGGTAACCCAAAGTTCGGCATCGGTTGAGCTTTTTGAGTCGATATACCCATTTGATGTTTGCAACCCAAAAAGCTTCAACTTCCCCATCGAGTGCTTGTAGCATGAAAGATCGCCTGCTTTTCCATTCAGAATTACATCTGTAGTTCCGGAATGGTGATAGGTTTCAACTCTTTCGTATTCAACGCTCAAATCTATTTTCTCTCCCCCCATCCAGATGTGGATCGACAATGTATCTCCTTTTAACCTACCATTTGCTGTTATTGTCCCGTTACCGCGATACTCGATGGTTCTGACCATTGGTAAATGGACATAAACAGTAGGCTTCTTAAATTTTCTGGTCCAATTACAATTCGATTCTTTGTCGATTATCAAAAAGTCACCTTCAATTTTAGTTGTGACATCAGCCAACAAATTTTCTCCTGCAGTAACCTCGACATAATGAGTTGAATCCGGCACGATCACGACATCTACCATATCATGACACTGAATACTGTTAAAGCTTTGATCGAAAAACCGGGATTCGGTTTTCACACTACCTCTTTTCACAAAGCAATCGCCTACCAGGCTTTTGTCACAGCCGGCAATGAGCGTCAACAAACTGATTATCATTACTAATTGCTTCGCCATAACGTTTTTCCTATTCCAAATTCAAAATAATCAGCAGTTACCAAATGTGACTTGATGCTTCCATTAATAAACCAACCTTTTGACAAGTCAACCATGAGACCAAATCTTTGATATAAGCGACCACCAGGATAATCGAATGAATAAAGGTAAAAACCCTGATGCAAGAATATTTCAAATGCATGTAAATTCAGGTGATACCCAATTGTAGTACCCATTTGGAAGTTGTTAGAATTTTCAAACCCTTGTTCATCATAGTAACTCTTTAGTGCACCGTTATACATGAGATCAGATCCAAGCGTTATTTTTGATTTTCGGGCTGCTTTATAAGAGAACTCAAGTCTCAATGTTGATACAGGTTTTTTCCCCGTTAGCTCATACAATCCTTCTTTGTAAAAACCAGATGCTCGCAAGTTGAGCATATACCTTGATGAATCAATCGATTTGTGTTTTACTTCTAAAGTATCGGGCTCATTAATCTGATAGCTGAGCCCAAAGTTCATCGCGATGTAATTTACACCTTTATTGGGCAAAGTTGTACTGCCATTGCTGTAATGTGTAACTCCAACTCCTAAGGAAGTATTGAGTTTATCGCTCAACCTGAACTCAACTCCACTTTCGAGCTGAATAAGTAAATTACTGTGCGAGCTTATGATGATGTTTTTATGATTAGTTTCAGGATTCCATTTTTCACTGATATAACCATAGCCAGCGCCAGTTGTAAAATAGAACTGCACTTTTGAAAACCTGTAAGGATAGAATTTCAAATATCCGATAGCTCCAAGTCCGTACCCCAGAACTTCACGGTTTCCAAGCTGAGTGTAGTACCCCGATATTCCGGCAGATGGAAAACCATAATCCCGATGCCAAAACTTTTCTCCTGACACCTGCTTTTCATAATTGAGCGATATACCTCCAGCATGAGTTTGAACAAGGTGAGTAATACTTGAACGATGCGGCCAGGTAAAGCCATAATGAGGTTTCAAAATCACACTTTGCGAAACACACATTTTTAAAGTCAGCAAAAACAGTATGGTCCAGAGTATCTTTTTCACAGGATAAAAATAGAAATAGTATTCAATGAACTTCTCTTTTTGGTCAGAACCTAACCAAATCAGAATTAACACTCATTTTGTTTACAAAAAAGAACCACGAAAAAGTACAACCTGTCAATTAAACGTAATTTGGACAACAGCGAAATAAGGCACGTTTTATGAAAAAAAATATAGCCGTAGCCATGGGTGGCGACTCATCAGAATATGAGGTGAGTTTAAAAAGTGCAAATGTTGTGGCGAGAAACCTCGATACAAACCTGTACAACGTTTACAAAATCATGGTTCGCGGTAAAGAATGGTACTGTGAAAAAGACGATCACCAGTATCCCGTTAACAAGGACGATTTCTCAATCATTATCGATGATAATAAAATCAATTTTGATGGGGTTTTCATAGCCATTCATGGTAGCCCTGGTGAAAACGGATTGCTACAGGGTTATTTCGATTTACTTGAAATCCCATATTCCTCCTGCCAAACTTTTCAATCTGCACTTACCTTTAACAAAGCTATGTGTTCTTCATTGCTACGCCACTACGGAGTTGTGATGGCAAAGGCAAAATACCTCAAGAGAAGCCAACAAATCGATTTATCAGAAATTGTTGAAATAGTAGGCTTACCGTGTTTTGTCAAACCCAATGAAGCAGGATCAAGTTTTGGAATTACAAAAGTCAAAACGGCCGATGAACTTTTACCCGCAATAGAATATGCTTTTGAATTTGATAAAACCGTAATTGTGGAAGAGTATATTCAGGGACGGGAAGTAACTTGTGGAGTTCACAATATTGAAGGCCAAATAAAATCGTTGCCTCTTACTGAAATCATCTCAGAAAATGAATTTTTTGACTACGAAGCCAAGTATCACGGTGCATCAAAAGAAATAACTCCGGCACAGGTGAACGGTGAAATCGAGCGAAAAGTGAGCGGAATTTCAAAATTGATTTTTGAAACACTCGACCTTAAAGGTGTTTGCAGGGTTGATTTCATTGTAAAAGACAACCAGCCGTATTTCATTGAAGTGAATACTGTACCGGGTCTTTCTGAAGCGAGTTTAGTTCCTCAGCAAGTTACTGCAGCCGGTTATAGTCTAAAATCGTTTTTCAATTCGTGGGTTGAATATTCATTACATCAATAGGCAATTTACTATCCACACGCTATTGTTGGAAACGAGCTGCGATTTCACAACATTACTCTAAACTTGCCGTTATTTTTGCTTGAAATGAGAAAAGTGCGCATAATAACAACGCTTTTATTTACGGTTCTGACCATTACAGTTTTTGGACAGGATCTAACACGCCAGGAGTACATTGAAAAGTACAAGGATTTGGCTATTAAAAATATGCGAGAATATCGCATTCCGGCCAGTATCACTCTTGCTCAGGCATTACTTGAAAGCAGAAACGGTAATAGTGAACTGGCGAAAAAATCCAATAACCACTTTGGGATTAAATGTCACTCGAGTTGGCGAGGTGCCAGAACTTACCACGATGATGACAAGCGAAGTGAGTGCTTTAGAGTTTATGAAGATGTCTATGATTCTTACGCTGATCACAGTGATTTCCTGCAAAGGTCGCGTTATGAAAATTGTTTCAAGCAGGATATAACTGATTATAAATCATGGGCTCATGAGCTCAAAAAAGCAGGTTACGCTACTAATCCAAAGTACCCCAAGCTACTCATCAAAATCATTGAGGATAATAAGCTCTATGTTTACGATCAGATCGCGTTGGGCGAAGACGTAGAAGAGCCGGCATTGGCTGATAATAGCAAAAAAAGCGAGAGAGGCTCTAACAACAGGGGAAATGACAATAGTGGTTTTGAGGACGTAAACTTAAGTCCGAAACCTGCCGTGAGTAAAACCATAAACGAAATTGAATACCTGACTGCAAAAGGTGGTGAAACGCCCGGAGAAATTGCTCATACAATGGAAATGGGTAGATGGCAAATCAAGATGTACAATGATGTAGATCGCGGTTATGAGTTTGAAAAGGGTGCTAAAGTTTACCTTCAGCCAAAGAAATACAAAGGGACACAAAAATTCTACACTGCTAAAAAAGGTGATAGCATGTGGGAAATATCACAACGTTTCGGCATCAAAGACGGTGCGTTGAGAAGAAAAAACAGAATGGATAAAGGCGAACAGCCAGAGCCCGGTCAAAAAATGTACCTCCAATCAAAAAAACCAAAGCCTGTCAGTGAAAAGTTCAAGCTTTTCAAGTAAATGCGAATGTTAGTTTGGTGTTTGTAGGTTGAGAGGTTTGAGGCCGAGATCAAGGTCGAAATCCGTCCAAATAACGCTATGGAATTATTAGGTGTTTAAGTTGATAATAGGTTTGGACTTGGGGAGTACCAACAACTAAAGGACAAGCTGAAAGTGCTGACCAAAAGCGTTAGTAGTCAAGGCTGAGGAGAATGAATTTATAATGGTGGTTTAATTGATTGAAACCCTAGAATTCATGAAGTTATTAATCTCCACAAAACCAGATAAAACTCTTCCATTTTTGACGATTAAGTAAAACTATTCGTCTTCATTTTTCCCAAAGGTAAGGTTCATTCCCAATCTTAAGTTCGGCTGAATTTGATCATCAGGCCTGATGAGAACCGAAACAAAATCCTCAGTCATCAGGTAAAACTGGAAAGGTCCGCCATTGATGGAAAACCCAAGCCCAAGATTCGACCACTTTGTGTAAGGGTTATACAAGTCGTAACCCACGATTCCGGTGAAAAAGTTTTTGATTTGGCCGCGATAAACAGCTTTCACGTAACTCACATTTTGTTGATCGCTAAAGATATTTTGATTGATCAAGGTTACGCTGTGCTTTTTGGTTATATCGAATGTACCTGATAAAAATAATCTGGTTGGAATTGAGTAAGTGTAAGCATCTCCATTTTCAACAGGATCAACTTCAGACTGCAAACTATCAGCAAACTTTTGAACCTGGTCTTCTACAGATAAGGAATCGTTTTGAAAATAAAATGCCACTAAATCCATAGGTTGCAAACTCACATTAATATTTGTTTGCTCGTAGTTATGGTTGTCATTTTTGAACCGAATACTCGAACCCAAATCAAGAATACTTGCCGAAGCAGAGATGCGGTCATTAAACTTATACTCCGCTCCCAAATCAAAACCGGCTCCCCAGTTTCCATTTGCGTAAAGAATGTTTTCGATGTTCCCTTCGTTGTAGTTTTCATAACCTGAGCTTCTAAACTGGTATGTAATATTACCTCCAACTTCATCCTGTTCATCGCGGAGCTGAGTATCCACATAAAGATCAGTACTTTCAGCGTAGAAATTACTAACTCCGTAAAGCAGTTTGAACCTGGCTCCTACATTCAGTTTATCATTGATTTTGCGACTGTACCCAAAACCGAATTCGCGTGTATGGTAACCACTAAAACGTATATTATTGACCGCTAAATTTTGATTGATGTAACGCTCTTCATAAACTTCTCTAAACAAGATAGCTAACTCTTTAGGAAAGTCAGCTTTGATGCCGATACGTTCAGAAATATTGAACTGAAAATAGTTGTTCCCCACTTTAAAACCACCGTGTAACAACTCACTTGAGAAATTCATGAAAACCTGATTGCGATCCTCGAACCCATTGACAAGAGCGTCAACGTCTACATCGTACCCATCACCGCTCCTTGTTACAATTCCTTTGGTTTTGAATTTCGACTTACCAACTTCAAAAAGCATATTCGTAGCCGGAATTCCAATATTCAACTTTGTGGATGGCATCATTGCCGGGTTGAGTTTAAAGCTCTGCGGAATCCTCGAAGTGCCGTATAGCATCGTTTCCTGCTGTGCATTCATATTGAATGAAAGAAACAGGAAAACGATCAATGGTAAAACTAGATTTTTCATCAGCAAAGGGTTTGTATAAAGTTACATTTTATCATCTAACAGGTATGTGTACAATATCCCATTTTTATCTGCAACGATCAAGTTATAAGAGCCATCATCATTTAGATCAGAAATTGAGAATGGCATTCCACCTCTCAAGGGGAAATGAGGCCATAGTTTCCCGGTTCTGTCAATAAGCAAAATCTCATCTTTGGATCTGAAAGAAACCCCAACAGCACTTGTATTTTGAAACTGGTAGTTGTTGAGCGAGGTTGGTGTTACATTATCGAGTTCGTAATTCAACAATTCATCGTCATCATCACTCCAGGCTCTAACTCCGCTTGAATCGGCAAGAATAAAATCTGGTTTATTATCCATATTGATATCAGCGTGTAAGTAAATATTTGGAGTATGAATATCGCCAAACTCTTTCTTGATCAAACGATCATCTAAAAGCAGATTATGAACCAGCCCAAAAGAATCTGCAGTTGATAAATAACTCGATTCGAGCGAACTATTTGAATGTAAATAGAAGTTTGAATTGTTGTGAACAGGAAGCACTTCCTCCATTTCAAGTCTCACATTTCCTCTCCTGCTGTGACCGTAAACATGCCCTTTTTCGTTAACCGTAATCAGGTAATCTTTTCGCTTAATAACCGTGTAAAGTACCTGACTTTTAATTGCCGATTCTTGCTTTTCAAAAGCCCAGCCTTTTACTGGCTCGCCTCTATTGCTCAGGTTCAGTAAATCTCCCGTTTTGGTCGGAACCAAAATCCTGTGATCACCATCATTATCGTAGTCCAATACGGTTATTGGTGCAGAGGCTCCACCGGCAATTTTCACAGGAAAAGATTCTACATCATTTCCAAGTCTATCGAGCAAATAAACAGCCTCATCAGTATTGAAAATCATTTGAAGCTTATCATTTTGATAAACGTCAATCTGCTCGATTTCGCTGATAATTTGTCCGTCAATCTGCCTTTCCCAAAGCACTTTGCCCGTATTACTTATCAAATAAACCTTGTTATTATCATCCTGAATGAAAATCTCATTCGCCCCGGTATAATGATTTTTCACAACAGCCGGCTTCATAGAAGTTGTTGTATCGAGTGCCAACTCCCAAAGAGAATGAACTTCTTCCTTATAAACCGGATTGTGAAGTAAGTAAGCGTTTTGATAAAATAGGTTATCACTCTCCCTGCTCCACTGCAATGAAATAGCCTGGAACTTCTTGATAAAGGTTTTATTTTTAGCGATAAACTTATCTAAACGGTCAGATCCAAAAGACATCAGCAAATTGGCTGATGCAGCCGGATTACAATACAAAAACACATTCGACTCCTCTGAAACGCTTTCATTAAACTCAGCAAAGGATTCTTTTTTGATAAGTGGTTCACCAGCCAGGTAATCATTGATTATTTTCACCAATGTGCGCTCATCGTTTGCCAAAATCACAAACCGATCGATAATCGTGTAAAACGGTTTTTCAATCGCTTTAAAGTGTCTGCCAAAAGCCAGAGAAAACTGTTTACCTGTTTTGAGTTGATGGATTTCATAATCGCGATAACTGCGCGGTTCAGCACTTTCAATTGAAACTGATTTTAACTTTTTGCTCGCCAATACTTCATTTGATGTTTTGACAACTGCAAAGTAGCGATCTTTATGATTGAGCGTTTCGTCATCTAAATATCCCAAAACAGACTCGTGTTCAATCCACGGCAAAATGTCTTTCTCTAAAGTTAATTTATAATTCACTTCCAGCTCTTTGATCAGGCTGTCATGACTGTAGAGCTGACTCGTTTTTTCTAGCCATTGGCGATAGTGCTCGTACCAGTTGAGGTAATTTGAAAATCCAAAATGAATGAATGACGCTGTGTTTTCAGGTAATATCTTAGCAGCATCATGATCGTGCGGACTCTGATTCGAAAACGTTCCCAAAAACTGATTATCGAGCGGATCGAGATTCGTAAATCCATTGAGCATTACCTCGTTAGATTTCATTGAAATATCCATCACCGACCATTCAGCAAAATGATTGGTAACAGTTTTGAAAACCTCCTCATCGCCAGCTTTAATAAGGTTCTGACCGATAGCAGAAATATTTTGGTAATTGACAAAAACGTGACCGTGCCTTGTTGAGCCTGCGGTTTTATAAACTTCCTGAAAAAGCGAATCTGACGCGAGTGATTTCCCGGTTTTTAGCGTTTCAAGTGATTTGGAAATGAATTTTTCTGTTGGCGAAACGACTACCATTTGCTCTTTAAACCTCACGAAAAAGTTTTTCTCATGAATGCTGATCGAATAAGCACCAGCTGAGTCTTTTTTCGCCTCGAGTGACTCTGTCAAAACACCTTCAAGCTCAGTGTAATCATAGTTTGCGGGGAACTTCATCAGCCACCCCCATTCTGCACCATTATCGGTATGATTGAATACCAAATACGTTTTTTCATCTCGCAATAAAGATTCCCAGTTTTCATCTTTTTTGAGCAATGTATCGAGGTGGAAAAGTGAAGAATCAGCATACTGAAAGCCGTCAAGCGATTTAAACTCCTCCCAAATCACAGTTTTATTGGCAATCCGGTTCCATGTTTCAAATGGGTTATCGTTTTCAATGACAACCGATGAGCTTTGCGGAATTGCATAGAGCGCACTTTTCACGGGTTTATTCGCCTGTCGCAGGTCCAGAAAAACCCAAACAAGCGCTCCAATCATCAGAGCTATAAAAACATAGAGGATTATTCTTTTCACCATATAATTTATTCGTTTACAATGTCAACATCAATAGGCACAATGTCTTTTGGCCATTCTTTGCGATCAACTTCAAGCGTGTCAATGACATCAACCACATCCATTCCGCTAATCACTTCGCCAAATACTGTGTGGTCGCCATCTAAATAAGGATTACCTCCTACTGTAGAATAAGCTTCTCGCTGTTTATCAGTAAAGGTAATTCCTTCTTCTTTTTCAATAGCTTTTAGCTCAGCTTTTGAATAAACCCTTCCTGTGGAAATGAAAAACTCATAACCTGATGATCTTTCATCGGGGTTTTTCTTGTACTGCCGTGCTGCCGATATTGCTCCATATTTGTGAATATTTGATTTCACATATTCAGGCATGAGCGTGTAATGACCAATTTTCGCTCTCATTCTTTGTGTATCCCACGAATCGCTGTTTCCAGCCTGGCAAATGAAACCTTCAGCCACGCGGTAAAACTCTGTCATATCGTAGTAATCTCGCTTTGTGAGGTAGACAAAATTTGCGCGGTGAACAGGAGTGTTTTCATATAACTTAACCTGAATATCACCCAATCTTGTTTTGATCACAGCTCTTGTTTCTTTGTTTTCCTTGCCGTATTCGAGTAAAAAATCAGCTGCATTTTCATTATTGAGCTTTGGATAAGACTTCTCTTTTGGCTCTTTTTCCTTAGGCTCAGCCTTTTTGTCTATTTTGTTCGTTGGCTCCTTTTTTTCTTTCGGTTCTGACTGTGAACCTCCACAACTTACAAGTATCAAACTGAGTACAGCGATTTGAAAAAATCTCATCATCTTTTCGATTTTAGTGCTAAATATAAGGTTGTCAATGCAAATACAGCAGCAAAGGTGAGTAAAATGATTTCAAGTGGCTGTATTTTACCAATTTCATCAACTTTTCGTGTTTCCTTTAAGGTTTCTTCTTTGCTACTAACTGAATCATTAACCAAAGTGAAATAAGGGGCTGTAAGATCTTTAATGGTCAGAGCCGTTCCCCGCTCGCCTGATACTTCAATCAACACCACATTGCAAAGCGAGGATTGAGTTAAAGTAGCCAGCATTTCATTGTGAAATCTGTTTGGATCAATTGAGCTGATGGTTGATGAGTCCACCTCAATGAAACATGAATCCCCTTTTGAGCTTATCGAAATCAACTGGTGAGCATTTGGGTAAAGATCTTTCTTCACGACTTCAAAAAACTCTTCCTGAGTTGTTCCAAAAAGTCGGTTTTTGAAAACCGGTTTAAGGTAAACGCCATCTTTACTTCCAGGAACCAGTGATTCATCAAAATAGCCCTGATAAAAAGTATCCTGCTTGTAAATCACATAGTCCATGTAATGGCTCGCCTCAACGATTGAGGTTGAAAAGAAAAACAATATCAGCAGCCTTTTTCTCATTTTAGCTTGAGCTTAGTTTGCCTGATTTTCCAGTTGAAACTCTTGCGGTGATAAGGTGACGGGCCTATTTCGGCAATTGCCGTTTTGTGCTGCCTTGTAGGATAACCTTTGTTTTTAAACCAACCGTAATGGGGAAACTTTTCATGAAGTTCTTCCATGAATTGATCTCTGTGCGTTTTGGCTAAAATACTTGCCGCTGCAATGCTCAAATATTTGCCATCACCTTTGATGATACAATGATGGTTGATGCCTTCATAAGGAATGAACCTGTTTCCATCGATCAGTAGAGATTCCGGTTTTGTTTTGAGTCCGTCAATTGCGCGGTGCATCGCCATGAAAGAAGCTTTCAGAATATTGATTTCATCAATTTCTTCATGATCGACAAAAGCGACCTTCCAGGCCAACGCTTCTTTTTCAATAACTGACCTCAACTCATTTCTGTTTTTCTCAGAAAGCTGCTTGGAGTCATTGAGTAGTGCATTTTCAAAGTTATTTGGTAAAATGACTGCTGCAGCAACTACTGGTCCGGCAAGGCAGCCACGCCCAGCTTCATCGCAACCTGCTTCAATTACTCCCGGTGTATGTTGCAAAAGCAAACTCATTGATCGGCTGTTTTTGTGATACTTTGCCACATTAAGTCAGCTGTTTTATCCCAATTGAAAAACGCCCTTTGTTCTCGTCCTTTTAGAACAAGTTCCTTACGCAACTTCGGTTTTTGATGCAGTTCCAACATTCCGTCAGCTATACTCTCGGCCGTAAAAGGATTTACGAGTAAAGCTGCCTCTCCGGCAACCTCAGGCATTGAAGTCACACTGGAAGTCAAAACCGGAACATCACAGTTCATAGCTTCGAGAATTGGAATACCAAAACCTTCAAATAATGAAACGTAAGTCAAAGCCATCGCACTGCCTAAAATAAGATTGAGCTCATCCTGTTCTAACCTACCAGTAAAGATAATATCTTTCTTGTAGGTCAGCGAATCAAATGTTTCTTCTTGTCTTTTGCTCCACCATTTCTTTTCACCAACAAGTACGAGCTTTTGGTCAGATCCAGACTCAATCTTAAACTGTTCAAATGCCAGCATTAAATTGGTGATATTTTTTCGCGGTTGAATAGCACCAACATAAACGAAGTACTCGCTCCCATTCGTGAAGTCTGCTTTTACTTTCTTCTTTTCATCTTCCTCAACGGGTTTGTAAATTGAGGATGCTCCATTGTAAACAACATCGATTAGTGAATTATCAATGTTGTACTGAGAACTGATGTCATTTTTAGAAAACTCTGATACAGTTGCTATTCTGGTAGCTTTATGAGCAAATTTTGGGAAAAATGTCTTTAGATAGATTCTTGCTCCAAGAGGTAAAAATGACGGATAGTACTCAAAGTTTATGTCGTGAATTACTGCCAATTGTTTGACAGAAGATGACAAGCTGAGATAACCATCAGGTGACAGAAATACATCTGGCTTTATTTTTCGCAATAAAGATGGAAGTCGCCACTCAAACCAAAGATAAAAGAGAAATGGATGACGAGCTGGCGGACTCAAAACATGAGCTTTTACATTATCGGCAAAAATGAAATCTGGGTCGTAAGTTCTGTCAAAAATGAAATGAAACTCGTGTTCAGGATGCTGTTTTACAATACGTTTCATGGTTTCGTATGTAAACCATCCTATTCCCTCAAGTTTACCGGGCAACAATAATCTTGTATTGACAGCAATCTTCATGTTTCTTTCGTTGGTTTGCGAAAATAAGTAATCCCTTATTCTACTTGAGGAAAAAACTATCTTTGACCGCCTTGAAAACACGAATCAAATACCTTTTACAAAGCATACTGGGGTACGAGCGCTATTTATTCACTTTCGCAAGATTTAAAATAAATACGCTCAAATGGGACAGTAATGAAAGAGATTTTTTCACTTTCCTCAAACTACTTCCCAAAGAATCAACAGTATTAGACATTGGAGCTAATATTGGAATCATGAGTGTTCATTTGGCAAGAAAGTGTCAATCTGTAAAAGCATTTGAGCCCGTTCCCCAAAATGTGAAAGCTCTCAAAAAAGTCATCGATCACTACGGACTGCTAAACGTAGATGTTTACGATTTTGCGCTTGGATCTGACCGTGATGAAATTGAAATGATTGTTCCTGTTGTGGATGATGTTAAAATGCAGGGGCTTAGTCATGTCAATCACGAATCGATTACAGATTTTACGGAGGGTGAAAAAATAACAACTCAACAATTTCGTTTAGATGATCTAACCGAGTTGAAGAATGAGCGTGTAAGTGGTATTAAACTGGATGTTGAGAATTTTGAGTATTTCGTGCTCAAAGGAGGTGAAGAGCTTTTAAAACAACATCTTCCCGTTATTTACACTGAGCTTTGGGAAAACGAAAACAGGAAAAAATGCTTTGATCTTTTAAAGAATCTTGGCTACACCTGTTATGCTGTTGTAGACAATAAAACAGTCCCGTTTAATCCTGATTTTCACCACACTCAAAACTTCATCTTTAGCACTAAAACCCTTTAAATTGCAGCAAAAGTTTTTGAGAAATCTGGCTTTTTTGCTCGGCCTAAACCTATTGGTTAAACCCTTTTGGATTTTAGGCATCACCGTTATGGTGCAAAATGCCGTGGGTCCAACCGAGTTTGGAACATATTTCTCCTTGCTCAATTTTGGGTATTTGTTTTTCATCATTCTAGATGCCGGACTCAACAACTACACGAATAAGCAAGTAGCACAGGACAACTACTTTGTCAAAAATCATTTCGTGACAATATCTGGCGTCAAGCTGCTTTTAGGCATCATCTATCTAGCAGTTCTTATGATCTTAGGTATTTGGGTGATGAAATATCCATCACACTATCTCGACTTATTGTGGATCATAGCCCTCAACCTTTTTCTTTCTTCAGCTCTCATGTTTTTGCGATCAAATTTAGCCGGCCTCCACCTTTTCAAGTGGGATAGCGTAGCTTCTGTTTTAGATCGCATATTGATGATCGTGATTTGTGGAGCCCTTTTATGGTCAGAACCGAATGAAGCAGGATTTTCCATTTTCCATTTTGCCTGGGCACAAACAATAGCTTACGCTTTAACCATCGTTTATGCGGTCATGGTGATGGCGGGAAAAACCGTAAAAATTAAATGGACGATAAAAAAAGGATTGCTCAAAAAGGTCGTGAGACAAAGCTACCCTTTTGCGCTTTTGACATTACTCATGTCATTCTACACGCGCATCGACTCGGTGATGATTGAGCGGCTTTTACCCAACGGAACTACTGAAGCCGGAATTTACGCTCAGGGATACAAAGTGTATGAAGCAGCTAATATGTTCGCCTTTTTGTTTGCCACACTACTGTTACCGGTTTTCTCAAAACTCATCGCGAACAGAGAGTCTGTTAGACCAATTGTCGATTGGACGGTAAGACTTTTGCTAATTCCGGCTGTGATAATTTCTATTTGGTCCTGGTTTTATGGAGGTGAATTAATTGATTTGCTCTACAAAGCAGAATTGGAAAAAACAGCTTCTATTTTCCCGGTTTTGATGATCGCTTTTATTGCGATGGCTGCTAACTACATATACGGAACCTTACTTACAGCCCAGGGCAAAATGAAATTGTTGAACCTTTTATCCCTGGCAGGAATAGTGGTTAATGTTATCCTCAATTGGTTCTTGATTCACAGTTATGGAGCTCTCGGTGCCGCCTGGGCTACAGCATTCACTCAAAGCGGTGTGGCTATTTCGCAATTCGTTGCAGCTAACAAATTCAATGACCTTAGAATTCATAAAAAGGATCTATTGAAATCACTCGGGCTAATTATATTCATGGCGGGACTCATTTATCTTGAAAAGCAAACTCAAATCCCGAAATATGCTGGTGTTTTCGCTATACCGGTTCTGACCATTACAGGCGCGTTCCTTTTAAAGCTCATCAGATTAAAAGATTTGTTTAATTTGCTAAAATATAGGGCCTGACCTACCGTTGTTTTACTCAATTATCATCGAGTTTGCAGACTAATTCACACTAGTTATAGAGGTGTGATGAAAGTTTGTTTATGTTCGTTTCATATTTTTGGCGCTTTAAAATCAATATTTCATGACTGATCAAACCCAGAACAAAGCAGAATTCGACTCGAGTAACCTGATCGTATTCCTGCTCAGATACCGCAAACCCTTAATCATTGTTTCTGTTTTAGCTGCAATTGTCAGTTCAGTTGTTTCACTTTTGATTGAAGAAAAGTACAACTCAAGCGTGATCTTTTTCCCTGCACAAAACAGTTCACTCTCAAAAGCCGTGATGACTGAAGATGCCCAGGGGAAAAATGACATCTCAACTTTTGGTGAAGAAGAACAGGCAGAGGCAATGCTTCAGATTTTGAACTCTGACAAGATCAAGTGGAAGATTTGGGGGAAATACAATTTGATGGAGCACTATGAAATTGACCCTGAAGCTGAATATGCCAAAACGCGTCTAGGACAAGAATGGGAAAGTAATGTCAACTTCAAGCGAACTGAGTTTAATTCTATCAGGATAGACGTATTGGATAAAGATCCGCAAATGGCTGCCAATATTGCCAATGACATTGCATCACTTGTCGATTCTACAAAAAACGAAATGCTCCGTGAGCGTGCAAGAGATGCGCTTGTTGTAATTGAACAGGAATACAAAGACCTGAGTAATTACATGCAAACGCTCGATGACTCTCTCACTATTCTGAGGAATAAAGGAGTTCACGAATATGAAAAACAAATTGAGCAGTTGACGAAAGTTTATTACGAAGCGATTTCTAACAATAACCAACGTGCTATCAGAACACTTGAAGCAAAATTGGACACACTCGCAAAATATGGATCGGCTTACAAGTCGATGACTGAGAACCTCGAGTTTTTGAGAGAGCGTTTTGTGCTGATCCAGGGTAAATACGAAGAGGTTAAAGTAGATGCCAATCAAAGTGTTTCGCACAAATTCGTTGTGAACCGAGCTGTTCCGCAAGAGAAAAAGGCATATCCTGTTAGGTGGTTGATCGTAGTTGTATCGACACTTTCTGCATTTCTTTTGACAATTCTGGTAATTATCGGTTATGAGAACTTCCGCAGGTTGAGATCTTCCGAAAAAAAGTAGTTTGTGCTGGATAGCTTAAAACAAAAATGGGTTTACGGATCTGGGTTGGCTTTCATCGGATTGGCAGCTCTGTTTCTCTACTTTGAGGTACTTTGGTTTCTCGCTTTACCCGTTGCTCTGGTAATTGTATACCTCGCCCTGTTCAGGCTACACTGGTTGATGTTGTTGATTGTTTTTGTTACGCCAATTTCAATCACAATTGATAACGTTGGTGGCGGTTTTGGACTCACTCTGCCTACTGATCCACTCATGTTCGGAGCCATGCTCGTTTTCCTTTTCAAGGTTTTTTACGATCATCGGTACGACATGAGAATAGTCAGGCATCCTATTAGTATTGCGATTTTCATCAATCTCATTTGGATGTTTTTGACATCAATCACCAGTGAGTTACCACTTGTTTCTTTCAAGTTTTTGATCTCAAGATTGTGGTTTGTTGTGACATTTTACTTTATCGCTGTACAGATGTTTCGATACAGAGATCTGTTGATTAAGTATTTTTGGATGTACATCATCCCGATGACGTTTGTCATCATTTACACGATGTCCCGCCAATATGTTAGAGCTTTTGATGAAAAAGCAGCCCACTGGGTAATGTCTCCATTTTTTAATGATCACACGAGTTATGGTGCTTTGATCGCGATGTTTATTCCGCTCTTGTTCAATTTTATGTTTGATGAAAAATTTAAAATTGACGCAAAAATTGTTTCTGGATTTTTCTTTTTCATCTTTTTGATTGGATTGATCATGAGCTATACCAGGGCTGCCTGGGTAAGCGTTGTGGCTGCAATATTCCTTGCCATTTTCATCAAACTACGCATTCGCTGGTGGGTTCTGTCGCTATTAGGTGTCACACTTGTAGCGCTGTTCTTTTCTTTTCAATCTACAATTCTTCAGGAACTCGAACAGAATAGGCAGGACTCATCAGGTAATTTAGCAGAGCACGTACAATCGATTACAAATGTTGCAACTGATGCTTCAAATTTGGAACGAATCAACAGGTGGAAATCAGCTTTTAGGATGTTTGCTGAAGACCCTGTTATGGGTAAGGGCCCCGGAACGTATGCATTTTTATACGCTCCTTATCAGCACTCTTCGGATCTGACCATTATTTCAACAAACTTTGGCGACCTGGGAACTGCTCATAGCGAGTATTTTGGACCATTAGCTGAACAGGGCGTAATGGGAATGTTGACTTTTTTACTGATCGTTTTCATGCTTTATCACACAGGAATACCTCTGTATTACAAGCTTAAACACAAACGCGACAGAGCTATTTTGATGTCTGTTATTCTTGGCCTCACAACTTATTTGACTCATGGAATCCTCAACAACTTCCTCGATACAGACAAAGCGAGTGTCCCGTTTTGGGGCTTTTTGGCTGTAATTGTGGTGATGGACCTTTACTGTGAGAAGAATGAGCCAGAGACAGAAAAGACCAACTAATAAACTGAGAAACCTTTGGAAATAAAAAAGGCCGGTCGATAGACCAGCCTAAATAAGTTGCGGAGGCAGGACTCGAACCTGCGACCTTTGGGTTATGAGCCCAACGAGCTACCAACTGCTCCACTCCGCGATATATCTTTAACCTAAATCGGTTTATTTTTCAGAACGCTTGCTATCCTTTTCGATAGCGGAGTGCAAATGTAATAAAAGATTTCGTTTCTTTGCAAAAGAAATCTAAAATTAAAATCACATTGCACAAATCGGGATTCGTAAACATCATCGGTAGTCCGAATGTAGGAAAATCCACGTTGATGAATAAGTTGGTAGGTGAAAGGCTGTCCATCATTACTTCAAAAGCTCAAACTACGCGCCATCGCATAATGGGAATTGTGAATGGTGAGGATTTTCAAATCGTCTATTCAGACACACCAGGAATTGTAAATCCTGCATACAAGTTACACGAGTCGATGTTGAATTACGTGTACAATGCATTACAGGATGCTGATGTGCTTCTCGTTGTTGTGGAGATTGGTGAAAAAGGATTTAAAAATCCTGATTTGATCAAACGAATAAATGAAGCTTCACTCCCAACTCTCGTGTTGGTCAACAAGATTGATCTATCGAGCCAGGAGGAGCTCGAAGAAAAGGTGGAGTTTTGGAATAAGGAATTCCCACAGGCTGAGATATTACCAATTTCAGCACTTCATAACCTGAATGTCGATTTGGTTCTGAAAAAGATCACTGAACTTTTACCAGAGTCACCTCCATACTTCCCAAAAGATCAGCTCACTGATAAACCGATGCGCTTTTTCGTATCTGAAATTATTCGCGAAAAACTACTCCTCCATTACAAAAAGGAAATTCCGTACGCAGCAGAAGTAGTCGTAGAATCATACAAGGAGGAAAAAGATATCGTCAGAACCAGAGCTGAGATTTACGTGGAAAGAGATTCTCAAAAAGGTATTCTCATCGGTAAAGGCGGAAAAGCGCTCAAACAAGTTGGGATAGATGCTCGTAAAGATATTGAAGCATTTGTAGGAAAGCAGGTTTTTTTAGACCTGTACGTTAAAGTAGATAAAAACTGGAGAAGCAACGCAAATAAGCTAAAACGCTTCGGATACATTCAATAAGATATGTCAAACATGGTAGCCATCGTTGGGAGACCCAACGTAGGAAAATCAACATTTTTCAACCGTTTAGTTGGCACGCGTGATGCCATCGTAGATGAATTTAGCGGAGTTACGCGTGATCGTCATTACGGTAAAACAGAATGGATTGGAAAAGAATTCAGCATCATTGATACAGGCGGCTATGTCACCGGAAGTGACGATGTATTTGAGGATGAAATTCGCAAGCAGGTACAATTGGCCGTTGAGGAAGCTGATGTGATTATGTTCGTTGTCGATACAATGACAGGAATCACCGATATGGATAATGATGTGGCCAACCTACTAAGAAAGCAAGATCGACCTGTTTTTGTAGTAGCCAACAAGGCTGATACAAACGAACGTAAAATGGACGCATCAGAGTTCTACGCTATGGGACTTGGTGAACCTTATCCTATTTCAGCTATGAATGGTAGCGGTACAGGTGATCTTTTAGATGAAGTAGTTGCAAAATTCCCAAAGCCACAGTCAGATCCGGACGAAGAAGCCGAGGAATTACCGCGCATATCAGTTGTGGGTAGACCAAATGCTGGTAAGTCATCTTTTATTAACGCACTCACAGGATCTGACCGAAATATTGTGACTCCAGTTTCAGGTACAACAAGAGACTCGATAGATACACATTACAAAGCCTATGGATTTGATTTTACGCTGGTAGATACAGCCGGACTCAGAAAAAAGTCTAAGGTCCATGATGACCTAGAGTTTTACTCTGTCATGCGTTCTATTAGATCGATAGAAAGCTCAGATGTTTGTATTTTGATGATAGATGCTGAAGAAGGTTTTCACTCACAGGATCTAAATATTTTTAGTCTTATTGCTAAAAACAACAAAGCTGTTGTAATACTTGTAAATAAATGGGATTTGATCGAAAAAGATCATCAAACAGCTAAGAAATTTGAGAAGCTTATAAGATCGAGAATTAATCCGTTTGATGATGTTGAAATTATTTTCACATCTGTATTGACCAAGCAGAGAATTCACAAATCACTTGATGCGGCTATCAGAGCTTACGAGAATCGTAAACGAAGGATTAAAACTTCACCTCTTAATGATTATTTCCAGACTGTAATCGCTAAACAACCACCACCGGCATTAAAGGGGAAATATATAAAGATAAAGTACGTGACACAGCTCCCTACGAAGTTTCCGTCATTTGCCTTTTTTGCGAATCTTCCTCAATATGTAAAAGAACCGTACAAACGTTTTCTCGAAAACAAGTTAAGGGACCAGTTTGATTTTACCGGGACACCGGTTAGAATATTCATGAGAAAAAAATAATATCTTTTCTAAATAATAGGGCAATAAAAAAGGCTACCAGGTAGCCTTTTTTAGATATCGTAAAGTTCCAACTATTAGAAACTCCAAAGATCGTGTTCAAATCTGAAGATCTTATCTTCTATTTTCTCAGCTTCAAGTAAAGCATCTAGAGGTGAGAGATATTGTTCAAGGCTTCTATCGTAAACATTACTCTCTTTCACAATCTTAGAAGAAAACATTCTCTTCATAAAAATGTCATCATAAGTAAGCCTGTGTACATCATTATGACGGTTATACACCTCTGCTTGCGCTAAAACTCTTCTCGCTTCTGGAAAATAAACCCAAAAACCTTCCTGTACGTTAACCAGTTCTCCGTTCGAGTTATAAGCAGGAACCATTGGAGCAATTCCTAATATTCTAAATTCAAGTACAGATCTTTGTTTATCAAAAAAAACTTCTTCTTTAATCTTAAAACGCTTTATTTGATTATACTCTATATCAGTATATACTGTAGAGTCCATCGGTTGACCTGTATTTGGATCTGTAATAGAAATTGTTGAAGAGTAAGAAAGAACATCTTCTTTAATCTCTTCAGGAGTCATGGGAATTGTAAACATATCATTCGGATTACCACTTTCATCTTCAGCAGCATAAGCTGTTATGTTACCAGATTCAGTAATAGCCTCCATTAATATGGTGATAAAGTTTTTTCTTCCCTGAGCAGGATCTTTTGGGTAATAGAAAACCTGGTTCATTTTTTCTTCCATGTCAACCATTCTCCAAACACGTTTCAACCACATGAGATCGGCCTCACGAAGATGGACGTAAGGTATTGGTTCACGATTGGCATTGTGCATAGATTTGGAGTAAACCCCATCTAATGGAGACTCTCCTGGATCTAACACCTGACTAAACCCAGTTAGAGATATAGCCAATAAAGAAAGAAGTGAAACAACGGTTTTCATAACTACTCCTATTTAACGTCAATAATGATATTACCTATATTTTTTCTTTGACCATCTGGACCAACTGCCCAAATATTTTCAAAGGTAACACGGTCTCCACGACCTAAGCCATCTAATAAAGCTCTTTGTGCAGGTGTGATACTAGCACTGTTAGACTCTTTAGAAACATATCGTCCTGCTTTAAGAGTACTAACTGTAAATTCAACAACGTTGTATTTCACACCTTCAAAGTCAAAATCTTTAAGAACAGCATTTACTTTATTTCCTACTTTGAGCGCTCCTCCAGGTAGTGATCCTTTACCTGTTTGTCCTGCAAAGTAAGGCTCAGGTTTAGGTATGTTCTTAACTCTAAATGTAAACGGTTGTCCCATTGATTTAGTACCTCCGTCTTCAGTTTGAACTTGTACAGTTACTTTAACTTCCTGCCCATTCCCTGGTTTAACTTCATACTGTCCAGGTCCAACTTGTTTCATCTGAGCATTAGAAGCGCTTGCTTTAATCTTTTGAGCACTAAACCCAGCAACAGACACATCAATTGGATTCCAAAGACCTCGATAAACAACATTCATCTTAACAGGAGATACAACTGTTGATGGCTTTGCTGCAATGAATTTATGCTTGAATGGATAAGGAACGTATTGATCAGTTCCTGGTTTTCTAATTTTAATAAATCCGCCCCATTCAACTTCTCCTGCAGTAGTTGGTTTGTAAGCATATTGTGCCACACCATTTTCAACAGTTACTCTTGATGTGTCTAATGGGTCTAAAATTTTCCAATCCTCAGGATTAGCACTTGAAGTGTCTATTGATTGTCCAACTTCTAATTTTGGATTATCAGTAGTACTGTAAGCTGCAACAATTACATCAGCTTTAAATGAGTCACCTAATGTTACATAATTTGAATTAGGAATTACCTTTACAGCAAGTGTATCGAACTTGAAATCCTCAGCGCTAATTTCACTGAAGAGAAGCTTCAAGGCATCACTTTCTATTTTTTTAGCTTCTGCCTGATAACGACTCAAGTTTGTGATAACCGCAGAAATTGGAACATGATAAAAGTTAGCAGATTCCCATTCCTGAACTTCATCACGAGCAACACGAACTGGATTAAACTCAAATCCCATGTCCCAGTTAGCTTGATGTTTATCTGGAATAGCTGATTTAATGTTAGAGTTAAACTCTTGCATCTTACTTCTCAACTCTAAAGCTGTGAAAGGACCTTCTTTTGGGTTAGCTGGTTCAGATCCAATCATAATAGAGGTTACAGCATCATAGCTATCTTTAGCTTCTACATAACGAAGACTCCAAACTGAATCTTTAGGTATTTCATCAGCCGTTCTAGATTCAACATAATTCTGCTTTGCAGTCTCGTTATCTTCTGCTCCTGTTTCTGTTTGTGCAATTAAAACCTGTTTAAGATCTCTAAGGTAATTATCTAAATCATCAGAAGCTGATACAACTTTTTCAGCTTTTTTCAACCATGGCCCAACCTTTTCAGGGTTTATAGAAGCTTGTTTTTGGAACTCAGCCATGGTGCCGGCATTTTGCTCAGCAAGGGCTTCATTTGTTTGTTCCATAGCATCGTTAATCACGACAAAAGAAAGAAGCACTTCTTTCGAAACGTTCATCGCGAGGAGCGCCATGAGCACGAGATACATCATCCCGATCATCTTCTGCCTGGGTGTCTCTTTTCCTCCAGCCATTTGTTTCCTTTATTTATTATGAAAGAGAGACAACCTAGTGTCTCTCTTTTATAAGATTCAACAATTAATAATTTAAATCAAGATTCTATTTAGCTCTGTGGCTTCTGGAAATTCATAGCAGATAACATATTTCCATATACTGTATTGAGCGATTCTAAGTTATTAGACAGCTCAGAAATGTTATCCTTATATCTTCTCGTATCTTCAACAGAATTATTGAGATTAGTAATGAGTTCCTGAATGTTTTCAAACATTTGATTAGAAACCTCAGCTTGATCTTGAGAGTTTTTCAATTGTAACTCATATACATTATTCAGTGCTGATAGATTATCAGTTACCTTTTTGAGATTTTCAGCATAAGTAGCTCCATCTTCATTAGAAACAGATAACCCTGTTAATGATTCAGCAGCATGGTGATAAGATTCTGATAATTCTCCTACTCTGTTTGAAGCATCTTTAACATTATCTACAAAATCGTTTGTAGCTCCAGCAACATCCCCCAAGTTATTCATATTCTTAGCTGTGTCTGCCAGGTTATTCATGCCTTTACCCAAACTTTCAATTAGGTCAGGTCCTATCTTGGCCTGCTCCAACATGAGATCGAGTTCCTGAGTTGAGGAAACTCCACCTCCGCCACCGCCACCGCGGCCGCCTTGAGCTGGCTCACCATCATAATCTTCAGCTAATTCTGGATAAACTTTTGACCAATCTGGTTCTTCATGTAGGGGTTCAAATGCGGAAAATGTAAAAATAAGGGCTTCTGTTCCAAGTCCAAGGATAAGCATAAGACTAGAACCGGGGTAGTGTTGTAATTTAAAGAGTGCACCAATAATCACGATGGCACCACCAATACCGTATAACTTCGCCATGAAGTTTTTCCAGCTTTTACTTCCCGGTTTAAAACCTGTTATTTCCTTGCTCATAATTAATCGATTTAGAGTTCAGTTTAACTGCGTTAATAAAAATTATAATCTATCGCCTTTAGCCCTACCGAGGTAGGTCATTACGTTTCTAAAACCTATGTAACTTTTTGCTGTATCTTGATATTCGTAAGCTCTTGTCCCATTTTGGATGTAGTAACCAACATCTTTCCATGATCCACCACGAATAACTTTTCTTTTAAATACAGGTAAATCATTTTCATCAGCCTGATATTGATAATCCATATTGAGATCATGGGAGAAACTATAAGCTGACTCGTCATATGCATTCTTTGTCCATTCTGATACGTTACCAGCCATACAATACAGGCCGTAATCATTAGGGGAGTAAGAGTTGGCTGCAACAGTATGGAATCCACCATCATCTACATAATTACCTCTCAACGGTTTAAAGTTAGCAAGGAAACAACCTTTATCATTCCTTATGTAAGGCGAGCCCCATGGGTATGAAGAAAGATCTAATCCTCCGCGTGCTGCGTACTCCCATTCAGATTCAGAAGGCAATCTAAAATCCTGAACCATTGGAACCCCTGCTCTTCTCAAGAAAGAGTTGAATAATTGAGTTCTCCATTGAGAGAATGCTGTAGCTTGTTTCCAATTAACACCTACAACAGGATAATCATCGTATGCAGGATGCCAGAAATAAGTATTCGTCATTGGCTCATTAAATGAGTAAGAGAAATCAGCTACCCAACATAAAGTATCTGGGTACACTTCTACCCTATCTCTTTCAATAAAGCTGGTACGATCTAATCCTTCTGGTTCACCATACTGGTGACGAGGACGACCTTTGTTAGCAGCTTTTCTATAATTCATCCATGTATATTCATAGATCAACCTTCTCGTATCAATTTGTTTAATACCGTGAATACGTTCTGCTCGAGGGTAAAACAATGGCGCTAGTGCATCCTGAACATCTTCTTCAGGACTGTTCCATGGAATTTCTGCATCCCAATTCAATTTGGGCTCATCGAGCTCTCTACCGTACTGATCTTCCATAATGAAGTATTGTTCTTCATCAACATCTGCTAGAAGAGTCAAAGCCATCGAATCTCTAACCCAATGTACAAATTGACGGTATTCGTTATTTGTGATTTCTGTATCATCCATGTAAAATGCCTGAACAGAAACTGTTTTAGCTTTAGAAACATGAGCATAAGGTACATCTTGGTCGTTCCCGCCCATTGTAAAGCTTCCCATTGGTATGTAAACTGTTCCATACGGATCAATATCATACCATGCCGGTCTGTTTTGCACACCAATTAGCTGGCCCGTCTCACGAGGACCACAACTGGCTACAAAAGCACCTATTATTAAGAAAAACAACAATCGTTTCATGCTGGTGTGTTTTATATCGGTGACACAAATATAATCTTACAATTAAATTGTGCCAGATTTAACGCCTTGTTTATTCAATTATTATGAAATATTACAGGAATCTAACTGTTCTGTGACGCTCAAATTTTGGTTTAGAAATGATGTTCATGCAGTAATTGATCATTAACTCATGAGATCCAGAGCTATGTTTTCTCAACTGAGAAGTAGTTACATCATAAGAATATCCAACTTTCAACATCCCGCCTGTTAAACCAGTTCCGGGCATTTGGTAATTCACCCCTAAGATTGGACCAATCGCATCTTGTAATCTGTAATTGATACCTCCCCAAAAACGTTCTTGGTATTCGATCAGCCCGGCAATATCAAATGTTGTTGAAACGCCATCAGACTTAATGAATACATTAGGCTTAATTTGCCAATCCGGACTAATTATTTGAGTCTGGTATCCAGCCATTACATAAATATGACGAGCCATACCGTATTCAAGATTAGCAGGAATACTTGCGGCATTTTCATCCTCATCCTGTAAAACAGCTCCATTGAGGTGTGTAACACTAACACCTACGTAAGCTTTTTTAGGAATCTTGTAATACAAGCCAAAATCCATATCAAATGACAAATCAGATGCACCATTATCAGGAATAGACGGGTCTACCTGAAAATCATCAACTGCATCCCAGTCATTATTAATGGTTTTATTTATTAATCCAAGGCCAATTCCACCACTTAACATACCCGGACCAATAGCCCTTCTGTAAGCGTAAGAAACCTTAAAGCCAAAAGTTGACTCTTGACCGAGTTTATCAGACAAAACACTAAAGCCAACTCCATGAGACTGATTCAACCATGGATCAGTGAATGGCATATGAGCCGTAAACAAATACGACTCAGGACGACCTTCAAAGCCAACCCACTGTTGACGCCCAATAAGTGTTGCGCAAATTCCGTCATTACTTCCTGCTACTGCAGGGTTCGGATAGAATCTGTTAAAATAATTCTGCGTGAATTGGGGGTCTTGCTGCCCAAAAACAGTAGTCACGCTCATTACAGCAATGCTCCAAAGTAAAATTTTCTTCATAGAGTAATACGCTTTATTAAAGCAATTGTCCAAATAGTGATCGCTAAAATAGTCAAAAGATTTTATTAACAAAAATTTTTAACATCAATCGTGTGATAACTTAAACAGATTGAATTGTCATATAAACGCAAGCTACAAGAACTTTTGGTAAGTCTTTAGCCACAAATCAGGAACTTCATTTTTACAGGCCTCCTGATAATCCTCATAACTGCAGGGCACCAATTGATGTCTTTTAAAACGGTTAGCTTTTGGAGAAGGGAATGGCACATTCATCCACCATCTATCTGTCTTAACACTTTTCAAAAAAACCAGGTCTTCATCAAAACCATCTATGTGCACTCTATATTTAAGGTAGTTTTTAGAATTCATCAAAGGTAAATCTCCTTTTCTTGAGTTTACACCATCAATAAAATACCAAATCATTTGAGCTAATACATGTGCTGATATACCCTGACGGTCAAATTCGGGATCATACTCATAAAAACCAATTGAAGTAACCTTTTCACTGATACCAGCATATCTCGCCACCTGGCAGCATTCATCATTGGTGAGTCCATTTGGACCTGCTAGTTCATTCCCCGGAGAATCGCTTCCTTTAATAGAACTCATATCAAAACTGACAATATCAGAGTTTCTAACAAGTGGCTCAACCAATTTCATATCCCGCCTGCATAAACCAAGTCTGAGTTCATCAAAATGGAGTTTATCTATAAGGTCTTTAACATCCTCATCGACAAAGTAACTCTGATTACCAATATTAGTGTAGTGAAACAAGTAATTAGGTTGATGCAGTAAAATTTTACTGAGGAAGTTTTCATTGTTGATTTCCTCTTCCTGAGAAACGCCCATATCGAATTTCCTGTCGATAGTCGTTAAATTCACAACTTGTTCCAAATTCTCATAAGCCAAGTAATTCGCATATGTCAAATCCTGCGTTCCGCCAATAATTACAGGAATGCAGTTGCGTTTCACAAGATAAGCGACTACCGAACTAACAGCATAGTAAGTGTCAGATACAGTTTCGCCACCCAGGATATTCCCCAAATCAATTATAGGTAAGTTAAATCCTGTATCCTTTTTGAGTTTATAGAGATAGCTTCTCACATAATTGGCTCCGTGTTCTGACCCTTTATTTGATAATGCATTTCGTGATTCTCCAACCCCAAACAAAACAATTTGAACGCCTTCAGTAATAGATGGCAGTTCACCGTCACCGTGCTTTTCGATAATGGAGCCGAGGTCGCCCTTCTCATTTTTCATGAGCTGAGCATCTACCTCATTGAAGTAAAATGCAATATCCATCGTTATTTCCCCTTAGCTTTAGTACTCTTTTTGGTCTTTGACTTAGTCGACTTCTTTTTGCCCTTTCCTGATTTACCTCCCTTTTCAATGATCTCCATGCACTGCTCTAGAGTCAACTCTTCAGGTTCTACATCTTTAGGAATTCTAAAATTCTTCTTCTTGTATTTAATGTATGGGCCATATCTACCGTTCAGAACCTGCAAGTCCGGCTCTGACTCGAAAGTCTTGATTTTATTCTTTTCAGCCTGCTCGCGTTTTTCTTTGATCAACTCAATTGCCCTGTCTAAGTTGACCTCCATCGGGTCGTCTTCTTTTAAGCTGACGAACTGATTTTGGTGCCTAACATAAGGACCGTATCTACCAACATTAGCCGACACTTTTTCTCCTTCAAACTCACCTAACTCTCTCGGAAGTTTGAAAAGTTCCAGGGCTTCCTCAAGAGAAATCTGCTGGATACTCTGGTTCTTTCTCAAAGAAGCGAACTTCGGTTTCTCTTCAGATTCCGTTTCACCCAACTGAACCATGGGGCCGTAACGGCCTATTTTGGCATAAACAGGCTTTCCTGTTTTTGGGTCGTCTCCTAGGTGTCGTTCACCTTTAGCGCGTTCTGAATGTTCGAGCGTATCTTCAACATTTGAATGGAATGGACCGTAAAAATTATCGATCATTTTATTCCACTCTAGCTGACCCTGAGCAATATCATCAAATTCTTTTTCCACCTCAGCAGTGAAATTGTAATCGAGAATTTTGGTAAAGTTATCGATCAAAAAGTCATTTACAACAACACCAATATCAGTTGGGAAAAGTTTTTTGCGCTCTGCACCGGTTGTCTCTTTTTTCTCCTCCTCTTTGACATTACTGTCCTTTAAAGTTAGATGACGATATTTTCTCTCGTAACCATCACGATCTTCTTTCACGACATAGCCGCGTTTCTGAATTGTACTGATTGTTGGCGCATATGTGGAAGGTCTCCCAATACCCAACTCCTCGAGTTTTTTCACAAGGCTAGCCTCAGTATATCTTGGTGGATGATGCGTGAACCTTTCAATTGCATCAATTTTCTGAAGCTCTAACTCCTGCCCTTCTTTTAGTGGTGGTAAAAGTCCTTGCGTATTTTTCTTATCCTCTTCGTGCTCATCATCAGTCGACTCAACATACACCTTGAGGAAACCGTCAAATTTCACTACTTCACCTTTAGCTGTGAAAACTTCATCCCGGTTCTGAACAGGAATCGTAACTGTAGTGCGTTCGAGTTTAGCATCAGCCATTTGAGTGGCGATCGTTCTTTTCCAAATTAAATCGTAAAGTCGCTGCTGTGCTGAATCATCACCAGCTTCGTTAACACCTAAATTTGTTGGACGAATAGCTTCGTGAGCTTCCTGAGCACCTTTCGACTTTGTTGCGTAATTCCTGCTTTTGTGATAGTCAGATCCGAACTTATCACTGATGACAGCCTTACTCTGCTTGATTGCAGTATCACTCAAATTAGTAGAATCGGTACGCATGTAAGTGATTTTACCTGATTCGTAAAGCCTTTGAGCGACCGACATAGTTTGAGCAACAGAAAAACCGAGTTTTCTGGAAGCTTCCTGCTGTAACGTTGATGTAGTAAATGGAGCAGCCGGAGTTCTTTTACCCGGCTTTTTCTCCAGCTTATCAATTGAAAAGTTACTATCAGAGCATTCGTTTAAGAATGACTTTGCCTCTTCTGCTGTTTTGAATTTTTTATTCAGCTCAGCTTTCAATGTTGTACCATCAACATCAAAATAAGCTGATACCTTGAATGAGTTTTGAGGAGTAAAGTTTTCTATTTCACGTTCGCGCTCAACAATGAGTCTCACAGTAACACTTTGCACCCTTCCGGCACTCAGTTTTGGCTGCACTTTTCGCCAAAGAACCGGAGACAACTCAAAACCTACTAGTCTATCTAAAACTCTTCTTGCCTGCTGAGCATTTACCAGGTCATCGTTTATATCACGCGGATTTTCAATTGCTTTTGTTATTGCCGGTTTTGTAATTTCATTGAATACAATCCTCTTGGTTTTCTCCGGCTTTAGTCCAAGCACATTGTATAAGTGCCAAGAAATAGCTTCTCCCTCGCGGTCCTCATCCGTTGCTAACCAAACCATCTCTGATTTTTTCGCAAGCTTCTTGAGTTCAGTGATCAGTTTCTTTTTATCTGATAAAATCTCGTAATTTGGTGTAAATGCATTATCAACATCTACTGAGAGTCCTTTTTTGGCTAAATCCCGAACATGTCCGTAACTCGACTTCACGACAAAATCCTTACCCAAAAACCCCTCAATCGTTTTAGCCTTTGCAGGCGACTCCACTATAACTAAGTTCATATTTTACTCGACATTTTAATCTCTAACAGGCATATTAATACCTTGTTGAATGCTTACAAAGAAAAGCAAACATTTTTTCTCTTTGCAATAGCCGCAACTAACATAAAGCTAAAAAATAAGGGATTGACCTTAGATTTTAACAATTCATTCGCAACTGTCATTTTGACACCAACACGCAAATCGTTATTTTTGCGGGCTTAGAATTGCTAAAACTGATAAGGCATGATAGAAGGATTGCACGAAGGAAATAAAACTATTGATGAAAGCAAACAAGGTGAAGCAACTTTATTAGATTCCACTAAGGGAGGAAATAAAAAACTTTATCTTGAAAGCTATGGTTGTCAAATGAACTTTTCAGATAGCGAAGTAGTCGCTTCAATACTTTCAAAAGAGGGCTACGAAACGGTTAGCCAAAGTAGTGAAGCTGATGTTGTGCTACTCAATACATGTTCTATCAGAGATAACGCTGAGCAACGTGTTCGCACTCGCCTCAAGCAATTCAAAAACGCAAAAAAGGAGCGACCAAACCTCGTTGTTGGAGTTTTAGGATGCATGGCAGAACGCCTCAAGAAAAAATTGCTCGATCAGGAAAAACTCGTTGATCTGGTAGCCGGGCCTGATGCCTATCGCGATCTTCCGGGTCTGATCAGTGAAGTTGAAGGCGGCCAAAAAGCAGTAAACGTACTTCTTTCAAGAGAGGAAACTTATGCTGATATTTCTCCTGTTCGTCTCGATAAAAACGGAGTAACAGCTTTTATCTCTATAATGCGTGGCTGTGACAACATGTGTTCTTTTTGTGTAGTTCCTTTCACTCGTGGCCGTGAGAGAAGTCGCGATCCTCAATCTATCGTACAAGAAGCTAAAGAACTTCACGATAACGGATACAGAGAAGTGACACTTTTAGGACAAAATGTTGACAGTTACCGCTGGAATATGTCCAGCAAAGGCAGAATCAAGGACGAATCTAAGCCTACGGTGAACTTTGCCGAACTCCTTGAAATGGTCGCTCAGGTTGCCCCTGATTTGAGAATCCGATTCTCAACTTCTCACCCTAAAGACATGACTGATGATGTACTTCACGCAATGGCGAAGTATGATAATATTTGCAAGTATATTCACCTCCCTGTACAGAGCGGAAATACAGAAATGCTCAAAAAAATGAACCGCGGTTACTCGAGAGAGTGGTACTTGAACAGAATTGAAGCTATTCACCGCATCATTCCAGATTGTGCAATTTCTACTGATATTATCACAGGCTTTTGTGGCGAAACTGATGAGCAACACAATGATACTATTAGCCTCATGAAAGAGGTGAAATACGACTTCGCTTACATGTTCAGATATTCAGAACGCCCGAGAACTGTAGCCGAACGAAAATTTGAAGATGACGTCCCAGATGAAATCAAAAAAGCGAGGTTACAAGAAGTTATCCAACTACAACAACAACACTCTGCCGAGAGCAACAAACGCCAACTCGGCAAAACGTTTGAGGTTCTGATCGAAGGTGTTTCAAAAAAATCTGATGCTGATTTGTGTGGTCGAAATACACACAACACCATGATCGTGTTCCCAAAAGGTGATCACAAAAAAGGGCAGTACGTAAAAGTGAAAGTAAACGATTGCACTAGCGCAACGCTACTCGGTGAAGTTGTGGAAGAAGAAAAAGTACTAACAACAGCCTAAAAATGAATTTACAACCCATTAAGCAACGTTTTAGCATCATCGGGAATAACGATGGCTTAAACCGTGCTTTGGAAACAGCTGTACGCGTTGCTTCAACTGATTTATCAATTTTGGTAACGGGTGAAAGTGGCGTTGGTAAAGAAGCTATTCCGCAAATTATTCACAGTCAGAGCCCGAGGAAGCACAATTCCTACATCGCGGTAAACTGTGGAGCCATTCCATCAGGCACGATGGACTCTGAACTTTTTGGGCACGTAAAAGGATCTTTCACCGGAGCCGGTACTGAACGAAAAGGATATTTTGAAGAAGCTAATGGCGGTACAATCTTCCTCGATGAAGTAGCTGAAATGCCCCTTGAAACTCAGGTTAAACTCTTGCGTGTTTTAGAGGCAGGAGAATTCTTGAAAGTGGGCTCGTCAAAAGTTCAAAAAACGGATGTGAGAATCGTTGCGGCAACGAATGTGGATATTTCAAAAGCAATTGATGAAGGCAAGTTTAGAGAAGACCTTTATTACAGGTTAAATACTGTCCCCATTCACTTACCAGCACTGCGTAAAAGAAAAGAGGACATCCATCTTCTCTTTAGAAAATTTGCAGCTGATTTCTCTGAGAAATACAGAACGCCTCTCATCCGTCTTACAGATGAAGCTCGTGAAATGCTCGAACGCTATTACTGGCACGGAAACATCCGCCAGCTCAAGAATATCACGGAGCAGCTCAACGTATTAGAAGAGGAACGAAATATCGATGCTCAAACCCTGCTCAAGTACCTCCCGGATTTATCGAAATCCAACCTACCTGCTACGAGGCAAAGTGCTTCCGGATCAGACAGTGACTTAAACGAAAGAGAAATTCTCTACAAAATACTTTTCGATCTCAGGAATGAGATGAACGATCTCAAAAAACTGGTTGGTGATCTATTAAAAGACGGCAGCATCTCTGATGAGGATACACAAATCATCAAAGAGCTTTACACTGAGGCAGAGACTGATCCGGCTAAAGATCCGGAATATCAAGCATTGCAACTTCCGGCCAATACGAGTGAAGGATACGCTGCACAAGCCGAGTTCCAGGACTCAAATTTCCACCAGCACCAGGAAGTTGAAGAGTCATTAAATCTCGAAGATCAAGAAAGAATATTGATCAAGAAAGCACTTGAGAAGCACAATGGTAAACGCAAGTATGCAGCTGAAGAATTAGGTGTATCTGAACGCACACTCTACAGAAAAATTAAAGAGTACGAATTGAGTTAATATGAAACGTTTTTTTACAGCCATAATGCTTCTTTGCATCCCTGTTTTGCTGCAAAACTGCAAAGTGAATTATTCGTTTACAGGCATTAGCACTGATGCAGAAACGGTGAGCATTCAATATTTCCCAAGTGTAGCTCCATTAGCTCCACCAACTTACAGCCAGGCTTTTACAGAAAGTTTAAAAGATATTTTTCTCCAGCAAACGAATATTGCATTAGTTGAGAACAATGGTGAGCTCCAGTTTGAAGGTGAAATTGTGGGCTACAACAATGCACCGGTTGCTGTTCAGGGAAATGAGCAGGCAGCACTCAACAGATTGACGATAACTGTAAATGTACGTTTCACAAATACACTCAATGAAGAAGACAATTTTGAAAAACGGTTTAGTAAATTTGAGGATTACGAAAGTACTGCATCTTTAAAGCAAGTTGAGGATCAACTAATAGAGGATATCAACAGGCAGCTTACTCAAGATATCTTGCAGAACGCTATTGGAAATTGGTAATGAACAGTCAAAAAATCACACAATTACTGAGGAATATTGATGTTCTCAACGAAGTATCGGTTGAGGAGCTCAATCAGCTAGTTGGTGATTTTCCTTACATGACTTTACCACATTTACTTCTTGCCAAAAAACTACATGACAACAATGACTTGCACGCTGGCCAGCAAATAAAAAAAACCGCTATCCTCATTCCCAATCGCAAAAGATTGTACGAATTGCTTTACAGGGAAACGGTCAGAACCACTATAGCCAGCACTGTTGAGAAACCGCAACCCGAGCCAGCAAAAGCTCAAAAAGAAGAAACCGCTACAGATGAAGAAGTAGCTTTTCAAAAGCCACTTCAGTTTCATTCATTGAAAGGTGAAACCACAGTTATACCTGATGAAAAGAAAGAAAACTCAGATGAAGTAAATCCGCAAAAAGAGGAACAACTCGATGAGCTGGAAAGTGAGGTTCTCAAGCACGCGATGGAAAGTGCTTATGCCTTCACATCTGACGAAATCCCTGAGAAAAACGAAACTGTAGAAGAGACTGAAAAGCCCGAGGAAACATCCGGCTCTGACCGTGAGGAGAAAAAGCTTTCTCCAAATGAAAGGCAGGCATTTTCAAAATGGCTCCAGATCTTAGATAAAGAACGACTCGAAAAAGTCCGCGAGAAAGAAAAAAAAGAACAAAAGCAAGAGCAAAAAAAGCTGATCGACAAATTCATAAAAGAAGAGCCACAAATTTCAAAAGTCGACAAAGATGAAGACTTTTCACCAGAGGGCATTTCCCGCATGAATGTCATTGATAACAATGACTTTGTAACAGAGACATTAGCCAAAATATACATCCAGCAAGGTAATATTGAAAAGGCAAAAAATATCTACAACAAACTCATGTTGAAATATCCCGAAAAAAAGGCTTACTTTGCCGGCCAACTTAAAAAGATCGATAATCAAGACAAATAAATAATTATGGCAACTTTTTTCACCGTACTTATCGCAGTTGTTTGCCTTTTACTCATCTTAGTTGTTCTCGTTCAGAACCCTAAAGGTGGTGGTTTGGCATCAGGATTTTCAGGAGCTAACCAAATTGGTGGTGTTAAGCGCACAACCGACTTCCTCGAAAAATCTACATGGACACTTGTAATCGTGTTGATGTTGCTCAGTATAGCATCTTCTTCTTTCATGAAAAAAGAACAGGTTGCTACAGGAAATCAAAACCAGGGCGGAGAACTTGAAGAATTGATGGAATCTCAACCAACTCAAACTCCCCAACAACCCGGTCAACCGCAACAACAACAGCCTCAGCAGCAACAGCAACAACAAGCTCCTGCAGAAAATGGCGGTGGTGAAGATTTGCCAATCTTCGATGACGAAGAAGAAGATCAGGAATAATTTGACATTACACATTATAGTTTCACTCTATAAAAAATGTCAGCATGACAGCATGCTGACATTTTTTTTTGCCCAAAATTCTCCATGCGCTGACAAAATGTATCTGCTACACTATTGGCACATTTTATGACAATGCCACAACTGAAAATTTAAAAACAATAAATTTTAAAATTCTTATAAAATGGCAGGATTAAAAATAAAACCTTTAGCAGATCGCGTGGTAGTAGAACCAGCACCTGCAGAAGAGAAAACAGCTAGCGGAATTATCATTCCTGACACAGCAAAAGAAAAGCCTCAAAGAGGCAATGTTGTAGCTGTAGGAGCCGGTAAAAAAGATGAACCGATGACGGTAAAAGAAGGAGACACTGTTCTTTACGGTAAATTCTCCGGTACCGAAATTTCTATTGAAGGTAAAGACTATTTGATCATGCGCGAATCAGACATATTCGCAATTGTTTAATCATTCAATTTTTGAATAAAACTAAATCTGAATAAAAATGGCTAAAGATATTTTATACGACATTGACGCAAGAGATCAGCTTAGAGCTGGTGTTGATGCATTGGCGAATGCAGTAAAGGTTACATTAGGACCAAAAGGTCGTAATGTAGTTATCGACAAAAAATTTGGAGCACCACAAGTAACTAAAGATGGTGTTACAGTAGCAAAAGAAGTTGAGCTGAAAGAGCCGTTCCAAAACATGGGCGCTCAAATGGTAAAAGAAGTTGCTTCTAAAACTGCTGATGTTGCCGGAGACGGTACAACAACCGCTACAGTTTTAGCACAATCAATGATCACTACAGGTCTTAAGAACGTAGCTTCAGGTGCTAACCCAATGGACCTAAAGCGCGGGATTGACAAAGCTGTAGCTGAAGTTGTAAAACACCTAACTGGAATTTCTAAGAAAGTTGGTGATGACAACTCTAAAATTGAACAAATCGCGTCTATATCAGCGAACAACGACAACACAATCGGAAGCCTTATCGCTAAAGCGATGAAAAAAGTTGGTAAAGATGGTGTAATCAGTGTTGAAGAAGCGAAAGGAACTGAGACTGAAGTAAAAACAGTTGAAGGTATGCAATTTGATCGCGGATACCTCTCGCCTTATTTCGTGACTGATTCTGAAAAAATGATCGCTGATCTTGAGAATCCTTACATCCTCATCTTCGACAAGAAGATTTCTACAATGAAGGATATGGTTCCGATCCTTGAGAAAACTGCTCAAAGTGGAAAACCATTATTGATCATTGCTGAGGACATTGAAGGGGAAGCACTTGCTACTCTCGTAGTGAATAAACTCCGTGGATCACTTAAAATCGCAGCTGTTAAAGCTCCAGGATTTGGTGACCGCAGAAAAGCAATGCTCGAAGATATCGCAATTTTAACTGGTGGAAATGTAATCAGTGAAGATCAGGGTCGTAAATTAGAAGATACAACTATTGAAGACCTCGGTACTTGCGAAAAAATCCAAATCGATAAAGACAACACGACTATCGTAAATGGTAACGGAGCAAAAGACAATATCGATGCTCGCGTCAACCAAATAAAAGCGCAAATCGAATCAACTACATCTGATTACGATAAAGAAAAACTTCAGGAACGCCTTGCAAAATTAGCTGGTGGAGTTGCTGTTCTTTACATCGGTGCAGCTACTGAAGTTGAAATGAAAGAGAAGAAAGACCGTGTTGACGATGCGCTCGCAGCAACTCGTGCAGCGGTTGAAGAAGGAATCGTACCGGGTGGTGGTATTGCGCTAATCCGTGGAATTAAAGCAATCGAATCACTTGAAGGTGAAAACGAAGACGAAACAACTGGTATCGCAATCGTTCGCAGATCACTTGAAGAGCCGCTTCGCCAAATCGTACACAACGCAGGTGGTGAAGGCGCTGTAATCGTTCAAAAAGTCCTTGAAGGAAAAGATGATTTCGGATATAACGCTCGCACTGAGAAGTATGAAAATCTTCTCAAAGCTGGTGTTATTGATCCCACAAAAGTGACGCGCGTAGCACTTGAAAACGCAGGTTCAATTGCTGGTATGTTACTCACAACTGAGTGCGTAATGGCTGATGAACCAGAAGATGACAACGATGCTGCAGGTGGCGGAATGCCAGGCGGCATGGGTGGCGGAATGCCAGGAATGATGTAATCAACCCATTTAGTTAAACATAAAAATCCCGGCTTCTTTTGAAGTCGGGATTTTTTATTTGGTAATGGTCAGATCCGGAAATTTTGCTGTCACATATCTCTGAAATGATCGATGTAGCGAACGAGGTCTCCCCCATAGTTTTGATCAAGATCTGACTGTAAACTGTCCTGGGCAGAATTATACGTGAGATAAGTTGAAAAGAAGGCATTGTTTACTCGGTCAGAGTTAAAATAAGCCGGATTTAGGTCTTTTTCTTTTAATTCGAGCTTGAGCAAACCGTCAAGAATTGACTGAATTTTCTGCTTTTTTAAATTTCTTTTTTTCAATCCAGAAAGATCAGAATCAAAATTCTGATAAAGCGAATCCAGATCTTTCGCAGACTGATTGAGGTATAGTCTTAGGGTTACTTCATCATCCAGGTTCTGACCGTAACGCTTTAAAAGATCTTTTTCACCTTTTGAGATCAACAATTTCATAGCTCCCTGTCTACCGATGAACGTTGCCAGATTCTCGTTGAAATCGCCCTGTGAGGGAAGGTAAATGGTTGAATGTGTGAGCTCGTGAATGATCAACTCGGCTAACTCGGCAGAGTCTCGCTGTAACATTCCGCTCAAAATGGGATCTGAAAACCACCCGAGAGTACTCCAGGCATCAACACTTCCAATTCTTGTATCAAACCCCAATGTATCGAGGTTTCGCTTCTCTCTTACAGCGAGTTTTTTCTTGAAATGTCCTTTGTATGGTAAACTCCCAAGAAAGGGATACTTCCAGCGATGTGGCTGAAGTGAAAACTGTGGTGTGGCAGTCACTACCCATAGAATGGGATCATCACCATGATCATAAAAAGTAGTGTAATTATCAGTCTTATCGAGTTTTAAAGAATCGTAAGCGAATTGCTTCACCTCATTGATCCACTTTATTTTATCGCGATAATTATTTGGCAGTTCGTCTTTCTTAAGAACCTCTTCAAGCGGCTCAGCTTTGCGCAAGATTTTCAATTGTCCTACGCCTTGTCTAATTCCATAACCGATGAGATCGAGGAAAGCCAATCCAGATAAAAGTAAGATGACTATTGCATTAGACATGAATAACCGCATTTCCTGAAATAAAAAAGGGATGAATAAATTCACCCCTAAATTATCATTTTTACAAAGACAGAAAGTTATTTATTGAGTTCTTCTTTAACAAGTGAAGATATCAATTTACCATCTGCTTTTCCTTTTAGTTTTCCAACGAGAGGTCCCATTACTTTCCCCATATCAGAAGGACCAGAAGCTCCGGTTTGCTCAATTGCTTTTTGTACTTCAGCTCTCACATCATCTTCACTCATTTGCTCTGGCATGTACTCCTCGATAATAGCTGCCTGAAGTTCTTCATCTTTTGCGAGATCATCGCGCCCCTGCTCTTTGTAAAGCTCAGCACTATCTTTTCTTTGCTTTAAAAGCTTTTGTAGCATTCCCAACTCTTTTTCTTCGTTGAGTTCAGATCCGGCTTTTTCTGATTCTGCATTCAGAATGGCAGACTTAATCGAGCGGAGAGCTTCCAACTTCTCACGCTCCTTCGCTTTCATAGCATTTTTAATGTCGTTGTTTATCTTGTCTTTTAAAGTCATTGTTCAATGTTTTGTGCAAAGATAAATATCTGTAAAATAAGAAGAGACAGGCTACTTTAAACTAATTTTTATTAATTTGTCATAAAGTATTGAATTCAATCCTATAATGCCCTATTTAAAAAAACTAGTTTTTTTAACTATTCTGATATCGTTTTACATGTCAGGAAATACTCAAACGCTTCCTCCAAACGTGCCATCTAACGGGCTAATTGCTTGGTACCCTTTTAATGGTAATGCAAATGATGAGAGTACTTTCAATAATGATGGAAATCTATTTGGCGGAGTATCTTTGACTACAGACCGTTTTGGAAATCAAAATAGCGCTTACGATTTTGACGGAGTAGATGATTTTATAGAGATTCCAGCTCCTAACGAGTTAGTATTTGGAAATAGCGACAACTTTTCGATTAATCTTTGGTTTAAACCTGTTGAATTTGATCCTAATACTAAAGAACACCTCTTTAAAAAATATGGATGCCCTTACGGTGCAGGTCAAGATATCATAACATTAGATTTTTATGATACAATAAGAGTGAAATTAAGACAAGATGGTATTTCAACTGGTAATATTACAGGAAGTCAGGTCTCTCCTTGTTACGACTGGCAAATGATAACAATGGTTAAAGATGCTATTGCTGACTCTCTTCATTATTATCTCAACGGTCAATTATTCAATTCAATATCTATACCTAATTCCTCGAACTCATCAAGTGTCCCATATTATTTCGGGATGTCAAGATGGTGTACTAATCCACCAAACAACCTTGTTCCGATTTTTCATTACGAAGGAAAAATAGATGACACTGGGGTTTGGGATAGAAAACTAACAAGCTCTGAAATTCAAAATTTATTCGATATAAGTTTTTCAAATATTAGCTTTTTCGGGCTCGATTCAAATAACCTGTGTCTTGGTGATATCCTTACTGGATATTCTGCTGACACCAACAATGTTTTTTCTAAAACGTGGGTTGTCAACACGCCTGATACTTCTTTTACTCAAAACAACGACACCTTTCAGATCCAAATTCAATCAGGAGGCTACTACGAATTCAAACTCTACCGCAACTCTACGATTTGCCCCGATTCTGTTACGTATTCCTTTACACTGGATTCATTTCCTGATATTTCTATTGTTCCTCCTGTTTCTAACAGTTGTGGCGATTCACTTTATGTGATTGGAGCTGATTCCGGTTTTACTTACTTATGGAACACTTCTTCTACCGATTCTTTCACGCTCGTTAACGATACCGGACTCTACACTGTTCAGGTAACTTCGCCTGCTAATTGT
>NZ_WACR01000013.1 GCF_008806325.1 Salibacter halophilus
GATGATGCAACCGGGAAGGGTGTACAACTCGCCTGAGTATCGTTATGGCTTCCAGGGACAGGAAAAAGATGATGAAATCAAAGGAAGTGGAAACTCAATTAATTATAAGTACCGGGTACATGATCCAAGGCTGGGCAGATTTATGAGTATTGATCCTCTGTCTCCCAAGTATCCTCAATGGTCTCCTTATGTCTTTAGCGGAAATAGAGTTGTTGATGCTTTTGAATTAGAAGGACTAGAGCCCGTTGATGCAAAGAAAGGAGCAAAACATTTAGTAGTTGTTGTACAAGGTTTTTGGGGGGAACCAGGAAAGAATAAAACTTTGGTCAGTAATACTCCAATGGCTGTTGATAATACCGGTCTTGGCTCTGTAGAACAAGGTTTTGGGGGTAAAAGTCAAATTCAAGTTGCCACTTATAATTCTTCTCGCAAGAGCGGAACTATTGCTGACGTAGGTCAAACAATAGATAACTTTATGTCAGCAAATCCAGATGGTGAAATAATCATGGTGGGACATAGTTTAGGAGCTGATAATGTAATGGATATAGCAAATGAAACAGAACATGAAATTGATTTAATCATAACTCTTGATATTGCTGATTACTGGGATAGCGACAACGCGCCATCAAATGTCAATAATGTGGTTAACATATATCAAACCAATGATTTTCCCGGTGGAGAAGATGTAGAAGGTAATGGGAATACTAATGTGCAGAACTTCAATGCAAAAAAATCTACTCATAGGTCAATTGATCAAGATTTTGCTGGAACTATTTTGCAAATAATTGAGAATCAAGTGCATGTAAAACCGAGTAGTACCAGTGCTGGGAATGCTGCAAGTCATGAAGATGTAGATAAAGATGAATAATAGAAGCGTTAAAATATTTATTGCTGTCCTTGTTTTAGCTATCACCGCTTTGATGCTCATCATAAATACGAGGCCTTCTAAAGATTGGTTGTGGCTGACTTTATTAGGAGTAATTTTTTTATTCACTGCTAGAGAAATATTCTTTTACTGGAAAAAGAAAAGAATACTTCATCTTATTATCGTATTATTATATATGACCATCTTCTGTTTTGTGCTTTTCTATTTTTTTTATGGAAAACTGCTAATAGTCAATTGACTTAGGTGATGTCGGTAATGTCTCAAACATGTTGGTAGCCCTGTCTTACTTCTTTAAAATGCAGATTATCAGTGTTTCAATCAAAGTGAAATGATCGGTTTTAACCGAAACTACACCTCACTCAACAACTTTTAATCGCTAAAAACCACCTTAAAAAGGCTTCTTCCTGTACCTGGTGTATCAAATGTGTTGGAAATCTTATAAAACACTCACCCATGAAACCCCTCCAACGCATCCTGTCAGACTTTATCAACCTGATTTTCGCTCCTAAAGAGCGAGAAGAAGAAACGGTAAAGCGGAGCTGGGGAGAAATCATTTTAGTACTGATAGTTTTTGATAGGTATAGGAACCATTACGGCATAAGTAACCGTAATAAGTAGATAAAGAATTAATATTATGACGTATAAAAAATACTTTGAACAGCTGAGAAAGGACTTTGAGAGAACAACAGATGCTTACATGAAAGCTAAGCAAAACGGCATTGATAAAAAAACAGAAGAAGATTTTAGGTATGCAAAAACCGAATGGGAAAACGCAACTAACAACTGTAATACATTCCTTGCCTTTGCAAAGAAATATGAAATTAATCCTGAGGACGAGATAAAAGCTTCTAATGTGAACTTATAAGAAGCATCGAAACCAACTAGTATACGTCATAAATGAACTGGAAAGAGGGCTTTTCTATTAGGAAAAGCGACAAAGCCCGGGAAGAGTAGCCCGGGTTTTTTTGATTATTGCTTAAACTGATTTTTTACTTTAATAGAACTTAATTCGATAAAGCCATGAAATTTGATATTGAAAAGGTTACAATGCTACTTCCACGCAAATACTGGAATAAATTATCCGCTGGAGCGGAAGTGACAGAAAATGAGGTTGTTGAGTGCTAGTTAAAAGTAGAGGTATGAACCATTACTTTTTCAAGTTCACCAGGAAAGAGAAGTATGAACTTAGGAGAGTTCAGGTTGAACTGTTACTTGCAGACATTACAATTTGTTTTGCGGTTTTCTTTAATCCTTTTTGCTCTTGCTGTATAGGTGTTTTGATATTCTTTTGGTCTTTTTTGTATTGGATAAGTGTAAGCTTCGTAAGGGGTGAGGCCATCAAGTGAATTATGAGGTCTGTTATAATTGTAATCTTCTACTGCTTTCATGAGGTGTTTTTCGAGAGACTCTTTTGTGGTTGAATGAAATGCTATAATGCGTAAGTATCGTTTCATGATTTTGATAACTGCTTCTACAGGTGAATTAGAAAAGCGAATATGCTTACGGGCTATAAGCTTTTGAATGGTTGTTGAATTTGTTTCAGAGATCAGTGTTTCAATTTCTTTGTTATGGTTTTCCATACCGCCATCAGCCAGGAGATTTATCAGCTCACAGTTTGGGTAATAGTAGTTGATCTTTGCAATTGCATCTCCAAGAGCATCTTTAACGTTTTGTGCATTATTTAAAAATGAAGTATTCCAGCCCAGTATTTTTCTTGAGTAGTTATCTGTGACAATAGCAATAGCCAGTTTTTTATTTGATGAAGGAAGCTCCCAAAAAGTTGTATCAACATGGATGAATTGATTTGGACACTCGGTTTTGATGCCTTCCCTTTTCTTGAGTTTTGAAGGATGAAGCCTCTTTAAGTTGAGAAGTTTAGCATACTTGTAAAAAGTGCCTTTTGCTACTTGAATTTGTCCTTCTCTCAATCCTTTGTAATAGAGAGATGAAATCGGCCAACATTTAAATTGAGGGTTTTCAAAAAGGTTTTTAATACTATTTATTTCAGAAGTTGATAATTGAAGTGGATTTCTTCTGAAACAATTTTGAGTCGGTGAAATACCACATTTGAGTTTTACATTCATCAATTTGTTATAGAAGCCAGAAGATGAAATACGGAACCATTTAAAGTTTGTGTTTCCTGGGAAAAACTCTATCATGTACTGGATTTTGTCAATAAAGAAATCTTCATATTCTTTCATTTTGTAAACTACAGGCATAATAATTTTGCTACTTTGGATCCATACTCTTTTTATTGCAAATAATACTTTTTTGAGATTTCTATGCTCATTTAATAGAGCATAATGGTCGATCACTTCTTTGAGCATTGTGTTCATTTCAGAACCAAAATAGTGAGAGTGGTAGTTGCGGTTTTTCCAATCGTTGATTGTTGAACTGGGTATTTGACTGTGTAACTCTTCAGGAATTAAATGCTCTTTACCCATTGAACAGATTAAGGGTAGAGCTGTATCATACTGTTTTCTCATAGTAATAACTGACGGTTGTTCATGCAATAATGCAAAGAAGTTTTGTCGGTTATTTCTAGAATTCAATGTCGTAAAACGACAGACCCCCTCGTAAAAATACATTTACTGTTGGCGGTTATTTCGCTTTGATTTTTAGCAATTTAGTTAGCTGTCGAGGATTCATATTTGGATCTGACCATGAGAATAAAGTGTTAATCTAAAATCTAAAATTCTATGAAAAAATTAGCAGTAAGTGTTTTTGCGTTGGCTGTGAGCTTCGCAGGAATGTCACAAACATCGAATAATCTTGTCGATTTTGAGGATATTAACGGACATGCTCCGGTTGAAACAAACTCAATCGACAATAATTACTTTTACAACAATTATTGTATCGAGTTCTTTCATGATTCAATCAATAGTTCTACTTTACCTATTTACTCACAAGTTGGAGCACCCAGAACGGCTTTTGTAGTTGCATATAATACTTATAGTACTTCAAAAGGGACCGTATGTAATAATATATCGACAGACGATGATGCTCCTATAAGTTCTCCTTTGGATGAAGGGTGTTACTTACTTACAGACGTTGATGCTGGTCCTACTCAAAATCCAAAGCCGCTTGTCATTGATTACGATGAAGATTGTACTGTTTGCGACAGTGCATCTGGTTTTTTACTTGATGTTGATGGAAACAGTAACTTTCAGGAAGGCTGGAGATTAGAGGCTTTTACAACAAACCCAAATATTGCTGAAGATACTATTTACATTCTTTCAGACGACTGGAGTAATTGTGGAGTTTGTCCTAATGTTCCAGGTTTTTCTTCACCAGGCTATTACAATTCTGCTGACGATGGAACGGCAAAGTACTGGGAGTTTCAATTGAATAATCCAATCGATTATTTGAAATTTACATATATAGGTCACCCTGATCGTGGTGCCGGTATAGCTTTTGACGAATTTTATTTCTGTAGTATTGAACAGGATACTACACCTGAGCCGGAAATCTGTGAAGTGAATGCAGGCTTTGAACCGCAAATAGACATGTGTAAAGTTTCATTCACGAACTTTTCTGCACCCGGAAATTCATCAACTGAAATTGTCGGTTACAAATGGACTTTTGGTGATGGAACCTCATCAAATGAAGAAAACCCTGTTTATTTCTATGATCAGCCGGGAGTATATCAGGTTTGTCTTGAAGTAACAGCCATTAAAGACGGAGAATGCTGTACTGATATTTACTGTACTGAGATAGAAATCAACGAAGAGTGTCCTGAAGGTTGTGAAGGTGATATAGAATTAAACTATGAAAGGACAACGGTTTGTGATTCATGTGCTTATACTTTTAGTGCTAATATCTTTGGAAATTACTATCCGGTAATTGGATATCAATGGGACTTTGGAGACGGTACAACAAGCACAGAAGCGAATCCGACTCATGTTTACCAGGTTCCAGGGGCACAACAAGTTTGCTTGAGGGTTGTATTGGATAGCCCTGAAGAATGCTGCATTATCGAGAGATGTATTGAAATTCCGGGTTGTGAAGAAGTAAAAGCGATGATGAAAAATGAATCTACCGGATTCAATCCGTCAGACTCGGAAAGAGATTTCACAGATGATGTTAGAACAGGAGATAAGGTGAGCTTATTTCCAAATCCTGTAAACGATATGATGAATATAGAATTACTCGATAAAGTTGAGAGTTCAACTTTATACAATAAGCGTTATACAATATTTGATGTGCGCGGAGTTGAAGTACAATCAGGTACACTCGAAAGCACCTCAAAGAACAAAGCTATAGTTGATGTTTCTGAACTTCCTGAAGGAATGTATATCATGAAGATTAACGGCTTTGATGTAAACGAATCTTTCTCTTTCCAAAAGAAGTAAGAGATTAGTTTTACATTGATTAATTAGAAAAGGGCCTCCGGGCCCTTTTTTAGTTATTAAGTGTCGTGTTTTACGCAGGTAAATTGCGAAAAACCCGACAGTGTTTAGGGTTATATTTGGAGCTCTTCAATATAAACACCTAATCATGAAATTCAACAACCCTATTCATACCGGAACTTTTAATTGTAAAACATCAAAATCTAAGTTGGCTGCGTGGACCTTGATGGAAGTGTTGCTTGTTTTAGCTATAGTAGGCATACTGGTGTTATTGGCGCTTCCAAATTTCACTTCTATTATCTCTAAAGCCAAAGGAAAAGAAGCTGAGCTACAATTGAATGCCCTGCATATGATGCAAAAAACTCATTTCTACGAAAAGTCAAAGTATGGCAAGACGCTTGAATCTGTAGGGTTTCAACAGGAAAAACTTACAACTGAAGGGGGGAAAGCCAATTACAAAATTGAAATTGTGGAGGCTTCAAACACAGGTTACACGGCAAGGGCAACTGCTGTTGTCGATTTTGATGGTGACGGGCAGTACAACGTTTGGGAAATTGATGAGGATAAGAACTTAGAAGAAGTAACTAAAGATTGAATACCATTCTCTACATAGTATTGGGGATTGCACTCTTCATGATTCTTTACCAGGACTTGAAAGACCGTGCAGTTGAAGTACTTTGGTTGTTACTACCGGGGATAACAGGAGTGGTGTATTTGATAAGTGATTCTGCCAATAACATTGAAACCACACTTTATAATCTCGCATTGATTACAGTACTTTATGCAGTTGTCTATCTCTATTTTCTTTTAAAAAGCAAGATAAAGCAAACCAGATTTCAGTCATTTATAGGAGCGGGAGATGTTGTTTTTCATCTTTCGCTTTGTACCGTCATGTCTCCGGTTAGCCTAGTTACTCTTATAGTATTTGGAAATATAGCCGGTCTCTTGCTTTTGTTATTAAAACAGGCAAAACTGACACGAAACAGTATTCCGCTTGCAGGTATTCACTCCGGGACTTTGTTTGTGTGGTTGTTATTTGCTGTATTCTTATCTCCTAATTCAAATCCTCTTTTAATACCACTTGCCCAATGATTGAAAGTGAATTTGAAATAAAGACAAGCTTATTGCAATTGATCTCATCAGATCAGGCTCATCAGTATGAAATAGTCCCAAATTCAAGTGAGGGAGAAGTCTTGTCTTTGCTCACCTTTGAAAACAGCAAGGCTATTCAGAATAAAGATGAACTAGAACTTGTTTTAGGAAAGTCGATCGATTTTGAGATCATCGATAAAGAAACATTCAATCATCTTCTTCATTCCAATTACAGGAAGCGCAGGGATCAAGCGAAAGTTCTCAAAGGAAACAGCGCTGATTTTTTGGATGAATTGTTATCCCTTTCTACAGAGTTAGACAGTTCAGATATTCATATAGAGCCTTACGACAAAAGATGCCGGGTGAGGTACCGTATAGACGGTCACCTCGTGGAAAAATTCACGATCAGTAAAGTGAATTACCCTCCCTTGCTCAACAAATTGAAGATCAGATCCAATCTCGACATTTCTGAGAAAAGATTACCGCAGGACGGTCGGTTGAGATGGAAGAACCACGGCAAAGAGTTTGAATTCAGAGTATCTGTTTTGCCAACGCTCCACGGAGAAAAAGTGGTTTTACGTCTCCTTCAGAATGATGCCGATCACGTAGAGCTATTGAGGTTGGGAATGAACGATGATCAGTATAGAACATACAGCGAAATACTGAAAAGACCTAACGGAATCATCTTAATATCAGGTCCAACCGGTTCGGGGAAAACAACTACACTTTACGCCACGCTGAAAGAGCTCAACAAGATAGATCGCAACATCTGCACAGTTGAAGATCCAATTGAATACACACTGGAAGGAATCAACCAGGTACAGGTCAAGGCCGATATCGGGTTGACATTCGCCAAAGCATTGAGGTCATTTTTGCGGCAGGACCCCGATGTGATAATGCTCGGTGAGATCCGTGATGGCGAAACAGCCCAAATGGCGATCAGGGCAGCGCTGACAGGTCACCTGGTATTGTCTACCATTCACACAAACTCTTCTATCGATACAATCAACAGGCTTATCGATATGGGGGTACCTACATTTTTATTGTCCTCAACGCTCAACCTCAGCGCAGCTCAAAGATTGCTGCGTAAGCTCTGTCCGCACTGCAAGCAAAAACAGGATGATTTGAGCCAGGTCAAACCACCTGAGGGTTATTCAGTTAAAAACGATCACGAAATATATAAACCGGTAGGGTGTCAGGAATGTCATTACACCGGCTACAGCGGTCGACTGGCCATTTATGAATTAGTTGCCATCAGCAGTGCTATATCGACCGAAATCCGCAAGGGATCTGACCCTGATAAAATCAGGGAATCTGCTGACCATTTTAAATCACTTTCTGAACAAGCCTGGTATCACTACACACATGGGACAACTTCTCTCGAAGAAGTATATCCACTGCTAATACAAGATTAGTTTATGCGAACAAACAACATCATATTAATGACAGTCTTCGGTTTCCTGATGAGCATTTTGGCTCTTCAGGCTAATGGTCAGAACCGGATTGACACCCTGCGTAACACGCTGGATTCACTTTCTGCAGAGTTTCCCGGATTGGAAGAAAAAGTAGAGTTCAGCGTGAGTGGAGCTACCATTCACGAGTTTTTGAGAGGGATAGCTGAAAACCACGATCTCAATATTTCAGTTGATCAAAATCTCGATATAAGAGTATCGAATAACTTCAATAACGCAGTCGTGAAAGACGTCCTTATTTTTCTCAGTGAAAAATATCGTCTCGATGCAGATGTTTATGGTTCTATATTAGCGTTCAGGCAATTGCCGGAAAAAGAAAAAAAGCCGGTTATCAGGGAGCCTGATGTGAACTTCAACAACCTCAATTCCTTTCTCAGTCTGGATCTCAAGAATGATACACTGGCTAAAGTGATAAGAAAAATCACAGATCAATCAGGTCTTAACGTACTCGCTGATCCCGCAGTAAAAGACAGGAGAGTCAATGCTTTCATCAAGAACAGACCATTTGAAAATGCCATTATTATGATGGCTGAATCAAACGACTTGAAAGTTGAAAAAAAGGCAGATAACTACTTTTTCATCACAGAAAAAGGCCAGGAAGAGAACGAAAGGACTGCCCAACAAAACACTGATGAAAGAGGAGGCAGAGAAGAGATAGAACTGGTAAAAGGTCTTGAGATTGAGCTGGAAGACGACAGGCTTACAGTTGTAGCTAATGAAGTTGAGTTGAAAACAATACTCGACAAGGTTTCACAAAAATGTGAAGCCAGGTATTTTCTCTACACTGAACCTAAAGGCAAAATCTCAACTTACATTGATAATGTTACATACGAAGATTTTGTCGAGTATTTATTGCACGGCACAGAATACACATTTAAGTTCACTGAAGGAGTCTATCTCATCGGTAAGCGGGATCATGAGATTCTGAGAACAACAGAATTGGTGAGGTTACAAAACCGCACAATAGAGTCTATCTTAGATTTTGTTCCCCAGGAGCTAAAAAAGGGAGTAGACATAAAAGAATTTACTGAGCTAAACGGGTTGATCCTTAGTGGGTCAAGACCCAATATCAGGGAGCTTAAAACCTTTTTAGCTTCTGTCGATCAGGTTGTGCCGGTTGTTAAGATTGAAGTGATGATTGTTGATGTTACCCGTAATTCAACATTACAGGGAGGTGTTGATCTCAGGCTTGGAGGTGATGTTGTTCAACAAACATCAGGAAAACTGAGTCCCGGTATTGACATGGAACTATCCAGCACAACAATCAATCAGTTAATCAACAGCTTTAATGGATTCGGGTTTGTGAACCTGGGAAAAGTTACGCCTAATTTTTATGCAAGTATCCAGGCTCTGGAAGCAAACGGAGTACTGAAAATGCGTTCCACACCAATGCTAGCGACACTAAACGGACATGAAGCCGATCTCAAAATCGGGAATACCGAATACTATCTTGAAGTACAAAATGACTTAGTGGGAACTCAAAATCCGGTACAGCAGCAATCGCAAACATATAAAGCCGTAAATGCTGATCTATCGCTCAACATAAAACCGATTGTGTCAAGTGATGATAATGTTACGCTTGAAATTGAGGTTCAGCAATCAGATTTTACAGCACGGATTTCAGAAACAGCTCCACCAGGTAAAGTGACACGGAATTTTAAATCCTACATCAGGGTGAGAAACGGAGAAATGATTATGCTTGGCGGATTGGAAGAAAAATCGGTGGAACGTTCAGGAAGCGGGCTTCCATTCTTATCAAAAGTTCCGGTTTTGAAGTGGATCTTTGGCAAGCAGTCAAAGAACAATAATAAAACGAGGTTGAATATTTTCATCAGACCTCGAGTAATCTATTAGTGTTGGTATGGCGCTATCTGATTTAAAAGAAAAGTTTCTCAAGCGAAAGGAGCTCGGTTTAAGTATTGAGCTGGGAAATGAAGAGCGTACGTTCCATCTCTTTAAATCATCAGTAAAAGAGGGCAACCTCTCAGTTGATGAAACAATAAGTGTGCCTTCAATTACTGAAGTAACAGATCATTTTAAGGGAAGGAGTATTGTACTCCATTTGAGTGGTAAGGGAATTTTAGCCAAAACCGGTTACGAGGAAAGAGTGGAGGATGTTTTCCCCACGATCTCTGTCGATGAGTTTTTTATCCAGCATTTCAGCTTTGGTTCAAAGCATGTTTGGAGCATAGCTAGAAAAGAAACAGTGAACGCTGTGGTGGAGGAGTTGCTGAATGAAAACATACTGGTAAAATCAGTTTATTTGGGCCCTTCAGCAGTTCAGTTGGTGAATAGTGATCTCGTAAAATCTGATGATAAAATCGTTGCCAATCCGTATACCATAAATCCGGTTAGAGAAGAAGTTACAGTTGGTACAGAGGGAACGATAAAAAGCTATCAAATTGATCAGTTTGAAGTTGAAAGCATTTTCCTGAACGTTTTCGGAGCCGTTTTGATGAACATTCTGTCACCCCAAAAAGCAATCCCGGTAAAGGGATCTGAGAATGAGGAATTGCTAAATGATTTGATTTACAGTCAGCGGTTTAAGACACTGGCACCTGTAATGATTTTTACTTTTTTCTTTATCTTGTTGGTGAACTTTGGCGTGCAACAACATTTACAGGGCGAGAGAGAAACACTCAATGCTGAGGTGCAGTTATTAGAGAAAGATGCTGAAAGACTCGAGGAGATAGAGAAAGCAATTACGACTCAAAAATCACTGTTGGGAAACACGGGACAGTCTGTTAGGTGGTCTTATTACTTCGATCTACTGGCACAGGATATTCCCGGGGAAATCCAACTGGAAAGCTTAAACGCTTACCCGATGGACAATGATGAAATGCAACTGTCAGATCCGATGAAGGCTGACGTTGACAATATCGTGGTTGAAGGGTTGGTAGCTGATGTAACTGATTTTGAAAAATGGTACAAGAAACTGGATCAACACGACTGGATTAAAGGGAAATCAATCCTGAATTATGGAAAAAAATCAGGAGTTGAAAGATCAGTGTTTAAGATCAAACTGAATGTTTCGGTATGAATTTGAATTCGCAGCAGAAATATTATTTACTGATAGCGGGAAGCATACTACTGCTGATCCTGATTTATCCGTTGGCGATTTCTAAAACTGTTGCAGTTAGCTCGTCAATCGATAAACTGGAAAAGCGGAAAACGGAGTTGGCCAGCCTCAAGTCAAAAGAAAATGAGTTGCTCCGGATGCAATCCCGCCTCAAGGATACGGCTACCATCGGTTCTGACCGTAACTCTATATTGACTTATATTTCCATGAAAGGAGAGAAGTTGCCGGGATTGGAAGTTGCTCAAATTCCTGAAGTTCACTTTTACTCGAGTGATGACCTGAATATTGAAACGAATGTTTTTGTGCTGGAAGGACCGTTTAAGAGTCATTTGGGAATTTTAGACAGCCTGTATTTCAACGGAAAAATTTCACCTAAAAGTGTGCACCTGTACAAACAAAGAAACTTTAAAAAGCGAAAAAATGAGCTTTACTGTAAACTGTATTTTCAAAGAGTTAAGGATTGATTATTTGTCTGTTCTGCTCGTGATAGGCCTGCTTAGCAGCTGTGATGATATTATTGAAAAGGATATCAGTGATGAGCGTGTGTCCATTATTGCACCTGCAGACAGTTTGCGAACTGAAGAGAGCAGCCAGTTTTTCATCTGGAACGAAATTGACGGTGCAAGTGAGTATCAGTTGCAAATTGTTTCTCCCTCATTCAAACAGGTGAGAAGGTTTGAGCTGGATACAACAATAAATGATTATCGCTACGAGTATTCTTTTACACCAGGCGTTTACCAGTGGCGTGTAAGGGCAAAGAACGGAAGTTACGAAACTCCTTACGCTACAAGGACAATTATCATTGACAGCTCACTCAACCTGAGCAATACGACTGTGTTTTTGACCAGTCCGCCTGATAATTCGGTGATGAGAGAAGGTCCGGGGGAATTTCGTTGGAGTGAAGTTTACAATGCAAATTACTACGTGTTCAGGCTTGTAGAGGGAAATAACTTTGACGGAGGCGTCAGGGTCGTGCAGGATGAAGAAGTCAATACTCTTCAGTTCAATTATTCTGATTCATTACCTGAAGGTGATTACACATGGGGGGTGAGTGCTGAAAATCAAATTTCAAAATCTGCCTTTTCAACGAGAACCTTTACCATTGATCGCACTCCGCCTACCGTACCGCAGTTGACAAGTCCAAATGACGGAGATATTGTGAACCCCAATGTCACTTTAACGTGGAATTCTAACTCAGAATACGATTCATTGATTATTGGAAGTGATGGCCAGCTTAACCAGGTGCTTCAAAAAGTTTATTCTGATTCGAACTCTTACTCTGACTCACTGAGTAATGGTACTTATTACTGGACAGTGAAATCCTTTGATAATGCAGGAAATGTTTCGCAGGCTAATGAGATAAGAGAATTTATGGTTCAATGAGTAAGCCCAAAAAGAAGAAATATTTGACGTTTATACTCATTCCTGTAGTTGCAGGAGTTTGGGGATATATTGCCTATATCATTTACGATATGCTAAACCCTGATGAACCTGTTGTTTCAACTCAAACCAACTACAGCGAACACAAAACCGAGCCCGATTCAATCGATGAAGCTCAATTGAAGCTGAATTACGATGATCCGTTTTTAAAAGGGAGCCCTTACACCAGGAGGAAATACACGGTTCAAAAAAAGAAAGAACCTCAAAAAACACAGCAGGTCATTCAGCAGAGCAACCAAAATATACCAAAGTCTAAATTCAATTGGCCTGATATTGTCTTTGTGGGAAAAATGGAAAACAGATCAGATAACAGGACACAGGTGTTGTTGACCATAGGTGAAAAGCAGAATATTTACTCAATAGGTGATAGTCTCACAGCTGGTATTTACATTGATGAACTCCATCAGGATACTTTGATTTTAAAGCGAAGTTCCGGTGGAGAGTCAAAAACGCTGGTCATCAACTCCCGATAGAGAGCGAGAACAATGGCATGTACATCGCGACAAGTATCGTCCCGATTACGATAGCTACAAATGTAATGAGGATAGGTTCCAGGATCTTTCCCACTATTGAGGCCTGGGATTCGAGATCTTCACGCACCTGGCTCGAGATGCGTTCAAAGGCCTGGTGAAGTTGATTCGTCTCCTCAGAGATCTCGATATACATCAGTTCCGATTCACTGAACATCTCCGTGTTTTCCAACGATTTTTTCAGAGAACTACCATGAGCGATTTTTTCTGAAGCTTCACCCACTTTTGAAGAAATGTATTTGGTGTTCATCGAGTTTTGAGCGAGGTTGAGTGCCTCCAGTAAGTTGACATTCGCTTTTAACAGGAAAAACAGAACACTGCTGAATCGGCTTTTTACTGATTTGATGTAGAATGATCCAAAGAAAGGCACTCTGATCAGGATACTTTCAACCCTGATCCTGAAGGAATCCTTTTTCCATAGCTGCATGAAAACGAGGATCAGGATGAGTACAGCCATCAACCAGTACAAATATTGATTCTGAACAGTGTCACTGATCGCAATGATATGTTGTGTGATTTGTGGCAGTTCAGATCCCAGTCTTTCGTACAGTCCGCCAAACATGGGAACCACAACATTTACCATGAAGAATAAAATACCCGTTGAAACAACGATCAGTAACAAAGGGTAAGACATGGAACCGATGATCGTCTTCTGTATTTTGGCATTGAACTCATAGAAATACAGGAGATCGCCAAAAACAGCTTCCAGTTGTCCGCTCTCCTCACCGGCCTTTATGCTGGATGACTCAAATTTTGAAAAGTGCCCTGTTTGTTCAACAGCCTCTGCAAGTGAATTTCCTTTGAGTACACTCTGTTTGATTTCTGACAACACCTTAGCGTATTTATCCTTCTTTTTGGTGTTGACCGTGATCATTTCAAGGAGCGTATTCATGTCGACTCCCGCCTTGAGCAGTGAGTGAAACTCTTTGTAAAAACGAATCTTATATTTTTTGCCAAAACTGTCCTTTTTCAGGGCAGCGAGTATTCCGCTTCCTGTTTTTGATGAGGACTTAGCCTGAACTTTAGTATTTGCTTTGAGTTCTATCGGCATAATTGATCAATTGAGTAGCTGAGTACTGTTTCTTTAAAATAAATGGGTATTTTGATTGCGGGAACTGAACCTCAATAGCGTTTACCAGTTTCGTGTTTTTTTGATACCCGGTGTTTTGAACTGAAAAAGTGAGCGTGTCACTACCGGGTGAATTGCTCGTGGTTCTGACAGTGAACCCGGGTTTCAGCTCATAGTTGATTACTTCACCTGTTTTTTTCATCACCAGTGATGAGGTTGACTTGTTGATCTCTTTTGAAGATTCAATATCTGATTGCAGGACATGTAAACCCTGAAGTTGGTCGTATTTGGTGATCGATTGATGTTCAATATTCAGGAGGAAGTTATTACTCTGTTGATACACAAAGGCTCCCAGTAATGCCACGATGGATATAACAGCCATCACGATCATGAGTTCCAGAATCGTAAATGCTTTGAGTTTACTCTTCATGATCTTCCAGTTGTTTCAGGTTGCAGACTTGCAGATCATGATCAGTTGTGGAAGCACATATTTTCATCAGACCTGGGTTCAGTTTTTCGAAAGTTAAATGGATTTTTTTGTTTTTGTAGGATACTTCAACTTTATCAGACGAGAGGTTTTCCAACTCTCGGGTTGATTTGTTGCAGTATGAAACGGAAATAAAGCTCAACTCTGATCGGGTTAACCTGCTGTTCAAAGAGGTGAGTTTTCCAAATGTGGAAAAAGCAAGGAGGGCCACCAGTACGATTAAACTGGTAGCAATCACAACTTCGAGTATGCTGACAGCTCTTAGTTTAACCATTTCATTACCTTTCCTTTTTGACTTCCTTTCATCGTGACGGAGAGGAAGTCTTTTTGATGCATGTCGTGGTTGATTATTCCGTCCATCAAGGTATTCGTGTAAACACCCGTGGGAGTTTTTAAGTAAAAGCGCTGGGCAAAAACACTGCCCTGTACTTCTCCCTGCAGTTGGATGTCACCGTTTGTGATGATATTTCCTTTAACTGTGCTTTTGTCTCCTATTTTGATAAACGATTTTTTTTCAGTCAGGAAGATTTCACCGTTATATTCAGAACCCTCATCAATCTCAGCGTATCCGTTTTCACCCGTAACGACAATGTGTGAAGGATAGTTCAACTGAGCCATTGAGGAGATGAAGAGCGAATCGGTTGCCCAAAACTGTCCGGAGCCCTTAAAGCCGGCTTCGAGTCTGATCTCGGGTGCTGCCACGATTCCGCTATTTATGGTAATGCTGGACGGTATCGACAGCGGAGTGTTTGATTTCAGAATAATATTTCCCTCAAAAACGGAGGGGCGGGAGAGAGGCTGATCGATTTGAATAATCAGTGGATTTGACCTGAATGAGTTCCTTATTGTATCAGAATTGAATTCAGATAAAAGTCTGGTATTGCCGAATCCCGTGAGTCTCTTTGCTGTGTTTCGAATGTTTGTGATCGTTTCTTTGATCTCTTTAGGAAAGTCGCGATCACTCTGTTTCGGTTTCGACTTGAGAAAATCCTGAACAGTTGATGACTTCCCCTCAATGTAAACCTCTTTTACGCTTTTACTAGGGAGAAAAGCTTCACCGAATATTTCAGCCTTGCCAGTGTATTTGAGTTCATCAAAATTACCGGCCAGGTAAATTGCCGGCCAGTGTTTGTCTGCATAACCGATAGCCCATCCTTTGTAAAAGGTATCCTGTTCAGTTTTGATGTAGCCGGTATAGACATTGAGTAGTCCGAAGTTTTTAACAGATAATAAAGACGATGCAATAGATTGGGGTTTCCAGGAAGAGTTGTCAGATTCACTTATCGGAGACTTTGAGAATTCAACCATATTTTGAAATTCGTGGTTGATAAGAATGTTTTGTTCAATTTTAGAATTGACCGTTTGCTGTTTATCGAAAAAAAGGAGAATGGCAGAAAGCAGAGCAAATACAAGGGTTGCTATCAACAAGCTCTGTAAAATAGCTGACGACCTGAGTTTTTTGTTGTAAAACTTCATTCACATGCATCGTTTTTCTCTTTCTTCTCATCCTTTTTGAAAAAGAGTTTTACTCGTTTAAAGAATGTGGTATCGTTTTCCTGCTTCTTGAGTTCACGCTTCTGTTTCCTCAGTTCTCTTTTTTGTTCACGTTCTTTTGTTTTTTCGGGATCTGCTTTAAACAGAGATTTAAAAAAACGTTCTTTTTCTGGTTGAATGATTCCGTTTGAGTAATAGATTTCTGCTATAAGTGTATCATTATGATACTTCTTTGACCAACCATGCTTTAACCCGTTTTTAAATGGAGTGCTTATCACGGTATCTGACTTGTAAATGATAGTAGACCCGTTTTTCAATCCCTTTTTAAAATTTTCGATCTTGTGCAGTTCACCATTTTGATACCAAACTTTCCATTCCCCCACTTTCAGCCCTTTTTCGAACTCTCCTTTTTCCCTGAGGTTACCCTCGAAGTAATGAGAAGTGTATTCACCGTCAAGGAGTTTACCTGAGTAATCTCCTTCAGATTTGTGTATTTCGCGCGCCTTCATCCAGTAATAGTCCTTGCAGTTGATGGTACCTGTACTTTTATCAGTATAGGAAGTGTGAATAGTGCCGGAATCGGTACGTATCCGCAAAAGGTTATAATTGATGTCTTCTTTGACGTTGTAAGAGCTGCATCCAGTCAAAAGACAAATCATTAGGATACATATAAATGATGTGATTCTGAGAAACATATATAAAAATAAGTTATACAGTTAGCACTCCTTCCTCAAGCATCTTACGCATAAGCCCGAGAATATTGTCTGATCTTGTTTTCTTCAATAGACGAGATCTATATCTTTCAATTGACCTCACAGAAAGAGATAGTCTATCAGCAATTTCATCATTCGTTTCACCTTTCCATAATAGCGAAATGATTTCTTTTTCAATGCTCTTTAGTTCAGCAACTAGCACACCTTCAAGGTTTTTTTGCTTTGTCGCTATTATTCTGTCAATAAACCCTTTTGGATAGTAGGTTCTCATTGATTTATGACCGATACAATGATCAATATCAATTTTCAGTTCACTAATAGATGATGAAGAGTTAATAAATCTTTGAACACCATGTTTAAAAGCAAGATAACATTCTAGAGTATCATTTGAGTTATAACAAGCGATTGTCTTTTTAATTGCTTTAGCATCATTTAAAAGAATGAAAAAGTTATTTACTTGTTGTTTAGTGAAACCACTTAAGAATATAATGATATCTGAGAAGCCAGATAAATCAGGAAGGTGATCAGTTTCTATCCAGGTTTCAAATTCGACAGATGATTGACAAAGGTTTGTTATACCAAAAGTCTGAAATTCGCCTGTGCTAATACACAGAACTTTAGGGTCAGTAGCTTGAATTGTCATGTTCGCGGTATTAGGGTATTAGTAATTAAAGGGACTACTAAGTTAAAGTAATTTATATATAATTAACAAATCTTGATATAAAATAATGCCATATAACCTGTTATCAGATTAAAGTTTCATAAAAGTGGCGGTTTTTACTAGCTCTTCATTAGTAAAAATACTTTTTTCATTGGCGATTATCCGACTTCATAAGCCTTTAGTTTTACATCATTAAAACAATAAATTATTGCATTATGAAAACACTTAAAACTTTAGGCTTATTAGTCTTAATGTCGATGCTGAGCTATGTCAGTATTGCACAATCACCCAGCTGTAGTAGTTCAGGGTGTATCGTTGATACTTTAATACTCAATACTGGTTATGATCACACGACTAATAGTCAGTATAGTTATGGAGATTATGATAATTACTGGAGATTAACTAATGTTCCCAGTTCTTCAGGATTGACTTTACCGTCTCCAAGTTATGTTATTAGTCCGAACAGTGCATGGCATAATTTCCCGAATTCTCAGTGGATCTCGGCCTTTAATGATAATTCTTACAATACAAATAACCCTGTTCCTGATGATCCTTACAGCTTTGAGAACTGTTTTTGTATCTGTCAGGACACTACGGTGTACTTTAATTTTGAAGTTGTAGCCGATGATTATGGTTATGTTTATCTTGACAATAATCTGCTTGCAGCTGGAGATTCAGGTTATCATTTTCAGTATGGAAACAGGATTATCGTTGATACTGCCATTTCATTAACATCAGGAACACACTGTCTGAGGCTAGATATGAGAAATATTTCTGGAGTGGCAATGGGAATTAGCCTTGAAGGTTACATGACAGGTGGAAGCCCTCTAGATCAAAATTGTTGTAATCCAAACGGTAGTATTTGCGGAGTTAAGTATCTTGATCAAAACTGTGACAGTTCCTATGCTGGTGATCCAACATTAGATGGTTTTGAAATTATCTTGTACGACAGCCTCAATAACCCTATTGATACTACAATTACGGATTCACTCGGTAATTATTGCTTCCTGGATATCCCTGCCGGTAATTATTATGTTGGTGAGATTAACCAACCGGGTTATGTTCAGACTTACCCATCATCAGGACAACATAATATAGATGTTACAGTAGGTACTGTAACAGGAGCTGATTTTGCAAACTGTGATACAACAACTACACCATCAGAGCCAGATCCATGTGAAGAAAAACTGGAAATCAAACCTGAAATAAAAAATTGTAAAGCAACATTTAATTTACTCAACAGTCCTAGTAATCCGTGGGTTCTACTCAGCGCAGAATGGACATTTGGTGATGGTTACAGCTCCAATGAAGTTTCACCAACTCATTACTATGATGCTCCAGGAGCATATCAGGTTTGCGTTGAGGTTACTTATTACAATACAGAGACACAAGAATGCTGTACAGTTAAAGAATGTCTTGAAATAGAAATAAAAGAGCCTTGTCCTGAAGAGTGTCAAATTGATGGAGAAATACTGGTAGATTTTGACGAATGTTGTGAGTATGAATTCTCACTCAATGTGAATTCAAACACAGAGATCATCGGTTACATTTGGACATTAGGAGATGGAACAACTTTAACAGGTGAAGAAGTTGAGCACATTTATACTCAAGCTGGCGGTTATCAAGTTTGTGTTACTGTTATAGCTGAAGGCCCAGACGGAAGATGTTGCTCAAAACGCATCTGTATTGAACTCGAAGTTCCATGTGAAGGAAAACCACAGGATGACAGTAGTGGAAAGAGAAGTCTTGGAAATGATGAAACAGATGTTGATGATCAATACAACTTCAAGGTTTACCCTAATCCAACAAGTGATAATGTGAACATCGCACTCAACTTATCAGAAAAGCAGCAAGTGCAAATAAGAATGTTCGATATCAACGGACGTGTGGTAATCGAAAAAAATGCCGGTGAGCAAGGTGCCGGTAGTCACAAGTTCCCGATGAGCACAAGTAATCTCAATACAGGAATGTATTTCTGCTATGTGACGTTATCTAATGGAGAGGTATTACACACTAAAGTTGTAATAGAGTAGTCTGAATAGTACCCCACACTTACTTTCTTTATCAGAGAATAAAAGCCGCTGCAAATTTTGCAGCGGCTTTTTTATAGCAGCTAACTCCCCTGATCAATTATTAAAACAACTCCATTGTGTATTACTTCCCTTTTTTCGCAATACTGACATATTCTTGAATAAGGTTCTTTGTTTGGTTTAGTCTTATCAATAATTGCCCATTTATGAAAACCTAAATAGTTGCAACCAAAGCGAACGCGAAGAGATTTATTATTTGATTTTTTCATTTTGAACGGATTTCGAGAATTACATTATCGCCCACTTGCATGCGATGCAGTATTTCAGTGACTTTTTGTTTTTTCTTTAAGTTGCGGTGAAGTTCAAGTAGTGACAGGTCATCACGATCTTGATTGTTATTCAGTAGCTCCAGATATTCTTTCAGAGCCTCTCTTATAACTTCGTGCCATTTGGAATCAGCTTCGATTAGCATAAATTCGGTTGGTTTTGTAGTGAATATTTGAGGAATTGTTATTTAACTATCCACCTCGTTTAATGTGCGGTTTTTGCATGTTCATTGGCTGAATATCTCGCCACAACATTGGGAGTTGATGTTTTTTGTGTTTGCCGTTATTAAAAAAGGTTGTTAAATAGTTTTTTATTCTATTTTCGCTTGACTTCATAAATCAATTTTTCAGTATTCCTCTTCTCTTTTATTGCGTTATTGTGTGTTTTTGTTCGTTTTTAGAGTAATTAATTGACTCAAAAATAGCATAAATATGCGAAATAAGGTGTAGTATACTGATCGGTGTAGCTATAGATTTGCGAAAAATGACTTTTTATGGGTTCGAAAAATGAAAGCCCGAGTGATTTATTAATTGAAAGATTAAAGAAAGTTCGCAACGACAGAGGATTCTCCCAGGAGTATGTTGCCGATAAGCTCGACACAAGTGTAACATCCTATCAAAGACTCGAAGCCGGAAAGGTGAAGATTACTGTTGATCGACTTTTGCAGTTATCCTCGATTCTCAATGTCTCATTTAAGTATTTTGTCGATGACTTTATCGATGATGAAGTTGAAACTTCAACACTCAATGATGAGCAGGTTCCGTACGATAAAAAAAGCAGCAGAAAAATTCTCATCGAACTGGAAGTTGATGATGAGCTCGATAAAATTCTACGTGATAAAGTAAAAGAACAGTACAGTTCATAATATCTATTTATATCATCTGTTAGGTGAAGTTCTGAGAAAATAGACAAGGAGTACCGTCAGTTTGATTTAGCCATGCTCGAATGCAGATAGTACAAAAAAAGCCTCTCAATCAACCGATTAAGAGGTTTAATGCTTGAAGCTCAGTGAAGAGTTTGTCGGGGTGGCAGGATTGAATATCCTTTTACCCCTTAAGTGTTAGCAAACAAAACCCTGAGCTCGCTTCGCAGCGCTACTGGTCTTTTTTAATTCCTAAACCCTTGTGTAGTGGCACAGATGTTCAGCAATAAAAAAGCCCATTCGTTGGCACGAACAGGCTTTTATTTGTCGGGGTGGCAGGATTCGAACCTGCGACCTCCTGCTCCCAAAGCAGGCGCGATGACCGGGCTACGCTACACCCCGTTTCCGTCAAACGGATGGCAAAAGTAAACAACATTTTTACTTTCCCAAGTTCTTTAATGGAAGAATTCAACCTTTTTACAACTCTTCAATCACATTTTGCTGACTCAAAACTATTTAGAACTCTATTAAAATGTCTTATAGCTTTATTGACAAAAGTTAAATATGATTATCGGTATATGTTTATGATTTTTTATTTTTGACAAAAATCTGACAATCCATGAAGAAAGTATTAATAAGCGCTACAATAATTACAGCAACAATAGTTGCTTGTAACTCTGGTTCTGACCAAAAAGAAAGCGGAAAAGAAGAAAAAGCGAAGACGGAAACGAAAAAGAAGGAAGAAGCAGATCCGGTAGCTAAACAGGCTAAAGCTTACTTCAAGCAATTGCCTAAACCAGCTTCATTTGATAGACCAATAGCTAAACTCGGTAAAAAACTCTACTACGAAACAGATGTGAGTCTGTCGGGGGATATGAGTTGTAATTCTTGCCACATGCTAGATAATTATGGAGTGGATAACGAGCCAACTTCTCCCGGTCATGATGGTACGCGAGGAGAGCGAAATAGTCCAAGTGTTTACAATGCTTATTTCCATATCGCACAATTTTGGGACGGTAGAGCGGCAGATTTAAAAGAGCAGGCAAAAGGTCCGGTCCTCAACCCAATTGAAATGGGGATGAAGTCTAAAACGGATGTTGAAAGTGTACTTGGCGACAATGATGAGTATAAAAAGATGTTTGCTGAAGCTTTTCCTGACGACAAAAAACCGATCAACTTCGATAATATGGCTGAAGCTATTGCAGAGTTTGAAAAGACTCTCTCTACTCCGGCTCCTTTTGATGATTATCTCGGTGGAAAAAGTGATGCTTTGAGCAGCGCACAAAAAGAAGGACTTCAAACTTTCATCGAAACCGGTTGTACAACTTGTCACATGGGACCGGGGCTTGGCGGTCAGATGTATCAAAAATTCGGATTAGTTGAAGGTCCGTACTGGGAATACACCGGATCAGAGCACAAAGATGAAGGTCGTTTTGATGTTACTGGAAACGAAGGTGATAAATATTTCTTCAAAGTTCCATCACTCCGTAACGTTCACAAAACTGCTCCATATTTCCACGATGGAAGCGTTGCTGATCTTAACGAAGCGATTAAGATCATGGGAAAAACACAACTCGGTAAAGACTTAACTGAAAAACAGGTAGCCAGCATTTCAACTTTCCTCAAATCGTTGACTGGTGAAATTCCTGAGCACGCTTTACAGTCAGAACCGGCAACCGCTTCAATGTAAGTCTAAACGTTTTTCACAATATTTATCGAGCGCCTGTTCAATATTGAGCAGGCGCTTTTTTATGTTCTGATCTGCCTTTTTGTCTGTCATTTTTCAAATTGACTGACTTTTTTACCGTTTCTATCCCTGTAATCTCAATTGGTCTCGTATTTGACAATATCAGAGAAAAAAGTCAAATGAACTTCAATAACTTTACAATAAAAGCACAGGAAGCTGTACAGCAGGCACAGCAAATGGCTCAGGGAAATGGCCAGCAGGCTGTTGAAACGGGGCATTTACTGAAAGCCATGCTCGATGTTGACGAAAACGTAATACCGTTTTTACTCAAAAAAAATGCAGTCAATGAAGACACCTTCAGCAGAGCGATAGATAAGGTTGTAGAATCTTATCCCAAAGTTGAAGGCGGCAGCCTTTATCTCAGTCAGAACGCAGGAAAAGCTCTGAACAAAGCATCAGACCTCGCGAAGAAAAACGGAGACGAATACGTTTCGCTTGAACACGTATTCCTCGGATTGCTCAACGGATCTGACCAGGTTGCTTCAATGATGAAGGACAGTGGATTGAAATCTACTGATGTTGAAAAAGCGATTAACGAACTTAGAAAAGGAGAAAAAGTGAAAAGTCAGAGTGCTGAAGAAACATATAATGCATTAAATAAATACGCTATTCATCTGAATGAGCGTGCTAAAAACGGAAAACTGGATCCCGTAATCGGGCGTGACGAAGAAATTAGACGTGTACTTCAAATCTTGTCCAGGAGAACAAAAAACAACCCTATTTTAATCGGTGAGCCGGGAGTTGGTAAAACAGCTATTGCCGAAGGAATCGCACATCGTATTGTGAATGGTGACGTGCCTGAAAACCTCAAGTCTAAAGAGATTTTCTCACTCGATATGGGTGCGCTTGTAGCCGGTGCCAAGTACAAAGGTGAATTTGAGGAGCGACTCAAAGCTGTGGTAAAAGAAGTGACAAAGAGCGATGGAAATATCGTTTTGTTCATAGATGAAATCCACACATTGGTCGGAGCCGGTGGAGGCGAAGGCGCAATGGATGCAGCGAACATTTTGAAACCCGCATTGGCGCGTGGTGAGCTCCGTGCAATAGGTGCCACAACTTTAGGAGAGTATCAAAAGTACTTTGAGAAAGACAAAGCTCTTGAAAGAAGATTCCAAACGATTGTAGTTGATGAGCCAAATACTGATGATGCTATTTCCATCTTGCGTGGTATCAAGGAAAAATATGAAACACACCACAAGGTAAGGATCAAAGACGAGGCGATTATCTCAGCTGTAGAACTCAGTGAGCGATACATCACTGACCGTTTCCTTCCGGATAAAGCGATCGACTTAATCGATGAGGCTTCATCAAAGATGCGCATGGAAATCAACTCGATGCCGGCTGAACTCGATGAAGTTGAACGTAAAATTCGTCAGCTCGAAATTGAGCGCGAGGCAATCAAGCGTGAAAAAGATGATAAGAAGCTCGAAAAATTATCGAAGGATATTTCAGAATTGAGCGAAGAGCGCAATTCACTCAAAGCTCAATGGGAGAGTGAGAAAGAAGTGATTGAAGGCTTGCAAAAAGTCAAGGAGGACATTGAGAAATACAAGCTAGAAGCAAACCGGGCAGAGCGTGAAGGCGACTTTGGTAAAGTGGCCGAGTTGCGCTACGGTAAAATCAATGAACTTCAGGAGCAGTTGAAAGAGTACGAGTCTAAGGTTGCAGATTTACGCGAAAAAGGATCAGCTCTTATCAAAGAGGAAGTAGATGCTGAGGATATTGCTGAGGTAGTTTCGAAATGGTCTGGAGTACCGGTGAGCAAAATGCTACAAAGCGAACGCGAAAAGTTGCTCCACCTCGAAGATGAATTGCACAAACGTGTAATTGGTCAGGAGGAAGCAATCGAAGCTGTTTCTGATGCGGTTCGCAGATCACGATCAGGATTACAGGATGAGGATAGACCAATTGGTTCGTTCCTGTTCCTGGGTACGACTGGTGTTGGTAAAACAGAGCTGGCCAAAGCACTTGCCGAGTTCTTATTCGACACTGAAAATGCCATTACACGAATCGATATGAGTGAGTACCAGGAGCGTCATGCTGTATCCAGATTGGTGGGAGCGCCTCCCGGATATGTAGGCTACGATGAAGGTGGTCAGCTCACTGAGGCTGTCCGCAGGAAACCGTACTCAGTAGTGCTGCTAGATGAAATTGAAAAAGCACACCCAGATGTGTTCAACATCTTGCTGCAGGTACTCGATGATGGCCGATTGACTGATAACAAAGGTCGTGTCGCGAACTTCAAGAACACGATCATTATCATGACATCGAACCTCGGTTCTGACATTATCAAGCAGAGTTTTGAGAACCTGAATGATACGAATGAAGAAGAACTCTTTGAACAAACGAAGAACGAGTTGTTGGCTTATGTTCGTCAGAACCTGAAGCCAGAGTTCCTTAACAGGATTGATGAAACCATCATGTTTACACCGCTCAGCAAAAGCGATGTGCTCGATATAGTGAAATTGCAATTTGCTCACATTCAGAACCGGGTGAAAAAGCAAAACATCACCATCTCCGCAACTGATGAGGTGTTGGAAAAACTCGCCAGCCGTGGATTCGATCCGCAATTTGGTGCACGCCCCATCAAGCGATTGATGCAAAAGGAGATACTGAATACACTCTCGAAAGAGATACTGGCTAATAAAATTCAGGCAGGTGATAAAGCCGTGCTCGATGAATTTGATGACCGATTTGTATTCAGGAAACCTATCGAGAAAGATCAAATTTCAACAGAAGAAGAATAAGAGAAAGGCCGGATCCCCCGGCCTTTTTATTTTGCCCTAATTTCCAGTGACTTATTTTGCAACTGGATAAATAATCACTAATTTTGCACCTCCTTTCCAAAAGGAAGGGGCTGTTTAATGCGGAAACAGCTGAAGTTAAATTACTTGCAGATACCGCAAACTGCAATACAAATCGAGGCCATTCATGGCAGAAGAGAAAAAAGAAGCTGCTGAAAACAAAGAAGCAGCAAAAACCGAAGCGGCACAGGAGTCTGCTTCTAAAACTCCTGAAACCAAAGCTGATTCTAAAGCTGAGGAAAAATCAACTGAAAAATTTGAGCCAAAGGCTGAAACAAAAACCGAAGCGAAAAAAGCTGAGAAGGTTGACGTGGATGCTGAAACGGAAAAATCAGAACCTGAAGACAAAGGCGGCAACGCTAAAGCTTCTGGATCTGACAGTGAACCGGTTGATTACGACAAGGTTGAGCCATTAGACGATTTCGACTGGAGTAAACTCGGAAAGCAAAAAGAGATTTACTCTGAAGATGAAGTTTCTGAGATGGATGAAGAGTACAGCAAAACGCTTACTTCTATCGCAGAACACGAAGTTGTTGAAGGAACAATCGTTTCTCTCGGTAAAAAAGAAGCTGTAATCAACATCGGTTACAAATCTGAAGGAATTGTTCAAACATCTGAATTCCGTTACGATCCTGATCTTAAGGTTGGTGACAAAGTAGATGTTTACGTTGAAAGTCTTGAAGATAAAGAAGGACAGCTCGTTCTTTCTCACAAAAAAGCGCGTACACTTAGCGCATGGGAGAAAGTTAACAAAGCGAAAGAAAACGATGAAATCATCAAAGGATACGTTAAATGTCGTACTAAAGGTGGTCTTATCGCTGATGTATTTGGACTTGAAGCTTTCCTTCCGGGTTCTCAAATTGACGTGAAGCCAATTCGCGACTACGATCAGTTTGTGAACAAGACAATGGATTTCAAGGTTGTGAAAATCAACCACGAATTCAAAAACGTTGTTGTATCACACAAAGCATTGATTGAAGCTGAGCTAGAACAGCAAAAAGCTGAGATCATGACGAAACTAGAAAAAGGTCAGGTACTTGAAGGTACTGTTAAAAATATCACTTCTTACGGTGTATTTATCGACCTTGGTGGAGTTGATGGTCTTATCCACATTACAGATCTTTCATGGGGTCGTATCAACCACCCTGAGGAAGTTGTGGAACTCGATCAAAAACTCAATGTTGTTATCCTCGACTTTGATGATTCGAAGAAACGCATTGCACTTGGTCTAAAACAACTTCAGTCTCACCCATGGGATAACCTTGATGAAAACCTCAAAGTAGGCGACAAAGTAAAAGGTAAAGTAGTAGTACTTGCTGATTACGGTGCTTTCGTTGAAATTCAGCCAGGTGTTGAAGGTCTTATCCACGTTTCTGAAATGAGCTGGTCACAACACTTGCGCACAGCGCAGGACTTCTTTAAAGTTGGTGACGAAGTAGAGGCTGTTATCATGACGCTCGATCGCGAAGAGCGTAAGATGTCGCTTTCAACTCGCAGACTCACTCCAGATCCATGGGAGAATATCGAAGAAAAATATCCTGTTGAATCTAAGCATAAAGGTAAAGTTACCAACCTTTCAAACTTCGGTGTGTTCGTTGAACTCGAAGAAGGAATTGACGGATTGGTACACATTTCTGACCTTTCTTGGAGCAAGAAAATCAATCACCCAACGGAATTCTGTAAAGTTGGTGACGAGCTAGAAGTAGTTGTTCTCGAAATCGATAAGGACAACCGCAGACTATCACTCGGTCACAAACAACTCGAAGAAAACCCATGGGATGTATTCGAAACTGTGTTCACTGAAGGATCAGTTCACCAGGGTACTGTAATTTCTAAGAATGATAAAGGATTCATCGTTTCACTTCCTTACGGAGTTGAAGGATTCTGCCCAACACGTCACGCTAACAAAGAAGACGGTGGCAAAATCAATATCGATGATACTTTAGATTTCGAAATCCTCGAATTCAACAAAGAAGCGAAGAAAATTATCATCTCGCATGGTAAACTTCACGATGATGTTGATGAGAGTAAAAGCAGTGGCGGTGGAGCCAAGAAGAAACCTTCTGGCGCCAGAAAAGCTACACGTCAACAAATCAAGTCGCACAATGACAAAGGAGAAAGAACCACTCTTGGTGATCTCGATGCATTGAGTGATTTGAAACAAAAAATGGAAAATGGCGATGACGAGAAATAGATAGTCGCTCTTCTATAAATTTTGAAACCGCTCCAATTTTCGGAGCGGTTTTTTTATACCTAAAAAATTACATGTATAAACAAATAATTACTAAATTTGGTTATATCAAAAACAGAATGATATGAGTACCAAAAATGACAGGAGAAGTTTTTTGAGTAAACTCACGGTCGGAACCACAGCCGTGTTAACGTGGCCGTTTTCAGGAGTAACTCGTTCTGGATTTGTCAACGATCAAAAATCAGTAGATGTGAACCCGATAAGAAACATAAAACCGCTAGGATTTAACTGGGAAACGCCAAACCCGTTTCTCTTTTGTGTACACCATGATGACCAATTTCCACAGGGAAATGAAAATATGGGACCCGATAAGGAACTGCTCAAAGGTAGGGATATCGGAAACGACTTCATCATTAAAGATGGGTTCCGAATGTATCACGGAACAAAAGTACCCGGATTTCCGGGACATCCGCACCGCGGATTTGAAACCATAACGCTCGTTCGTGAGGGATTAATCGACCATGCTGATTCACTGGGTGCTGCTGGTCGTTATGGATTTGGTGACGTTCAATGGATGACAGCCGGAGAAGGAGTACAACACTCTGAGATGTTTCCGCTCATTAATGAAGATAAGGAAAACCCGCTCGAACTATTTCAAATATGGTTGAATCTACCGCGAAAAAGCAAAATGGTAAAGCCACATTTTAAAATGATGTGGAAAGAAGATCAGTCGAAATACTCTGCTCGCGATGAAAATGGCAATAAGATTAAAGCTGAAGTTATTGCCGGTAAGCTCGGAGATGTTAAAGCTCCGGCACCACCACCTGATTCATGGGCAGCAGATGAAAACAATCACGTTGGAGTTTGGAACATTGTCCTCAACCCAAACGCTAAATGGACATTACCAAAAGCACCAAAAGGCGTAAACCGCACTGTTTATTTCTATGTAGGTAAAAGCATCACAGTAGCAGGAAAAGAGATTCCACGCTATCACTCAATCGAGGTTGAGCCAGATGTCGATTTGCCAATTATTAACCACGATCACGTGTCACGTATACTTGTTTTACAGGGCCGCCCGATCGATGAGCCGGTTATTCAGTATGGTCCGTTTGTGATGAATTCCAAGGAAGAAATCCAGCAAGCATTTAAAGATTACCAACAAACACAATTTGGAGGATGGCCATGGCCGCGCAGAGATCAGGTTCATGATCGCAATGAAGGAAGATTTGCGATCCATGCTGATGGCCGCAAAGAAGTTAAGGGGTAAACGAAAATTTATATTAGAAAATGAGGAGTGCTGAAATATTCAGGATTCCTCTTTTTTTTACAAAGATTTCACTTCAAAATCAGCGATCACAGGCAAGTGATCACTAACGATTCGCATTCTGCCGGGCTCAAAAGGCTTGTAGATCTTAGCAGAACTATCGATCAATGATTTCTCCATGCTGCTGTTGTAAAGAATGTAATCCAATCTCCTTTGAGGTTGATCAGAAGGGTGAGAGTAAACAGAGTCACCTAACGGATCAAAGAGCTGTGTGCGTTTTGTTCCCTGTTTGAGCAGCTCCAGCTCTTTACTGTCTGGATAGGCGTTGAAATCACCTAGAACAACAAGGTTTTCGCGTTTGTTGATCTTTGTCAACTGTTTCATCTGGTAGTTCAAAAAATCAATCTGACCGGCACGAGTAGCGATATCTCGGTTATCTCTTCCGGCTTTTAAATGTAAACCGGTAATCACGACAGATTTCTTCTGAGTGGGCCAAACGCGGCAACTCCACATGCGTGTATTGATATTGATCTGTGTTTCTTTGCGCTCTTTCCCTTTTTCGTCAACATACTCAACCGGAGTGTATACATTCCCATAACCGTACATTACACCCAGCGGAACTTTGCTCATGATCACAACATTCATGTACCAACCCAAACTTTCATAATCGGCAAAGAATTGATAATCGTGTTCCTGATCGAGTTCACCCATCAATTTTTCGAGATACTGGGCACTCTCAAATTCCTGAAGTACTACAACATCTGCGTCTGATTTTAGAATAGCCTCAATGAAAAGAGCCTTTTTCTCAGGTGCAACTGACGGATTATTTTCTTTGTAGGCATCAGTGTAAGGAGAATCGTATTCATCGACAAAATGCTCCACATTCCAGGTCATGATGCGCAGTTCATCACCAACCGGATTTTTGTAATCCATGGGCAAAGCAGCCTGATTCGGTAACATTTCAATTTGTGAGCAACCCAGCAACGAACCGAGTGCAAACAAAACCAATAACTTGTATGAAAGAGAGAGCAATTTCATCTGAGAATAGAAATTAAAAAAGGCAGCTTTGAGCTGCCCTGCTATTTTTAGAATTTTTCGAAACGTGAAAAGAAGAAGCTTCCTTCAATCTGTGCATTTTCATCACTGTCAGAACCGTGAACCGCGTTCTCAGCTTTTGACGTAGCGTATTTTTTGCGGATAGTTCCTTCAGCAGCTTCGCTTGGATCAGTTGCACCGATCAACTCACGGAAGTCAGCTACAGCGTTGTCTTTTTCCAAAATTGCAGCAACGATAGGACCTGAACACATGTAGTCAACTAACTCACCGTAAAATGGACGCTCTTTGTGTACTGCGTAAAATTCACCAGCCTGGTCTTTGTTCAATTGCGTTTTTTTGAGCGCAACAATTCTAAAACCAGCCTCATTAATCATCTGTAAAATGTTTCCAATATGCCCTGCTTCTACTGCTTCGGGCTTGATCATTGTAAATGTGGTTGTACCAGCCATTGTTAATAATTTTCTTGTTCAATTTCGCTGCAAAAGTAGCATTATTGTTACTATTAACCTTTCCTTTGTTTTATCTAATTTTAAAATAAAAATTTTGACAGAAGGCGATTATTTACATTTACACGATATACTCAACAAACCGCAAAAAATTGCGATCACCATGCACAAGAGTCCTGACGGTGATGCCGTTGGATCTGCTCTCGGTTTGTTTCACTACCTCAAGCTTATCGGTCAGCAGGAAGTTACAATCGTAGCACCTGATCCGTATCCTAATTTTTTGAACTGGCTGCCCGGAAGTGATGAAATCATGGTTTACACTGAGCAGGAAGAAGAAGCAAAATCTGCGCTCAAAAAGGCAGAATACATCTTCAGCCTCGATTACAACAATCTCAAACGTACCGGTGATCTGACCGAAATACTAGAAGACAGCGATGCTTGTTTTATCATGGTTGATCATCACCAGGAGCCTGATGAGTTTGCGGAGTTTGTATTGAGTAAAACGAGTGCTTCTTCAACGGCTGAGTTGATTTACGAACTCATCAAGAATCTCGAATTTGATCAAAAATTGACGCTCAACTCTGCCCAGGCACTTTACACCGGGATTTTGACTGATACAGGCGGATTTAGATTTAATTCTACTTCAGCTAAAACGCACCGAATTGCAGCTGAGTTTATCGATATTGGACTCAAACCACACGTTGTTTATGACCGCGTTTTTGATCAAAACAAGTTGTCAAAACTCAAGTTGATGGGGTACGTTCTCAACGATAAGCTCAAACTAGTGGAGGAAAATGCAGCTTACTTCGCTTTATCGCAGGATGAGTTAAACGCTTACGATTATCAAAAAGGCGATACTGAGGGTCTTGTGAATTACGGACTCAGCATAAAAGGTGTTGTTTTTTCAACATTTATGCGTGAGAGTAGTGAAGGATTTATCAAACTTTCATTTAGGTCAAAGGGGGATTTTGACGTCAATAAATTTGCTCGCGAACATTTTGAAGGTGGTGGTCACATCAATGCTGCGGGAGGAAAGAGTGATCTTTCTCTTCAGGAAACTATCGATAAACTGGAAGCGTTAATCAAAGAAGTTAAACTGGAACTTTCTCAAAATGCGTAGCCTCATCTTTTTGTTTCTGTTATCTGCGATTTTCAGTTGCAACTCCAACTCAAAGTCATCTGAAAATAAGTTGGTAAATGCCGATAAAAAGGATTTTACAAAAGAGGAGTTGTTGGAAATCAACCGCGAACGTGAGATGGTTGAGTTCAAGCTGATTGAAAAATACATCGAGCGAAGAGGATGGGAGATGGAAAGATCAGGATCAGGACTTTTTTATTCCGTTTATGATTCGGCATCAACTCCCGGACCCAAAGCAACAGAAAAGAGAGTGGCAACGATTGAATACGTTGTGTCATTACTCAACGGAGATACCGTTTATACCAGCGAAGAGGACGGTTTAAAAGAATTTGTCATCGGGATGGATCACGTTGAAAACGGCTTGCATGAGGGGATTACCTACATGCGGGTTGGTGATAGGGCACGTTTTATTATTCCGCCCCGTTTAGCTCACGGTTTGGCTGGTGACAGAAAGAAAATTCCAATGCACTCATCAATTGTTTACGATGTTAAACTGGTGTCGCTTAAGTAGTTTGATCGTTCTTGTGTTGCTCACATTTGGCTGCCAAAAGCACGAAATGGACGGGAGCTCAATAACTGCGAGCGGGCTCGAATACAAGATTCACTCTTTCTCTGATACTCGTGATTCAGCCCGGGATAATCAATGGATCGGCATTCGCTACAAAGCTGAAACAATCAACGGAGATGTCATTCAGAACCCGGATTCTATCACTGTCATTCCATATCAAACTTATGTGGATACCGGAATTATGGAAGCGCTATCATTGTTGTATTTAGGTGATAGCGCAAGCTTTGTCATGCCTGGGCGCAGGTTGAGACCACTTGGCATTTCAAGCAGTGCACCAAAAGTGAAATTGACATTGAGCTTCAAAGAAATATTTTCACCTGAAGAATACCAGTTTTCAAAGCAATATCCCGGATTATTACAGTTAATTCCTGATTCTAATCAGCAGCACATTATTTCGATGGTCAGATCCAAATCTATAGCTGACTATCGTGTGACAAGCGGAATTCACGCTTTTTGGTTGAAAGAAAATCATCAAGGCAAAAGAGCAATTGCAGGTAAACGAGTGGTGATTGATTATGAAGGATTCACGACAGAAGAAAAACTCTTTGACAGCACTGTAAAGCGATCAGAGCCGTTTGATTTTGAGTTAGGCTTACAGGGACAGGTTCTCCGCGGAATTGAAATTCTACTCCAACAGATGCGAGAAGGTGAAGAAGTGTTGGCGGTGATTCCGCCCGAATTAGCATTTCAAAACGGCTCAAGTGATGGAACGATTCCGCCAAACACCGTTGTAATGTACAATGTGAAATTGCGAAAAGTATTTGACAATGAAACAGCAGACGCTACTACTTCTCTTTAGTTTCTTCTTCATGATTGGTTGTAACAACAGCCAGACTAACAAAAACGGTTCAGGAAATGAAAACGAAGGTGAGCCAGTTAAAGGCTCTGACCGTGAAACAGAATACACTGTTCTTGATAGTTCGGGATTGATGTATAAAACGCTTGAAAAAGGGAAAGGCGAAAAAATTGATTCTGGAGATGTTGTAATCTTTCATTACAAAGGAAGGCCACAAAATGATGATCGTTTTTTCAGCAATACTTTTCAGTCTGGAAGCCCTTCACAAATGGAGGTTGGGCAGGTTCAAATGGTTGACGGGATGAACCGGTTTTTCCCTCATTCCAGAGAAGGAGGAAGGTATATTTTGAAAGTGCCATCTCACCTCGGGTTTGGAAATAAGATTGTGATGCGTGTCCCGTCAAACTCAGATTTACACTACGAAATTCAGGTGCTGGGAAAAAAGAAATCGGTTGCTCCACTCGATACTGCCGGAGCTGAAGAATTGATTACTAATTCAGGACTGAAAATTTATAAGGTTAGCTCAGGAGGCGGTGCCAGGCCAGCTCCCGGAGATCTCGTCAAGATTCACTACAACGGTTATTTCAAAAATGGGCTCAAATTCGATTCGTCTTATGACAGGGATAAGCCTCTGGTTTTTAACCTCGGTAAGGGACAGGTTGTTCGCGGATTGGATGAAGCGGTGTCAATGATGAGACAAGGCGATCAATGGAGAGTTGTCATTCCTTCTTATCTCGGCTATGGAGAGCAGGGGAAAGGTGTTGTAGGTCCAGATAAAGACCTGATTTTTGATGTGAAACTGATCGATTTTAAGAAGCCTGAATAAGAAAAACAGCGGGCTGTTTGTTGAAGTCTGGCGTTTTGTTTTTCCATTCTGACACCGTTTTGGTCATAATCTTTTCCTGATCAGTTGTGATGTTAGCTGCCACGCAAACATGAGTTTTTGGACCGCACGTTTCCACGATGCTTTTTATCATTTGATTATTCCTGTACGGAGTCTCGATGAAAATTTGTGTTTGATGATGCCTGCTGCTCAACCGCTCAAGCTCAAGTAGCTTTTGTTTTCTGTCTTTTTCATCTCGCGGTAGATAACCGTGAAAAGTAAAAGACTGCCCGTTGAGTCCGCTCGCCATCAATGCCAATAGAATAGAAGAGGGACCGACAAAAGGAACCACCTTTATCTTATTTTCGTGAGCCATTTTCACGAGCAAACTTCCGGGATCAGCAACTGCAGGAGCTCCGGCTTCAGAGAGCATTCCCACATCTTTACCCATTAAAAGTTCCTGTAAAATCTCAAGAACATCATCTTCGCTCGATTTTTTGTTGAGAATGAAAAACGAAGTGCTGTCAATATCGCGATCTCTATTCACTTTTTTGAGAAATCTGCGAGCTGTTTTCACTTTTTCAACCGCAAAACAGTTGAGTTCATCAATTTTGGTCAGAACCTCACCTGGCAGGGAAGTCTCCAGTTTTCCAGGGCCAAGAGTAGTTGGTATGAGATAGAGTGTTCCTTTATTCATCCTCGATTCTGTTTAGGAGATTGTCAGATGCAGCATCCAACAACTTGAAAACGTGCTCAAAACCGTCTTCATGACCAAAATAAGGATCGGGAACACTCAGGTTTTCGCCATCGATCTCTGATAAGAAGAACTTCACCTTTTTGCGCTCTGACCGATCTTTTGCCTGAGCAATAATGTCGTTGTAATTATTCTCATCCATCGCAAAGATTTCATCGTATTCCTCAAAGTCTGATGGAATGAATTGTCTGCCTTTTAAATCGCTGATATCGTAACCGTAGCTTTTCATTTTCTCCTGGGCACGATTATCAGGTGACTCATCAACATGGAAATTACTGGTGCCGGCACTTTCAATTTCCAATTCGATACCGCGTTTTTGAGACTTGTCGCGAAGCAAACCGTGAGCCATTGGAGAGCGGCATATATTTCCTAAACAAACAACGAGAATCTTCTTCATAGGGCGAAAATAAAAAAGGAACCGCAATGCAGTTCCTTTTATCCAATAACAATGCAGTAATTAATTACTGTATAGAGATTTTCTTTTCAAGGTCGTCAATGTAGTTTCTAAAGCGCTTATCTGTATCGATAAGGTTGTTGACTGTTTTGCAGGCGTGCAATACAGTAGCGTGATCTTTCCCGCCACAGTGAGCACCGATGTTTGCCAATGACGATTTAGTCATTTGCTTGGCAAAGAACATCGCAATTTGACGAGCCTGAACAACTTCTCTCTTGCGCGTTTTAGATTTCAGTAGTTCAATTGGTAGGTTGAAGTAATCGCATACAACTTTTTGTATGTAATCGATTGAAACTTCTCTAGCCGTGTTTTTCACAAACTTGTCAATCATCTCCTTGGCCAAATCGAGTGTAATCGATTTTTTGTTGAGTGACGATTGTGCGATAAGTGAAATTAGCGCACCTTCAAGTTCGCGAATATTACTGGTAATGCTGTATGCAAGATACTCAACAACTTCGTTAGGAAGCTCTATTCCTTCAGTGTACATCTTCTTTTGAAGGATAGCAATTCGCGTTTCGAGTGACGGAACCTGTAGATCAGCACTCAATCCCCATTTGAAACGCGATAACAAACGTTGTTCAATGCCCTGCATTTCAACCGGAGGTTTATCAGCTGTTAAAACTAACTGCTTACCGGTTTGGTGCAAATGGTTAAAAATGTGGAAGAAAACATCTTGTGTCTTTTCCTTTCCGGCAAAGAATTGCACATCGTCAATGATGAGTACATCAATCATTTGGTAGAAGTGCACAAAATCATTTTGTGTGTTATTCCTTACCGAGTCGATAAACTGCTGAGTGAATTTCTCTGAAGAAACGTAAAGAACAGTTTTGTTGGGATGATTATTCTTAATCTCGATCCCAATAGCGTGTGCCAAATGTGTTTTACCCAAGCCAACGCCTCCATAAATAAGTAATGGATTGAAAGCAGTTCCTCCTGGCTTGCTAGCTACTGCATAGCCTGCACTCCTGGCCAAACGGTTGCATTCACCTTCTACAAAATTCTCAAAAGAATAGTTTGGATTGAGTTGTGATTCAACAACAACTTTCTTCAACCCCGGTATGATGAATGGATTCTTGATTCCTTTATTTCCACCAACTTCATAAGGCATGGAAACAGAGGGATTTTTCACGGCACTCTTATTTGTAGTGGGAACTTTTACAGACAACGATTTGTTGTTGTTCTTGTAATTGTTCTCCATGATGATAGAGTACTCGAGTGAACCATTAGGACCCAGTTCTTTTTTAATGGTTTTCTTGAGTAGAGTGATATAGTGCTCTTCTAACCATTCATAAAAAAACTGACTTGGAACTTGAATTGTTAACGTGCTCCCTTTTTGATTGAGAGGCTTGATTGGCTCGAACCATGTTTTGAAGCTCTGGTGACTAACATTATCCTTGATAATAGACAAGCAATTGTTCCAGACCTCCTCGTGTGGTTTACTCATTACGCTAACAGTTATTAAATTAATAAATCGTTTAACTTAAACACCAAAGGAAAATTGTTAACGTCTCTCCTGACAGTTTAGGGTAGGTTAAAGACTTTTTGTTCCGTTTGATGCAAGACAAAAATTTTAAGAAAAAAGTGAAAAAAAAAACCGAATGTGGGTTGTAATTCAAGTTTTTTTTACTCCGTGTTTTGCCTCTCAATTTAAAGAAAAAAACGAGACTACAAAAGGTTTAGAGCTTAGAGTTCACGCGGTTTTTTGATATTTTTTCTTTTCTTAACAACAGTTCCTTTGATGCTCAGTAGATTGGTGACTTTTGACTTTGTTTCAACAAATTTGAAAATTCTGTGTATAACCTCTATTTACCCAATTTTTGACGATTACATATACAAAAATTAGTATGTGAAAATTTCTTTTTTAACCTTTAACAACTGTTCATAAATCGATTTTAAATAATGCTTCAATTTACACATAAGTTAAGGGTCCGTTATGCCGATACTGATCGCATGGGATATGTCTATTACGGGAATTATGCAACTTATTTTGAGGTTGCCAGAGTAGAGATGTTGAGAAATTTGGGAATTTCTTACCGTGATTTAGAGGATTCTGGTGTGATGCTTCCCGTTTTGGAATATCAAACGAAGTTTTTCAATCCGGCTTATTACGATGAAAACATCACAATAAAAGTTGAAGTTCGCGAATTGCCATCTGTGCGAATTACTTTCCATTACAAGGCTTACAATGAAAAGGGAAAACAACTAAACACAGCTTACACAACGCTTGTTTTTGTGGATGTCAAAACTGGTAAGCCAACCAAACCACCTGAAGATCTCATCTCAAAATTCAAACCTTATTTTTAAGGAACAACGATTTTTTGAATGCGGCTTGCATTATCTGTTTTCACTTCGATGATGTAAAGTCCGCTTGTGGGTAGTTTGTTAGCTACAATTCGGTAATGGTCAGATCCCGGCTCTGACCGAAAAACCAATTTACCTGAAATGTTGTAAACCGAAATTGATTTGAGTGGGCTTGAAGCATTTACTTCTAAAGAGCCATTTTGATAGGTAAACCCGTAAGTGTTTTTTATTTCGATAAATGAACTGTGATTGACTTCCTCAGCATCGGCAATGATACCGGGTGGGCGGGGAACCTGAGACTCCTGGATAAATCCGCGATCTAATAATATGTGTGAAATAACAGGATAATTAGATCCGCCAGTGAGGTTGCTATCAGCCTGAATGAAAAGGTGGGCTGCTTGCCTCATCGTCATTCCAGATTGGTAGTTTCTCATACTTTCGAACAATATTTCATGAGTGAGATCTCTGCTAAGGTTGTTTTCAATGTGAACAAGAGCTGAACTCCACAACTCTGCATTTTGGTAAAAGTTACCGGTTAAAGTCTGCGGATAAGGATCGTTGCGCCATGCAATGCGACCATCCCAAAATTGATTGTGACCGTCCCAATTGAAAACCTCACTGTACAAATGATTGGTGTATGTTTTTGAATAAGAAACAGCTGTGTAATCGCAAATTCCTTCATCGAGCGCTCTTCGTTCGCCACCCGAGTTTGTAAAAGGAGCCAATGCGTGGGAAATAGCGTGAGTGTATTCGTGGACGATTACGTCTGCATCCTCGCCATCATCTACTCCTCCTTCACCAAATGTGAGTTGAGGTGGGTTAGTGAAATTGTCAAATGATGATTGATCATCACCGTTAAATCCGTGTGCATCGACAGGTATTGAATAGTTTATCTCAGTACCGTAGCCGAGTCCATCTATATAATGCCAAAAATTTGAAATGTGATAGAGAATATTGGCGTCTTCAAATCCTGATTGATCTCTGGTGAAATCAAAGTTTGGAGTTGATGAGGTGACAGGAGCTACATTTGGCAAACTGTGTTCGCGTATTCTCACATAGTCGTTTTGGAGAAAATACGTTCCGGTATCGAGGGTAACTTCTACAGAATCGAATTGTATTTCAGCTTCTAATGCTGAGTTGTTAGCGTCATTGTTATCGAGGAAAGGAGATTGCGAGTAGGAGGAGCCTGAGCTCGAAATGGGATCGGGAGCGTAGTGACTGCATCTTGCTTTTACGTTTTGCCCGGAGAAAGCTCCCCAGGGTCTTTTTATAAGGTTACTTCCATCGAGCTTCGTGACAGATTCGTAGTGCATTCCCCCAGCATCTTCAGATGTCTCGGTCAGAGCCGGAATCAGCTCCTTACCATCGAAAAACCAAACGTCAAATTCCTGGCTCGAAGTAGGTCTGGCGTTCCATTTATCTGGTGATGAAACTCCAATAAAGACTTTATTCTGAAGCCGTTTTAATCGCTGTACAGAAAGTTGAGCTAGATAGACCGGTTTATCCTGGTAAGAAATATTGTAGCGAATGATGGCTCCGGTTTTTGTTGTCTTGTGACTTGTCTCGCTAAGCGTGATGTCTCTTGCAATATGAGCTGGGAGCGTTTTAGAGATGGCTTTTTGAGCCAAATATTCAGTTGGTGCATCGCTTACTTCCTTATTCAAATAGAAATAATGGGATTTGTTGCCCGTATAAGTATCAACTTGTAAATCCTTTTGTGCTAAAGCACTAAATGAAAGGGTTGTAGTGAACAGAAGTGTGAAAAAAAGCTTCATTGTACTGTTTTAATAAATGTAGGCTCGCTCAGTTGTTTGGCAGTTAGCTGTGCTAGCAATTGCTCGCTGTTTGTGGTTCTGACCGCAAAAGTCATACTGACAGAGCTCCCAAAATCCTGATTGACAATTCTAACGTTTTGCTGCTCTAATATACGATTTAACAGACTAATGTTTTCGTAACTTTCTGTAATGCTGTAATAGTGCTCGATGTATCGTTTTTCAACGGTGTTGTTTTCGAGTGCTTCACGGGCTGCTGTTTTGTAGGCGTTGATCAACCCAGAAACTCCCAGCTTTGTACCTCCGTAATACCGGACAACTGCAACGAGTGTGTTGGTAACTTCAAATGATCTGATTTGATTTAGTATTGGAGTTCCGGCAGAGTTTGATGGTTCTCCGTCATCATTTGCTCTTATCTGCGGTTGTTTCACACCAATGATGTGAGCAAAACAAACGTGGCGTGCATTGTGATGTTCTTTCCACAAAGCATCAATTTTTTCTTTCACTTCCTCAACGCTTTCAATCGGAATTGCATATCCTAGAAACTTGCTGCCTTTTTCTTTGTAAAAGCCTTCAGTTTGCTTAGTTATAGTAAGGTATGTGTCTTGCTCATCCATGACTTAAAAATCCTAAAATTGCAATGCTCGCTATTGCGAAGAGTATCCCTAAAATATTGAGCAATGATAACTTTTCTTTGAAAAAAGAGGCTGAAACAAAGGTCGAGCACAATACAATTGAAAGGTTGTTGATGGGAAATATGGCGCTTGCACCCAGAATATCGGCATTGAGAGTTTTGAGAATAAAGTAAATACTGCCAAAGTTTACGGTTCCCAGTACCAAACCGCCAATTAGAGCTTTGTTCTGGAGCTTTTCCCGCTTAAAAAGGATGGCTATAGCGCCTAAAATTCCGGCAGATAAAAAGATAAATGAAGTGAAAATTCCTTCAAATTCCCTCACTAATTTAAAGGCTGCATAATTTAAGATTGTATCGATGAGTCCGCTACCCAGGAATACAATTATTGGAAACAACCCGATGTATTTACTGCTGTCTTTTCCTTTCTTTTTGTTGGTAAGGTACAGGCTGACGATAGCGAGCAAAATCCCGATAACCTTCCATGAATTTACGGGCTCTGAATAGAGAAAGATGGCAACAACTGTGGGGATAACGACTGCCATTTTATTGGCTACACTTCCCACGCTGATGCCGTACTCTTGTGTGGTTCTTACCATGAAGTAAAAAATGGTGATAAAGAGGATTCCCATCGCTCCGCTAGTAATGAGATTATCTGATTTTGCTGTAAACTCCGGGACATCCCTGAAGAATAGTCCGAGCCCCAACAATCCGGCAACCCAGTAGTTGATAGCGACTGCCTGAAAGTTGTTGATGCGCGCTACGCCAATCCACCTGAAAATGACAAATAAAAGGGTAGAAGAGGCTATGGACAGTATTAAATAGATCATTTATTGACGCTTTTACGGACGGCAAAAGTGTAGAAAATAATGGAGGATAATGTTGTTATTCCAAGCTGGAGTGTGAAGTTTAGTTTGCTTGAAAAGTCGATATTCCAATAATACTGAACGATGTGATAAAGAATTCCTGAGAAGCTGAAAATGATAAGGAACCAGGATACTTTTTTGATAAGCTGAGAAATAAATGATGTTTTTAATTTTAGTGATATTAGGTTGATTATCAGGAAAAGTGCTAGAGAGCTTGAGTAGACCCATAGTCCGAACCTGAATCTGTTTTTTCGTTTCTCTTCAAATGCTTTTTGTTTTATTTCTGCTTCAGTCCTTTCCTGAATCTCAGCTATTTTCACTCCATCGTTTACCAGGTCAAGGCTGTCTCGAAGTTGAATACTCCTCTTGTAATGCTCGAGAGCCTTTTTGTGATCTCCTTTTGATGAGTAATATTTCGAGAATGTTTTGTAGTAATCGAACTCCAAATCCGGGTAGTTGATTTCTTTCGTCAATTTAAGTCCTTTGGTTCCGTATTTCAATGCTGAATCTAATTGACCTTTATAAATATACAGGTCAAAAATGTTCAATAGCGCTACTGCTTTACTTTCAACATCCATAGCTGAGTCGAACCGACTCAAAGCTTTTCTTGTGTAGTACAACCCGAGGTCATAGTCGCCTTTTTCAGCATATAGATTTCCAATATTGATGTAACTTTTGACAATACCGTTGTCTCTTTTTAACTGTTTTTCGAGTTCCAGCGATTTCATAAGATACTCAGCTGCTGTATCGTATTTGCTGAGCTTTTGATAACAAAGAGCTACGTTGTTGTAAGAATTACAAATTCCAAATGTGTCTTTATCACTTATATTGAGTAAAAGCCCTTTTTTCGCTGTTTCAAGTGCCTTTCTATATTTTCCCTGTATGCGGTATATTTCGCATAAATTGGAATAGTTAGCTCCGGCTGAAGAGAGATAATTCAACTCCTGGTTGATCTTTAGAGCATTCATGATGCTACTGATTGCATTGCCGTAATCAGTTTTTTTCTTGTAAATTATCCCCAACAAGTTGTATGTGAGAGCCGCATTGCTTTTATCATCATTTATGACTTGAATTTCGAGTGCTCGATCAGCTAGGTGTAAAGCTGAATCCAGCTCACCGGCATAGAGTTGTTTTACTGCTTTGTAGCGCCATCCCTGGCTAACTCCTGCATGATAACCAATTGCTTTTGCATCCTTCATTATCTCACTCACTTCCGTCTCAAATGAATCGGGGTGTGAGGACATATAATCCCAAATGTCGTAAAGTCGCTGATCAATTTTTTTGATAAGAGCGGAGTCTGGGTTCTGACCAAAACTCATGCTACTCAATAGCAGAAAAATGAATGAAATGAAAAGTCTAATTTTCATAATATTCAATTAAATCATTACCAATTGAAAAGCGGTTTTTAAACGGAAAGTTGAAAGTTGGTGCTTTAACTCCTTCGGTCAGAACCTTGGGTGAGCTGTAGAGCCAGGCATCATCCCATAAATCACGTTCAATGAAGCTTTGCAAGAGCATCGATCCACCTTCAACAAAAAGCGATTGAACTTGCAATTCATGTAAATCGTGAAGCAGAGACGGAATTAAATCGTTATCAAAAGAGCGCTTTTTATAAACCACTTCTCTTTCCACATGATTTTCCTGTGCATTGAAAACAACTGTGGGTTTTCCATCTGTGAAAAGCTTAAGGTCTTTTGGCAACATAACATTGCGATCGAGCGTGATGCGCACCGGGTCATTTCCATTCCAGTATCGCGTGTTGAGTGAAGGATTATCCAGCCATGCAGTTCGGGTGCCAACCATAATGGCTGCATGTCTGCTGCGCATCTTGTGAGTTAGAATTGCTGTATGCTGACCTGAAATTGCCTGAGCACTTTTCTCACTCGAAATACGGTGGTGATCGATAAAGCCATCTGCACTTTTAGCCCATTTAAGTGTGATAAAAGGACGCTTTTTCGTGTGAAAAGTAATGAAAGGTCTGTTCAGTTGTTGAGCCTCACGTTCGAGCACTCCGATCTTTACCTCGACTCCGTTTTTTTTCAATCGTTTGAGTCCTTTTCCCGCAACAGCTTTGTGCGGATCCTGCATAGCAACTACAACACGTTTTATCTTTTTTTCTACTATCAGATCACTGCATGGAGGAGTTTTACCGTGATGCGAACAAGGCTCTAAATTGACATAGAGAGTGGACTCAGGAAGCAATGACTGATCTTCAACCGAGTTGATCGCATTTACTTCAGCATGAGGTTCGCCAGCTTTTTTATGAAATCCTTCACCGATGATTTTTCCATTGTGAACAATCACACAACCAACCATCGGGTTGGGAGCTGTAAATCCGTTGGCCAAATTCGCCAATTCCAAACAACGCTGCATGTACTGTTCATCAATGTTCATCGGGTATTCAGATTTTCATTTTAATGGCTCAAATGTATCCATTTCTCATAACTTCGCAGTCGTGGAAATACCCGAAAATACAATAAAAGCCGTTAGTGAGTATCTGCATCGCAAACTTTCTGCTCAATTCACTAGCGGAGAGATTGATTTTATCACAAAAGAGGCTATGCGTAAGTTCCTTGGAATGGCGCCTCATGAAATGCGGTTGAATCTCTCGCAAAGGCTTTCTGAATCGGAGTTGTTGAAGTTTATTTACCTGGTAAAAGATCTCAAAAAAGACATTCCGCTACAATATATTTTGGGTGAAGCACATTTTTACGATCTCGATTTTGAAGTTGACGAAAATGTGCTCATTCCGCGACCTGAGACGGAGGAGTTAGTACATTTGATTTTAAACCGTTTCGGTCAGAGCCATCATAGCTTGCTCGATGTGGGAACCGGCAGCGGTTGTATCGCTGTATCGGTAAAAGTCAATCGGCCAGAGTGGAATGTTGCGGCAATTGATAAAAGTGTGGGAGCTGTTGAGGTGGCCAAAAGAAATGCCGGCAGATTGAATGCTGTGATCGATTTTGAGGTAACGGGTATAGAGGATTACGGCTCTGACCGTGAATTTGATATTGTAGTGAGTAACCCACCTTACATCGATACAAATGAAAGAGAATCAATCGATAAAAATGTGGTTGATCACGAACCACACCTCGCATTGTTTGCTCCTGAAAACAAACCACTCTATTTTTACGAACTCATAGCCGATAAAGCCAAAAAGCTATTGCGAAAAGGAGGCTCACTATTTTTTGAAACGCATTATCAATACGGAGATGAAGTAGTGAAAATGCTAGAAAAAAAAGGCTATGAAAAAGTTGAGTTGATTGAAGATTTAAGTGGAAATCCGCGAATTGTAGCGGCTGAATACCATCAAAATGGCTGATAAAAAAGACATTGAAGAAAAGATAAAAGCGCTCCGTGAAGATTTACAGCGCTATAATCATGAATATTACATAAAGAATGATCCTTCGATCAGCGATCAGGAGTTCGACATGAAAATGAAGGAACTCGAAAAGCTGGAGGAGGAAAATCCGGAATTTGACGATCCAAACTCTCCTACGAAGCGAGTTGGCGGAGACATCACAAAGGAGTTCAATACAATTGAGCACGATTACCCGATGCAATCGCTCAGCAACTCTTATTCAAAAGATGAAATTGTGGATTTCATCAAACGTACGGCAAAGAACATTGAAGGAGAAACAGAGTTTGTATGCGAGCTGAAATACGATGGTGTGGCTATCGGGATTAAATACCGGGATGGGAAGTTTTACCAGGCTGTGACCCGCGGAGACGGACAAAAAGGCGATGATGTATCGAACAATGTGCGCACGATCAAAACGGTTCCACTGGTTCTGACCGATGCTGATTACCCTTCTTCATTTGAGATTAGAGGTGAAATCATGTTGCGCAAACCGCAATTTGAAAAGCTCAACAAAAACCTGATTGACAAAGGCGAAAAGCCTTATGCAAACCCGCGAAACACAGCTTCAGGTTCCTTGAAATTGCAGGATAGCAGTGAGGTCGCCAAACGCGGACTCGACTGCTTTCTGTACGGGATCTACTCAGAACATGAAGTGGCTGATGAACATTTCGCATCAGTTGAAAAAGCCGGTGAATGGGGCTTTCAGATCCCTAAACCTAGCGATCACCGTATCAAGAAATGTAAGAACATCGATGAAATAATGGATTTCATCAATTACTGGGAGGAGAAACGGCTCGGACTCGATTTTGAGATTGACGGAGTTGTCATAAAAGTCAACAACTACGAACAACAACGAGAGTTGGGAAGTACGGCTAAGTCGCCACGTTGGGCAATTGCTTACAAGTACAAAGCAGAGCAGGTACAAACAAGGCTGAACAGCATTTCTTTCCAGGTTGGCCGTACAGGGGCTGTGACACCAATTGCGAACCTGGAACCGGTTCAGCTTGCCGGAACAACCGTAAAACGCGCTTCACTTCACAATGCTGATATCATCAAAAAGCTGGATGTGCGAGAAGGAGATCAGGTTTACGTGGAAAAAGGAGGCGAGATCATTCCGAAAATTGTGGGTGTCAACAAAACGGAACGAAAAAAAGATAGTGAGCCTTTCAACTATATAACTGAATGTCCCGAGTGCGGTACTGAACTGATTCGCAAGGAAGGCGAAGCGCTACATTTTTGCCCAAACGAAGCCGGATGTCCACCACAGATTATTGGAAAAATGCAGCATTTTATCAGTCGGAACGCGATGGACATTGACGGGATAGGTGAGGAGACAATCGTTCAGCTTCACGATGCAGGATTGATCAATAACATGGCTGATCTCTTCGAGCTCAAAAAGGAAGATGTGTTGCCACTTGAACGGATGGCAGAAAAGAGTGCTGAAAACCTGATCAACGGAATTCAGGAAAGTAAGCAACAACCGTTTGAGCGTGTTTTATTCGGATTGGGAATTCGCTACGTTGGAGCCACGGTTGCAAAGACGCTTGCCAAAGCGATGAAATCGATGGAGAATTTGAAAAAGGCATCTGTTGAAGAATTAGAATCCATTCCCGAAATTGGAACTGTCATTGCCAAAAGTGTTCACGACTATTTTGAAAATGAAGATCACGTTGAAATTGTAAACCGCCTGAAAGATCACGGTTTGAGCATGGAACTGAGCGAAGAAGAGCTCGCTTCATCGTCTGATAAATTAGTTGGTAAAAAGTTTGTGATTTCTGGAGTATTTGAAAAATATTCGCGCAGCGAACTCAAAAAGATGATCGAGGATAACGGAGGCAAAAACACGGGCTCAATCTCAGGCAGTACTGATTACCTCGTGGCCGGAGACAACATGGGGCCGGCAAAACGTGAAAAAGCTGAAAAACTCGGTGTTCCGATCATCAGTGAGACAGACTTTTTAGAAATGGTAGAATGATACTTGGAAAACTGAGGAACAGATTTGGAAAATACATGCTCGGCAGGCTTCCGGCTCTGACCGAGAAAAGGAGAAAAAACATCAACCTCGATGAGGTTCAAAGTTGTTTGCTACTCGGCTTTATTGAGAGTCAGCAGGATTATGACGATTTAAAGTGGTACTACAGCAAATTGAAATCTGATTACGGGATATTTGATGTGGATGCTGTTTTTTACATCGATGTAAAGGAAAAGAAACTGCCCCAATACCTGGAAAATGAATCGAAAATCGTGATTCTCAACCGTGACGATACGAATTTTTACGGCAAACCGAATGACGAAAAAATTGCAAATTTGAAGCAGGAATACGATTTGGTGATTATGCCATCTCGTAACCCGGCTATTCCACTGCTTTTCATTAATAAACTGACTACTGCTAACACGCGAACAGCTCGCAATGCATCGTGGTCAGAACCGTATTTCGACCTCCTGCTATCAATTCGTGAAGACGAAACCGCGCGTTACTTTGCCGAGCAATTAGAGCGCTTTTTAAGAATGATAAATAAGAAAACAGCTTAGGATTATGGATAAATTCAATGGAGTAGGCGTAGCGATTGTCACGCCATTCAAGCAAGATACAAGCATCGATTACAAAGGATTTGAAAAACTGATTGAGCACCTTATAGCAGGCGGAGTTGATTATCTCGTTGTTCAGGGAACGACAGGCGAAGCTGCTACGCTCAATCGCGAACAAAAGAATAACTCGCTCGATTTTGTGATTGAAACGGTTAATAACAGAGTTCCGGTTGTGTACGGACACGGAGGAAACAATACTTCTGCATTAATTGATCAACTGGCAGATATCGATTCACTGGCAAAAGTTGATGCGCTGTTATCAGCTAGTCCGGCTTATGTTAAACCCAACCAGGAAGGAATTTACCGCCATTTTGAAGCTGTGGCAAAAGCAACAGACAAGCCAATTATTCTGTACAATGTTCCGGGGAGAACCGGTTCAAACATGGCCGCTTCAACAACTCTCAGTCTGGCACGCGAATTCAGCAACATTGTTGGAATTAAAGAAGCGAGCGGAGATCTTGCTCAAATGACGCAACTCATCAAAAACAGACCAGAGAATTTTAAAGTAATCTCAGGAGATGATGATTTAGTACTTCCTCAAATGGCTATCGGTGCTGATGGAGTCATCAGTGTTATCGCCAATGCATTTCCAAAACGATTTAAATCGTTGATTGAAGCCGGTAAATCTGGCGACCTGGAAACTGCGAGAAAGTATCACTACCAACTTTGTGATATTATTCCGCTGCTCTTCAAAGAAGGCAGCCCGAGCGGAATTAAAGCTGTACTCGAAATGCTCGGAATTTGTGAAAGCACGGTAAGACTTCCTGTTGCACCGATCAGCAAAGAATTACGCGATGAACTATATCGCACCATCGGGAATGCGGGAATCAGTCTTGATTAACAGCTTCCATTTCATCGAGCTCATTCTGTAAAGTCTCCCATTCGTGCATGTATTGCTCGAGTTTTTTGGTGAGCTCACCGTGTTCAAAAAAAGTATCTTTTGAATGCTCCTGATCGTAAAAATCGGGGGCATTCATTTTTTCTTCCAACTCGGCAATTTTATCTTCAGTCTGCGAAACTTTTTTCTCCTTGTTATTGACCGCTTTTTTCAATTTTCTGATCTCTTTTTCGCGTTCCTTACGCTCCTCATGAGATTCTTTCTGCTTCTTTTTAGCAGTCGATTTCTTTTGCTTTTTCTCCTTCTGTTTTTGGTCAGATCCACCTTGTTCAAACCCGCGGAAATCCTCAACCTGGTGGTGATCTAAAAACTCTTTGATATCGCCCAGGTGTTCTTTGATTTTTTGATCCTTGAACTCAAACGTTTTATTGGTCAGATCCTGGAGGAAGTCACGGTCGTGAGATACGAGAATCAACGTTCCGTCAAAATCCTGTAGAGCTTGTTTTAAAACTGCCTTACTGTCCATATCGAGGTGGTTCGTGGGCTCATCGAGAATGAGTAAATTACTCGGGTGAAGGAGTAATTTGGCCAGAGCTAACCTTGACTTTTCACCTCCAGAAAGCACTTTCACACGCTTGTCCATATCCGCGTCTCCAAAGAGGAAAGCACCTAACAGCGACCTGATGTGTGTAACATTTCGCCAGTCACCGGTAGCTTCATCGTCAATTGTGTCGAAGACTTTCTTTTCTGGGTCGAGCTGCCCTTCCTGGATCTGAGCGTAATAACCGATCTTTACTTTGTGTCCCAACTCGAGTTCCCCCTCGTGTTCAAGACCTTCAGCGATGATTTTAACCAGAGTTGATTTTCCCTGTCCGTTTTGTCCCACAAATGCTACACGATCGCCACGTTCCAGTTCAAAGTCCAGACCTTTAAACACCGTTTTGTTTTCGTATTCTTTACCAATGTCTTTCCCTTTCATCGCGATTTTACCACTGTGCGGAGCGGGAGGGAAGTTGAACTGAATAGAGGCCGTATCGAATTGATCGGTCTCGATTTCATCTAACTTTTCGAGCTGTTTGATCTTGGACTGAACCTGCTTGGCTTTGTTGGCCTGGGCTCTGAATCGCTCGATAAAACGTTCTTGCTGCTCGATGAACTTATCCTGATTGCGTTTGGCATTCAATTGTTGTTCTAGTCGTTCTTCTCGTTGAATCACATACTTTGAATACGGAACGTTGTAATCGTAAATTCTGCCGGCTACAATTTCAATCGTGCGGTTTGTGACGCTGTCTAAAAACATGCGGTCGTGAGAGATCATCAAAATTGACCCCGAGTAATTTTTGAGGAACTGCTCCAGCCATAGAATTGCCTCGATATCGAGGTGGTTTGTAGGCTCATCGAGAAGGAGAAGAGTCGGCCTTTTGATGAGCAGCTTGGCGAGCTCGATTCGCATTTGCCAGCCACCACTGAGTTCACTTACAGATTTTTGAAACTCTGAAGGCTTAAAACCGAGTCCTTTCAGAACCCTTTCAGCTTCACTCTCCACTTTTCCCGGATCGAGGAGGTGAAGTCGTTCGTGCTTTTCGCTCAGCTTTTGAATGAGATCAGAATAACTTTCAGATTCATAATCGGTGCGGTTTTCGAGTTGTTTGTTGATTTCTTCTATTTCCCTTTCCAGCGAATGGACTTCCTCAAATACACTTAGCGTTTCAGCCATGATCGATTTTTGACTGGAAACTTCGAGTTCCTGTGGAAGATAACCGAGTGTGTCGTCTTCAGATAGCGCAACTGAACCGCTGTCCGGTTCCTGGATGTTCATAATGACTTTGAGGAGAGTGGATTTCCCTACACCATTTTTCCCTGTTAAACCGATGCGGTCTTTAGGGAGTATTTTAAAGGAAATGTCTTCAAAAAGCTGGTGTCCGCTAAACGAAACAGAAATGTTGTTGATTCCGATCATGCTGCAAAATAACAGAGATTCGGGAAAATAGACGCAGTGGAGTTGGGTTGATTTAAGAAATAATCATGCTTTCTCTGTTAACGGAACAAACTCTGTAACCTCTAAACCGTAGCCTACCATTCCTGTGCGTTTTTTAGGATGGTTAGACATGAGCTTCATTTTTTGAACCCCAAGATTGTTGAGGATTTGAGCTCCCACACCGTAATCGCGCGGATCCATTTTCATCTTTTGCAGTTTAGCATCAACAGCATCGATTCCTTCTTTACGCTGTTTGCGATTCAGGATAGTGTTACTGTTTTCCTGCTGCATGTAAATGACTACACCTTTATCGGCATTTTCTATCATGGAAAGCGCTGCGTAGATTTCAGGTCCGGCTGAGATTTGAGTCGATTTCAAAATATCTCCGCGCAGATAGGAAGAGTGTACGCGAACCAGTACTTCTTCTCCTTTTTCCCATATTCCTTTTGTAACTGCCACATGTCGTTCACCTGTAGTGGTTTGGTTGAAAACATGGAGTTGAAATTTATCGCCATTGTGATCGAGCGTTGTGGAAAATACTTTCTCGATAAGCGATTCATTTTCCATCCTGTACGCAATTAGGTCTTCGATGGAAATGATCTTTAAATCGAATTTATCGGCAATGTCAAAGAGTTGTGGAAGCCTGGCCATGGTGCCGTCTTCATTCATGATTTCCACGATAACTCCGGCCGGTTTTAGTCCGGCCAAACGTGCCAAGTCAATAGAAGCTTCAGTATGACCGGTTCTGCGGAGCACACCACCGTTTTTGGCTTTTAGCGGGAAAATGTGCCCGGGACGGTTAAAATCTGTCGGTTTGGTTGATTTGTCGACAAGGGCTCTGACCGTATTTGCGCGATCGTGCGCAGAAATACCGGTTGTATTTCCGGCTCCGTTGAAGTCGATCGAAACAGTAAAAGCCGTTTCGTGCGGATCTGTATTCTTGCCCACCATGAGCTCCAAATTCAGCTCTTTTGCTCGTGTTTCAGTAATGGGCGTGCAGATCAATCCGCGACCATGGGTAGCCATAAAATTGATCATTTCAGGAGTCGCCATTTCGGCTGCAGCCACAAAATCACCTTCATTTTCGCGGTCTTCATCATCAACGACAATGACAATTTTTCCCTGTTTGATATCTTCAAGAGCTTCTTCTATCTTATTTAATTTATCGCGCATCTAACTATGTTTCGTTATGCAATTACTCCGGAACCAATCAACTCGTCACCGTTGTACCAGGCCGCAAACTGGCCTGGCGTAATGCCGCGTTGAGGTTCGTCAAATTCAATGTAAATACCTTCTTCTGTCTTATGAACAGTTCCGGCTTGTAAAGGTTGGCGGTAGCGGATGCGAATATCGAACTTTTGGCTCTGACCAGCATTCATTTTCAAATCCTCGCGAACCCAGTGAGTATCACTGTTTGGAATGAAAAGAGCCGATCGGTAGAGCCCCGGGTGATTTTCACCTTGCCCGGTATAAATAATGTTGTTTTCAGTATCCGTTTCAATCACAAAAAGCGGCTCAGGCGTTCCACCTATGCCGAGACCTTTTCGCTGGCCGATTGTAAAAAAATGTGCTCCGTTGTGCTCTCCAACCACATTGCCCATTTCAGCAGTGTGAGCGAAGGGAGTAGCCATTTTTTCAAGGTCACGGTCAGAGCCGTTTTTAGCGTAAATCCCGGCATCTTTCGGAATTTCCACGACCTTGCCGACTTTGGGTTTGAGTTGTTGCTGAAGAAAATCAGGCAACTTCACCTTTCCGATGAAACACAACCCCTGGGAGTCTTTTTTGTCAGCCGTTACAAGACCGGCTTCCTCTGCAATTTTACGAACCTCAGGCTTTTGTAAATGCCCTATTGGAAATAAAGCCTTGCTCAGCTGATCCTGATTGAGTTGGCAGAGGAAGTAGCTCTGATCTTTATTTTTATCAGCCCCGGCAAGCAGTTTGTAAACTTTTTTGCCGTCAATTTCTTCAACACCTTTTTGACAATAATGACCGGTTGCCACATAATCGGCACCCAGTTTCATCGCAGCATCTAGGAAAATGTCAAACTTGATTTCGCGGTTGCACAGTACATCGGGATTGGGTGTGCGTCCACGTTGATATTCAGCAAACATGTAGTCGACAATTCGTTCTTTGTACTGTTCGCTGAGATCGATCGTTTGAAAAGGAATTCCGAGTGACTCAGCAACCTGCAGCGCATCATTGCTATCGTCAACCCAAGGGCATTCATCACTGATTGTCACAGAGGTGTCGTGCCAGTTTTTCATGAACATCCCGATGACTTCATAGCCCTGTTGCTGAAGAAGATAAGCTGTTACGCTTGAATCAACTCCGCCCGATAAACCAACTACAACTCTTCCTTTTTCCATAATTCGCTGCAAAGGTAGGGCTTACATACGAAAAACCCCGACAAGTTTGTTGCCGGGGTTCGGTTCTGATTGTTAATGATTTCTTATTTACAATCCTTTTGGACTTTTGAGGAAATTTCAATCTTGACCTCAGGCCACAATTTACTCACACCGTCAGATCCTTTGTGGAGATCGTAACAAACTGTGTTGAGTGAATCGACAGCAGGCTGGGCTTTCCATTGAGCAAGGTCAATTACACTTGATAAAATGATAGAATCATTGCGGATTAAAGATTCTGTTTCCACGTCTTTTTGTATTCCATTCATTTCGATTGAAACACTTGACTTTTTATCACCGAGCTTTTTTACTCCACCAGTAATCATGGTTGTTTTATCAAGAACACCAAAGAAGTGTGCCAGGATTTTTTTGTCGCGGTCAGGAGCGTTGGAATTGACCGTAGCAACCGGAATTTCAAATGTCGCATTTTCAAAAACACCTGCTATTGAATTGGCTTTTTGTGTGTTTGAAACTATGAGTGAATCAAACGTTCCGCTCACGCCAATTTTTTCAGTGGTTTTGTAAGCAGTCCATTTAACTGAAGTGTTTTCAAGGTCAAATGCATAAGTGCATTCTTCTTTTTTTGCGGTTTTGTCTTTTTCTTCAGTTTTCTTCTCAGTTCCCTGATTTCCGCAACTCGCGAAAAAGGCAAACGAACCAACTGTCAATAGTGTTAAGAATTTTCTTTTCATGACTTTTTATTTTTTGAGTCCTATTTCTTTTAAGCGTTCGTCCAGGTATTCACCGGCAGTGATATCGTCAAATTGTTTTGGATGTTCTTCATCAATACATGAATCGAGACAATCAAGCTTCATGTCACTCTTTGGGTGAAGGAAGAACGGGATTGAGTAGCGCGAAGTGTGCCACTTATCTTTGGGCGGATTCACAACGCGATGAGTAGTACTTCTCAGTTTCGCATTTGTGAGGCGTTGGAGCATATCACCAACATTGACCACGATGTGATCGGGAAGAGCTGTAACATCAACGTATTCACCTTTCCTGTTCAGAACCTGAAGTCCGTCAGCTGAAGCACCAATCAGCAATGTTATGAGGTTGATATCTTCGTGCTCACCGGCTCTGACCGCATCCTCAGGAGCGTTTTCATCGATGGGAGGGTAGTGAATAGCACGTAAAATGCTATTTCCTCTAAGCACTTTGTCATCGAAATAATTTTCATCCAGATCGAGGTAAATTGCGATAGCACGCAACATTTCAACACCTGTTGCTTCTAGCGATTGATAAGCTTTTTTACCGACTAAATTGAATCGTGGAATCTCTTCAACGTAAATGTTTTCAGGGTATTCTTCCCTTAGCGGATCATCATCTTCAACGTATTGACCAAATTGCCAAAATTCTTTGAGGTCGCCTGTGTTGCGGTTTTTGGCGTGTTCTTTACCAAATGATGTGTAACCGCGTTGACCGGCTAACTCTGCGTGTTCATATTTCAACTTTACATCCTCATCGAGGTCAAAAAAGCACTTAACTTCTCTGTAAAGTTTTTCGATGAGTTCATCGTCAATTCCGTGGTTTTTCACAGCCACAAAACCTATTGTTTCGTAAGCTTCACCTAGTTTCTTGACGAAGTTTTGTTTCTTTTCACTATCGCCTGATGTGAAATCAGCTAAATCTACACTGGGTATTCCTTGCATATTGTTATCTGCCGACATGATTCGTTTATTTTAAACCAAAGTTGTCAATTTCCGTGAAAATACGAAAGTATGGGAATTCGGTTTTAGTATAGTCAGAGTGGATACCTTTTTTGGTAAACAATCGTTAATTATTGTTAGAATAGAGGCAGTAAGTGGACTTTTCGGGATTTTTTCAGTAAACTTTGCGGTCAATTATAACCCCAATCTATATATAATTTTTATTTTTTATGAAATGGATGCGAAAGAAATCATATTGAATATTCGCAAAATTGTGAGATCGATTAACCTGGAGTCAAAACGAATTCAAAAAGAGTTTGGTGTGAGCATTCCCCAATTGTTGACACTTGTGTACCTCAATGAGCAGGAGGAGTTTAAGGCTCGTCAAAGTGATATCAAAAGATATCTCAATCTCAACGCGAGCACAGTAACCGGATTGATGTACAGGCTTGAAGCTAAAGGATATGTAGCTAAGTTACCAAAGACTGGTGATAAACGTGTAACATATGTGTCGCTTACTAAAAAGGGAAAAGACGTTATTGAGAATTCTCCCGGCTTGTTGCACACTGAGCTAAAGGACAAACTCGAAAATATGACTCCTCATCAGTTTGAGGAAGTTAAAAAAGCATCTGACTTGCTAGTTAACGTGTTAGGGGCTAAGGATATGAGTGCTTCACCGGTACTTACAGATCACGAACCAGCTAACGTTCAATAGCAATATTTATTCCAAAATAGTTTGTACAAGAACTAAATTTTACTTTTTTTGTTTAACACTATATAATATCAAGAAATAAATGGCAACATCAACATCACAAAAGAAAGAGAAGGTTTTAAAGAAGCTCGTCAAGAAATTGGAAAAAGAAGGGTACGATGAGCTTAAAACCCGTTTTGCCGGCTACAAGACACCAATTGATCTCAACTACAATGGATCGATGAAGAAGTTTACTCCAGATTTAGTAGCCGTTAAAGATGAAGTTTCTGATGTGTACGAAATAGAACACAAAATGAAAGAGCGTGAAATACAGGATCAGGTAGCTAAGTGGATTCTGTTTAGCTCTTATTCAAAACAAAATAGAGGAAAATTCAAGCTTCTGGTACCTAAAGATCGTGCTGAGAAATTCCAAAATTTAATTGACCGTATGATGATTGATGCCGAACTCGTGAAGCTTGAGAATATAGCGTAATTCTCAATGCACTGGATAGACCTAACGATTTTCATTACATATATGGTTGTCATGCTCGGTGTGGGCTTCTTCTTCATGAGGAGGAACAAATCCAAAGACGACTATTATGTTGGCGGTAGGTCTATGGGAAGTTGGCATATTGGCCTTTCAGTCGTTGCTACCGATGTTGGTGGCGGATTTTCGATCGGACTGGGAGGCCTTGGTTTTGTTATGGGGATCAGTGGTTCGTGGATGTTGTTCACGGGACTGATAGGAGCCTGGTTGAGCGGTGCTTTTCTAATTCCCAAAGTAGCCAAATTATCGAAAAAGGTCAATTTACTTACATTCCCGCAAATATTCAATCAATTTTACGGACCTGAGGTAGCGCTATTAGCCGGACTCATTTCTGCTATTGGCTACCTCGGTTTTACCAGCTCGCAAATTTTAGCTGGAGCTAAACTGGCTTCTGCTTCATTTGTGGATTTGGGTCTGACCCAGGCGCTCATCATCATGGGTGTTATTGCGGTTGTTTATACCGTACTGGGCGGACTAAAAGCTGTTATTTACACCGATACAGTTCAGTGGGCGATTCTGATGATAGGTCTTATTTTCATCGGGTTGCCCTTGGCTTACGATGCTATTGGCGGGCTTTCAGCAATTAAAGCTTCAGTGGGACCCGAATTTTTGTCGCTCACCAATATAACGTGGAGTGAGCTAGTCAATTGGGCAATTACGATTATTCCCATTTGGTTTGTCGGGATGACGCTTTACCAACGGATGTACGCGGCAAAAGGCGAAAAACAAGCTAAAAAAGCGTGGTTCATTGCAGGGATTTTGGAATGGCCCATAATGGCGATGATGGGTGTACTTCTAGGGCTTTTTGCTCGTGTGGCTTTCGATCAGGGAATGTTTGGTGAACTCGGTTTTCCGGTAGGATCTGACCTCGACTCTGAAATGGGTTTGCCGCTATTACTCAGAACCGTGCTCCCAGTTGGATTGATGGGAATCATGATGTCTGCATATTTCTCAGCGATCATGAGTACAGCAGATTCCTGCCTGATGGCTGCATCGGGAAATATCGTGTCAGACTTACTCTCTAAAATTGTCAACCTAAAAGAAAATCAGGTTGTGCGAATTTCACAGGTCATTACATTGATCATTGGAGCAGCAGCAATTTTGATTGCACTCAATTTACAGAATGTACTCGATCTCATGTTGCTTTCATACTCTTTTATGGTATCGGGGCTTTTAGTACCGGTTATTGGTGCTTTCTTCTGGAAAAAGCGAAGTACAATTGGTGCTGTTACAGCAATGTTAGGAGGTGGATTGACAACGGTTTTCCTCAATGCTTTTGAAGTGAAACTTCCATTTGAGCTAGATGCCAATTTCTTTGGGATTCTTGCCTCAGCGGTACTTTTCGTATCTTTTAGCAACTTATTTCCCAATAAAAGAACTGTAATTGAAGAAGAAATAGAAACTAAAACATAAACTCATGAAATTTAAGACACTCAACAAAAACTCAGGAAAAGATAAACTGCACAGCAATGACGTTATTGCCGATTTTCTCCATGAACATCTCGAGGAGTTTGGTGATCCTAAAGAAGATATATTGAAAGCTCTCAATTATGTTTTTGATCGCGGAGGTTTTATCCTTTTGGGGCTTGAAAACAAAGAGATTGTTGGAGCTGTTGTCATCAATGATACGGGAATGTCAGGATATATTCCTGAGCACATATTGGTTTACATAGCTGTTCACCACAATCAGCGCGGAAAAGGAGCAGGAAAAAAATTAATGGAAGGCGCCTTAAAACTTTGTACCGGAGATGTGGCACTTCACGTTGAGGATAATAATCCGGCCAAGTTCCTTTATGAAAAGGTTGGCTTTACAAATCCGTATCTTGAAATGCGCTGGAAAAGGAAACAATAAGCATGGAAATTGAGCAAGATTTAATCCAGGAAATCACCGATTTTAGAAGACAACTCCATCGTGAGCCGGAGGTTTCCGGAAATGAATACAACACTTCGAAAAAAATTGAAACCAAGCTGAAATCGCTGGATCCTGATGAAATTGTCCATCTCGGAGATACGGGATTAGCTGCAATTTTTAAAGGTAAAGAGGAAGGTCCGTCAATTCTTTTCAGATGTGAGCTTGATGCTCTTCCAATACATGAAATCAATCAGTTTGATCATCGGTCAGAGCGCGATGGCGTTTCGCATAAGTGCGGACACGATGGCCACATGGCCATTATGGCAGCATTGGCAACTCTTGTATCCAAAAAAAGACCTAAAAAAGGTCGGGTGATTTTGCTCTATCAACCGGCTGAGGAAGATGGAAGAGGAGCTCGCTCTGTGATTGAAGATTCAAATTTCTCTAAAATTGAACCGGATTACGTTTATGCGCTCCACAATTTACCGGGATTTCCAAAAGGACAGGTTGCAGTTAAAAACGGAACATTTACGGCTGCAGCAAAGAGTATGATCTCGAAGTGGAAAGGTAAAACCTCTCATGCTGCTGAACCCGAAAAAGGCCTTAATCCGGCATATCCAATAGCTCAGGTTCTGACCGAAAGTGAAAATGTGGTGGTCAAAGATCCCACACACGAAAAATTCAGGCTCATAACACCAATTCATATTAACCTGGGGGAAAAAGCTTATGGTGTATCAGCCGGTTACGGAGAGCTTCACCTCACTTTCAGATCCTTTTCAAACGAGCTCATGGATCAGTTGACGAATGATATGGTGGATCTGACCGAAAAGGCTTCAAAAGAATTTCACATTCCGGTTGATATTTCGTGGACAGAGGTTTTCAGCGCCAACCAAAATGCGCCTGAAGCAGTCGATAAAGTGCGAAAAAGTGCGCACGATGCAGGAATAGATTTAAAAGAACTCGACACACCATTCAAATGGGGAGAGGACTTTGGTTTGTTCACTGAAAAATATGAGGGTGCTATGTTTGGTGTTGGCTCAGGAGAAGATTGCCCGGCATTGCACAACCCTGATTATGATTTCCCCGATGAAATTATTGAGCCGGCTGTTAAAACTTTTTACGGGATTCTAAATCAGCACTTAAACGAATAATATGTTTCACACATCGGAAATTGAAATAGACAAATCAGCATTTAAAAACAATATTTCTTTTTTAAAGGATTTGTACGGTGATGATGTTGGTTTTTCTTCAGTGGTCAAGGGTAATGCTTACGGTCACGGGATTGAAGATTTCGTTCCGATTGCTGAAGATGTTGGAATTGATCATTTTTCGGTGTTCAGTGCAGATGAAGCACTTCGCGTTTTAAAAGCTGCAAATCATAAACCCACGGTTCTGATCATGGGAATGATCGATAATGATGAGTTAGAATGGGCTTTGAGAGGAGGTGTCCACTTTTACGTTTTTGAACTCGACCGGCTTGAGCACGCCTTGCGACTGGCGAAAAAGATTGATATAAAAGCCAATATTCATATCGAGTTGGAAACCGGTATGAATCGCACCGGTTTTGAACCAGATGAATTGACATCTGTCGTAAAATTGCTAGAAGATTACGAAGGTCATTACGTTTTACAGGGAATGTGTACGCATTATGCCGGAGCAGAGAGTATAGCCAATCATGTTCGCGTGAAAGAACAGCATAAAACTTTCCTGAAAATGAAAAAATGGTTTTCACAGCAGGGAGTTGAAGCTGAGGAATATCATACGGCTTGCTCAGCAGCATCAATTCGTTATCCTAAAATGTTGATGGACCGCGTTCGGATTGGAATTTTGCAATATGGTTTTTGGCCCAGCCGAGAAACATTTATCCATTACGCAGCTCAACGCGATTTACAGTCAGATCCACTGAAACGCCTCATTTCGTGGCGCTCAAAGGTAATGGATATCAAGCATGTGAAGGCAGGCGAGTTTATAGGTTACGGGACGAGTTTTTTGGCTCAACGTGACATGAAAGTTGCGACAGTTCCGGTTGGTTATTTTCACGGTTTTAGTCGCTCGTTGAGTAATCGTGGTCGCGTTCTGATCAAAGGTGAAAGAATAAACGTTGTGGGAATGGTCAATATGAATGCATTGATGGTTGACGTGACTTTGGTCGATGGTGTTGAAAAAGGAGATGAGGTTGTGCTTATCGGTAAACAGGGAGATTTAGAGATCTCAGTATCGGCATTTGGAGAGATGAGCGTTCAGTTAAATTACGAGTTACTCACGCGTTTACCGGCAGATATTCCCAGAAATATTGTAAATTGAACCCCTAAGAAAGGATTACTTATGGCTTATTTGAAGCTATTTAGAGACAAGTTAAAACACAATTATCAATACCTAGATAAACTTTTTAAAGACAACGATATTGAATGGGCTGTTGTTACGAAAGTTTTATGCGGTAATCGCGATTACATTCATGAAGTTATCAATCTAGGAACTCACGAAATATGTGATTCACGGATTTCTAATCTGAAGGTTGTAAAAGAAATTGATCCTTCGGTTCAAACGATATACATCAAACCACCGGCTAAAAGAAGTATCAGTACGATTGTGCGCTATGCTGATGTCAGTTTCAATTCTGAGTACGAAACAATTAGAATGCTCAATGAAGAAGCAAAGAAGCAGGAGAAAACGCACAAAATCGTGATCATGATCGAGCTTGGAGATTTGCGCGAAGGAGTAATGGGTGCAGATTTGATGGACTTTTATGGCAGGATTTTCGAACTTTCAAATATTGAAGTGGCCGGAATTGGATCAAACCTGAATTGTTTACACGGAGTAATGCCTTCGCAGGATAAACTCGTTCAGTTGAGCTTGTATGAACAGTTGATTGAGGCGAAGTTTGATCAGAAAATTCCGTACGTTACAGGCGGAACTAGTGTTGTGATTCCGCTCCTGATGAAAGGTCAGGTTCCGCAGGGTATCAATCACTTTAGAGTGGGAGAGATGCTCTATTTTGGGAATGACCTTTTCTCTGAAGAGCCTGTGGAGGATATGTATCAGGATGTCATCAAGCTCTACGCTGAGATCATTGAATTGATGGAAAAGCCCAAAGTGCCAATCGGGACAATGGCAGCTAATCCGTCAGGCGAAATGACAGAGATCGATGAAGAGGATTACGGTAAAAAATCTTACCGCGCGATCATCGATTTGGGCTTACTCGATGTATCACCTGACTTCCTCGTTCCGGACGATCCCAACATTGAAATCACAGGAGCTAGCTCAGATATGCTCATTCTCGAATTAGGCGAAAACAAACAAGACTTTCAGGTAGGAGATATTGTTTCGTTTAATCTAAAATACATGGGAGCTTTGAGTCTGCTCAATTCTGATTATATCGATAAGTTGTTGGTTTGATGTATTTTGTAGGTGTTGAATATTTTAAAATGATTCTTGAAACTTTAACGTCTATAGGTACTCTTGGAGCAGTCTTAATAGGAGGCTTTGCAATTTACTATTCAAATAAAAATAGTAGACGCGAAATTAGAACCCATAAGCTCGAAGAGATTTTTGAACTGTCTGAATCTTTAAGTATAAATTACTATGTATTTAAAGATTTATATTTTGATATCGAAGAATTGAAAAACAGGAATAATATTGAAATCCAAACTTATAATGATTATTATAAGATTCGTGATAAGAGATTGACTTTAAATGATAAAAACAAAATCCAATCAGATTTAATAAGATTTGAAGTACTAGCAAGGTGCTATACTAGAGGCTATCTCTTGAAAGAATTATTAGATTATAAAGATCTAATGCACACTTTTTTAGAGTATGTCTTTGTAGGGGGAAGTTTGAGAAAAGAAATAAAATGGAAAGATGGATTCCCTAACTTTAAAGATTTTCATCAACACCAAAATGTTCTTAGAGAAGCTCTTATCAATCAAATCAATAATTAATAATCATTGTTTTTTTATTGTTTTTCACAAAACATCCTAAAATAAAACCGCTAATGTAAAAGCTGCTGTTTGAGCTTGCGAGTAGTGTATATTTGGCAAAATGCAAGAAATGCGCAAGACATACATTGCACTGCAACTCGGTGGTTGGTTGCTCTACATCATCCTGGCCATTGTGACCAACATGTTGCAGGGTCAGCTCGTGACAATCGCTATGCTCTTTCAATATCTCATCGCTTATTTGGTGGGAGTATTGAGCTCGCATTTATACAGGAACCTGATCATCAAACTCAGGTGGACAGAGCTTCGCCTTTTGCCTTTGATTCCACGGGTAATGGTCGGATCCGTGAGTTTTGCATTTCTGTTCCAGCTCCTTTACGTCATAGCGAACTGGCTATTCTTCGGATCTGAGAGTTACAACTTCGTAGAAATTGCGATTCAAATTCTCAATTGGACAGTGCTTTTTGTGTTGTGGAGTGTGATCTATTTTGCTTTTCACTTCTTCCAACGCTACAAAAGCGAAGAGATCAAGAACCTCACATGGGAGGCACACAAGAATGAAGTGGAGTTGAACAAACTCAAGTCACAACTCAATCCACACTTCATTTTCAATTCTATGAACACGATCAGAGCCCTCATCGATGAAGATCCAGTAAAAGCGAAGAAGTCTGTCACACAGCTTTCCAATCTTTTGCGAAACACCTTACTCATGGGACGCAAGAAAACAGTGCCTTTTTCAGAAGAATGGCAACTCGTTCAGGACTATGTGGATTTAGAGAAAAAGCGTTACGAAGAGCGGTTACATTTTGAAGCAGATATCGATCAAAGGGCAATGAAGTTTGAGGTTCCGGGAATGATCGTGCAAACGATGGTAGAGAACTCTATCAAACACGGAATTGCTCATTTGCCTGAAGGAGGTGAAATCAAGCTCAAAGTTGAGGTGAAAGATGGCGAACTACATGTTTGTATTGTGAATCCCGGTAAGCTGGGATCTGACCAAAAATATATAGATAAAAGGACTGGTTTTGGAGTGATCAATACCAGGCAGCGACTGAACTTGCTTTACGGTGAAGATGCTGATTTTCAATTGAGAAACGGAGAAAATGAAACTGTAGAAACCTATATCAAAATCCCCAATAAAACCCTAAGTATATGAAGTACAGAGCGATAATAATTGATGATGAGCGCCTTGCAAGGCAGGAGTTGAAATCGGTTCTCAAAAACCAGAAAAAGGTAGATGTTATCGATGAAGCGGCTAATGCAATTGAGGCTAAAGATAAAATTGAAAAGCTATCTCCTGATTTGATTTTCCTCGATATTCAAATGCCGGGAAAAAATGGTTTTGAATTACTGGAAAGTCTGGATTACACACCGGAGGTGATTTTCGTTACGGCTTATGATGAATTTGCTCTGCGCGCTTTTGAAGTGAGTGCTTTGGATTACATACTGAAACCAGTGGAGGAAGAGAAATTCTTGAAGTCTCTCGAGAACAAACTCGACCAGATGGAGCAAAAGGATGAAATCAAAACAAATGAAAATGAGTCTGAAACGCTCGGTGAAAATGATCAGGTTTTTGTGAAGGACGGGGATAAGTGTTGGTTTGTAACGTTAAAAGATATCAGGCTGTTTGAAAGTGAAGGAAATTACGTTCGTGTTTATTTTGACAATAACAAACCGCTTATTTTAAAATCGTTGAATGCACTCGACAAAAAATTGAGCGATAAAGTGTTCTTTCGGGCTAATCGCAAGCATATTATCAACCTCAAATGGATCGATAAAATTGAAACGTGGTTTAATGGCGGATTGCTCGTAATCCTCAAAGATGAGAAGCGTATTGAAATTTCGAGAAGGCAGGCAGCCAAGCTGAAAGAGAAGATGAGTTTGTAAGTTACTTTTCAGCATATGGGTCAAATAGTTTGAGGTTGTCAATATTCAGGTTTCTCACTATTCGGTCATTCCATTTTTCCATTGCCTCTTTGTCTTTTCCCAGATTCACATCATCCATGTATTCCTCTGTCGTTTCTTCAGCGATTTGTGAATGCTTTTGATAAATGCGTTCTACTTCATTGATTTCTTTTACATCTTCTAACTCTTTTTCCATCTCAATTCGTTGCATTTCATAAAGATCGAAGAACATATTTATGAAAGCCATCGCTTTGCTATCGAGTTTCATTTTGTAAAAGCTTTTGTATGGATCGAAGATAGTAGCTGTTCTAATTGACAGCGAATCAGCAACAGGGGTGACATCGACATAGAGTTGAGCAGTTAACTGATAGAGGTTTTCCAGAATAACTGGTTCGTAAGGATCCTGTTCATGAATTTCATCTGGTTTGCTTTTGAGCAAAATACGCTTTTGATTCCATTTGGTGTAATTGTGTTCAAAAAAGCCTGTTTTCCTCAATGCACTGTGAGGAGCATGGTTTTCCTTTGGTTTAAATAGTGTAATCGTATTGATGAAAGCACTGTCATTGATGAATTGCTCCACTTCTTCCTGATTACTCAATTCGAAGTCTCTCAACTCTGTCCAAAAAAGAGTATCATAACCGATAACACTCATTTTTCTGAAATCGTTGGTCTGGCTTTCAAAATTGAAAAAGGGTAAGTTGAATTGTTCATCGAGATCATAAGCGTATAGGACGGCATTCGTATTGACGATATATCTTCTTCCTTTTCTGTTTTTGTATAGCAGTTGATAATCAAAATCGATCGATTTTATGAATTGGCGATCGTTGACAGACTCAAATGTTTTGGCAATACGCATATCAATTTGCTCAATTTCATTATTCTTATGCAGCGGAATTAGTGGATGAGTTGATGCTTTGCTGATATTCAGATTTACTTTCTTGAGCACCATAGAAGTTGAATCGATCCAGGCTGTTCCTGAGAAAGAGCTCTTCTTATTTCTCTTCGGTTCGTAATCGATCACATAAACAATGTGCCCGTTTTCATCTTTGTATCGTTGTGATAAAGAAAAGCTGAAGTTCCTTCTCAGCAACCATTTGTGGTATTCGAACGGACTTGAAGGAAAGTAATTATCATCTTCAAAAAGTTTGTTGAGGTAAATGGCCTTTGATGTTTCTAATGAAACAAAATAGAGGTTATTAAAATGTCGCATCCCGATTCTGCCTGCTTTTAAATTCAGATTATCGACATCATAACCTTTGAAGTTTCCGTTGTAATACCCTTCAAATTGCTCGACTTTCCGGTTGTTGATTTTCGTTTGCAGAGCGAGATAAGTCTTACCAGTAAGCTCTTCGTTGTGTTCCTTTTTAGAAGCTTCTGCAATTAGTTCGATCAGAACCGCATCATCTGCTAAGATTGTGGCTTCCCTGAGCTTGGTCGATGTTCGTTTGAGTCTTAAAGTATCCCGATTAAGCAGTTCTTCGGCATTTCCGGTAAACCTGCTGTACCCGATAAAAGAAATAACAATTGAATCAGAACCACTGGAGACGGGGATTTCGAAGTATCCATTCATATTGGATATTGTTCCCGTATTGTTGGTTTCATTTACGATGTGGGCATAAGAGATGGGCTGATTATTCGTGCCATCGACAAGGAAACATCTAATCTTTTGACCGATCGATATGGATGGAATTAATAATAAGACTGCGATCACTACTTGCCTAAACATGTTGTGAACTTACTGATAAAAATGTTAGCGTGCATGTTTTAATGAAAAGTGTTACGAACTCTATACAAGAATCACAATCCCTGCACCTCCATTAAAGGAAAGCCTCTTTCACCTTTGTCGTTGTAAAAGTCGATAAAATGGAGTTTGTAATAATAACCTTCTGCATCCTGTACGATAAAATTCATCCAGTCGTAAATGATGTAAGAACTCGCTTCAAAATTGTAAAATTTCCAATCGTAGCCAATGGCATCTAATCTTGAAGAGAACTCATAAACGTTCACCATCTCCCGATTGATTTCACTAAAACTCGATGTTGTATCAATCGCCACACTCGTATTGTTTTCATTTATCAGTGTACCGGTTACGAGATAAGGCATATATTCCGGTTCATAGAAAATGTGTGTATATTGCGTAAACAATAAATCGTATTGTGAGGATTGAGGAGGTAACACGATATCTCCGGTTTTGAGGGATAGTAACTTTCTGTTGTAGCGGTTGTCTTTGTCAATTGTAACAGTTTGTCGGTCAGATCCATCAAGTTTGGCATACTTTATCGTGTACCTGTCATCTGTTTTACTCAATGAAACTTTTCTTTTACCTCTCATATTTCCCATTGCATCAACACCCAGATCAACAATCCATACTCCTTCTTTTGAGTCCCAGTTTGCGAGAGCTAAACTATCAGGGTTGCCGGATGGATGATCTGCGAATAACTCGGGTTCGTCAATGGAGTTCACTTCATCAAAAGTTTTGTTTTCAACTAATCCGGCTGTCATAGCCATTGATGAATTTAGTGTGATTTTCCAGGATGAGTCTGCACAGGAAAAGCCCAATTCCCAACTTGTTTTATCAGCTACCTTTATAACTGAGTTTGTCCCTAAATCATACCAAACCTGACTGTTGTAATCAGATCCGAGGGGAATTTGAACTGTCTCAACTCCGCCACGGTCATGAGGTTCTACAGGAACTTCTTCGCGTTCACACGAAAATAAAGCGATAATGCCGAGGAGTATGAAAAATAAGGATCTGACCATTACTTGCTGATATTTATTTTGATATTTCCCACGTAGTATCTTCCTGTGCTTACCTGCATTGCGTTTCCTCCGGTAGAGTGGGCTCCTCCAGAACTGGTAGCAGCTATGTTATCAACATCAAAAATGTTTTGAGCTCCAACACCAATTGTGATGCGGTTTTCCCAGAGCTTTTTCGTGAGCATAAAGTCTAACATACTGTAGCTTTTGATCTCAGTTTGGTAAACGTTATCGTTTTCATCAAGCGCTACACCCTGCATTGCACCGTTGTATTTGTAAAAGAGTGCCAGACTCAAATCCCATTTTGGTATCGTGTATTGCGTGTTTCCGGTAAACTCTGGATAGTAGTTGTATTCATCGGCTTCGTACTCTTCACTGAGTTGGTTGTACTGCCCGATTAGAGAAACAGTACCGTTAAATTTCCAGTGCTCGAGCATCAATGAGCCTGAAAAATTGAGTCCGTGAGTTTTGTATTCTCCAACGTTGACATAACTGTATTCTATGCTATTCACGTTGGCGAGCGTGATGCGCTCCTCGATGAGGTTATAGAATCCTTTAGCTTTAAGCTGCAGGATTTTTTGATCCCAGAGTGTTTTGTAACTGGCAGATGATGCAAAATTATGTGATCTTTCAGCTTTTAAATCATCGTTACCCACAATGTTGTGGTTGATATCTACAAAGTAGAAATACAGTTCTTTGAGTGAGGGAGCTCTGAATCCGCGGGCATATGAGCCGCGATAAGTGAATTTTCCACTGCTGTAACGAGCATTTACTGATGGCGTTACAGGTGACTCGTAAGCTGTGTTGTATGAATATCGGAGTCCGGGTCTTAAGGTCAATTCCGAATTCAATAAATGAATTTGAGAGGAAGCAAAAACTGCATAATCACCCATCTGCTCAGCATCCTCAAATCGCTGGCCGGTAGCCCATTCTTGACGAGCATCAAAACCTCCCTGGAATGATAGGTTTTGGTTCTGACTGTAAGTGAAAGTTCCTCGGCTCATTACAGCGTTAAAAGTTGAGGTGTCCTGAGAGCCGGGAGAAGCTACCAACTCTTTGTCGAGAGTGGTCAGATCCGTGACATAGGTGTTTTTTTGACGCTTGTAAATGTTCAGTGCCGAAATCCATTTGAGACTCAACTTATCTGAAATCTCTCCATTTAAAGCGATTGAGTTATCGAATCGGGTAGTGTAGTAGAAATCATCGAAAGCTGTTTCATTGTAGGGCTTCCTGGGCATTCCTTTGTTGATGATTTCCTCATCGAAATATTGAGAATTCACTCTTAAATTGAAGTTCCCAATTGGGTATTGAACAGCTACATTTCCAATGTATTGCTCGCGAGGATTCCAACTTTGCACTCTGCCTGCATCAGCTTTTATTTCACCAGTTTCAGGCATTACAGGGTCTTCTTTACTCCAACCGTCAAAGTAGTTTCGTCTTCCTGTCAATGATATTCGACCTTTCCCGATTTTTTGACTCACTTGTGCTGAAGCATTAAACGTTCCTATTGACTCTACCTGTGAGTTGATATTGATTTCAGTATTGTTTTGGTATTCTTTTTTTGTGATGAGGTTGATGGTTCCCGCAAGTGCATTAGTTCCGTAGTTAACGCTGAGCGGACCTTCCACAATTTCAATTCGCTCGATATTTTCCAAATTGATTTGAGAGAGATCGATATTACCATCCTGCCTGCCGATAATTGGAACACCGTCAATCATGATATTGACATTTTGGCCTGAAATTCCTTGCATACTCAGGCCTGACCCTAAAACAGGATCTTTTGAAATACGAATGTTGGGCTCGTTTTCCAGTACATCTTTGAGCGTGACAGCAGCCATTTTCTCCATTTTTTCTCTCGTCACAATTCTAACATTGTGAACAGTTTTTTCGGTACTTTCTTTTCCGTACTGACCTGTAACCACAAACTCGTTGAGAAGTTGACTTTCAGGGTTGAGCTCAATCGTGTAGTCTCCGGGATATGCAAGTGTGTCATTCACTTTTCCATAGCCGATATAAGAAACTGAAACTGCCACTTTTTGCAGTTTGGCCAGGCTCGAGTCTGAAATAACAGCTTTGCCGTCAACATCAGTGAGTACAGCTTTTTTCTTGTTGGCATAAATACCACTGTACAGAATGTGAGCGTTGGGCAATGGAGCCCCACTCTCAGCGTCAAGTATATGGAGAGATACCTGAGCCGACAGTGGAGCAGCCAACACAACAGCTGATAAAAAAGAGAAAACGAGTCGATTCAACATGATTAGCTGAGCTTGTGTTCTGATTCGACTTCACTTACAATTTCTCTCCAGGATTCTAATTCCGGAATACCCGGTTTACGCTTACCAAAGAACTGAACAACCTGGTCTTCGTCTTTATTGAAACATTCTATGGCTGTGACCATGCCGTCTTCAGTTGGCTTACGTACTACCCAGGCATCTACAATTCCATCCATGTTGATGTGCAGGTTGAAATCAGGATCCATTACGTTGTACCACGGGCCGCGTTCGAGCAGCTTTTTGACTTCGCCTGTATGTATTTGAATCATGCCTTTATTGCCAACAAAAACCATGATTGATACATTGTTTTTAACTGCTTTTTGTAAAATGGATTTGATTGCATCTTTGTCCATTTTAACTGCGTAGTTCCCTTCTGGAGCGAGGCGAAGTGCTTGTTTACGGGCCAGGTTATGTTTTTTGAGCAATCCAAAGAAATGATGAGTATCATTCAACTCAGTCCATCCTTTGCGGAAAGAGGCTAAATCTATTTCATTATCAGGTTTCTCAACTTCTTTTTCCTTTTTAGGCTCAACCACAATTGAGCTCTCCTGATCCTTTGCTCTATATTTTTCAACCAATTTTTGATAAGCGTTTTCATCGCTTTTATCAGTGAGGTAAATCTTGTGAACAGCTTCACCGTCATTAGCAAAAAACTGAATGCTTTGACGCTTCATGCGTCCATTGTCATCCGTTACGGCAAAAGCAAACTTCCACGATGCAAAGAAAATACGCAGGTCAATGTCATCTCCAACGAATAATCCAACATGCGGATTATCGAGTGTTGGATTCAGGTATTCACCTTTGCGTTCGTGGACTACTTCATTGTTGCGAGTAAGTGCCATTACCTTTCCAAGTGATTCAATTTCATTTAAAATATCCTGAAATTCAGGCTTCAAAAGAGTGACATCTTCTCCAACTCTCGTAGCGAGTAATTCAGCTTCAGTAACTCCCAGTTTTGAGGCCGCGTTACGGATGCGCAATCCCGGTTCAGTTTGAATTAATTCTTTCCATTGATCTTTCAATGTTGCTGTTGTGTTCATAATTGATATTGTTTTGAAGTTGAGTTATTTATTTTTTCATGAGCCGTTGCGGGACACCCGAAATAAACTGCAGGTGCATTGTGGTAAGGGTGGTGTTCAACCCGCACGGGAAAGTCGTAGGCCGTGAGTAAATTCTTTTCGGTCAGAGCCCTGACTGGCGTGTCAAAGGCAATGAGCTCTCCATTTTTTAAAACCGCAACTTTATCGGCATAAAGCGCGGCTAAATTGATGTCGTGAATTACGAGAAGCGTAGTATTTCCCTGTTTTGTAAATTCGGTAACACGATCTAAAAATCTATGCTGATGTTTAATGTCTAAGTTGTTGAGTGGTTCATCGAGCAAGAGTAGTCCGGGACCATTAATCTCGTGAAGTTGAGCAAACGCACGTGCTATTTGAACGCGCTGCTGTTCACCACCACTCAGCGAGTTGTATGATCGATCGATCAAATGTTCAACTTCTGCCTGACGTATAGCCCAGTCCACAGCTTCAAAATCGTGTTTTGATGGTTGTTTTTGAAAGTGCGGATAACGCCCCATCAACACAACTTCCCTAACTGGAAACTCCATTGTCATGTAGACTTGCTGAGCTACAACCGCGCGTTTTAAAGCCTGTTCCTGTGGCGACAGGTTTTTGAGGTTAGCTTCATTCCAAAAGACATCACCCGATGCATCGTGAAGTTGGTTACTCAACGATTTTAATAATGTTGATTTTCCAGCACCGTTCGGGCCAATGATAGCAATCAACTCACCGAGTCCAGCCTTGAAACTGGTGGGATGCAAAAGTTTTTTTCCGCCAGGAGTGGCAAAACTGATATTTTGTACATCAAGCATATTTCGCCTTTCTTTTTTGTTGGATGAGTAAATAGAGGAAAACAGGTGCTCCGGTCAGAGCCGTGATAACACCTATCGGAACTTCAGCCGGTTGGGCAATAGTTCGTGAAAGTGTATCGGCCCAGATGAGTAAAAGTGCTCCTCCCAGGGCAGAGGCAGGAAGAAGAAATCTGTTGTCGCTCGAAAAGCTGATGCGTAATATGTGTGGCACAGCCAACCCGATAAATCCGATGATTCCGCAAAATGCAACTGTGGCACTCACAGCAAGTGTTGTAAGTATAATCACCCTAACTTTTAAGCTTTGCACATTTATCCCGATATGCAGTGCTTCACTTTCTCCCAGGGCCATTGCGTTGAGCCCCTTACTAATCGGAATGAGGAAAATGAGACATACCGTAGTGATAGCAGCTACAATTCCTGCACTTTGCCAGGTTGCTCCACCAAGACTGCCGAGAGTCCAAAAAGTCAGTGAACGCAATTGCACATCATCGGCTAAAAAGGTCATTACTCCGGTTATTGCTCCGCCAAGAGCATTGATGGCAATTCCGGCAAGTAGCATTGTGGCTAAATCTGCACCGCGTTTTGTATGAGAAATAGTGAAAATCAACCAGGCTGTGATTGCTGCTCCAATAAAAGAGGCAATTGACAAAAGAGAAACGCCCCACATTGTGTACCATTGAGGCAAAATAGCTGATAGCACAACAATGAATACAGAAGCTGTGGAGGCAGCTCCTGATGAGATCCCTATGATTGAGGGATCAGCAAGTGGGTTTCGGAATATGCCCTGCATAGCCGTACCGCTGATGGCTAATCCGGCTCCCACAAATGCGCTCAGTAGCACACGTGGCAAGCGGATTATCCAAAAGACGGCTTCGTGCTGGCTTTGACCGTTACTGATACCTAATTTGGTGAGGAGGATATCAAGTATTTCAATAATGGTAATTTTAACGGCTCCCAATCCAGAAGCTACGAAGATAGAAGCCGTTACCAGCAAGGCTAAAATGGTGAGCAATATGGAGCGTTTGCCCGATGTCATTATATTTCACTTAGTTTTTGATTGAGTTCAAGAGCTGCTTTTCCAACGCGCGGACCAAAATTTGACAACAGTGCACCGTCCATCACGATAAAGTTTTTGTTCTTTCCGGCTGTTGTTGCCTTCATTCCCGGGAGTTTAAGAATACCTGCGCTGCCATTGAGACTTCCGGCCCCGCTGTTGAATAAGAGCACAGCATCAGGATTTGCTTCAACTAAAGCTTCTGATGTGAGGGGCTGATATTCCTCGATTTCAGTTATTGCATTTTCGCCACCGGCTATTTCAATGATCGTGTTCATGGGTGTTTTGGTACCACCGATCATTGTTGTCCCGGCTCCGCGAGCATAGATGAAAAGTACTTTAGGCTTTTCTTCAAAGTTGTTGAGCTTTGTCAAATCAGTTTTGATTGAACTGATGATTTCGCTACTCTTTTCAGGCTTATCAATTGCTTCACAAACATCTTTTACAAGTTTATTTGTCCCTTCAACTGAGTAGTCACGTTCAGGGAACATGATAAGTTCAACGCCTGACTGTTTAAGTTGCTCGCGAACCTCAGGTTTAATATTTCCTTCATTACCAAGTACGTGAGTTGGTTCTAACGAGAGAATCCCCTCAGCCTGGATTTTCATGTTATGTCCAACTTTGGGGAGTTTTTGTACTTCCTGTGGATAATTACTGGTGACGTCAACACCAACAATTTTATCTGTTTCTCCTGCAGCAGCAATGATTTCAGTAATGGCACCGTTGAGTGTTACGATACGCATTTCCTGCTTTTTAGGCTCTGATTGTTGTTTCTCTGTTGTTGATTTTTGGTCAGATCCATTCCCGGAGCCACATCCAAAAAGGATGAAGCTCAGGAATAGAGTGATTGATGTCAATACTCTCATTGTACAATTACTTTTTGTGTTCTTGTTTCGTTTCCGATTTTGATCTTAGCGAGGTATAATCCGCTGGTTAGTTGAGAAGTTGAGATGGTTGTATTTGGCTCAACTATCTTGTCGAGTACAATCTTTCCGGTCATATCAATTAGTGTAAGCTCAACCGGTTCTGACTGTGAATCAGTTTTTAAACGAAGTGATTGACCAGGTGCAACCGGGTTAGGGTAGAGCGTTGTTTCAGATTCACCAGCAAATGATTCAAATCCTGTTGCTCCCAGTTTTTCTTTAGTAAAGTAGAAATTACCATTTGACGATCCGCCAAAATCACTGAAGATGAGTTTCCAGTAATTTCCCATTTGATCTGTGCAGAAATAAACAGTACTATCAGCAATGACATAGCCTCCAGAATTGAAGTCATAGGATTTCCAGTCGTAGCCCATGATGTTCATCTCAGTTGAGAATTGTGCAGATTGGTAATCTTCGTATGATTCAGGATCATTAACTGGGTAAACTTCTGCTGCTTCAATTCCCTTGTTTTGCAGTACGCCAGTTACCGGATAAACACCAAACCCCTGTATTGGGGCTCCATATTTAGTAAATGTAATATCCCAATCGAATCGATTTGGTTCACGGTTGAGCGTTTCATCATTTGTTATTGAGTAGTAACCGAAGTTTCTCTCACTGAAAGCTTGTTTGTCAATCATGCGTGTGATTGAATTAGAACCATCGAGATCAGCAAGTTCAAAACTGTAAACACCGCCTGCTAGTTTCAGCATTTTGAAAGCCTTGAAGTTTCCTGCTGTATTCTGAATAACATAAATGCTATCTCCCGTAACGTGGTGAGTTGTCATGTTGTAAACTCCCCAACCCAGATCGAATTGATCATTAGGATCTGCCGAGTTGTTAAATGCTCCATGCGCCCAAGATGTGTCGCTGTTCAATAGAGCAGGCCAGTTAGAAATTCCGGTTGTGTCGAGGTTTGATCCCCATGCAGCTGTGTCAGCAGTTGGATAAATCCATAGTTGTGTACCGCCTGCGTGGTTGATGCGAATTGAAGAATTGTATCCATTAATTTCAAAAGCTAAATCCCAGTTATCAACTTGTTCAGATTTAACTTCTCCATTTTCAAAGCTGTACCAAACCTGATGGGTATAGCTGGCATTTACAGATACTGAATCTGTAATACTTTGAGCTTTGGTTCCCACTGTGAAGATGGTGAGTGCTGTTAATAATGTAAATATCGATTTCATGACGTGACTATTTGTTTTTATTTGGATTGATTCTAAACAGTCACAAAAGTGATTGCATTCGTAAATTGATGCAATACCTAAAACACGGTATTTAGACTAATTCTAAATAAATACCTAAAAGTTGGTATTGATAATGTTTAGATTTGAAAAAATCTGATATGTGTAATGGATCATGGTTTAACGCAGTTTACAATCGATAGGATAAGAGAAATACTTGGTAGGTATCCGCAAGTTCAAAAGGCAATTTTGTTTGGGGATAGAGCCAGAGGTGATTATGGAGACAAAACAGATATTGAACTAGCTCTGGAGGGAGATGATATTGATATTAGTCTCTTGTTCATGATCGACAATGATCTCGTTGATTTGCTGCTGCCCTATGAAGTTGATTTAATTAGGCTTTCAAGAGTTAAAAACACTGAACTTAAGGAGCATATTGAAGAGGAGGGTGTTTCACTATTTGAAAAATAAGCTTTTAAACAAACATCTTTAACGAAGACGGTTTAATTTTCACTTCAACAGGGCTTTCCGCTTCAATTGGTTCGCCATCGAGGTGAGCGTGATGAAAAGTGGTTTCAATTTTAAAGTATTGGCCTTTTAGCGTTACGGCATTTTTGCTCTTGTCAAAGCTTTTTCCAAATAGTCTCAAAACAGCTGTGAGTAACGTGATCTTTGGTGCATCTTTCACGATAACCAGGTTGAGCAATCCGTCCTGCATATTGGCTTTTGGTGCAATACGAGCATTGTTGCCAAATTGGTCACTATTTGCAATTACAGCCAAAAACCCTTTCACTTCTAATTGTTCATCCTCTGCTGTTACCTTAAACTTAGCCGGTTTAAATTTTAAAAAGTGCTTGCTAACAGCTCTTAAATATCCGGTTAAACCTCTTGAAGCATACCGGTCAAATTCATGACTGATCAATCCGTCAAAACCGATGCCAGCCAATCCTATGAATGGTCTATTATTGAGCAAAGCAGTATCAATTCGTTGGAAAGTAGCACTGTAATTCAAGTGTTCAATTGCCTTCTTGAATTTCACAGGAATCTGCAGGCATCGAGCAACACCATTTCCTGATCCTTTTGGTAGAATAGCCATAGCAGTTTCGGTATCGGTCAGAACCGAACCGATTTCGTTAACAGTGCCGTCACCGCCAACAGCTATTACAAGGTCGTAGTTGTTTTCTACAGCTTCTTTTGCCAACTCTGATGTGTGTCCGCGGTACTTTGATTCTACGATGTCGTATTTGAATCTGCTTTTATCAAGGTACCGATCAATGTCACGCTCAGATTGCAAAGCATCTTTATGTCCCGAGTTGGGATTCACGATTATTTTGGTTATGAATGTTGTCATCTCAGAACCAGGTTATTGGAAATTAGTCTGTCGTTGAATTGTTGAATGACAGATTTTAGCGTTTTTACCATCTCAGGTTTTTGTATGCCTTTTTTAACCAGGTTTTCCTGAAGGAGCGGATCGTTTTTGTAGTCGAAAATTGCTTTTACTTCTTTGCCGTCAAAACCAACGATGTAGCGGTTATCTATGATGTGGTAATTGTTATTGATGTACCCAAATGCATATCTGTTTTCCTCTTCAAAAACATTGTATCCAAAACGGATAATATCCCCTTGATAATTAGATAAATGAAGGATTGAAGGCATGATATCAGTGTGTTGGATGATTCCTTTTTTCTTTTTTCCTTCTTTTTTAGGATGGTAAAAAGCGATTGGGACACGGTACGAACCAACTCTTTTTCGGTAGAATTGTTCTTGCGGAATACTGGTGTGATCAGCAGTTAAGATGAACCAGGTATTTTCAAACCAGCTCGCTTTACGGGCTTTTTCAAAAAACTTTTTGAGAGCATGATCAGCATAACGAATACTGTTTTTTAGCGGTAAATCTTCTCCGTTGAATTTGGTTTTGTACTGCTCAGGGATTTTAAAAGGGTGATGACTGCTCAGGGTAAACATACAACTCATAAATGGCTGCTTTTCTTTTTCTAGCTCATCAGCGTAGAACTGGAGAAACGGTTCATCAAATATTCCCCAGTTTCCATCGTAGTCGCCTTCGTAAGGGTATTCATCTCTACCCACATATCGGTTAAATCCGGCTGCATAAGCAAATGCATCAAAACCCATTGTTCCATTATTGCCTCCGTGGAAAAAAGAAGTAGAATACCCCATTTCACCTAAAACTTCTGGAAGAGCAGTTACAGAATTCCCTCCGTAGGCAGATTGAATATAAGGTGTTGTCATCAAAGCCGGAACATTGGAGACTATAGCAGGCATTGCTTCAACCGATTTTCGCCCGTTGGCATATCCGGCTTCAAAGCGAATGGAGTTATTGATCAGCGAGTCTAAAAAAGGAGTGTAGGTAGGCAGGTTCCCGTTCAGGGCACCAACGTATTCTTCAGAAAAACTTTCGAGAATGAGTATGACGAAGTTAGGATTTTCGCCACTCGATTTGATGTGTAGTTTGGTATTGAAATATGAATCTGCCTGTTCTTCAGAAAAGTAATGTTGTGTTTCAACATTCGATTTGCCAACTGTTTTCATGATGGCAAAAGGAGTGTTCAGAACCAGCGGAATATTTTGTGTTGTAGCGTACTGACTGGCATCCATGATGTTAATCGGAACATATTGTGCGCCACCACGACCAATAAGGACACTAAACGCTATCCCGATTACGAAAATCACTGAGTGAATGATGTAGTAACGGATGCTTGCTTTTGGGTTATCTGCCGGCTTAAATCGGATCTGACCGTAAAGGAAATTCATCACCACGATCAGAACCACTAAGATCAGTGGGATGTACCAGTAATCAATCATGAATTGAGGAAGGAGGTTGACGACATCATCTCCCAGTGTCATGAGTTGGAGGAGGTCAGCGGTACTGCGTTTAAAAGTAAACTTGAAATATTCGAGATCGATGAGGTTGAAGGCGAGGAGTAGTGAATTGATGATGATAAATAACACCTTTAGGAACGTTTGATACCAATTCTTGGATCTAAACGGAAAGGGGATAAGGTGAAAAATAATGAGTGGAGAGTTGAGAATGAAAATTGCTGATAAATCGAACCGCAATCCACCCAAAAAGACACTTGCTGTGACATCCTGAAAATACGATGCGTTGAAAATCCAAAAAAGTACACGGCAAATTGTGAACAGGAGCAAAACAACAGCTAACCGCTTTGCTAATATGCCGATGTGCTTGAGGTATTCAGCCATGCGGCAAATGTAGCTTAATTTGATTTTTCGAGTTGCTCAAATTTGAATTAGAAATGGAGTATATGGCAATTAGTTAAAAATCATTATATTTAGGCGTGCAACTAATCCGCTTAATACCACTTAGCCGATGCATATTGCCATTTATTGGCGGTGTAATTTTGTGCTCATATTTTCCTAAAAACATTTCTACTCCCATTTCTATAGGGCTTGTTCTTTTTAGTTGTTTGCTCCTCTCAATTCTTAAAAAACAAAGACGAGTTTTTGGAATAATTGCGATTCCGGTTTTTGCTCTTTTTGGCTACTTGCTGGCTGAGTCGAGTATTTTGAGGTTTAAAGATAATCCGATTGGAGATCAATTGAGTGATAAAGATACTTTACTAATTGAAATAGTAGAGGAACCCCACATTAAGGAAAACTCCATTAAGGCTGAGGTAGAGGTTTTAGAGATTGTGAAAAATGATAGTTTTTTGCCCGTAACTGGCAAAGCCATTATTTACTTTGATGATACGCTTTCACTCAGCTACGGTGACAAAAGGTTGATCACAACTCAATTAAATGAAATTGAAGGTCCAAAGAATCCCGGACAATTTGACTATAAACGCTATTTGTTTCATCACCACATTTACCATAGCGGTTATGTTTCGGTTGAAAAGGACAGCTTGTTGAGCGAAGGAAATGGAAATCCCATTCAGGCATTTGCAATTTTTGCTCGCCAAAAGTTAATGGAGCAATTAAAAGAAGTCATACCGCAAAATGACGAACATGCCATTGCATCTGCACTTATTTTAGGTTACAAAGACGAACTGACTTCCCAAACACGATCTGCTTTTGCAAGTGCTGGCGCTATGCATGTTCTGGCAGTATCCGGACTTCACGTTGGTATTATCTATTTAGTAATAGAAAAGTTGCTAAAAATATTGCCGGTTCTGTATCGAAAGAAATGGTTGCGTGGATCTTTGTTGCTGGGCGGAATTTGGAGTTATGCAATTCTAACCGGATTATCCGCTTCTGTTATTAGAGCAGCAACAATGCTCACTTTTGTCGTTTTTGCTACAGTCTTTAACCGGCATACAAATATTTACAACACAATAGCCGCATCAGCCTTTTTCATTTTGCTGGTTTTTGGTCCGTTCAGGATAATGGAAGTTGGTATGCAGTTGAGCTATTTAGCAGTTTTGGGTATTATTTTGATTCAGCCGTGGCTGAGTAGTTTCCTCACAATTGAAAACCCAATTTTAAGATGGGTTTGGGAAATAAGTTGTGTCTCAGTAAGTGCACAATTAGCTACTGCTCCATTGGGCTTTTTGTATTTTCACCAGTTCCCTAATTATTTTTTGTTGTCAAACCTGGCCGTTATTCCGTGCGCATTTTTAATTCTCACAACCGGACTGATTTATCTTGCAATTTCATGGGTTTCGGTTATAGGCGGCCTTGTTGGTTTAGCTTTGAAGTATGAAGTTAGGTTTTTGAATTTTATTGTGAATTTAGTTGATCAATTGCCAAACTCTATTCTTGCAGGAATCGACATTACTGTTCTTGAGACCTATTTGATTTACTTCATAATTGCGTCTATGTTGTTTGCCTTTATGGCGCGCAAAAAGAAGGCTTTTTTCTATCTCACAGGACTTTTGATTGTGTTTTTAGGCTATCAAATTGTTGAAAAACACGCTCAATCCAATCAACAGCTTTTTACAGTTTACAGCACACGGTCAGATCCAGCTTTAGCTTTCATAAATGGAAGTAGCGGTAATGTTCATTCCACCGCTTCATTTTTGGGGAATGAAGACCAGTTGCTTTTTCATGTTGACCACCATCTTTGGAAACGCGGATTGCTGAGAGGTAAGTCTGTGAGCGAGAAAAAGGTAAAGCAAGATTCATCCGTTTACGAGTTTGATAATAAAGTGATCCTCCATCTTTTTGGTGAGAGAGAAACGTACCCACAAAATTTGAAGTTTGACTGGGTTGTTATTAGTGACGGAGGGTTTATTCCTGTTGAGTTTTTCACTTCAAACAAGATTGATAAAATCATTCTTGAAGCTACCAACTCGGCCGGCAGGAGCAAGGCTCTGACCGAAATAGCAAATGAAAACAATATTGAAGTTTACGATGTGGCTAAAGAAGGGGCTTTTGTTTATGAGAAAATATAACCAAAACGGATCGTAATCCCGAAAAGTTATAACCAAAATGGATTACGATCCTGTTTAGTTATAAAATCAATTCAATTCACGCATGAATTTGGCAAACTTTTGAACTGCTAGTCCGCGGTGGCTTATTTCGTTTTTTTCTGCTGAAGGCATCTCAGCAAAAGACACTGAATAATCGTCAGGGATAAAAATGGGATCGTAGCCAAAGCCTTCGTCACCTTGCCTGGAGTTGAGGATCTGACCATTACAAACTCCCTCGAAAAAATGGTTTTGCTTACCGGTGACAAAAGCAATGACCGTTTTGAAGCGTGCTTTTCGGTTAGTTTCACTTTCGAGCTCTTTGAGCAACTTGTCTATATTTTGATCTGATGTGGCTTTTTCGCCAGCATAGCGGGCTGAGTAGACTCCGGGAGCACCGTCTAATGCATCAACCTCAAGTCCGGTATCATCAGCAAAGCAGGGGAGGTTTGTTTTATTGTAAATGAATTCTGCTTTTTGGAGTGCATTTTCCCACAATGTTTCGTGATCCTCAGGAATGTCCGTTTCAATATTCACATCTTTAAGTGATAGAATCTCGAATTTATCTCCAAGAATACTCTGAACCTCTTTCAGTTTGTTGGGATTGTTTGTGGCGAATACAATTTTCATGATATCCACTTTGCCGATTTGTAAAATTGATCGATCATTTTAACAACCTGCAGTCCGTCATCTGCTGTAGTCATGATTTCGGCTTGTCCGTTTAAAGCTTCCACTACATTATCGATAACCTTGTCATGATTCGACATTGAGCCCTGGTAAAATCCGTAATTATTGGCCGGACTCGATTGCGGTAGGTGCTTGATGTCAAAACCATTTGTTTGCTGGTAGTCAATAGTGTTGAGGTATTTCCCGCCAATTTTAATGGTTCCGTTATCGCCAATCATTGTGATAGAACCTTCCATGTTTTGATTATAAGCACAGGTACTCACGCTCATATTTCCAACACCACCAGATTTCACTTTGAAATTAAACGATCCGGTATCTTCAAAGTCAATCAGGTTTTGATGACCAAAGTTTCCAATATAACCGTTTACTCCCTCAATATCACCAAAGAAGTAATAAAGGATATCAATGAAGTGACTGAATTGGGTATATAAAATACCACCATCGAGTTCCTTCGAGCCTTTCCAGTTAGAGTTTTTGTAATAAGCTTCGTTTCTATTCCAAAAGCAGTTAAGCGATACAAGTTGAAGATTACCTAAACTCTCGTTGTCGATTAGTTTTTTAACAGCTTGAACTGGAGGGTTGTAGCGGTTTTGTTTAACCACATATAAAAACCGGTTGAGTTCTTTAGCTATTTCTACCATTTTTTGAGCATCCTCAACTGAGGTAGCCATCGGTTTTTCAACTAAAACGTGTTTTCCGGCCTTCATCGATTTGATTGCCAGTTCAGCATGTGTGCCGTTTGGCGTACAAATTACAACTATATCACAGTCAGATCCGAGAAAATCATCGAGGTTTGTGTAGCAGGGAACCTGGTATTCGTTTTCGAGTGATTGGGCAGCATCAGCATAGCTGTCATAGAGTCCAACAGCTGTTGCACCGGGATGATCGATGATATGTTTGAGATGCCGTTGTGCGATATATCCGCATCCCATTATTCCAAAACGAATGGGCTGACTCATTTCTTCTTTTTAATTTCTACTAAATCACGCGTTTCATAAATGCGTTCAATGATTTCCACAACCTTAAGTCCTTCGAGCGCATTTGCTGTAATGGTGTCTTTACCGTTGAGAGTGTTGACAACGTTTTCAATTACGTAATGGTGATTAGCTGCAGACCCTTTGAAAGGACCATAGTCATTTGGCGGATTTGTTGGAGGCAATTCCGGTATATCCATTCCGTCAACATGACAATATTCAATTTCATTCATGTATTGCCCACCAATTTTGATAGATCCTTTGGATCCGACCACTGTTATTGAGCTTTCCATGTTTGTGTCCCAAACAGCAGTTGAGAAGTTGATACAACCAACTCCGCCATTCACAAAGTTGAAATTGACAACACCTGAATCTTCAAAATCTGTTAGGTCATGGTGATTGAAATCGGCAAAGTTGGCTTTGATATTCGTAATGTCACCAAATACCCAATACATTATATCAATGAAATGACTGAACTGAGTGTACAATGTTCCACCATCCAGTTCAAGGTTTCCTTTCCAGCCACCTTTTTTGTAATAGCGATCATCACGGTTCCAGTAGCAATTGATTTGAACCATGTGAATATCACCGAGTTTATCTTCTTCTACAATTTCCTTCAACCATTTTGATGGCGGACTGTAGCGATTTTGCTTCACTACAAACACCTGTTTTGAAACCTGTAGAGCTTTAAAGATTACCTCTTCAGCTTTTGCTTTGCTGAGGCCCATTGGTTTTTCAATCACCACATGGCGCTTGTGTTGAAGACATTCTAAAGCATAATCAGTATGTGAGCCATTAGGAGTGCAAATATTGATAACATCAGGATCTGTTTCTTTTATCATTTGTTCCAGATCTGTGTAAAAAGGCACTTTAGCGGGAACGAGCTCATGTTTGCTGGCCTCCTGGTTTTTATCCATTAATCCAACAAGCTGAGCATTGGGAAATTCATTTATTATAGTTGCATGTCTTCGACCAATGTGACCGAGACCTATTACGGCAAATTTGACTTTTTCCATCTTTTTTAAAGAGATCAATTATTGATGACGCAAATTTAACAAAGCACTAAACAAAAAACATTTTTAAACCACTTTTCTATTTTGGATAGTGAAATCTGTATAGATATTTTGTTATTTTTGAATTAATCATAGATTATTAAAGATTTCTAATAATTAAAACACAATAATAATGGCTCAGACTGATAATTTAACACCAGGTAAACTCGTAACAAAAATTAGAGAAAACCAGAATAAGAATGGTACAATTAAAGCTCTTTTCGCTAATCAGTTTTTAGCAAAGTTCACTTTAAAAGAATTGGAAGGAATAGTTAAAAGCTGTGAGAAAGAAATTGAAAAGAGAGAAGACCAAAAAGTTGATGAACTCACTAAGTTTCTAGAGCAAAAAGGTTATGAAGTGAAAAAGAAATAACTTATTGCTAAATAGATATTTGAAGGCTGCTTATTTAATTGAGCAGCCTTTTTTAATTCTCAGCTTTAAAGAAATCAATAACTGATAATTTTATCAAATGAATGTTGGAGTAATAATGATGAAGAATATCGCTGTAATTATAGCCGAGTTTTGCCATTTTCATCGCACCTTCCTGACTCAATCCAACTCCGTGTCCAAATCCTTTTCCAACGATTAAAATTGAATCATTTTGAGCATCGACACAGAAATGAGTTGATCTTAATTCAAAATGTTTTCTCAAATCATCTAATGCTACTATAGAATCCTGTTGAAATAAATGGGATTGTCTTTTCTCAGGACAAAAGTTTAGCAAGTAGCGTTTAATTGAAAAGGAGGTAGTATCAACACCTTTAAACTTATGTAGATAGGTAAGGTAGTCGCTTCTTGAAATTGTCTTTTCCCATTCAAAATGAGGCATGCAGAGACTAAATGAATCCTCAACACTTTTTAAGTAAGGTCGTGGATAAGTCCAGGTATCTTCAGAGTTGATTGTTTCTCCACCTGAGTTTGAATGAAAAGCTGCTGTCACCAGGTTAATTTCAGCATCAACCATTACGATATCCCTGGTTTCTTTTACCGCCTGCTTTATGGTGTCGTTGTAACCGTAGGTTTTGTAAACCTGAGAGTTTACTCGATCGCACAGATTAAATCCTAGTTTTTCATATTTATCAAAATGCTTGAGTGCGTAGGTTCTTGATATTATTGACTGAACTTTATAAAACTCAGGTTCGTGTCCATTACCTGATTCACTTTGAACAACACCGGCAACATAATTTGCCATTGTGGCTTCGTTGATGATTTTAAGCCTGTTTTGATAGATAGAAATTTCTAAATCATCTTCATAAATACGCTGGATTTGATCAGATGAAACAGGTTTGATTTTGAATCGGCTAAATGGATCGCGTTCTACAAGTTTTACCTGTTTAAAACGGCCGTAAGATTTCGAAAAGTTTTTGACTTCAATCAATCCGTTTTGGATACTGATTTGAAACAGTCCCATCCCATGTAGAGTGGTGACCAGTTTACCGTCACCGTAAACCTGGTAAGCACCGGCATCGGGTCTTACGATAACACTTGCTGGTCGTTCATTCCAAAACAAACCAACTCTAACACGGTCAGAGTGTTGCCCAAATGATCCCAGTGTTATCCAAAATAACAGCGATATAAGAATGAGTGCTCTCATGAAATTTCGAATTCAAAATTAATTTCAATTATCGAGCCGTTTTTAATGAGATCAAAGAGTTTTCAACACTTCGTTGGCTACATTTTCAGAAGCACCAGTACCGCCCAGTTTTTTGCGTAACTTTATGTAATCATCGAGCATTTTAGCTCTGCCAACACCAGTCAGAATACTGTCTAATTCGCTTTTCAGTTTTTTAGGATTGAGGTCACTCTGAATTAGTTCTTTAACTATTTCCTCGTCCATTATGAGGTTTACGAGTGATATGTAGTTGACTTTGATCAAACTGCGTGCAATCCAATAAGAAATTGAGCTTCCCTTGTAGCAAACAACTTGCGGAACATCAAAAAGTGCAGTTTCTAATGTAGCTGTTCCGGAGGTTACCAATGCAGCCTTTGATTGCTGTAGGAGTTCATAAGTTTTTCCGTATAGAACATTTACACCTTTTTTTCGTGTAAATGGTTCGTAGAACTCTGGCGATTGAGAGGGTGCTCCGGCAATGATAAACTGATAATCCGGATACTGTTCTTTTAGTTTGAGCATAATAGGGAGAACCGTTTTTATTTCCTGCTTTCGGCTTCCCGGTAATAAAGAGATAATCGGTTTGTCAGGTAGCTCATTGTGTTCACAAAATGTCTGGAATTTCGGCTTTTCCTCCTGGTATTGCTCGACAGCATCGAGTAGTGGGTGACCGACAAATGTTACATCGTAATCAAACTTTCCATAAAAGTCTTTCTCAAATGGTAAGATCACGAACATGTGATCGACACATTTTTTGATTTTGTGAACACGTGATTGCTTCCATGCCCAAATTTGCGGGGAGATGTAATAGATTGTTTTGTATCCTTTTTCTTTGGCCCATTCGGCAATGCGGAGGTTGAATCCAGGATAGTCGATGAATATTATAACATCGGGATTGAATTCCTCAATGTCTTTTTTGCAAAAGCTTATGTTTTTGAGAATCGTTCGCAGGTTGAGGAGCACTTCTACGAATCCCATGAACGCTAAATCGCGGTAGTGCTTGACGATGGTAGCTCCTTCGTTTTGCATACGATCACCGCCCCAGGCTCTGACCGTAGCATCAGGATCTTTTTTTCTAAGATGCTTGATGAGATTTCCGGCATGTAAATCACCCGATGCTTCACCTGCTATGATATAATACTTCATTTTTTCTTTTTAAACGATGGCTCCCGCGTAATAGTAGATAACGTAAACGATAGCTCCTAAAAAAGTGACCAGTAGAATTCCTTTCCCAATTTGATCCTGTTCGCGTTTTACCATGAAGTGTCTCATGAAAAATGCATTAATACCAATTAAAAAAAGTATGGTTTTTTCAGTAAGTGTATTTGTAATGTAAATGCCAGATGCCTGCATGATAAAGTAAAACAGGGCATAGAGCACAACAGGTAATAGAATACCAATGAGAACACCGGTAATCATTTTGTCTTTTTCAAGCATCTAAAAGTCGAGTTTACTCAGTTTTTTCAATGATGAATAAGCAGTTAAGTCGTATTGAACGGGCACTATGCTCACATAGTTCTGTTCCAGGGCACTGATATCCGTATCATCTTTTTCATCGTAGTTTTCAAAGTGCCCGGTAAGCCAGTAATAGGGTCTGCCAGATGGATCTTCTCTGCGATCAAACTCTTCAATCCAGTTGGCATTGGCTTGCCTGCAAACTCTAATTCCCGCAATTTCATTGATCCCCATATCAGGAATATTAACATTGAGACAAACGCCTTTTTCGAGTCCGTTTTCTAGTATTTGCGGGACAATTTTTTTAGCGTAGTGCTTAGCCGATGTAAAATCAGCATCAATACTGTGATTGGTGAGTGAAAAGCCAATTGACGGGATTCCTTCTAAACAACCCTCAATAGCAGCAGACATAGTACCGGAATAAATGACATTGATACTGGCATTTGTACCGTGATTTATCCCTGATAAGATCAAATCTGGCTTGCGGTCCAGGATTTCATTAACAGCGAGTTTCACGCAGTCAACCGGTGTTCCTGTTGTACTGTAAACAGGAACATCATTTTTACTTTTCAACTCCTGAACTCGAAGTGTAGCATTGATTGTGATGGCATGGCCCATCCCACTTTGAGGTTTATCGGGAGCAACTACTACCACGTCACCAAACTCTTTTGCAACTTCGGTCAGAGCCTGGATTCCGGGAGCTGTTACTCCATCGTCATTGGTTACCAGTATTAGAGGTTTGCTCATACAGCTTACATTATTTTGCTGGCGAAATTAACACAATTAAATGTCCTTTTATATTCGGAGGTTGTTACGATGAGGTTTTATTTCTTTGTCTTCAAAATTATAGGGAATGCGTTTCAAGGTTGGAGATGAAGTACGCTTTTTAAATGAGACCGGAGAAGGAGAAATCACGCGGATTGAAGGAGGTAAGCTCTATGTTGATGTCGATGGTTTTGAATATCCATATTCTCCGGCTGATGTAATCCTTGTAGATGGAGAAAATACGGTTTTTGAGACACGAGAATTCGGATCTGATCGTGGCGGTAACAACACTCATGAATCATCAGAAAAACATGCTGAAACTCCCATAAACATTGCTTTGAAAGGAGCATTGAGCCAGGTTTTTGAACGTGTTAATCCAAAAGGAATTCCCGAGTGTGATTTGCACATTGAAAAGCTTGTTCAAAAACATGAGCACCTCACAAATGGTGAAATCGTTTCACTACAACTCGAATATTTAAAACACATCCTCGACAGTGCCGAGCGCGAAAAAGTACGCGAATTGATTGTTATTCATGGAGTTGGAGAAGGAGTTTTAAAAATCGAAGTAAGGCAATACCTGAGCTCCTTTGCTCACATCACTTATGAGGATGCATCCTTTCAGCGATACGGAAGAGGAGCAACCTATGTAAGATTATACGGCTTGTAGAGAAGGAAATGCGTATTTTTGTATCGCAATCCGAGCCATCGATCTTATAAGATAGGAAAGTCCGGACAGTACAGGGCGGCTCGCTGCTTGTTAAAGGCAGGTGCGTTTTACGTAACGGCAAGTGCAACAGAAAACAAACCAGCCGTGACCTTTGCGTCACTGGTGATGGGTGCAATGGTGAGGTAAGAGCTCACCGGCAATGCAAGTGATTGTGTTGGCCAGGTAAACCCCGGGCACTGAAAGACCATGTAAACCCCGGCTTGAAGGCTGCCCGCCTAAACGGGGAGGGTAGGTCGAGAAGATAAATGATGGCATAGAACAGAATCCGGCTTACGGGATTGCAACATGAAGCCTCACAGTTACTGTGGGGCTTCGCCATTTTGGTAGAGCAGATTTTTAATTCGCTCTGTTTGTTCTTTGTTGTAATCTGAATAAATGGCTGATTTAATTCTCAATTTTTCCTTTTTGGTTAGATGCCAGGACAGTGATATTTCATCACTTGTATTGCGCAGAAGATTGAACTCGACAACGTGTATTTGTTTCTTTAACTCAGGCGAAAGATACCCAAACATTTCATCGTGTTGGAAGTTTTGAATATTGAGATAGTTTTTTGAAACAGCTTCAATCGGCCTCAAAAATGACTGGAAAAGACTTCTAACCGGTTTTTCGTCAATCTCGGTTTCTTTGAATCGGTCGCGAATTTGCACGATGACTATTCCGCTCGTATTTTCTAAGATCCAATCTTCAAAAGTGTTGATATAATGAAGCGTATTCGTGAAGCCGTAGTTATCGCGAATACCAGCATCTATGACTTCAGTCATGGGCTCTGTTGGTAAGGCCACATTGGGGAGTATGTAGAAGAAAGTGGCATTCATTCTAAGAGCACTCAAAAAACTGAGGTTGTCAGGGTTCTGATTGTGAAATAGCTGGCGATAATCCACTGAACCGATCAACTTTTGGGAGGTCGATCCGGATAACGGCTGACTCAAATACGAAACGGGCTGACTCGCAATGTTCAACTTTCGGCCGTCATTTGTAATTGTGGGGGAGAGCAGGAACATCGGTATTTTAGCGAGCTTTTCTTCAGCATTGTAGTCGCCAATTGTCCTGTCCAGTACTCCATTTGTATTTTCATTTAATTGTTGCTCAAAGGCATAACCTCTATCCTTTGTATAAAACTCGCCTTTGTAAGAAAACTTTCTCAATCTCAACAACCAATCGTGAAGTGAAAGATTGAGAATAACGGTGTTGAGTAAATCGGTACTGATTTTATTGACGTACTTTTCATCGTTTAGATCGATTGACGAATCAGAAAAACGTTGCCTGTATAGCTCTCTGTAATAAGCAGCCCCCAGCATACCACCACTTGATCCTGTTATAAATTGTGTTTGGTTGAAGAACTCATCATTTGAAATGCTATCGAGATGTTGAAGCACTCTAAATGTCCACATTGTAGCTCTCAATCCACCACCTGAACAATTGAGTAAAACCAGTTTTGGTTTGTTTTGGTCAGATCCGGAATTATGGATTTTCCAGTTTTCAAGAATTTTACGTGTATTTTCTTTATCCTCATCAATTTTAGTTGAGTCGTAAGCGTACTTTTCAATTTCTTCATTAGAGTATTTGGCAGGCTCCCTGTCATAAGAAAGGCCATAGGCATAACTCTTAAAAGTGAAATCTGGATTTTGAGAGAGATAATTATAGCTGAAGAGAATGATGATGAAAAGTAAAGTTGACCATCCTTTAAGCCAACTGTAAATAGCACTGGCTAACATGAGAATCATTGTGAGAATAAGAATAACACTGGCGGCTGCCGGAAGCATGAAAATAGCCGTTTCACGGTAAAAGCTGAAAAAGATAATCGAAAGTATGAGGAGTATTTCGAAGATTGATGCATTCACATGGTTTTGAGCGAAAACTGTTTTGAGCATTTTAGTATCGTAATGCGCAATGTCTCTGGCCAGCTTAATTTTGGTAGGAGAGTGGAGGTAAGTTACAACGTTCCATTCTTTAGCTCTGCTTAGGTAGCTATACCAACGCTCGGGCTTCGAATATACATTTTGCATTGGTCGCTCACCCTGTGGACGTTTCTTTAGCTGAAAATCACCAAATAGCTTTTGGAAACTTTTGTTTGTATTGAGGAAATAGGCAAGTGTGAGAAAGATGAACAAAAATACTCCCCCAAATAATCCAATTAGTCTAGTGATAACTTCCAGTGGAGTATCCAATTGTTGGAGAACCTGGTAGTTGTAAAGTGTTATGGTGTAGTACGTGAAAAAGGAGAGCGGTATAATAAAAGAATTGAGGCAATATTTGGCAAAAGGTTTACCTAATGTAGCAAGAATTGGGAAACGGTCTCCATTGAGAATGTAACTGGAGATAAAATAGGCCATAGTAAACCCACCAAATGCAAAACCGGTAACGAAGTGAGATAAGAAGTTTACTTCTCCCAGGTATTCAGGATAGAGGAATAAGTTGTGGGCTCCGTATTTTTTGAGAATATTTCCAGAAATACTTCCAAATAGAAAAAGCCAAAAAAGCAGTAAGGCCTGATTCTTTTTGAGGTGGATAAGAACCAGTTGAGAGGGAAAAAAGAATACGACTCTTTTCCAAATATCTTTAAAAAAATTTGGGGAAGCTGCCATTCAAGCAATTTCCCCAAATATAAATAGGATTCATGTACTCAGGAGTACAATGATGTATTTTAATCGTCTAATTTCACATTAGCCCAGTTAGCACCTGATTCAATGCGATTGAGTTGTGTATGTGAAATTAAGAATTTACGTGCTATAACAGATTTTCTAAGTTTCCCCTCTTTTAACATCCGTTTGATCTCAATAACCTGATTTTTGCTCAGTTTTGAGTTTGTCACTAACCCCTTTCTGTGATTTGGCCCCTTAACCTTGTGGTCAATTTGCTCTTTACGAGTAGCCCATTGAAGGTTATCAGCTCGATTATTTGTTTTGTCATAATCGAGGTGAAGAATCAGGCGTTGACCTTCTTTAGGTTTTGGTAGAAAAGTTTTAGCAACTAATCTATGAACGTATTGATTGATAAGTTTTTCCTCTTTTGTTCTAAAACGAACAGCAGGATAGCCTTCAATTAATGTTCCTTTTAAAATTTTACCGCGGCCGTATGCGTAACTTTTTATTCGGCCGAGGTTAGATACCTCATACTTCGATTTTAAATCGATGCCTTTGAGGTTTACCTCTTTCCAAATTTCTCCTTTGAAATCTTTCATAATTGTTTTCCTCCTTAACTTTATAAAGAATCAGATTGTTGAGAGTAGCTGGAGAGAGGGGAAATTCTATTAAAGTTTCGCAAATATAGCTTGGTGAGAGCTTATCAGGTTGTAAATTTTAGTCAGATGTTTTGAATTGATTTTCAATATAATTAATAAATATTTATTTTAAAACATAATTTCACATTAAAAGTTTATAGTTTCAAAAAATCACAAACAAGATATGAAATACTCTTACCTGTAACTTTTTGATTTATATCATTTTGCAAAGGTGCTCCTTCGCAAATATGCAAATATTTATAATTAGAACCGGTACGAACTTTTGAAATATATTGCCTTGCATTAATAATTGATATACCACAAGGTGTAAATGCACTAACCGGCATTCTTTCTATTGAATCCAAATCTAGTTCAATTCCTGTCTCCAACTCTCCTATAAAACTTACGGCATTAAATATTGTTTCGTTCCAACTTAATTTTCCCCTAATAAAAATGTCCTCAAAGTAGGACGTATATATGCTATCATTTTCTCGAAGGTCTGCAATGTTTGTTTCGCTGTTGTAACCTTCGTGTAGGCCAATTACCGCATACTTTTTAAGGAATCCATTTTCCATAGCGTAGCTGAAGCCATTGCCGCTGTGGCGACCTTCTAACTTTCTAAAATCGCTGTGTGGATCGCAATTGATAGTACCAATTGGTTTGTTGAGAGCTGTAGAAACTCCTTTGATGATGGGGTAAGCGTTGTTGTGACCGCCTCCAATTACGATTGGAATTTTTCCGTGCTCAACAATTTCCCGTATTATTTCTGATACAACATCATCGATTTTCTCAGTTTCTGATCGAAACACTCCAACATCATCTGGGCGAGATGTCGACAGAGCTTGCAAACTTTTCAACTCAGATTCAAAATCGATGTGGCCCAGCAATAAAACGTTGTCACCTTTCAGAAATTGATTGCTCTGCACGTTTAAGAAAGCGTTGAGAAATGCATCCCAGGCTGAGTAAGCTCCGCCTTTGCCAAGGTTTCCGCGTACCCCAATATCCTCAGGAATGCCTAGAAGGACGTAATCAACACGGTCAGAACCGAGAAGCTCTGGTTCTGACCGAATGACTTCGCCAATTTTCGTTTCTCCGTCTCTTTTTGAAACGTATTTTAAAATATCAGCTTTGGAGTATGTTTTGAGTTTTTGGTGCATCATTATGTTTGAATAACTCCTACGTTGTAGCGTTTTTCAATTGGTGCGTGATCAGCAGCTTCAATACCCATTGAGATCCATTTTCGGGTATCCATTGGGTCTATGATGTTATCGACCCAAAGCCTGCTGGCAGCGTAGTAAGGTGAAACCTGCTCGTCATAACTGTTCTTGATTTTATCGTACAGTTCTTTCTCTTTTTCCTCAGTGATTTTTTCACCTTTTGCTTTTAGCCTTGAAACTTCGATGGAGAGTAAAACCTTTGCAGCTTGAGAACCGCCCATAACGGCAAGTTCAGCAGTTGGCCACGCTGCGATTAATCGCGGGTCGTATGCTTTACCGCACATGGCGTAATTTCCGGCTCCGTATGAATTACCCATCACGATAGTGAATTTAGGCACAACGGAGTTAGCCATTGCGTTTACCATTTTGGCGCCATCCTTGATAATACCACCGTGTTCTGATCGAGAACCAACCATAAATCCTGTTACGTCTTGCAAGAAGACGAGCGGAATTTTCTTTTGGTTGCAATTCATGATGAAGCGAGCAGCTTTATCGGCACTATCGCTGTAAATTACTCCGCCAAATTGCATTCCGTCTTTGCGCGATTTGACCATTCCTCGCTGGTTGGCAACGATTCCAACACTCCAGCCATCTATGCGAGCGTAGCAGGTTACGATGGTTTTACCGTAGTCTTTTTTGTATTCGTCAAACTCTGAGTTATCCACCAATCGCTCGATGACATCTCTTACTTCGTATGGTTTTGAACGATCGTATGGCATGATGCCGTAAAGATCGCTTTCGTCTTCTTTTGGCTTTGCCGGCTCTGACCGATTAAATCCTGCAGGTGTATGATTACCTACTTTATCCATGATGTTTTTGATGCGGTCTAAGCAGGCTTCATCATTTTCACACTTGTAGTCTGTAACACCGCTAATTTCATTGTGAGTTGTGGCACCGCCAAGTGTTTCGTTATCGATATCTTCTCCAATGGCAGCTTTGACAAGATAGGAGCCAGCCAAAAAGATGGTTCCGGTTTTGTCAACGATCATGGCTTCGTCACTCATGATGGGGAGGTAAGCTCCTCCGGCAACACAACTTCCCATTACAGCTGCGATTTGTAAAATACCTTCGCTCGACATTTTAGCGTTGTTGCGGAAAATGCGACCAAAGTGCTCTTTATCGGGGAATATTTCGTCTTGCATGGGAAGGAAAACTCCGGCACTATCCACGAGGTAGATGATAGGGAGTTTGTTTTCCATGGCTATTTCCTGCGCTCTGAGATTCTTTTTACCGGTGATTGGGAACCAGGCACCTGCTTTCACCGTGGCATCGTTAGCCACAACAATACATTGTTCGCCTTTGACGTAGCCAATTTTCACGACAACGCCACCAGAGGGACAGCCACCGTATTCCTCGTACATTCCATCTCCGGCAAATGCGCCAATTTCTATGCTCGGCTTTTTAGCATCGAGCAGGTAGTCAACACGTTCTCGGGCTGTTAACTTGCCTTGTTTGTGTTGTTTATCTATTCGTTTTTGGCCTCCACCAAGCGAAACTTTTTCAAATTTCTTTTGCAACTCAGATAATTTGAGTCGCATTTTATCGTCATTTTTATTGAATTCGAGTTCTTTCTTAGATGCCATAGTTTTTTCTTTTGCGGTTGTCAAATATACAAAAGGAGTAGCGTCAATCTTTGTTGAGATAATTTTCCTTTACATTGAGCAAATATGTCCTGCTCTCTGGACCAAGGTTAAAAATCAAATCTAAAATACTGAGGTTTTTTCTAAAATCATGACGGTCATCAAAGACCTGAAAATATTCAGGTAATTCTTCACTGAACCTGTGTTGTTTCACGTTGAATTTTAATCGGTAATCTGATTCATTTTCAATTGACTGAAACGTTGAGGTTAGGGAATATTCAATGTTGAAATTCAAACATTTCATGATTATTTGGTGAAGTGCCAGATTGAAATCGATGAGTTTTTTCGGCTCTGACCGATAGACGTTTTCAAATAAATAATCGTAGAATTCAAAGTACGGTGAAGTTCCGTAAGCTGATTGAATGGCCTGCCAGTGATTGTGTTGCCAGTTTTCTTCATAGACAATTTCTACATCGCTCATCTTCATTTTAGAAGCTGTCTTTTTGATGGGAATGACGAGGTTTGTCACGTCATTGGGGCCGTCAATGGTGCAACGGTTGCGGGGTGTTTGTTTGGTGAAGTTTTCCCAAATTTCAAATGAAATGTTTTCCTGCCCGATCAAATGAGCGTAATAATAAACAGGTCCAGCGTAAAATATTGGAAAAATCATTCGGTTAAACTTTTAAGTGTTCTTTGCCAATTTACTCCTTCATCATTCACTGAAAAAAGGACTCTGCTCGTGATGGCAACAATATGACTTTCAGGTAATAATCCCCAGTACCGGGAATCACTGGAGTTATCGCGGTTGTCACCTAAAATGAAATAGTAATTCTGCTCAAAGGTGTAATATTCCGTTTCTTTTCCATCGATATAAAATTGATCATCAATGCGCTCGATATTGTGGTTTTCGTGATCTCTTATGGTTGAGCTGTAAAGCTCGAAGTTTGTTTTATTGAGCCTTAACCTCCAACCTTCAAAAGGAATTTCGAGCGGACCAAAATTGTCTTTCGTCCATTTTAGATCGGGCGAGGAGGGAAATGTAAGTCCCGTGTTTTGGTAACGGTCAGAGCCGGTTTTGCGAACACTTTTAACACCTTTCTGGCTTTTGAGTTTTTCAGCCTGTTCTTCAGTGATGTTTACAGAGAATTTTCCGTCAAACTTTTTTGGGAAATTGATAGTTGAATGACCTTCAATCTGCTCGAATAGATCGCGATCGATTTCAATTGAGTATTCAAATTGCAGCTCAGCTCCTCTAAAATGAATTTTTTCGTTGTTGACGAAGATCTCTTTGTCTTCAATATTCAATTCATCACCGGGAAGTGCCACACATCGCTTGATGAAAAACGTACGCTGATCAATGGGGTGATGAGACTCATTGGGATAATTAAAAATTAGAATATCTCCGCGCGAAACGGTATCGTATCCCGGAATTCTCAAATAGGGGAGTTGGATAATTGTGGAATATGGTTGAAATCCCAGCCATTTTTGATGAGTAAACGGGATTGAGAGTGGCGTAATGGGTAACCTTGGTCCAACAGCAAGCTTATTCCCGATGATGAAATCACCTTTTTGAATGGTTGCATTCATGCTTCTCGAAGAAACGAGGTAAAGGTCGAAAAAACCGGATTTGAAAATCCAAAGAATCAGTAATGCGAGTAAAAAAGCACGACCCCATTGAAGAATGGAGTTTGACTTATGCTTTTTGCGTTGCTTGTACTTCTTCTTTTTCATTTACTACATTTCCTTGCGCTTCAAAGTTGCCTATTTTATCGAAAACGGTACATGCCGTTAAATCACCAGTGACGTTGACCGCGGTTCTGAGCATTCCCAAAATTCGATCGACACCAATCAGGATTACAATACCGCTCGCGGGAACACCAAAATTACTCACAATCGTTCCCAGGATGATCATTCCGCCACCCGGAATTGATGGTGTACCCACTGATGCCGCAACAATTGTAAAGGTGATGATGAGGAGATCTGACAATTCTAGCGGAATTCCATAAACCTGAGTAAGGAAGATGAGCGCAACTGCCTGGTTGAGTGCTGTACCGTCCATGTTGACAGTGGCTCCAACCGGAATTAAGAAATTGGAAACTGCAGGTTTTACTTTTAATTTTTCATCGGCTGTTTTCATGGTGAGTGGCATCACAGCGGCTGAACTAGCTGTTGAAAAGGCGAGCAGTTGGGCATCACGCATATTTGATAATGCACGAAATGGATTTTGCCTACCCAGCAGAAAGATCAAAATGGCGTAAACACATATAAGAACTATAAGTCCGGAAGCTACAGTTCCCATGTAAATACTCAGCCCGGTAAGACTCGACCAGCCTAGATTTGCGATGAGCTGAACCATCAGCCCAAAAACAGCATAGGGGACAAGCTTCATGGCAAAGTTCACGATTGTCATGCAAACTTGCTGAACGCTGCTCAACAAGTCCACAACCGGCTGTGCTTTTTTAGAAGAAAGTGATGCAAGAGCAATTCCCACCACAATAGCCACGATGACAACTGCCAGCATATCACCGGCAACCATACTGGCCAAAGGATTATCTGGAATTAACTGACCAACTAATGAAGGAATATCGGTATCAATATTGCTTTTTTCTCCTACTGGAGCATCTGATGGCGATTGGCTTGCGCCTAGCTTAGTAAGTCTTGAGCCGGGCTTTATGATATAAGAAAGAGAGATTCCAATTGTAATGGCTACTGTTGTCGTAAAAAGGAAATAGACCAAAACAGACCCGCCCATTTTGCGCAATTGTTCAAGACTTCCTGATCCTAAAATTCCCTGAACAATGGATGTGAGAATAAGCGGAATCATGATCATTTGTACCATTTGTAAGAAAATAGTACCCGGCAAACCGGCCCAACTTCCAATTTTCGAGGAAAATGATTCAGGAATAATTCCCGCTGCCGGGCTTATGATTGCACCTCCGGCAATTCCCAATATCATCCCGATGATGACTTTCACCCATAGTTTTTGTTCTACGAGTGACTGTATTTCAGAGTAAAAGGTTTTTAGGGAAGCAACTTGTAGTTTAAATGATCTCATCTTGTGAGGCGATTGGTTTTAATTCTTCGTCTCAAATTTAGCGAAACCAGAAAAAATCCACTCAAATTATTCGAGCAGGAGAATTTCTACACGCCTGTTTTTTGCACGATTCTGCCTTGTATTGTTCAGGTGTAACGGATCAGATTCTCCCTTTCCTTCATACTCGAGTCTGTCTGGCCTTATTTGATTATCAGTAAAGTAATCGTAAACACGTTTAGCCCGTTTAATCGATAAACGCATATTATCGCGCTTGTCTCCTACGTTATCTGTGTGACCAACAATTTTGAGACGGGCTTCCCTGTTGGCGTTCAAATATTCCAAAACCAACTCGAGGTCACGGTAAGATGTAGGAATGAGCTCATCACTTCCAAATTCAAACCTGATATTTTCCAAAACGAGCTGTCGTTTTTCATCGATCGTGTAAATGTAATTTTCATCTTCAATCGAATAAGGAAGTGTATCGGGAATGTGGACAGTTGTATCGATCAGAGCCAGCGGTTGTAAATCCTCTTTGTCTTCAGGTTCTTCATCACGAATCTTGTAGAGCGCAATGTTATCGATGAAGTAATAGGCCTTGAATTTCCAATAATCAGGAACGTACCATTTTTTCTTTTTGAACTTATCCCTGATGCGTTTTTTACTGAAGTTCCCCACTGAGATATACTTTTCAGTTCCGTTAGATTTGAATGTCCCGGAAACTCTCACCCAGCCGTCCTGAGCTGTATCTGCAGCAAATATTCCTTCATGCCTGTATTCTTCAACTTGAGGAGGGTTTTTATAAATGTAATATTCACTCGTGTAGTAAGGTCTGCGGTGGTAAAAGCTGGCACCTATACTCCTCAAATATGAATTGTAGCGCTCACTGGGGTGAACATACATTTCAAATAAATAACGTTCTCCTTTTTCGAGTTCATCTGTAAGACGGATTTGCAAAAACTCACGATACTTGGCATAAACACGAATGCCTACATAAACATTTCCTGATTGCGGTTGAGGAAGAGCCCAGTCTTCTGTTCCGTATGGTCTGCGAGTATCTCCATCGAGGACAAATCTGTCAACCGTGTTGATGAAACGCCATGGCCGGTGCGTGTATCTCCTTCCACGTTTTTTCTCGAAATCGCCATTGGGGATTAGGTTCTGACCGAAACCTATACTGGCGAAGAGCAATAGCTGTAAAAACAAAATGGTTCTCATTACTCACAAAGAAAGCTATTGTTACGTTATTTTAAATCTGAAAATGGAGTTGTTATTAACAGCAATTGTTGAATAGATCAGTATTTAACGGGTTTTGCCGAGATGCCAAAATTGAAAAACCAGATTAGTGAAATCATTTCCAGTAATATGATTGAACTGGATAATAGAGTGGGGAACATGGAGCTGACAGAAACAGTTAACGTGAAAATGAGCGTGACAAAGAGCCTGAGCAATTCGAGATTCGATCCGGTTTTTGATTGATCGAGCAATTTACCAATCGCCATGACTGAAAAAAGGATGAACGCGAGGAATGAGACCTGTGTAACAATTTCAAAAGTGGAAAACTGGAACAGGAAAAATGCTGTGATGCCTAAAATAATGGCGTACTGAAAAAGAATGTAATATCCACGGTCAGATCCAATTGTGCTGTTGTATTTTTCAACTGGGTGGGTAGGCAGATCGACCTGCGGCTGTTTAGCTAACCATGCCGGACTTTTATAAAGCACACGAAGTTTATCAGTACTTTTCTCAAAAGCATTCATATTTTTCCACAATGCTTTAATCGGGTCGATGTGAGCCTTGATTGGGTCAAATGTTGCCGTTTGTGAAGTGACGCCATAATCGGGTTTTTCCTCTTCCTTTTGAAACGTGCCAAACATCCTGTCCCAAATAATCAATGTACCAGCGTGATTTTTGTCGAGGTATTTCTCATTTCTCCCGTGGTGAACGCGGTGGTGTGATGGCGTGTTGAAAATATACTCAAACCAGCGCGGTAGTTTGTCGATCATCTCGGTGTGAATCCAAAACTGGTAAAGTGTTGTAAACGCTCCGATAAACAGAAACCACTCTGTCTTGAAACCAATGACAGCGAGCGGGATATAAAACACCGAGGTAAAAACTTTTTGTAGAGCTCCCTGTCTCAGGGCGACAGAAAAGTTGTAATCTTCACTTTGGTGATGCACAATATGCCCGATCCAAAAGAGATTAATTTCATGGCTCATTCTGTGAGCCCAGTAATAGAAAAAGTCAACACCCAGGAATAATACCACTGTCCAGAAAACAGTTTCGGGAACGGAGAAAATAGCGAAGTTCACAAAGAAAAAGTGGTAAAAAGCAACGGTAAACACTTTCACAAAAACACCCGTTGCCTGCTCCGTAATACCGCAACTGATGTTGGTAATGGCATCGTTGAGGCGGTACCGCTTCTTGTTTTTCAACCGGTCGTAAAGGACTTCAATTCCAATGAGAATGAAGTAAACCGGAATCGCTAATATGATGGGATTGATATCCATTTGCGATCATAAAGGTATGTACTTTTAAATTGACTATAACTTACTAGAATTGAATTTTGCGAAAAATACATTTCACTAAGTAGAGATTAAGTAATTTATCTCGATGAATCTCAAGTGAGTCGTTAAAATCATTTGAATTACAGAGTTTAATTGTTTTATTTTTATTACCGGGTTTCAAAATTTTTACAGTAAACAAATCTTGAGTTACAATAAAATAAACTGAACCATATAGAATAATTGATGGGTCTGTAATTTTCTTGCAGACTATTACATCGCTAGGATTTAAGGTTGGAGTCATTGACCTTTCAACAATATTTATTGCAAAATCACAATCTTGTACTCCTGGTAGCTGAATGTAACTTTCAGGGGAGTTTAAATTTTTGATAAACCATTCAATTGAGTTTTCACTAGCACTATTATTAAAGTAAGGAATCCCTTTATTATTTTTATTGGTTATACTTTCCTCCTTTAACATACTTTCTTTTCCGGTTAATAACCAAGTAGGATTTATTTCAGGAAAGGTGTCTAATATTTTGTTTAACGTTTTGTCTTTTAAATTTGATTTTCGTTTTATAGCCGTTTGAATTGAGTTATTTGAGAGGTTACAAGCTTTTTCAAAGTTGCTTATATTCATCCCTTTATACTCTTTTAGCTGAATAATTCTTTCAATTGGTTTGATCATACTTAACAATAGAATGTTGTTATTTTAGATTCCCTTCTACGTATACTTTCCAAAATGAGTCAATATCGTTTTTTAACCTTGAAAGATGTTCTATGTAACCTTCAAGTGAATCAGTCGGTTTAATTTTATTGCCAAATAAGTCTTCATCAGTTCCTTGTTTACGGCTCATCTCAATAAGAGACAAACAATATCTATTTAAGCCATTAGATATGTTTTTTATTTCATTTGCAACCCCGGCTAAGTGGTCCAGTGAATAAGACTTGATATCTAATGAATTCTCAATTGAGGGCTCAAATTCGGGATTAACTCTTGAAATAAAAAGTTCTAATTTGTCAATTATACTATAACCTGCTTTTTCTTTTTTGCCTTCAATTATTTGTCTGATATAGGTGTCAGAAACTCTGCTTTTTCGACTATATTCTTTTGACTCTCGATAACCTACCATTTTAGAAAGTTCTTTTTTTATTCGGTAAGTTTTTTCAATTCTGTCTTTTTCAATAGCATCATATACTCTATTTACCTCGTCTGGCTCAGGGATAGAATACATGTATGTATTCCATTTTTCATAAGGTATGTTTACTGTGTAAGCAAGAAGAGGTCGCTGCCTTAAAACCTTTTTTATGTCTCTCCAACGATTGTAAATCTGCTTCTTTGATAGTTGACTCATTTTTTATGATATTGAGTTTTTACTAAATATATTAATATGATGAAAAAGGTATGACAATATTAATTTTTTGTAAATAAAATAGACTTAGTTCCTCATTTAGGAAGTGTAAAGCTAAAAATTTCATTTCAATAACTCTTCTCAACACCTCCATTAACAAAGCCAATACAAGCTCCTTCTGAATTGAAATCAAACGCATAATACTTGCAGTATTTTGCTTCGCTTATAGGGTAACATGCATCAAACATGAAGTAATAGTATTGTGTTACATTAGATCGTGTTACCACAATTTCATGAGGCTTGCCGAATATTCGTTTAATATCCTTTTCAGACATCTTTTTAACACAGCCATCTATTTTTTTACTGTTTGCTGCTCTAAAAAGTTCGATACTTTCAACTAATAGAGTGTCTTTGAATTTCCAATGCTCATCAGCAAAATCCTTTAACGTACTGTAGCACTGCCGCTTTTCTGCTGGCATCAACAAGGTGCAGGAAGCGGAGATAAAGGCCAGCAATATCAGGAGTGTTTTTGATAGTTGTAGCATTTTTGAATTAATTAGCTATCGGTACTTAATGTGGCGACATTAATCTTTTCACAATATTCTCTTTCGTTGAAATGGAACGAATAGAACTTACAAAACCTTGATTTTTCAAGTGAAGGATAACATGATTCAGATGAGAAATAATAAAAAACAGTTTTATTATTAACCGTGTCTATTTGATGAGGTAAACCAAAAATTTTCTTTATTTCAGATGTATTCATCTTGTAGGCACACCGTTTTATTTCTACATCTTTTTCTATAAATGCCGATAAAGTACCTTTCGATTCTATGAGTAAACTATCGTGATTCAAAAGCTTCCAATGCTCATCAGCAAAGTCTTTCAATTTACGATAGCACTTTCTTTTTTCCTCAGGCATCAATAGCGCACACGAAGCAAGAAGCAAAACAAGACTGAGTAGTGAAAAGAAGGTTTTTAAATTCATTTTAATGACTGGTTTGTTTGCCTGAAACCCCAATATCTGTACAAATTCCATTATTATTAAAGTAAAAAGCATAATAAGAACAAAAACGAGATTCTTCTAATGATGGATAGCAAGACATGAGACTGAAGTAATAGTATCTTCTAATTTGGTTTTTCTTGTAAACTATTTGGTGAGGAGTCCCAAATAAACGTTTTATATCATTAGTGTCCATTTTTTTTACACAATTTGGAATATCACCATCTACTTCAACAGTTTTATTGAACATTTTTTTTGTTTCTAATAGAATACTGTCATGACTAGTAAAAGACCAATACTCATCAGCAAAATCCTTTAACGTACTGTAACACTGCCGTTTTTCCTCCGGCATCAACAGGGTGCATGAAGCAAAAAGCAAAACAAGGCTCAGCAATGAAAAATAAGTCTTGAAGTTCATTTCAGTGGCTTTTTTGAACACCTCCTGCTCCAAAGGACATGCACTCACCGTTCTCATTAAAATCAAAGTAATAATAATTACAAGCTTTTACCTCTGAAACGGAGGGGTAGCAGAACATTGTGTAGTAGTAAAACTGGGTTACATTTTTAGTCGATCTATAGTCAAGTTTAACAATTTCATGTGGTGTCCCAAAAATTCTTTTAATCTCTTTTGGTTGCATGCCAACTGCACAATCACTTATCCCTCCCTTTTTTATTACCGAATGAAAAAGTGTAGAGTCTTCAACTAGTATGCTGTCGTGATTTGAGAATTTCCAATTCTCCTTGGCAAAATCCTTCAGCTTACGGTAGCACTGACGTTTTTCTTGTGGCATCAACAGCGCACACGAAGCAAAAAGAAAGACAAGGCTTAGTAGTGAAAAGCGAGCTGTTAAGTTCATTTTCAGTGACTGGTTTGCTTGCCTGAAGCCCCAATATCTGTACAAACTCCTTCATCATTGAAGTGGAAGTAAAAGTACTCGCAATAGCGTGATTCTTCTAATGAAGGGTAACAGGAAAGCGTAGTGAAATAATAGAATTTTTTGACTTTGTGACCATCGTAAACGATTTGGTGAGGAGTTCCGAATATTCTCTTTATATCAGGGAAGCTCATTTTATAACAACAATTTGGGATGTTGCCGTCTTTTTCAACGAACTTAGAGACCATTTCATTTCTCATAGTTCCAGCTAAGACGCTGTCATGATTCGAAAATTTCCAGTGCTCCTTAGCAAAATCTTTCAAGGTGCGGTAACACTGCCGTTTTTCCTCCGGCTTCAACAGCGCACACGAAGCAAAAAGTAAAACAAGACTGGGCAGTGATAAATAAGTTTTAGAGTTCATTGTCAATTTTCTGTAGCAACAGTGCCGGTTGATATATCAGTGCATTGATTTTCACTGTTAAATTCAAAAGCATAGTAAATACAGTATTTAGCTTTACTAATAGGTTTGCAGTCCTCCATCATGAAGTATAAGTAATGTCCTGTACCTGATTTTTTTAAACTTACTTCATGAGGTTTTCCAAATAATCGTTTAATGTCCTTTTTAGACATTTTTTTTAGACAGTTATTTATTTTACCTTCTCCTCCTCGTCCTACTTTGAAAAGCTCTTCATTTTCAATTAATAGGCTATCTTTAAATTTCCAGTATTTATCAGCAAAGTCTTTCAACGTACGGTAGCATTGCCGTTTTTCCTTAGGCATCAACAGGGTGCAGGAAGCGGAGATAAAGGCCAGCAGCACCAGGAGTGCTGCCGGCCGTGGCTTGGATAGTTGTAGCATTTTTAACATTATCGTTTGATTAGTTTCACGGGATATTCGTTGCTGCCAATGGCTAAGATAGCAATATAGAGGCCACTGTGCAAATCGTTCCCGTTTATCTCCATCCGGTGTTGACCTGGAGTGTACTGCCTGGCCGGGGTAGACCGCACCAAACGCCCATCGAGGCTGTACAGTTTTAAGCCCACGTTGGCCTGTCGTTCCAGTTCAAACTCGAGTTTGGCAAATCGCTCAAAGGGATTGGGGTAGGCTGTGAGGTCGGTTTCCCGGGGCTCTTTGAGCTTGTCGGTATAGAGCGAAACACTGCAGTTGTCTTTTTGAAGAGGAGTCATTGGATAATCATGCTTTGTGCAATTACTGAAATCAACAGGCTGACTTTGATTTACAATGGCTTGTCCGCCATCGAGATTAGCGAGTGAAAAGTAGGTCATCCGCTCGTTCCAGGGAATGGGATTGTTTTGATCAATTTTCGCATGATAATACATCAGGTCATCGGTTTGGTTGACGTGTTTCAGCAAGTGGCCGTGGCCCAGTTCGTGAAGGATCACGGAATAAAAGTCATACGTTCCGGCCGGCTGTGGTTGTGTGCCGGTACTGTCGTAAAACCAGTTTTGATTGGGAGCATTGGACAGGGTGATGTCAATATCGGGGTTAAACGCCATCGTGTTGTTATTTGGATCATTACAGACTCTATGCCATACATGTGTCTGCCCTAAAATATTAGAAGCTCCAGTATTTCCGAATCGTATAGTTGAATTTTTATCTGAAGTATCTGATATAACAGCCACACTATCATCTAGTTGCCAACGTATTTCGGTGGCGCACACCCAATCATCAATCGCTTTCCGAATACACCCCAGGGCATTGCTGTTGTTGGCAATGTTAGGGTTCGGAATAAAGGAATAGCCCAGTTGTTGGTTGGTGCTGTTTTCATCGTACACGCTGTCCACACCGGCTAAGAAAATTTTAGATTTACTTAAATTCTGACGAAAATCATTTCGCCATGAATAATAGACTTCAAGTGTCGTGTCGGTTTGTTGAGTCGAACCCGATTGCGTGATGACTTTTATTTTGCCTGAGCCCGGTACCTTTAACTGATTAGGGTTTGTGGCATTGATGGGCAATGTTGAGGGAACGCGGATCTTGATCTCGTTGTCGGTCCACTGCGTGATATCGTAATCATCGAGTGGAATCCAGGATGCGCCTCCGTCATCGGCATTTCTCATCATGATTGTTCCTTTTGTGGAGCCGAAAAAATTCCCCATGATGGTGACGATGTCGCCAGTTCCGCCATTCACCTGTAAAGGTGCCATGCCCGTGATGTTCATGGTACACAGGTCCCGGTTTTCCGTATCGGTTGCTGTGATATTGTCAAACGTGAGGAGGTTTGAACCGCCCGCTGTGTTGGTGTACATAGAGAGTGTGAGCATCGTGGATTGATCGGTGAATTGCAAATCAGGCAGCTCACTGCAGTCACTGATCTCCATTTTTACGTGGAGCAGTTGTGTAGGAGTAGAAGTGAGGTAGTATCTGTTGTACGTATTCAGCTCAGCTCCTACACCCACGGCAAATACATCAGTCGAAATGTCGCCCGGTGAAGGGGCGTAGTAATCGCCCATCGAGGCGGTCACGGTTCCGCGCTGGGCCGTTACCTTGTTGTTGCCCACCACGTTTTGCCCGAATGCATCAGTGTTGTATTGGATGCGAACTAAACCGTTGTCAAAGTAAACATCAGTAGAAGATGAAACATAAATATCGTATTCAAAATAACTGGTACCGTTTGATGAAGTAGTTGCGGCATTTTCAATCGTGTAGGTAATGTCAGCAGTTCCTGAGCTGGCTCCCTGCACCTTTTGATTACTGGCAGAGATGAACTCGCTGTATTTTTGGTTTTGTAGAATTCCATTGGGATACACTTGCAGACACTCGGCCACGTAACTGGAATCGATGGTTTCGTACAGCATCTCTACACACTCGAAATTGACCTCTGAAAAGCGAGCCGAGATGTAGTGCTTGGAA
>NZ_WACR01000014.1 GCF_008806325.1 Salibacter halophilus
TTCAAGACTAGTAGTGAAGTAATTAAGAGGAGTGGATTGTCCACTCCTTTAGTATAAACTTCACACTGATATTTGATACAAACAAAACTTTATTATCATGAATAAACTAATATCAAAAATAATAGCATTGGCTTTTGTGCTCTTTGCATTTCAAGCTAATGCTCAGTACTGCTTGCCAACTTACAGCAGTACCTCAGAGCAAATCACTTCATTTGTCACAACTAATGGTTTGACGAATATTAATTATAACCCACCAAGTTATCCTTCAGGTGGGTTTGAAGACCTCACAGCAACACAAAGCGTGAGTATTATTGTAGGAAATACTTGCAATTTCAATGCTTCTTACACTACACCATGGTCAAACACTTTTAGAATATGGGTGGATTGGGATAACAATGGTGTTTATGATGATCCATCTGAGAGGGTTTACGATTTTGGTTCAACAACTCCAGCTTCAACAGGCTCATTTCCAGTGCCAATGACAACTACTCCTGGAACTTATAATATGCGAGTAAGGGCAGAGTATAGTTCTAGTAGTACTCCAGGTCCATGTACAGCCGAAACTTGGGGTTCTGCTGCGGATTTTTCACTCGTAGTTTTGAGTCCACAAAATGTTGGAGTTGAAAGTATATTGAGTCCTGCAGCTCCGGATTGCTCTAATGATGACCTGTACATTCAGCTTGTTAATGACGGGAGTGATACATTGTACAGTGCAGATATTGATTGGAGTATTAATGGAGTTCAACAAAATACAGTTCCATGGAGTGGTCAGTTGTCACCATTTGGAGATGTTTCAGACTCAATTTTTGTTGGAAATGCATCTTCTTTAAATCAAGGTGAAGAGTTAAAAGTTTGGGCTTCAAACCCTAATGATACGACTGATCAATTCCCTTCAAATGATACAATGAGATATGTACATCCTGTTTATGGAGAGTTAAATGTTCCTGGTCAGTTTTTACTGTGTGAGAATGAAGTTGATACCATAAGCACGGGATTGACCTTTTCAGATCACACATGGAGTGATGGTAGCAAAAAGACATTCTTAGAAATTGTTTCGGCTGGACAATACGCTGTTACAACTGAGGATGTTTCTACTGGATGTGTTCAGGAAGCTAGTTTCAATGTTGTTGAAGAGAGTCCTGTTAATTTACCAGATACAATTATAAAAGGTTGTGTTGTAGACGGAGGAGTTTCTCTCACTGGAAATGTCCCGGGTGATTATGATTGGAGTACCGGTGCCAGTACAAGTTTTATTAATGTTACTGAATCTGGTACGTATTCAGTTTCCGTTACTGACCCAACTGGAAAATGTACCTCAATTGACTCTGTTGAAATAGAAGTATTTGAAGACCCAGTCGCTGGTTTTATTGGTGATAGAGCATTTTTAACTATGACCTTTACTGATACATCCCTTTATTCTGAGACTTACTATTGGGATTTTGGAGATGGATCTACTTCAACAAGTCAAAACCCTGTTCATATTTACTCTAGTGAAGGAGAATATGATGTAATGCAGGCAGTTGATAACTTCTGTGGAACTGATACAATCTATCAGAGCTTTAATATTACTTCAACATCAGTTTATGAAAATGTGAATAATGAAGAGGTTTCCATCTATCCAAACCCTACTTCTAGTAACCTCAATTTATACTCATCACAGTCCTTTGGTACATTAGATGTAACAATGATTGATATAACTGGAAAAGTAGTATACACAGAAACTAAAAATATACAGGCAGGTGATAGAATAATGTTTGATGTGTCAAACTTTTCTCCTGGGATATATACTTTAAAACTAGATAACGCTACATCTTCTTCGAACTATAAGTTCATTGTTAAATAAATATCTTTTAACCATTTTGAAAAGCCATGCTACTTCTTTGTTGCATGGCTTTTTCAGTTATACCACTCTGTAAGTAAGTAAAAGAATTTAATTTTTTTTTGATCTGTTTAGTAAAAAATAATTAAATTGTTGCACTGTTAAATAAATAATAAATTGCTGACTATGAAGAAATTTTTACTTTCAGTAAGTATGAGTGTCTTGGCCTTTTTCGGATACTCACAATCTAACATTGCCCCACAGGCAACGGCTAGCGCTAGTACTTGTAATACTGGCCCATGCTCAACTTTAAATGATCTCAATCTTGGAAATTGCGGTACACAGGAAATGTGGATTAGTACATCATCCCCACCAAGTTCTACACCTGGAGTAGACTGGTTGAGGTTTGATTGGCCAACAGTTCGTGTTTTTGACGAATTTATTATACATCATGCTCAAAATAATGCCAGGTTCTTAACAGGCGGACTTATCCAATATTGGGATGGTTCGAATTGGGTTAATCATACAACTTTTTCGAATTTACCAATGCAATGTGTAAATACTGTTACATTTCCTGCTATTGTATCTGACAGAGTTAGAATTACGGCATTTCAAATGACTGGATCAGGTCAAACTTCAAACCCTAACTTTCGAGAAATTGAAGTTATTGAAGCTATTCCAGATGATGCAGGTGTAACGATGATTGATACACCTAATGTACCTGATTGTTTGAATGAAAAGTTAGTTGTTAGGTTGAATAATCTGGGTTCTGATACTCTATATAATGCTTCGATTGATTGGAGTGTGAATGGTGTTCAACAAAATACTGTATTGTGGAGTGGACAAGTTGAAGAAGCTGGAGGAGTTTCTGATCCTGTATTTATTGGGAACTATAACTGGAACATGGGTGATACTATTAAGATTTGGACTAGTATGCCTAATGGTCAACCAGACTTACTTAGCAATAATGACACCTTAATACATGTTATTCCTACTTATGATGAAATCGATCTCAATACTAATATTGTCCTATGTGAAGGATCTGAAGAGACTATAGATACAGAAGTATACTTTGGTGATCATCAATGGAGTAATGGTAAAACATCGAGATTTATCAACATTGAAACTGCTGGTATTTATGATGTTACTGTTGAAGATGTTGCAACTGGATGCGTTCAGGAAGAGACATTCTTTGTTACAGAAGAAGCAGTAGTAAACTTACCTGATACTACAGTTATTGGTTGTGTTGAAGATGGAGGTGCTGTTTTAACCGGAAATGTACCTGGATCTTATAGTTGGAGTACTGGCGCATCAACTAGTTTCCTTAATGTTACACAGTCAGGAATGTATTCCGTTTCAGTAACTGAACCAACAGGTAAATGTACATCAAGCGATTCAGCTCAAGTTGACATTTTTGATAGTCCGGTTGCTAATTTTGGTGAAACTGTTAATTATATTACTGTAAGTTTTAATGACAGTTCAGAGTTCGCTTCTTCTTATTATTGGGATTTCGGTGACGGTTCTACCTCTACTGATCCAAATCCAGTTCATGTCTACGATTATCCAGGAGGTACTTTTGATATTACAATGGTTGTTTCTAATAACTGTGGAACTGATACTTTGACTAAGACAGTTACTGCTGATGAAACCACGGGTATTACTGATCTTAATGGTGAAGATGAAGTTGCAGTTTTCCCTAATCCAACCTCTAATAACTTCAGCATTAACTCAACTAGTAATAAGAACCTCACATCAGAGATTTATGATGTGACTGGTAAATTGACTAAAACTGTGAGATGGAAGTCTAGAGTTGATGTCAATATATCTGATCTTAACGGTGGTATTTACATCGTTAAAACTTATGACGATGACGGAATTGTTGATGTCACAAAATTATCTGTGACTAAATAGAACTACTTTTATATCTATGTTAAAGGCGCACCATTGGTGCGCCTTTTTTGTTTTCTAATATTTGTGTTAATTTTGAACGTATAATTAATACGTTGAAAATATATGTTTTATGGTTTCAAAGTATAAATTAAGTTTTTTGTCATTTATTCTTTTATGTGTGTTTAGCGGAAGTTTAGTTTCCCAAAATACAGTCTCTACTATACCTCCATTAACAGAGAATAATGGGCAAGATGGGATTAAGTTTAACCTTAAGACCAATCAGGTTATACAAATAACCGCTTTTTTTTCAGCAATGTACTCAGGTACAAATGATATTGAAGTATGGATTTCTCCAACAGATACTTCCGGTACCCCAAATATTACAGCACCCGGTTGGACGCAAATAATGTCTCCACAGCCTGTCGTAACAGCTACAACAGGTGATGTTGATACTGCATACTTCAATTCTCCATATCTACTTCAACCAGGGACCTATGGTGTTTGGATAGGGTCAGCCAGTAATACAGCAATAAGATATCACAATAATACCGCTGCACTTCCTTCATCGTTTACTGATGGAATTGTTACCATAGAGACGGGTACAGGTATAGGTTTTGGTGGAGGATTGCCAACTCCTTCTTTTTCAGATAGAGAATTGGTAGGAGGTTTAATTTATCAACCTGCAGGTGACGATGCCGGTATAGCTGAAATTTTAAGTCCTTCCGCTCCAGACTGCTCAAATGATAACTTATATGTTCAGCTTGTTAATGATGGGGGTGATACATTGACAAGTGCAGATATTGATTGGAGTGTTGATGGTATTCAACAAAATACTATTGTTTGGAATGGTCAACTAGCGCCTTTCGGAGGAACTTCAGACTCAATTTTTATTGGTGATGTGTCATCTTTAAATCAAGGTGAAGAATTAAAGGTTTGGGCATCCAATCCTAATGGATCACAGGACCAATTACCAGGAAATGATACCATGAGGTTTGTACGCCCAAGCTATGGTGATTTAGATATTCCAGGACAATTTGTGTTGTGCCAGGGAGAGCGAGACACGATTAATACAGGTTTGAGCTTTTCAGATCACATGTGGAGTGATGGTTCATCTAAGACATTTCTCGAGATAGAAACTGCAGGACAGTACTCTGTTACAACAGAAGATATTTCGACTGGATGTATTCAGGTAGCAGACTTTAATGTAATCGAGGAAACACCTGTAAACCTTGCTGATTCAGTAAATGGCTGTACAGTAGATGGCGGTACTACGGTTAGTGGAAATGTTCAGGGTAGTTACCAGTGGAGTACCGGAGCTAGTACAAGCTTCCTTAATATCACAGAAACAGGGTCTTATTGGGTGCAAGTAACAGACCCAACAGGGAAGTGTGTTTCGAGTGATACTGTTTACGCTACTATTTACGATGATCCAGAAGCTGGTTTTACTGGTGAAGTAAACTTTGTTACAGTTTCCTTTACTGATACCTCTAATAACGGTACTGATATATTGTGGGAGTTTGGAGATGGATCATCCTCTTCAAATGAGAACCCTATCCATGTCTATCCAGGTGAAGAAGGAACTTACACAGTAACGCAGGTTGTTTCTAATATCTGTGGATCTGATTCAATTACTCAAACATTTACTGTTAGCCCTGATCAGGTGAATAGTGTTGGAAACCTCAAAGAGATAAACGATCTTAAGGTTTATCCTAACCCTGCTTCAAGCCAGGTGAATATAGCACTTGATTTAACAGAAAGGATGAATGTATCCATTGAAATAACGGATATGCAGGGGAGAGTTGTAATGATGGAGAACCTTGGAGATGTAAATGGAAAACAAGTATATAACTTCAATGCTTCAGATCTCAGTAGCGGTGTTTATATACTTAACATTCAGAACCGAAAAGGTTCTATAGGTCACCACACTCTTATCGTAGAATAATACCAAGTGGTTATCAATAAAAAAAGGGAGCAGCTGCTCCCTTTTTTATTTGAAATATTTTAATCTTTATTCCTCAATCAAGTTAGGAGTAACTTTTAACTTATTGAGAATTTGGTGAGCCACCTCAAGCGCTTTGTAACCATCTTCGAGGGTGACCTCTGGTTGCTGGTTCTGACCAATAGCTTTGGCAAAACTTCTCAACTCCTCTTTAATGGCGTTATGAGGCTCAACCTTTGGCTGATTGAATTCGATTTCCTTAGGTTTTTTGCCGTTGCCAGGATCAATTGTGACAGCTAGAGGATCAGGTTCACCCTCTACGGTGTGAAGCTTGACAATTTCAACATCTTTATCGAGGAAATCAACTGAGATGTAAGCATCGCGTTGGAAAATACGTGTTTTACGCATGTTCTTCATCGAAATACGACTCGCTGTAAGATTGGCCACACATCCGTTATCAAATTCGATACGAGCATTGCAGATGTCAGGATTGTCACTGACTACAGCAACCCCACTTGCGCTAATTTTTTTGATCCCAGAATTGACCATGCTCAATACAATATCGAGGTCGTGAATCATAAGATCCAAAATAACCGATACATCAGTTCCGCGAGGGTTAAATTGAGCTAGACGATGAGTTTCAATAAACATGGGTTGTGTAATGGAAGAGCGTGCGGTTTTAAATGCCGGATTGAAGCGCTCAACGTGACCAACCTGTATTTTTACATTGGCCTCGTGATTGAGAGCAATTAACTTCTTGGCTTCTTCTACTGTATTAGTAACCGGCTTTTCAATGAAAATATGCTTTCCGTTGCGAATTGCCATATTAGCACAATCGAAATGTGACAGTGTTGGCGTTACAATATCAACAACATCAACTTTTTCGATTAATCCTTCAATAGTGGAAAAAGCTTCAACACCAAATTCCTTCTCTGCATTTTGGGCATTATCAGCGTTAGGATCGTAAAAACCAACAAGTTCAAACTCATCAGTCAACTCTTTTAACAGCTTGAGGTGGATTTTTCCCAAATGTCCGGCACCTAATACTCCTACTTTTAGCATTACTTTCGTTTTCTACAAAAATAGCGCTGACTTTTGTTGGCTCAATTGTTTTTGTTTATTGTTTTTCAATCCACAGTGTTAATTGTTTAAATCAGATCCAAATGTTGAGGGAAGATTCGTTGAAATTCAAAGGCGCCAGGAAGCGACTCATCGATAAGGTGGGGAAGTTGATGAAGGATCACGGTGTTGAAGATAATCGTGTTTTAACAGCTATGATGGAGGTTCCAAGGCACATCTTTTTTGATAGCGTCTTTGATCAAAAGTTCGCTTATGAAAATACTGCTTTCAAAATTGGAGCTGGTCAAACAATTTCACAACCGTTTACAGTAGCTATACAGAGTGCTTTGTTAGAAGTGAAAAAGCGTGATAAAATTCTCGAAATTGGTACAGGATCTGGTTATCAGGCTGCGGTTTTATTAGCTATGGGCGCTAAAGTATTTACAGTTGAAAGACAAAAACTACTCTATGATAAAGCTAAAGATGTGCTTCCAGCTCTTGGTTATCGACCACGCATGTTTTACGGTGATGGATTTAAGGGACTCCCCTCTTACGCTCCTTTTGATGGAGTAATTGTAACTTGTGGCGCTCCATATGTTCCAGAAGCGTTAATCGATCAATTAAAGCCGGGAGGAAAAGCTGTAATTCCGGTTGGAGATGGAGATACACAAAAAATGCTCCGTATCATCAAGAATAAAGATGGTTCCACAAAAACAGAGGATTATGGCGATTTTAGCTTTGTACCCATGCTTCAAAATACAGCTAAATAAAAAATGTTAAAATAAATTTCGGTCAGAGCCGTTAACAACTCAAACTTTCATTCTTAAAACCTGTCATGAAGAAGAAAATATCAATTGCACTATTACTCCTTTCTCTTATTGGACTCGCTGCTTTTGCACAGGAGAAAAACCAGGAAGAAATCAATTATAAGTATCAACCAAAAGACTGGGGCGTTAGCTTCAATGTATCAGGGCTGATTGATAATATCAGCCTGCAGAGCATGGAAGATATCAATGGTAATCCTGCTATCAGAGTAAGAAAGTTTATTGATGACAGGTGGGCGATATCGGCCGGTTTTGGGTTGAACTCGTTCAATATTGAGAATTCTAGAGTTGACAGTGTTGGCGCTGCAGAGAATCAATTTGATTCAACTTACAAACGAACAGATTTCTTTTTTGCTCCCGGTATTGAATATCACTTCAAAGGAACGAACAGACTTGACCCATATGCCGGTTTAGGTGTTACAATAGGAACGGTAGGTAGTGAAGATATTGAGGTTAACGATCAAATGATCGATACAACCGGTACTGCCTCTTTTCAAAGGACGTACAACAATCCGGGCGGATTTACATTTGGTGCAAACCTAACTATTGGATTTAACTATTTTATTGCCAAGAGACTCTCTTTAGGTGCTGAGTACCAATGGGGCTTTATCGCGAGTAGAACTGGCGGTGATTACGAAGTCGTGACGATTAACGACCCTATTAGCGGAGCCACAACTACTTCGCGTACCACAGGATCTGACCGTGTAACGAATAATGGTTTTAGAATGCGATCCACGATGGGGGTTACCCTGAGCTATTTTTTTAATTTAGAGCGGGAAAAATAAACAGTTGCACAAAATAGCTGTTCAGTCTCTAAATTACCAATATGAAATTTCTATTTAAAATAATCATTTCCTCGCTGGCCGTTATGGTTGCCGGATGGGTTCTTCCAGGTGTTGAAATAGATGACTACTTCACAGGAATTGCAGTGGCATTAATCCTCGCCTTTTTAAATGCTTTCTTACGGCCAATACTAGTGGTACTCACACTTCCTGTAACTGTGTTGTCACTTGGTCTTTTCCTTTTTGTTATCAATGCGCTTCTCATTCTCTTAGTTGATTATTTCCTCAGCGGATTTTATGTCGATAATTTCTGGTGGGCCTTGCTATTCAGTCTTGTATTGTCTATAGTGACATCAGTTTTTGAAGCAATTAATGGCAAGGACGAACGGACAGATCGATAATGCTTAAAATAGCCTGGAGTAAAATTTACAAGCATCCACTCCCTGAAAACCATCGCTTCCCGATGGAAAAATACGAACTCTTACCTCAACAACTTCTCTACGAAGGAACTGTGACAGAGGAGAACTTTTTCCAGCCTGAACCTCTTGATGAGTCTCTTATCTTGTCTACGCACGACAAGGAGTACTGGGACAAACTAAAAAACCTCAAATTATCGAGAAAGGAAGAACGAAAAACGGGATTCCCTCTGTCAAAAGAACTTGTTGACAGAGAATTAATCATTACTGAGGGTACGGTCAGAGCCGCAAAATACGCACTTGAAAATGGCGCGGCAATGAACATAGCGGGAGGCACGCATCATGCCTATACGAACAGAGGTGAAGGTTTTTGCTTACTCAATGATATAGCTGTTAGCTCAAATTATCTTCTCGGTCAGAACCTGGCCAATCAAATACTAGTGGTAGACCTCGATGTGCATCAGGGAAACGGCACAGCTCAAATATTCGAAAATGAAGACCGCGTATTTACATTCAGCATGCACGGTGAAAAGAACTATCCACTCAAGAAAGAACAATCTGATCTCGATATCGAACTACCTGATAATACAGGCGATAAAGAGTATTTAGAAATACTTAGAAATAAATTACCTGAACTAATTGAAGCTGTGAATCCAGATTTCGTATTCTTTCAATCAGGTGTTGATGTACTGGCCGATGATAAATTAGGACGACTGGCTCTGACCATCAACGGTTGCAAGCAGAGAGATGAAATCGTTTTAGATACATGTTATCAAAATAACCTTCCGGTTTGTATGTCGATGGGAGGTGGTTACAGCAAGCAACTCTCAAAAATTATTGAGGCCCATTCTAATACTTATCGCCTAGCTCAAAAAATATTTTTTTAACAGCTATAGCTCCCTGTTGTAGCGTAAAGTGTTTACTGTTAAAAAGAAACGATAACCCTTTTATTTGACATGCGTCTTTTTTTATTCCTATATTTACACTGTTAGTTTATTCGATCGAGTCAGGAGTAGCGTGAAATTTCCTCCAGTCTTATGGAGGTTTCTACTGACTTTTAAACTATTAATACTTATATTATGAAAAAGTTCACGTTACTCACAATCAGTATTTTATTAAGCTCATCATTTCTTTTTTCTCAGTCATTATGGAAGCACCGTTCAGGACCAAATTTCCTTCCTAATGATACAGTGTTGTCTATCGACTCCAAAGGAGACACACTAATGTTAGGTACTATCGATGGTCTTATCATAAAAACTCCCCAACAACAGACTCTCCTCACAACTGCCGATGGACTAGCTTCTGACACCATAGATAAAATTGAAGTTGCTGATGACGGAAGATTCATTGCATATCATTTTGGATCATCACTCATCTCATATTATGATGGTACGAGCTTTAGTGTTATAGAAACTGAAAACTCATTTTCAGGTCCAGCTTTTGATTTAGAAAGTGATGCCGATAATGTTTTTTATGTTTCTTCTTTTAATGAATTATTCAAATTGTCAGGAGATTCGCTTATATCTGTAGGCCCAGCTTTCTATACTTTTAGAGGGATAAACTCTTTAGCAAGGGGAGGAGATAATGTATACAGCTTTTACAATGATACCCTATTTGAGTATAAAAATGGAAGTTTAATAAGTCAATATACAAAACAGGGAATTGAAAAACTGGATGATGGAGATAGGGTTTTAGTTCAAACGACTGTTGGAATAGATGATGACTTTTACAGGTTTGACTCCCAAAATGGTTTTGTGGATATAGACCCAAATGACAATTATTCTATAGGAACTCAGTATCAAACTATCATCTATTCAGATTCATCAATTGTTTTAGTTGAAAGAGGTGGTGCTTTGGAGCAGTTAGATGATTCCCAAAAAACTCTTTCATCCTTGAATACTGGTACGCTGGTATCTCCATCAAATATGACTAAATGGCTAGATCAATACATAATTATAAGTAGTGAAAACGGATATTTAGAAAGCTATGATGAAAGGTTGACTTTAGAAGAGGAAAAAATAAGTTCTATTAACAATATGAACTTAAGACTAAATCCTAATGGTAGTATGGGTGCAATAAGTGATTATAGAAATGGGTATGATCAATTTAAAGGTAAGGCAGTTTTTTATAGTGCCACTAACTGGATGTCTGGAGAAGTTAGTTCTACTCAATCTATTCGGTTTGCAGGTGATTTGCATCCTGGGCTTGACGAAGGGCAGAACATTGAGTCAATGCGGACTAACTCAGGACCTTATTCAAATAATTATGATGTATTTAAAAACCATAAAGCGTGGAAGGTAACTAGTGCTCAAATCGATAGCCATATTGTAAATTATTCAGATCCAGGGTATGTAATACCGGCCGGTATAAATAGCTGGCCAGCTCACGGAGCAGTCGCAAGAGGACAGGCAACCTGTATGGCTCCTTTTGTTGATGTTAATCAAAATGGTATTTACGAACCTGAACAGGGAGAGTATCCTCAAATAAGAGGGGATGAAGCGCTGTATGCAGTTTTTAATGATAATTATCTACGAAGTACTATAGGCGAGCAACCAATGGGAGTTGAAGGACATGTAATGTTGTACAGTTATGAGTCTAACGATCCTGAGTTGAATAATACTGTATTTCTCAATTACAGGATTGTAAACAGAGGGGCTAAGGATTATGTTAATTTTAGATTTGGTCACAATATGGACTCAAATTTAGGAAGCGCAGCTGATGATTATACTGGTTGTGATACTAACAATAACTTCTTTTATTTCTACAATGGAGACAATTATGATGAAGGAATTTACGGATTTGATAGTTTACCAGCTGCATATGGTGTTGCCTACTTAAATCATAATTTAACCTCTTACAGGAGTTATTCTTTCGGTACTAACTGGAGGGGAGCCCCTTTTAATGCGGTAGAATATCACCATCTATTAAATGGACGCTATAAAAATGGCCAGGAACCTGAAGATTTACAGGGTCAGCCAACTTCGTTTATGTATTCAGGAGATCCGGTTACGAATACAGGCTGGACAGAATTGAATCAAGGTAATTCTCCATCTACTAAAAGAGGTGTGGGAGCCATTTCAATACCTCAATTCAACAGCGGTGATACTGTAGAAATCGACATGGCATTGACTTTAGCTGAAAATGATGGAACTGTAGATAACTTTGAAGTGGTTGGAGATTTGCGTTCTCAGGTTCAGGATATTCAGCAGTGGTACAACAACCAACAATTTGATCCCTGGGAGTATGATTGCAATGCCTACAACTCAGTCCCTGATCACGATCTGACCGAAAACAGCTCATTTAAATTGTATCCTAATCCAACTGAGAGCAGGATTAATATTGAATTCCAGGAAGAGTTATCTCAGCCAGCACGTATAGAAATATACAATGCAGTTGGAGCCCTGGTCAGATCCGAATATCGAACAGGTAAAAGAGTTCAGGTTCAATTAAGTTCATTAAATTCGGGGTATTATTTAATTCGAGTTAAAACGGAATCAATAGTAGAATCAAAACCCCTAATCGTAAGATGATCAAGCAACTTGTAACTATAATCGGATTGTTTTTTTGTGTAACTTCTATAATAGCTCAAAGCGGATGGAGGGTTTATCAGGCGCCCAATGATTTACCCGATTCCACTGTTGTTCAATACTCTGTCCAGGGAGATAGCCTTATTATTACAGATGAATTGGGGTTTTATGTGCAAACAAGAGATACACGAGAGTTTTTCAATAGTAATGATGGGTATAAAAATGAATCCTTCAAGAGAGTTACAGCTAACACCAATAATGAATTATGTGTTCTGTATGACCATGCTGATTCTCTCCACATTTATGAGAATCATCAATTAAAAAGAAAAGTAGCAATTGGTGGCTGGTGGAGTAAATGTACTGATGATAATATCACAATAGTTCCGGGTCTCGATGGCTATTTCTATGCCAATTGTGACGGCTATGTTTACGTTCCAAATGGTGATGTCCTTGACTTAATATCTGGTAGCCGCAGAATGAGAAATATGATACAGGGACCTGATAACTCAGTTTATGCTATCAAAAATGATGATTCAGTATTTTACAAGATTCGTAATGGGAATATTATTGACACAACAGAAGTGCCAGATAGTCTAGTGAATAATAGAATATACTATTGGACTTCTAATAATGAGCAAATTATCTTTCAAAGTCGGTTCAATCATCTTTATTCTTTTAAACCAGGGGCTAACCCTGAAATATCTATATCTAGAAAAACTGATAAAGGAATATACAGGTTTGCTATAGATGATCAAAATAGAATTTGGTTTACCGATGATTTTATAATCAATAGGTTGTCACTGGCAGATACATCAAAAGAAGTAGAGCAAATATCAGGGTTTAAAATGTCTCATAACTTAAGTAATACACTCTTTACAAAATCATTTGGAGATGAAGTTTTAGCTGTGTTTGATGGTGGTTATATGACAGCAACAACTGATGTTAAGTTTCATGCGATGGATTACTTAACCCTAAATGATTTTAATATTCCCGTTTACCCTGAAGGGTCTTTTGGAACAAGCTATTATTTACCTGATGATTTCAGAAAAATCACTTACAAAGATAAGAGCATTCTGTATTCAGATAAATTATGGGTCTCGGGCGAGAGTAGGTCTACAGGTATTGATTACTTTTCAGGTTCTGATGTTATAGGGTATAACTACAACAATGATGATTATTTTATCGGGTTTAACCCGGGGCCAAATCAAACAGACTTAAATCACTATAGAAATTACAGAACTTTCAAAGTGACCAGAGCTCAAATTGATGATCATATTGCCAATTATAATTCATCATCTTATGAAGCTCCTGAGGATATAGTTGAATGGCCTGCACATGGCAATCCAAATGCAGGTGAGTCAACCTGTATAGCTCCGTTTATTGATGTGAACAATGATGAAATTTATGATCCAAATGATGGTGATTATCCGCAGATTAGAGGTGATGAAGCTGTTTATACGGTGTTTAATGATTTGAGATATTCTCCTATGCGACCAATAGATCCGGTTGGGATTGAAGGTCACTTAATGATATACGGTTATGACAATCCAGACCCAGTTCTGTCAAACACGTTTTTTGTTAACTATCGACTGATAAATATTGGTTTTAATAGTTATGAAAATTTATTGACAGGGATTAATAATAGAAGTGGAGTTGGAGCTTTTACAGATGATTTTATCGGTTGCGATACATTGAACAACTTCTATTATTATTACAACAATGATGATTTTGATGATACAGCCCTTGATCAGTTAGGTTTTGGAAGTAATCCACCAGCATTAGGTATAATACCATTAAACAAGAAACTTAACTCATTTGTAAGTTGGGATGGAATTGCTAACACTCAAACAGAATTACCTTACAATAAAGAGTTTTCAGTAAACTTTTTAAAAGGGAAGAAAAATCATGGAGCTGCCTTCTATGCTAATAGCTACAGAGCAGTAAACCCAAGTCAGGCTTACGGAGATACTACTAAATTTATTTTCACTGGAGACCCCGTTCAAGATACAGGGTGGACTCATTATCGCGATAGTACTTTTACTTTCATGAATAACTCATATCCTCTTTCTTATGGGAGTGTAGGCGGAATCAACCACGGAGATTTCAACCCCGGAGATACAGTTGAAATCGATTACGCAATTACAATTGCCGAGAATACTGGAAATACGCTTTACAGTGAAGTCGCGGATTTGCGTTCTCAGGTTCTGGATATTCAAAACTGGTACAATAATTATCAGTTTGATGACTGGAAACACAGTTGTATGCTTGTTAATTCTACTATTCCAGGTAGATCAATCGATGATGAATCAGCATTTAAAGTCTACCCTAATCCTAATGCAGGGGTTTTTACCTTAGAAATCAAATCATTAAAAAGAGAGGCTAGTTTTCAATTATTTAATTCTTTGGGAACGTTAATTAAGGATGGAGCTATAGGAAATATAAGAACAGACTTCAATTTCAGCTCACTTTCTTCTGGTGTTTATCTTCTTAAGGTAGATAACGGTTCTCAATCATCTACACAACCTATTCTAATCAAATGATATGCGCTTTATAATCATACTTACATTCATACTATCTTCTGTAATACTCACTGCTCAAAATGGCTGGAGAGTTTTTGAATATCCTGATGAAATGCCTGGAGACATAGTAAGAGACTTTTCAATTTGTGGAGATAGCCTTTTAATAGCAACTAATCAAGGTTTTATTATTCAAACTCCCAACAATCGGGAATTTTATGATACAGCAGATGGACTCAAACAGAATTACATAAATCAGATATGTGCTAAAAGAGATGGAGATATAGCTCTTATTTATAACAGTTTGGACTCTATTTATATTTTAAAGCCAAATGGAGATCAAATTGGAGTTGCCTTTAAAAACAAATGCCTATCCAATTACGCATATTTTTCCCTTGATGACCGGGATAATATTTATGTGAACTGTAAAAATGGAGTTTATCTATTGAATGAAGATGGCCTTGAGTTAGTATTCAATGAAGGAAATCTATATTCCTATTCATCAGGTCCTGATGATGCTATTTGGGGGTTTGAAGATAAAAAACTGTACAAATACAAAAATGGTGAGCAAGATGTTATTATTGGCGTGAATGATGGTTCAACGAGTAAGATTAGAAGAATAGCTGTCAATAAAAATAGAGTTGTATATACAAATGATAAAGGTGAACTTCATTCATATACACCAAATAATGGGTTTGAGTACATACGCGATGGGTTTTCAATTATATCTAACATATTCCTTGATTCAAAAGACAGGGTCTGGTACATTAAGTTTGGAACCAGTCAAAATCCGGCTGAACCCAAATTAACTTTCTTTGATATAAAGAATCCTTCAACAGAACAATCAATTTCAAAATATCAAATGGATTTGGACTACTATCATAATGAATCCATGTTTGAATGGAGAAACCAAATAGTTAGAAGTATTAGAGGAGGCTATATGATGGCCAACCTCGACTCAGAATTTGAAACCATAAAGAAATACGATCTCGGTGATTTTTCAGTACCGGTATTACCAGATGGCACCATAGGTACAATGTCTCGCAATGAACAAGGCAATCAACATTTTTATAAAAATGGCGGATTACCATACAATTTATCAATTGCAGCAAAAGGTACCAACACTGCAAATCAGCAAGAACTCGTTTCAGGAGGGTTTGGCTCTGAGGTACGACTACGTCTTGATAGTACAAATTTTAAATCTGGCGCTTTTCAAAATGATTCAAACTCCAAAAGAAATTTCATCACCTGGAAGGTGACACGTGCTCAAATTGAAGATCACATTCAGAACCACAATAGTGCAGGTTACGAAACACCAACAGATATAGAAAGTTGGCCAGCACACGGATTGGTTAACGAAGGTGAGTCGCAATGTTTAGCTCCATTCATTGATGTTGATAATAATGGAATCTATGAGCCGGATAAGGGAGATTATCCTCAAATAAGAGGAGATCAGGCTGTTTACACAATATTCAATGATCTTAGAAAGTCAAATCAAAGACCCATTGACCCTGTTGGTTTGGAGTGTCACCTCATGATTTATGGATACGACTCAGTGAATAACGCTGCTTTATCAAATACTTATTTCATTTCATACACAATTGTCAACATAGGAAATAACACTTATGAAGATTTCAAAACGAGTCAGTTTATAGATGGCGGAATTGGTGGTTTCAATGATGACTTAATGGGAGTTGATACAGTTGATCAGTATATCTACTCTGTCAATCATGACGATTTTGATGAAGGGCAGGATTTTTCAGATGGATTTGGTCAAAATCCACCGGCTACTGCACTGGTTTCTTTAAGTCATGATTATACCTCGTTTACTGTTACAGATGGAGATACAGCATCAAAATTGAGCTACCCATACAATCCACAAGAAAAAGCTAACTACATGGACGGGTATAAAGCTAATCGAAGCTCATATTTTACCAATAGCTTTAGGGCAACGAATGCTTCTCAGGCATCTGGGGTACCAACAAAATTTGTCTTTAGTGGAAGTCCGTATCTGAGTAACGGCTGGACGCCCATTTCTGACGTAACCATATCAAATGAAAACCATTTGCGTCATAATGCCGGAATTGCATCATCTTATCATGGTACATTTAAACCGGGAGATACAATCTACAAGGATTTTGCATTTACAGTTGCTGAAAACTCTTCAACGGGATTATATCACGAAATGAATGATCTCGATAATCAGGTACAAACGATTAAACAATGGTTCACACAAAAACAATTTGAAAGCTGGAAGAGAGGATGCATCGCCTATAACTCTGTCCCTGATCGCGATCTGACCGAAAACAGCTCGTTTAAATTGTATCCTAATCCGGCTGAGAACTATGTGAAGGTTGAATTTAGTGTTGACCAAAAGAGTACTTCTCGAGTTGAGGTTTTCAATACACTTGGAGCAATGGTTAGATCACAAAAAGTTAGCGATAACCGCGAAATAATTCAGCTCGATAATATGCCAGCCGGAATCTACCTCATTCGCGTTTCAGGAAGTGAAGTAAATGAAACAAAAAGGTTGATTGTAAATTGATATTGATTGACTAAAAGTATTTACCCGGAATCAAATAGTTTTTGACATAATCTTCAATCCCTTCCTCCAATGTGTGGAAGGGTTTGTCGTAACCTTTCTTGCGAGTCTTTTCCATCTTTGCTTCAGTGAAGTACTGGTATTTATCGCGAATATCTTCAGGAGTTGGGATGAATGAAATATCAGGCTCTTTGTCCATCGCTTTAAAAGTGTTGGCAGCGAGATCGTAGAAAGTACGAGCTTTTCCTGACCCCAGGTTGTAAATCCCGCTCTTGATGCGGTTCTCCATGTGGAAAATGAGAACATCTGCTACATCTTTCACATACACAAAATCGCGTTTTTGCTCGCCATCTTTAAAATCGGGGTTGTGAGACTTGAAAAGCTTCATTTTTCCCGTTTTCTGGATCTGATTGAAAGTGTGCCAAACAACTGAGGCCATACGGCTTTTGTGGTATTCATTGGGTCCGTAAACATTGAAAAACTTAATCCCTATCCAGTATGGAGGCCTTTTGTCTTGTTTCAGAACCCATTTATCAAAATCGTTTTTCGATTCACCGTAAGGATTGAGAGGCTCTAGTTTTTCAGCTAACTCATCCTTGTCTTCATAACCGTGTTCTCCTAGACCGTATGTTGCAGCGCTACTGGCGTAAACGAGCGGAATTCCATACTCAATGCATTTTTCCCAAACCATCTTTGAATAGTTCACATTCAAATGGTCAAAAATGCTTTTGTCAAATTCAGCCGTGTCAGTTCTGGCGCCCAGGTGAAAGATAAATTCAACGTGTTCTCCATTGCGCTTGAGCCAGTTGTCAAAATTCTCGCGATCAACACGAGCTGTTATCGACTTGTTTTCGAGGTTTTTGTTCTTTTCATCGTTCGAAAAATCATCGACTACAACGATGTTTTTGTATCCCTGCTCATTGAGTCGGCCAACTAATACGCTGGCAATAAATCCTGCGGCACCTGTAACTACGATCATGGAGTATGAATTTTATCCAACAAATATACAAATGGAGGAGAAGTGCCTGATGTGTTACGATTCATTTATTTTTGGCTCGAATTTTAAGAGCTGGTTGATTTGATTAACTTGCTCCATTCCGGCTTGGCCGGAACTAATTGACAATAAGAAATCAAATATTTAGATATGAAAGCATACGTATTTCCGGGGCAGGGTGCCCAGTTTTCAGGCATGGGGAAAGACATGTACGATGGATCTGACCGTGCAAAAGATCTTTTCAAAAAAGCAGATGAAATTCTCGGTTTCGAGATTTCAAAAGTGATGTTTGAGGGAAGTGCTGAAGAACTCAAAGAAACGAAAGTTACTCAGCCCGCTATCTTTTTACATTCAACTATCCTTGCAGAATTGATGGATGATTTCAATCCTGATATGGTTGCTGGGCATTCACTCGGTGAGTTTTCAGCTTTGGTTGCAAACGGTACACTCAACTTTGAGGACGGATTAAAACTAGTTTCAAAACGTGCTATGGCAATGCAAAAAGCCTGTGAAGCTGAGCCTTCAACTATGGCTGCAATTCTCGGTCTTGAAGATGAGGTTGTAGAAAAAGTGTGCAATGAGATTGATGGTGTTGTTGTTCCGGCAAACTACAATTGCCCAGGTCAGCTCGTGATTTCTGGAAGTGTTAAGGCAGTTGAAGACGCTTGCGAAAAGCTGAAAGAAGCCGGAGCTAAAAGAGCGATGGTTTTACCTGTGGGCGGTGCATTTCACTCTCCGCTGATGGAACCGGCTCGTGTTGAACTCGAAAAAGCGATTAACGAAACAACATTCAACCAACCAAAATGCCCGGTGTATCAAAACGCAGTTGCTAAGGCTGTTTCAAGTCCTGAGGAGATCAAACAAAACCTGATTGATCAACTTACAGCTCCGGTTAAATGGACACAAAGCGTTAAAGCGATGATGGAAGACGGAGCGAGTGAGTTCATCGAAGTTGGACCGGGAAAAGTACTCCAGGGACTCGTGAAGAAAGTAGACCGCAAAATGCCGGTTAGCAGCGGGAGTTTTGAATAATGAATAGTTCACTTGTTGACATTATGCTCATCTTACAAATAGCGTTAAACTAAAAAGCCTCTTTGGAGTTTGAGTGATTAGGAACGATTGAAATTTTTGGATCATGATTGACATACCTTCGCACATCGCCAACCTCAAGTCGTATAATCCGGGTAAATCTGTTGAGGATTACCGGGCCGAGTTTGGATTTACAAAAACGGCAATTCTCTGGAATAATGAGAATAATCTTGGAGTTTCAAAAAAGGCTCAAAAACATGTAAATGAAGCGATAAAAAGAGTCAACACGTATCCTGATCCATTGAGCACTGAGCTTCGTCAAAAACTAGCGAAACTCAATAATGTCAATATGGAAAATGTAGTTGTCGGGAATGGTTCTGAAGCTATTCTCGACAATATTCTAAAAGCTTTTTGCCACGATGGTGAAGAGTTACTCACAAGCGAAGGAACTTTTGTTGCAGTCTATATTTGGGCGTTGAGCAACAACGTTCCGGTTAATAAAGTTCCGTTGACAGCCGATTATCAAATCGACCTCGATGAAATCATCAACAGGATAACGGACAAAACGAAAGTTATCTACCTCCCTAATGCCAATAACCCAACGGGTACAATGGTTTCTGAAAATGATCTCAAGAGCTTTTTTGAAAAAATCCCTGATCATATTTTGGTTGTAGTTGACGAGGCGTACTTCGAGTACTCAAAAGATTTGCGATCTGATTATCCCGATACATCCGGCTGGCAAAAGGAGAATCTGCTCACGCTGCGTACTTTTTCGAAAGCTTACGGTTTGGCCGGTGTCCGTTTGGGATATGCTATCGGTCAGAGCCGAATAATCGATGCCCTCGACAAAGTTCGAAATACATTTGAACCGTCAGATCTCACCCAAGCAGCCGGCATTGGAGCTCTCGAAGATGACGAATTCCTCAAAGCAGGGATTGCATTGAACTCTGAGTGGCTACCAAAATTCAAAAACCTGATGAATGAATTGGGCATCAAACAAACCGATAGCTTCGCTAATTTTATCATGATTGACCTCGAATCGGAGGAACGTGCTGTTGAGGTAAAGGACGAACTCCTCAAACGCGGTGTTTTCGTTCGCCACTTACCGGCTTTTGGATTGCCATCATGTTTGCGAATCAGTACCGGAACAACTGATGAAAACGAATATTTTCTAGAAGTTTTTAGAGAAGTCATTTCAAAATAGAGGAGCTTTTCGTGGAGTGGCCGCATAAAAAATCAACTATCTCGCAGGTAAAGTTACCTGGCGGCTATGAGGTTGATTTACTTCGCGATGATAATCTCCATCCTCAAATTTCAGGGAATAAGTGGCGAAAGCTCAAGTACAATGTGCTAAAAGCTGATCAAAAAGGATACTACCAAATCCTCACATACGGTGGTGCTTTCTCCAATCACATTGCTGCAACTGCTGCAGCGGGAAAAGAATTTGGGTTCAAGACCATTGGCGTTATTCGTGGAGAGTACGATCCCAACAATCCAACTCTTCAATTCGCAGAAAAATGCGGAATGCACCTTCACTTTGTATCGAGATCAGCTTATCGCGAAAAGGACAGCAAGTTTTTTCGGTCAGATCTCAGGAAAGAATTCGGTCCGTTTTTCAATGTTCCGGAAGGGGGAGCTAATTTCGAAGGAATTCAGGGTTGCCAGGAAATATGGAAGGATATCGACAAAGAGTACGATTACGTAATTGTTCCGTGCGGTACTTGCTCAACGATGGCCGGACTCATCCTTGGAAATCCCAATCCCGATAGAACGAAAGTCGTTGGAATTCCGGTTCTGAACGTGAACGATGGGTTGCAGGCAGATTTAAACCAAAAACTATTTCAGGTGCTCTATGATTGGGAGCTAGTTGAAGAGTATAAAGATGATTATTTGATTTTTCCTGATTTTCACCTTGGCGGATACGCCAAAATAACATCTGAATTGAAGGATTTTGTAGAGACATTTAAGAGTGAAAACGCAATTCAGCTCGATTATATCTACAACGGAAAAATGATGTTTGCTTTGAGTGAATTGATCGGGAATGAAATTCCTGAGAATTCAAAAGTGCTGGCTGTTCACACTGGGGGAGTTCAGGGAAATGAAGGACTTCGCTACATGGGAAAGCTTCAATAAAAAAGCCCCAACAGAAATCTGTTGAGGCTTTGAGATCAAAAAGAACCTAATCTTAATATCTGTAGTATTCTGGCTTGTATGGGCCTTCTGGTTTAACACCGATGTATTCTGCCTGATCGTCAGACAATCTCTCCAGTTCAACACCAATTTTGCTGAGGTGTAGTTCAGCAACTTTTTCATCGAGGTGTTTAGGAAGTGTGTAAACCTTGTTTTCGTATTGATCTCCGCGTTCCCAAAGTTCAAGTTGTGCGAGTACCTGGTTGGTGAAACTGTTACTCATTACAAATGATGGGTGACCAGTAGCACAACCTAAGTTTACAAGACGACCTTCAGCGAGTAGGATAATATCTTTACCATCTAAGTTGAAGAGATCAACCTGTGGCTTGATAGTATCTTTCTTCGCATTTTCAGTCAACCACGCTACATCGATTTCATTATCAAAGTGACCGATGTTGCACACGATTGTCTTGTCTTTCATTTTCTTGAAGTACTTTCCGGTAATGATGTCTTTGTTACCTGTAGCAGTAACAACGATATCAGCTTCGAGAACAGCGTTTTCCATTTTCTTCACTTCAAAGCCGTCCATTGCAGCCTGTAGCGCACAAATAGGATCGATTTCTGTAACGATTACGCGGCATCCTGCACCTCTTAAACTCGCTGCAGTACCTTTACCAACGTCACCGTAACCAGCAACAACTGCTACCTTACCTGCAAGCATTACGTCAGTTGCTCTGCGGATAGCATCAACTGCAGATTCTCTACAACCGTATTTATTGTCAAATTTCGACTTTGTAACCGAGTCGTTTACGTTGATAGCCGGCATAGGAAGTGTTCCTTTGCGTTGGCGTTCGTAAAGGCGGTGAACACCAGTAGTCGTTTCTTCAGAAAGACCTTTGATGTCTTTTACTAACTCAGGATACTCATCGAGAACCATGTTGGTAAGATCACCACCATCATCGAGGATCATGTTGAGTTTTTTACCACCTTCAAATGCATTGAGCGTTTGTTCAATGCACCAGTCAAATTCCTCAGCAGTCATTCCTTTCCATGCGAAAACCGGAACTCCCGCTTCAGCGATTGCTGCTGCTGCGTGATCCTGAGTTGAGAAAATATTACATGATGACCAGGTTACATCTGCTCCTAATTCTACTAATGTTTCAATCAATACAGCAGTTTGGATTGTCATGTGAAGACAGCCTGCAATACGCGCACCTTTTAAAGGTTTGTCTGGGCCGTACTCTTCACGTAGCGACATTAAACCTGGCATTTCCGCTTCAGCCAATTCAATTTCTTTTCTTCCCCATGCGGCAAGGGAAATATCTTTTACTTTGTAGTTCAGCGTTTTTTCCATAATGAAATGCTGTTATTTTTAAATTTTGGCAAAAATAAGAACTAATTCATGGGTTTCGAATTTTCCCGGGAGATTAAACCGTCAACAAGCTATTATGTTGCAGTAGTAAGTGTCAATTTTTCAATTGATTATCTTCTCGAACACATTGATATGTGCGATGATGAGCGCATTCGGTTTGAGAATATTACCCACGAAAATCGCAAGCGAGAATTTTTAGGAACTCGTTTTGCGATCAAGCAATTATTGGGAAAAGAACCTTATTTGTTGCGAGATAGTAATGGAAAACCGCATTTTCAAAACCTGGCTATTGAGTTGAGTTTGTCTCATTGTGGTCAGAACCTGGCACTGATCATGCATCCGTACCACGATGTTGGAATCGATTTGCAGGAGGTGAACAATAAGGTTTTGCTCGTTGCCAAAAAGTTCCTGAATGAGGGAGAGCTCGCTAGAGTTGGCTCTGACCGTGAAAAAGCGACTCTTTACTGGAGTGCTAAAGAAGCGTTGTACAAATATTACAGCAGGAGACAGCTCAGTTTGAAAAATGACTTGCAAATCGTGGAAAAGGAGGAAGGGCGCTTTATTGGCGTAATTTCAAACGAAAGCCATTACGAGGAAGTGCCGCTCAATTGGGAGTGGATTGGTAACTTCGCATTAGTTTACACGGTAAAGTCGTAATATTGCAACATGAATGTAACCGAACTCCATAAGATGAAAGAGGCTGGCCAAAAAGGGCTTGTCGTACTCATCGATCCCGATAAATGTGGAGACGGTTATTTAGATGAATTGCTGACTATTGCGGCTGTCAATAAACCTACTTTCTTTTTTGTGGGTGGCAGCTTGATGACAACTCAGCGGTTGAATGAAACGGTTCAGTTTCTCAAAAAAAACACAGATGTTCCGGTTATTCTATTCCCGGGAAGCGGTAACCAAATCGATGAAAATGCTGATGCTATTTTGCTTCTTTCATTAATTTCTGGCAGAAACCCGGAATTGTTGATCGGGGAGCATGTGAAAGCTGCACCGGCTTTGAAAGCGAGCGGATTAGGGATTTGGTCTACCGGTTATATTTTAGTCGATGGTGGTGCTCCAACAACAGCTTCTTACATTTCCGGTTCTCAACCTGTACCTCGCAACAAGCCTGAGATTGCAGCGGTAACGGCAATGGCTGCGGAGATGATTGGCATGCAGTGTATTTACCTGGATGCGGGTAGTGGAGCGCAAAATGAGGTTTCGCCAAAAATGATCAATTCGGTTTCAAAATCGGTTGATTTACCCATCATCGTGGGTGGCGGAATGAAAACACGCGATCAGCTGGAAGCTGCGTGGAATGCTGGCGCAACACTCGTGGTGGTGGGAAATGCAATTGAAAAAGAACCGGCACTTCTAGAATCGCTCAGCGAATCAGGTTCTCAGCTTTAAGCCAATTTACAGTTTCGGTCAGAGCCTTCTTAAACGGTGTTACTTCGTAGCCGATTTCGGTTTTTGCTTTCGATAAATCTGTTCCCCAGTCGTGCATGTATTTCCTTGCAAATCCCGGAGTGATGAGCGGAGGCTTTCCTGTTGTTTCGGCAGCGAGCTCCATACCTCGGGCAACTTTTACCATGAGCCTGATGGGCAATTTCACCATTTTGTGTTTTTTCCCTTTTTGCTCTGCCAAATAGTTGAAAAACTCCCTGTAGCTGATATTCTCTCCACCCAAAATGTAATTGTGTCCGGTTTTTCCTTTTTCCTGAGCTGAAATATGCCCGTCCACAACATCATCGATGAAAGCGTAATTTCCAATTGAATTTCCGTCACCGGGCATGAAGCGGAATTTTCCCTGCCAGTACTGCATGATGAGCCTGGTAACAGCGTTACTGATCGAAAGTGCTCCGGGACCAAAAACACGAGTGGGACTTACAAACTTGATGTCGAGTCCGCGGTCGATGAATTTTAATGACTCTTCAATTGAGCGCTGCTTGGTCGATTCGTATTCTGTGAAGTGACTTGCAGGAGAAAAAGACTCATCAATCAGTTTTTCGTCTTTTTGCGGGCCAAATGTCCCGGCCGATGAAGTGATCACAACATTTTTAACACCATTGTGATAAGCTGCTTCCAGTACGTTTGTGGTTCCTATTACGTTTACCTCAAAATAAGTTGCGCTGTCTTTTGCCCAGGGCCTTGCAAAGGCCGCCAGGTGATAAATGGCATCGACATTTTTCGTGTGTTCTGATAGAGATTTCCTGTTGAGAATGTCTCCCGGGAGAATCTCTATTTTTGGATTAGTCGCAAGATAATCAGGAACTGCTGAACCGGGTCGGTTGAGTAGTTTTACTGATTCTCCACGTTTGGTCAATTCAGTCGCTAATTGACCACCAAGGTAGCCTCTTCCACCTGTAATGAAATTGATTTTTTCTGACATCTAAAAATATTACAAGCTGCAAAAGTAAGTGTTCAATAGCCCAAGATAAAAGTGAAATATGAGCGCGTAGTAAATTGACCCGGTTCTGAATGTGAGTAACCCCATGTAAATGCCGCCTGCCACGGCTCCCCATGTTTCGCCCTCAGGCTTGCCAATATGCATCAATGCGGTGAGTAATGTTTGAAACATGATAGCACCAAATAGGCCCATTTTTTCTTTGAAACCGAATTGAATGAAACCTCTAAAAAAGAATTCCCATCCGATGTAATGAGGCAAATAGGAAACTGCCCACAAGACAAACATCCAGCCCGATTGGGTTGCGAGATCGAGCGGGAAGTGAGAACTGTAAAATTCGCGATGCTCCGGATTTTGGGCGCTGTTGTAAATGATAAAAGGCATGATGATGAAAGTGATGAGTGTCGCCTTTAATCCAACTTTGTAATCGCCAATTTTTAATCCAAAATCTGCGAGTTTTTCTTTTAATACCAGTTTGATGGTCAGAACCGGAATCAGGAAAAACAACAAAAGTGATGCTCCGTGATGCCACAGCCATTTGTACCATAAAAACCACTCAGATCCATCGTTTAAATGTTGAAAGTGCTCCGTGAAAAACTTATGATCGCCCTCGTAGATCTTTAAAATGAGGAGTATCGTTATCGATATCCACAAAATGGCGTTTCTCTTACTTGTTTGAAATAGTGGAGCTGTAAAAGCGGTTTCTCTCAGCCATTTCATTTGTTAGTCGTTATTTAATGGGAGAGTGAAATAAAAAGTTGATCCTTTATCGGGCGAGCTGGAAACGGTTATTTTCCCGTTGTTTTGATCGATAAAATCTTTTACAAGCAGTAAACCAATTCCTGTCCCTTTTTCCTGTTTTGTTCCACGAGTGCTTTTCTTAGCACTGAATTCGAATAGCTTCTCCTGCTTTTCGAGCGGAATTCCTTTTCCCTGATCCTGTACTGCAAATTCTACATACTGTTCATTTTGGTCACAGGTTAGTGTGATTTTTTGACCGGGATATGAGAATTTAATCGCGTTGCTTATGAGGTTCCTGAAAACGGTGCTGATCATATTAGGGTCTCCGTAAACTTCAAGTCCTTGCGGGATATTGTTAACCAGTTCAAGATCTTTTTCTTCTAAACTTTTGTGGAGTAGTGCATCTACATCATTTAAGATTTTACTCACTCTGAATTTTTGTGGTGTGAAACTCATTACGCCCATTTGTGAGCGGGCCCAATCAAAGAGGTTCACGAGCAAGCTGTAAGCCGAATTGGCATTTTGTGTGAGCGCCTTGATTGTATCTGTTAGTTCTTCTCGTTCAATATCTCCTTTTTCCAGATCATCGAGCAATAATTCCAGTGCGACTTTTATTCCGCTCACAGGACCGCGCAGGTCATGACCGATTACTGAAAGGTATTTGTTTTTGGCCTCGTTGGCTTTTGTCAGTTCACCATTTGTTTTTTCCAGCTTTTGCTGTGCCAACTTGAGTTCACGGAGCGAGTTGTGAAGTTCTTCTGTTCGTTCCTCTACCTGACTTTCGAGTTGCTGGTTGACTTCGTTGAGCTTCTCGGTGAGTTTCTCGTTTTTCATTTTGGTTCTGACCGATCGATCAGCGAGCAAAATGATTTGCGAAATCAGGAAAACAAATATTCCAACTCTCGACATCGTATCAGTGGGGATGTAGCTGAGGTTGATAATAACATCGTGCAGAATGGCTCCGGCAAGCACGAAAAAACCCAACAAGAAAACCCATCCGCCTCGGGCTCCGTTTCGTATGGCTCTGACCACTACAAACAATAAATATACAAGTGCTATCAATGAGAAAAACTGGTAGAATGTAATGGTTTGAGCGCTCAGGTGAGTGGGTAAAAAGATCATTATTCCGCTCATGATAAAGGAAACAACAATTATCGTGAACAGCACCCATTTGTGAAAATAGGATTTAAAGAGTTCGTAGAGGTAGAGCGACAACACACCAACACCGGCATAGAATGAAACGATTTCAGACTTGATCAATACTGAGAAGGAGATTCCCGGTATGTAAGAAAGGACGAATTCATCACTTGCTGATACGTTGAGGGCTGCCAAAAGACATGCGAGAGCAAAGTAAACATGCCAGATTGAATCACGCTTGAGGAAGTAGAGTGCGAGGAAGTAGATTGCTGCAATGAAAAGTGCTCCCAACAGGAAAAAATCCCAAAAAATGCTTCGGTTGTGAGATTCTCTCAGCGTTTGTTCAGGTCCAATAATTACTGAATCCCAAATTCCACCAACCGAGAAGTCGTAATTTGAGACTTGTATGATAAATTCAAAATGGTTGGTGTCGTGCGGTAAGTCAATGATTTGTGGAGCGTACATCGCTTCGTAAGCTGATTCAGACTTACCAACTTTACCTATTTCTATCAGCTTTTCACCATTAACATAGAATAGTGCTGAGGTTCCGATTGTGGGTATTTTAATGGATACGCGATTTTCACCTTTCGGAACCGTAACCGAAAACCGGTAAGTTCCGTAGCCTCTCGGGTTAAGCCTTGTGTAGGAATCGAGCTGAAAATCGTTCCAAACATGTGGGATTTTGACAAATCGTTTATTGACATCAGACTTGAGAGGGAAATCCTCTGGTGCTAATAATTGATGCCAGTAGAACTCAGCTTCACCCTGTATTTTGATTGCCTGTTGGAAATCCTGTGATCTAGATAGGTCTAGCTTCCCTTCATCCAGCACCGTTTGGCTCTGAAGAAAAGAAACAGCAAAAAGGCAAATAAGGGATATAAAAAGCTGTTTCATTGAGGTTTGAAATTCGGCATGCGAAGGTAAAAGGCTTTTGAGATGTCTGCAAGGAAATGAATTCTTACTTTAAACTATAAAGCTAAAACTGAGACTGTAAATAGTTCACAGCCTCAGTTTAGCAACAAAAATCATCCCTTTTCAAACGTCTTTTTGATGAGTTCATCATCAGCGATGTTTGGTAGTGTAACCTTTAATTCTGGCGTGCGCTCCATTTCGCGCTTGATGGCGAACAATGCTTCATCGTTTCGTGCCCAGCTTCTACGGGCAATTCCGTTGTTGACATCCCAAAAGAGCATTTGTTTGAGGCGTCTGTCGGCATCGTCAGATCCATCGAGAACCATCCCGAAACCTCCGTTGATAACTTCGCCCCATCCAACGCCACCACCATTGTGGATCGATACCCAGGTAGCTCCTCTAAACGAATCGCCAATCACGTTTTGTATCGCCATGTCAGCTGTGAATTTGGAACCGTCATAAATGTTGGATGTTTCGCGAAATGGTGAATCTGTTCCCGATACATCGTGATGATCGCGACCGAGCACAACCGGACCAATTTTTCCTTCTTTGATGGCTTTGTTGAAAGCTGCCGCGATTTTAGTTCTTCCTTCAGCATCAGCGTAAAGGATACGTGCTTGCGACCCCACAACCAGTTTGTTTTCACGGGCACCTTCAATCCACTGAATGTTATCAGCCATCTGTTGCTGAATTTCTTCAGGAGAATTGGATTTAATTTCAGATAAAACGTCTTGAGCCAACTTATCTGTCATCGCCAAATCTTCTTCCTTGCCGGATGTACAAACCCAACGGAACGGACCAAAACCGTAGTCAAAACACATTGGTCCAAGAATGTCCTGAACGTAAGAAGGATAAATAAATCCGTCTCCGTCCTGGTTCATAATATCAGCTCCGGCACGAGAAGCTTCCAGCAAAAAGGCATTTCCGTAATCGAAGAAATACATACCGTTTTTGCTCAGTGCGTTTACAGCATCTGCATGTTTGCGAAGCGTTTTGCGCACTTCTTCTTTGAACTTCTCAGGCTGTTTTGCCATCATCTCATTCGATTCCTCGTAGCTCAATCCGGCCGGGTAATAACCTCCTGCCCATGGATTGTGAAGAGATGTTTGGTCAGATCCCAAATCAACATGAACATCGCGTTCCACAAAACGCTCCCACAAGTCAACGATATTCCCGAGGAATGCGATTGAGTGGGCTTCGTTTCGGTTCTGATAGTGAAGTGCAGTATCAATGCATTTATCAACATCTTCAATCACTTCATCTACCCAGCCCTGTTCGTGACGTTTGTAAGCTGCTTTTGGGTTGATCTCAGCAGTAATGCTCACAACACCGGCAATATTTCCTGCTTTTGGCTGAGCACCACTCATTCCGCCAAGTCCGGCAGTTACGAAAAGTTTTGTTTCATTTTTTGCCTTTCCTGAGCGGTCGAGCATACGCGCTGCGTTCATAACAGTAATCGTAGTCCCGTGAACGATTCCCTGCGGACCAATATACATGTAAGATCCGGCAGTCATTTGTCCGTATTGCGTAACGCCAAGGGCATTGAAACGTTCCCAATCATCGGGTTTTGAGTAATTCGGAATCATCATTCCATTTGTAACAACCACGCGGGGACCGTCCTTATGAGAGGGGAATAATCCTTGTGGGTGACCTGAATTCATCACGAGTGTTTGCTCATTTGTCATCTCGCTGAGGTATTTCATCGTGAGCCTGTACTGTGCCCAGTTTTGAAATACTGCCCCGTTTCCGCCATACGTGATGAGCTCATCTGGGTGTTGTGCCACGGCCGGATCTAAATTGTTCTGAATCATCACCATAATGGCAGCAGCTTGTTTGCTTTTGCACGGGTATTCATCAATGCTGCGAGCGTAAATAGCGTTTTTGGGTTTGTAACGGTACATATATATGCGGCCGTACTTTTTGAGCTCATCGGCAAATTCTGCAGCCAGTGTTTCGTGTTGCTCTTTTGGGAAATAGCGTAGCGCGTTTTTAAGCGCCAGTGCTTTCTCTTTATCCGTTAAGATTTCCTTTCTTTTGGGAGCGTGGTTGATAGACTCATCGTACACCGGAGCCTCGGGTAGTTGAGCCGGTATTCCTTCTTTGATCTCTTCTTCAAATGATAGTGCCATTTTTAGTATTTTATCATTTACATAACCGCGAACCTGACCGTTAGTTCATGAAAGTTTTTAGTCAGATTTGAAGTTATTCATTCTCTGCGTTTTTTCTTTTTATTGAAGCCGTAAGGGCAATGCAGGCAACCGCTTTGACAACAGTAGCCGCGCTTGAGGTGGTATTTTTCAGTGAAAACAATGTAGCCCTCCTCAGAATAATAGTAATCCTCAGGATCGAGTTTTGGTTTTTGAAAAAAGCTGCTCAGGTTTTCACTCATGATAAGCGCAAAGGTAACGATCAAATTTTTGAATTTGTAGGGGATGTTAGATCACGGATTAGAATTATGATTTTGAGCTAGCGAGTTTGCCACAAAGTCGCTAGGGCACTAAGCCTTTTTATGGACTTAGAGGGCTTCGTGATACCAGCAGAAGTAAAACCAAAACTTAATGAATCTTAACTTCTTCATGGTTCAAAAAGTGAGCGCCAGCGAACTCGCTGCGTCCTCAGCGTTTCCAACATAGCTAACATCAAATCCTCGTTGCGATAGCTTCGTTATCACCTTAAACTCTAAACTCATTAGCAACTTACCATCACAATAATCCCAAAACCAACATTAGAACGCTCTCGACTCTTAGCCTTTGGCACCAGCCAAAGCTTAGATAAACTTAGATCCTCGTTACGCAAGGAACGGGACCTCGCACCTTCACTATTTCGGTTCTGACCAAACCTCCCAAACATTAAATCAAAATAAATCGTGCTCGCGTTCAACCCTTTTCCGAATTTTGCGTTCGTAGATTTTGATTATGGATTTTAAACTCACATCACAATACAAGCCAACGGGAGATCAGCCACAGGCGATTGAACAGCTTACAAAAAGTATTCAGGACGGGGAACGCAGCCAGGTTTTGCTGGGAGTTACGGGTTCCGGAAAAACATTCACTATGGCGAATGTTATTCAGGAAGTTGAAAAACCCACACTCATTCTGAGTCACAACAAGACGCTTGCTGCTCAGCTCTACGGAGAATTTAAGCAGTTCTTCCCTGATAATGCAGTCGAGTACTTTGTTTCGTACTACGATTATTATCAGCCTGAGGCGTATATTCCAACAAGTGATACTTACATAGAAAAAGATCTTTCGATCAACGATGAAATTGAAAAGTTGAGACTATCGGCTACTTCATCGTTGTTATCGGGAAGACGTGATGTGATTGTCGTTTCATCCGTTTCCTGTATTTACGGTATCGGGAATCCTTCAGATTTCAACGAAAGTGTTATTGAGATCAAGCAGGGAATGACGATCAGCAGGAATCAGTTTTTGCACAAACTCGTTGACTCACTCTATTCACGTACAACCGGAGATTTCCAACGGGGCAATTTTCGAGTAAAAGGCGATACGGTAGATGTGTACCTCGCTTATGCTGATCACGCGTTTCGTTTCCACTTTTGGGGTGATGAAATTGAAGAAATAGAATCTATTGATCCTCATTCTGCAGAACGGTTGGATTCTTTTGAGGCTGTGAGGATATATCCTGCTAACATTTTTGTGACCTCAAAAGAAAGTACTCAACGAGCGATTAAAGAAATCGGTTACGACTTGATCGACAGGGTGGAGTATTTTAAAGATATGGGCCAGCCTCTCGAAGCCAAGCGAATCGATGATCGCGTGAATTACGATCTCGAAATGATGCGCGAACTCGGGTATTGTAGCGGTATTGAGAACTACTCGCGCTATTTTGACCGCAGAAATCCGGGTGACAGACCTTTCTGCTTACTCGATTATTTTCCCGATGATTTCTTACTCATCATCGATGAAAGTCACGTGACAGTTCCACAAATCTCGGCTATGTACGGTGGTGACCGCGCTAGAAAAGTAAACCTCGTTGAATACGGGTTCCGACTACCGGCTGCTCTCGACAACAGACCATTGAAATTCGAAGAGTTTCAGGGGCTTATTAATCAGATAATGTATGTGAGTGCAACTCCGGCAGAGTTCGAGTTGCGCGAGACAGAAGGGCTTTATGTGGAACAGGTTATTCGCCCAACAGGCTTGCTCGATCCACAAATAGAAGTGAGACCGAGAGACAACCAGGTCGATGATCTACTAGAAGAGGTAAGGGTCAGAACCGAACGAAAAGAGCGTGTCCTCGTGACAACGCTTACCAAACGGATGTCTGAAGAGTTGGCGAAGTACATGACCAAGAACGGAATCAAATGCCGCTACATCCACAGTGATATCGATACGCTTGAGCGTGTAGAAATACTCAGAGATTTACGTCTCGGAAATTTTGATGTACTGATAGGAATCAACCTATTGCGTGAGGGACTCGACTTACCGGAAGTATCGCTCGTTGCTATACTCGATGCTGATAATGAAGGATTCTTGCGCAGTGAAACCAGCATGACGCAAACGGCAGGTCGCGCAGCCCGAAATGTGAACGGAAAAGTCATCATGTACGCTGATCGTGTCACGAAAAGTATGCAGCGTACAATCGATGAAACGAACAGGCGTAGAGCTAAGCAGCAAGAATACAACGAAAAGCACGGCATTACGCCAACTCCACTCGTAAAATCTGTCGATCGAATTATGGATCAAACAAGTGTGGTTGAAGGCAAAGACGGTGAGCGACAAGTGAAACCTGAAAAAGCTTATGTTGAGCCACAGCAAACATCAGTTGCTGCAGATCCGGTTGTTCAGTACATGAACAAGCAACAACTCGAGAAACAAAAAGACCAAATCAAGAGTCAGATGATGAAAGCATCCAAACAAATGGACTTCATTGAAGCAGCTCGACTCCGCGATGAAATGTACGAGATTCAGAAAATGATTGACGAGAAGGAAGACTGATTGAGTCATTTGAGTTTAATGAACCAGTAATTTCGAAGCCGATTTGATTCGCGTTCAATATCAAATCCACTTCATTATATTTGCGTTCTAAATTGTACACCCTTGAGCTTAATTAAATTTTTAGTTTCAAAAGTATTCTGGCTGCAGGTTCTGATCGCGATTTTATTGACAATCGGGATTATTTACGGAACCATGATTTACCTCGAATCTTATACCCGTCACGGGGTAACAGTTGAGGTGCCTGATTTGAGCGGCTATCACCACACTGAAGCAACACCTTTACTGAAAGAAAAAGATCTCCACTCGATTATTTCAGATTCTGTTTACGTAGCTGAAGAACCTCCGGGAACAATTGTTGATCAAAACCCAAAGGCTTTATCTGAAGTGAAGCCCGGCAGAAAAATATATTTGACCATCAATACTCAAAATCCACCACAGGTTGTGCTTCCGGCTTTGAATGATTTAACATTACGCCAGGCACAGTCGCGCATTATCACTTACGGATTGAAAATTGACACATTGATTTATCGTCCTTCGGAGTGTACGAACTGCATCGTGGGCGTACAGTTGAGAAATAAAGAATTGAAGCCCGGAGACAAAGTTGACAAAGGAACGGCAATTTCGCTTGTGGTGGGTTCTGGAGAGAGTGATCAGGTGATTCCTGTTCCTGCTCTTTACGGTCAGAGCCTGGAGCAAGCCAAGCAATTCCTCAATAGCAAAGGACTCAACATCGGGATTGTTCAATATGATGAAGATGTCGATTCTGAAGAGGATACCATGAATTCTGTGATTTACAATCAGTTCCCCGCATACGACACGAACAGAAACGAAATGATCAACCTCGGTCGTTCGATGGACTTATTTTTGACAACTGATAGTACTAAAGTTCCCGAGTTTGAGTTAATAGAACAGGACAGCATTACAACGCAAACTGATTCATGAAAAACCTGGTTCTGACATTAATAGGCGCCATTGCCTCTACAGGCTTATTTGCGCAGGATTCGCTATTGCCCCTCAAAGAACAACCTCGCGGAGGTTTTCAGGAAAGCGCTGAGCAATCATTTTCGGTAAGAGCCAGCAATAGCCGCATTGTTTACCAATTTGATACCATTGAGCTTCCTTTCATTGACGACTTTTCTAAAAATCTGATCAAAGATTACCGAATTGATTTGGACGATCCATCACTCGTAAAAGAGTTTTGCCCGGATTTTAGAATTGATGGAAACGTAGTGAATGCGGTCGAGTTTATGACGGATACCTCTTACGACTATTCGTTTAATTCAAACTCTGGTCAGTGGGATTCAACTGCGAATGCTCCACAGATTATCGCCTTTTTAGATTCCTTGAATTGTGTTGATACCGTGGCGCTCGACACTGTGTGGCCATTACCAAACGGAAGACTCGTTAACGGAGCCCTCAATCCAGATGTGGTTGCCGATAGCTTTTTAGTGAGCATCAACGATACAACGGTTTTTGTTCCGCCATCAAATAATGTCTTGTGGACTTCTAATGATGTTTACATCAATGAGAGTTACGGACAGGAGCCACCGACAATTGGAGTCGCTACTTTTGACGGGCTCGATTCGCTCGGCATGCCTCACAGTCCTAATCAGGGTCCAGGTGTTGAAGGGTTGGCTGATGTCTTTACTTCAGCTCCAATTCAATTGGGATCTCGTCCATCAGGAGGGAATTACAACAACTCTGATTCAATCATCCTGAGCTTTTATTATCAGCCACAGGGATTTGGAGATATGCCAGAGGAAGACGACTCACTGGCACTTGAGTTTTTAAACCTAAACACAGGTCAATGGGATTATATTTGGAGTGCCCAGGGTGAGGCGAATAAACCATTCGAACAGGTTTTCATCAAAATATCCAACACTGATTATTACCAGGACGGCTTCCGTTTCCGATTTAAAAATCGCGCGACAACCTCAGGGAATTTTGATCACTGGCACATCGATTACGTGAGACTCGATGCTAACAGAACATCTGATGAAAACACAATTGACGATGTCGCTTTTTCAAAACAAGCTCCAAGTATTCTAAAAGATTACAGTCATGTTCCTTGGAGTCATTTCAAAAATGATCCGACAAGCTACATGGCAGATACATCTGGTACGGAGTCGCACAACATGAGTGATATCCAGAAAAACGTCACTTTCAGTGTTCAGGTTGAAGAAAACGGAACTAATATTTTTACGACTCCCGTTTTCCCTATTCCTAACTTTCAACCAGAGACATTTCAGCAACGTGATGTTCCGCTTCAAAACTTTGTGTTCCCCGATACAGATACCAACAAAAGACACACTTTTAAAGTAGCTAACGTCCTCAATACCACGCCAGATTTAAACCGAAATAATGATACTGCTTTTTACTGGCAGGACTTTGGAACGTATTACAGTTACGATGATGGAACGGCTGAGTATGCTTACAAAGTTGTGGGAGCAAATTCAAAAATGTCTGTCGAGTACGACCTCGGTCCGGTGACTGATTCACTCAGAGCCATTAATATTTATTTTCCACGTACACTAGAGGATTATTCTGACAATCTATTCAGGTTGCAGATTTATAAAGATTTAGATCAGAACCCAGTTTACCAATCGGCATATTTCAATCCACAGTACAGTTCGCGAAATATTGTCACACGTTATGAATTGTCAGAACCGCTAGAAGTGACCGGAACGATTTACGTGGGAATTGAGCAACAAAACAGGGATGTTCTTGTAGGTTTTGATCAGAACTTTGAAAAGCGTGATCGTTGTTATTACAATGCAGGAAGTGGATGGTACAACATCAGTTTTGATGGATCTTTGATGATTCATCCTGAGTTTGACTCACTTTACAACCCGTATCCTGTCAATACTCCTGAAATAAGCGAAGAAAAAAACATAAAACTCTATCCAAACCCTGTATCTCACGAGCTTAGGATTGAAGGACTCGATGAACAACACAGGGCTTCAATACTGGATCTGACCGGTAGAGAAGTTTGGAACGGAAGAGTTTACAACAGAATTGATGTGACCCAAATTCCGCGTGGCACGTATATTCTACATATTCAAAACGCGCAAAAGCCTATCATCAAAAAATTCATTAAAGCAGAGTAGTGGAGGAGAACGAAGAACAGGATTTAATTGTCAATCACACAGTTGTGGCTGATGTTGGTCAGTCACTCATCAGGATTGACAAATTTTTGAATGACAGGCTGCCCAATGCATCCAGGAATAAAATTCAGGAAGCGTTGAAAAGTGGCAACATAAAGGTGAATGATGAGGATGTAAAACCGAATTACAAAATTCGCCCTAATGATGTTGTGACGGTGATTATTCCTGCTGACAAAGAACCCATGAAAGCTGAGCCGGAAGAGATTCCGCTCGATGTACTGTTTGAAGATGATGAGGTGATGGTGATCAATAAACCGGCCGGACTCGTTGTTCATCCCGGTGTTGGGAATAGATCGGGAACTTTGGTAAATGGCTTGTTGCATCATATCAAGAACCTGCCCGAGAAAAATGGATCTGACCGTCCCGGAATTGTTCATCGTTTAGATAAACTCACATCCGGCTTGATGGTGATCGGCAAAACGGAACAGGCTCTGAATAAATTGGCTGCTCAGTTTTTTCACCGCACAACAGATAGGCAATATATTGCTTTGGTTTGGGGTGACCTGGAAGAGGACGAAGGGATAATTGAAGGCAATATTGGTCGGAGCCTGAAGAACCGCAAGCTCATGAGTGTATTTCCTGAAGGGGATTTTGGTAAGCCGGCTATTACACATTACAAAGTACTCGAGCGATTTGGTTATGTCTCGGTTGTGAGCTGCAAACTTGAAACAGGACGAACACATCAAATACGCGTTCATTTTAAGCATATTGGTCATCCGCTATTCGCTGATCCTGATTATGGCGGAGATAAGGTTTTGAAGGGAACAGTCTTTAAAAAGTACAAGCAGTTTGTGATGAACTGTTTTGAAATGCTCAATAGACAGGCACTTCACGCTAAAACACTTGCATTTGACCATCCTAAAACCGGAGAGCGAATGTCATTTGATAGCGAATTGCCAGAAGATTTGCAGTCTGTAATCGATAAATGGCGCAGCTACATAGCAAACAGAAATCCCAATGAAGCTTAGTTTTAGTAGCATGAAGAAAAGGCTGGCTTTACTCCCCATTTTTGTGTTGAGTATCGTACTGATTAACGCTTGCGTTTTGACTTTTGGAGGAAACCAACAACCGACTGGCAAAAAGTACCATGTGATCATGCAAACCGAAAAGGAAAACGTTTCATCGCTTGAAAAGGACTATCAACATTTCTTTTTGACTTTTGAAAGAACACTTAGTACTCGAAACGGGATTCAACTTTTTAGTTTTTATCCAGGAGATCAAAACCCCAAAGAAGTAGCTGAAAACTTCAATAAAGACGTCAGAATTCAGTCTGCACATCTCGATACGCCCACACAATTGAGATAAATTTCAATTTTTTTGATAGTTTTTATTAGTTGATATACAGTGTGTTGTAGTTGTTATCTGTAAATAATTCAAACTTTTTATCAACCTTACCCAACCAAATTACAAGAACTCGCGTGTATGCTAGTGAATTTCTCATAGGCAGTTTAGGATTAACTTGTTAACACACACATCGAGGGGCGTTTTTTACGCCCTTCGCTGTTTTTGGACATTTCGTCCACAACTTATCTGCTGATTATTGAAGTTTTCCATTAAGCCGATGTTGTAACATAGCAGCATCGGCTCTTTTGTTTCAGCGTAATTTGAAAAAGGAAATTCGGGGACTATAGAGCTTCTTTGATCTCAACTAAAAACGATCTAATTTCTTTTAATTTGAGAGCGATCTCAGCATTTTTAACTGTTTCGTCTCTGTTTGTCTTCAACTTATTTTTAGCTCCTTCAAGTGTAAAACCCCTCTCTTTTACGAGGTGAAAGATCAAATGAAAGTTTTCGATATCAGCTTTTGTAAATAACCGATTACCCTTGCTGTTCTTCTTTGGCTTAATGACATCAAACTCCTTTTCCCAAAAACGGATGAGCGAAGTTTTTACATCGAACATGTCAGCTACTTCACCTATACTGAAGTAGAGCTTTTTGGAGTTGTGGATATCATCGAGCTTCATTAATCAAAAGATTGATTTGTCTGTGAAGAAATTTCAATCATCCTGTCATACTCATCTGGTGTGAGATCGTTAGAGTAATAATTCACAGGATTCACTTTTTTCTCGTCTTTGATCACTTCGTAGTGAAGGTGAGGTCCGGTTGATCTACCGGTATTACCAATAAATCCAATAACATCACCACGCTTCACTTTTTGGCCAACTCTAATATTGTAGTCGTTGAGGTGTGCGTAAAGCGTCTTATAACCGTATCCGTGATCTACAACAATGTGTTTTCCGTAACCACCAGAACTGTATGACGCTTCTTCAACAACGCCATCACCAGTTACATGAATCTCTGTTCCAGTAGGAGCAGTGAAATCCATCCCCGTGTGCATCAGCCTAATTTTTAATATAGGGTGAAAACGCATACCGTACCCAGATGCAACGTGAGTTAAGTTTTCATTTGCAACAGGCATAATAGCCGGAATAGATGCGAGCAAACGCTCTTTTTTACGAGCCATTTTATAAACATCATCCAGTGACTTTGACTGGATGTACATCTGCTTGGCTAATTTGTCAAGTCTTTTAGTCGTTTCAATAACGAGCTCTGAGTTGTTAAAACCTTCCAAATCCTCGTACCGATTGGCACCACCAAATCCGGCTTCTCTGATGTTATCTGGAATAGGTTCAGCTTCAAAAATCACGCGATAAATATTATCATCACGCTGCTCGATGTTTGCTAAAACATTATCCAATTGCTCAATTCTGTTATTAAGGATCGAATACTGAAGCTTGAGTTGCTCATTTTCGCGCTTGAGCCTTTTTTCCTTAGGTGAATCAAACAAAGTGAAAAATAGCGCGATAAACACAACTGCGAAAACCAGTCCGGTTCCAATATATGAGAAGAATTTAAGTACCTTACCAAAAAACGATAACTCAGCTTTTTCGTAGGTGAGCGTCTTGGGATTATACTTATACTTGGCTTTTGACATATATCCAATGTTACTTCACAAAATTAGGTATAAAAACTATTTTTGCAATCCCTTTAAAACGGGCATTAAAAACAAACAGTTACATGCAGTGGACATCAAACAAGATTAGGAAGGCATTTTTAGATTTCTTTAATGGTCAGAACCACAAGATCGTACCCTCAGCTCCATTGGTGGTAAAGGACGATCCCACGTTGATGTTCACCAATGCCGGGATGAACCAGTTTAAAGAGTTTTTCCTGGGCAATGAAAAGCCTGAGAGTACTAGAGTAACTGATTCTCAAAAGTGTTTGCGCGTAAGTGGTAAACACAACGATCTCGAAGAAGTTGGAGTTGATACCTATCACCACACAATGTTTGAGATGTTGGGGAACTGGTCTTTCAACGATTATTTCAAAGAGGAGACAATCGATTGGGCATGGAAACTGCTCACTGAAGTTTTTGGAATCGATAAGGACAGACTTTACATCACCATTTTTGAAGGTGATAAAGAAGATGGCTTGCCTCGCGATACTGAAGCATTTGAGCTTTGGAATAAACATGTACCGGCAGATAGAATCCTGGATTACGATAAAGCAGATAACTTTTGGGAAATGGGTGATACAGGCCCATGTGGTCCCAGTTCTGAAATTCACGTAGACATCCGTTCAGATGAAGAAAGAAAAAAAGTAGATGCAAAAAAACTCGTCAACCAGGATCATCCTCAGGTCATCGAGATCTGGAACCTCGTATTTATTCAGTATAACCGCCAGGCGAGTGGTGAGCTAAAACCACTTCCCGCAAAACATATCGATACCGGTATGGGGCTGGAAAGACTGGCGATGGTGCTTCAGGAAAAGCAATCGAATTACGACACTGATCTTTTTCAGAATCTGATCCAGGCTACGGAGAAAGTAACCGGAGTTTCGTATTCCGGATCTGACCAAAAAAAGGATATTGCTTTTCGCGTAATCGTAGACCACATTAGAGCCATAAGTTTTTCAATCGCTGATGGGCAGCTACCTTCAAATACAGGAGCAGGTTATGTGATTCGCAGAATTTTGAGACGCGCAGTTCGATACGGTTATTCATTCCTCGATCAAAAGGAGGCATTTTTATACAAGTTGCTACCGGCTCTGATCAAAGAAATGGGTGAAGCATTTCCTGAGCTCAAAAAACAGAGTACGCTTATTGAAAAAGTCATGAAGGAAGAGGAGGAAGCCTTTTTGCGTACGCTTGAAAAAGGAATCCAAAAGTTTAGTGAGTACCGAAAAAAGCACGATAAAGTAGAAGGTGAGTTTGCCTTTGAACTTTACGACACATATGGTTTTCCAATCGACTTAACTGATCTTCTTGCAAGAGAAGAAGGAATGAAACTCGATTTAGAAGGCTTTCAAAAAGCACTTGAAGACCAAAAGAACAGATCGCGAAAAGCAACTTCAATGGAGGCTGGCGATTGGGTTGAAGTGAACTCGGCAGAGTCGACAAATTTTGTAGGCTACGATCAAACTCAAGCAGAGGTTTCCATTGCTCGTTATCGAGAGGTTAAACAAAAGGACAAAAAACACTATCAATTAGTTTTAGATCAAACGCCTTTCTACCCTGAAGGAGGTGGTCAGGTAGGTGATAAGGGAGTTTTGAAAAACGATTCTTCCCAAATCTCAATTTTCGACACCAAAAAGGAAAACAACTTAATAGTACACTTCACAAAAGAACTTCCTAAGGATCTGAATGGGAAGTTTAAAGCTGAAGTTGATGTGGCAAAACGCGAAAACGCAGCACGTAATCACACGGCTACACACCTGTTACATCATGCTCTTCGTGAAATTTTGGGTGAACATGTTGAGCAAAAAGGATCCTTAGTCCGTCCTGATTATTTAAGGTTTGACTTCTCACACTTTCAAAAAGTCACTGATGAAGAGCTACAACAAATTGAAAAACGCGTCAATGAACTTGTTTTAGAAAACACTCCGCTCGTTGAAAAGCGAAATATCCCAATGGATGAAGCCATGCAGATGGGAGCTCTTGCGCTTTTTGGTGAAAAGTACGGAGACGCTGTTCGCGTGATCAAGTTTGGCGATAGTGTTGAGCTTTGCGGAGGTACTCACGTTCCCGCAACTGGCGCACTCGGCTTGTTCAAGTTGACTAATGAAACATCTGTAGCAGCCGGAATTCGAAGGGTTGAAGCAATCACCGGAGCTGAGGCTTACCGCTACATTAGTGAGCGCATCCAACAACTCGATATCATTGCTGAAGAAGTGAAAAACAAAAAAGATCCTGTTAAAGGTGTTCAGCAAGTTATTGGTCAGAATCGGGAGCTGTCAAAGCAAATCGACTCTTTGAAACAAAAAGAAGAAGTAGCCGAAAGAAATGCGCTTTTATCAGAATTGAAAGAATTAAACGGAATTCAATTCCTCGCTAAAACAGTTGATCTGGATGCGGGATCTATCAAAAATCTCGCATTCAAATTGCGAAAAGAACTCAAGAATGCAGTTATCCTTTTGGGAAGCAAAGGCAAAAAAGTGACGCTTTCTCTCATTGTGACTGATGATGTCACACAATCTAAAGGAATAAAAGCCGGAGAAGAAATCCGTGACCTGGCTCAACACATCAAAGGAGGTGGAGGCGGTCAGCCGTTTTTTGCTACTGCTGGAGGAAAAGACGCAAATGGATTGGATGAGGCTTACAAACAGATTGAAGAAAAAGTGAAAAGTCTTTAATGATAACTAATCAGAGTTAGGTTCTGATCATTACTTTCCTCTTCGTTGTAATACTATCAAAACGGTGTAGATCAAAATCTTAATGTCCAAAAAGAGCGACATATTTTCGATATAGATAAGATCGTAATGCAGTCGCCTAACCATTTCTTTTACTGATGACGCGTAGCCAAATTTCACCTGTCCCCAGCTCGTAATGCCGGGTCTCACTTTTAAAAGATGCATGTAATGCGGAGCTTCATCAGTGATGAGGTCAATGTAGTATTGGCGTTCTGGTCTTGGTCCAACTAGGCTCATATCACCAATAATCACATTGTAAAACTGTGGCAGCTCATCGAGTCTTGTTTTGCGCATGAACCTACCAATTGGTGTAATACGAGGATCATCTTCAGATGATAACTGCGGACCATTCTTTTCCGCATTCTGGTACATGGATCTGAACTTGAAAATTTGAAAAGGCCTTCCGTTTTTACCGATTCGTTCCTGAGAGAAGAAAATAGGCCCCTTGGATGAGGTTTTAACCAAAATTGCCAAAACCAGCAATAGGGGGGAAAGAAGGATTAGTGCAATTATGCTAGCCACTACATCCATAATTCGTTTTACTGTAAATTGCCACAACGGCATCAACTCCCTGTTGACCTGTATAAGCGGAGTGCCAAAGATGGAAGTCATATTTACCTGACCAGATAAGATATCGTACATGTCAGGAATAATTTTGATAATCACATTTTCGTACTCGAGCAGCGTGAGGATCTTTTCCATCTTATCATGCTCTGAGGATTCCACAGCGATTATGACTTCTTCTACATTATTACTGCGAATGATTTCATGGATATCTTCGAGTTTTCCTAAAACGGGCAGGTCAGATCCAAACTTATTAGAAGTCTCACCATTCACTTGTATACAGCCAATAAAATTGAAACCGCTCGATTTTTTAGCAGTTTCCATTTCATCAAACAATTCTCGTGCTTTGACACTATTCCCTATTAATAAGGTATTAAAACCGATTATTCGGTTGTGTATTTTGTGAGCCAGGATGGAAGAAAGCACTAACCTCGGAGTTGCGGTGAAAAAGAAATGCAATCCAAAAAGAGTGGCGTATGAGATGTAATACCCCGTGTAATTGTGGATCTCATCATCCAAAACGAAAGCGAAGAACAATATTGTAACGCCAACAAAAGTTTGAACTAAAGTTTTTCCCAACTCACTCAACCTCGATTTGCGAAACGGGTTTTTGTAATATCCTGCCAGGTAATAAAAGTTAACCCAAAAAACAGGGATCAAAACAAGCGCAGCATAAAACTTCTCATTGAAAACAAGATCAACTGATTCGTCAAACTTAAGTGGTTCCAGGTACTTTTTTCTGAACACGTAAAAACTCACCCAGCTTAAACCTGCTGCTAATAAGTCGCTGATGATGTACTTGAGCCGCTCGGCTTTTCTATTGAGCATTAAAGTCTGAGCAGTTTAAAGTTATCAAAATAGAATTCAGCAGGTGGATTTGAAGTGTTGTGAGCTGCAGATATACTGATACCATATCGCTGGGCGTTTCTCGTTGCAAGAACCCTATCTGAAATATCAATATAAATTTTGTTCCATTTTGCTTCTCCGTTTTCAGTACTAGGATTCATATAAATGAGAGGGATTTCATCAATAACACCGTCAGTATCTTGATATCTCAAATTGACATTGAAAGTTGAAGTCGCCTTGTAATCCATTTCAATGAAAACCGGAGCGCTCACAAAAGTGTTAGTCGCAAAGTTATTTGATGTCAAAGCGAAGTGCATGCGAGCACCAGTATCAATTTTGGTGTAAGCAACATAGTTCTCTTTATAAGGAATCGAGTCAACCTGTACTCTTTCTAATTCTACATCACTTGTAGGCATCCTTTTTAATGTTACTGCAGATTGCTCAAAATTCTCTTTCCAAAGGACCTCCGTATTAGGATTGTAGCTAACAGTAGGAATAAAACTTACTGTATCGAGATCATCAATATTAATAGTCGTATCAAATCGGGTATAAAAAGGATAGTCATTTCTAGTAGCTGCAATACCGTTTACCTTAATACCGGCTCTTACCGAAATGTCAACTTTTCCATCTTCTTTTATCGCAATCGTATTCGGCAGGTTGTAAATTCCCTGTTCAGATCCGTCAACATTGAGCCATACATCAGGGATATTTGGTTGGCCAACTCCAAATACAGATGGATTTTTGTAGTCAACCTTTACAGAATCTATTTTAATGTAAGAAGGAAGTTCCTCAGGCTGGTCAATTGCTTCGCAGCTAATAAGACTAATGGTCAGAACCGTAACCAACAATTGTATAAATCTCTTCATATAAGTCATCCCTTAACGAATAATACCCTTAAATATTGCTGCGAAAGTAATTGTTTTCAATTCTTGAGTCATGTATATAAGGTATAAATTGCGTTTCTGCATCTTCAGGTATCTTCCGCTGCTAAATCTTACAGAGATGGTAGATCATATTCTGATTTGTTACCTCTGAATTATATTCAAATTATTATTGAAAATGCTACGATTTGTATCTTTCTGTTTATTAGCGCTATATAAACAGAGCTATTAGCTAGACATGAAAAACTTCAAAAAAAAGCTAGGTAAATGTTGTATGCAATAAAAATACGCTTAGTTTTGCATCCGCATTTTAAGAAAAACGTTCTTACAAATAGCAGAAACTTTTTGAAATCATGATAGCGCTCAGCGCCATGAATAAAGGCAAAGCGAAATATTTTCACTTTTTTACTTGCTAACTTTCAAAACAGTTATATATTTGCAGCCCGCTTTCGAGCTGAGGAAATTTAGCTAGGGAGTTAGGGGTAAAAAAAGCAACAAAAAGAGTTGTTAAAAGCGAAAAAGGTG
>NZ_WACR01000015.1 GCF_008806325.1 Salibacter halophilus
CCAAAGGGAGAGTAATTAAAAACCGATTTTACACTACTTCCTTTTTTGTCCTTATCCTCGATCGGATTTTCACAAAAAACGCCTATTAGCGCTTCATCACGGTAGTATGTTAGTCTATTGGTTCTCATTCAATGATTACTAAACTACACTTTTTTTCTTTTTTATCCCTAAAAAACAGGTCTTGATTTTCCAATACAAAGAAGTGCATTCCAGCTACCGTAAAAAACCACACAAGAAAATCCTCCCACGTGGAGCTTTCCTTAATCCAGATCAACTTGTAAAACCAATAAAAAGAGTAAATGTTAAAACTTGTGACGTAGATTCTTTTGATAAATAGATTTAGCTTTTTCTGTACCTTTTCCTTTATCTCATCTGTTCGTTTCATAGATATAAATCGTGTTTGTGATGCGATAAAAGTATAAGATACAGGCTCCCCTACTTTCACAACCAGAAAAAAGACTTGAACATAACAGCTCCTTATAGGAACAGCTCCCGGTCACAAGCTGCCATCAAAGCTGTTCGCTATAAGGCCATTATGTTAAGCAAGTTCCTGCGGTTGCGGGCGTCCTTGCACGTCTTTTTGCCGACCCCGGCCGAGCTAACGCCCTTCGGTTGTTTCATTCTAAAAAGCGAAGCAAAACGGGTTTATCACCCCACTTTCAGCGGTTGTTTCACTTCGCTTTTCAGAACGATTTCGCACCGCTACTACATGATTATTTCCCAAAAGAAAAAAAGAGAAAAAAGAAAGCCATTTCTACAAGTGAAAGGACGCAGTAAAACAAGGGCGCGCAGCCTTAGCGGAGCGTTTATGTACCCTTGTTTTGCAAGGACTGGAACTTACTTTTGCTAGCTTTTTTATTTTTTTGGTAATAATTAACTCATCTGTAAACCCGCCTCTGAGAAGACTTCGTGAACACGATCTATCACCTTGTCGATTTTCTCCTTTGATGGCTCTAATAGCTCCGATTTACAGTCAGACAGTTCTTTCTCCTGTTCACTTGTCAATTCATCTTGATAATGTTTTTCGACATGATCTAATGCATTATTAATATGAGCCACCACTTCTCCTTCTTTCCTTCCTGCTTCATAAGCCAGATCTTCGATTGGTTGATTCCACTTTCTAGGCTTATTATTTTTCACAGCATCTGTTTCGGATTCATACAACCCTTTATTCCTTTCATACCTCCTATAAATATCAGCATTTGCACCGGGTGCACCAAAACGGCCACAGTTAAACGCTTTACGGATTAAGTACTCGTATTCCATTGCTTTCATATCTTCCATAATTGTCTTTTTCTCCAAAGTTAATTTTTTTAGCAGTGAATAAATTCGGGGTGCCGAAGGAAAAAACAGCCCTGAGCCAAAAAGGCTGGCTGCTGACTGTGGAGCGTAGCGTAATGGGCAGCAGACAAGCTTCGCGAGCCGCTCCTGCGAGTGGAGCAAGGGGGCTGCAAGAGAAAGCCTGAGGAACGAAGGCGGTTTGCAGCTATGTAGAAGTGAAGGGCTGGCGTGTGTTTTTGCCATAAAAGCAAAAAACCATGACAGCCCGAAGCGCACTACACAAGGCTTACCTTCCTGCCGAAGGCTTTTAACAGAGTTAAGCCGCAGCCCGCAGCGACCCGCAGGCGAGCTTTAAATGGGTAGCGGGTGAACAGTATTGTGGCTGAACGGAGCGGAGTTAGGATTGTGCACAAAAATGGATTCATTTGAAAATAAACAGTCGACCCCACTTTTTTGCACAAGACGACACGTAGCGAAGAAAGCGGCAATACTGGACACAGGAGCTACCGTGACGACTGACCGAAGGAACGCAAGGAAGGTGACAAGCTGCGTAGCTTTAGCAGAGCACCCGAAGGGTTTTATAGCTTATTTTTTGACTTTATCGATCAACACTTCTAAAAATGGGCTGTAAAAGCTTGGCGACTTGCTTTGCTGACGAAGGAAAGGAGGAACACCGATTTTCCTGCGTTGGCTTTGTGCGGCTGGTTCGGGGTGGGGATTACTTTTTCTTTTTTAGTCGCCTCTCTTGTTCTGCTAGTTCCCGTTCTCTTTCGAGCTCTTCTTTTAACTGTTTTTCACTCGGCATGTACGTCTTGTATTCTGAAGCAAAAAGTTGTTTGCTTTCATTCAGCACGCTGTATTTTACGATCGTGTTATTCTTTTCTGTACATAAAATCAACCCAATAGTAGGGTTGTCATTTTCTTGCCTGACTTTATCCTCGAAGTAGCGAACGTACATATCCATTTGCCCGATGTCCTGGTGTTTTAAAGGTTTTGTTTTTAAGTCGATCACTAAGAAGCATTTCAAAATGTAATTGTAAAATACCAGGTCTGCATAAAAATGGTTTTCCGGGCCTGCTGTTAACCTGTATTGACGATCTACAAAGGCAAAGCCTTTTCCCAGTTCCAGTAAAAAGTCTTGTAGTTTATCAATGATTGCTTGTTCTAACTCTGATTCTCTAAAGTGGGTGTTGTCTTCCAACTCTAAAAAATCCAATACATAAGGGTCTTTGATAATGTCTTTCGCTTTAAATGACTCTTGTTTTTCACTTGATTCCTGCCGAACAGGGCTTTTATCCTTACTCATCAACATTCGCTGATAATACAGGTTCCCGATTTGGCGGTTTAGGGTTCTTGTACTCCAATTATTTTCAACTGCTTCTTTCAAATAAAAGTCCCGGGCTTCTTCCTCTTCTACCTTCAAAAGCAAACGATAATGGGTCCAACTCAATTGGCCACGCACTGCGTGACTTTTTTCAAAGGTGTTGTAAAACTGGCGCATGTATTTCAGGTTGGTTGGCGTAAAGCCTTTACCATATTCTCCTGTCAGCTTTTCAGCCAGCTGTTTGATCAGTTCTTTTCCGTACTCGGCTCTTTCTTCTCCTTTTTGCTCTTCTTCTACGATAAGTCGCCCAATATGCCAGTAGGCTTTTACCATTGCCTGGTTCACGGCTCGGTAGGCCTTACTTCGTGCCTGTTCGATCACTTTTCGGATATCATCGTATAAGTGTTCTGCTGTTTTTGCTGGCTGCTCTTTTTTACTCATCCTTTCTCTTTGATATTTTCTAAATTACGGTAAACAAATGTAAGGGCTTTCTTCTCTTTCAATAATAAGTCACCACATCATGTAAGCTGTCCTATAACAGCTTACTCACGTCCCATCTTGTCCACCCTTTTTAAAGCATCTTTTTGTATTTCAGCACCTTAACCTGTTTTAACTATTCGGTCATGAGATGTCTTTTTCTCTTAAAAATTCGTGTTTTCTGTGGTTAAAACGGGTGGTATTTGGAGATGTCTTCGCTCAGGTCGTCAAGGTCGTTGACAAGGTAACTTTCGGTTGAACTCACGTAGCGGTGTCCGGCCATGTATTGGGTTTTTCTCAGGTTGTACAGTTTGAGCCAGTGGGTAATGACGCTTGCCCGTATTTGGTTGGTACTGGTGATTCTGGGGTTGAGTTTGTTTAGTTTTTCGATCAGGTAGCTGATTGCGCCTGTCAGCCTGTTGTTTCCTTTTCCGCTGGTGACAAAGAGTTTATCTGTCTCTTTTCCTGATTTGGCTAACAGTGCTTTGCGGGTTTCGAGGTTGTACTCCATCAGGTCGAGTACCTGGTGGGCTTCTAGTTTTAATGTCCGGGGGTTGCTTCTCTTTCCCCCGGGTATCTCGATGTTTCCTTCGCGCAGTTTCAGCTCGCTTGTGGTTAGTTTTTGTAGTTCGGTGGTGGTGATGCCCTGCCAGATCATCAGCCCTAACATGGCTTTGTTGCGTTTGGCTGTCAGTTGCTGTAATTGGTACCAGTTCTGGTTTTGCTTTTTTTCGTCTTGTTCTGGTATCTCAAAGCGGTGGTACAGGTTTTCCAGTTCGTTCATTTTGATGATGTCGTACAGAAGTTTGCGTTTGATGCCTTTGATCTCGATATTCCGCAAGGGGTTGTCTTCCCTGATGCCGCGTTTGACGAGCCAGTTGTAGTAGTGTTTGATGCTGCCGAGGTAGATCTGCACGGTGCGTTGTTTGACTTTTCGTTGTTGTAGGTATTTTACATAACCGATCATGTCCCGGTAACCTGCTTGCTCGGGTTCGAGGTTTTCTTTTTCGCACCAGTTTAAAAGGCGGAGTAGATCGCCTTGCATTCTCTCACTACTTTGCTTTGTCAGGCCTTTGCTCTCTAAATATTTTTTAAAGGTCTTTTCCATTGGCTTCTGTTTCTACTAAGTGAGTATATATCTGGGTGGATTCTAAACTGCTGTGTCCTAAAAAGCGGCTGATGCTTTCAAGGCTCATTCCTGCGGCCAGTAAGTGGGTGGCGATCGAGTGACGCAGGGTATGCAGGGCGATGTCTTTTTGCTGTAGTTCGATGTCGTCTGATTTTTGTTGCAAAAGCTTGAGCCTGATTACCAGACTCTGGGTCTTCATGCGGTGACCTTTTACGCTTACAAAAAGAGCACTCAGTTCTTTGGCGTTGAGAAAACAGGGGCGGTAGTCGTAGATATATTCTTGCAGGATTTGGCTGCTTGTTTGGTTGAAGGGGACAAAGCGTTCTTTGTTGTTCTTGCCTTTTCTTACGTGGAGTGTTTTTTGATCGAAGTTGATATCGGACAGGTCGAGGTGGTAGCCTTCATTTCTCCTGAGCCCGCAGCTGTAATAGATGGTGAGCATGGCTTTGTCACGTGCGGCTATGGCTTCCCATTTGGGACTCCCGGGGTGTTCTTCGGTGGCAGTGAACAGCTGGCGAACTTCTTCTACGGATAATACTTCTACGGGTTTTTGGTTGGGTTCTTCGCGCTCGATTTCAAGGTAGGGTAATTCGAGTTTCCCGGATTGCCTAAGGTACTCCATGAGTTTGTAGAGGGCTTGTAGGTGTTTGTTCAGGTAGGTGTTGCTCAGGGCTCCGCCTCTTCTTTGATTTCCGCGGTGTTTTAGATTGTGATAATGGCTGCGGATGTGTTCGGTGGTGAGTTGTTGTATTTGGTTAATGCCTTGTTGTTCGAGCCAGTGAAAGAGTTCTCTGGCGTACAGGGGTAGCTGGTAAACGGTGCTGTTGGCATAGCCTAAGATGTCCAGCCATTCACGGAAGGATTTTTCTACGTACTGGAAGCTTTCGGAGTTGATGGGCAAGTGTTTCATAACTTGTGGTTTTTTGTGGCTCCTTGTGGTTCTTATTGTGGTCGGTTGTGGCTCGTTGTGGTTACTTGTGGTTCTTTGTTGCTGCTTGTGTTTTTAAAAAGCGATGGCGTAGTGGCCTTTGTTTTAGTTATCAGCTTATTGACTGCGCCAGTTTGTGTTTTGGCGTAGTGTGACGCAGTGGCCTCCCCTACTTTATTTTTTCCGTTTCCTCTTTGTGCCTTGTCTTTTCTTGTGCTCGGCTTCCACGGCTTTTAATACTTTACTGATCTGCTCATCGATTACTCCGGGCAAATTTTCATTTTCCGGCTTTGGGTTCAGCTCATACTGGTAGCCGTTTCCGTGTTTTTTGCCGCCCACTATTTTCAGGCGGTTGTATTCGGTGAGTTCTTTTAAGTAGCGCTGTAGGGTTCGGGGCGCTATGCGTTTTTCTTTGCGGATGTCGCTGGCGTAAAATTTCCGGTTCTTAAATTGCCTGTCAGGGCTCCTGACCCACTCATAAAAGCTTCTGCACGCTCCGCTCAACTCGTCCGATTTGCGAAAGAGGGTTTCCCTGAGCAGCTTAAAAGCCCACTGGATGTCTTCGGGGGTGGTTTCGATAAATACTTCCCCGGTTTCCTTGTCGGCTTGTTGTTCTCTTTGGTGTTGGTGGTAAAAGGTGATTGCTTCAATGAAGTTGAGCAGCAGTCCCATTGTCCTGCGGGGTTTAAAAACTTCTTTGGGCAGGTCGATGAGCAAGGCGTAGGGGTTGACGATTTTAACGGGTTGCAGGATTCGTTGGACGTTTTGCAGTTTCTCGCGCAGCTGGGTTTCTTTGTTTTTGTCGATCAGGTTGGCTTTGAGCTTTTTTTGGTAGTCGAGGATTTTGTGGTCTTGTTCTTTGCTGTTGTCGAGATAGATCAAAATGGAGCGGTTGGCGTTGTCTTCGTAGATTTTTTCTTTGGTGGTGCAGCCGATTACGCTGACTGGTCCTTCGACTATGAGGGTGATGGTTCTGAGCTGACCGCTCTTGTCTTTCATGGTGACGGTTTTGCTGATGCGTTTTTTGCTCTGCAGTTCTCTTATGGGATAGAGTACGGCTTGTGCTCCGTCAAGGTCTTCGACTAGAAAGACTTTGCCGCGGATTTCTTCTCGTTTGAAGTAGTAGAAGCTGTTTTCGGTAAACTGGGTGTTTTCTAAGAGGTCTTCTGTGGGGAAGCAGGCGGCTACTTTTTCCATGAGGTAGCTTTTCCCGGCTCCTGACCGGGCAAGGCAGATAACGCTCAGGGGATCGGGGCATTGCCGCGAGCTCATGGCGATGTGCAGGATCATGCTGTTGGTGGTTTCCCCGATGATGCCTGTTTGCTGTAAATCGCTCATGGTGCGTTTTACCAGTTGGGGTTTGGAGGCGTAGGCTTTGGCCTGCTCTTTTGCTTTTTGGCTTAAGGGTTTTGGTTTTTCTTCCTCTGGCTGTTGTTTTTTTAGTTGTTCCAGCCGGTAGCCTTCCAGCTGGGCGGTGATCTCGCTCAGACTGGCGGCTATTACGCTGGTGCCGAGCTCGAGTTTCTGGGCGGCTTTGCGGATGAATTTCTCGAGCTGGTTGTCGTTGTAAAGGTCTAAGTTGTGGCGAATGGGGGGACGCGGGCTCTCGGGTAATGCGGCTTTTAAGGTGGCGCGCAGTCTATCCAGTCCTTCGATCTTGATGCCGCCCAGTATTTCGATCCTGAGCAGGTCGTTTTGGTAGATGAAGTGGTCGGGATTTGTGGTGTCGAGTTGGGGCATGAGCAAAAAATTTTATTTTTCTACACTTTCAGGTACAAAGCTAACCAATAATGTTTATTTACGCAACGCTTACGGTTTTCAATTACCTTTTTGAGTTGGTATATTTGCATTTCACCTAACTTTTAATGTGTATCTAAACGCGTATGGGGTTTGAAAAAAGACTAAGTGAGTTGCGTAAGGCCAGGAAGATTTCCCAGGGGGAACTGGCTAAGCAGGTTGGTGTGCATACCAACGTCATGGGGCGTTACGAACGCGGGGAAGCGAAGCCGTCTATTGATGTGGCTATGAAGCTGGCCGATGCCCTGGGCGTGAGTTTGGATTTTCTGGCGGGCAAGAGTGATCAGCAAATTGATCAGGAGATCATCAGCAAGGTTTTAATGATTCAAAAGCTGCCTGATCAGGATAGGGATCATATTCTCTTTACACTTGATGCTATGCTTAGGGATGCTAAAGCAAGAGCGGCTTATGGTTAGTATTCCCAAGGCCACAAAACCCCGTGAGGTGATCTGCTTTTTTCCTGTGGAGTTTCCCGCTAAGGAAGGGGTCGTTTACTTTTTTATTGCTAAGGACGTCTTTTCTCAATTTCTTTTTCAAACAGGCCTGGAACAGGACAACGGCATTGAACAGGTGCTTAAACACCTTGTTTTGCTCATGAAGGATGAGGAGTTTAAACGGTATAGCAAGCAGCCTTTTACGCTCGTGCTGCATAAACACCAGCAGCACAAAATGCAGATTGAACAGATCATTGCTCCTCATGGTGGCTCTGTGGTCTTTGATGATCTTTATCTTGCCAGGCACATGTCCGATGTGATGGAGGACCTGTATAAGAGCATAACGCAAAGGCAGGGTAACAGTAACGGATAATTAGTACACGAACTAAAAGCTCGAACCAGCTTAGGCCTCACCCCTTATGAAGCCTACACTAATCCAATACAAAAAAGACCAAAAGAATATCAAGACAGCAATACAGCAAGAACAAAAAGGATTAAAGAAAACCGCAAAACCAATTGTATTGTCTGCAAGCAATAGTTCAACCTGAACTCACCTAAATTCATACTTCTATTTCCTGGTAAACTTGAAAAAGTAATGGTTCATACCTCTATTTTTAAATAGTTCTCAATATCCTTATTCTCTGTTATTTCCGCTCCACCGGAAGGTTTATTCCAGTATTTGAGTGGAAGTAGCAAGATAGATTCGTTTGAAAATGATCATTTCACTTAAACTGAAACACTGATAATCTGTATTTTACAGAAATGAAACAGGGCTACCAACATGTTTGAGACATTACCGTTCCTCTAACCTGTATATGAAATGCCCTTCGCCTTCCTGTTTTTCTACTTGGATTATTGATGTGTCGAGATACTTACAATTTTCTTTGTGAAGGCATTTTCCTGATAAATTAAGACTGCAATAGGAAGAATATTCCTTTACGATCTTGTTTCTTTTAATGAAAATATACTGACGGCTACCATCAGGAATTAGCTTTTTATAATCATCTATTCCAATAATATCTCCTGCCTCATTATCAACTGTTGGGCCACTTATCACATATAGAGTATCCCATTCAAAATTTGTTAGCGAAGCCAAAGGAATTGTATAAGTCGAATCTTTTTTAACGCATATATCTATTATTTTTTGTTCCAACTCATTGCATCTTTGAGTATTAGAACAGGAACTTAAAAAAATAAGTAATCCTATGACTGTTAATGACTTAATCATTTTCCAACTCTGTTCTATCTGCTTCATTCATTCCATTGTCATCTAAAGTGTTCAACATTTCCATCCCATTGTTAAATTGTTCTTCTGAAATTCTTGTTCTTGAAATGGAAGTCCCATCTTCGGTTTCTGTAGCAGTCCATAACCCTTCATTTCTCTGAACTTTTAAAACTTCCCTTGCAATATCCACTTGGGTAGCATCTTCGCCTAATTGATCTGCAATACCACGCCCAATCTCATTATTCAAAAAATCTACAACATCATCGGCAGCAGCCATATTATCAGGGGCTGGAACGCTAAAATCTACGTGTGCATTTCCTTGTGCAGAAATTGGTATTCCTTCGTGTGCATTACCAATTCTTAGTGCAATGCCGGCATCATATTCATTTGTAATTGTGGCCGACCATAAAGCGTGTCTAAACGCATTTCTTTCTGTACCTATACCATCACTCATATTGCCATTTCCTGCTACGTGTCGTGCTATTCTGCCTGAAACGGACGTTATGTTTGTCCCGCCATATTGTGTCCAACCAACGTTTGCGGTAGCTATCGGGTGTCTTTGTATAGCCCCTGCTGTTGCAGCATTTTGTTGGGCTGTTCCTGTTGCTGTTTCGTTTCGTAAAACAGCTTCAGAAGAAAATATCCATCCTGGAGTATGAACTGATAATCTTTCTGCCCCTTCTAATTCAACACCATCTATTACTCTATTCTCACTAAAAGCATAAGGCGAGTTATGGGGATAATCCTTTGCAAGAGGATCTACACTAAAAAAACGCCCTAATCTCGGATCGTGTATCCTATATTTAAATGCTATTGAGTTTCCACTACCCTTAATTTCATCATCTTTTTCCTGTCCCTGGAAGCCATA
>NZ_WACR01000016.1 GCF_008806325.1 Salibacter halophilus
TTACCTTTGCCGCCCGCTTTTCTCGAAAGAGATTAGCGGAAAAAGAGAAGAGAAAAAGTTCTTTGAAATAATGGAAAGCATCGCAAGAGTTCCCTGAGGTTCTTGAGAGAAAAAATAAGGATATTACAACGAAGAGTTTGATCCTGGCTCAGGATGAACGCTAGCGGCAGGCCTAACACATGCAAGTCGAACGGTAACAGATCCAGCTTGCTGGATGCTGACGAGTGGCGCACGGGTGCGTAACGCGTATACAACTTGCCTTCAACAGGAGGATAGCCCAGAGAAATTTGGATTAAAACTCCATAATATTTTCGAGTCGCATGACTTGGAAATTAAAGCTCCGGTGGTTGAAGATAGGTATGCGTCCCATTAGTTAGTTGGTGAGGTAACGGCTCACCAAGGCAGCGATGGGTAGGGGTTCTGAGAGGATTATCCCCCACACTGGTACTGAGACACGGACCAGACTCCTACGGGAGGCAGCAGTGAGGAATATTGGTCAATGGACGCAAGTCTGAACCAGCCATGCCGCGTGCAGGATGACGGCCCTACGGGTTGTAAACTGCTTTTGTAAAGGAATAAATACGAGTACGTGTACTTGTTTGAAGGTACTTTACGAATAAGCACCGGCTAACTCCGTGCCAGCAGCCGCGGTAATACGGAGGGTGCAAGCGTTATCCGGATTCATTGGGTTTAAAGGGTGCGTAGGCGGATTTTTAAGTCAGTGGTGAAATACTGCAGCTCAACTGTAGAACTGCCATTGATACTGGAAATCTTGAGTATGATTGATGTGGGCGGAATACGTCATGTAGCGGTGAAATGCATAGATATGACGTAGAACACCGATAGCGAAGGCAGCTCACAAAGCCATAACTGACGCTGAGGCACGAAAGCGTAGGTAGCAAACAGGATTAGATACCCTGGTAGTCTACGCTGTAAACGATGATCACTCGCTGTTGGCGATACACTGTCAGCGGCCAAGCGAAAGCATTAAGTGATCCACCTGGGAAGTACGTTCGCAAGAGTGAAACTCAAAGGAATTGACGGGGGCCCGCACAAGCGGTGGAGCATGTGGTTTAATTCGATGATACGCGAGGAACCTTACCAGGGCTTAAATGCAGAGTGACAGGTTCGGAAACGAACTTTTCTTCGGACACTCTACAAGGTGCTGCATGGTTGTCGTCAGCTCGTGCTGTGAAGTGTCGGGTTAAGTCCCATAACGAGCGCAACCCCTATTCTTAGTTGCCAGCGGATAATGCCGGGGACTCTAAGGAGACTGCCAGTGCAAGCTGAGAGGAAGGTGGGGATGACGTCAAATCATCACGGCCCTTACGTCCTGGGCTACACACGTGCTACAATGGTCAGTACAGAGGGCAGCTATCTCGCGAGAGAATGCGAATCTCAAAAGCTGATCTAAGTTCGGATTGGAGTCTGCAACTCGACTCTATGAAGCTGGAATCGCTAGTAATCGCGCATCAGCCATGGCGCGGTGAATACGTTCCCGGGCCTTGTACACACCGCCCGTCAAGCCATGGAAGCCGGGGGTACCTGAAGTCGGTAACCGAGAGGATCTGCCTAGGGTAAAACTGGTAACTGGGGCTAAGTCGTAACAAGGTAGCCGTACCGGAAGGTGTGGCTGGAACACCTCCTTTCTAGAGAGACTTGAGAGAGTCTTGGGGTAAATTTAAAGATGCTTTCCATTATTATATTTATACATTATTGAGTATAGAAGAACCAGCAGTTCTCAAGCTCTAAAGATGGCCGGGCCGTCTGAGTTTGGGATGTGATAGTCCCGTAGCTCAGCTGGTTAGAGCGCTACACTGATAATGTAGAGGTCGGCAGTTCAAGTCTGCCCGGGACTACTTTAGTGTTTGGGGAATTAGCTCAGCTGGCTAGAGCGCCTGCCTTGCACGCAGGAGGTCATCGGTTCGACTCCGATATTCTCCACAAGAGCTTGGAGCGAAATAAGAAAGAAGAGATTACTGAATAGAGGCAGTAAAGATTGGTTCAACTCCAATGATCTCACAATCGCGAAAAGCGAGAAAAGTTCTTTGACATTTTGAAGTTTGAAAAATCGAGCTAAAAGACAAATGCGTTGAAAAGACGCTAATTTTAGAAAGTAACAAAGGGCGCTTGGCGGATGCCTAGGCTCTCAGAGACGAAGAAGGACGTGACAAGCTGCGAAAAGCTACGGAGAGGCGCACATAGCTTATGACCCGTAGATATCCGAATGGGGCAACCCACTTAGTTGAAGACTAAGTATTCCAATTTATTGGGAGGTCAACCTGGTGAACTGAAACATCTAAGTAACCAGAGGAAAAGAAAACAAAAGTGATTCTCTAAGTAGTGGCGAACGAACGGGGAACAGCCCAAACCAGAATTGTTTCGGCAATTCTGGGGTAGTAGGACTACAATGTGGACTAAAAATTAATAGCTGAATCCTTTGGAAAGAGGAGCGATAGAGGGTGATAGCCCCGTAAGCGAAATTGATTTTTTACCTAGTAGTATCCTGAGTAGCACGGAACACGTGAAATTCTGTGTGAATCAGCCGGGACCATCCGGTAAGGCTAAATACTCCTGAGAGACCGATAGTGAACAAGTACCGTGAGGGAAAGGTGAAAAGCACTCCGAACAGGAGGGTGAAATAGTACCTGAAACCAAGCGCTTACAAGCGGAGGGAGCCTTCGGGTGACCTCGTGCCTTTTGCATAATGAGCCTACGAGTTACTCCTGTCTAGCAAGGTTAAGAGTTTAAGACTTGAAGCCGGAGCGAAAGCGAGTCTGAATAGGGCGATTTAGTTAGATGGGGTAGACGCGAAACTGAGTGATCTACCCATGGCCAGGTTGAAGCTTTGGTAACACAGAGTGGAGGACCGAACCAGTACACGTTGAAAAGTGTTTGGATGAGCTGTGGGTCGGAGTGAAAGGCTAATCAAACTCAGAAATAGCTCGTACTCCCCGAAATGCATTTAGGTGCAGCCTCAAAATAAGTGTTGTAGAGGTAGAGCTACTGATAGGGCTAGGGGGCTTCACCGCCTACCAAACCCTGACAAACTCCGAATGCTACAACATATTTTTGGGAGTGAGGGCGCGGGTGCTAAGGTCCGTGTCCGAGAGGGAAACAACCCAGATCATCAGTTAAGGTCCCTAAATGTATGCTAAGTTGAACAAACGTGGTCCGACTGCTTTGACAGCTAGGATGTTGGCTTGGAAGCAGCCATTCATTTAAAGAGTGCGTAACAGCTCACTAGTCGAGCGGTTAGGCGTGGATAATAATCGGGCATAAAGCATACTACCGAAACTGTGAATTATATGGTAGGGGAGCATTCAAGTTGCGTTGAAGCTAAGCTGTGAGGCTTTGTGGAGCGACTTGAAAAGAAAATGTAGGCATAAGTAACGATAAAGCAGGCGAGAAACCTGCTCACCGCTAGACTAAGGTTTCCTGAGCAACGCTAATCGGCTCAGGGTTAGTCGGGATCTAAGGCGAACCCGAAAGGGGTAGTCGATGACGAATCAGTTAATATTCTGATACCTGCTATACATTAAAAGTGACGGAGTGAATAAGGATACGCGTACTGACGGAATAGTACGTTAAACCCCGCTTGCGGGGGATAGTACCACAAACCTTCGGGTGCGTGGATAGTTATCTGAAGAACTTCCAAGAAAAGCGAGTATAGCAGCCCGTACCGCAAACCGACACAGGTAGTCAAGGAGAGTATCCTAAGGTGCTCGAGTGATTCATGGCTAAGGAACTAGGCAAAATGGCCCTGTAACTTCGGGAGAAAGGGCGCCCTAACTTCGGTTAGGGCCGCAGTGAAAAGATCCAGGCGACTGTTTATCAAAAACACATGGCTTTGCGAAATCGAAAGATGAAGTATAAGGCCTGACACCTGCCCGGTGCTGGAAGGTTAAGGGGTGGAGTTATCTTCGGAGAAGCTCTAAACCGAAGCCCCAGTAAACGGCGGCCGTAACTATAACGGTCCTAAGGTAGCGAAATTCCTTGTCGGGTAAGTTCCGACCTGCACGAATGGTGCAACGATCTGGATACTGTCTCGGCCATGAGCTCGGTGAAATTGTAGTATCGGTGAAGATGCCGGTTACCCGCAACGGGACGGAAAGACCCCGTGAACCTTCACTACAACTTCACATTGATATTGGGTAATTCATGTGTAGGATAGGTGGGAGACTTAGAAGCGGCCTCGCTAGGGGCTGTGGAGTCGTCCTTGAAATACCACCCTTGAATTGCTTGATGTCTAATCCTGCAAAGGAGACAGTGTGTGGTGGGTAGTTTGACTGGGGTGGTCGCCTCCAAAAGAGTATCGGAGGCTTTCAAAGGTGCCCTCAGTACGCTTGGTAACCGTACGAAGAGTGCAATAGCATAAGGGCGCTTGACTGTGAGACCTACAAGTCGACCAGGTACGAAAGTAGGATATAGTGATCCGGTGGTTCCGCATGGAAGGGCCATCGCTCAAAGGATAAAAGGTACTCCGGGGATAACAGGCTGATCTCCCCCAAGAGCTCACATCGACGGGGGGGTTTGGCACCTCGATGTCGGCTCGTCACATCCTGGGGCTGGAGAAGGTCCCAAGGGTTGGGCTGTTCGCCCATTAAAGTGGCACGCGAGCTGGGTTCAGAACGTCGCGAGACAGTTCGGTCCCTATCTGTTGTGGGCGTTAGAAGCTTGAGAGGATCTGACCTTAGTACGAGAGGACCGGGTTGGACAAACCGCTAGTGTACCTGTTGTGGCGCCAGCTGCATCGCAGGGTAGCTATGTTTGGATGAGATAAGCGCTGAAAGCATCTAAGCACGAAACTCACCTCAAGATGAGGCTTCTTTAAAGGGTCGTTCAAGACTAGGACGTTGATAGGCTGCAAGTGTAAAGTCAGTAATGGCATAGCTGAGCAGTACTAATTACCCGTAGCTTTCAAGTTAGCAGTTTTAACACATTGTGTCTTTTAGCCCGACTTCAAAATGTCTATCGTATTGAATGTTTTACGGTGACTATGGCGGTGGGGATCACCTCTTCCCATTCCGAACAGAGTAGTTAAGCCCACCAGCGCAGATGGTACTAGAGTTAATCTGGGAGAGTATGTCGTTGCCGATTTTTTCTAAACCCTTAAAGCAATTT
>NZ_WACR01000017.1 GCF_008806325.1 Salibacter halophilus
CAGGTAGTAGTTGTTCACAAGGCTGATTGTCCAACGCTTTTGGTTGCTGTCGTTTATTCTCAGCTTTTTCCTGATTTCTCGATTGGTAAAGGTTTTCTTGTTTTCTACTTCCAAGTAGGATTTGATCTGTTCCAAGTAGTTTCTGCAAGCTCCGTTGAGTTCATCGGATTTGCGGAGCAGGATTTCTTTTAATAGCTGGTTGGTGGCTTCTACATCTTCTAAAATGGTTTCGATATAGATTTCGCCTGTTTCTTCATCTGCCTTTTGTTCTCTCTGGTGTTGGTGGTAAAAGGTGACGGCTTCGATAAATTGCAGGTAGTGGTTATTGGTTCTCCTGGGCTTAAAGACTTCTTTGGGGATTTGCAGCAGTTCAGCGAACGGGTTTACTACTTTGATTGGCTCGAGTAACCGTTGTGCATTTTGAAGAAGTTTTGCGGCTGCTCTTTCTGCTTCGGTGTTTACTTTTCCGGCTGATAGTTTACGTTGGTAGTCCATGATCCGGCTGTCTTGTTCTTCGGATTCATCGAGGTAGATTAAAAAGGATCTGTTCGCATTGTCTTCGTAGATCTGTTCTTTGGTGGTGCAACCGCTTACGCTTACCGGACCTTCTACAACCAAGTGCAGGGTTTTGGTTTCTCCTTTGGTGTTCTTGTGGGCTACTGTCTTGCTGATTCGTTTTTTGGATTGCAGTTCTCTGAGTGGATAAAGCACGTTTTCTGCTCCGTCCAAGTCTTCGATTAAGATCAGTTTGTTTTTCAGTTCTCTTTGGCCGAAGTAGTAAAAGGCGTTTTCTGATAATGTGGTTATTTCAATGCGATCTTCTACGGGCATCAGTTCCCCAACTCTTTCCTGCAGGTGGGTTTTTCCGGTTCCTGAACTTCCAAGGCTTACAATGTGCAAGGGTTGTTCTCTTTTTCGGCTGGTGAAGATCAAAAACATGATCAGGCGGTTTACTTCTTCTCCCACTACTCCGCTTTGCCCGATCAGTTCATTGGTTCTTTCAAGTAGGTTTTCAGATTTCAGGAGGGTTTCAGCTTCCTTGCGTTCATCATTGCTCAGTTTGGGCGGCTCGTAGGGTTTGGGTTCATTCTCCTTGATCTGCTTCATGCGGTATTCTTCCAACTGACCGGTAAGCTCGGCCATGCTCGCAGCAAGTACACTGGTTCCGATCTCTAACTTTTCTGCGGCTCTTCTGATCAGCTTCTCGGTTTGGTTGTCGTTGTACAGGTCTAAGTTGTGGCGCACAGGCGGAACGCTGCTTTCTTTGAGTTCGATTTTCAAGGTGCTGCGCATCCTGTCCAAGCCTTCGAGTTTGATTCCGCCAAGTACAGTTAATTTGAGTAGATCGTTTTGGTAGATTAAGCTTTCGGGATTGGTTGTGTTGAAGTTTTTTGCAGCCATATCAAAAAAATGTTTCTGATTTAAGAACTCCAAAAGTATTCATAAGTTCCCATTATAGCAACTATATAATTTCTGTTTTGTGGATTTATTGTAAATAGTTTCCGATATAAGTACCTTTGCTATCTCATGAGCATTACTGAGAACATACGGGAGATCAGGGAGCAAAAAGGCTTGCGACAAAAAGAGGTGTACACCTTTTTGGAGATTGGTAAGTCTGTTTACAGTAAGATTGAAAACGGAGGAAGAGAACCGACCGTGCAGGAGCTTGTAAAGCTCTCTCAGCTCTTTGATATGACAGTTGATCAGATTATCAACTACGAGGGCAATATCCCTTCTGAGGTGTCTTTAGAAGATAAATCTGCTGCCGAACAAAACAGGCTCTTCAACGAGCTGGACGAGGACGACAGACAAACTGTCCTGAAGATCGTAGATAAAATGCTCACTACTAAAAAATTCAATCAGTTCTTTCAGGAGAATATTGCTAAGTAGCTATTTTAAGTAGCGCTTACTCACCCATCCATTTCTTAAGATACCTGTTTCAGGATCGGTATAATAAACATAACTCCAACGCGGTACAGAACACTGTATGGCTACCGTTTCACCTTTTGGGATAGTCAGGTAGATTTTTGTTTCTTCTTTGGTGTTTGGATCAGACCTGAGATTTAGGTTCGCTGTGGTTTCCTTTTCTTCTTTGTGGAGATCCTCAAAAAGTTGGTCGAGTTTGGTAGCTGTTTCCTGACTGATTCCTGAGGTTTTACTAGTGTCTTCAGATTTCTTCTGATCACTCTGGAGTGACAACACCATCATCAATATGGTCAAAAACAACTGTACTTTTTGTAACCTTAAACTGACTTGGCTTGCCGCTGCTGATTGAGATAGGTTTTCGTTTGTTTTCTTCTGTTGCTCTACATTTTCTCTTTGTAATGCAACACTTTCTTCTGTAAGTGCTATTAATCTGTTTACTGCTTCACCTGATACCTTCCCGCTTTCTTGGACTTCTTCTAATATTTCAGCGACTTCTTCTAATTCTTCATCTTCTTCAGGGAAGCTTTCCCATATATCTCTTCGTAAAAAGTCAGTTGCTATATTGGGCAGTAATGCCGGGCCTTGTAATTCTTTTAAAGCTATTGGAGTTCGGAACTGATCGGTAATGCTCTGCATGCTTCGAGCTATACTCGAGAGCGCATTATTTTGAAGCCCGCTCATAACACTCTGTAAGTGATCATTAAGTGGTAGATAGTGACTCTGCATTCCTGCAGCTAAATCAGTCACTGGCTTTAATGGAGCGTACATAGCTTGCATTTGCTCTTGCATTTCTCTAATCCATCTCAGGTTTGGCGGGTCTACCATATCTTGGATTCGTTGCATGCTTTCCATCATGGATAAAATACCTGAAGGTATTCCATAGTTTCGAGGATATTTAAAGTCAGGCATTCCCGTTGATAGACCTGAACTCGTGAACTTCCCTTTCTTAGGCTGCTTTGAAGATTTGTCTTTCTTTCCCATAACGTAAAAAGCCCAAGCTGTTAAGCCTGGGCTTTTGGTTTATATCCTACTTTTAAAGCTCTCTAAATACTTCTATTACTTCTTGGTAGGTTGTATCATTATTGAACTCTGCTAAAGCGTTTCCGCTTTGTGTTCTTTCTCGTAATTCAATTTTTTCAGTTGCATGATTGTAGGCTAAAGCAAATCGGTTTTCATTAACGAAGAACCAAATAATGTTTGCTGTATTTCCTTTGTTCTGCTTAACTGATATTTCACCTGTTGATCGCCAAACAACTGCACCAAGTAAAGCTAATGCAACGCCTTCTACTTCCCCCGCATGGTGGTCAGCTCTGCCCATTACCCCGATCAGGTAAGTTTGAAGTGTTTCTATTGAGTCTATTGATATTGCCATTACTGAGATTGTATTAACAACGTGCAATAATGACCATCTGCTTTTTCACTCAATATTATCTTCTCTCCATCAAAAGCCGTTATTGAGTTCCTAAGCTGTTCTATATCATACTGGTGGTCTGAACAGTTTTCTTCTAGTTCAAAAATTCCACCAACCTTTAGTTCGCCATTATATTCATTATACACATCGATATAAAAATTATTAGCGGCTTCTGTTCTCTTAATATCAATCCAAGAACCACCATCACAACCACCTTTCCAAGTTGCAGAAGCTGGGACATTATCAGGCTTTGAAGGAGGATCACATGGTTGATTAAACACCCATTCTATACCTATATACGCAAGTGCAAGTAACCCAACAACTATTATTACAATCCAAATAATTCTCTTCATTTACAATCACTTTTCAGATTAGTTTCCGCTTCCACTATCATCTTTCTTTTCACTCTCATACATCCCATCAACACTGGTCTCATTCTTCTCGGGATCGTAATTTACAGCAGGGAATTCATCTTGATATTCTCCTACTATACTATTTGGCCTTGGATCAGCTATCCACGGAGCATCATCTTCAACATCTTCATCTTGATCCAATACATCACAACCAAAAGTACCACAGTTGTTATCCGTCAAATCATAAGGTTCTCGATCTGGGTCAGTGTTTTCAGCCTTTTTCTTTTGAGCATAGTCATTCATCTCTTTGAATTTGTCACTTTCAATATATGCTCCTTCTATTCTTCCACCATGACCGGACTTTTTAGAAATAGCAGACATCACTTTATTTAGAGATTCTTGCGTTGGCTTTCCATTGTCACCCATAACAACATTAGGAACTGTAACTTGTCGCACTATTCCTTTTCCTTCCTTGTCATATCGACCATACTCATAGTACTTTGTCAAACCGGTTTTATTATCTATCAAGAGCACTCCGGCATGACCTAGCCCACTAACTTTACCCAACGGTGTAGATATTTTGTAATCTGGAAAAACGACTAATATTCCATCTCTACCATCTGCATCTTTAAATGCAATAGGACTATTAAAGACAAAATTATAAGGTCCCTGAGCAGGATACTTTTTCATTAAAGGATCTAAGCTCAAAAACTTCCCTATACGAGGATCATAAATTCTAGCCCCGAAGTCTAAAGAATTCCCGCTTCCCTTTATCTCGTCATCCCGTTCCTGACCGTTAAACCCATA
>NZ_WACR01000018.1 GCF_008806325.1 Salibacter halophilus
GGTGTAAGCATTTAGGCAAAAAAACGGCTCGGAGTCATTCTTTTCTAGAGGCTTCCCAAAAAAAATCGGGTTCACTTCTAGTGCCTTCCCTGTGGTGGAGTATGTAACGTTTCGGGCTTCCATCTTCAGCAGACCAAGTTAAGTAAAAAGGTCGATTTTACTGGTATTTCAAGGTTAGTTTTAACTGCCGGGCTTCGGGTTTACGGCTCGATTTTTAGTAATGAAGCTTTGGTTTGTGCGGCTGGATCTGCGCGGCTTCTTTACTAAAAATGAGCATCCAAGCGCGGCACTAAATTTCATTCGGAGGACGGCATCGGATCGCGCGCGGAAGGATTACGGGCAGACACAGGAAAAACAGCCTTGAGCTAAACGGCTGGACGGAGGCTGCAATGAGTGGAGCTTTAGCGGAACGGGTTGCAGTCCGAACGGCCAAGCCACCGGAGAGAGGTACGAACGAAGGTTGCGAGCCGCCTGCGAGTGGAGCAAGGGTGGAGTGCCAAAAAGCAGTGAGGAACGAGCTGCGTGGCACGACATACGTGTGGAGCTGAACGCAGTGGTTTTTGTAAATTTTCCATCCTTACAAAAACCCGGAGTGAAGCGGAACAAAAGCAAGGCTACCGCTTAAAAATCAATCGAGTTAGCCGCAGCCCGCAGCGACCCGCAGGCGAGCTAAATAATGGGCAGCGGGTGGATTTTTTGCGACTGAACGGAACGAGCGAGGCTTGTGCTAAAAATGAACACCTTTTAAAATCGATTCTGCTGTTTCATTTTTTGAACCAACGCAGTGGAGTGCAGAGAAGTGGCAAAAAAGACACAAGAGCTGCCGTGACGACTGACCGAGGAACGCAAGCAAGGTGACAAGCTGCGGAGCTTTAGCGGAGCACCCGAAGGGTTTTGCAGCTTATTTTTTGACCTTATAAAATCAACTCTTCCAAAAAATGGGCTGTAAAAGCTTGGCGACTTGCTTTGCTGACGACCGAAGGAGGAACACCGCTTTTCCTGTGTTTGGGGTTGCGACCTTGAGGAGCAACGAAGCGTGGGCGTGGGTTGGGTTTAGAACGGATAAAACTGGTCAATGTCCTTTTGTAGATCTTCGGTTTGATTGACCAAGTAACTTTCAGTTGAGCTTACATATCTGTGACCTGCCATGTACTGAACTTGCCTTAGATTAAACTCTTTCAACCAATGCGTAATTACAGAAGTCCGAACCTGTTTGAAGTTGATAAAGTCTTTGTTCTGTTCCCTGATCTCCTGGCTCAACCGCTTCCATATTTCCCCGCAGTCTGTTCTTTTGCTGTAGCCTTTGCCGATTGGTGGTGAGCTGATAAACAGGTTTTGGGTTTCTTCTCTGCAGAACTTTAAGAGTTCAGCTCTGGTGGTAAACTGGTATTCCATCAGTTCAATGATCTGCTTTGATTTCAGTTCTAAAGTCCGTTCGTTGCTCTTTCTGCTTCCACCGATAAAAACAGTTCCTTCCTTTAGTTTCAGGTCTTTCAGTTGCAGTTTATTCACTTCCGGAGTGGTCAAGCCCTGGTGGATCATCAGGCTAATAATGGCTTTGTTTCTGGCTCTGCTTAGTTTGTAGCTTTTGAACCAATTTCGATTTGCTCGTCCATCTTCATCGGTCGGAACCTGGTATTCATTGTAGAGTTTTTCAAGTTGTAGTTTATCTAAGATCGGGTAAAGTTTCTGTTTCTTGCTTCCCCTTATTTTCAGGTGCTGGACGGGATTGTCTGTTCGGTGGCCACAGTCGATTTGATAGTTAAAAAACTGCTTGATTACGTTCAGCCTTATGTTTCGGGTTTTGCTTTCCTGTCCCTTTTTCTGCAAGTGGTTCAGATAGGCCAAGACTTCTTTTGCTGTGGCGTTCTCCGGTTCTGTGTGGTCTTTGTCCAACCATGCTAAAAATTCAAGTGCATAGCTGTTGTAATGGCT
>NZ_WACR01000019.1 GCF_008806325.1 Salibacter halophilus
CGGAACACTTCCTCCTTCGAGTAAATTCACCATTAACTCTGGTGGCTCGTTAACAATAACCTCTAAAGTATCAGGGCAACTAACAGAGTCATTTGCTACAACCAAATGAGGTTCAGCCCATAAGTTAGTAACAGAATCCCCTGTAGAACCACTACTCCAAATATAAGTAGGAGCGTACCCGTTTGTTGTAACTTTCACATATCCGTCAGATCCACCAAAACAAGACACATCTGTCATTTCGGCTACCTGAAGATCGAGTAAATCAGCTTCAACCATAACAACAGCAGTATCATTTATATTCGATGTATCTGGCACACCATTAGGCATAGATGTCCAAACTTTTATTTCATACATTCCAGACTCTGGAAAATCGTATTGACCTATTGTTAAACTAGTATCTGTAGACCCAGAACCATTCAAGGTATCAAGAGTTGAGTTCAACATAAAAGGAGTTTGAACAACACTATCAACACTCCAGTTCACCATCACATTATTAAGCTGATTAGTACCATAATTCTTAATAACAGCATTAATATCACCTGGACTACAAGTAACTACACTTGTATCTACCGAAACAACACCACCGTCATTAGGACCTGTAGTGTAAGTGTAATCTAATGTAACATTTGCACTAAACGAAACATTACCTGAAGAACTACCAGGAGTTCCACATATACAAAAGTTATTTACTGTCGTAGTAGCATTAGCTGCTGTTACCTCAATATCAACCACACCATCAGCTGCCCATGCATTAATATCAGCAACAGAAACAGTAAAAGTTGATGTGTATTGAGTTGAGCAGTCAGATCCACCATTTAATTGACCTAAAAAGGTGTTGTTTTCACCATAAACTTCTAAAAACTCGCCTGAAGCACTCAAATCTCCATGATAATCAACAGTAACAGTAGCTTGAGTAGCCGCTGGAACTAGAGTATTTGGAAAAGATGCAGTTGCACTCCCATTATTATTTGGAGAGCAAATATTAGTTAGCTGGACGTTATAAATTTGTCCAATGACTGATCCTGAAGCAAAGATCGCCAGAATCAATAAGGCATTTTGTAAACTTCTCTTCATAAGCTTTAAGATTTAATTAATTTAAATAAATAAGTAGATCCTATTAACACACAAAACTTTCTACTTATTGAACTCGCAATTTATAAAATTTTAAACTCCTAAAAAAGAATAAAGCAATAGTATCCTTTTTCAAACTTTGCAGGTTGATGATTATGTCAATAAAAAAAGGGGCAATATCGCCCCTTTTAGTAAAATTCATTCGGTCTATCATTTTAAAACCAAACGTGTT
>NZ_WACR01000020.1 GCF_008806325.1 Salibacter halophilus
CAAAACGGTAGTACAAAAACTAGAAAAGTAATTGTCCATCGATAAACATAACCATTAACTTAATTCAGAACACATGATAGCTAAAACCATTTTCAGTAGTTTTTTATTTACATTATTTACTTCATCGCTTTCAGCCCAACTGCGGTCAATGGATCTTATTACCGATTCATTAAAATGTCAATATTTAGTGTCGAAATCTAATGGTGAGTTCCTTTGTTTAGATGATGGTGTAACGACATACGATAGTAATCTTTTCATTACACACAAGTTTAACTTTTCCTCCATTATTGGCGGAAATTTTTTTAGTAACTATCTTACTGGTCATGATGGCTCTCACTTGTTTTATTATAGTGAAACAGATAGAAGAGATAGCGTTGCATACCTTTTTAAGTACAACGATAATGGTGACTTATTATGGGTGAACGACTCTTTAAGAATGAGAGGACAAAACCTCACGTTTTCTGGAAAATCAAAACTTGTTCAATATGGCAATGATGTGTATGTATTTGATTTATTTGGTGAAGCTGATTCATCCCGTTATGGTGTTACACATTTAAACGCTCAAACCGGTGAAGTCAAGTCTTTTGAAATGTTGGATATTCCTTACGCTTATTTTTATCCATTCAGTGCTTTTTACAATGAGAAATGGTATTTTACTGCTGGTCCAGGGCCAAAAGGAGAAAGTGAGGGAATGCTGATCTTCGATGTAGATGGATCTTATGAGTATGTACCTCTCGATTTTCCGGCAGCTAATATAGTAGCAACTACACATAATGGAATTTTCAGTGTTGATGCAGACTATTATGGAGGTGACTGGTCTTCTGAATTATACAGATTAGATTATGATGCAGAGCAATTAAACGCTTATCCATTATCTCCTACAAGTAAATATTCGAGTAATGATATTTCATTAGGTGTTTTTTATGGTGTTTTTTCAGAGAAGTACGGAATTATTCTTCGTGGGAGGTACAGGAATAACGACAGCAGTTCTTCAAATCATAGACCCTGGTTGGCCCAGTTAAATCCTGATAATGGAAATATTGTTTGGGATACGGTATTTGATAGAAGCAATGGTGGGAACTCTCCACGCATATACTCTAATGGGCAAGAAGTTTTTTTGAAAGAAGACTTCAGATTCTTATACGAACTAAAATTCGAAGAGCTCAACTTCAATACCGTCCTTTCTGATGATAAAACTGAAGAAGAAAAAACAGAACTCAAAATCTATCCAAATCCTACC
>NZ_WACR01000021.1 GCF_008806325.1 Salibacter halophilus
GAAGAAAACCAAGACGGTAAAGTCGTAGTTCAAAAAGTTCACCAAAAGGTATGCGCCAATGAGAAATTTACCCCTGAAAAATGCCAGTTACGAATACCTTTTAACCGCCTTTAAAGAATGGTTGGACATACTCGGCTACAATCCGCAGACCGTTTACAACATGCCTTCCATGGTGCGCGAGTTCCTGCATTTTTTAGAGCAAGAAAACTGCAACCAAATAAACCAACTCAAAAGCAAGCACTACAAAGACTACTTCAATCACCTGAGCACACGACCCAACCAAAGGCGGGGCGGTGGACTTGGAAATGTGTACATAAACCAGCAAATCCAAGCCTTGGAAAAGTTCTACGAGTTCCTACAACACAAAGGAACAAACGGAATCCCACCAGTAACCTTAAAGCAACTCAAACTAGAAAAAGGAAACATTACCGTACTCACACAAGAAGAGATCAAACAACTTTTTGACGCAGCCAACCAGGAAACCCCACACTCCAAACAAGAAGCTTTTAACGCAAGAGACAAAGCCATGTTGGTCGTGTTTTATGCCTGTGGACTGAGAAGAAGAGAAGGGGCAAACCTCGCCTTGGATGATATCAACTTCGACAGAAGAATAATCCACGTAAGAAAAGGCAAGAACTACAAAGAACGATTGGTTCCTTTTAGCAAGAGCAGTTCCAAGATATTACAAGAATGGATTTACGATTACAGGCCGCAACTGATCAAAAGCCAGAAAGAATCAAACCTGTTTATTGGCATGATCGGCAAACCCATGACAGGCGGCAGCTTGTACACCCGATTAAAGAAACTGACACTGCTAGTTGATAACCCGGACTTACAACAAAAAGAAGTGGGCTTGCATACGCTTCGCCACTCGATCGCCACCCACCTTTTAGAAAACGGAATGGAACTGCAAAAAATCCAACGGTTCTTAGGTCACAGCAGCTTAGAGAGTACACAGATTTACACCCACTTAATCAAAAAGGAGCGCGCAAATGAACTTTAAAAACTACTTGGAATCACAAGGGAAAAGCAAATCCACCGTC
>NZ_WACR01000022.1 GCF_008806325.1 Salibacter halophilus
AAAGAAAACCAAGGCCGTAAAGTCGTAGTTCAAAAAGTTCACCAAAAGGTATGAGCAAGTGAGAAATTTACCCCTGAAAAATGCCAGTTACGAATACCTGTTGACCGCCTTTAAAGAATGGTTGGACATACTCGGCTACAATCCGCAGACCGTTTACAACATGCCTTCCATGATCCGCGAGTTCCTGCATTTTTTAGAGCAAGAAAACTGCAACCAGATAAACCAACTCAAAAGCCAGCACTACAAAGACTACTTCAATCACCTGAGCACGCGACCCAACCAAAGGCGGGGCGGTGGACTTGGAAATGTCTATATCAACCAGCAAATCCAAGCCTTGGAAAAGTTCTACGAGTTCTTACAGCACAAAGGAGCAACAGGAATACCACCAGTAACCTTAAAGCAACTCAAACTAGAAAAAGGAAACATTACCGTACTCACACAAGAAGAGATCAAACAACTTTTTGACGCAGCCAACCAGGAAACCCCGCACTCCAAACAAGAAGCTTTTAACGCAAGGGACAAAGCCATGTTGGTCGTTTTTTATGCCTGCGGACTGAGAAGAAGAGAAGGGGCGAACCTCGCCTTGGACGATATTAACTTCGACAGAAGAATAATCCACGTAAGAAAAGGCAAGAACTACAAAGAACGATTGGTTCCCTTCAGCAAGTCAAGTTCCAAAATCTTGCAAGAATGGATTTACGATTACAGGCCGCAACTGATCAAAAGCCAAAAAGAATCAAACCTGTTTATTGGCATGATCGGTAAACCCATGACAGGCGGCAGCTTGTACACCCGATTAAAGAAACTGACTCTGCTAGTTGATAATCCAGACTTACAGCAAAAAGAAGTGGGCTTGCATACGCTCCGCCACTCGATCGCCACCCACCTTTTAGAAAACGGAATGGAACTGCAAAAAATCCAGCGGTTCTTAGGTCACAGCTCTTTGGAATCAACACAAATCTATACCCATTTAATCAAGAAGGAGAGCGCAAATGAACTTTAAAAACTACCTAGAATCACAAGGGAAAAGCAAATCCACTGTA
>NZ_WACR01000023.1 GCF_008806325.1 Salibacter halophilus
AGCTATGTAGACATTACCGCTATCATCCATTGCCACATCCTGTGCTACAGCGTTGCTGTTGTATTCTTTGATCACCTCAAGGTGCTGGCTGTAGCCTGTTAGAGCTGCAACCAGCATCATGAAAACTAAAATTGTTGATCTTACCATTTCACAACCTTTTTCGTGGTGATGTTTCCGTCAACATCTTCAATGCGCATCAGGTAAACCCCTGCACTTTCAAGCTGTACACGACTTCTTTTTGAATCGATGCGCTTTTGCATAATTAGAGAGCCGCGCAAATTGTAAACGCTCACCTGTTTTATCCTTTTGCCGGATTCGAGGTTGTAATAGTTGTTGCTCGGGTTGGGGTAAACGGTTACTTGAGGTTGATTCGCTTTACCGGGAATATCCTGCTCGTCACTCACGAACTCTGTTTGAAATGGAATGCTGGGTAAGTTGATTTTCCAAACTTTAATGCCAGTATTACTGAAGCCTGTAGCTCCTACTGCAATAACAGCATTTTCATTCTTAGTTATATGATTGACTGCTGCATCATTTGGTAACAATGTATCCCAAACCGTAATTCCATTATCAGGGTTAATTTGACCAAACCAAACGTTAGCATATGTAACTCCAGAATCTCTGTAAGCAAAAATTCCACCTCCACAAAAACCAAATTTATTGGATTTTTCAAGTGCATATGAAGTTAAAGATGTTGTATCAAAGCTTGATTCAATTGAGGAAGTAATATAATAGGACTTCGAATAGTTCCAGTTTTCATCAAATTCTTTTAATTGAGTTCTCCAGACCTCAAAAGTCCCTAACTCATTAAACTTTCCTGTAATTTCGCTTAAATAGCCTTTGTCTAGTACTGCTAACAAAGCACCCACACTATCATAGGGCAATTCTGTAATATCCGGAGTTCCGTG
>NZ_WACR01000024.1 GCF_008806325.1 Salibacter halophilus
TGTTATGGAGATAACCAGGGGATGGTATCAGTAGAAGGACAAGGTGGTGTTGGAAATTACACTTACTACTGGGGAAATGGAGATACTGATAGTACTCGAAGTGGACTCAATGTAAATACAACTCATAATGTCACAATAACTGATGGTAACGGTTGTCAGGCTACAGCTTCTTACACGATTTTTGAGCCGGATGAGCTTGAGGTAATGACAAATTCATATAACCCTAATGCAGGTTGTGAAAATCAAATTGGTTTGATTTCAGTAAGTGCTAATGGTGGTACGTCACCATATAGTTACAATTGGAATAATGGATCTACTAGCTCAGGATTGAATGGCTTATCAGGTGGTAATTATACGGTAACAATTACTGATGATAACGGTTGTACAGTAAGTGAAACATATCCTGTTTATGATTTGGATGTTTCGATTACGAATTTAACACCAACACTGATAGCTAATTTAAGTGGTGCAACTTACCAGTGGATTGACTGTGACAGCGGTCAGCCGGTAGATGGAGCCACTAGCGATACATTTACTCCTGAAGATAATGGAACTTATGCTGTAGTTATTACAAGTGGAAATTGCACTGACACATCGAGATGTGTTGAAGTATTGAATACTAGCACTGAGGATTTAATAGGTGGAGAACACAATAGTTTTAAAATCTATCCAAATCCTACAAGAGGCGAGTTTACAATGTCTTTTGGCTCATCAGCAAAGAATGTAGAGTACGAATTAATCAATGCACAGGGAAGTGTAATTGAGCGCAGAGTAATAGGAGATGTACAGGAAGGCCAACAAGTAGTTGGAAATATTAATGCAGCTCCCGGAATTTACTTTGTTAGAACAATTTCTGACCAAAATCAATCTAT
>NZ_WACR01000025.1 GCF_008806325.1 Salibacter halophilus
GACGGAACTCCGGATATTACAGAATTGCCCTATGATAGTGTGGGCTCTTTAATAGGAGTAACTAATCAAGGGTATATTACAGGTTTTGATTATTATACTTTATTTCCAAACTTAACTTCTATATGGAATTGTGACTTAAAATTCTATGATAAGAACTGGAGTTTACAAAATGTTGTTGAAGTAAAAAGTAAACTTCATGACTCCCATGATACTGTTGATATGAGTGTAAATGCTCTAAAAGCTTCTAATGACTTTGGTATTTTTGGTGTAGGAAATACTGGTTATAAAGCTTCAAATGGATGGAACTATTATGTTTGGTATGGTCAGATTAATCCAGATGATGGAATTACAGTTTGGGATACATTACTTCCATATGGTCCAAGCGGTCAATTTGTCGCCAGTAAAAAAAACACAATTATTACAGTAGGGTCGATTGGCGCCAGTAATACTGGAATGCTTATTCGAAAAATCAACTTACCCAGCATTCCATTTCAAACAGAGTTCGTGAGTGACGAGCAGGATATTCCCGGTAAAGTGAATCAACCTCAAGTAACCGTTTACCCTAACCCGAGCAACAACTATTACAACCTCGAATCCGGCAAAAGGATAAAACAGGTGAGCGTTTACGATTTACGTGGCTCATTGATCATGCAAAAACGCATTGAGTCAAAAAGAAGTCGTGTACAGCTTGAAAGTGCAGGAGTTTACCTGATGCGCATTGAAGATGTTGATGGTAATATCACTACTAAAAAAGTTGTGAAATGGTAAGATCAACAATTTTAGTTTTCATGATGCTGGTTGCAACCATGACAGGTTTCAGCCAGCATGTTGAAGTGATCAAAGAATACGACAACAAT
>NZ_WACR01000026.1 GCF_008806325.1 Salibacter halophilus
GTAACAGACGGCAGCAACAATGTGTCAACATCTTCAGCTGTTGTTACAGTATTAGATACAACATCGCCTAACGCCTTGGCACAGGATATTAGTTTATATCTTGACGCAAACGGCCAGGCTAATATAACAACAAGCGATATTGACAATGGCTCAGGCGATAATTGTTCAATGACACTCAGTTTAGATCAAACCTCATTCGATTGTAATGATGTAGGTGCTAATAACGTAATATTAACAGCAACTGATGGCAGTAACAACACTTCAACAGCAACTTCAATAGTTACGGTTATTGACACTATACCTCCTGTTGTCCAGGTACAAAACATTACAGTTCAACTTGATGCAAATGGTCAGGCGGTAATTTCCACATCAGGTATCGATAATGGATCAACAGACAATTGTACTTCACCTACATTGAGCTTAGATAAAACAACTTTCGACTGCAATGATCTCGGTTCAAATACGGTTACATTGACATCGACTGATCCGGCTAATAACACTTCATCTGCTACAGCAGTTGTAACGGTTGAAGATAACACAGCACCATCAGCAATTTCT
>NZ_WACR01000027.1 GCF_008806325.1 Salibacter halophilus
TACAACTCCGGCATCAACACATCTGTCGGTTAATGATGGTAGTGTAACCTGTGGGGTTGGGTTTACAGTCACCGTTGTCATTGCTGTATCACTACAGCCATTCGGATCTGAATAGGTATAAATCAAACTAAAAGTTCCTGCTCCGGCAGCTGAAGGATCGAATTGACCATTCGAAACGCCTTGTCCGGAATACGTTCCACCATTTGGTGAGCCTCCTGTTAGGGTGATCGCTGCATCGCTTTCACAGAATGTACCCAGTGAAGTGAAAGAAACGGTTGGCAATGGATTGACTGTAATACTTGTTGTGTCTGAATCAGTACATCCGTTACTGTTTGTTACAGAATAGGCAATCACATGCGTGCCGATTCCCGCTACTGATGGGTCGAATTGAGTTCCTGATACTCCTGGGCCGGAATACGTGCCGCCTGTTGGTGTTCCACCTGTTAGTGTTATTGAGTTTGAACTTATACAAACATCAC
>NZ_WACR01000028.1 GCF_008806325.1 Salibacter halophilus
TCAACGTATCCAAACAACTCCCGGCAGAGTAAATGAGCTCCACCGAATAATTGCCCCCGACAATCGGTTCAATAACTACCGTATCAGCAGAATCACTCAAAGTAGTATTAGGCGTCACAACCGACCAGCTTTTAGGGAAAGAAGAAGTCGTATCAGTTGTCGCCAAAAAAACCGAATCTCCGGGACATAAACTAGCCGTATCCGAAACCCAAAGCGCCAATGAATCAGGAGCCACATAAAAAGTGTCAGAGAAAGAACATCCGACAGAATCAGTCACAAGGACAGAATGCGTTCCCGTATCAAAGAAAGTAGAAGCAAGAGTGTCACCATTGGACCAGTTGTACGAAAAAGGCGGCACCCCAAACGCATTCATCACCGAAGCCTGCGCACCAACACACCCCGGAATAGTAGAAGAAGCATAATTTACCGAAGTATTTAAGAACCCAACCGTATCGACATAAAACGAATCAGTATAAAC
>NZ_WACR01000029.1 GCF_008806325.1 Salibacter halophilus
GGTCATCATGGTGCTGATGGCCTGTTGATCAAACTCGACAGCAACGGGAACGAACAATGGTACAAACGCTTTGATCAATATACTTCCATGAATGACGAAGCTGAGTTTTTCAGAGTACTGGTAGACAGTACCGGTATTTACATTCACGGAGGAGTCCCTGATGTACTGTCACAACAATCAGTTCCCCAGTTCATCACAAAATTTGATCACAGCGGTAATGAGATTTGGATCAATGAAGTGTTTGACGATGATCCTTCAGCTACTATCACCGGTTATCCCAGTCAAATGATGTTGCTCAACAACAGTCTTTATGTGCTTCACCGTTCTAATGGAGATTATTTCAACCTCGCCAAGTTTTCGCGACAAACCGGGACACATGAAATACTCGGTCATTTA
>NZ_WACR01000030.1 GCF_008806325.1 Salibacter halophilus
GTAAGTCCCACTCATTGAGTAAGTCTCATCCCCACTCGGAACCGTGTAAGAGCTACAAGCTGTTTCATTCAGTGTGGCTGATGAAGAGTTGTTGATTGTGAGATTGATCGTTAAGATGCTGTCACAACCTGCTGAGTTTGGAATCGTATCCATGTAAGACCCACTTGCCGAGTATGTTTCATCGCCACTCGGAACGGTGTAGCTATCGCAAGCAATTTCTGTAATCGTTGCAGTTGTATTCTGAATAGTTAAGTTAATGGTCAGAACACTATCACAGCCAGCAGCATTCGGAATCGTATCCATGTATGTTCCGCTCGTTGTGTACGTCTCATCTCCACTCGGAACTGTGTAAGAGCTGCAAGCAGTTTCGTTGAT
>NZ_WACR01000031.1 GCF_008806325.1 Salibacter halophilus
ATGGATACAATTCCGAATGCAGCGGGTTGTGATAGCATCATGACGATTAATGTTACGATCAACCAACCCACAACAAGTACGATCACAACAACAGCTTGCGGTAGTTATGCTGCTCCAAGTGGTCAGATCCTGACTACATCTGGAACGTACACTGATGTGATTGCTAATGCAGCGGGCTGTGATAGTACCATTACGATAAACCTGACAATTAATAACTCAACATCAGCCACA
>NZ_WACR01000032.1 GCF_008806325.1 Salibacter halophilus
TAATCGTACTCGAAAAAGAGTCCGTCAAAAACCTGCAATTGGCGGTTTGTCGGTAATGAACTATTGGGATTTGAGGGGTACACAGCGGGTTTTGCCATGAACATGCCTTTTTCGCCTTCCATGAAACCCAGTGCGTGCGAGATGGAAAGCGCGGTGCCACCTACTATTCCTCCCCTCGTAATCACTTCTACCTGGTCTCC